>NZ_JAXSQX010000001.1:0-1820928 GCF_034659755.1 Massilia phyllosphaerae
GGATGCTGGAGGTATCAGAAGTGCGAATGCTGACATGAGTAGCGATAATGCGGGTGAAAAGCCCGCACGCCGTAAGCCCAAGGTTTCCTGTTCAACGTTCATCGGAGCAGGGTGAGTCGGCCCCTAAGGCGAGGCAGAGATGCGTAGCTGATGGGAAGCAGGTTAATATTCCTGCACCGTCGTATGATGCGATGGGGGGACGGATCGCGGAAGGTTGTCTGACTGTTGGAATAGTCAGTTTTTGACTCATAGAAGGTGCTTAGGCAAATCCGGGCACGTAATTCAAGGGGTCGAGACGAGCGGGTTTATCCTGCGAAGCAATCGGAAGTGGTTCCAAGAAAAGCCTCTAAGCTTCAGTCATACGAGACCGTACCGCAAACCGACACAGGTGGGCGAGATGAGTATTCTAAGGCGCTTGAGAGAACTCGGGAGAAGGAACTCGGCAAATTGGTACCGTAACTTCGGGAAAAGGTACGCCCCGGTAGCTTGATTGGTTTACTCCATGAGGGCGAAAGGGTTGCAATAAACTGGTGGCTGCGACTGTTTAATAAAAACACAGCACTCTGCAAACACGAAAGTGGACGTATAGGGTGTGACGCCTGCCCGGTGCTGGAAGATTAAATGATGGGGTGCAAGCTCTTGATTGAAGTCCCAGTAAACGGCGGCCGTAACTATAACGGTCCTAAGGTAGCGAAATTCCTTGTCGGGTAAGTTCCGACCTGCACGAATGGCGTAACGATGGCCACACTGTCTCCTCCCGAGACTCAGCGAAGTTGAAATGTTTGTGATGATGCAATCTACCCGCGGCTAGACGGAAAGACCCCATGAACCTTTACTGTAGCTTTGCATTGGACTTTGAATCAATCTGTGTAGGATAGGTGGGAGGCTTTGAAGCGGGGACGCCAGTTCTCGTGGAGCCATCCTTGAAATACCACCCTGGTTCATTTGAGGTTCTAACCTTGGCCCGTTATCCGGGTCGGGGACAGTGCATGGTAGGCAGTTTGACTGGGGCGGTCTCCTCCTAAAGTGTAACGGAGGAGTTCGAAGGTACGCTAGGTACGGTCGGACATCGTGCTAATAGTGCAATGGCATAAGCGTGCTTAACTGCGAGACCGACAAGTCGAGCAGGTACGAAAGTAGGACATAGTGATCCGGTGGTTCTGTATGGAAGGGCCATCGCTCAACGGATAAAAGGTACTCTGGGGATAACAGGCTGATTCCTCCCAAGAGTTCATATCGACGGGGGAGTTTGGCACCTCGATGTCGGCTCATCACATCCTGGGGCTGTAGCCGGTCCCAAGGGTATGGCTGTTCGCCATTTAAAGTGGTACGTGAGCTGGGTTTAAAACGTCGTGAGACAGTTTGGTCCCTATCTGCCGTGGGCGTTGGAAATTTGAAGGGGGCTGCTCCTAGTACGAGAGGACCGGAGTGGACGAACCTCTGGTGTACCGGTTGTCACGCCAGTGGCATTGCCGGGTAGCTAAGTTCGGAAGAGATAACCGCTGAAAGCATCTAAGCGGGAAACTCGCCTTGAGATGAGATTTCCCGGAGCCTTGAGCTCCTTGAAGGGTCGTTCGAGACCAGGACGTTGATAGGCTGGGTGTGGAAGTGCAGTAATGCATTAAGCTAACCAGTACTAATTGCCCGTACGGCTTGTCCCTATAACCTTGGCAGTGACAAGGTTGAGATGACAGCTGTTTGTTGATACCAGATTCAAAAACTAAATACTTCTTCCGGATTCAGAGTGGCGCCCAGCACAAGCGAAGCGCACTCGTACAAGTTATGCCTGATGACCATAGCAAGTCGGTACCACCCCTTCCCATCCCGAACAGGACCGTGAAACGACTTTGCGCCGATGATAGTGCTGCAACCAGTGTGAAAGTAGGTTATCGTCAGGCTAATTAATAAGTAGTAATGCAAAACCCCACCAGGTGACCCTGGTGGGGTTTTTTGCTTTTCGCCCACAGAAAACCCCTGTTGTGAGTTTGTTTTTGCAATAAAACATCTGATCCAGATCAAGATGTCTGCTATCGTCATGACGATGATAAATACTTTTGCATCACATTCTCATAAGAAAAAGGGTGTTCATGAGACAGCTATTACCGATCGCGACCGCAACACTGCTCAGCGCCGCCCTGAGCGCCTGTCATAACAACAGCAATGACAGCACCCCGGCCCCGATTCCGGCCGCCAAATACAGCGCCGAACTGACCCGCACGACCCATGGCGTCGTCCACGTGCGCGCCGATAATTTCCGCGGCATCGGCTATGGCATGGCCTATGCCTATGCCCAGGACAATGTCTGCATGTTCGCCGATTCGCTGCTGACCGCACGCGGTGAGCGCTCGCAATTCTTCGGTCCGGATGCGCACGCAACCGCACGCACCGGCGACGAATACGGCGCCGCCAGCGGCTTCATGGACCTCAGCAACCAGGAAAGCGACTTCTTCTTCAAGGGCTACGTCGACCTCGAGCAGCTGCGCGCCGGCTACGCCGCCGGCGGCCAGGAATCGCGCGACGTCCTCGAAGGCTATGTGGCGGGTTACAACCGCTACATCACGGAATATGCCGGCAAATACCCGGCGGCCTGCAACGGCGCCAAGTGGGTGCGTACCATCAGCGTCGACGACATGTACCTGGTCCTCGCCGAAAAGTCGCTGCACGCGTCCGGTGAAGTCTTCGCCAGGGAAATCGTGGCCGGCGCGCGCGATCCGAACGCCGTGGTGCGCCTGGCCGCACGTTCGAACCGCAAGCCGGACATGGGCTTCGTGGCGGCGCGCCTCGACAAGCTGCATTATGAAGGCTTCGGCAGCAATGGCCTCGCGGTCGGCAAGGACCTGTCGACCAGCGGACGCGGTCTCCTGCTCGGCAATCCGCACTTCCCCTGGACCAGCACCGACCGCTTTTACCAGGCCCACCTGACCGTCCCAGGCCGCTACGATGCGATGGGTGCGATCCTGGGCGGCATGCCGGCGATCGTGATCGGCTTCAACCGCGACGTGGCCTGGACCCACACCGTCACCGCCGCCAACCACTTCACGACCTTCCGCCTGCCGCTGGACCCGGGGGACGCCACCGGCACCACCTACCTGGTGGACGGCGAAAAGATCAAGATGACGTCGAAGACGGTGACGATCGACGTGCTGCAGGCGGATGGCTCCACGGCCAAGCGCAGCAAGACCTTCTACTTCAGCAAACAGGGCGCGGTGCTGGTCAAGCCGGAAGCCGGCCTGACCTGGAGTACGGCTGCCGCCTACGTGTTCGCCGACCCGAACCGCAACAACACGCGCATGCTCGAGCAATGGCTGGGCATCGGTAGCGCGACCAGCGTGCAGACGCTCAAAGCCTCGCTCGACAAGACCGTCGGCCTGCCATGGGTGAACACCCTGGCGGCCGACCGCGCCGGCAATGTACTGTTCGCCGATGCCAGCGTGGTGCCGCACATGACTACCCAGAAGTTCGGCAGCAACTGCCTGCTGCAGCCGGCGCTGCTGATGTTCGATGGTTCGCGCGCCGCCTGCGGCTGGGGCCAGGATGCGAACGCGCCGACCGGCATTTTCTCGCCGGCGAACGGTCCCTGGACCATCCGCACCGATTACGTCGGCAATTCCAACGACAGCTATTGGCTGAACAACACGCGCGCTCTAATGACCGGCCCGGCGCCGCTCGGCTATTCGCCGCTGTACGGCCGCGTCGGTGTCGAGCAGCGTCTGCGCAGCCGCATCGGCTTCATCCAGCTCGAGGACAGGATTGCCCAGCGCAAGACCCTGCAGACTAGCGACCTGCAGGAGCTGATGTTCGCCGAACGCGTCTATGCGGCCGAACTGGTGCTGCCAGACCTGTTGCCGGCCTGCGCCGTGAGCCAGGATGCGACTGTAGTGCAGGCGTGCTCGGTGCTGCGCAGCTGGGACCGCAAGGCGAACGTCGACAGCCGCGGCGCGCTGCTGTTCCGCGAGTTCTGGAATATCGCGACCACACTGCCGAACAAGTGGGCGGTGCCGTTCGATGCGGCCGATCCGGTGCATACGCCGGCGGGCGTGGCCCCGGCTGCGGTGCCGGCGATGCTGGCGGCCATCAAGACCGCCGCTACCAAGCTGCAGGGCCTGGGCATCCCGCTCGACGCCATGCTGGGTGATTACCAGGCCGATACCCGCAACGGCGTCAGGGTGGCGCTGCACGGCGGCCTGGGCGACGTCGACGGCGCCTACAACTCGATCCGCTGGAACACGGAGATCAGCAAGACCGGCTACAACAACCCATACTGGGGCGCCAGCTATATCCAGACCGTGACCTTCGACGCCGACGGACCGCAAGCCCAGGGCATGCTGGTGTACGGCCAGTCGACCGATCCGAAATCGCCTTACTATGCCGACCAGATCGGCGTGTATGCGCGCAAGGAATGGCCGGCGCTGCCGTTCACCCAGGAGAAGATCAAGGCCGATCCGGCCTACAAGATGATCACGCTGTCGCAGTAAGGCAGAAAGCTTCAGTCATCACGCTTGCGAGAGTGGCGCAGGATCCTGCGCCACCGCGGTCGCGGCCTTGCCCTTGCTGATGCTCTCGCCGTCGCTGCGGCGCAGGCGCCAGAACACCAGCGAGGACAGCATGGTCGTCACCGCCAGCGTGATGAAGGCGTGGTGCAGCGCCTGCGTCACCATCACCTGGTTGGTCTGCGGCACCCGCCCCAGGAACCAGGCCGTCACCAGCGACCCGGAGGCCAGCCCGAAGCTCATCGACAGCTGCTGGAACGAGCTGGCGATGGTGCTGGCCATGCTCGAATCCTTCTGCTCGACGTCGGAATAGGCCAGCGTGTTCATGCTGGAGAACTGCAGCGAATTGAAGAAGCCCTGCAGCAGGCCGATGCCGGCGATCGCATACCACGGCGTGTTCACGCCGACCAGCGAGAACAGCGCGATCGTCATCCCCATGCAGATCGTGTTCACGACCAGCACCTGGCGGTAGCCGAAGCGCGCCAGGAGTTTCGGCGCGACCAGTTTCATGCACATCGCCGCGGCGGCGGTCGGCATCATCAGCAGGCCCGATTGCCAGGCCGGCAGCTTCAGGCCGAGCTGGTACAGCAGCGGCAGCAGGAAGGGCAGGCCGCCCACGCCGATGCGCGTGATGAAGCCGCCCAGCACCGAGGCGCGGAAGGTGCGGACCTTGAACAGCGACAGCCGCAGCAGGGGGAATTGCGCTTCCCTGGCATGCCACACGTAGGCCACCAGCAGCGCCACCGACAGCGCCAGCATCAGGCCGGCCGTGATGCCGTCCAGCGTATGCTCGCCGAATACTTCGAGCAGCCAGGACAGGATGGCGGTGCCGGAACTGAACAGGATCAGGCCGATCACGTCGAGCGGACGCGTCTCGGCGCCGCGGTAGTCGGGCATGTGGTTCAGCACGAAATACAGCGCCAGCAGGCCGACCGGCACGTTGACGAAGAAGATCGCGCGCCACGACAGCCAGTGCACGATCAGGCCGCCGACCGTGGGGCCGAGCAGGGGCCCGATCAATGCCGGCAGGATCACGAAATTCATGGCCTTCAGCAGCTCGTTCTTGGGGAAGGTGCGGATGATCGCCAGGCGCCCGACCGGCATCATCATCGCCCCGCCCAGGCCCTGCAGCAGGCGCGCCGCCACCATCATCGGGGCATTCAGCGACAGCCCGCACAGCACCGAAGCCAGTGTGAAGACGGCGATCGCGGTGGCGAACACGCGCCGCGTGCCGAAGCGGTCGGCCATCCAGCCGCTCACCGGGATACCGACGGCCAGGCTGAGGATGTAGCTGGTGGCGACGGACTTCAGGCTCAGCGGCGTGACCTCCAGGCTGGCGGCGATGCTGGGGATGGCGGTATTGAGGATGGTGGCGTCGAGCTGCTCCATGAACAGGGCAGTCGCCACCAGCCATGGAAGGTAGCGTTTGACGGTGCTGGTGTCGGTCATCGGGATCTGCGCAATTCTGCGTTCGGTCGCGACGCCCGGGGCAGGCGCCGCCTGAGCAGATTGTTACATAAATCGGGCGGCGCCGATTTTTAATACCAGGAAGCCAGAGCCAGCAGGGCATCGCCCCCGGGCGGGGGCGACGTGCGAGGGCGGCGTGTTGACGTGTTGCGTCTTAGAAGCCGTAAGACACCCGCAGCAGCGCCAGGTTGACGCCGCCGTTCGGATGCTTGATGCCGCCGTTCGAGTAGTGCTGCAGGCGCACGCCCACGTCCCACTTGTTCGCGAACACGTAGCCGGCGCCGATGTGGTCGGCGAATTCGAATGCGGTCGACAACTGGCGGTGCGTGTTCGTGTACACGCTCGAGAACACGCTGGCGCCGATGCCGGCTTCGCCGTAGAAGCCAAGCTTGTCATCGGCTTCCCAACGGAATACCGGCGTCACGCCGACCACGGCCAGGTTCTTGCGGTTGTCCTGGATGTCGTCCCAGCGGTTGGCACGCCAGTAGGCGACGTTGGCATCCCAGTAGCCCGACAGGTGGTAGCCGCCGCGGGCGAACCAGTTCTTGTTCCAGTTCTTCTGGGCCGACCAGCGCACCACCTGGACGTGCTCGCCGCCACCGGCTTCGATCGCGACCGAATCCAGGCCGCCGAACTCGTCTGCGGCAAAACTGGCCTGGGAAGCGGCCAGCGCGGCCACGGCGGCGAGGGACATCGCGATGTTTTTAGCGGAAACCATATTCTGTATGCCTTTTGTGAATGAGCGCCGTGGAAATAAAAGAGGGTACGGCGAATACCGGTATTTTAGCTGTGCCGCGATTTTTACGTGGTCGACTCGCCAATTGTTAGAATCGACATGACGTTTTTACCACTGAGGACAGCAATGACTTCCACGACACTGACATTTCTCGGCATCGGCCTGATGGGCAAGCCGATGGCGACCCGGCTGGCCCGGGCCGGCTATCCGCTGCGCGTCTGGAACCGCAGCCCGGCCAAGGCGGCAGCACTGCGCGATGCCGGCGCCCAGCCTTGCGCAAGCTTGTCCGAGGCGGTGCAGGACGCGGACATCGTGATCTCGATGCTGGAAGCGGGGCCGGTGGTCAGCCACGTGCTGGATGCCGCACTGGCGCACCTGGCGCCCGGCACGCTGTGGATCGACATGAGTTCGACGCGCCAGGACGAAGCGCTCGCCTTTGCCGCCCGGCTGGCGGCACGCGGCTGCCGTTTCGTCGATGCGCCGGTGTCCGGCGGGGTGCAGGGTGCGGAGCAGGGCACCCTGGCGATCATGGCCGGCGGCGGTGCGGACGATGTTACCCAGGCCGAGCCGGTGCTGCAGGTGCTGGGCCATCCCCGCCACGTGGGGCCGGCCGGCAGCGGCCAGGTAGCGAAAATGTGCAACCAGCTGATCGTCGGCGCCACCATCCATATCGTGGCCGAGGCGCTCCTGCTGGCCGAGGCGGCCGGCGCCGATGCCGGCGCGGTGCGTGAAGCGATCCGCGGCGGCTTTGCCGGCAGCCGCGTGCTGGAGGTGCATGGCCAGCGCATGCTGGAGCGGAATTTCGTGCCGGGCGGGAAGGTGAGTACCCAGATCAAGGACCAGCGCAACGTGCTGGCGGCGGCCGCGGCGGCCGGGGTGAGGCTGCCGCTCACCGATCTGGTGACGCGGCAGTACGAGACGATCGAGACCGAGCTGGCGGGGGCCGATCACGCTGCGGCGTTGATTGCACTGGAGCGGATGAATCCCGGCAGGCGCCTGGGAACTGGCGTAGACCAGTTGCCTGAAGCGTGAACGCATGCGAACTTGGGCCCCTGCCTTCGCAGGGGCGACGGTTCATCGGTTAACTATTCCAGAAGCCAAACCCATCTCCACCAGCCGCACCCAGTAACTCGCCCCGATCGGCAGCAGTTGGTCGTTGAAGTCATAACTGCCATTGTGCAGCTGGCAAGGCCCGAGTCCGTGCCCGCCCAGGCGGTGTTCGCCTTCGCCATTGCCGATGAAGACATAGCAGCCCGGCTTGGCCTGCAGCATGAAGGCGAAATCCTCGGCCCCCATGGTCGGTTCGACATCGGCGTTGACGTTGTCCGGCCCCACCACGGCGCGCATCGCCTCGATCGCGAACGCGGTTTTTTCGGCGTCGTTGACCAGCGGCGGGTAATTGCGCTTGAAGGTGAAGTCGACGCCGGCGCCGAAACCGGCGGCGACGCCGCCCGCGATCTCGTTCATGCGGCGCTCGATCAGGTCCAGCACGCCGGTCGAGAAGGTGCGCACGGTGCCGATCAGCACGGCCTCGTCCGGGATCACGTTGGTGGCGCTGCCGGCGTGGATCTGGGTGATCGACAGCACGGCCGTGTCGAGCGGGTTCTTTTCGCGCGAGATGATGGTCTGCCAGGCTTGCGCGATCTGCACCGCCACCATCACCGGGTCGATGCCGCGGTGCGGCTGGGCCGCGTGCGCACCTTTACCCTTCACGACCACGCGGAACTCGTTACTGGAGGCCATCATCGGCCCCGGTACCACGGCGAAGGTGCCGGCCTTGATGCCCGGCCAGTTGTGCATGCCGTACACCGCGTCCATCGGGAACTTGTCGAACAGCCCATCCTCGATCATGCGGCGGGCGCCGGCGCCGCCTTCCTCGGCCGGCTGGAAGATCAGGTAGACGGTGCCGTCGAAGTTGCGGTTCTGCGACAGATAGTGGGCTGCGCCCAACAACATCGCCGTATGGCCGTCGTGGCCGCATGCATGCATCTTGCCCGCGTGGCGCGACGCATGCTCAAATGTGTTGAGCTCCTGCATCGGCAGCGCGTCCATGTCGGCGCGCAGGCCGATCGCACGGTCGGACGTGCCGCTCTTGATGATGCCGACCACGCCGGTCACGCCGAGGCCGCGCACGACCGGGATGCCCCAGTCGGTCAGGCACTGCACGACCACGTCGGCGGTGCGCTGTTCTTCGTAGGAGAGCTCGGGGTGGGCGTGGATGTCGCGCCGGATCGTTTCGAGCTCGGTTTGAAAAGCGAGGATAGGTTCGACAAGTCTCATATTCTTCTCCCTGGGTGCCTGCCTGGCAATACATGGTCGAGCCTATTTTAGCCCGACCCGAATGCCGAAGGCCAGCACCCATACAAGCACTGCCGGAATCGTTTACAGTAGTGGATTCTCGACGTTTTTTCCCGGATTGATTCGATGACCAAGACCCTTGTCAGGGCCACCTGCCCCCATGATTGTCCCGATACCTGCGCCATCCACGTGACCGTGGAAAACGGCGTGGCGACGGAGATCAAGGGCGATCCGGACCATCCGACCACGGCCGGCGTGCTGTGCACCAAGGTATCGCGCTACATCGACCGCACCTATCATCCGGACCGCATCCTGACCCCGCTGCGCCGCGTCGGCAAGAAGGGAGAAGGCCGGTTCGAACCGATCAGCTGGGACCAGGCGCTGGACGAGATCGCCGCTCGCCTGAAACCGATCGCCGCCCGCGATCCGCAGGCGATCCTGCCCTACAGCTATTGCGGCACCATGGGCCTGGTGCAGGGCGAGGCGATGGCGATGCGTTTCTTCCATAAACTGGGCGCTTCGTTCCTGGACCGCACCGTGTGCGCGACCGCCGGCTTCACGGGCTACAAATACACCATCGGCGGCTCGATCGGCACCGACATCGAACAGTTCCAGGACGCCAAGCTGATCGTCATCTGGGGCGGCAATCCGATCGCCTCCAACCTGCATTTCTGGATGCGCGTGCAGGAAGCCAAGCGGCGCGGCGCCAAGCTGATCGCGATCGATCCCTACCGCTCGCTGACGGCGGAAAAATGCCACCAGCACATCGCCTTGATGCCGGGCACCGATGCCGCGCTGGCGCTGGGGCTGATGCATGTGCTGATCGAGGAAGACCTGCTCGACCACGACTATATCGCGCAGCACACGGTCGGCTTCGAGCAACTGAAGGAGCGGGCGGCCGAATGGACGCCGGAGCGCACCGCCGAGACCTGCGGCATCAGCGTCGAGGAAGTCGTGAACCTGGCGCGCGAGTACGGCGGCACCGCGATGCGCGGCGAGCCGGTGGCGATCCGCCTGAACTACGGCGTGCAGCGGGTGCGCGGCGGCGGTATGGCGGTACGTAACATCACCTGCCTGCCGGCGCTGGTGGGCGCCTGGCGCCACGCGGCCGGCGGCGCCCAGCTGTCGACCTCGGGCTCGTTCCCGGCCAACCGCGCGGCGCTGCAACGCCCGGACCTGCTGCGGGGACCGCGGCCGCGCACGATCAACATGAACACCATCGGCGACGACCTGCTGCGCGACAGCGCGCCCGATTTCGGCCCGAAGATCGAAGCCGTCATCGTCTACAACGCGAACCCGGTGGCGATCGCGCCCGATTCGGCCAAGGTGCAGCGCGGCTTCGAACGCGAAGACCTGTTCACGGTGGTGTTGGAGCACTTCCTGACCGACAGCGCCGACTACGCCGACATCGTGCTGCCGGCTACCACCCAGCTGGAACACGTCGACGCCCACCTGGCCTACGGCCACCTGTACATGATGGCCAACAATGCGGCGATCGCGCCGCTGGGCGAATCGAAACCGAACACCGAGATCTTCCGCCTGCTGGCCAGCCGCATGGGCTTTACCGATGCGGCCTTCCGGGAAAGCGACGACGAGATGGCGGCCACGGCCTTCAACAACAAGGATGCGCGCGCCGTCCACTTCGACTGGGAGTCGCTCAAGCGCATCGGCTGGAGCAAACTGAACATGCCGGCCGCGCCGTTCGCCGACGGCGGTTTCCCGACCCCGTCCGGCAAGTGCGAGTTTTACTCGAGCTCGATGCTGGCCGACGGCCTCGATCCGCTGCCGACCTATATTCCGAACTACGAATCCGTCGCATCCAATCCCGAACTGGCGGCGAAGTACCCGTTGGCGATGATTTCACCGCCGGCCAGGAACTTCCTCAACTCAACCTTTGTCAATGTTCAGAGCCTGCGCGCAACCGAGGGTGAACCGCACCTGGACATCCATCCCGACGACGCTGCCGTGCGCCGCATCGCCGACCACGACATGGTGCGCATCTTCAATGACCGGGGCTCGTTCGTCGCGCGTGCCCGTGTCACCCCGAAAGCACGGGCCGGCCTGGTGGTCGGCCTGTCGATCTGGTGGAAAAAGCTCGCCAGCGACGGCAAGAACGCCAACGAAGTGACCAGCCAGCGCCTGACCGACATGGGCCGGGCGCCCACCTTTTACGACACCCTGGTGCAGGTCGAAAAGGTCGAACCATGAACCCGCGCACCATGACCCCGAGACATGACATTCTTATCGCGAATCACCCCGTGGTTGCGCCCCGTGCTGCTCGCCGGCACGGCGGCGGGACTGCTGGCCAGCTGCTCGACGCTGAATTACTACGGGCAGGCGGCGCAAGGCCAGCTTGAACTCCTGTCGGACGCCCGTCCGATCGACGACTGGATCGCCGACCCCGGCACCAGTTCCAGACTGCGCCTCCGCCTCGAGACGGCGCGCCAGATCCGCCGCTTCGCTGTTAGCGAAATGGCTTTACCCGATAACAACAGCTACAAGAACTACACCGCGCTCAAGCGCCAGTACGTGCTGTGGAACGTGGTCGCCACGCCCGAGTTGTCGCTGAAACCGCTGGAGTGGTGCTTCCCGGTGGCCGGCTGCGTGAATTACCGCGGCTACTACAGCAAGGAGGCGGCCACCGCCTATGCCAGGGAGCTGAAGGCCGAGGGCAACGACGTCGAAGTCGGCGGCGTGCCCGCGTATTCGACGCTGGGCTGGTTCAGCGACCCGCTGATCTCGACCTTCATCAACTACCCGGATGCCGAGCTGGCGCGCATGATCTTCCACGAGCTGGCGCACCAGGTGGTCTACGTGCCGGGCGATTCCCAGTTCAACGAATCCTTTGCCAGTACGGTGGAAGAGGTGGGCGTCGAGCGCTGGATGGAGCGCTTCGGCAACCAGGCCATGCGCGAAGGCTATGCGCGCTACAAAAGCCGCAAGCACGATTTCCTGGCGCTGCTGCTGAAGTACCGTAAGGCGCTCGAGCAGAACTACGCCATCGTCGACCGCAGCGATGCCGAGAAGCGCGTGGTCAAGGCGCGCCTGTTCCAGGGCCTGAAGGACGAGTACCAGGTCCTGAAAGGCAGCTGGGGCGGCTATGCCGGCTACGACCGCTTCTTCGAGCAGCCGCTGTCGAACGCCCACCTGGCGTCGATCGCCACCTACGAAGACTTCGTGCCGGCCTTCCGCACCATGCTCAAGCGCGACCGCAGCTTCCCGAGCTTCTACAAGTCGGTCAAGCGCCTGGCCGAGCTGGACCGCAAGGAACGCCACCGCATCCTCAAGGCGCTGGCGCCGCAACTGCCAGCCACGCCGCTGATGGTGCAGCGCAGCGACGCTCCCGCGTCGCCCGCCGTCGCCCCTTCTCACTAGACGCTGTGTTCCAATTGCTATAAAAATGCTTGCTATCGGGCGCGCTGCCCGATAGCATCATATTTATCAATAGAGAACGACCGTGCGTTTTTTCGGCGGCACATAAAACAGAGACGGAGACGAGGCATTGATGGACAAGATTTGGCTCAAGTCGTACCCTCCCGGCGTGCCCGCGGATATCGATCCCGACCAGTACGGATCCCTGGTGCAGCTGCTCGAAGAATCGTTCCGGAAGTACGCGGCCAACAAGGCTTTCGTCTGCATGGACAAGTTCATGACCTATGGCGAGCTGGACGCCATGTCGAAGCGGCTGGCGGCCTGGCTGCAAAGCCGCGGGTTGCAAAAGGGCGCGCGGGTGGCGGTCATGATGCCGAACGTGCTGCAGTATCCGGTGGCGCTGGCGGCGATCCTGCGCGCCGGCTACACGGTGGTGAACGTCAATCCGCTGTACACGCCGCGCGAGCTCGAACACCAGCTCAAGGATTCCGGCAGCGAAGCCATCATCGTGCTCGAGAACTTCGCCCACACGGTGCAGCAGGTGCTGGGCAAGACGCCGGTGCGCCACGTGGTCGTGGCCAGCATGGGCGAGCTGCTGGGCGCCAAGGGCCTGCTGGTGAATTTCGTGGTCCGCTCGGTCAAGAAGATGGTGCCGGAGTTCTCGATTCCGCACATGGTGCGTTTCAGGGACGCGCTGATCCAGGGCCGGCGGATGCCGTTCACGGCGCCGCGGATCGCTGCCTCGGACGTCGCCTTCTTGCAGTACACCGGCGGCACCACCGGCGTGTCGAAGGGCGCCACGCTTACCCACCGCAACGTGATCGCCAACGTGCTGCAGTCGGAAGCCTGGCTGAATCCGTCGATGAGCCAGCCGCCGGTGGTCGATTTCCCGACCATCGTGTGCGCGCTGCCGCTGTATCACATCTTCGCGCTGACCGCGTGCGCGCTGCTGGGCATGCGGGTGGGGGCGCTGAACATCCTGATCCCGAACCCGCGCGACATCCCGGGGTTCATCAAGGAGCTGGCGAAGTACAAGGTCAACATGCTGCCGGCCGTGAACACGCTGTACAACGCGCTGGTGAACCACCCGGACTTCCGCCACGTCGACTTCTCCAGCCTGAAGGTGGCGAACGGCGGCGGCATGGCGGTGCAGAAGGCGGTCAACGACAAGTGGCACGCCCTCACCGGCACCAACATCATCGAGGGCTACGGCCTGTCGGAGACGGCGCCGGTGGCCACCTGCAACCGCAGCGACACGGCCGGCTTCACCGGCACCATCGGCCTGCCGGTGCCGTCGACCGAGATCGCCATCGTCGACGACGACGGCCGCGCGCTGCCGCTGGGGAGCATCGGCGAGATCGCGATCCGCGGCCCGCAGGTGATGAGCGGCTACTGGAACCGGCCGGACGAGACGGCCAAGGTGATGACGGCCGACGGTTATTTCCGTTCGGGCGACATCGGCATCATGGACGACAACGGGTACGTCAAGATCGTCGACCGCAAGAAGGACATGATCCTGGTGTCGGGCTTCAACGTCTATCCGAACGAGCTGGAAGAAGTGATCATGGCGCATCCGGGCGTGCTGGAATGTGCCGTGGTCGGCGTGCCGGACGAGCATTCCGGCGAGGCGGTCAAGGTGTTCGTGGTGCGCAAGGATCCGGCGCTGGACGCCGAACAGCTGATGGCCTACTGCAAGCAGGAGTTCACCGGCTACAAGAAACCGAAGTACATCGAATTCCGCGACGAACTGCCGAAGACCAACGTCGGCAAGATCCTGCGGCGCGCGCTGCGCGAAGAGAAGCAGGCGGCGTGAAATGGATTCAAACGGTTGTCGGCTTAAAACCGTCGTTGGCTTGATATTGTCGTTGGCTTAAAAACCGTCGTCCCCGCGAAGGCCGGGACCCAAGTTCTGCTGGCGTTGCCGCTACGCTTGCAAACTTGGGTCCCCGCCTGCGCGGGGACGACGTGCGTATGGCGCGGGCCGCCATTTACATGAGCGCACATCGACGTTTGTAATTGAACTGAACAAGAAACAAGAAACGAGGCAAACAATGGACAAATTCTGGCTGAAGTCGTACGAGGCGAAGGTGCCCCAGGAAATCGACTGGACGCAATACCGCTCCCTCACGCACCTGCTGGAGGAAGCCTTCCAGAAGTATGCCGACCGCAAGGCCTATGCCTGCATGGGCAAGTCCATGACGTTTGCCGAACTCGATCGCCTGTCCGCCCGCATGGCGGCCTGGCTGCAAAGCCGCGGCCTGCAGCCGGGCGCGCGCGTGGCGATCATGCTGCCCAACGTGCTGCAGTATCCGGTGGCGATGGCGGCCGTGCTGCGCGCCGGCTACACCATCGTCAACGTCAACCCGCTGTACACCGCGCGCGAACTGCAGCACCAGCTGACCGACTCGGGCGCCGAAGCATTGGTGGTGCTGGAGAACTTCGCCCACACGGCGGCCGAAGTCGTTGGCCACACCCGCGTCAAGCACGTGGTGGTGGCCAGCATGGGCGACCTGCTGGGCATGAAAGGCTTGCTGGTCAACTTCGTGGTCCGCAGCGTCAAGAAGATGGTGCCGGCGTGGTCGCTGCCGGGCGCGGTGTACTTCAGGCGCATGCTGGACGAAGGCGCGGGCCTGACCCTCAAGCCGGTGAACGTCGGCCGCGACGACGTCGCCTTCCTGCAGTACACCGGCGGCACCACCGGCGTCTCCAAGGGCGCGGTACTGACGCACAAGCAGGTGATCGCCAACGTGCTGCAAAACGAAGCCTGGTTTGGCCCGACCCTGGGCAAGATCCCGGCCGGCGAGCAGCCGCAGTTCGTGTGCGCGCTGCCGCTGTACCACATCTACGCGCTGACCGTGTGCGCACTGCTGGGCCTGCGCGTGGGCGGCATGAATCTCCTGATCCCGAATCCGCGCGACATCAAGGGCTTCATCAAGGAACTGGGCAGCTACCGCATCAACATCTTCCCGGCCGTGAACACGCTGTACAACGGCCTGCTGAACAACCCGGATTTCGCGAAGCTGGACTTCTCCGGCCTGCTGGTCTGCCCGGGCGGCGGCATGGCGGTGCAGAAGCCGGTGGCCGACAAGTGGCTGGCCGTGACCGGCATTCCGATCGTCGAAGGCTACGGCCTGTCCGAGACTTCGCCGGTGGTCACCGCCAACCGCTGCGACATCAAGGAATTTACGGGCACCATCGGCCTGCCGCTGCCCTCGACCGAGATCCGCATCCTCGACGAGACCGACCGGGAAGTCCCGTTCGGCACCCGCGGCGAAATCGCGGTGCGCGGCCCGCAGGTGATGAGCGGCTACTGGCAGCGTCCGGACGAAACCGCGAAGGTCATGACCGCGGACGGCTTTTTCAAGACCGGCGACATCGGCGTGATGGACGAACTGGGCTACACCCGCATCGTCGACCGCAAGAAGGACATGATCCTGGTGTCGGGCTTCAACGTCTACCCGAACGAAGTCGAGGAAGTCGTGATGGCGCACCCAGGCGTGCTCGAAGTGGCCTGCGTCGGCGTACCCGACCAGCATTCGGGCGAGGCCGTGAAGCTGTACGTGGTGAAGAAGAACGCGGCGCTGAACAAGGACGAGCTGCAGGCTTACTGCAAGGAGCAGCTGACCGGCTACAAGCGTCCGAAGTACATCGAGTTCCGCGAGACGCTGCCGAAGACGAATGTGGGCAAGATCCTGCGGCGCGAGTTGCGGGATGAAAAGCAGACGGCGTGAAGCTTTACTGCGCCAATCGAGCCATTTTACCGTTAGCTTAAAACCGTCGCCCCTGCGAAGGCAGGGGCCCAAGTTCTGCGAGCGCTATCGATACGCGTGCAACTTGGGCCCCTGCCTGCGCAGGGGCGACGTTCCAGGGCAGCGGGCCTAGATCGACGTTACTTCGACGCCCACCTTCCCATCCACAACCCTGAACCCCGCCAACGTCCGCTGCGCCGTCCGCGCATCCCGCACCTCGTCCAACCCCATGAACCGGGTCCGCGTCTCCTTCGGCGTCACCTCCAGCAGCATGTAGCCGCGCCGGTCGCTGCGTCCATATTTGATGTGCGGATTGAGCGCCACCTGCTGCGCGGTACGTTCCTGCGGCCGCGAGCTCGACGTCACCGACGTCCCGACGAATTCGGTGGCCACCAGCGGATTGGCCTTCGATACCGGCCGGCCGAAGTCGGCCCGCAGCTCGCTCGCATAAAAGGTGTGCACGTCGCCGCCCAGCACCAGCGGATTGGCGGCGCGGGTTTTCAACAAGGTATCCAGCAGGCGCCGCCGCGCCGCCGGGTAACCGTCCCAGCCGTCGGTCCAGAAGCGGCCGCCGTCCGGTCCCGTCACCGGCACCTGGCTCGATTGCGCCATCAGCGTCTGCTGGGCCAGGATATTCCAGCGCGCCTTCGATGCACGCAGCCCGGCCTCGAGCCGGGCTTCCTGCTCGCCGCCCAGCATGCTGCGGCGCGGGTCGAGCAGGGACGGGCAGGCGCGCGCGTTCACCGACGAGGAGCCGCCGGCGTTCGGGCGCGGACAGACCTGCACGGCGCGGTACTGGCGGTCGTCCAGCACGTAGAAGCGCGCCAGCCGGCCCCAGTCGTAGCGCTGGAACATGCGCACGCTGGCGAAGCTCGTCGGCGGCGGCAGGCGCAGCGGCATGTGTTCGTAGAAGGCCTGGTAGGCCGCGGCGCGGCGCGCGGCGAAGGTGGGCGATAAACGCTCGTCGCGCCCGGCGGCGTAATCGTTGGCGACTTCGTGGTCGTCCCAGGTCACGATCCAGGGCGCGACCAGGTGCGCGGCCTGCAGGTCCGGATCGGATTTGTACTGGGCGTAGCGGCGGCGGTAATCGTCCAGCGTGAACGATTCGTCGCTCCTCACCTGGCGCTGCGGATGCTGCAGGCGGTACGGCCCCCATTCATAGATGTAGTCGCCGAGGAAGGCCACCAGGTCGGGGGACGCTTGCGCGATGTAGCGGTGCGCCGCATAGCTGCCGAACTCCCAGTGCTGGCACGAGGCCACCGCCAGCTTCAAGAGGTCCGGCATCGCCCCTGCGGCAGGGGCGGTGCGGGTGCGGCCGGCCGGGCTGACGGCGTCGCCCAGCATGAAGCGGTACCAGTACCAGCGCGCCGGCTGCAGGCCGGTCACGTTCACGCGCACGCTGTGCGCGAGTTCCGGCGTGGCGACCGCCGTGCCCCTGGCCGCGATCTTGCGAAACGCCTCGTCGTGCGCGACTTCCCAGCGCAGCGCCACCGCCAGCCTGGGGCTGCTGGCGGCGTTCAGCGGATCGGGAAGGATGCGGGTCCACAGCACGACCGCATCGGGCAGCGGGGCGCCGGAAGCGACGCCGAGCCCGAACGGGTAGCCGGCGCCATTGGGCGGCGCCGCGTGGACGATGGAGGACGCCGATGCGGCGGCCGCGAGACGCGCCGCATCGAGCAGGAACAGGCGGCGCGCCGGCTGCACAGGCAAATGCTTACGGCTCGATCATCAGGGAGTCGAGCGGCGGCAGCTGGCGCGGCTTGCGGTCCGGGCCGGTGGCGACATAGGTCAGCGTCGCTTCCGTCACTTTGACGACGTGGGTCTGCAGGCGGTTGCGTTCGGCGTAGACTTCGACGTACACGGTGATCGAGGTGTTGCCGACCTTGGTGATGTCGGCATAAAAGGAGAGCAGGTCGCCCACGAACACCGGATTCTTGAACAGGAAGGAATTGACGGCGATGGTGGCCACGCGGCCATTGGCGCGGCGCACCGCCGGCAGCGAACCGGCGACGTCGACCTGGGCCATGATCCAGCCGCCGAACACGTCGCCGTACACGTTGGCGTCGGACGGGGAGGGCATCATCCGCAGCACCGGCATTTTGCCTTCGGGCAGGCGCAGCGTGGATGGGGTCTGGTTTTCTGGCTGGGTCATCTCGAAATCTCGGTAAAGGCTACAATCATCCCAGATTACAACATATATTTTGCCTACCTGTCATGCGACGCTCATCCGCCAGTTCCCCTCCGCCACCGTCCGATCCGAATGTCCAGCGTAACGACTGGACCACCATCCGCACGCTGCTGCCTTACCTGTGGGTCTATAAATGGCGCGTGCTGGCGGCCATGATCTGCCTGGTCGGCGCCAAGCTGGCCAACATCGGCGTGCCGCTGGTCCTGAAACGCATCGTCGACAGCCTCAGCATCAGCCCGACCAACCCGCACGCGCTCCTGATCCTGCCGCTGGGCGCCCTGGTGGCGTATGGCGCGCTGCGCTTCTCGACCACGCTGTTCACCGAACTGCGCGAATTCCTGTTCGCGCGCGTGACCCAGCGCGCCGTGCGCACCATCGCGCTGCGCGTGTTCCGCCACCTGCACGCGCTGTCGCTGCGCTTTCACCTGAACCGCCAGACCGGCGGCATGACGCGCGACATCGAGCGCGGCACGCGCGGCGTCAGCTCGCTGGTCTCGTACTCGCTGTTTTCCATCTTGCCGACGCTGGTCGAGATCACGCTGGTGCTGGGCTACCTGGCGCTGCACTACGATAAGTGGTTCTCGATCATCACCGGCATCGCGCTGGTGACCTACATCGCCTTCACCATCAGCGTCACGGAGTGGCGCACCCACTTCCGGCGCACGATGAACGAACTCGATTCGAAGGCGAATACCAAGGCCATCGACTCGCTGATCAACTACGAGACCGTCAAGTACTTCGGCAACGAGGACTACGAAGCCAAGCGCTACGACGAAGGCCTGCAGCACTACGAGCGCGCCGCGGTGCGCTCGCAGACCTCGCTGTCGCTGCTGAACAGCGGCCAGTCACTGATCATCGCCGCCGCCGTCACCGCCATCCTGTGGCGCGCCACCCAGGGCGTGATCGACAAGAGCATGACCCTGGGCGACCTGGTGCTGGTGAATTCCTTCATGCTGCAGCTGTACATCCCGCTCAACTTCCTGGGCGTGATCTACCGCGAGATCAAGCAGAGCCTGGCCGACATGGAGCGCCTGTTCGGACTCCTCGAGCAGAACCGCGAGGTGGCCGATTCGAAGGATGCCAAGCCGCTGGTGACGCAGGGCGCCCGGGTCGAGTTCTCGCACGTCGAATTCAGCTACGACCCCAAGCGCCAGATCCTGTTCGACGTCGATTTCAGCATCCCGGCCGGCACCACCACCGCCGTGGTCGGCCACAGCGGCTCCGGCAAGTCGACCCTGTCGCGGCTGCTGTTCCGCTTTTATGACGTGCAAAGCGGATCGATCCGCATCGACGGCCAGGACCTGCGCCACGTGACCCAGGATTCGCTGCGCCACGCGATCGGCATCGTGCCCCAGGATACGGTGCTGTTCAACGACACCATCGAGTACAACATCGCCTACGGCCGCCCGGGCGCCAGCCGCGAGGACATCTTCGCAGCGGCGCGCGCGGCCTCGATCCACGAGTTCATCGAGAGCCTGCCCGACGGCTATGCGACAATGGTGGGCGAGCGCGGCCTCAAATTGTCCGGCGGCGAAAAGCAGCGGGTGGCGATCGCGCGCACCCTCCTCAAGAATCCCGCGATCCTGATCTTCGACGAAGCGACTTCCGCCCTCGACTCCAAGTCGGAGCAGGCGATCCAGGCGCAGCTGAAGGAGATCGCCAAGCAGCGTACCACGCTGGTGATCGCGCACCGCCTGTCGACCATCGCCGACGCCGGCCAGATCCTGGTGCTGGACCATGGCCGCATCGTCGAACGCGGCACGCACGCGTCCCTGATCGCGGCCGATGGCCTGTACCGGCAGATGTGGGACCGCCAGCAGGCCAAGCAGGACGAAGCCCTGGCTTCGCCGCAGGAAGTGGAACAAGACTAAGGGAACAACATGGATAAACAGATCGTCGACATCGACATGGCCGACGTCGGCCACGGCAACCCGGCCTGGATCGCCGCGCTGGAAGCAGGCAAGGTGCTGTACTTCCCGAACTTCGGCACTTATGGCAAGGCCGGCTTTGCGCCGCAGAAGGAAGAGCTGGCGCTGTTCCGCGAAGACATCCGCGACCCCAAGAGCCGCAACATCAGCCTGGACTCGGGCGGCAACCTGAAGGGCGCGGCCGGCGACGACGCCGACAAGGCGATGCTGGCCGGGATGATCGGGCGCTTCCGCGCCGAGGCCGAGGGCCTGCTGGGCAACCTGGTGCCGCGCTACGGCGAGCACCTGCGCCGCGGCGCCACCAGCTTCCGGCCGTCGGTGGTGCAGACCCGCGTGCAATCCTGGCGCGCCGACGACCGGCGCCTGCACGTCGACGCCTTCCCGTCGCGGCCCAACCGCGGCGAACGCCTGCTGCGCGTATTCACCAACGTCAACCTGGAAGGCCAGCCGCGCGTGTGGCGCGTGGGCGAGCCGTTCGAGGACGTGGCCCGGCGCTTCCTGCCGCGCCTCAAGCCGTACGCGGCCTGGCAGGCGAAACTGATCAATGCACTGGGCATCACGAAATCGCTGCGCAGCGAGTACGACCACCTGATGCTGCAGCTGCACGACGCCATGAAGTCGGACCTCGACTACCAGAAGAACGCACCGCAGGAAACATTCGGCTTTCCGCCGGGCTGCGCCTGGGTGTGCTTCTCGGACCAGACCTCGCACTCGGTGATGGCGGGGCAGTACATGATGGAATACACGGCCCAGCTGTCGCCGCTGCACCAGTACGACAAGGAAGCCAGTCCGCTGGCGATCCTGACGCGGCTGCGGGGACACGCGCTGGTGTAAATCAGCAGCCTTGGATTGAGGCCGGGGTATTACATGACGGCCTCATCATGCGCAATGAGGCAACCAAAGTTACACACGCAGAAATGGCTTCCAGCCCTTTTGCCTTGAATTAACTGAAAATCGTGGGACTTAACCTACATTCTGGCTGCATGTACACCGGCAGCGCGTTCTCCATCCGCTAATAAACTAGGTTCGCTCTAAGAGTTCGGGAGCGTTCACTATGTTATTCAGCAGCTACTTTCTCGGCGGGTTCGAATGTACAACCGGATTCAACCGCGACGGCGATTGGATCGACCTGATGCAGGAGACCTGGCACCTGCGTCATGCCGACGCCGACTACCGCCGCCTGTGCGAAGTCGGCATCCGGGCCGTGCGCGACGGCATCCGCTGGCCGCTGGTCGACAAAGGCCGTGGCGGTTTTGATTTTTCCTCGGTCGAACCGCTCGTCCGCGCGGCGCGCAAGTACAAGGTCGACGTGGTGTGGGACCTGTTCCATTTCGGCTACCCGGCAGGCCTTGACCTGCTGTCGGCCTCCTTCGTCTCCAGGTTCGCCGAGTATTGCGCAGCCTGTGCCCGCTATCTGCGCCGCCGGCTCCAGGGTACCTTGTGGTTCACCCCGGTCAACGAGCCATCGTATTTTTCGTGGGTGGCGGGGGAGGTCGGCCGTTTCGCACCCTATATCACTGGCCGCCACCACGAGTTCAAGGTGGCGCTGGCCCGCGCCGCGATCGCCGGCATCGACGCAATCCGCGCCAGGGTCCCGGACGCGCGCTTCCTGAATGCCGACCCGCTGTGCCATGTGGCGCCAAGGGACGAGCGGCCCGCATCGCTGCGCGAGGCCCGCGTCTTCAACGACGACCAGGTATTCGAAAGCTGGGACATGCTGTGCGGGCGGACCTTGCCCGAACTGGGCGGCAGCCGCGCGCACCTCGACGTGGTCGGCATCAACTATTACTGGAACTCGCAATGGGAGCTCGGGCGGGAAGGGGAATGGCTCGGCGACGCCGACCCGCGCCGGGTGCCGCTGCGGGACCTGATCCGCTCGGTGCATGCGCGCTACGGCGGCGAGCTCGTCATTTCGGAAACCTCGCATTGGGGCGTGCACCGGGCGCGCTGGATCCACCAACTGGCGGACGAAGTCGACGGCCTGCTCGACGCCAGCGTGTCCCTGGGCGGCATCTGCATCTATCCGATCATCGGCATGTTCGACTGGCACCGGCCGCGTCCGTGGATGCCGATGGGCCTGTGGGACTGCGACAGCGAACGCCGCATGCGCCGGCTGGTGCACCGGCCGATGCTCGATGCGCTCGCCCTTGTGCAGGAACGCTTCAGCCGTACCCTGACGGCGCGCCCGCCTGCGCAACTCGCACCCCGCATCCTTGTCTAAACCGGTCACGTATCCGCAGCCGGAGGTCAGCGATGAGTTCGAATATTGCCCAGTCTCCCGACGTGGCCGCACAGGCCGCCACGCATGGCGCCCTGGCGGACGCCTCCCACGACCGCGAGGTGCCGGAGGTCGACCTGCTCAGCCCACTGAACTTGCGGGGCGTGGTGCTGCGCAATCGGATCGCGATGGCACCCATGTGCCAGTATTCCGCCGAGGATGGGTTCGCCAACGACTGGCACCTGGTGCACCTCGGCAGCCGCGCGGTCGGCGGCACCGCCCTCGTCATGGTCGAGGCCACCGCCGTCAGCCCGGAAGGCCGCATCACACCGGGCGATGTCGGCATCTGGAGCGACGCCCACGTCGCACCGCTGGCCAGGATCGCCGCCTTCGTCCACGGCCAGGGCGCGGTGGCCGGTATCCAGCTGGCGCACGCCGGCCGCAAGGCCAGCACCGCGGCGCCGTGGACAGGCGGTGCAACCCTCAAGACCAGCGCCGAGGGCGGCTGGCAGGTGGTGGCGCCCAGTGCGATTCCGTTCTATCCGGACGACCCGCTGCCCGTCGCGCTGGACAAGCAGGCCATCGACGGCATCGTCGACCTGTTCGAGGAGGCGGCGCGCCGTGCGCTGGCAGCCGGATTCAGGCTGCTGGAAATCCACGCTGCGCACGGCTATCTGCTGCACCAATTCCTGTCGCCCCACAGCAACCAGCGCGACGACGAGTACGGCGGCAGCCTGGACAACCGGATGCGCCTGGTGCTGCGCGTGACCGAGCGCGTGCGCGCCATCATGCCCGGCGAGCTGCCGCTGTTCGTGCGCATCTCCGCGACCGACTGGACCGCGGGCGGCTGGGATATCGAGCAATCGGTGGCATTGTCGCAGCGGCTCAAGGCGGCCGGCGTCGACCTGATCGACGTCTCGACCGGCGGCAACCTGCCGACCGCACGCATCCCGGTCGCCAAGCGCTACCAGGTGCCCTGCAGCCGCAGGATCCGCGACGGCGCCGATATCCCGACCGGTGCCGTGGGGCTGATCACCGACCCCAGGGAAGCTGACGACATCGTCACCGGCGGCGATGCCGACCTGGTGCTGGTCGGGCGCGAACTGCTGCGTGAACCGTACTGGGCGCTGAAGGCCCAGCATGCGTTCGAGGAAGAGCCCGCGTGGCCGGTGCAGTACGGCTACGCGGTGAAGCGCCGGGCCAAGTGAAGGGCAGGCGGGCCGGGAAGACCGTGCCCGTCTGCGCGCTCACACCGTGCCGGCGTAGGGCAGCATCAGCGGCTCGCGCAGCCGGATGATCTGGCGCATGTCGTCGTCGCCGATCACTTCCATGCTGGCCAGGCCGATGGGGCCGTGATCGATCCAGACTTCGCGCGGCTTGGGGATCAGGTGATCGAGGCCTTCGACGAGAATCTGGATCAGATCGTTCTTGGGGTCGTAGCTCATGCCCAGCAATTGAATCCACTCCTGCTCGATCTGGTCGCCGATATGCAGTCCTGTCACTTCGATTTCGACCTGTTTACCGACCAGCAGCGATTTCGACAACTGGTCGAAGGTTGTCTGCCATGCAGCCTTATCAAGTTTTGTCGTCGACATGATATTTGCCTCTACCTCTCACTCTGCGATGGTCTTAGAGCACCTAACAAAACCTCCATGGCGGCGTTGCATCGTCTCCCCGTACATTCGTACTGTCTTCGACGCTGCGCCTTGCCCTGAAGGTTTTGTTAGGTGCTCGCACCCGCGTATCAATACGTTTTAAGATATTCTCGTTCCGCTGCCGGTGCAAGCGCCCTGAACCGGGCGGCGCTACCGTCCCCGTGCCGGCACCTGTCCCTTCAGCCCACGCATTTTGGAGATCTGCATGTTCACAGCAATCCTGCTCGACAAGAACGATGACGGCACCACCGCTGCCCGGCTTACCGAGATCGATGACGCGCAGTTGCCGCTCGACGGCGACGTGACGGTGCGCATCGACTATTCGACCGTGAACTACAAGGACGCCCTGGCCATCACCGGCAAGGCGCCGGTCGTGCGCAGCTGGCCGATGGTGCCCGGCATCGATGGGGCGGGGGAGGTCATTGCATCCTCGCATCCGGACTGGAAGGCGGGCGACGCATTCATCCTGAACGGCTGGGGTGTCGGCGAAACGCACTGGGGTTGCCTGGCGCAGCGTGCCAGCCTGAAAGGCGGGTGGCTGGTCCCGCGGCCGCCGGGCATGTCGGCCCGCACCGCGATGGCCATCGGGACCGCCGGCTACACCGCGATGCTGTCCGCGATGGCGCTGCAGGAGCAAGGCGTCGACAAGCGCAGCGGCGACATCCTGGTGACCGGCGCATCGGGCGGCGTCGGCAGCATTGCGATTGCGATCCTTGCCGGCTGGGGCTACCGCGTGGTCGCGTCCACCGGCAAGCTGGCCGAGGCCGACTACCTCACATCCCTCGGCGCGGCCGAGGTCATCGATCGCGCCGAATTGTCCGCGCCCGGCAAGCCGCTGCAGAAGGAGCGCTGGGCCGGCGTCGTCGACGCCGTCGGCTCGCACACGCTGGCCAATGCGGTCGCACAGACCCGTTATGGCGGCACCGTCACGGCCTGCGGACTGGCCCAGGGCATGGATTTTCCGGCGTCGGTTGCGCCATTCATCCTGCGCGGCGTCAGGCTGGTCGGCATCGACAGCGTGATGGCGCCGCTGCCGAAACGGTTGGCGGCATGGGAGCGGCTGGCGAACGAGCTGGACGCCGGTACATTGGCGACCATTACGCGGGAAATCGGTTTGGCACAGGCAATCACGCTGGCGCCGGACCTGCTCGCCGGGACGCTACGCGGCCGCCTGGTGGTGAACACCCATGCCGACGCAGCGTCGTCGTAGCCGGCTTCATACGTCCTGCGCTTGATGGCAGGGCTTGCAGGCGACCGAGGCCACCGAGCTGGCCGGCAGGGCCGGGGCGTACAGGAAGCCCTGGTAGGCATCGCAGCCGTGCTCGAACAGGAAGTCGCGCTGGGCCGCCAGCTCGACGCCTTCGGCCAGTACCCGCAAGCCCAGGCTGCGGCCCAGCGCGATGATGGTGCGGGCGATCACCGCGTCGTTCTGGTTGGTCAGGAGATCGAGCACGAACGAGCGGTCGATCTTGAGCATGTCGAGCGGCAGCTGCTTGAGGTAGGCCAGCGAGGAATAGCCGGTGCCGAAGTCGTCCAGCGCAAAGCTGACCCCGTGCAGCTTGAGCGCATGCATCTTGGCGATCGTATCGTCGACGTTTTCCAGCAGCGAGGTTTCGGTCAGTTCGAGCTTGAGCCGGCGCGCATCGATGCCGGGCACCGACACCAGCGCCAGCACCTGTGCCACGAACTGCGGGTGGTGGAACTGGTGCGCGCTGACGTTGACCGCGATCTCGATCTGCGCCGTCGCCGGGTTGGCGGCCCAGGCGAGCAGCTGGTCGCAGGCCTTCTTCAGCACCCACTGCCCGAGTGCCACCACCAGTCCGGTTTCCTCGGCCAGCGGAATGAACTCGGCCGGTGAAATCATGCCGCGCGCCGGATGGCGCCAGCGCACCAGCGCTTCGACGCCGGTGAGCTTGCCGTCGCGGTCGATCTGCGGCTGGTAGTGCAGCGCGAATTCGTGTTCGCAGTGGCGCAGGGCCTGGCGCAGGTCGTTCTCGAGCGCCATGCGCGCCGCCAGCGCGTCCTCCATGTCGGGGTTGAAGAAGCTGAGCGTGCCGCGGCCCGCATTCTTGGCCTCGTACATCGCCATGTCGGCGCGCTTGAGCAACTCGCCGCTGTCGTCCACGGCGTCCTTGAACAGCACGATCCCGATGCTGGCCGTGCTGTGGTGCGTGTACTGGCCGAGGTCGTACGGCTGGCGCAGCGTCACCAGCATGCGCTCGCCCACCCGCCGCGCCTGGGAGCATGCCTGGCTTAGGTCCATGCTCAAGCCTTCGAGCAGCACCACGAACTCGTCGCCGCCGAAGCGCGCCACGGTGTCATGGCGGCTGAGGCAGCTGCGCAGGCGCTGCGCCGCCTGCCTGAGCAACTGGTCGCCCAGCGCATGGCCGTGGGTGTCGTTGAGCGACTTGAAATTGTCCAGGTCGATGAAGAACAGCGCGCTGGCGGAACGGCCGCGCGCACTGTCGTCGAGCGCCCGCTGCAGCCGCTCCATCAGCAGCTGGCGGTTCGGCAGCTCGGTCAGCACGTCGTAGTAGGCCAGGTATTCGATCCGTTGTTCGGCCCGGCGGCGCTCGGTCAGGTCGACCATGGCGCCGATCATGCGCATGGCGCGTCCGCCGCCGTCACGGGTGATGTAGCCGCGGTCCAGCACGATGGCAACCGAGCCGTCCTTGCGCAGGAAGCGGTATTCGTCCATCCAGTGGTCGTCGCTACCCGCGATGGCCGACCTCATTTGGCTGACGACGCGCTCCCGTTCGTCCGGATGGATGCGCTCCGACCATGCTCCGATTGCCCCGGAAAAATCGGCCGGCGTGTAGCCGAACACGGATTCGACGCTGTCGCTGATCCACAGGCTGTCGTCTTCCAGGTCCCAGTCCCACACCACGTCCGTGGTGGCGCGGGCGATGGTGCGGAAGCGTTCTTCGCTGAGGCGCAACGATTCCTCGGTCTTGCGCGCTTCGGTGATGTCGCGGAAGTAGACGGTCAGTCCTTCATCGGAGGGATAGGCGCGCAACTCGGACCAGACCTGGTAGGGCGCATAGTATTCCTCGAACACGACGGTGCGGTTCTCGCGCACCGCGCGATGGAATTCGCGCTCGCCGATCTTGCCCTGGAGCGCGCTGAACTCTTCCCACAGTACCTTGCCGAGCAGCTGCGCGCGCGGGCGCTTGAACAGGCGCTCGGCTTCCCGGTTCATGTAGGTAAAGCGCCATTCCCGGTCCAGCGTATAAAAGGCGTCGGTGATCGACTCGAGCGTGGTGGACAGCTGCTCGGCCATGCGCGCGACCCGCTGTTCGGCCTTGCGCTTGTCGCTGATGTCCTGGAACGCGCCCTGCAGCCCGGTGATCGTCCCGTCCGCGCCGCGCACCGGCTCGCCGATCGAGCGCACCCAGACGCTGCGGCCGCGCGCGGTGACGAGCTCCAGTTCCTCGTCGTAGGGCGTACCGTCGCGCAGGCAGGCTTCGACCAGGCAGCCCAGCCTGACGCGCGACTCCGGCGCGAAATACCCGATCGCCTCCTCGACCGTGGGCGCGGTCCCGAGCGGCGCCTCGTGGATGCGGCAGACTTCGTCCGACCAGATCACGCGGCCCTGCGCCGCATCGTAGCTCCAGCCGCCCAGGTGCGCCACACCGCTCGCCATTTGCAGTAGCCACGCATTGCGCTCGGTTTCGGGCTGGCGCCGCACCTGTTCGGTCACGTCCTCGATCGTGCCCAGGTAGCGCGCACGGTTGCCGCCCGCGCGCAGCAGTTCGGCGCGCATGCGCACGTGCCGTGTGTCGCCCGCGGCACGCACGATGCGGTACCCCAGGTCGAGTTGCTTATCGGCGTCCAGTGCCTCCCGCAGCGTGTCGCCAACGCGTTGCCGCTCGTCCGGGTGCACGCGCTGCAGCAGGTCGTCCAGGCGCCAGGTGGCCGCCCCGAGGCCGTAGATGGCACGGCTCCCGTCCGACAGCACGAGCGTCATGTCGTACAGGTCCATTTCCCAGCAACCAAACTGGCCTGTGGACGCGCCGCCGTGCGGCGGATCAGCTGGGAGCGGGGCTGGGAGCATGGCAGATCATGTATTGACGGAATTGCCTGCATTGTAGACCGCCAGTCCACGACCCTGCCACCCCGCGCGTGCGCGCCGCTGTGCGATTTCTACGGCGCGAACACCGCGCGCACGCAGCCATCCTTCTTGTGCTTGAACATGTCGTAGCCGCGCGGCCCGTCCTCGAGCGAAAAGCGGTGGGTGGCAAGGTAGGCCGGGTTGAGCTCGCCCTTCTGGGCGTGCGCCAGCAGCCGGTCCATGTAGGCTTGCCCGTGCTGCTGGGCGGTGCGCACCGTCATGCCCTTGTTCATGAGGGCGCCCATCGGGAACTTGTCGAGCACCCCGTAGACGCCCAGCACCGACAGCGTGCCGCCCTTGCGGCAGGCCATGATCGCTTCGCGCAGCGCCTGGCCGCGGTCGGTCTCCAGGCGCAAGGCCTGCTTCACGAGGTCGTAGGCGTATTGCGGCCCGGTACCATGCGCTTCCATCCCGACCGCGTCGATGCAGGCATCGGGGCCGCGTCCGCCGGTCATCTCCTTGAGCACGTCCAGCACGCTGTCGACCTGGGTGTAGTCGATGGTTTCGGAACCGGCATGCTCGCGCGCCATCTGCAGGCGCTCGGGAAAGCGGTCGATCCCGATCACGCGCTCGGCGCCCATCAGGCGCGCGCTCTGCTGCGCCATCAGGCCGACGCCGCCGCAGCCCCAGACCGCGACCGTGTCGCCCAGCTTGATGTCGCAGAAGTCGGCGCCCATGTAGCCGGTCGGCGCCGCGTCCGACAGGAACAGCGCGGTCTCGTCGGCCACGCCGTCGGGCACCTTGAAGCAGTCGTTGTCGGCGAACGGCACGCGCACGTATTGCGCGTGCGCACCGGCGTAGCCGCCGAAGGCGTGGGTGTAGCCGTAGATGCCGGCCGTGGTCTGGCCGCCGAGCAGCGGTTCCTGCAGCTCGGGCTTGGGATGGGTGTTGTCGCACAACGAGTAAAGGTGGTGCTGGCAGTACCAGCATTGGCCGCACACGATGAAGGAGGGTACGACGACGCGGTCGCCCTTCTTCACGCGCTTCACCTCGCTGCCGACTTCTTCGATCACGCCCATGAACTCGTGACCGATCACGTCGCCGGCCTTCATGGTCGGGATGTAGCCGTCGATGAAGTGCAGGTCGGAACCGCAGGTGGTCGACAGGGTCACGCGCAGGATGGCATCGCGCGGGTTCAGGATTTCGGGGTCCTTCACGGTGCCGACCCGCAGGTCGTTCACGCCGTTCCAATAAAGTGCTCGCATGGCCTGCTCCTCAGTGTTTGTCGGCGCGCGCAGCGGGCTGGCGCACGGTGGTCGGGATCTCGCCGGTTTCGACGAGGTTCTTGAAGCGCCGCAGCGCCGCCTCGGCGACCAGCTCCAGCGGTGTGCTGCCGAGCAGCTTGATCAGCCCTTCGCCGAGCGCGCCGCCCGGCGGGTCGAAGCGCACGCGCAGGGTCACCACGGTGCCGCGGCCGGCCGGGGCGGGCTGGAAGCGCACCGATCCCTCGTTCGGGATGGCGGCGTCGGGTAGCGCGCGCCAGCCGATGTCGGCGCCGGGGCGGTCCACCGTCTCGGCGTCCCATTCGTAGGCATGGCCGAGCGGCCCCTCGACCTTCCAGTGCATGCGGCCTTCGCCGGCGCCACGCACGGTCGCGAAGCGTGCCATGACCTGCGGCAGCGTCCTTGGGTCGAGCCAGGTGCGGCGCAGTTCGTCCGCGCCCTTGCTGATCGTGATCGAGCGCTCCACCTCGGCCTGGCCGGCGGCGGCGCCCTGCCTGCTGTGGCCGGATTGCACGCCGCGCAGCGCGCCCATCGCACCGGCGCCGGCGACGGCGCCGAGCGCGAGCGCCGCGGCGCCTTTCTTGCGGCCTTGGACGCCGGCCACGATGGCGGCGGCGCCCAGCGCGATCGGAATCCAGTTGACGTTTTGCGTGGGCCTGCCGGCCCGAGCAAGGTGACTGCTTGCCATGATCAAACCTCCTTGTGACGACTTGAGAAATATTCGGCCGTCACCTGCATTCCAATGGCGGCCGCAGCCATGTCGCCTCAGTCTAGACACGTTTATGCATGGTGCAAGGCTTTTTTTTCCAGCGTATTCGCGTGGAAATCCAGTGCCGCGTGATGCCGAAAGGCTAGCGAATCGCTGCTTGCAATCGAACGAACCCATGCCTAATCTTTAGCGATCCACCCACGGCGGGTAAAGGCGCGCACGGTGGACACGGTCCCGTGGGCCCGCCTGCGGATTTCCCAACAACTGCCAGGATGCGGCCTCAAGTCCTGTGAGCAGGACATGCTATTTCCTGGCGGGTCATAGGAGTAGATGATGAAAGCTGTTGTCTATCGAGGTCCACGGCAGGTTGCAGTCGAAAACGTGCCGGACCCTAAGATCGAACGTCCCACGGATGCGATCATCAAAATCACCAGCACCAATATCTGCGGCTCCGACCTGCACATGTACGAGGGCCGGACCGATTTCGAGCAGGGCCGCGTCTTCGGCCACGAGAACCTGGGCGTGGTGATGGAAGTCGGGCCGGCGGTCGAGAATCTGAAACCCGGGGACTGGGTCTGCATCCCCTTCAACGTCAGCTGCGGCCACTGCAAGAACTGCGAACGCGGCCTGACCAACTACTGTCTGAAGTCGAACCAGCCGGGCATCGCCGGCGGCGCCTTCGGCTTTGCCGACATGGGACCATGGCAGGGCGGCCAGGCCGAATTCCTGCGCGTGCCCTGGGCCGACTTCATGTGCCTGAAGCTGCCGCCGGACGCGGAGCAGAAGCAGTCCGACTACGTGATGTGCGCCGACATCTTCCCGACCGGTTGGCATGCGACCGAACTGGCCGGCATGAAGCCCGGGGACGCGGTGGTCATCTACGGCGCCGGGCCGGTGGGCCTGATGGCGGCGCACTCGGCGATGATCAAGGGAGCCTGCAGCGTGATGGTGGTCGACTGCCATGCCGACCGGCTCAAGCTGGCCGAGTCGATCGGCGCGATCGCGATCGATTATTCGAAAGAAGACCCGGTACAGCGCGTCATGGACCTGACCCATGGACGGGGTGCGGACGCCGGTTGCGAATGCGTCGGCTACCAGTGCCACGACCACCATCATCACCGCCAGGAACGTCCGAACCTCACGATGAACAACCTGGTCAACTCGGTCAAGTTCACCGGCGGCATCGGGGTGGTCGGCGTGTTCGTGCCGCAGGATCCGGGCGGCCCCGACGACCTGGCGAAGGAAGGCAAGATCGCACTCGACTGGGGCATGCTCTGGTTCAAGGGGCAGCGCGTCGCCACCGGCCAGTGCCCGGTCAAGGCGTATAACCGGCAACTGCGCGACCTGATCCACGCCGGCCGCGCCAAGCCGTCGTTCATCGTGTCCCACCAGCTGAGTCTGGACCAGGCGCCGGATGCCTACCAGCACTTCGACGAGCGCGACCACGGCTGGACCAAGGTGATCCTGCATCCGGGTAGCTAGCGGGGCAGGGCGGTGTTGTGAAAAAATGCCCCGCGTTCGTCATACGAATGCGGGGCGATAAATTTCCTTTTTTTCCCTCCATCAGTAACGGTCGCGCCGCTTCAGCAAGGCCATGACGCCGCCCACCACGACGGCGGTGACGAGCGCCTTGCGTACCAGTCCCGCCGGGTTGTGGCGCAGTTCCGACCGGATGCCCATTTCCCCGAGCACATTGGGTACGTGGCCGTGGCGCAGGTCGTCGACAATGCCCTCGACCACGTTGACGCGGTCGGCGGCGATCAGCATCAGCCAGTGGCGCACGTCGTTCTCGGGCAGCTTGTAGGCCAGGCGCCGGATCGCGCCCGATACCCACTTCGGCGGCTGGGCCGTGCCGAAGATCGGTGTGATGCCCGGCCGTTCCGGCGAACAGAACACTTCGACGGTCTGAGCCTGCTGTACCGGCTGTCCCTGCGGCACGTGGATGAAGCGCGGCGGCATGCGCTCCATCGGGATGGCAGGACGGTTCTTGTGGTCGAGGTCCGAGCCCCAACCCGGAATGTGCTGTAGCTGTTCGCGGGGCGGACTGTGGCGGTTCAGGTCGTGGTCGAGCTGGCGCTCGTAATCCACATGGCCGTGGTGCTGCGGGTTGCGCCGCTGCTCGGCCAGATCGCGGCGGGCGATGTCGGTGTTCATGGCGGCTCCTTCAGTGAATGACGCTGCCGGCCAGCGCGCGTGCCGAGCCGGCGCGTGGGGGAATCAGCACGGTTTTGATGCAACCGTCGTACTTGCTCGAGAAGATGTGGTACGCATCCGATGCCTCTTCCAGCGGTACGCGGTGGGTGATGATCTCTTTCGGGTTCAGGTGTCCCTGACGGATGTGCTCGATCAGGTGCGGCACATGGCGTTTCACGGAGGCCTGGTTCATGCGCATCGTCAGGCCCTTGTTCAGCGCATTGCCGATCGGGACCGCGTTGAAGGTCGGCCCATACACGCCGACGATCGAGATATTGCCGGCCTTGCGCACGGAGTTGATGGCCCAGAACAGCGCGGTGGCCGCGCCTGCCTGCAGCATGGTCCAGCGCCCGGTGAGTGTCTGGGCCAGGCTGCCCGACGCCTCGCAGCCGACGGCATCGATGCAGGCATCCGCGCCCAGCCAGTCCGTCATCTTCTTGATGTGCAGGGCGACGTCGCCCACCTCGCGGAAATTGACGATCTCGGCGGGAGCGTAGCGGCGCACGAAGTCGAGCCGGTAGTCGATATGGTCGACCACGATCACGCGGCCGGCGCCGAACAGCCAGGACGACCTGGCCGCGAAGATGCCGACGGGACCGGCGCCGAACACCACCACGGTGTCGCCTTCGTGGATGTCGGCCATCTCGGCGGCCTGGTAGCCGGTCGGCAGCGCATCCGTCAACAGCACCGCGTCGTCGTCGACGATATCGTCCGGTACCTTGTACGGTCCGACGTCGGCCATCGGCACGCGCACGAACTCGGCCTGGCCACCGTCGTAGCCGCCGGTGGTATGCGAATAGCCGTAGAAGCCGCCGACCGCCGTCGCTTCCGGATTGGTGTTGTGGCAGTTGCCGTACAGCTCGCGCTGGCAGAAGAAGCAGGAGCCGCAGAAGACATTGAACGGCACCAGCACGCGGTCGCCCGGCTTGAGCGTCTCGACCGCCGAGCCGACCTCTTCGACGATGCCGACGAACTCATGGCCGAAGGTGTGCCCGACGCGCAGGTCGGGCACCAGGCCGTGGTACAGGTGCAGGTCCGAGCCGCAGATGCAGGCGCGTATCACGCGGACGATGGCGTCGCCCGGGTGTTCGATCACGGGATCCGGTTTTTGCGATACCCGGATCCGGTAGGGTCCACGAAAGTTAGTTGCCAACATAAAACCTCCTGTCAAAAATGCTCCGCGTTCGCAGTGCGTCCGCGCGAGAGAAGGTTTGACACCAGGGACGGCGACAGGTGCGCACCTCACATGATCAGCAGCTCTTTTCCGCGCGCGCGCAGGATGGCGGCGACGCGCGCCGCCACCGGTGACAGGTAGCCGTTCTTGCGGTACGCCAGTCCCAGCCGCCGCTGCATTTCGGTCTCGGCCAGGACCACTTCGCGCAGGCGCGCCCTGCCGGCCACCAGGTTGAGGCGGGTAACGAAGCCCAGCAAGGGCGCTTTCTCGAGGATCGGCAGGATCGCGTTCAGCACGTTCGACTCGATCTGCACCCGCGGCCGCGCCAGGCCGTGCCGTTCGAAGGTCTGGTCCAGCCATTGGCGCGAGGCCACCGTGGTGGCCGGCAGCATCCATTTGTAGTCCAGCAGGCCGGCCAGGGTGGCGGGCGCGTTGAACACCGGATGGTCTTCGCTGGCCATCACGACCACCGTGTCTTCCGCGATCTGCTCGCTCACGATGTCCGCATCGGCATCCAGCATCGGACCGATCACCAGGTCGATCTCGCCGTCGCGCAGGTGCGCCAGCAGGTGGTCGTTCATACCGACAAACAGGTTGACGGTGATCGCCGGCGCTTCGGCCAGCAACTGTGCGAAGACGGCCGGCATCAGGTGCTCGCCCAGCGTCGGCACGCAGCCGATGCGCACCGTGCCCTGCAGGCCGCCGGCATGGTCCTGCATCTCGCGCGCGGTCTCCTCGACCATGATCGCCATCAGGCGCGTGCGCTTGAGCAGCACCTGGCCGGCCGCCGTCAGGCGCATGCCGCGGCCGTCCTTTTCGAACAGCGCGGCGCCGAGATCTTCTTCCAGCCGGTCGATGCATTTGGTGAGTGCAGGCTGGGTGCGGTGCAGGCGCTCGGCGGCGCGTCCCAGGTTGCCTTCGGTGGCGATCACTTCGAAATATTTCAGGTCACGGAAGTCCATCGATATATTCCTGAAAGTTTAAGAATCTCAAAATTAAGTGAATATACATTATGAATTCGGCTTCCTATACTCGATCCATACAAAAGCTTCCCTGAGCAGGCTGCCTTCGCAGCGCCAGAGGACGCCAACGCAACAAGGAGACAGCCGTACCTGCCGCGCGCCCCGGAGCACATCCCCGGCGCACGCCTCCTGGCCGCGTCGCGCCTTTCTGACCAGTTGATGGCAGTCCTCACCACCACGACCGAGGACTAACCATGAGCCATTCCACTCCACCCGACGTAATCCGCGACATCGAACGCACCAGCCCGGACCTGGTCGCCCGCGCCGCCGCATACCCATCGTCCATCCTGGCCGACGTGGCCGGCCGCCGCGGCGCCCTGAGCAGCCGCATCGCGCCGCTGGCACCCGGCATGCGCATCGCCGGCACCGCGATCACGGTCGAAGTCCGCCCCGGCGACAACCTCATGATCCACGCCGCGATGGCGGTCGCCAAGCCGGGCGACGTGCTGGTGGTCGACGGCAAGGGCGACGAATCCTGCGCGCTGATGGGCGAGATCATGGTCAGCCAGTGCATGGCGCTCGGCATCGCCGGCGTGATCCTGTACGGCGCCGTGCGCGACACCGAAGCGATCCGCGCGCTCGGCTTCCCGATGTATGCCATCGGCGCCAACCCCAACGGTCCGACCAAGCTGGTGCCGGGCCGGATCAACTGGCCGGTGTCGGTGGGCGGCGTGACCGTGCAGCCGGGCGACCTGGTGGTGGCCGACGCCGACGGCGTGGTCGTGGTCGAACTAGGCAAGGTGCCGGCCGTGCTGGACGCGGCCAAGCAGAAACTGGCCGACGAAACCGCGCGCATCGACGGCATCCGCAGCGGCAAGCAGCTGCGCCCGACCTGGCTGGACGGCGCCCTGCGCAAGGCCGGCGTGCTGGCCGAAGGAGAGACCCTGTGAACGCCGTCCTCGACACCAACCAGCAGCGCCCGGTCGTACTGGTGACCGGCGCCGACCTCGCCGAGCAGGCGGTGGCGCTGTTATCAAGCTTCGACATCGTCTACGCCGGCAAGACGCCCGGCGAAGACGACCTGGTCGCCCTGAGCCGCCAATACCAGCCGGTCGCCATCATCGCGCGCTACGGCCGCATCAGCGAGCGCGTGATGGAAGCCAGCGCCAAGCTGCGCGTGGTGTCCAAGCACGGCACCGGCATCGACACCATCGACAGCGAGGCGGCCAAGCGCCGCGGCATCGCCGTCAAGGCCGCCACCGGCGCCAATGCGCCCGCGGTGGCCGAGCATACCTGGGCCCTGATCCTGGCCTGCGCCAAGAACGTGCCGGCACTCGACGTGCGCATGCACGCGGGCCACTGGGACAAGGCGACCCATAAAAGCCTGGAACTGCGCGGCCGTACGCTCGGCCTGGTGGGACTCGGCGCGATCGGCGCCCGCGTGGCGGCGGTCGGCATCGCGATGGGCATGACCGTCATTGCCCACGATCCGTTCGCCAAGGCGGCGCCGGAAGGCGTCGACCTGCTGCCGCTGGCGGACGTCATCGCCGGGTCCGACGTGCTGTCGCTGCATTGCCCGCTGACCAAGGACAACGCCAACATGCTGAACGCCGAAACCCTGGCGACGATGCGGCCGGGCGCGATCGTGGTGAATACCGCGCGCGGTGGTCTGATCGACGAGGCGGCGCTGGAGGCTGCCCTGCGCAGCGGCGCGCTGCTGGCCGCGGGCCTGGACAGCTTCCAGGTCGAGCCTTTCGCGCCTGACCACGCGTTCACCCGCGTGCCCAACGCGATCCTGTCGCCGCACATCGGCGGCGTGACCAGCGATGCGTATGTGGGCATGGGTACGGCGGCGGCGCAGAACGTGCTCGCGGTACTCGAACAGCAAGGCTGAGGAAACAAAACAACACAAAAAAGCGCGCACCAAGACGCGCCCCGGACGATTAATATTGGAGACGACATGAGCGAGATCCAACACAACGCGCGCCTCGAGGCAGACACCATCCGCAAGGTGACCTGGCGCCTCATCCCCTTCCTGATGCTGTGCTACCTGCTGGCCTTCATCGACCGCGGCAACATCGGCATGGCTTCCCTGCAGATGAACGACGACCTCGGTCTTACCAAGAAGATGTTCGGTTTCGCCGGCAGCCTGTTCTTCATCTCGTATTTCCTGTTCGAGGTGCCCAGCAACCTGGCGCTGCAAAAGTTCGGCGCGCGCAAGTGGGTCGCCCGCATCATGGTCACCTGGGGCCTGGTCTCGGCCAGCATGGCGGCGGTGCAGGGCCCGACCTCGCTGTACATCATGCGTTTCCTGCTGGGTGCGGCCGAAGCCGGCTTCTTCCCCGGCGTGGTGTTGTATCTGACCTACTGGTTCCCGGCCGCCTACCGTGGCCGCATCGTCGCCATCTTCATGGTCGCGGTGCCGATGGCCAGCTTCGTCGGCTCGCCGCTGTCGGCGCTGCTGCTGCAGGCCGACGGCCTGCTGGGCCTGCGCGGCTGGCACTGGCTGTTCATCCTCGAAGGCATCCCGACGGTGCTGATGGGCTTTGCCTGCCTCTACTTCCTGACCGACCGTCCGGAGCAGGCCAAGTGGCTGAGCGCGGAACAGCGCAACTGGCTGTCGGCGCGCCTGGAAAAGGAGCGCAGCGAGAAAAAGACGGCCGCCCACATCCCGCTCGCCAAGCTGCTGCGCAGTAAGGAAGTGCTGGGCATGGCGCTGGTGTGCTCGACCGCGTCGGCGGCGGGCACGGTGCTCGGCGTATGGCAGCCGCAGCTGCTCAAGTCCTTCGGCCTGAGCATCATGGAGACGGGCCTGATCAACTCGATTCCCTACGTGATCGCGGCCGTCCTGATGGTCTGGTGGGGCCGCCATTCCGACCGCAAGGCCGAGCGCCGCTGGCATACCGCGATCCCGCTGGCCCTGATTTCGGGCGGCATGCTGAGCTCCCTGTTCATCACCTCGCTGGCGCCGACCGTGGTGCTGCTGTCCTGCGTCCTGATCGGCGCGTACTCGTTCAAGGGACCGTTCTGGGCGCTGAGCTCGTCCTGGCTGCCGGCCTCGGGGGCGGCGGCCGGCCTGGCGGCGATCAATGCATGCGCGAACCTGATCGGCGGCGGCCTGATGGTCAATGTCTACGGCTGGATCCGGGAAGAAACCGGCAGCTATTCGCTGGCGCTGCTGCCGATCGCGATCCTGGCGCTGGCCAGCATCGTGACCCTGCTCATACTGAGCAACGGTGCGCACCAGGCGACGCGCAACGCGTCCGCCAAAGCGGCGGCCTAAACCCGCAGCCTGAATCCTTCTTCGCACGCGGCGGCCAGGCGGCCGCCGCTTTTCCCAAGCATCGGCACCGGCAGCCCGCGGAGAAGGGCGTGCGCGCCTGCTGCCGGCCGCGCTACCTATAAAACATACAACGAGACAGCCATGAACAAATTTCTTCCGACGCTGGCGGTGGCATGGATGCTGCCCGCCGCGGCGTTCGCCCAATCGACGGTGTCCATCTACGGCGCCATCGACGCCGGCCTGCGCTACCAGACCAATGTGGATGCCGCCGGCAACGGCCAGCTGACGATGGGTTCCGGTAACTCCTTCTCGAACCGCCTCGGCTTTCGCGGCGAAGAAGACCTCGGCAATGGACTCAAGGCGCGCTTCCGCCTCGAGAGCGGCTTTTCCAGCAAGTCGGGCGCGCTGGACAACACCAACAACGTGCTGTTCAACCGTACCGCCTCGGTCGGGCTGGGCGGCAAATGGGGCTACATCGACCTGGGCCGCCAGTACACGATCGGCTTTCGCACCGAACTGTTCCTCGATCCCTACGACCACCACTACACCGGCATCGTGCCGCTGTCCTCGGGCGCTGGCACCACCCTGCCGGCGGCGGCCCGGACCGCCGGCCTGGGCGCTTCCTCGTCGTCGGGTACGCGCTTCAACAACGACATCCAGTACACCGGCACCTTCGGGCCGTGGACCTTGCGCGCCGAGCACGCGCCGGGCGAAAACGCCGAAGACCGGTCCCGGGGCACGGCCCAGGCGCTGGGCGTCCTGTACGCCGGTGGCCCGGTGCTGGCGGGCGGCGCCTACACCTACAAGCAGACCACGGCGGGCCTCGGCAACCGCGCCTGGATCGTGGGCGGCGGCTACAAGGCGAAGGACTTGACTGTCAAGGCGGGGGTATCGCGCGAGCGCCAGGAAACCGCCGGCGGCGCCGGCATCTACCAGAACCGCACGGTGTTCGGCGGCGCCAGCTACCAGGTGAACGGGCCGGTGGCGCTGACCGCCGCCGTCTACCGTTCGGACTACGACGGCCTGGTCGACGGAGGCAGCCGCACCTTGTACCTGCTGGGCGGCGTGTATGCGTTCTCCAAGCGCAGCAATATCTACGCGGAGCTGGACCTCAACCGCTACAGCGGCGCGCTGGTGCCGTCGAAGCAGACGTCCCAGCGCGGGGTGTCGCTGGGCTTGATGCACACGTTCTGAACCGGGGGACGGATCAATAGGTAGTGAACATCCGCTGGATGTCCTTGGTGCTGGTGGTCTTCGTCAGCGCCAGCATCAGGAGGATGCGTGCCTTTTGCGGATTCAGGGTATCCGACACCACGAAGTCCAGCTCGTCATCGTTGGCTTCGCCGTTGCGGGCCACGATGCCCTGGCCGACGCGGCTCGAGCGGACGATGACCACGCCGTTCTTGCGCGCGCTCGACAGGGCAGGGCGCACCTTGGTCGGCAGGCTGCCGTCGCCGACGCCGGCATGCACCAGGCCCTTGGCACCGGCCGCCACCAGCGCGTTGATCGCGGTCGGGCCGACGTTGGCGTAGCTGTAGGCGATGTCCACCTGCGGCAGCGAGGTCAGGTTCGACACGTCGAACTCGGTATCCGCGGTGTGCTTGCGGGTCGAGGCGCGGTAGAAGTGCGGCTGGTTGCCGACCACGTAGCCGAGCATGCCCAGTTCCGGCGATTTGAAGGTGTCGGTGGTGACCGTGTTGGTCTTGGTGACTTCGCGCGCGGCGTTGATCTGGTCGTTCAGCACCACCAGCACGCCCTTGCCGACCGCTTCCTGGCTGCCGGCGGTGAGCACCGCGTTGTACAGGTTGATCGGACCGTCGGCCGAGATCGCGGTCGACGGCCGCATGGCGCCGACCACCACCACCGGCTTCCTGCTCTTGACGACCAGGTTCAGGAAGTAGGCGGTTTCCTCGATGGTATCGGTGCCGTGGGTGATCACGATGCCGTCGACGTCCGGCTTGGCCAGCAGCGCGTTGACGCGCTTGGCCAGCGTCAGCCACTGCTCGTTGCCCATGTTTTCGCTGGCGATCTGGAACACCTGCTCGCCGCTGACCTGGGCCACCTTCTGCAGCTCGGGCACGGCCTTGATCAGGGCATCGACGCCGACCGTGGCGGCGGTGTAGCCGACCGTGGTGGTGCTGGTGGCGCCGGTGCCGGCGATGGTGCCGCCGGTGGCGAGGATGACCACGCGCGGCAGCCTGGCGGCGGTGGTCTGGGCCTGGGCGGCGAGGGCGAACAGGCAGAGGAAGAGCGCGAACAGGGTGCGCGCGGGATTCCGGATCATGAGTATCTCCTTGGACTGATAACTAAATATATCGTCGCCCCTGCCTGCGCAGGGGCCCAAGTTCGTGGCGGGTCGTAAAACTTGGACCCCTGCCTGCGCAGGGGCGACGTTCGGATGCTGCGTTCATAAAAAAAGGCTTTCCACTTCGGGAAAGCCTTGTCTGGTTCAGTGCCGGATCAGCGCAGCGTCGCCGTCGACATATCCTTCTCTTCGGCGACCGGCTGGCCCAGTTCGCCCTCCCACTTCGCCACCACCGCGGTGGCGATGCCGTTGCCGATCACGTTGGTGGCCGAGCGGCCCATGTCCAGGAAGTGGTCGATGCCGAGCAGCAGCAGCAGGCCGGCTTCCGGGATGTGGAACTGGTTCAGGGTGGCGGCGATGACGACCAGCGAGGCGCGCGGCACGCCGGCGATGCCCTTCGAGGTCAGCATCAGCACCAGCATCATGGTCAGCTGGGTCGACAGCGGCAGTTCGATGCCGTAGGCCTGGGCGATGAAGATGGTCGCGAAGGTGCAGTACAACATCGAGCCGTCCAGGTTGAACGAGTAACCGATCGGCAGCACGAAGGCGGCCAGGCGGTTCTTCACGCCGAAGCGCTCGAGGCCTTCCAGGGTTTTCGGGAAGGCGGCTTCCGACGAGGCGCAGGTGAATGCCAGGATGGTCGGTTCGCGCAGCAGGCCAAGCAGCTTGAGGATGCGCGGGCCCACGAACAGGATGCCGATCAGGATCAGCACGATCCACAGCAGCACCATGCTGAGGTAGAACTCGCCCATGAACAGGCCATAGGTGGCCAGCACGCCGACGCCGCTCTTGGCGATGGTGCTGGCGACCGCTGCGAACACCGCGAAGGGTGCGAAGTTCATCACGTAGCCGGTCACCTTCAGCATCACGTGGGCGACGCCGTCGATGGCGTCGATCAGCGGGGTGGCGCGGGCGCCGACGGCGGCGGCACCGGTGCCGAAGAAGATCGAGAAGATCACGATCTGCAGGATTTCGTTCTTGGCCATGCCGTCGACGATCGAGGCCGGCACCAGGTGGGTGACGAAATCGTTCAGGGTGAAGCCGGCAGTGGTGATGCCGGAAGAGGCGGTGGCCGCCGGCAGGTGTCCGGACAGCGCCATCGCGTCGCCCGGACGGAAGATGTTAACCAGGATCAGGCCCAGGGTCAGCGACAGCAGCGAAGCGATGATGAACCAGCCGAGCGCCTTGACCCCGATGCGGCCGACTTCCTTGGCGTCGCCCATCTTGGCGATGCCGACCACCAGCGTGGCAAACACCAGCGGCGCGATGATCATTTTAATCAGGCGCAGGAATAGCGTGGTCACCAGCGACATCTTGTCGGCGAAGCCGGCCGGATCGGCCATGTTCGTGTTCGCGACGTAGCCGACGACGATGCCCAGCACCAGGCCTACGAGGATGTAGGTGGTGAGGCGGTTTCGATTGGTCATATTGCTTCCTCTGGTGATGGCGGCGCAGTAGGGCAGGGGTTCAGGAGAAGATCGTCCGTCCTGTTCCTCCCAAGTTTCAGGCAAAATCCGGGACAGAATGCGGGTGGTTCCGAGCGGTGCCGTTAAGCTGATGATATTGACAAGTTCCGCAGTATCCTAGGCGTTGATGGTGCTGTCAAGCACGCGCAAGTCTTTGTAAATGCACGACAATGCAAGGAAAGCAGATGATCGAAATCGATGGGGTCAGCAAATGGTACGGCGCCTTCCGGGTGCTCGATGGGTGCAGCACCCGGGTGGCGCGCGGCGACGTCGTGGTGGTGTGCGGCCCGTCCGGTTCCGGCAAGTCGACCCTGATCAAGACCGTCAACGGCCTCGAGTCCTTCCAGCAGGGCAGCATCCGCGTCGACGGCATCGAGGTCGGCGACCCGCGCACCGACCTGCCGGCGCTGCGCGCGCGCATCGGCATGGTGTTCCAGAATTTCGAACTGTTCCCGCACCTGTCGGTCCGCGACAACCTGACCCTCGCGCCGATGAAAGTGCTGAAACGCTCGCGCGACGAGGCCACCGCCAACGCCCTGCAATACCTGGAGCGGGTCGGCCTGCTGGCGCACCAGGACAAGTTCCCGGCCCAGCTCTCGGGCGGCCAGCAGCAGCGGGTGGCGATCGCGCGGGCGCTGGCGATGGATCCGGTGGCCATGCTGTTCGACGAACCGACGTCCGCGCTCGACCCGGAGATGGTGGGCGAGGTGCTGGACGTGATGGTCGGCCTGGCGCGCGACGGCATGACCATGATGGTGGTCACCCACGAAATGGGCTTTGCGCGCAAGGTGGCCGACCGCGTGCTGTTCATGGATGGCGGCCGCATCGTCGAGGACAGCGCCAAGGAAGCGTTTTTCGAGGCTCCGAAGTCGGAGCGGGCGCGCGAGTTCCTGTCGCGGATCATCCATTAATAATAGGGACCGCCAACCCCGGTAGGGTGGGCACCCGGTGCCCACGCAAACGTTCGCACGATGTTGGCGCCTGCGACACAGGCCGATACGATGCATGCATGCGTCGCGCGTGGGCACGGGGTGCCCATCCTACGCCAGCGCTTCCAGCTGCGCCAGCAGCGCGGCCGGCACGGCGATGCCCTCGACGCCGGCGCGATCCGCCAGCGCCTCGCGCCGCGACCCCGGCAGGCGCACGTCCTCGTCCACCAGCATCGCCTCCACCAGCGTCTCGATCCGGGCGTGGAACACCTCGCCGCCGGCCAGCGCCGCCGGGTCGATCACCAGGAAGGCCTGGCCGATGCGCGGCCGGTTGCCTTCGGCCGGGAAGAAGGAATCGGCCTCGAAGCCGAACGAGGCCCCGGTCAGCGCGCAGCACAGCAGCTCGACCACCAGCGCCAGCATCGCGCCCTTGACGCCGCCGGCCGGCAGCATCATCCCCTCCATGCCTTCGGCCGGATCGGTGGTCGGGTTGCCGTCCTTGTCCAGCGCCCAGCCTTCGGGAATGCTGCGGCCCTCCTGCTTGGCCACCATCAGCTTGCCGCGCGCGACCTTCGACAGCGACAGGTCGATCACCAGGGGAGATGCGTCACGGCGCGGGAACACGGCGGCGATCGGGTTGGTGCCGAACAGCGGCCGCTTGCCGCCCCAGGCCGGCATCGCGCCGGGCGAATTCGAAAATGCCAGGCCGACCATGCCGGCGGCGGCCACCGGTGCCAGCTGCAGGGCGGCGGCGCCGGAGTGGTGGCTGTTGGTGACGCCGGCAAAGGCGGCGCCGCATGCGCGCGCCGAGCGGATCGCTTCCTGCACTGCCAGTTCGCAGGCCGGAAAGGCAAAGCCGTCGGCGGCATCCACCAGCAGGGCGGCGGGGCGGGTCTGCTGCACGCGTGGCACGGCCTGGCCGTCGACCCGGCCGCTGGCCAGGTGCGAGCAGTATTGCGGCACGCGCGACAGGCCGTGCGAGCTGAGGTTCTGGGCTTCGGCCGCGACCAGCGCACGCGCGGTGGATTCGGCCATGGCGCGCCCGGCGCCGGCGCGCACCAGGGCGTCGGTGGCGAGGGTGGTCAATTCGGTAATGCTGCGTGTCGGCATGAAAAATCCTGTCTCGGTGGCGAGCCGGCATTAGATCACGAGTGCGCCATGAGGTGTGCTCCGGGCGATGTCCACGGGGTAGAATATCGCCGTCCGCAATCCGAGAACCGCCATGTCCATCATCGAATCCCCCGACACCCGCATCGATACCCTTACTATCACCCGCCCCGACGACTGGCACCTGCACCTGCGCGACGGCGCCACGCTGGCCGATGTCCTGCCGCACACCGCCCGCCAGTTCGCGCGCGCGATCGTGATGCCGAACCTGAAACCGCCGGTCACCACCGCCGCCGCCGCTGCCGACTACCGCCAGCGCATCCTGGCCGCCCTGCCGCAGGGCATGAGCTTCGAGCCGCTGATGACGCTGTACCTGACCGACAACACCGATCCGGACGAAATCCGCCGCGCGGTCGACACCGGCTTCATCCACGCCGTCAAGCTGTACCCGGCCGGCGCCACCACCAATTCGGCGGCCGGCGTGACCGACCTGCGCAAGTGCTACAAGACGCTGGAAGTGATGCAGGAACTCGACATGCCGCTGCTGGTGCACGGCGAAGTCACGGATAATGAGATCGACCTGTTCGACCGCGAAGCCGTGTTCATCGAGCGCGTGATGCGTCCGCTGCGCCGCGATTTCCCGGAACTCAAGATCGTGTTCGAGCACATCACCACGCGCGACGCCGCCCAGTACGTGGCCGAAGCCGAAGGTCCGATCGCCGCTACCATCACCGCGCACCACCTGCTGTACAACCGCAACGAGATCTTCCGCGGCGGCATCCGCCCGCATTACTACTGCCTGCCGGTGCTCAAGCGCGAAGAACACCGCCTGGCGCTGGTAACGGCGGCAACCAGCGGTGACGAGCGCTTCTTCCTCGGCACCGACTCGGCCCCGCACGCGCTGCATGCCAAGGAAGCCAGCTGCGGCTGCGCCGGCTGCTACACCGCGCTGCACGCGATGGAACTGTACGCCACCGCCTTCGACGAAGCCGGCGCGCTGGACAAGCTGGAAGCCTTCGCCAGCCTGAACGGCCCGAACTTCTACGACCTGCCGGTCAACCAGGGCACCATTACCCTCAAGCGCGAAAACTGGACCCTGCCGGCCACCGTGCCGATGGGCGAGCACGAGCTGGTGCCGCTGAACGCCGGCGAGCAAATCGGCTGGAAGATGGTGTAAGCCGGCGCATGGTCCCGCACATCGCGGAGATCGACTGGGCGCGCCCGTGGTATGACGCGGTGCGTCCCGCCTGGGACAGCCTGCGCGGTGACGTCGTTGCCGGCGCGGGCTTCATCGATGCGTTCAACGCCAACGCCACGCGCCTCGGGCTGCAGAACCACCGCGGGTTGCCGATCCGCTTCGTGCCGCAGGACGACCTGCCGCCCGGCACCGCCTACGAAGCCTTCATCGGCACCACGGGCGGCGTGCCGACGCGCGACAACCTGCACGATTTCTTCAATGGCCTCGTGTGGCAGACCTTCCCGCTCATCAAGCGCGAGCTGAATGCGCTGCAGGCGGCGCAGATCGCGGCCGCCGGCGTCGGCAAGTCGCGTGGCCCGGCGCGCGATGCCGCCACCCTGTTCGACGAGAACGCCGCGCTGCTGGTGGTGCGCGACAACGACGGCGGCCGGGCGCTGGCCGAAGGCTTGCGCACGCACCGCTGGCACGAGGTCCTGCACGCCGGGCGCGTGCGCTTCCTCGCCGATGCCCAGGTCTGGCTGTTCGGCCACGCGCTGATGGAAAAGCTGGTCGCGCCGCGCAAGGCGATCACCGCCCACACGCGCGTGCTATTCGCGGGCGACGCCTGGTTCGCCCTGGGATGGCAGGAACGGCGCGACTGGATCGACCAGACCCTGGCCGGCAGCCTGGCGGCCGAGGGCTTGACGACCGCCGCCTTCACGCCGCTGCAGGTGCTGGGCGTGCCCGGCTGGTGGCCGGAACAGGATGCAGCGTTTTATCTCGACGAGACCGTATTCAGACCCAAGAAGGAGAAAAAATGACCGCAAGCGTACGATGGGGCATTCTCGGCACCGGCCGGATCGCCAAGGCCTTTGCCAATGCGTTGAAGGATACGCCGGATGCGGTGCTGGCCGGCGTCGGCTCGCGCACGCAGGAGAGCGCGCAGGCGTTCACCCAGGAGTTCGGTGGCACGGCTTACGGCTCCTATGAAGCACTGGCGCAGGCGGCCGACATCGACCTGATCTACGTCGGCACGCCGCACCCGATGCACTTCGAGAACGTGCGCATGGCGCTGGAAGCGGGCAAGGGCGTGCTGTGCGAAAAGGCGTTCACTGTCAACCGCGCCGAGGCGGAGCAGCTGGTGGCGCTGGCGCGTGCCAAAAACCTGTTCCTGATGGAAGCGATGTGGTCGCGCTACCTGCCGGGCCTGGCCGAGGTGCGCCGCATCGTGGAATCCGGCGAGATCGGCAAGGCGGTGCAGGTGATCGCCGACCTCGGCTTTGTCGCGCAGGCCGGTCCCGAGCACCGCCTGTTCAATCCGGCACTGGGCGGCGGCGCGCTGCTCGACATCGGCATCTACCCGCTGTCGATCGCGGTGGCACTGCTGGGACCGGTCGAATCGGTGGTGGCGCAGGCCGACATCGGCGCCACCGGCGTCGACGAGCAGACCAGCTTCGTGCTGAAGCACCGGGGCGGCGGCATGTCCAGCTGCAGCTGCTCGCTGCGCGCACACCTGCCGAGCGAACTGACGATCGCCGGCGACCTGGGCCGCGTACGCATGAACACCAAGTTCCACCACGCCCAGACCGTGACCGTGACGCGCCTGGATGGCGTCGCCCGCACCGTGGCCACGCCCTACCTGGGCAACGGCTATGTGCACGAAGCGATCGAGGCCCAGCGCTGCTGGCAGGCCGGCCTGATCGAAAGCCCGGGTATGACCCACGACGACACCCTGGCCCTGATGGGCGTGATGGACGAGATCCGCCGCCAGATCGGGCTGAAGTATGCAGCCGACGCGCTGTTCAACCAATAAAGGAAGACCATGAAAAAGAACCCCTGCGCCAACTGCCGCGTGCGGCGCCTGAGCCCGCGCCAGCGCAAGAAGCAGCGCGTCGCCGAATTCCAGGAACTGAGCTTCGAAGTCGACCTGGTGTTCGCCAGCCCGATGGACGGCGAACCCTATGATGATTTCCTGAGCGCATTCTCGAATTTCCTGGACACGCACGGCCTGCTGGCAGGCGGCTTCGGCGGGCGCATGCCGCTGCTGGAAACCGGCGGCATCGTGGCCCGGGCCGAGCGTGGCTCGGCCGGCGAAGCGGATATCGAGACCGTGGTGACGTGGCTGCGTGCCCGCCCGGAAGTCAAGGATGCCAAGGCCAGCCACCTGTTCGACGCCTGGTACGGCTACGAGCCGAAGGCAGCGTAGATCGCGGCAGATGTAAGCACCTGTCAGCGCCGTAAGCGTTTGTAAGCGCGGTCAACAGGGGCGGCCGGGACTGCGTTGTAGGGCCATGTGACACGTTCATGTGCACCAACCGTATTTCACCCAAGGACGCACCATCATGAAAAAAATCGCCGCTACCCTGATCGCCGGTCTGTTCGCTACCGCCGCCTTTGCCCAGACTACCACCGCCCCGACCACCGCATCGGCAGCGCCGACCGCCATGCCGGCGGCCGGCCAGGACAAGCAGGACGGCGGTTCGGATGCCAAGGACAGTCCGGTCGCCCACAAAGCGACCACCAAGCACACTGCCAAGAAGCACGCCGCGACCAAGTCCAAGGCGAAAATGCCGTCTGACGCGCAGGGCACGACTGCCGGTTCGGCCAGCAATGGTGCGGTCGAGGCCGGCAGCGCTGCCCCGGCCAGCAAGTAATACCTCACGCTCCACGACAAGCCCGCGCCGGTTCGCCGCGCGGGCTTTTTTTATTAGGCCTGTGGTCGTCCTGCGGTCGCCGGTGATACGATGAAGCTGCCTGGTACCCCAACGCCATGAGGAGTCGCATCATGAAACCAAACATCGTGACCATCGTGACCATGCTCGCCGGCCTGTGCGCCGGCAGCGCCTTTGCCCAGGCCACGCCGCCCGCAGCCGCCCCGGCGACGGCGGCGCCGCAATCGGCCGTGCCGCCCGAAGTCGCGAAGGCGCAGGCTGCGCACGAGAAGAATGCCGCCAAGGCCGCTGCCAAGGGCGAAAAGAAAGCGGCGCCCAAGAAGGCCAGGAAAGCTGCACCGGCCAAGCCGAAGGACAAGGACAAGATGCCGGTCGATGAGCACAACACGACGGCCAGCACGGCGGCGGCGCCTGCAGGCGCTGTCGCCATTTGACCACGCATGCATACGCGGTTTGCTTTGACGGCGCGCGTGGCCGGCACGATACTTTGACGGTCACCGTGACTCATCAGGGAAAACCCATGCTCCGCCGCGCCGCCATGTCCACCGCCTGCCTGCTGGCCGGCGCCCTTGTCGCTGCCCCCAGCTTCGCCGACCCGGTGCCGGTCCCCGCCGACAAGGCGGCCTACGTCGGCGACTGGCGCGGCCAGGACATGCGCATCCATCTCAAGCCGGATGGCCACGTCGAATACGCGCGCAAGCAGCCGGGCAAGAACCTGAACCTGAACGTCGACCTGCAAGGTTTCAACGGCGACAACTTCGACGTCGGTTTCAGCCTGGTGCGCTCCACCTTCGTGGTCAGCAAGCCGCCGCACCGCGAAGGCGGCAAGTGGAAGATGACGGTGGATGGGGTGGAGCTGACCAAGGTCGAATGAGGCGTATACGGCTGAGTTGTAAGCATCTGTCAGCGCGGTAAGCGTTTGTAAAGGCCGTCAACAGGGCGATGAGGTGCCAAGTTTTATGGACAGGCGACACGATGAACGTGCGCTGCAACCGAAAACGAAACTAAGGACCATTCATCATGAAAAAGACCATCGCTACCCTGATCGCCGGCCTGTTCGCAACCGCAGCATTCGCCCAGACCCCGGCACCGGCGACCACCCCGGCTGCCACCACCGTGGCGGCCGCCAAGGCGGAAGCCAAGCACGAAAAGCAGGCCGCGAAGGCTGAAGTGAAAGAGACCAAGGCTGCGGCCAAGGCCGACGTGAAGGAAGCCAAGCAGACCGCCAAGACCGAAGTGAAGGAAGCCAAGGCGGATGCGAAAGAGACCAAGGCCGAAGCCAAGGCCGAGGTGAAGGAAGCCAAGGCCGAGCACAAGGCGGCGAAGGCCCATCACAAGGCAGCGGCGCACACCACGGTGGCTGCTGCGACGCCTGCCAAGTAACCAGTAGCGTTAGCACGTCGCCCCTGCGAAGGCAGGGGTCCAAGTTCTGCGCTAACGAAGCGCCTACAACCTTGGGCCCCTGCCTTCGCAGGGGCGATGTATACGCGCCAGTGTTATTTGAGGCCACGCCTCAAACCTTCAGAAACTCCTCACGCCCCCCAAGCCACCTTTGCAGGTGCGCATCCACGATCGCCTCCGCCTCCGGCGTCCCCGCATCCAGCAGCCACTGCGCCACGTCGCGCGCCTGTTCCACGATCCACTGGTCGGTCTCCAGGTTGGCAAAGCGCAGCATCGCTTCGCCCGACTGGCGCGCGCCCAGGAATTCGCCGGGGCCGCGGATTTCCAGGTCGCGCCGCGCGATCTCGAAGCCGTCGGTGGTCTCGCGCATCGTCATCAGGCGCTGCTTGGCCACGTGGCCGAGCGGGCTTTGGTACAGCAGCAAACACACGCTGGCCGCCGAGCCGCGCCCGACGCGACCGCGCAACTGGTGCAGCTGCGACAGGCCGAAGCGCTCGGCGTGCTCGATCACCATCAATGACGCGTTGGGCACGTCGACGCCGACCTCGATCACGGTGGTCGCCACCAGCACGTGCACGTGGCCGGCGGAGAAGGCATCCATGATCACCTGCTTTTCGGCCGGCTTCATGCGCCCGTGCACCAGGCCGACCACGAGGTCGGGCAGGGAAGCGGCCAGGGTCTCGAAGGTGTCGGTGGCGGTCTGCAGCTGCAGCGCTTCCGATTCCTCGATCAATGGACAGACCCAGTACGCCTGGCGGCCCTCGAGCGCGGCCGCATGCACGCGTTCGATCACTTCGTCGCGCCGGTTCTGGTCGATTGCGCGCGTGACGATCGGCGTGCGGCCCGGCGGCAGTTCGTCGATGACCGATACTTCGAGGTCGGCGTAATAGGTCATCGCCAACGTGCGCGGGATCGGCGTGGCCGACATCATCAACTGGTGCGGCACCAGGCCGTCGCTGCCTTTATTGCGCAAGGTCAGGCGCTGGCCGACGCCGAAGCGGTGCTGCTCGTCGACCAGCACCAGGCCCAGCTTCGCGAACTGCACCGAGTCCTGGATCAATGCGTGGGTGCCGATCACCAGGTTGGCCGCGCCGGTTTCGGCCATCTCGTTGGCCGCCTGCTTTTCCTTTTTCTTCAGGCTGCCGGTCAGCCAGGCGACTTTGACGCCCAGCGGTTCCATCCAGGCGGCGATCTTGCGGAAGTGCTGTTCGGCCAGGATCTCGGTCGGCGCCATCAGCGCGGCCTGGTAGCCACTGTCGATGGCCTGGGCCGCCGCCAGCGCGGCGACCACGGTCTTGCCGCTGCCGACGTCGCCCTGCAGCAGGCGCTGCATCGGGTAACCTTCGCGCAGGTCGACACTGATTTCCTTGACCACGCGCGCCTGGGCATCCGTCAGCTTGAACGGCAGCGTTTCCAGGAAAGCGGTCGAGAGCGCACCCACCGTGCGCAGGTGCGGCGCGCCCTTTTCCCGGCGGGCCTGCTGTGCGCGCTTCAGCGACAGCTGCTGGGCCAGCAGCTCGTCGAATTTCACGCGGGTCCAGGCCGGGTGGCTGCGCTCGATCAGCGCATGGGTGTCGACGTCGGCCGGCGGGTAGTGCAGCAGGCGCACCGCCGGCTGGAACTCGGCCAGGTTGAGGCGCGTGCGCACCGACGGCGGCACCGTGTCCTGCCATTCGACCCGCTTCATCGCATCGTTGATCGCGCGCCGCAGAATGGTCTGCGACAGGCCTTCGCCGGCCGGGTACACCGGCGTCAGCGAGGTCGGCAGCGGCGCGCCTTCGTTGACGATTTTATACACCGGGTGCACCATCTCGGCACCGAAGAAGCCGTGGCGCACTTCGGCGCGGGCGCGCACGCGCGTGCCTTCGGCCAGCTGCTTGACCTGGCTGCCGTAGAAATTCATGAAGCGCAGCTGGATGTCCGATGTCTCGTCGGCGATCGATACCAGCAGCTGCTTCCTCGGCTTGTAGCTGATTTCATTCTTGATCACGACACCTTCGACCTGCGACACGTGGCCGCCGCGCAGGCAGGCTTCGCGGATCGGGACGATCTCGGTCTCGTCTTCGTAGCGCATCGGCAGGTGCAGAACCAGGTCCATGTCGGTGCGCAGGCCGAGCTTGGCGAGCTTGGCTTCGATGTTTTTCGCTGCCGGTGTCGGTGCGGCTTTGGCTTTGGTGGCGGGCATAAAAGGCTTGTTGATGCATGTCGGCGGCCCTCCCGCCGGAAATCAGGGGTAAAATAGAAGGTTCGCCGTACACGCTTGAGCCTCTATTGTAAAGGGGGCAGCGATGATTCCAAAGAAGAGCAGAATGTATTCCCTTTCCGATTTCGATTTTGACCTGCCGCCCGAGCGCATCGCCCAGGTGCCGCTGCCGGACCGCAGCGCGTCGCGCCTGCTGCAGCTGGACGGCGACCGCATCACGGACCGCCATTTTTCCGACATCGTCGACCAGTTGCAGGCCGGCGACGTGCTGGTGATGAACAATACCCGCGTGCTGAAGGCCCGCTTCTTCGGCCAGAAGGACACCGGCGGCCAGGTCGAGGTGCTGGTCGAGCGCGTGCTCGATCCGCGCACGGTGCTGGCGCAGGTGCGGGCTTCCAAGTCGCCCAAGCCGGGCACCCGAATCCGCCTGGCCGACGCCTTCGAGGTCGGCGTCGGCGAACGCGAAGGCGAATTTTTCACGTTGCACATTCCGGAGGAGGAGCGTGGCGACGTGTTCGAGCTGATCGAGGCCCACGGCCGCCTGCCGCTGCCGCCCTACATCGAGCACGATGCCGACGATTTCGACGAGCAGCGCTACCAGACCGTGTATTCCAAGGAGCCGGGCGCGGTTGCCGCGCCGACCGCCGGCCTGCACTTCGACCAGCCGCTGCTGGACCGCGTGGCCGCCAAGGGCGTCACCATCGCCTACGTGACGCTGCACGTGGGCGCCGGCACCTTCCAGCCGGTGCGGGTCGAGAACCTGGCCGAGCACAACATGCACAGCGAGTGGTACACGATTCCGCAAGAGACCGTGGAACTGGTCGCCGCCGCCCAGGCCGCGGGCCGCGACGTGGTCGCGGTCGGCACGACCTCGCTGCGCGCGCTGGAGTCGGCGTCGCAGAGCGGCGCCCTGCAGGCCGGCAGCGGCGACACCCGCCTGTTCATCACCCCGGGCTACCTGTTCAAGACGGTGACCCGCCTGATCACGAATTTCCACCTGCCCAAGTCGACGCTGATGATGCTGGTCTCGGCCTTTGCCGGCTACGACGCCATCCGCAGCGCCTACGCGCACGCGATCGCCAGCGAATACCGCTTCTTCAGCTATGGCGACGCTATGCTGTTGACCACGCAGGCACGCGCAACCAACACTATTTAATTACATGCTGGAATTTACCCTCCTCAAGAAAGACACGAGCGGCCTGTCGCACGCCCGCCGCGGCCGTTTAAAACTGAACCACGGTACCATCGAGACCCCGATCTTCATGCCGGTCGGCACCTACGGCTCGGTCAAGGCGATGGACCCGAACGAACTGAAAGAAGTCGGCTCGCAGATCATCCTCGGCAATACCTTCCACCTGTGGCTGCGCCCGGGCACCCAGGTGCTGGATAAATTCGGCGGCCTGCACGGTTTCATGGGCTGGGACAAGCCGATCCTGACCGACTCCGGCGGCTTCCAGGTATTCTCGCTGGGCGCGATGCGCAAGATCACGGAAGAAGGCGTCAAGTTCGCTTCGCCGATCGACGGTTCGCGCCAGTTCCTGTCGCCGGAAATCTCGATGCAGATCCAGCGCTCGCTGAATTCCGACATCGTGATGCAGTTCGACGAATGCACCCCGTATGAAATCGACGGCCGTCCGGCCACCAGCGAGGAAGCCGCCAAGTCGATGCGCATGTCGCTGCGCTGGGCCCAGCGTTCGATGAACGAGTTCAAGGCCGGCGAGAATCCGAACGCGCTGTTCGGCATCGTCCAGGGCGGCATGTACGAGCGCCTGCGCGACGAATCGCTGGCCGGCCTGGAAGACATCAACTTCCCGGGCCTGGCGATCGGCGGCCTGTCGGTCGGCGAGCCGAAGGAAGACATGATGCGCATCCTCGAGCACGTCGGGCCGCGCCTGCCCGAGAACAAGCCGCACTACCTGATGGGCGTCGGCACGCCGGAAGACCTGGTGGCCGGCGTGGCCAACGGCGTCGACATGTTCGACTGCGTGATGCCGACCCGCAACGCGCGCAACGGCTGGCTGTTTACCCGCTTCGGCGACCTCAAGATCAAGAATGCGCGCTACAAGGACGACCAGGCGCCGCTGGACGAATCCTGCACTTGCTACTGCTGCAAAAACTTTTCGCGAGCGTACTTGCACCACCTGCACCGCTCGAAGGAAATCTTGGGGGCGCGCCTGAATACCATCCACAACCTGCACTATTACTTGAACCTGATGCAGGAAATCCGCGACGCGATTGATGCGGATCGCTTCCATGAATTCCGCTTGCAGTTCAATGCGGATCGGGCCCGTGGCGTTTAAATTTTTGCAATCTCTTGCAATCAGGCATGTCATTACTACATGATGGTAATGGCCCGCGCCGAACCACGGGTGCTAGAATACAGCGCTTAATTTTTACCTTTTATACTTAGAATCGGAGTCTTTGTGTTCATTTCCAACGCTTACGCGCAAACCGCTGGTGCCGCCGCCGATCCGGGCATCATGGGCACTCTGGGCATGTACGGCCCGTTCGTCATCCTGTTCGTGCTCATGTATTTCCTGATGATCCGCCCGCAACAGAAGCGCCAGAAAGAACTGCGCACGATGATGGATGCGTTGGCCAAGAACGACGAAGTCATCACCGTCGGTGGCGTCCTCGGCCGCGTGACCAAGGTCAGCGAAGGCTATGTGACCATCGAAGTCGCTGCCGGCACCGAAATGGTGGTGCAGAAGAGCGCCGTCACCGCGCTGCTGCCGAAGGGCACCCTGAAGTCGCTGTAACAGCCGGCCGCGCCGGTCGACGATCGAGCGCACCTGCCCATTCTTGAACGCTGGAACATCATGAATCGCTATCCCCTCTGGAAATACATACTGATCCTGGTGGCAGTAATGCTGGGCTTGTTGTACACCTCGCCCAACTACTTCGTCGACTCGCCGGCACTGCAGATCACCACCGGCAAGGCCACCGTCCGGGTCAACAGCGACACCGTCACCCAGGTGGCCGACACGCTCAAGCGCGACGGCGTGCCTGCCGAACAGGTCAGCCTGGAAGGCGCCGGCGACACCAGCGCGGTGCTGGCCCGCTTCAACAGCACCGACGCCCAGTTCAAGGCCAAGCTGGCGCTCGAGCGTGACCTCAACCGCGACCAGGCCGACCCCGACTACACCGTGACCGTCAACCTGGTCAAGAACACCCCGGTCTGGATGCAGAAGCTGGGCGCCAAGGCGATGAACCTCGGCCTCGACCTGCGCGGCGGCGTGCACTTCCTGCTGCAGGTGGACGGCAAGGCGGTCCAGGAAACCCGCATCAAGGGTATCCAGGCCGCGGCCCGTTCCCAGCTGCGCGACCAGAACGTGCGCCACGCCGGCATCGACCGCGTCGGCAACAACATCGAGATCAAGTTCCGCGACGCCGATACCCGCGCCAAAGCGCGCAGCGTGCTGGCCAACCAGAACAGCGACCTGGTGTTCACCGAAGCCGCCGACGGCACCGACCTGAAACTGCTCGTCACCATGAAGCCGGACGCGCTGCAGCGCGTGGTGGAAGAGGGCGTCAAGCAGAACATCTCGACCCTGTCCAAGCGTATCAACGAGTTGGGCGTGTCCGAGCCGGTGATTCAGCAGCAGGGCAAGGACCGTATCATCGTGCAATTGCCGGGCGTGCAGGACGTGGCCCATGCGAAGGACATCATCGGCCGCACCGCGACCCTGGAATTCCGCATGGTCGACGATTCGATCACCCCGGGTACCGAACTTTCCGCCGCCATCCCGCTGAACTCGGAACTGTTCAAGGACGGCCCGGCCGCACCGGTCGTCGTGTACAAGGACGTGGTGCTGACCGGCGACTACATCGCCAGCGCCAGCGCCAGCTTCGACGAAAACCAGCGTCCCGCCATCAGCATCGACCTGAACGGCGACGGCGGCCGCAAGATGCGCGAAGCGACCCGCCCGCGCGTCGGCAAGCGCATGGCCGTGCTGCTGAAGGAAAAGAACAAGTACATCGTGCTGCAGGCACCGAACATCCAGGAAGAACTGGGTTCGCGCTTCCGCATCACCGGCCTGGAATCGCCGCAGAAGGCGGCCGAAACCGCGCTGCTGCTGCGCGCCGGCGCTCTGTCGGCACCGATGGAATTCGTCGAGGAACGCGTGGTCGGCCCGCAACTGGGCGCCGAGAACATCTCCAAGGGCCTGCATTCGACCCTGTGGGGCTTTGTCGCCATCGCGATCTTCATGATCATCTACTACCAGCTGTTCGGTTTCTTCAGCGTGATCGCGCTGGCCTGCAACCTGCTGTTCCTTCTGGCCCTGCTGTCGATGCTGCAGGCAACGCTGACCCTGCCGGGTATCGCGGCAATCGCGCTGGCACTGGGTATGGCGATCGACGCCAACGTGCTGATCAACGAGCGTATTCGTGAAGAGCTGCGTGCGGGTAATACCCCGCAGGCGGCGATCGCGGCCGGCTTCGAGCACGCCTGGGCCACCATCCTGGACTCGAACGTCACCACACTGATCGTCGGCCTGGCACTGCTGGTGTTCGGCTCGGGCGCGGTGCGCGGCTTCGCGGTCGTCCACTGCCTGGGTATCCTGACCTCGATGTTCTCGGCAGTGTTCCTGTCGCGCGGCGTGGTCAACCTGTGGTACGGCCGCCGCGGTAAGAAACTGGGCAAGCTGGCAATCGGTACCGTGTGGAGCGCTGGTTCTGGCAACAGCGCCACCGCCACCGCAGGGACTGGCACCAGCGCCGGCACCAAGCCGGTCGTGAAGAAATAAGGTAAGCGAGAGCAATCATGGAATTTTTCAAGATCAAGCGGGACATCCCGTTCATGCGCCACGCGTTGATTTTCAACGTGATTTCGGCGCTGACCTTCGTCGCGGCGGTGTTCTTCCTGCTGACCAAGAACCTGAACTACTCGGTGGAGTTCACCGGCGGCACCACGATGGAGCTGCGCTATAACCACGCGGCCAATCAGGACAAGATCCGCCACACCCTGGAACAGCTGCACTACGAGCCGGTGGTGACCAGCTTCGGCACCGCCAGCGATATCATGCTGCGTTTGCCGCCGGCCAAGAACACCACCAGTGTGGCGCCATCGGCAACCGTATTCAACGCCCTGTGCGCATCGGAAAGCGGCACCCCGAAGCAGATCCAGGAAACCACCGACAAGGGTGAAAACATCACCCGCACCAGCTGCGTCAACGCGGCCGGCGCCGAAGTCGTGAAACTGCAGCGCGTGGATTCGGTCGGTTCCCAGGTCGGCGACGAGCTGGCCCAGAATGGCCTGAACGCGCTGATCATGGTGGTGGTGGGCGTGATGATCTACCTGGCCGTGCGCTTCGAGTGGAAGTTCGCGGTGGCGGCGATCATCGCCAACCTGCACGACGTGGTGATCATCCTCGGCTTCTTCGCCTTCTTCCAATGGGAATTCTCGCTGACCGTGCTGGCGGCGATCCTGGCGGTGCTGGGCTATTCCGTCAACGAATCGGTCGTGATCTTCGACCGGATCCGCGAAACCTTCCGCAAGCAGCGCAAGATGAGCGTGACCGAGGTCATCGACCACGCGATCACCAGCACCATTTCGCGTACCATCATCACCCACGGCTGTACCGAGATGATGGTGCTGTCGATGCTGTTCTTCGGCGGCCAGGCACTGCACTTCTTCGCCGTCGCGCTGACCATCGGCATTTTGTTCGGTATCTACTCGTCGGTGTTCGTGGCGGCGGCCATCGCCATGTGGCTGGGCGTGAAGCGCGAAGACCTGATCAAGCCGGTCAAGGAACGCGACGAAACCGACGGCGCCGTCGTGTAAGCGATACGCTCCGGTTTGCGCCACATGAAAACGCCACGCTAGTCGTGGCGTTTTTTATTGTTGCCATGGTATGGCGTGCTTTGTAAATGCCTGTCGGAAAAACTTACATCGTATTCCGACCGCATATTTAATCTGTTGATTCCTAAAAGAATTTACTGGCGGCATATTTCTTGCATCAATAAATTTTTCGCTATAACAACTAGGGATTCCAGATGAAAACGCTTTTGCAGGCAGCATGTGCCGCAAGCCTTGGCCTGATCGCCTCCGTGCCGGCACACGCCAGCCTGTACACCACGTCGTATGGGACCCAGCTGGAGACGCTCAGCAACTGCGATGATTGCGCCAGCGACGCCTTGCGTTTTTCGGGTACGGGCCAGTCGATCAACTTTTTCGGCAAAAACTACAATTCGCTGTACGTCGGCTCGAACGGGTATGTCACCTTCGGGACGCAGCGTACCAGCTTTACGCCGGCGCCACTGGATACCCAGACCCTGGCCCCGATGATCGCTGCCTTGTACTCCGACCTGGATACACGGGGCGACGATGCATCGAACATCTATGTCAATGCGGCGAACCCGGGAGAGCTGGTCATCACCTGGGAAAAGGTCGGCATTTTCTCGGTCAACTACAGCCAGCGCAACACGTTCCAGATCGTCGTGCGTTCCGACCAGTTCAGCGTCCCGGCCGGCAGCGGACAGATCGGTGTGTACTACGGCGATATAGGCTCCACCGCGATGGTAGCGGCCGGCTTCGGCGATGGCCTGGAAAGCGTGAACGCGGGCGAGAAATCGTTTGCCTACAACGTGCCCGGCACCACGCTGAGCAACAGCCCGCCGCAGTTCTTCAACCTGAATAACGGCATCCCGGTGGAAGTGCCGGAGCCTGCCAGTATCGCCCTGCTGGGGCTCGGCCTCGCAGGCTGCATTGCGGCACGCCGCCGTAAAACCGCTTGAACGAGAACAAAGATCTTTTTTGTGTGAAATGACGCACAGAGACGTGCTCGAGCGTGTTTTAACATTGGCTCGTCTCTTTCAGGACATCCCTAGTTTTGGACTTCACCCGTTCCGTTATCGGAGCGGGTTTTTTTTTGTCCAGCTTGTTTGGTAACTTATTGCCGCCTTCTTGCTCCAGATATGACTTTTACGCGCTGGATCAAACAAACGTCAAAAAATTTAACAAGTGTGAGGCAGCGCACAGAGCGTGTCTATTAGCGGAACTAATATGGACTCGTCTCTTTCAGGACATCCCTAGTTTTGGACTTTACCCGCTTCCGTAGCGGGTTTTTTTTGCCCGTCAGGACAGGGCGGCGCTCAGGCCGCGCACTTCCTCTGCCGATTCTTCGAGGATCCGGGCCAGCGTGCCTTCACCCACCGTGAAATCGATGGTGGCGGCACTGCGCAGGCCGGCCATACCGGGGCGCTCCAGCAGCGGCGACGGTACCGGGCATAGGTCGTTGGCCAGCAGCAGCGTGTCGCCCAGGGTCTCCGGCGGCAGCGCGCGCATGCCGTTCCACAGCGCTTCGATCGCGCCCATCACCGGCGCCGGCACACCCAGCTTGAGCAGCACGCCGCGTCCGATCTCGACTTCGCCATGCTCGATCCAATCGTCGGCGCCGCCTTCCAGCAGGCCGGGGAACTCGGCCGCGCGCGACAGCACGTAAAAGCCGCCGACTTCATGCACGATGCCGGCGAACATCGCCGTTTCCGGATCGACGTTGGAGACGCGCTTGGCGATCACCTGGGACAGGGCGGCGACTTGGGCCGAGTGCTGCCACAGCTGGTCGGCCTTGGCGCGCAGGCCGGCGTCGGTGATGCCGCTGGCGAGCTGGCGCACGATCACCGCCGCCGCCAGCGCGCCGAGGGTGCGGAAACCGACCCGCTGCACGGCGGCGCGCACGTTGGTCACGTCCTGGCCGCTGCGGTTATAGGCGGCTGCATTCGCGATCGCGACCGTGCGCGCGGCCAGCAGCGGCTCGGTCTGCACAAGTCGTGCGGCGTCGTCGATATGGCAGTCGGGGTCATTGAGCGCGTGCTGCAGCTTGAGCGTGGCAGCGACGTTCGTGGGGAAGCTGAGGTCACCGCGTGCGACCTGGGCAGCGATGCTCTTGAGGGCGTCGGTTGTGTCCATTGGAAAATTATACCGCCAATAAACAGCTGGGTTTGCCGGGAAATGCGGGGAAGATGCTAGGGCAGCGGGGCGGGGCCGCCCGGCTGCCGTACGATTATGATCTGGCTTATCTGGACATCAAGGTTCGCTGAAGATGGCGTCGCAGCCTTCCTTCGGCTCTTCGGTATCCTGCAGCTCGTCGACCAGGCCGAGGTCGAACAATTCCTCGACCGCGTTCATGAAGCTGTTCAGCTTGGTAGCGCCGATCAGGCGATAGATCTCGCCGGCTTCGTTGCGCACGCCGATCAGCATCTGTTCTTCGCGGACTTCATCGGGGGTGGCGACGTCGAGCAGCAGGTTGCCGATGATGTGCTTGTCGAAATGGGCCGGCTTTTTACCGTCGAGCAGGGCAGTTTTCACGGGGGTGTCCTTTGTTGTTCCTGAGGGGCAGCCGCTCCGGGTGACCTTGCATGGAGCGGCGATATGGCGGGATTATAGCCGCCCGCGGCAATCTTGCCTGCCGATCCATTTCTATCCCACCGTACCGGCTGACCGGGTACCATAGCCGATCTTGCAACCTGGCACCATCGCTCCAACCATGAACCAGCAGCTGCGCGGCATGTGCGCCCTCGTCATCGTCGTTCTCGTCTGGGGCACGACTTTCCCGGCCATGAAGGACCTGACCGCGACGTTTTCTCCGGTGTGGATCATCCTGGTCCGGTTTGCGCTGGCGACCTTGATTCTGTCACCTTTCCTGTGGCGTGCGCGACGCACGGACCTGCTATCCGGCGTGATACTCGGCTTGGTGTTGTTTTTCTGCTACCTGTTCCAGGTCGAAGGGCTGGCGCTGACCAGTTCCAACCGCAATGCCTTCATCACCGGCCTGAACGTACTCGTGGTGCCCCTGCTGGGCGTGCTCGGCGGACGCCTGCCCGAACGCCGCATCTTGCTCGCGCTGGTGCTGGCGCTGGCCGGCCTGGCGGCGCTGTGCTGGGACGACGGCGCCTGGGGCAGCGGCGACACCCTCGCGCTGCTGGGCGCGGTCTGCTTCGGCATCTACGTGAAAGTGATGGAAATCCGCACGCGCCTGGCGCTGCGCCTGATGAGCGTGACCGCGGCCCAGATCGCCACCGTCGCCGTCTGCGCCGCGCTGTGGCTGCTGGCGCGCGAGGTGCCGGTGGGCCTGGGCGCGGCCGGGGACGGTGCCAACTACTGGCAATCGATTGGCAGCCAGCTGGCGCAGTACTGGCCGAATTTCGCCTATCTCGGCGTGGTCTGCACCGCGGCCATCATCTCGATGCAGGCCTGGGGCCAGGCGCGCACGGGCGCCAACGAAGCGGCCGTGATCTATGCCTTCGAGCCGGGTGCCGCCGCCTTTTTCGGCTTTTTCTGGCTGGGTGAGGCGATAACCGGACGCAGCTGGCTGGGAGCAGCACTATTGATCTCCGGTATGATAGTCAGCCAATGGAATACCGAAGGCCGGCCTGCCGCCGCGCTCGCCCCTGAGTAATGTGTTTTAGCCACGTCAATGCAGCACGCTGAACTGTCCCGCCTGGCGCAGGAGACACCGCTGCGCGTGCTGCTGGTGAACGCCGGCGAACCCGACTCGCTGACCTGGTCGGGCCTGATCCAGCCGCTGCGCCTGGCCGCCCGCCTGGTCGGACCGCAGCGCCTGCATGTCGACGTGCGCAGTCCCGACAAGTTCGCCGGCGAATCGCTGCGTCCCTGGCAACTGGTGCTGCTGGTCGCTGACGAAGCCGAAGCCGGCCTGCGCCCTGCCAACCTGCGCGCACTGGCCGAACGCTGCCGCAGCGCACCGTGCTGGGGCGGCGTCGGCGCCGGCGTGCTGTGGCTGGCCGAAACGGGCGTGCTGAACGGCGCGCGCACGGCGCTGCCGTGGTCGCTGTACCCGGATGCCGACGCCATCGCCGACCAGTCGACCTTCAGCCCGCACCTGTTCGAGATCGACGGCGCGCGCCTGACCTGCTGCGGCGGCGCCGCCAGCCTCGACTTCGCCCTGACCCTGGTCGACATCCTGTTCGGCGCCACGGTCCAGGCCCAGGTGAAGGAAATCCTGTGCGTCGACCGCGTGCGCGGCGCCGAAGAGCGCCAGCGGGTAGCCTTGCAGGCGCGTTTCGGCACGCTGCAGCCGAAGCTGACCGAGGCCGTGACCTTGATGGAAGCGAATATCGAGGAACCGCTGTCGACCGACGAGATCGCGCAACTGGTCGGCATCTCGCGGCGCCAGCTGGAACGCCTGTTCAAGCAATACCTCGGCAGCTTGCCGTCGCGCTATTACCTCGAACTGCGCCTGCAACGCGCACGCCAATTGCTGCGCGACACCAACTCCTCGATCGTGCAGGTCGGCCTGATGTGCGGTTTCTCCTCTGGCTCGCATTTCTCGACCGCCTTCGGCGCCCTGTTCGGCAATACCCCGCGCGAAGAGCGCCAGCGCAAACTAAGCGAGTAAAGTCATATCTCAATTCGGGGTCAGAGCAGAATATTGTGCTCTGACCCCGAATCGGGCTTTGACCCGGTTTGTTGTCCGTCCAAAAATGAAAATGCCTGTCGCAGATTGGAAAGAACTGCAAGGATGGGCTTTCTATAATGGGACGCTCGGCGCGGCTGTTGTAGTTCGCGCGACTCTTTAATTGGATGAGGAACAACGTCATGAATGCCAAGCTCGATTCCGGTGTCACCACGCGGCCTGTCACGCGCCAGACTTTCGACGAGGTCCTCGTCCCGACCTACGCCCCGGCGGCGATGGTGCCGGTGCGCGCATCGGGCCTGGACGTGTGGGACCAGGAAGGCAAGCATTACCTCGACTTCACCTCCGGCATCGCCGTCTCCAGCCTGGGTCACTGCAACCCGGTCGTGGTGGAAGCGCTGACGCGCCAGGCCAACACGCTGTGGCACGTCGGTAACGGCTACACCAACGAACCGGTGCTGCGCCTGGCCTCGGCCCTGATCGACGCCACCTTCGCCGAACGCGCCTTCTTCGCCAACTCGGGCGCCGAAGCCAACGAAGCCGCCCTGAAACTGGCGCGCAAGTACGCCCACGGCAAGTTCGGCGCGCACAAGTCGCGCATCGTGTCGTGCTACGCATCCTTCCACGGCCGCACCCTGTTCACCGTCTCGGTGGGTGGCCAGTCGAAGTACACCGAAGGCTTCGAGCCGCTGCCCCCCAGCATCGACCACATCAACTACAACGACATCGAATCGGCGCGCGCCGCGATCACCGACGACGTCGCCGCCGTGATCGTCGAGCCGATCCAGGGCGAGGGTGGCGTGATCCCGGGCGATCCGGCCTTCCTGAAGGCGCTGCGCGAGCTGTGCGACCAGACCGGCGCCCTGCTGGTGTTCGACGAAGTGCAGTCCGGCGTGGGCCGCACCGGCACCTTCTACGATTACATGAACACCGGCGTGACCCCGGACATCCTGACCTCGGCCAAGGCGCTGGGCAACGGCTACCCGATCGGCGCCATGCTGACCACGGACGAGATCGCCCAGTACTTCGCTGTCGGTTCGCACGGCACCACCTACGGCGGCAACCCGCTGGCCACCACGGTGGCTCTGGCGGTGATCGAGCAGATCAACCAGCCGGCCTTCCTCGAGCGCGTGCGCACCGCGTCGGCCAAGGTGTTCGCCAACCTGGACAAGCTGGTCGCCGACTACCCGCAGCTGTTCGGCAAGGCTCGCGGCAAGGGCCTGCTGATCGGCCTGCCGATGGCCGACGCCCACAAGGGCCGTTCCAAGGACTACACCAAGGTCGCCGAGAAGCTCGGCCTGATGCTGCTGATCGCGGGTCCGGACGTGGTGCGCCTGGCGCCGTCGCTGATCGTGTCCGACGCCCAGATCGAGGAAGCCGACCGCATCATGCGCGCGGCCGCCGACGCTTTCCTGGCCGGCTGATAAGTCAATGAGCACAGCGAGTGCGCGGCTGGATGCATCCGGCCCCGCACTCCGCGCCAATCTCTTCAGCCTTCCGGGAGCCCCCATGTACCTTGTCCGTCCGGTCGAACCCGCGGATGCCGGCGCCCTCGAGGCCCTGCTCGCGGACTCCATGCCGGGAGTGCATACCCTGCCGCGCACGCGCGAGAAGATCGCGGCGCTGATCGAGCGCTCGTGCGCCTCGTTCGCGGCCCACGTCGACATTCCCAGCGAAGAAACCTACCTGTTCGTCCTCGAACACATCGAGAGCCATGAACTCGTCGGTACCGCCGCCATCCACGCCTCGGCCGGCTCCAACGGCACCTATTTCGCCTTCCGCAACGACGTGATCCAGCAGGTCTCGCGCGACCTGAACATCAGCCACAGCGTGCACGCGCTGACCCTGTGCTCGGAACTCACCGCGTATTCGCAGCTGTCCGGCTTCACCATCCGCCACCGCGACAGCGCCGGCCAGGAAGCGGCCCTGCTGTCGCGCGCCAGGCTGCTCTACGCGGTGCTGGCGCCGCACCGCTTCGGCGACCGTTTCTTCGTGCCGCTGGCCGGCGTCACCGACGACGAAGGCCAGTCGCCGTTCTGGGACGCCCTGGGGCGCAAGTTCTTCAAGATGGACTTCCTGGACGCCGAACGCACCATCGGCGGCGCCCGCAACCGCACCCTGATCGTCGAGCTGATGCCGCATTACCCGGTCTACGTGCCGCTGCTGCCCGGACCGGCGCAGGCGGCCATGGGCCAGATCCATCCGGACGGCGAACTGGCGTTCGACCTGCTCACCGAAGAAGGCTTCGAGGCCGACGAATACGTCGACATCTTCGATGGCGGCCCGATCCTGCAAGCCCACAAGAACGCGCTGCGCTCGTTTTCGGGCGCCATGGTGCGGCGCGTGGTGGCCCCGGCGCGCGGACCCGCCGCACCGGCCCAGCTGGACACGATGGTCACCTACGCCGTGGCCAGCAGCGAGCGCAACTTCCGCGCCATCGTCGTGCCCTGCGCGCCGGCCGAAAGCGTCGATGCCCTGTGCCTGCCGGCCTGGGCCCAGCAGGCGCTCGGCGTGGCGCCGGGCGACAACGTCATCTGCGTGCGTATCTGAAGGAACTCCAACCATGCTCGTAATACGCGCAATCACCCTGGACGACATCGACCCCCTGATCGAGATGGCGCGCCAGGTCGGCAGCGGGATGACTACCCTGAAGCCGGACCGTGCCATGCTGGGCGAACGCGTGAACATCGCGGTGGCCTCGTTCGCCCAGGCCATCCCGCCGGAAGAACGCGACTACATGTTCGTGATGGAAGACACCGCTGCCGGACGCCTGGCCGGCGTCTGTGCGATCAAGGCCGCGGTCGGCCTCACGGAGCCGTTCTACAACTACCGCATCGGCACCCTGGTGCACCACAGCCGCGAACTGAACGTGTTCACGCGCATGGACACGCTGTACCTGTCGAACGACCTCACCGGGTCGACCGAACTGTGCTCGCTGTTCCTGATGCCGGAATACCGCACCGGCTCGAACGGCAAGTGGCTGTCGAAAAGCCGCTTCCTGTTCATCGCCCAGTTCCAGCACCTGTTCACCGAAAAGATCATCGCCGAGATGCGCGGCTACCAGGCCGAGGACGGCACCTCGCCGTTCTACGAAGGCCTGGGCCGCCATTTCTTCAAGATGGATTTCAACCACGTCGACGGCCTGACCGCGATCGGCAAGAAGTCCTTCATCGCCGAGCTGATGCCGCGCCAGCCGCTGTACGTGGCCTACCTGCCGGACGACGCCCAGCAAGTCATCGGCCAGGTGCACCGCTCGACGCAGCCGGCGCGCAGGCTGCTGGAGCAGGAGGGCATGCACTACGAAGGCTACGTCGACATCTTCGATGCCGGCCCGGTGCTGCAGGGCCGCGTGACCGAGCTGCGCGCGGTGCGCGACAGCGTGCTGACCGTGGCCGACGAAGGCCAGCCCGCAGTTCAGTCCGACCGCGAGTGCGACGTGACGCTGGTCTCGAACACCCGCATCGACGATTTCCGCATGATCCTGACGCAAGCCTGCGCCGGCGGCACCCAGGTCGCCCTGTCGGCGCGCGAACTGCAACTGCTGCATTGCCAGGCGGGCGACCCGGTGCGCACGCTGTCACTCAATGTAAGGAAGAACGTACATGGCTAATCTGTCGAACTACATCAACGGCGAGTGGACCGAAGGGCGTGGTCCCGAACTGGTCACCGTCGATCCTTCCAGCGGCGTCCGCACCTGGACCAGCAACGCGTCGACTGAGGAAGACGTGGCGCGCGCCGTGCAGGCCGCGCACGACGCCTTCGAAGACTGGGCGCTGCGCCCGCTGCAGGAGCGCATCGCGATCTGCCAGCGCTTCCGCGACCTGCTGAAAGAGCACAACGAGGACCTGGCCGCGATCATCGCCGAGGAAGTCGGCAAGCCGCTGTGGGAAGCGCGCACCGAAGTCACCACCATGGCCAACAAGGTCGACATCTCGGTCCAGTCGCATGCGGCGCGCACCGGCGAAACGGCTAGCCGTGTCGCGGACGGCGACGCCGTGCTACGCCACCGTCCGCACGGCGTGTTCGCCGTGTTCGGCCCGTACAACTTCCCCGGCCACCTGCCGAACGGCCACATCGTGCCGGCCCTGATCGCCGGCAACACGCTGGTGTTCAAGCCCAGCGAATATGCGCCGCGCACGGCCATGCGCACGGTACAGTTGTGGATCGAGGCCGGCCTGCCGCCGGGCGTGCTGAACCTGGTCAACGGCGGCCGCGATACCGGTATCGCCCTGGGCCAGGCCGAGGTCGACGGCATCCTGTTCACCGGCAGCAGCCAGACCGGCGCCGCGCTGCATCGACAGTTCGGCGGCCAGCCGGGCAAGATGCTGGCGCTGGAAATGGGCGGCAACAACCCGCTGGTGGTGTGGGATCTCGGTGACAACGACAAGGATGTGGACGCCGCCGTGCACCACACCGTGATGTCGGCCTTCATCTCGGCCGGCCAGCGCTGCACCTGCGCGCGCCGCCTGGTTGTGCAGGACACGCCGGCAGGCCAGGCCTTCATCGAGCGCCTGGTCGAGGTGGCGGGCAAGCTGGCCGTCGGCCCGTCGAACGCCGATCCGCAGCCCTTCATGGGGCCGGTGGTCTCGAGCGCAGTGGCCGCGCGCCTGGTCGACGCGCAGTCGATGATGGAAGAGAAGGGCGGCAAGGTCCTGCTGCGCATGCGCCAGCCGGATCCGAACGCCGGCTTCGTCAGCGCAGGCATCGTCGACGTCACCGACGCGCAAGGCATCCCCGACGAAGAGTGGTTCGGGCCGCTGCTGCAGGTGATCCGCGTGAGCGACTTCGACGCCGCCATCCGCGCCGCCAACGCTACCCAGTTCGGCCTGGCCGCGGCGTTGCTGTCGCCGTCCGAAGACCTGTGGAAGCGCTTCGCCGTCAAGGCGCGTGCCGGCGTGGTCAACTGGAACCGCCCGACCACCGGCGCGGCCAGCTCGGCCCCGTTCGGCGGCGTCGGCAAGTCGGGCAACCACCGCCCGAGCGCCTACTATGCCGCCGATTACTGCGCCTACCCGGTCGCCTCGATCGAAAACGCCGCGCTCGAGATGCCGGCCAAACTTTCCCCGGGACTCAGCTTCTAATGTACAACGCCCGCGAATTCAACTTCGACGGCCTGGTCGGCCCGTCGCACAACTATGCCGGCCTCTCGTTCGGCAACGTCGCCTCCTTCAACAACGTCAAGAGCGCGTCGAATCCGCGCCAGGCCGCCCTGCAGGGGCTGGCCAAGATGCGGGCACTGGCCGCGCGCGGCTTCGCCCAGGCGGTGCTGCCGCCGCAAGTGCGCCCGAACTTCCGCCTGCTGCGCCAGCTCGGCTTTTCCGGGACGGACGCCGACGTGCTGGCCCATGCCTGGCGCGAAGCGCCGGTGATCCTGGCCTGCGCCTATTCGGCCTCGCCGATGTGGACCGCCAACGCCGCCACCGTCAGCCCCTCCGCCGACAGCGCGGACGGCCGCGTGCATTTCACCGCCGCCAACCTGAACAACAAGCTGCACCGCGCCGAGGAACACATCCAGTCGACCCGTACCCTGCGCGCGCTGTTCGCCGATCCGGAGCGCTTCGTGGTGCACGATCCGCTGCCTTCCACTCCCGCCTTCGGCGACGAGGGGGCAGCCAACCACACACGCTTTGCCAGCGCCCACGGCGCCGCCGGCGTCGAGTTCTTCGTGTATGGCCGCGTCGAGTTCGATCCCTCCGCACCGAGTCCGAAAAAATACCCGGCGCGCCAGACCCTGGAAGCCTCGCAGGCGATCGCGCGCCTGCACGGCCTCGATCCGGCGCGCACCGTGTTCGCGGCGCAGAACCCGGACGTGGTCGACCAGGGCGTGTTCCACAACGACGTGATCGCGGTTGGCAACGGCAATGTGCTGTTCTACCACGAGCAGGCCTTCGCCGACGAAGCGGCCACGCTGGACGCCTTGCGCCGCGCGCTGGCGAATGTCGACAGCGACCTGCATGCGGTGCGGGTGGACAGCGGCGCGGTGCCGCTGGCCGACGCCGTGGCGAGCTACCTGTTCAACAGCCAGCTGCTGTCCAAGCCGGACGGCCGCATGGCGCTGGTAGTGCCGCATGAGTGCCGCGAGAACGCCAGCGTGGCGCGCTACCTGGACGGCCTGGTCGGCGGCGGCGCGACGTCGGGTCAAGGCCCGATCGACGAACTGATCGAATTCGACCTGCGCCAGAGCATGCGCAACGGCGGCGGGCCGGCCTGCCTGCGCCTGCGCGTCAGCCTGACCGACGCCGAGGCGGCCGCCATGCACCAGGGCGTGATCATGACCGAGGACCTGTATGCGCGCCTGGTGCCCTGGGTCGAGCGCCACTACCGCGACCGCCTCGAGCCGAAGGACCTGGCCGACCCGCAGCTGGCGCTGGAATGCGCGCAGGCGCTGGAGGCGCTGGAAGGCATCCTCGGCTTGCCGGGGCTGTACGACCTGGCCTAAGAGATTCAGCAGCACCGCCCCGGCAGCACGGGGGCATGTTTTAATTGGCATCTGGACGGGACAACCCCGCTCGAATAAAAGCCTGGCGACGCGCAGCCACAAGCCGCAGCGGCGCGGGTCTACACAATCGTAATGGAGATGTAAATGAACAAAGACATGCCGCAGGACCTGCGTACCCGTACGCTGGCCTTGGTTAACGAGAAAAATGCGGAGAACAAACCCGCAGGCGACGCCGGGCAGGTCGGCGCGCTGATCAGCGCCTGGCTCGGCGCCCTCGACGACGAGGACCTGGCCGGCGTCGCCCCCGACAGCCTGGCCGCCATCCTGCAGGATGGTTTCACCCAGGTGGCGCAGCGTACCGTGCCGGGTTGCCAGATCGCCCGGATGCGCTACACCGACGGGCGCTGCGGCATGTCGACCGCCCTGCTGATCCTGAACGAGGACATGCCCTACCTGGTCGATTCCTTCGTGATGGCGCTGCGCCGCCAGCGCGTGGTCGCCTCGGGCGTGATGAATGCCGTGCTGCCGGTGCGCCGCGATGCGAACGGCGCCGTCGCCACCGTCGGCGAAGCCGGCGCGCCGCTGGAATCCTACGTCCTGTGCCTGCTGGCCGAAGACCTGCCGGCGGACGAGCTGAACGCGCTGGTCGAGCGCCTGCAGATGGTGGCGCGCGACGCCGCCGTGGTGCACCGCGACGCCGTCGCCATGCGCGACCGCATGACCGCCGTGGCCGCCGCGAGCGACCAGGGCACGCCCTCGGGCCAGGAAGTCGCCGCCTTCCTGGAATGGGCCAAGAACGAAGGCTTCGAGCCCTTCGGCTATGCCTATTACTTCGTCAAGCCGGGTGTGCGCGAGCTGGAACGCGACATCCCGAGCCGCATCGGCGTGCTGCAGGATACGGCGCACCCGGTGTACGGCACCTGCCTGAAGAACATCCCGGGCGATTTCGAGATCCTGTCGCGCCGCGAAGAGACGCTGTCGATCGTCAAGGCCGACGTGGCCGGCACCCTGCACCGCGACCAGCCGCTCGACTTCATCGGCGTGCGCGCCACCGACACCCAGGGCAACACCGTCGGCGAGCACTGCTTCGTCGGCCTGTTCACCCGCGCCGCCACGGCGACCCCGCTGGCGCGCCTGCCGTTCGCACGCGGCCGCGTGGCCAAGGTGCTCCGCATCGCCGGCGTGCGCCAGGAAGGCTTCCGCGCCGAGAAATTCATCGAGATCCTGGAATCGCTGCCGCGCACCGAAGCGCTGGAAGCCGATCCGGAATGGCTGGCCCAGGTCTGCAGCGCCGTGGTCTCGCTGTACAAGCAGCCGCGTGCGAAAGTCTTCGCGCGGCGCGACGTGTATGCGCGCCACCTGAACGTGCTGGTCTACCTGCCGCGCGAGCGCTACAGCGCCGCCGTGGTGGCCGCCCTGGCGCAGGCGCTGAAGGACAGTTCGGGCGCGATCGACGTGCGCTCGCAGACCCTGGTGGCCGATGGCCCGCTGGCCCGTGTCTACCTGATCGCCCAGGCCGCGCGCAATCCGCTCGACCTCGAAACCGACATCCAGAAGCCGCTGCTGTCGGTGCTGGACGGCTGGCACGACCGCTACACGCTGCTGACCGAAGACATCGAAGACGTCCCGACCCGCAACGCGCTGCGCAAGATCATGCCGACGCTGCCGGTCAACTACGTCGCCTCGACCGATCCGGAAGTCGCCTTCCGCGACCTGTGCGCGCTGCTGAACAACGGCCAGCCGGACCACGTGTCGGTACGCATCGAGAGCCAGGCCGCCGGCGGTGCGTCGATCCGCCTGTACTCGACCGGCAGCGTGCCCTCGCTGTCGCGCATCCTGCCGGCGCTGCAGAACGCCGGCATCGCGATCGACCGCGAGCAGGCCTTCGCCATCACGACCAACGACGGCACGCGCCACTTCGTCACCAGCCTGATCGTCGATGCGGAATCCGCCGCCAAGCTGGCGCAGCCGGGCATCGCCGAGGTCGCCGAGGAACTGTTCGCGGCCCTGTTCAACGATTCGGCCGAAGACGGCCGCCTGAACGGCCTGGCCATCGAAGGCGGCCTGTCGCTGCGCGAAGTGCAGCTGGTCCGTGCCTATATCAGCTACTGGCGCCAGGCCGGCAGCAAGTTCTCGACCCGCTACATGGCCGAAACCCTGCGCCTGCGCGCCGGCCTGGTCAAGGGGCTGGTCGACGGCTTTACCCAGCGCTTCAACCCGGCCGCGAGCGCCGAGGAACGCGACGCCGCGGCCGGCAAGCTGGCCGAGCTGAAAGCCGGCCTGGCCGCGGTCAACCACGCCGATACCGAGGAAATCATGGCGGCACTGGTCGACCTCGTCATGGCGACGGTGCGCACCAACTACTTCCAGAATGACGGCGAAAAAATCATCTTCAAGTTCGACACCAGCAACCTGGCGCTGGTGCCGGAACCGCGTCCGTTCCGCGAGATCTACGTGTTCTCGCGCCGCTTCGAAGGCGTGCACCTGCGCGGCGGCCCGGTCGCCCGCGGCGGCCTGCGCTGGTCGGACCGCATGGAAGACTACCGCACCGAGGTGCTGGGCCTGGTGAAGGCGCAGATGGTCAAGAACGCGGTCATCGTGCCGGCCGGTTCCAAGGGCGGTTTCGTCTGCAAGCAGATGCCGAAGGATGCCGCCCGTGACGTGGTGGCGGCGGAAGGCGAAGCCGTCTACCGCCTGTTCATCGCCAGCCTGCTGGAAGTGACCGACAACCGCGTGCGCGGCGAGATCGTGCCGCCTGCCGACACCGTGCGCTATGACCAGGACGATCCGTACCTGGTGGTGGCGGCGGATAAAGGCACCGCGACCTTCTCCGACATCGCCAACAGCATCGCCGTCTCGCGCGGCTTCTGGCTGGGCGACGCCTTTGCCTCGGGCGGCTCCAACGGCTACGACCACAAGAAGATGGGCATCACGGCCAAGGGCGCCTTCGAAGCCGTCAAGCGCCACTTCTACGAGATGGGCCACGACATGAACACCACCCCGGTGACCATGGTCGGCGTGGGCGACATGTCGGGCGACGTATTCGGCAACGGCGTGCTGCTGTCGCGCCAATTGAAAGTGCTGGCGGCCTTCGACCACCGCCACATCTTCCTCGACCCGAATCCGGACGTCATCGTCTCGTTCAACGAACGCCAGCGCATGTTCGCGCTGCCGCGCTCGTCGTGGGAAGACTATAACAAGGACCTGATCTCGGAAGGCGGCGGCGTGTTCGCGAGGAGCAGCCGCCACATCGAGCTGTCGCCGCAGGTGCGCGCGGCCCTCGACATCGCGGAAACCAGCTTGAGCCCGGAAGCGCTGATGCACCGCATCCTGCTGGCGCCGGTCGACCTGTTCTACAACGGCGGCATCGGTACCTACATCAAGTCGTCGGGCGAGACCCATGCGCAGGTGAAGGACCGTGCCAACGACAACATCCGCGTCAGCGGCAACGAGCTGCGCGTGAAGGTCGTGGCCGAAGGCGGCAACCTGGGCGCGACCCAGGCCGGCCGCATCGAATTCGCCCTGGCCGGCGGCCGCATCTTCACCGATGCGATCGACAACTCGGCCGGCGTGGATTGCTCGGACCACGAAGTCAACGTCAAGATCTGGCTCGACACCGAAGTCAATGCCGGCCAGCTGCCGGAAGCGGACCGCAACCGCATCCTCACCGAAATGACCGGTGACATCGAGCACCTGGTCCTGCGCGACAACACGCTGCAGACCCACCTGCTGGTGCGCGAAGCCCAGGCCCAGGCCGGCGCCGCGGTGGTGGACGGCTATGCGGCCCTGATCGCCAGCCTGGAAGCCGAGGGTGCCGTCTCGCGCGAGCTGGAACAGCTGCCGAGCGAGACCGAGCTGGCCCGCCGCAAGGCACTCGGCCAGGGGCTCACCACGCCGGAACTGGCGGTGGTGATCGCCAACGTCAAGAACCGCTTCAAGCGCACCCTGGCGGCCCTGCCGCTGACGGAACAGCCATGGGCCGAGACCATCCTGCGCCCGTACTTCCCGAAACAGCTGGTCGCCACCCGCGACCCGCTGGCGCACCCGCTGGCCAACGCCATCCTGGCGACCGTGCTGGCCAACGAAGCGGTCAACCGCTGCGGTCCGCTGATGCTGCGCGACCTGGCGCTCGAGCACCGCATCGACGACACGGAAGTCGTAAAGGCCTGGGGCCAGGCCTGGGCCGCGCTGCACCTGGCGCCGGTGTTCGAGGCGCTCGACAACGACGCCCTGAACGTGCCGCGCGACGTCTCGCAGGCGGTCGACGCCCGCACCCGCGTGATGCTGCGCACCGTGATCGAAGGCGTGCTGTCGCTGCCGGCGGAGCAGGCCGGCGCCGGCGGCATGGACGAGCTGTCCAAGCTGTTCGCCACCCCGGAACAGCTGCGCCAGCTGGTCCCGGCCAAGCTGGATGCCGACAGCCATGCGGGCCTGCCGCCTTCGTTTGCGCAAGCCTGGAAGGCGGTCGACACGGTGGAGGCGCTGGCCGCCTTCCTGTTCGCCGCGGTCTCGGTGCAACGTCCGGACGGCCTGTCGCTGGCCGAGTTCCTGCACGTCGGCCTGCTGCTGCGCAGCGCCGCCGGACTCGATGTGCTGGAGCGCGGCCTGAAGCTGCCGGCCACCAGCAAGTCGCAGGAACAGCTGCGCAACTATGCGCTGCAAGCCCTGCGCCGCACCCAGCAGCGCATGCTGCTGCAGGTGCTGGAGCGGGCCAAGCAGGGCGGCGACATGGAGGCTGCGGTGCACGAGCTGACCGGGGCGATGGGCCTGGGCGGCCAGGCACAGCCGACCGACCTGGAACAGGCGATGCTGGACGTCTGGTCGCTGTCGGAAGGCAGCAGCCCGGAACGGCTGGCGGCGTAAGCGATGAGCGCAGCGTCTTTCAATACGCTGCCGGAAGCGGTCCGGGCGCTGGCCCGGGCCGATTTCGGCGAGGTGGCGGCACGCTTCGAACAAGCCGGTTTCAGGGTCAGGCTGCCCGCCAAGGGCATCCTGAGCGTGAAATCGGCGGTATCCGACGCAGCGCGCGCAAGCGTGCTGCTGTCGGTCGGCGTGCACGGCGACGAGACCGGACCGATCGAAATGGCCGCGTACGCGCTGGATGCCCTGTCGCGCACGCCGGACGCGCTGGCGGTGGACCTGATGCTGTGCGTCGGCAGCGTCGACGCCATCGCGGTCGGCAAGCGTTTCATCGATGCCGACCTGAATCGCATGTTCCGCCTGCAGCGCGGCGACCTGGCCGGGACCTTCGAAGCCGGGCGCGCCGACACCATCATCGCCGCCACCCGCGACTTCTTCGAGGGCACCGGACCGCGCCGCTGGCACCTCGACCTGCACACCGCGATCCGCGGCTCGCGCTACCCGAAGTTCGCGATCGTGCCGCAGCTGATCGCGGAAGAAGCGCGGACCGAACTGATTGCCTGGCTCGGCCTGGCCGGGATCGAGGCGGTCATCATGAATCCGGCATCGGCCGGTACGTATAGTTACTGGAGCGCCGAGCAGCACGGCGGCGCCGCCAGCACGGTGGAGCTGGGGCGCATCGGCACGCTGGGGCAGAACGACCTGTCGCAGTTCAGCGAAGCCGCCGATGCGCTGGCCGGATTGCTGCGCGGGGTGCCCCAGTCAGGAGGGAAGGCGCCGCTGGTGTTCGACACCGCGCAGTCGATCACCAAGCTGTCCGACGGTTTCAGGATGAGCTTCGGGCGCGAGACCGAGAATTTCACGCCCCTGAAAAAGGGCGATGTCATCGCCACCGATGGCGCTACCGTGTACACGGTGCAGCACGACGAGGAGTATGTCGTGTTCCCGAATCCCGACGTGCGTGTAGGTTTGCGCGCCGGGATCATGGTGGTTCGCGTCGACTGAGCCGTACTGTTTGAACGCGTGGACGGCAAGCCGTCCACCCTACGTGTGTGTCACCGGTAGGGTGGACAGGTTTCCCGGTATGCTTCACCGGTAGGGTGGACGGGTTTCCCGTCCACGCGTTCGCGCTTCATTTGCTCACCGCCCACGAAAAGCAGGATTCAATCGTGCGCGCTAGACTATCCCTTTCGAATGCACGGGAGTGTCTCCTCATGAGCAAACTGTTTTCCCCGATCAAGATCGGCCAGCTCGAACTGGCCAACCGCATCGCCATCGCGCCGATGTGCCAATATTCCGCCGAAGACGGCCTGCCGGCCGACTGGCACATGATCCACCTCGGCCATCTGGCGCTGTCCGGCGCCGCGGTCATGATCCTGGAGGCGACCGCGGTCACGCCGGAAGGGCGCATCACCTACGGCGACCTCGGGCTGTGGTCCGACGAGCACGCCGCCGCGCTGGAGCCGATCGTCAACGCGATCCGCAAGCATTCGCCGATCAAGGTCGGGATCCAGCTGAGCCATGCCGGCCGCAAGGCATCCAGCGAAGTGCCGTGGCTGGGCGGCGCCAACATCCCGGCGGATCACGCCAACGGCTGGCAGACCCTGGCCCCCTCCGCCGTCCCGCACGCCGACGGCGAAACCGTGCCCGAGGCGCTCGACGCCGCCGGCCTGCAGCGCATCAAGGACAACTTTGCCGCCGCGGCACGCCGCGCCGATGCGCTCGGCCTGGACGCGATCGAGATCCACGGCGCCCACGGCTACCTGCTGCACCAGTTCCTGTCGCCGCTGTCGAACCGGCGCACCGACGAATACGGCGGCGCGCTCGAGAACCGCATCCGTTTCCCGCTCGAGGTGTTCGAAGCGATCCGCGCGGCGGTGTCGCCCGAGATGGTGGTCGGCATGCGCATCTCGGCCAGCGACTGGGTCGAAGGCGGCTGGGACGTGGAGCAAAGCGTCGTGCTGGCCGAGGCACTGGAAAAGCTGGGCTGCCAGTTCATCCACGTGTCGAGCGCGGGACTGTCGCCGCAGCAGAAGATCCCGGTCGGTCCCGGCTACCAGATCGAATTCGCGGCACGCATCAAGCAGGCCACCGCCATGCCGACCGTCGGCGTGGGCCTGATCACCGAAGCCAAGCAGGCCGAGACCATCATCCAGACCGGCCAGGCCGACATGGTGGCGCTGGCGCGTGCGATGCTGTACGACCCGCGCTGGCCGTGGCATGCGGCGGCCGAACTGGGCGCATCGGTGGCGGCGCCGCCGCAGTACTGGCGCTCGCAGCCGCACGAGTTCAAGAACCTGTTCGGCGATACGCGGCTCGGCCAGCGTTAATCGCGGTTCGCCCCGCGTTTTCGGCAGTCCGTCGCATGGGCGCGGATGGGCTGGGACCCGCTTGTTAGAGTGCATGCATCACAACAAGAAAGGTCTACCACCATGCGCACCGTGCTTGCCCTCGCCCTTGCCACCTCGTTTGCGGCCGCCCTCGGCGGCTGCGCCATCATCGTCGCCAACGGTCCGGATGGCGATGTCTCGGTCCGCACGCCGTTTTCCAGCGATAGCGTGCAGGGCGACGGCGTCCTCGCGCGCGACCAGCGCACCGTCGGCACCGTCTCCGGCCTGGAAGCGAACGGCTCGGTGCTGGTGGACGTGCGCGTCGGTCCGGCCACCTCGCTGGTGGTGCAAGCCGACGGCAATCTGCTGCCGCTGGTGCGCACCGACGTGCGCGGCGATACGCTGGTGGTGGAGATGACGCGCGGCTACCGCAGCAGCAACCCGGTGCGGGTCACCTATACCGTGCCGCGCCTGGGCGAAGTGCGCCACAGCGGTTCCGGCCAGCTGTCGGTGCAGGGCTTGAATGGCGGTTCCCTGCGGGTGGTGCAGTCCGGCTCGGGCTCGACCCTGCTGACCGGCCGCGTGGCCAACCTGGACGTGACCGGCAGCGGTTCCGGCAGCGTCGACGCCTCGACGCTGCAGAGCGCCGGCGCCAATCTGTCGATGAACGGTTCCGGGCGCATTAGCGTGGGCGAGGTGCGCGGCGACCATGCGACTGCCACGCTGACCGGTTCGGGCCAGCTGCGCGCCGGTGGCAGTGTGCGCTCGCTGACGGCGCGTTCGACCGGGTCGGGGCACCTCGACCTGGTGGACCTGGTCAGCGAGCAGGCCGACCTGACTTCGACCGGGTCCGGTGGCTTGACCGCCAACGTGAAGCAGTCGCTGGTGGCGCAGAACGGCGGCTCGGGCGGCATTCGGGTGTACGGGAATCCGGCGCAGCGCTCGGTGAACGGGAAGCTGGTGCAGATCGTGAATTGAAGCCGGTTCAACGCGTGGACGGGAAACCCGTCCACCCTACGGCATGGATGCGTCCAGGGTAGGGTGGACGGCTCCGCCGCCTACGCATTCGACGATCGCTTGATCCAGCAGATTATCCAGCGGCTCAGGCCCGAACACTTCGCGATGCGGGCGCGCCACCGGCACCCGCGCAAGTACATCTCAGGTCCTCATCGACATCCCCCCGCATGGTTGGCATCGGCAAATGCACATTTGCCGAAACTATTTTTTTCTTGCATCGCAGATAGCCATATAATCGCGACTTTGCGTTGACGTGCACGTCAACTTGTCTAGATATATTAGTGCGACCAGAGGACACGCCGTGAAGCAGACATTGGCCCAGAAGCTGTTACGAACCAAATCAGCCGAACGGGTGGCCGACGGCGCCCCTGGCCATGGTGGCGGTCTCGGCCGTAGCCTGGGCCTGTTCCCGCTGACCATGATCGGCGTCGGCGCCACCATCGGCACCGGTATTTTCTTCACGATGGTCGAGGCGGTGCCGAAAGCCGGCCCGGCGGTCATCCTGTCGTTCCTGTTTGCGGCGATCACGGCCGGCCTGACCGCGCTGTGCTACGCCGAACTGGCCAACCGCGTGCCGGCCTCCGGCTCGTCCTACTCGTTCGCCTACGCCACGGTCGGCGAGTTCGCCGCCTTCGTGGTGGCGGCCTGCCTGTTGCTCGAGTACGGGCTGGCGGCCAGCGCGACCGCCATCGGCTGGTCCGACTACCTGAACAATTTCCTGCACAATGCGATCGGCTGGGATATTCCGGACACGCTGCGTTCGCCGATGATCGTCTCCGGCAAGAACGGCATCGAATTCCACGCCGGCCACTTCAACCTGCCGCCGATCCTGCTGGTGGTGCTGTGCTGCACCTTGCTCGTGCGCGGTACCAAGGAATCGGCAACCACGAACGCGATCATGGTCGTGATCAAGCTGGCGATCCTGGTGTTCTTCTCGGCGATCGCCCTGACCGGTTTCGACATCAACAACTTCCACCCATTCTATGCCAGTGCCGGCGACCACGGTCCGGGCGGCATGGCCGGCGTGACGGCGGCGGCGGGGACCGTGTTCTTTTCCTTCATCGGCATCGACACCATCGCCACGGCCGGCGAGGAAACCCGCAACCCGACGCGCGACGTCCCGCTCGGCATCCTGGCGGCACTGATCCTGGTCACCGTGTTCTACATGCTGGTGGCGGTGGCCGCGATGGGCGCCCAGCCGGCCCACCTGTTCGCCGGCCAGGAAGCGGGCCTCGCCGTGATCCTGCAGAACGTGACCGGTAAAGCCTGGCCGGCGCTGGTGCTGTCGGGCGGCGCCGTGATCTCGGTGTTCTCGGTGACCCTGGTGACGATCTACGGCCAGACGCGCATCCTGTACGCGATCGCCAAGGACGGCCTGATTCCGAAGACCTTCCAGACCGTCAACCCGCGTACCCAGTCGCCGGTGTCGAACACGCTGATCGTCTGCGTGATCGTCGGCGTCGTCGCCGGCCTGGTCGACGCCACCTTCCTGTGGGACATGGTGAGCATGGGCACGCTGGTGGCCTTCATGGTGGTGTCGATCGCGGTGCCGGTGATCCGCCACAAGCAGGGCGAAACGGGGCGCAAGGGGTTCCGCGTGCCTTTCGGCCCTTACCTGGTGCCGGGCCTTTCCATTGCAGCCTGCCTGTACCTGGTGCACGGCCTGTCGGGCGTGACCTATACCGTGTTCGGCATCTGGATGACGGTCGCGATCCTGACCTATTTCGGCTACGGCATCCGCCACAGCCGCATGAACCGCAGCGCCGCGTCCCAGGGCGAGCTGACGCATTGATCAACCGGCTGAGCGATCGCCCTTGCGGTCCCGCAGCCCGATGTCCCGCTTCTATAATGCTTCCGCCATCCACATGGAGGAAGCATGCCCAGCTTGTTGCAGTTCCTGGCGGCGCTCGCCGTGCTGTGCCTGTCCGGCGCGGCCTGCGCCCAGCCGATTCCACCCAACGCCTCGGCCACGGCCAAGCCGCCGGCGGCCCGCCCCAAGTGGCAGGCCGACGCCTGGCTGATGACTTCCTTCCGCGGCAGCGGCGACGGCCTGCACCTGGCCGTCAGCGACGACGGCAAGACCTGGCGTGACCTCGACCGCATCTTCCTGAAACCCGGCGTCGGCAGCGGCTTGATGCGCGACCCGCACCTGCTGCGCGGCCCGGACGGCATCTTCCGCCTGGTCTGGACCACCGGCTGGAAGGACAAGGGCATCGGCTACGCCTCGTCCACCGACCTGGTCAACTGGTCCGAACAAGCATACCTGCCGCTGTTCGAGGACGTGCCGGGCACCCGGACCGCCTGGGCGCCGGAAACCGTGTACGACGACGCCGGTGGCCAGTACGTGATCACGTGGTCGTCCGACATCGAGGGCCGCTTCCCGCAGACGGCGTCGAGCGAGCGGATGAACCACCGCACCTATTACGTCACCACCCGCGATTTCCAGAGCTTCAGCAAGCCGCAGCTGCTGCTCGACCCCGGCTTCGACCACATCGACACCACCCTGAACAAGGTCGGCAAGCAATGGATCGCCGTGTTCAAGGAGGGCGACCGGCAGCAGCAGAAGATCTGGGGCGCGCTGCGCTATGCCGTGGCCGACAATGTGCTGGGACCGTACACCTTGATGCCGCAGCCGCTGGTGCAGGGCCAGCGCGCCGAAGGACCGACGCTGCTGCGCCAGGGCGACACCACCCGCCTGTTCGTCGATTTCTACTCGGCCGGCCGCTACGGCGTCTACGAGACCGCCGACTGGCGCACCTGGACCGACGTCTCTTCCGAAGTAAAAGTGGTGCGGGGCCAGCGCCATGGCACCATCCTGTGGGTGCCGCCCTGGCTGGCGAAGAATCTGGAGACGTCGCAGGCGGACGGTAAACCGGTCACGCCGCAGCCGGTGCCGCCGCCGATCCTGGACGGCTTCACGGCCGATCCGTCGATCCGCGTATTCGGCGACACCTATTATGTGTACCCGACCTCGGACAAGCCGAACTGGCAGACCACCGACTTTTCGGTGTGGAGTTCCAGGAACCTGGTCGACTGGAAGAAGGAGAGGATGGTGCTGGACGTGGCGCACGACCTGAAGTGGGCCAAGGTCGAAGCCTGGGCGCCGGATGCGATCGCGCGCAACGGACAATACTATTTCTACTTTTGCGCGGGCCAGCGCATCGGCGTGGCGACGGCAAACAGCCCGCTCGGCCCGTTCAAGGATGCGCTCGGCGTGCCGTTGATCGAGAAGGGCAGCGGGGTGCAGACCAATACCATCGATCCGTATCCGTTCATCGACGACGATGGCCAGGCCTACCTTTATTACGGCAACGGCAAAATCGCGAATGTGGTCAAGCTGAAGCCCGACATGGTGACGCTGGACGGGCCGCCGGCCGGCATCCCTTTGAACCAGTTCCGCGAGGGGATCGTGGTGTTCAAGCGTGGGGGAAAGTACTACTTCATGTGGTCGATCGACGATGCCAGGAGCCCGGATTACCGGGTCGGCTGGGGTGTGGCCGATTCGCCGCTGGGGCCGGTGCGTTCGCCCGAACATAACTTCATCGTGCTGCAGAAGCACGGCGCCGCGGTCGGCACTGCCCACCACAGCGTGGTGAATGTGCCGGGCACCGACCGCTGGTACGTGGCCTACCACCGCCACGCGCTGCCGCAGGGCGGCGGCTACCAGCGCCAGACGGCGCTGGCACGGATGACCTTCGACGGCGCCGGCAACATCGAGCCGATGGACCCGCTGGCGGTGCCGTTCAGGCCGGGCGACCGCGGCGAGCCGCTGGTGAACGGCCGCGCTGTCATCCCTTAGACGATCGCCGCGATCAGCGCGCCATGCGGTAGCGTTCCAGCCAGTGCGCGTACGGCGCCGGCAGGACCCAGGTCGGCTTCTCGACGCCCAGTTCCTTGGCGGCCTGCAGCGGGTAGTGCGGATCGGCCAGGTGGGCGCGGCCGACCATCACCAGGTCCAGCTGCTCGCCCTTGACCGCGTCTTCCGCCAGCTGCGGGCCGTCGAAGCCCCATGCCGATGCGACCGGCAGGCCGGCTTCGTTGCGCACGCGCTTGGCGATGTCGCCGAGGAAGGCCGGGCCCCACGGGATGTTGGTCTCGGCGATGGTGAAGCCGACGCTGACGCTCAGCATGTCCAGGCCGCGCTCGCGCATCTGGCGCACCAGTTCGATCGATTCGGCCAGGGTTTCTTCGTCATTGCCGTCGTATTCGAGGACGCCGAAACGGGCGGTCAGCGGCAGGTTCTGCGGCCATACTTCACGCACGGCTTCCAGGGTCTCGAGCAGGAAACGGCTGCGGCCGGCGAAGTCGCCGCCGTACTGGTCGGTGCGCTTGTTCGAGTGCTTCGAGAAGAAGCTCTGGCCCAGGTAGCCGTGGGCGAAGTGCAGTTCCAGCCATTCGAAACCGGCGTCCAGGGCGCGCTTGGCGGCGGCCACGAAGTCGGCTTTGACGCGGGCGATGTCGTCCAGCGTCATCTCTTTCGGGACTTTCGGCAGGCCGTGGCCATAGGCGATCGCCGACGGGGCGATGGTGTCCCAGCCGTACGCGTCTTCCGACGGGATGTGGTCGTCGCCTTCCCACGGACGGTTGGCGCTGGCCTTGCGGCCGGCGTGGCCGATCTGGATGCCGGGAACGGCGCCGGCGGCCTTGATACGGGTGGCGATGTTGGCCATGCCTTCGACTTGGGCGTCGTTCCACAGGCCGGCGCAACCCGGGGTGATGCGGCCTTCCGGCGACACGGCGGTCGCTTCGACGATCACCAGGCCGGCGCCGCCGCGGGCGATGCCGGCGTAGTGGACCTGGTGCCATTCGTTGACGAAGCCGTCGTTGGCCGAGTACTGGCACATCGGCGGGACGGCGATACGGTTGCGGAGGGTGACGTCTTTGAGCTTGAAGGGGGTAAACAGGGCTGACATGGAAGGTAATTGCGCTTTCGTATTGAGGATCACAGGTCGAGCCGCGGTCTGCGCCGCGGCGGGCCGGTCAGTATAAAAGGATTATGCCGGGCTTGCTGGCGAGGGCCAAAAAGCGCAATCCGGCTGCGTGTTCGATCCTGATAGCCTAGAGCGCGCTACAGATAATGTAAACTAATGCCAGTTAATCGATTCCATAAAATCTGCTTATGCTGAATCCACAATGGCTGCGCAGCTTCAGCGCGCTCGTCGACACCGGCAGTTTTACGCGCGCGGCCGAACGTCTCTCGCTCACCCAGGCCGCGGTAAGCCAGCACGTCGCCCACCTCGAGGAAGCGCTCGGCCAGCTGCTGATCCGGCGTCCGCGCCAGATCGAGCTGACGCCGGCGGGCCGGGCGCTGCTCGACTACTGCGCCCAGCTGGAGGGGGCCGAACGCCAGCTGCATGCACGCCTGAGCGATGCCGAGGCCGAGGCCGGTGAAGTCAGCCTGATCACGCCGGGCAGCATCGGCCTGGCCCTATATCCGATCCTGCTCGACCTGCAGCAGGCACATCCGGGACTGGTGATCCGGCACCGCTTCGCGCCTGACCCGGAAGCGCGCGACGCCGTGCTGCAGAGCAGCTACGAGCTCGGCCTGGTGACCCTGAAACCCGACGATCCGCGGCTGGCGTTCGAAGCCTTCCTGGAAGAGCCGCTGGAGCTGATCGTGCCGGCCGGCGTGCAGGTGGCCGGCTGGGACGATTTAGCGCGCCTGGGCTTCATTGGCCACCCCGACGGCCAGGCGATGGCCACGCGCCTGCTCAGCCGCTGGTTTCCCGGCAATCCGGGCGTGCGGGCGCTGCCGGTCCATGGCTTCATCAACCAGATCGGCCTGATCCTGGAGCCGGTGGCGCGCGGCCTGGGTTTTACGGTGTTGCCGCGTCATGCGCGGCTGGCGTTCGCGCGCCAGGAAGCGATCCGCGTCGTCGCCGGCGAGGCATCCGTCGTCGATCAGTTATGGCTGATTCACCGGGCCGAGTGGCCGCTGTCGGCCCGTGCGCAGCGGGTGGTGGCCCAGATCCGGCAAGTCTGCACGGGTAACCGCGCCTGACGCGGGCGCGGCGGCGCCGCTCAATGCGCTGCGGCCACGGCCGGCAGCAGGAGGAGGACCGCGGTACCGGCGCCCGGACTGGAGTCGATCTTGACCACGCCGCCATGCAAGTCGACGATCTCCTTGAATATCGTCATGCCCAGGCCCGTGCCGGCCGTTTCCTGGTCGGTGTGGGCGCGATAGAAGGGCTCGAAGATCCGGGCTTGCTGTTCGGCTGTCATGCCGATGCCCCGGTCGGTCACGCGAAAGCCGACCATCGGTCCGGCGTCGGCGTCGGTCTCGAATACATCGACCTGGATGGCGCTGTCCGCTGCCGAGTATTTGATGGCATTGCTGAGGATATTGGTCAGTGCCTGCTGCAGTTTTAGACTGTCGGCGCGCACCTGCGGCAGGGCGGGTGCGACCGCCGTGTGGATACGGCTGGACACGTGCAGGCCGTCCAGGCCGCTCAGGGTTTGTTCGAGCATCGCGGCAGCGTCCTGCGGGCGCAGATCGAATTCTTCCTTGCTGCCGCTGTCGATACGGGCCAGGTCGAGCATCTCGTTGATCAACTTCACCAGGCGGGTCGCCTGGCGATGAATGACGCTGATGATCTCGATGCGTTCGTCCCGCGCGAAGTCGTGCTTGAGAAGCAGTTCCGAAAAGCCGAGCACGCTGGCCATGGGGGTGCGCAATTCATGCGTGGCCGTCACGAAATACTTGCGGCCGCGCGCTTCGGCGGCTTGGGCCTTCCGTTCTTCGGCCCTGCGCGCCGAAATATCGCGCACGGCCAGGGCATAGCGGTAGGTGCCGGATGTTTGCAGCAGCTTGATCGAAAACTCGGCCGGAAATACGCTGCCGTCGACGCGGCGCGCGATCGCCTGCAACTGGTCGGTCTTTCCTGCCTTCAGCGATTCGCGCAACCTGGCCGGATCCTCGCCCACGAAGTCGTTCGAGTTGCGGCCGATCAGGCCATTCTTCGTCGCCGCGTACATGGCTTCGGCGACCGCGTTGCAGGCCAGGATCACGCCGCTCTCATCCAGCATCATCACGCCTTCGGGCAGGTGGTCGAACAAGGCACGTGCCGCGGTCTCCTTGTCCTGCTGCCTGGCGGCCTGCCGGCGCAGCGCGGCGGCGGCCAGTTCGCGCTCCAGCAAGACGGCGAAGTCCGCCAGCATGGCGCGCCCGCTGTCGTCGAACGCGCGCGGCCCGGCGTCGAGCACGCACAAGGTGCCGGCCCGCTTGCCATCCGGGCCACGCACCGGCACCCCCGCACAGAACCCCAGCCCAAGGCCGTCCAGTGCCGCGGGCGCCACCACCGTGACGCCATCCGGGCCGACGGCATCGGCAACAACGCCTGCGGGCGGCAGGGCCGCCAGCGGCGTGGCGGCGAAACGGGACTGCAGCCGGTGTCCGTCACCTTCCACCAGCGCAAACAGGGCGGTCGGCATGCCGAGTCCCTGGGCCGCGAGCCGCGTGATGCGGTCGAAGCATGCCTCGGCGCCGGCGTCGGTCACGCCGCCTGCAACGGCTTCGGGTAACGGCGTTGCCTGGTGGTTCGGCAGGGAGGGTTCGGACATAGGGAATCGACTGTACGTAGTGAGGTGCCACATTCAGTATACGAGAAGTTCCGCACCGGCCCGTGTCCGCATGCGCGGTCACGGCACCGGCGGCCCTACGCAGCCATGCCGGCCACGGACGAGCGCTGTTGTGTCAAGGCGATCAGGGCATGCATCTCGTCGGTCATGGCAACCCATGAGGTTTGCCTGACAAGCGCGCGCATCTTGTGCGCCAGGGCGTCGCGCTCCGCCTGCGTTGATGCGAGCGCAGCCTCGCAGGCGGCGATGAATGCCTGTTCATCGCGCGCCACCGCGACGACGTCGCCGTACAGCGCCCCCATGTCGCGGATCGCCGTGCTGACCACGGGCCGTTCTGCCGCCATGTATTCCAGCACATTGGCCGGATTGGCCGGCGGTTGCGAGGCATCCGTCAGGTAGGGCATCAGGCAGACATCCCATCCGACCAGGAACTGCGGCCAGGCCTGGTAGGTGTGCGCTCCCGGATAATGGATGTTGGCGCGTTGCGGCAGGCTGGCTTCGGTGCGGTGCACGATGGGACCGACCAGCACGATCTGCCATTCCGGATGCGCATCCGCGACGGCGGCAATCAGGTCGCCGTCGATATGCTCGTCGAGCGTGCCGTAGAAGCCCAGGCGCGGGCCGCCGATCGCCGCCTGCAAGGGGTGGCCGTTGCTGCGGTCCAGCGCCGGCTCGAAATGGACGGTGTCGACGCTGTTGGCGAAATAATGGACGTGCCGATGGTACCTGGCCTTGGTGTCGCGCAGGCTTGGACTGCCGGTGAACACCAGGTCGGCGGCGGCCAGCACGGCCGCTTCGCGCTCCGGCCAATGCTGCGCGGTATTGCCCGACGCGGCGGGATCGGTCATGGCGTCGTACACGACCAGGCTCGGGTCCAGCGCTTTCGCCAGCGGCAGCGCCATCGGCGTGGTCAGCCAGACGATGGGTTGCGCGTGCCGCTTGGCCAGGTCGAGCATGAAGGGCTGGGCCAGGGCCCACGAGAGTTCGCCGGTACCGGACGTATGGTGCCGGTAGACGCTGACCCGCGGTGCCGGATGGCTGATCTCCGTGTAGTCGATGGCGGCGCCGGCAACCGGTTCCTCGATATAGACGATGTTGTAATGGCGGGCGATATTGCCGAGTATCTGGCGCGGACGCGTGTTCGCGCCGTGCCAGCGGAGGTGGGACAACACCACGATGGTCGGCATCGCCGCTGCATCCGAAAAGCGTTCGGTCAGCGCTTGCGCCTGCCGTAATCCCTGCGCATAGGCCGGCGCCAGGACGCGCGCCTGGGGATCGTCCGCTTGCGCCACCACGTCCCAGATGCCGCTGTGATGCCAGTAATTAGGGTTTGCCCAGTCCGGCCGGTCGATGCCCGGGTACAGGCAAATCCCGGCAATGTCGGCGCCGCGGTGGCGCGCCATCATGGCCTGTTCGGCGACTTCGCGTATCCAGATGCCGCGGCCACTGCCGACATGGCCGGTTTCCGCAAGCAGCAGGGGACGGCCATACCGTTCATGCACTTCCACCAGCATCTGGTACAGCGGCTTGCGGCGCGCATCGTCGAGATGCCACCACAGCCGGTGGCCGGTGGCGGCTTCCCACTGATTCGTATCGTAGTAATTCACGCCCATCAAATCCAGATAGCGTGGCGCGCCGCCGAGTTCCGGATCGCGGCGGCCGGCCAGCATGTCGAAGGCTTCGAACTGCGCTTCGCGCATGGCCTCGGCGTGCAGGTGGGAGGCGGGATCGTTGTCGTGGGCGATGATGTGCACCAGCGGATCGCAATGCAGCATGCGGGCGCCCGGGATGATGTCCCAGATGGCGTCGCAGCCGGCGATGGCCGCCTTCACCAATTGCCGCTTGGCGTCGCGCCTGGCGTGCTCGTATGCCATGTTCGAGTGGCGGAACATGCCCACCGACATGCCCCAGCTGGTGAACGAAATTTCGTTCACCGGCGAAAACACCGGGGCGGGACCGCCGAAGGGCTGCAGGAACTCGGCTACCGCGCGGCAATAGCGTACGAAGCGCGGCACGAATTGATCGCCGTAGACGTCCAGGTCTTCGGGCCAGCCGTAGTGCAGCAGGGTCCAGCAGATCTGGAGGCCCAGTTCCTTCGCCGCATGCACCCGGGCTTCGATGATGGAAAAATCGAAGCGGCCATCCTGTTCGACCAGGCGCCAGCCGATCGATTCGCGGACCGTACGGATGCCGAACTGTTTCAGGAGCCGGTAATCTTCCAGGGCGCGCTGCTGGTGGCCGTTGGCACTGTTCATGTCCAGCCGCAAGCCGTCATGGTTGATATGGTCGGCACCTTCGTAGCCAGACTGCCAGTAAGTTAAAAACGGTCCTGCATTCGCCATATACGCCCTGATCGTAAAACCTGCACTAAAAAAGCCACGTCCTTGCGGAACGTGGCTTTTTCGATCATACAACGAAAGCGTTCAATTACAGCGCGTGCATCTCCTTCAGCAGGTTATCGGCATGGTCGACCTTCTCCATGTTCCACAGGATATAGCGGATATCGACCTGGATATCGCGCGTGGCCGCCTTGTTGAAATCCCAGTCGGAAATGATCGAATCCAGGGTGCCGTCGAAGGCCAGGCCAATCAGTTCGCCGCGCGCATTCAGCGCCGCCGAACCCGAGTTGCCGCCGGTGATGTCCAGCGTTGCCAGGTAGTCGACCGGCACGGTCTTCAGCTTGGGATCGGCGTAGCGGCCGAAGTCCTTGGCGCGGATCGCCGCCAGCTGCTTTTCCGGGGCGTTGAACTCGCCTTCGCCGGTGTGCTTGGCGACCACGCCTTTTACGGTGGTGAACGCGGTCCAGGAACCGGTGCCGTCAGCGCCGTAGTCGCGGCCCTTGATGTTGCCGAAGGTGACGCGCAGGGTCGAGTTGGCGTCCGGATAGACGGCCTGGCCTTTGCTGTTCATATAGGCAATTTTTGCCTTCATGTAGTTTGCATAGGCTTTCTGGATATTACCGCCGAGTTCTTCCTCTTGCGCTTCTTCCTTGCGGTCGGCGTCGTAAAGGGCGACAGCGGCCTTGATGAAGGCGTCGTTGCTGGCCTGGAACTCAGCCGGCGACTTGGTCAGCCACGCAGTGCGGACGTCCTTGTTCTGCAGCTGGGAACCGGCGTAGATCTTGTCCAGCGCGGCTTTTAGTGCAGCCTCATCCATGCCCGGCTTGATGCCGAGCGCATTGTCGAAGGCGACGTTGTGCTCGCTTGCCGGCTGGGCGTTGTATTGTTTGAGGAAGTTCAGGACCAGCGCCTTGTCGACGGCTTCGACGTAGGTGCGGTCCTGGCCGGTGACGGCGGCGTTCAGGCGCGGCAGGTCGCGCTCCTGGTAGCCCGACTTGCGCTCGACGTCCGGCTTGGTGCGCTCGTTGGCCAGGCGGTACAGCGTGCGTGCCGAGTTCAGGAAGCGCGGAGTCGAGTAGCTCAGGAAGAAGTCGCGCTTGGTGGCGGCGTCGCGTGCGGCGATCAGCTTTTCGACGGCGTCGATGTCGGCGCCGAATTCGGCCTTGCGCGCGGCGTTGCCATTGACCCAGGCTTTCAGCGCATTGTGTTCGGCCGTCTTGCGCGCCAGGATGTCGCTGCCTTCGTAGCTGGCGATCATGCCCTTGCGGTTTTTATAGTAATTGTTGACGCTGGCGATCTGGCCCGCGTACTTCAGCCGGGCCGCGGCGTCGTTCTTGGTTTCGCGGTCGATCACGGCCAGGGTCTCGCCCGAGGCCTTCACGAAGGCCGGGTAGTTCCAGTCGAAAGTGAACGCCACTTCCGACGGCAGGCGGTGGCGGTTGGTGCGGCCCGGGTAGCCCAGCGCCATGATGAAATCGCCTTCCTTGACGCCTTCCTTGGCGATCTTCAGCACGTGCTTCGGCTGGTAGGGGACGTTGTCCTTCGAGAAGTCGGCGGCCTTGCCGTCGCGGCTGACGTAGGCGCGATAGAAGCCGTAGTCGCCTGTGTGGCGCGGCCACATCCAGTTGTCGGTGTCGCCGCCGAATTTGCCGACGCCCGACGGCGGCGCGTGCACCAGGCGCACGTCGCGGATTTCCAGCTGCTTGATGCGGTAGAACTCGAGGCCGCCGTAGAAGCTGGCCACGGTGCAGCGGTAGCCGGCGTCCTTCTCGCACTCGGCCACCAGCGCCTTCTGGTTCTTTTCCATCGCTTCCACGCGGGCCTTGCCGGTCAATTTCGCGACGTCCGCGGTGACGATGCGGTTGCTGACGTTCTCGACCGCCTCGGTCACGAAGATGCGGCTGCCCGGCGCGGCCGGCAGTTCTTCGGCCAGGGTCTTTGCCAGGAAGCCATTGGCCAGCAGGTCACGCTGCGGCGTCGAGTTGACAGCGACGCTGTTGTACACGCAGTGGTGGTTGGTGATGACCAGGCCTTGCGGCGAGACGAAGGACGCCGAGCAGCCGCCCAGGCTCACCACCGCGCCCATCGGGAATTCGATCAGTTTGGTCAGGCTTGCCGGGTCGAGTTTCAGGCCGGCGGCTTTGAGTTGCTTGGCTACTTGTGGCAGCTGCTGCGGCATCCACATGCCTTCGTCCGCTTGTGCGGCGAAGCTGGTGAGGATGGCGAGCGAAAGAAGCGATTTTTTCATGGCGTCCGTGTCTTATGGGATGTGATCTTTTGGCTCGGAAAGAGCCGCCACAGTATCCATAATGGGGTGGACGAACGTCAACCGTTACTTTCTGTGAATTTTATGGGGCTACCTTGGCTGAACACTTGGCAGGAACACCGTGGCTGGATACCGGGCTGTGGGCTGAACACCGGGCTGCGGGCTGGACACCGGGGTCAGAGCCCCTAAGATCAACACCGGGCTCTGACCCCTAGCTTCGTAGGGTGGGCATCCCGCGTCCACGCTTCTGCGTGGGCGCGGGGTGTCCACCCTACAGCTGCGCGCCGATCAGTGCGGCGATTTCGCCGGACAGCTTGTCGGTCCACGGACGGTTCTCCCATTGCTGCAGCGTGACCGGACGCGCGCGCTTCCAGTCGTCGTCGAACACGACTTCCTGCTGCTTGGCGAAGTCGGCGTCGAGCACGTTCAGGTTGGCCTCGTCGTTCAGGCTGAACGAACGGTTGTCGAAGTTGGTCGAGCCGACCGACACCAGCAGCGAATCGACGGTCAGCGATTTCACGTGATACATGGTCGGCTGGTACTCGGCAATCTTGATGCCGGCCTTCAGCAAGTCGCCCCAGCGCTCGCGCGAGGCGGCGCGCACGACGTCGGAATCGATGATTTTTCCGGGCGTGATGATGCGCACCTCGACCCCGCGCCTGGCGGCCGCGACCAGCGCCTGCACGGTCAGGTCGTCCGGCACGAAATAGGCGTTCGACAGGTGGATCGTGTGGCGCGCGGCGGTGATCGCCATCAGGTACATCAGGTGCATGCTTTCGCTGCCGCCGGTGGGCGAGCTGGAAAACATCTGGGCCGCCATCGAGCCCTGGGGCGGCAGCGCCGGGTAGTAATCCGGGCCGTCGAGCACGACGCCGGTGGCCTTGGTCCAGTTGTCGCCGAACACGGCCTGCATTTGGCCGACCACCGGGCCTTCAACGCGGAAATGGCTGTCGCGCCAGTGATCTTCGTCCTGGCCCTGGCCGCGCCATTTATCGGCGATGCCGACGCCGCCCGTGAAGCCGACGCGGCCGTCGGTGATCAGGAGCTTGCGGTGGGTGCGGTTGTTCAGGCGCGTCAGCTTCCACCAGACCGGCTTGTGGTAGCGGTGCAGTTCCACACCGGCCTTGCGCATTTCTTCCATCGAGGCCTCGTCGATCTTGATGCTGCCGATCCAGTCGAGCAGCACGTGCACTTTCACGCCGGCGCGCGCGCGCTCGGCCAGGGCGTCGGTGAATTCCTTGCCGATGCTGCCGGACCAGTAGATATAGGTTTCGAAATTGATCGAGTGCTGGGCTTCGCGGATCGCCTTCAGCATGGCGGGGAAGATCTGGTCGCCGTTGAGCAGGACTTCGGCCTTGTTGCCCTCGATGATGGGCGGTCCCAGCAGCACGCCGAGCGAGCGCCGGAACTGGGGATCGTTGGTGTCGTACTGGCGCGTCAGCTGGGTATCGATCTTCTTTTCGCTCGGCATGAAGTTCAGCACGAGAAGGCCGACGACGACGGTGGCCACGATGGAAATCAGGGATACGATGGGTCTCTTGACGCGCATAAATATTCTTGGTGTAGACGTAAAAAAACCAACGCCGGGTGAGCGTTGGTTTTCAGGGGTGCTGCATATGATTAGCGAACGCGGCCGCGACGCAGCAGGTTCACGATGGCCAGCAGGATGACTGCGCCCAGGAACGAAACCAGCAGCGACGACACGCTGAAGTCATCGGAATTGATGGTGCCCGAGCCGAACAGCGGCGAAAGCAGCCAGCCACCCAGGAAGGCGCCGACGATACCGACCACGACATTAAGAATCATGCCTTGTTCAGCGTCCGTTTTCATGACCATGCTGGCGAGCCAGCCGAGAATACCACCCACGACGATCCAGATAATGAACAACATGACGATTCCTCCTCAAAGTGGAAAATATACTTCAGGCCAATTGATTACCGAGGCCATGAGCAAAGTCTAATGATGGGAACACCACGAGGTCGGTGCGGCAACGAACGTTAGACGCGCAAACCGGATGTGCGTTCTTAGAAGGCTTTATCAAGAGCCTGGTTTGGTTGCATGTCGAATATTTAAATAGAGTGCGTGAACGAACAGAGCGCTACTGCTGTGCAGGCATATCTTGCCCTCACTAGCAGTGCCCAATACAACATGCAGCGGACTCATACCGCAACCTTTGAAAGGACTTCATCATGAGCATCTTCGACAGCAACGATCAGACCAAGCAAAACCGTATGGTGACCGGCCTGTTCCCGGACCGTGCCAGCGCAGAACGTGCCTATAGCTCGCTGTCTTCCCGCGGCTACGGCAAGGATGACGTCAACCTGATGATGTCCGATAGCACCCGTGAAACCCACTTCGGCGATACCGAAACCGAACTGGGCAGCAAGGCCGCCGAAGGCGCCGCTGCCGGTGCCGGTATCGGCGGCACCATCGGCGCCGTGCTGGCCGGCGTGGCCGCAATCGGCACCAGCCTGGTGATCCCGGGCGCGGGCCTGGTCGTTGCCGGTCCGCTGGCCGCAGCCCTGGCCGGCGCCGGCGCCGGCGGCATCACTGGTGGCCTGATCGGCGCGCTGATCGGTGCCGGCATTCCGGAAGAACGCGTCAAGCACTATGAAGAAGGCATCAACCAGGGCGGCATCCTGATGGGCGTGACCCCGCGCTCGGACGACGACGTCGAGCACATCCAGCGCTCGTTCACCGATAACGGCGGTTCGCACGTGATCGGCACCGGCGTCGGCGCACTGGCAGGCGCTGCCACCGGCGCAGCGATCGGCTCGGCTGCCGGTCCGATCGGCACCGTGGCCGGTGCAGCCATCGGCGGCATCGCCGGCGGCCTGGCCGGCAAGGGCGCCGGTGAAGTCATCAACCCGAAAGCCGGCGACGACCTGGGTGAGCACCACCTGGCCAAGGGCGTCGGTGCGGGCAGCGGCGCAGCCATCGGTGCGGCTGCCGGTGCGATCGGCGGCCCGATCGGCATGGCGGCGGGTGCGGCAATCGGCGGCCTGGCCGGCGGCGCAGCCGGCCGCGGCGCGGGCGAAGTCGTGAACCCGAAGTCGGACGACCGTCTGAATGAACACAACCTGGCCCAGGGTACCGGTGCCGGTGCCGGCGCCATCGCAGGTGCATCGATCGGCGCCGCAGGCGGCCCGATCGGTGCCGTGGCCGGTGCGGTTGCAGGCGGCATCGCCGGCAGCATGGCCGGCAAGGGCGCGGGCGAAGTCGTGAACCCGAAAGCGGGCGACGAGCTGCATGAGCACAACCTGGCCGGCGGCGTCGGCACCGGCGGCGGCGCTGCAGCCGGCGCGGCCCTGGGCGCAGTGGGCGGCCCGATCGGCATGGCAGCAGGCGCAGCCATCGGCGGCGTCGCCGGCGGCTTGCTGGGCAAGGGTGCGGGCCACCTGGTCAACCCGACCGAGGAAGATGCTTACTGGCGCAACAACTACCAGACCGCGTCCGGCTACACCCCGGGCTACACCTATGACGACTACGCGCCGGCCTATGCACTGGGCTACAACAACGCGCGCCGCTTCCCCGACTACGACACGGCCGAGCCGCACTTCGCCGGCGAGTGGGATCGCGTCAAGGGCAACTCGCGCCTGACCTGGCCGCAAGCCAAGTCGGCCAGCCGCGCCGCCTGGGAAAAGGTCGAGCGCGCGATTCCGGGTGATTCCAATCACAACGGCATCTGATTGATAAGATAGCGTGGACAGCTCCGCCGTCCACGCGTCTACCCTACGAAAAAGCCCCGGGGCCGCAAGGCCCCGGGGCTTTTTTGTGCGCGTAACGCGGACGGTTACTGCTTGACCGCTTCCACCTGGATCGCCAGCTTGACGTCCATGTTGAAGCCGTAGGCTTCGCCGTAGCTCACGCCGAAATCGCTGCGCTTGAAGCTGCCCGAGGCGTCGGCGCCGCAGACTTCCTTCTTGGTCATCGGGTTGATCATGCACTTGAACTTGTTGACGGTCAGGGTGACCGGCTTGGTCACGCCGTGCAGCGTCAGCTGGCCGTCGACGGTGGCCGGGGCGTCGCCCTTGAACACCAGCTTGCCCTTGTAGGTCGCGGTCGGGAACTTGGTGGTGTCGAACAGTTCGTCCTTCTTGGCGTGCGCGTTCAGCGCGTCGTTGCCGAAGTCGATGCTGTTGGTGTCGATGGTGATGTCGATGGTGCCGGTCTTGGCAGCCTTGTCGTAGACGATGTTGCCTTCAGTCTTGTTGAACTTGCCGCGCCAGACCGACAGGCCGCCGAAGTGGTCGGCTTCGAAGCTCGGGTAGGTGTGGGTCGGGTCGACCTTGTAGGTGTCGGCGGCAAAGGCAGCGGTGGTGCTGGCGGCGGCCAGCAGGGCCAGGGCGATGTGCTTGATTTTCATGTGTTTTCCTCTTGGTTTGAATGGATACTACGTTTACTGCGCCGCAGCTACACGGAACTTGATGACGACTTCATCGGCGACGATGCCGGTGTCCTTCCATTCGCCTTCGCCGATATTGAAGGCGAGGCGCTTGATCGGCAGCTGGCCTTCGAAGACCTGCCTGCCGCCTTCCGGTTTCACGCTGAGCGGGAAACTGACGTCCTGGGTGCGGCCCTTGATGGTCAGCTTGCCGCTGACGTTGAGCTTGCCCGCGGCGGCCGGCTTGATGGCCGTCGACACGAAGCTGGCTTTCGGGAACTGGGCCGAATTGAACCACTCCTTCTTGGCGATTTCCTTGTTGTACTCGGGCGAGCCGATGTCGAGGCTGGCGGTATCGATGTCGACCCGCGCGCTCGCCTTGTCCGGGTGCGCGGCATCATAGTCGATCTGCGCATTGAAACGGGTGAATTTCGACTCGACCGCCGCATCCATCTGCTTGAATACGGCCGAGACGCTGCTGCGTGCGACGTCGGTTTTCAGGGGAGCGGCGACAGCCGCCAGCGTGGTCACGGCAAATACGGCGGCAAGGGTGGCGCGAAGTTTCATGGTGTCTCCTCAGGTTGAACGGCCGGGCAGCATGCGGCGCAGGGTGCCGTCGCGGTCGACGACGGCATGCTTCAGTGCTGCCAGCACGTGCAGGGCGACCAGTGCGGCCATCGCCATGTTGAGCCAGTAGTGGACGCCTTTCAGCGTCGCGGCCAGCGCCGGGTCCTTGGCGATGAACACCGGCAGCTTGACCAGGCCGAACCAGACGACCGGGACGCCGGCCGCCAGCGAATAAAAATAGCCGGACAGCGGCACGGCAAAAATGAACACGTACAGCAGGTGGTGTAGGCCATGCGCCGCGCCGCGCTGCCAGGCCGGCATCGACGCCGGCAATACCGGCGGACGGTGCCCCAGGCGCCACAACAGGCGCAGTACGGCCAGCAGCATGACCGTCACGCCCGCCCATTTGTGCCAGGAATAATAGCGCAGCTTGGTCGGGGTAAGGCCGGGGATGTCGGTCATGACCAGGCCCAGCGTGAATGCGCCGATGATCAGCACGGCGATCAGCCAGTGAAGCGCGATAGCGGTCGTGGTGTAGCGCTGCATGATGGGCCCCGGTGAATTGTCGTCAATACGGATCGGCACAGATCTTATCAAAAAATATTGCTGTGCTGACTCATTGCGAATAGCAAGACTGTAACCGTTCCATCTTTTGCTTGGAAGACAGATGAACGGATAACATTGTTCACTCAGCGGGACAATCGCCGCCGCATCGTATGCTCGTATTTCATCCGTTCACGATACGTTGCATTTATGCTAAAGAAAACGGGCTGAGGCAGGTAAAATGTTGACGCATCAAATTTATAAAAGATAATTGTAAGTATGATAGTTTCGATTGATTACGCATGAGCAGCTTCGTTCCATCGATCGCCGTCGCCCTGGCGGCACTCGCGCTGCTACCCGCGCACGCCCAGACCGCCGATGACGACGCCAAGCCGCGCTCGTCCGCCGACTTCGCCGACCTGTCGATCGAGGAACTGGCAAACATCGACATCACCTCGGTGTCGCGCCGTCCCGAGCGCCTGCAGGAGGCGCCGGCTTCGGTCTTCCTGATCACGGCCGACGACATCCGCCGCTCGGGCGCGCGCAGCCTGCCGGAGATTTTGCGCCTGGCGCCCAACCTGCAGGTGGCGCGCAGCAGCAACGCCAATTACTTCATTTCGGCGCGCGGCATGAACGGCACCGGCAACAGTCCGGCCAACAAGCTGCTGGTCATGATCGACGGCCGCTCGGTGTATTCGCCGCTGTTCTCGGGCGTGTTCTGGGACGAGCCGGACGTGATGCTGGAAGACATCGAGCGCATCGAGGTCATCAGCGGGCCGGGCGGTACCCTGTGGGGCGTGAACGCGGTCAACGGCGTGATCAACATCACCACGCGCGCCGCGCGCGACACCCGCGGCGACCTGGCCATGCTGCGCGCGGACGAGGACGGCGCCCAGCTGGCCTTCCGCCACGGCGGCGGCAGCGACGGCGGCAGCGGTCCGCGCAACTGGCGCGTCTACGGCAAGGTGTTCGGCATCGGCCACGGCGAACTGGCCGCCGGCGTGCCGCTCGACGACGACTGGACCCAGGGCCAGGTCGGCCTGCGCGCCGACTGGCGCCGCGGCGCCGACCGCTGGGACGTGATCGCCAACGCCTGGCGCGGGCGCCAGGGCCAGCCGGCGCCCGGCGTGATCGCCGCGCCCGGGGCGGGGATGGGCCTGGGCGACATCGACACCCACGGCGCCAACCTGAGCGGACGCTGGGAACGCGTGCTGGACGACGGCGCCAGCGTGGCCGTGCAGGCGTATTACGACACCCGCTACCGCAAGGTGCGGCCGACCTTCACCGACGCGGTCGACATCGCCGACATCCAGTTCCAGCATGCGCTGGCGCCGCTCGGCGCGCACACGATCGTCTGGGGCGGCGAATACCGCTACGACCGGGACCATGTCGACAACACCCGCTTCGTCGCCTTTTTGCCGGCCGAGGACCGCCAGGCCTGGGCCAGCCTGTTCGGCCAGGACGAGATCGCGCTGCGCCAGGACCTGCGCCTGACCGCGGGTGCGCGCTACGAGCGCAACCCCTACACCGGCGCCGAGTTCCTGCCGACGCTGCGCCTGTCCTGGCATGCGACGCCGCTGCATTCGTTCTGGGCCGGCGCTTCGCGCACCGTGCGCGCGCCGTCGCGCCTGGACGCCGACACCTACGTTCCCGGCGTGCCGCCCTACCTGCTGGCCGGCGGCAGCCAGATACGCGCCGAAGTCGCGCGCGTGTTCGAGCTCGGCTACCGCGGCCAGGCCGGCCGCGCCATGGCGTGGTCGGTGACTGCCTTCCGCAACCTGTACGACCACCTGCGCACGCAGGAGGTGTCGGCAGACGGCAGCCAGGTCATGTTCGGCAACGGCATGCAGGGGCACTCGCACGGCATCGAAGCCTGGGGCAGCCTGCAGCTCAGCGACAGCTGGCGCCTGTCGGCCGGAGCCACCGCGCTGCACGAGGCGTTCAGCCTGAAGCCGGGCAGCCGCGACACGGGCAGCACGCTGGCCGGCGGCTTCGATCCGGCCTATACGGCGCAGCTGCGCTCGAGCTGGACCATCGACGCCGCGCGCGAGCTGGAAGTGTCCCTGCGCCACGTCGGCGCGACGCGGCCGGCGGTCGATGCCTATACCGCGCTCGACGCGCGCTTCGGCTGGCGGATCGCGCCGGGGGTGGAGGTGTCGGTGATCGGGACCAACCTGAATGGCGGGCATCCCGAGTATGGGTCGGTGCCGATCAGGACGGAGGTGCCGCGGACGGTGGGGATCAAGCTGGTGTGGCAGAGGTAGGGCAGAGGCGGCGTACGAAAAATACGTAACCTCAAAATCGTCGCCCCTGCGCAGGCAGGGGCTCAAGTTCGTGGCGTACCGAAAACTTGGACCCCTGCCTGCGCAGGGGCGACGCGCAGGTGCAACATTTACGCGCTAGCGCTTATCTCAGGCTGGCGCTTGTTTCACGCTGGCGCTTGTTTCACGCAGACGCTCAGATCGCCTTGGCCAGCTGCGCCGCCAGGCCAATGTAGTTCGCCGGCGTCATCCCCAGCATCAGTTCCTTGGCTTCCTGCGGCAGCGCCAGTCCGTTAATGAATTCCTGCAGCGCTTCGCGGGTGATGCCCTTGCCGCGCGTGAGTTCCTTCAGCTGTTCATAGGGGTTCTCGATGCCGTAGCGGCGCATCACGGTCTGCACCGGCTCGGCCAGCACTTCCCAGTTGGCGTCCAGGTCGGCCGCCAGGCGCTGCGGATTCACTTCCAGCTTGTTCAGGCCGCGCAGGCAGCTGTCGTAGGCCAGCAGCGCGTAGCCGAAGCCGACACCGATGTTGCGCAGGACCGTGGAGTCGGTCAGGTCGCGCTGCATGCGCGACACCGGCAGCTTGTCGGCCATGTGGCGCAGCACCGCATTGGCCAGGCCCAGGTTGCCTTCCGAGTTCTCGAAGTCGATCGGGTTGACCTTGTGCGGCATGGTCGACGAGCCGATTTCGCCGGCCTTCAGCTTCTGCTTGAAGTAGCCCAGCGAGACGTAGGTCCAGATGTCGCGGTTCAGGTCGAGCAGGATCGTATTCGTGCGCGAAATCGCATCGAACAGCTCGGCCATGTAGTCGTGCGGCTCGATCTGGATGGTGTACGGATTGAACGTCAGGCCGAGGCGCTGCTCGATCACGTTCTTCGAGAACGCCGGCCAGTCGAAGCCCGGGTACGCCGACAGGTGGGCGTTGTAGTTGCCGACCGCGCCGTTCATCTTGCCGAGGATCTCGACGTCGGCGATGCGCTTGACGGCGCGCTGCAGGCGCGCGACCACGTTGGCGAATTCCTTGCCCAGGGTGGTCGGGCTGGCGGTCTGACCGTGGGTGCGCGACAGCATCGGCAGGTCGGCGTTGACGTGCGCGATCTCGGTCAGCTTGGCGATCACCGCCTGCAGCGACGGCAGGATCACGCCGTCGCGCGCCGCTTTCAGCATCATGCCGTGCGAGGTGTTGTTGATGTCTTCCGAGGTGCAGGCGAAGTGGATGAATTCGCTGGCCGCGACCAGTTCCGGCACATCCTTGACTTGCTCCTTCAGCCAGTACTCGACCGCCTTGACGTCGTGGTTGGTGACCGCTTCGATTTCCTTGATGCGGGCGGCGTCGGCTTCCGAGAAGTCGGCGGCCAGCTTGTCCAGCAGTGCCGAGGCGTCGCTTGAAAACGGCTTCAGTTCGGCGAAGCCGGCCTGGGCCAGCGCCTGCAGCCAGGCGATCTCCACCTTCACGCGGTGGTGCATGAAGCCGGCCTCCGACAGGATCGGGCGCAGCTTGTCGGTCTTGGCGGCGTAGCGGCCGTCCAGCGGGGACAGGGCCGACAGGGTGGAGTAGGGTGCGGTAGTGGTCATGGCAGGCAGGCGCCCGAGGCGGCGCTTCAATGGCAAAGACCGCGATTTTACCACCGGCCCGCGTTTGTCAAGTCGCATTTTGGCAGGCGTTGCAAGGAGTTGCCGTCCGCTCGACCGGGGTAAGTCCGATGCTCTATACTGTCTGCCACTCCCCTAATCTGAGCATTTATGAAACTCATCGGTTCTGTCACCAGTCCCTATGTGCGCAAGGTGCGCGTCGTGTTGGCAGAGAAGAAGCTCGACTACGTGTTCGAGCTCGAAAACGTGTGGTCGAGCGATACCAAGATCTCGGCCTCCAACCCGCTCGGCAAGGTGCCCTGCCTGGTCATGGAAGAGGGCAGCGCCATGTACGATTCGCGCGTGATCGCCGAATACCTGGACACCCTGACCCCGGTCTGCAAGCTGTTGCCCGCCAACAGCCGCGACCGCGCCAACGTCAAGGTCTGGGAAGCGCTGGCCGACGGCGTCGGCGACGCCGCCGTGCTGGCCTACCTGGAACGCACCCAGCGCCCGCCCGAGCTGCAAAGCCAGGCCTGGATCGATCGCCAGCAGGGCAAGGTCCGCAACGGCCTGCGCGTCATGTCCGAGAACCTGGGCGAGCAGCCGTTCTGCATGGGCATCCACTACACGCTGGCCGACGTCGCCGTCGGCTGCGTGCTGGGCTGGCTGTCCCTGCGCTTCCCCGAGATCGACTGGCGCGGCGACTACCCGAACCTGGCGCGCCTGTTCGACAAGCTGTCCGAACGCGCGTCGTTCAAGGATACCGTTCCGCGCTGAGCACGCCATGTCGACGTCGACGTCCCGGCGCTTGCAAATGGCCGACATCGCACGCCTGGCCGGCGTGTCGACGTCGACCGTCTCGCGCGCGCTGAACCAGAGTCCCCTGGTCAACCAGGAAACGCGCGACCGCATCCTCGACCTGGCGCGCTCGCTGAACTACGTGATCAACATCGGCGCGCAGAACCTGCGGCTGCAGCAGAACCGCACGGTGGCCGTCGTGATTCCGATCGAGCAGGCGACCCGCCAGCAACTGTCCGATCCGTTCTTCCTGTCGATGCTGGGCAACCTGGCCGATGCGTTCAGCGAGCAAGGCTTCGACATCCTGGTCTCGCGCGTCGACGCCGACCAGGTCGACGCGGCGGCCGCGCCGTTCGACGCCGGCCGTGTCAGCGGCGTGGTCCTGATCGGCCAGGGCCGCCACCATGAAGAGCTCAACCGGATCGCCGCGCGCGGCGTGCCGTTCGTGGTCTGGGGCGCCCAGTTGCCGCAGCAGCTGTACACCACGGTCGGCGGCGACAACCTGGCCGGTGGCCGCCTGGCGACCGAACGCCTGCTGGCGCAGGGCCGGCGCCGTATCGCTTTCCTCGGCGACATCACGCTGCCCGAGGTGGCGCTGCGCCACCGCGGCTACGCGGCCGCGCTGGCCGCGCAGGGCCTCGCACCGGATCCGCAACTGCACGTCGACGCGTCCTTCCTGCCCGAGAGCGGCGGGCAGGCGGTCGAGGAACTGGCGCGCCGTGGCGCCGTCTATGACGGATTGTTCGCCGCCAGCGACCTGCTTGCCATGCGCGCCATCCACGGCCTGCGCGCGCAGGGCCGCGAGGTGCCGTCCGACGTGGCCGTGGTCGGCTACGACGATATCGAACTTGCCAGCTATTTTCATCCGCCCCTGACGACGGTGCGCCAGCCGCGCGACGTCGCCGCACGCGCCCTGGTGGACGCGCTGCTCTCCTGCCTCGACGGCAAACCCGCCCCCTCGGTCCTGCTGCCGACCGAACTGATCGTCCGCACCAGCGCCTGAACCGCCATCATTGCTGTCGCCACCGGCCTTGCTGCAAACGTAATTGAAAACGTTTGCAGCCCAACTGTGAATTTTTTCGATTTTTGACAGTAATCCCCGTTGTTGCGCGCGCGCGTCGTTTTTGCAACACCATTGCAATCGATTGCAATTAAACAAATTTCAGGAAATAATGACTGCGTGCCGATGCGGCGCCGATAACGCCGAATGGCGACCAATAAAACCGGAGGAGACATGGAAGTTCGAATGAAGCACACGGCACACGCCGTGGCGCTGGCCTTGCTGCACCTGAGTGCGGCGCACGCCCAGGAAACCGTTCCAGAAGCTGCACAGGCGACCGATGGCCTGAAGATGGAGCGCATCGTCGTGACCGGCACGCCGGTCGGCTCGAGCAAGATGAAGTCGAGCGTCTCGGTCAGCACGCTGGAAGCCGATGCGATCCAGAACCTGGCCCCGACCAGCGCCGCCGACGTGCTGCGCGCGATCCCCGGCGTGCGTTCGGAATCGTCGGGCGGCGAAGGCAATGCCAACATCACCGTGCGCGGCGTGCCGATCTCCGCCGGCGGCGCGCGCTACGTGCAGATCCAGGAAGACGGGTTGCCGGTGCTGCAGTTCGGCGACATCAACTTCACCACCCCGGACAGCTTCGTCAAGATCGACGGCACCCTCGACCATGTCGAGGTCGTGCGCGGCGGCTCGGCCTCGACCCTGGCGACCAACTCGCCCGGCGGCATCATCAATTTCATCGCCAGGGACGGCAAGGAAGCGGGCGGCAGCATCGGCCTGTCGCGTGGCCTGGACTACGACAGCACCCGCGTCGATTTCAACTATGGCGCGCCGGTCTCGAACCGCGACCGCTTCTTCGTCGGCGGGTTCTACCGCAATGGCGAGGGCATCCGCGACACCGGCGTCAAGCAGGAGCGCGGCGGCCAGCTGCGCGCCAATTTCACCCACGAGTTCGATGGCGGCTGGGTGCGCGTCTCGCTCAAGCACCTCGACGACCGCAGCCCGACGGCGCTGCCGGTGCCGGTCACGGTCAGCAACGGGCATATCGCCGAGATCGCCGGCATCGACCCGCGCACGGCGTCCTTCTATTCGCCGTACTGGGTCAAGGATGTGTCGCTGACCAAGGGCAACGGCCAGGTCGCAAACGACGTCAACGAGGGACTGTCGGTCAAGAGCAATGCGCTCGGCCTGGAGGGATCGTTCGACCTGGGCAACGGCTGGACCGTGACCGACCGCTTCCGCAAGGCCAACAACAGCGGCCGCTTCATGGGCGTGTTCCCGGCCGACAGCGGCACGGTCGGCAGCTACACCTTCGCCACCGGACCGCGCACCGGCCAGGCCTACAATGGCCGGGCATTCAATGCCGTGGTCTTCAACACCTCGATCGACGACGCCGGCAACACCCTCAACGACGCGCGCCTGACCAAGACCTTCCGCATCGACGGCGGCGCCAAGCTGAACCTGACCGCCGGCTGGTACAGCTCGCTGCAGAAGCTGGGCCTGACCTGGAACTTCAACCAGTACCTGATGCAGGCCAGCGGCGACCAGCCGGCCCTGCTGCGCACGGCGAGCACCACCCCCGGCTACGTCGGCCCGGCCTTCGGTGCCTGCTGCTCGCGTGCCGTCGACGTCGAGTACAGGACCAATTCGCCGTACGCCAACATCGGCTGGGAGCAGGGCGCCGTGAATCTCGACGCCAGCGTGCGCCGCGACCGCCAGCACGCCGGCGGCAGCGCGAATATCGCCACCGGCGCCGCGGCCTACGTGCCCGCCACCGCGCAGCGCGTCGACTACGACATCGGCCACACCTCGTATTCGGTGGGCGGCAACTGGCGCGTCACCCCTGCGCTGGCGCTGTTCGCGCGCACCAGCGAAGGCGTCGCCTTCAATGCCGACCGCATCCTGTTCGGCGCGCCGCTGGACGGCAGCGCCCCGGTCAGCATCAACACCGTCAAGCAGCTGGAAGGCGGCGTGAAATGGCGCAGCGGCGGCCTGAGCACCTTCGTGACGCTGTTCCGCGCCCGCACCCGCGAAACCAACTACGAGGCCACGACCCAGCTGTCGACCGCCAACAGCTACGAGGCCAAGGGCGTGGAGCTGGAAGCGGCCTGGCGCGCCGGCGACTTCCATGTCAACGGCGGCCTGACCCTGACCGACGCCGAGATCACGGCCACGGCGCCCGGCGGCGAAGCCGTCATCGGCCACACGCCGCGGCGCCAGGCGCGCACCGTGTACCAGCTGACGCCGGGCTATGACCTCGGTGCGGCCAGCTTCGGCCTGGCCGTCGTCGGCACCGGCAAGAGCTGGGGCGACGACGCCAACACCCTGGTCCTGCCCGGCTACACCGTCGTGCACGCTTTCCTCAACTACCAGTTGACGCCGAAGGTGCAGCTGGCGCTGAGCGCCAACAACCTGTTCAACCGGATCGGCTACACCGAGATCGAGAGCGACGGCCACGCCGCGCGTTCGATCACGGGCCGTGCCGTGAAGGCCAGCGTCAAGTACGCGTTCTGATGTATTCCTGATGTATACAGGGGGAGCCGGCGGCGCCGGCGCCCCCTGGCCCCCGGCGTGTCCCGTTCCTACCGATTTTTTCGAGATCCTTGATGATGTCCACTTCCTTGCGTCGACTGCTCGACGCATTACCAGCGCACCAGCACGCCGCTGCGCAGCAGCGTTTCGCGCGCCGCCAGGCCGTGCTGGGCGACCGCCTGCAACGGCTGTACGGCCATCTGCCCGGCCACGCCGCCTGGTTCGACGACCTGATGGCCGAGGTCGGGCAACTGATGGCGGCGCGCCCGGCCACGCTGCAGGCGCTCGACGCCCACCGCGAAGACCGTCCGGACTGGTTTTGTTCCCCGGACATGCTCGGCTACAGTGCCTACGCCGACCGTTTCGGCGGCAGCCTGCGCGGCGTGGCGGCGCGTATCCCGCACCTGCGCGAACTGGGGGTGACCTATCTGCACCTGCTGCCGTTCCTGCGCCCGCGTGCGGGCGAGAGCGACGGCGGCTTCGCGGTCGCCAGTTTCGACGAGGTCGACCCGCGCCTGGGCAGCATGGCCGACCTGGAAGACTTGACGGCCGGGCTGCGCGAGGCGGGTATCAGCCTGTGTGCCGACATGATCCTGAATCACGTGGCGGACGATCATCCGTGGGCCCAGGGCGCGGCCGCCGGCGACGCCGGCCTGCGTGACTTTTTCCATGTGCTGGACCGCGACGCGGCCGAGGCCTACGAGCGTACCCTGGGCCAGGTGTTCCCCGAGGCGGCGCCCGGTAACTTCACCCACGTCCCGGCCATGGGCGGCTGGGTGTGGAGCACCTTCTATCCGTTCCAGTGGGACCTGAACTACGCCAACCCGGCGGTGTTCGCGGCGGTAGTTACAGCCATGCTGCGCCTGGCCAACCGCGGCATCGAAGTGTTCCGCCTCGATTCCACCGCCTTTTTGTGGAAGCGCCTCGGTACCGACTGCATGAACCAGCCCGAGGCCCACCTGCTGCTGCAGGCGCTGCGCGCCCTGGTCGACATTGCCGCCCCCGGCGTGCTGCTGAAGGCCGAAGCGATCGTGCCGACGCGCGAGCTGCCCGGCTATTTCGGCAGCGCCGACGCGCCCGAGTGCCACCTGGCCTACCACAGTACCCTGATGACGGCCGGCTGGGCCGCGCTGGCCGAGCAGGATGCGAGCCTGGTGCGCGCGGTGGCCGCCGCCACGCCGCCGCTGCCGCCCGGCGCAAGCTGGCTGACCTACGTGCGCTGCCATGACGACATCGGCTGGAAGCACCTGCTGGCCGAGGCCGGCAGCCTGGATCGCCTGGCCGCGGTCGCGCACTTCTACAACGACGGCGCCGGCTATGCCGACGGCGTCGGATTCCAGGGCGGTCTCGCCACCAATGGCACCGCGGCCGCCCTGTGCGGCCTGGGGTCGGCCACGTCGGACCAGGCCGTCGAACTCGCGCTGCGCCGCCTGCTGCTGGTGCATGGCCTGGCGCTGTGCTTCGGCGGCCTGCCGGTCTTGTACATGGGCGACGAACTGGCCATGCCGAACGACCACGCTTACCGCGACGACCCGGCGCGCGCGCATGACAGCCGCTGGATCCAGCGCGCGCCGTTGGACGAGGAGCGCGCGGCGCAGCGCCACGACCCGGCCAGCCCGACCGGGCGCGCCTATGCCGGCTTGCGCCGCCTGATCCGCCTGCGCCGGCAACTGCCGGACCTGGCCGCGGGCGTGCCCTGCACGGCGCTGGACGCGGCCGACCCGGCGCTGCTGGCGCTGGCGCGCGGTGAGCATGTCCTGGTCTTGTTCAATTTTTCGGCGCGCACGCTGGTGGTCGACCTGCAGGCGCTTGGCGGCGCCGGCACGCTGGCGCTGGCGCCCTGGGAGCAGGCATGGCTGGACCGGCGCAGCGGCCGGCACCTGGGCGACACCATGGAGGAAGCGCGATGACACATCGGAAGCAGGCCGCGATCGCCGTGTTCGGCGAGGCGCTGGTCGACGATTTCGGCGACCGCCAGGTTTTGGGTGGCGCCCCCTTCAACGTGGCGCGCCACCTGGCGGCGCTGGGCCAGGAAGCCTTGATGCTGACCCGCATCGGGCAGGACGAGAACGGCGCCCGCATGCGCGCCGAGTTCGCGCGCTTCGGCCTGTCCACCGCCGGGCTGCAGGTGGATGAGGCGTTGCCGACCGGCGTCGTGAGCGTCGAACGCTGCACGGACGGCAAGGGCGGCGACCACCGTTTCACGATCCTGCCGCACCAGGCCTACGATGCGATCGAGGCGGAGCCGGCCATTGCCGCCCTGGCCGCGGCCGCCCCCGGGACGCTGTATTTCGGCACCCTGGCCCAGCGTGAGCCGCAGTCGCGCCTCGCCTTGACCGGGCTGCTGGCGGCGCAAACCGCCTGCCACTACCTGGACCTCAACGTGCGCGCCGGGCACGTGACCGAACGCTGCGTGTTCGCGTCGCTGCACGCGGCCGACATCGTCAAGGTCAACGAAGAGGAGTTGCTGGATTTGTTCGGCTGGTACACGCACACGCGCCTGCGTACCGACGACATGGGCAGTGCCGAGGTACGGCGCGCCTGCGCGATCCTGCTGCGCGTGTTCAAGCTGACCGGCCTGATCGTGACACTGGGACCGCGCGGCGCCGTGTATTTCGGCGCCGACGACGCTTACCATGTCACACCCCTGCCGGCGCGGCCGCCCCAACTGGCGGACACGGTGGGTGCCGGCGACGCTTTTTCCGCCGTGTTCCTGCTGGGCCGGGCATGCGGGTGGTCGCTCGACCTCACGCTGGCACGCGCCAACGAATTCGCCGGTGCCGTCTGCGGCATCGTCGGCGCGGTACCGGCCGACACCGCTTTCTATCGCCCCTTCATCGAACGCTGGTTCCACGCCTGAGGAGAACCGATGTCCCCGCTCAAGCCGCGCATGACGTTCTGGCAGATCGTCAACATGAACATCGGATTCTTCGGCATCCAGTTCAGCTTCGGGCTGCAGCAGAGCAGCATGAGCCCGATCTACAAGTATCTCGGCGCCGACGAGGCGAGCCTGCCCTACCTGTGGCTGGCCGGCCCCGTCACCGGCCTGCTGGTGCAGCCGCTGATCGGCGCCATGAGCGACCGCACCGTCAGCCGCTGGGGGCGCCGCACCCCGTATTTCCTGATCGGCGCCATCCTGTGCAGCATCGGCCTGCTCCTGATGCCGTACAGCCCGACGCTGTGGATGGCGGCCAGCCTGTTGTGGATCCTCGACTCGGCCAACAACGTCACGATGGAACCCTACCGCGCCTACGTCAGCGACAAGCTGCCGGCCAGCCAGCATTCGCTCGGCTTCCTGACGCAGAGCGCCTTCACGGGACTGGGCCAGACGCTGGCCTACCTGACACCCTCGCTGCTGGTGTGGCTCGGCATGAACAAGGACGCCGTCAACGGCAGTAACATTCCGCAGGTCGTGGTGGCCGCCTTCCTCATCGGCGCCGTCTGTTCGCTGCTGTCGGTCCTGTGGTCAGTGCGCACCACGCCCGAGGACCCCTTGCCGGCCGAGGCGCTGGCGGCGCTGCGCGCTGCGCCGGCCGGCTGGCGCCACACGCTGGCCGAGATCGGCGCAGCGCTACGCGACATGCCGCCCACAATGAAGCAGCTGGCGCTGGTCAAGCTGTTCCAGTGGTACGCGATGTTCTGCTACTGGCAGTTCATCACGCTGTCGCTGGCGCGCACGCTGTTCGGTACGGGCGATGCCGCTTCGCCGGGCTTCCGCGACGCCGGCCTGCTGAACGGCCAGATCGGCGCGTTCTACAACTTCGTCGCCTTCCTGGCCGCGTTTGCGCTGGTGCCGTTCGCGCGCCGCCATGGCCCGCACGTCGTGCACGCCGTATGCCTGGCGCTGGCCGGCGTTGGCATGCTGGCCATCCCGCATATCCATACACCGGTGCTGCTGCTGGTGCCGATGGTCGGCATCGGCCTGGCGTGGGCCAGCATCATGGGCAACCCCTACGTGATCCTGGCATCCAGCCTGCCGCCGGAACGCACCGGCGTCTACATGGGCATCTTCAACATGTTCATCGTGATCCCGATGATCATCCAGATCTTCACGCTGCCGTTGTACTATCACAGCTGGCTGGGCGGGAATCCCGAAAACGTGATCCGCCTGGCGGGCGGGCTGATGATCTGCGCCGCCATGGCGGTCCGGCTGGTGCGCTACAATGCCGGCGGTGCAATCGAGCGAACGGAAGACGTGTATGCGGACTTGGAGCGGGATGGCGATAGTGTTCGGCGAGGTGCTGGCTGAGGATGGCACGGACGCCTCGAAGCTGGGGGGCGCCCCGTTCAACCTGGCGCGCCACCTGGCGGCCTTCATGGCGCCGCCGCTGCTGATCACGCGCATCGGCGACGACCGCAACGGCGCGGCCGTGCGCGCGGAGTTCGAACGCTTCGTGATGCCGGAAACCGGGCTGCAGGTCGATACGATGGAAGAAACCGGCCGGGTCGCCGTCGAGCGCACGGCGGCGCGGATGGGCTCATCTCCGCGCAGCGTCCTCCTGCCACGCCAGGCCTACGATTTCATCGACCCCGAGACCGCGGCCGCCGCCGTGTCCGCGGCTGTGGCCGGTACAGCGCCGGACATCGTCTACTTCGGCACCCTGGCCCAGCGCGGCGAGCGCTCGCGCCAGGCACTGGCGGCCGTGCTGGCGGCGGCGCCGCAGGCCAAGCGCTTCCTCGACCTCAACCTGTTTCCCGGCCAGGCCGACCAAGCGATCGTCGGCGCCGCGCTGGAGGCGGCCGACATCGTCAAGGTCAACGAGGAAGAATTGCAGGCGCTGTTCAACTGGTATTTCCAGATCGCGCCGGACGATACCCCGATGTCGACCGAGGAAGTGCACGCGGCCTGCCGCGCTCTGATCGACCGGTTTTCACTCGACGCCCTGATCGTGACCCTGGGCCACCGCGGCTCGGTCTACTTCGGCAGCGACGGCAGCCTGGTCGCCAACCGCGACAACCCGGTGCCGCCCTACGTCATCGATACGGTGGGCGCGGGCGATGCCTTCTCGGCGATTTTCCTGCTGGGACGGGCACGCGGCTGGCCGTTGGAACTGACGCTGGCGCGGGCGAACGAGTTCGCCGGGGCGATCTGCGCGGTGACCGGGGCGGTGCCGCAGGATATGGGTTTCTATGACAAGTGGGCGCGGCGCTGGCTGGCGGGCGGCGTGAGCGCCGCGTAAGCACGCAGCCTGTTTGCGCCGTCAACATAAAAACGTCGCCCCTGCGCAGGCAGGGGCCCAAGCTTTGCGCAACATTGCGAACTTGGGCCCCTGCCTGCGCAGGGGCGACGGTCTTTCGGCCAGCTGAAAGTCTTAGACTTCGCCGATCTGCGACTGCAGATAATTCTGAATCCCGACCTTGACGATCAGGTCCAGCTGCGTCTCCAGCCACTCGATATGCTCTTCGGTATCCTCGAGGATATCCAGCAGCAGGTCGCGCGACACGTAGTCATGCGCGACCTCGGCGGCGGCGATGCCTTCCTTGACCGTGATCTGCGCCGCCCGCTCCAGCTTGAGGTCGCATTCCAGCATTTCCTGGGCCGATTCGCCGATCAGCAGCTTGTGCAGCGCCTGCAGGTTGGGCAGGCCGTCGAGCATCAGGATACGGTCGATCAGGCGGTCGGCATGCTTCATTTCGCCGATCGATTCGTCGTATTCCTTCTTGCCGAGCTTGGTGAAACCCCAGTGCTTGTACATGCGCGCATGCAGGAAATACTGGTTGACTGCGGTCAGCTCGTTGGTCAGCTGCGCGTTCAGCAGCCGGATGATGTTGGGATCGCCCTTCATGGAGTGCCTTTACGGTGAGTGATGGCAGCATCATAGCAAACCGGGCCGGTCTTTTGGGCCAGTGTTTACAGCGCCGTCAGCGCCAGGCCCCCGGCCGCCAGCAGCGACACCGCCCCGATCACCACGCCGATCGTGCGCCGGCGGTTGGTCATGGCCCACAGCACCACGCCCGACAGCGACAGCAGGATGATCGAGCCGGCCAGCGTGTCGACCAGCAGGATCCAGCCGACCCCCATGCCGACGCCCTTGTGCAGGTTGGTGAGGGTGGCAAAGACATTGTTGTCGCTGCGCTTGAGGGTCACGTAACTGTTGCCGACCCAGTACTCGGCCTGCACGTTGCCGGACGGCGACGCGAAGCTAGCGCTCCAGCGTGGTGGCTGCACCACGGATTGGTCGCCCCAGGCCACCGGACGCGCCGGTTCGGCCAGCACGCGGCGTGCATCGGGTTCGAGCTTGAGCGAGGATTTCAGCCAGGCGGCCAGCGCCTGCGGGGTGGCCGGTGCCGGCGTGGGCAGCGGCACCTGCACCGTGCTTTCCTGGACCTGGGCGGCGGGAATCTTCAGTACGGCGCGGTGGTTGAGGAGGATGCCGGTGCAGCCGAACAGCAGGCCGAGGACGGCACCCCACAGGCCGATCCAGCCGTGCATCTTGCGCAGCCACTTGAGGACGATGGCGCGGCGCGTGGGTGCTGGCGGCGGCTCGACCTTGAAGGGGGTTCTTGGTGAGCGGAACGGGATAACAGGCATAAGACTCGCGGCTTGGCTGCTATGGATATCACATACTACCAAGACCCGAGCAACCCGGCCGGAATAAGCATCGATATGTGCGATGCAATATTGCAGCGCCTAACAAGACCTCATGGCGGCGTTGCATCGCCTTGCCGTACTAACGCTAATTAAATAGTGTGTTTATGCCACCATGCCGCCTGCAGAGCTGCGGCGCAGTTCGGTGACGGTGGTCTTGCTGTCGAGGTGTTCGTTCATCACTTCGCGGGCATAGCTGACGCACTTGCCGCAGCAGGTGCCGACGCCGAGTTCCTTGTACAGGTCGGCCATCGAGGTCAGGCCGAGGTCGACGGCCTGGCGGATTTCACGGTCGGAGATGTTGTTGCAGACGCAGACGATCATGGTTTCGGTTCCGTTTCGGAGTCTCGCAGCAGGCCAGCGTTGTCTGACCTATAATGCGAATCATTCTCATTCGGGTTTGTATTCTCCAGAACTTAGGTAGCGATTGCAAGCGTTTTTGTTGTGCGCACACGCCTATCCAACGCTGGGTGAACCGAAGTAGACAAAGCGCAAATAGAAATAATTCGCATTTAGGTTTATGATGCACATAGTTGTCTCATCAGCGCCACGTCCCATCACTGGAAGCGAAACATGACTCTTGCACCCACCCTGACCACGCTCGACGCCCTGAAGGCCGGCCAGAGCGCCACCGTCATCACTCTCGCGCCGGGTTCGCTCGCGGACGCTTCCGGTGCGGACGTCTCGCGCCGCCTGATGGAACTCGGTTTTGTCCCGGGTGAACGCATCCGCATGCTGAAAGGCGGCCTGCCCGGCGGGCCGCTGGCGGTCAAGGTCGGCCAGTCCACCTTCGCCCTGCGCCGCTTCGAGGCAGCGCTGATCTCGATCCAGCCGGAATAAATGGAACATACATAATGGGAGCAGTAGAACAGCAGGTCCGGGCGGCCACCAGGACGCCCGTCATCGCCCTGCTGGGTAATCCGAACTGCGGCAAGACCGCATTGTTCAACCGCCTCACCGGCTCGCGCCAGAAGGTCGCGAACTACGCCGGCGTGACCATCGAGCGCAAGGAAGGCCATTTCACGCTGCCTGGCGGCAAGCCGCTGCGCGTGCTCGACCTGCCTGGCGCCTACAGCCTGTCGGCTCACACTCCCGATGAAGCGATCACGCGCGACGTGGTGGCCGGCCTGCGTGCCGGCGAACAGGCGCCGGACGCCGTGGTCTGCGTCGTCAACGCCACCAACCTGCGCCTGAACCTGCGCCTGGTGCTGGAAATCCAGCGTCTCGGGCTGCCGATGGTGCTGGCCCTGAACATGGTCGACGTCGCCAAGAAGCGCGGCATCGAGATCGACAGCGCGCGCCTCTCCAGGGAATTGGGCATGCCGGTGGTGGAAACCGTGGCGGTGCAGGCCGGCGGCGAAAAGGCGCTGCTGGCGGCACTCGACACCATGTCGTTCGACCACCGCGTCCAGCCGCAGCCGCTGCAGGCGATCGACGCGGTCCCGGTCGAGCAGACCCAGCGCGAGGTGCGCCGCATCATCGACGCCGCCGTCAGCTTCGACAAGGACACCGGCAACCTGAGCGAGGCGATCGACCGCGTGGTCCTGCACCCGGCCGCCGGGCCGGTGATCCTGGCGGTGCTGATGTTCCTGGTGTTCCAGGCCGTGTTCAGCTGGGCCGCGGTGCCGATGGACCTGATCAAGAGCGGCGTCGAGGGACTCGGCGCCTGGGTCGGTTCCAGCATGGCCGACGGTCCGCTGCGCAGCCTGATCGTCGAGGGCATCTTCGGCGGCGTCGGCAGCGTGCTGGTGTTCCTGCCGCAGATCCTGATCCTGTTCTTCTTCATCCTGATCCTCGAGGATTGCGGCTACCTGCCGCGCGCCGCCTTCCTGCTCGACCGCCTGATGGGCGGGGTCGGGCTGTCCGGGCGCGCCTTCATTCCGCTGCTGTCCTCGTTCGCCTGCGCGATTCCCGGGGTGATGGCGGCACGCACCATCCAGAACCCGCGCGACCGCCTGGTGACGATCATGATCGCGCCGCTGATGACCTGCTCGGCACGGCTGCCGGTGTATGCGCTGATCATCGCCGCCTTCATCCCGCACCGCGAGCTGGGCGCCGGCATCAACCTGCAGGGCCTGGTGCTGTTCATCCTGTACGCGGCCGGCATCGTCAGCGCCATGGCGGTGGCCTGGTTCTTCAAGCGCAGCATCGGGGCCAAGGGCCAGCATCCGCTGATGATGGAACTGCCGGCCTACCACTGGCCGCACCTCCAGAACCTGGCGCTGGGCCTGTGGGAGCGCGCCAAGATCTTCCTGATGCGCGTCGGTACCATCATCCTGACGCTGATGATCCTGGTCTGGTTCCTGTCCAGCTTCCCGGGCGCGCCAGAAGGGGCGACCCATCCGCCGATCTACTACAGCATCGCCGGCATGCTGGGCCGCGCGCTGGCCGTGATCTTCGAGCCGATCGGCTTCGGCTGGCAGATCTGCATCGCGCTGGTGCCGGGCATGGCCGCGCGCGAAGTCGCCGTGGGCGCGCTCGGCACGGTGTACGCGCTGTCCGCCGCCGGCGATGACGTGGCCGGCTCGCTGGCGCCGCTGATCGCCGCGTCCTGGAGCCTGCCGACCGCGCTGTCGCTGCTGGCCTGGTACGTGTTCGCGCCGCAATGCCTGTCGACCCTGTCGGTGGTGCGCCGTGAAACCGGCAGCGCGCGCTATGCCTTCCTGATGGCGGGCTACATGTTCGCGCTGGCGTATGCGGCGTCGTTCATCACCTTCCACGCCGCGCGGGCGTTGGTAAGCTGATCATGGTCCAGTACCTCGTCGTCGCCGTCATCGTGCTGCTCGCCGCGCTCTACGCCGGCGGCAAATACCTGCCGGTCGCCTGGCGCCGCAAGCTGGTCTACAAGCTGCGCGACCGCGGCCAGGGCAATGGCCGGGTGGCCAAGTGGCTGGACAAGGACGGCAGCTGCGGCAGCGGCTGCGATACCTGCGGCAGCTGCGAGACCGAGCCGCTGCCGGCAACCGATGCCAAGGGCCGCAAGGTCATCCAGCTGCACGTCAAGCGCTGACCGGCAGCCTTGCTGTCCGATGGGAAGCCGGGCGAAGTTGGTGGAACTATGACATGATGTTGCCCGTCGTCCACCACTCTTGAAACCCATGCCTTCCGAACCCGCGCCGCTGCCCGGCATCGAACACCAGGCCAATCCCGAACTCCGGTTCCGGGCATTGTTCGAGCAGGCGCCGGTCAGCATCCAGATACTGGCGCCCGATGGCCGCACGCTGCGCGTCAACAAGGCCTGGGAGGATCTGTGGCAAATCCACGCAGGCAGCGCGCTCAGGAACTACGTCTTCGGCAAGTACAACGTCTTCACGGATCCCCAGCTGATCGACAACGGCATCGCGGCGCTGCTGCGGCGTGCGTTTGCCGGCGAGTCGGTACGGCTGCCTGCCGTCCGCTATGACGTGGCCGCGATCAAAGGGACCGGACCGGTACGCTGGATCAGCGCCCAGGCGCATGCGGTCAAGGATCCGGCGGGGCGCACTCTCGAAGTCATGCTGATGCACGAGGACATCACGGAGCGCATGGAGACCGAAGCCGCCTTGCGCATGCGCGAAGAGCGCTTCCGCTCACTGGTGATGACGACCTCGCAGATCGTCTGGACCAACACCCCCGATGGCCGGGTCGAGGAGGATTCGCCGTCGTGGCGTGCCTTTACCGGCCAGACCTACGAGGAGTGGAAGGAGTTCGGGTGGCTGGATGCGGTGCATCCCGACGACCGCGAGAAAACCAAAGCGCTGTGGGTGGCCTGCGTGGCCGCGCGCGCCGTGTTCGAGACCGACTACCGCGTGCGCCGCCCCGACGGCAGCTACCGCTGGATGGCCGTGAAAGGCGTGCCGCTGTTCGGCGCCGATGGCGCGATCCGCGAATGGATCGGCGCGAATACCGATATCCACGAGAAGGTCATGGCGCAGGCGGAAGTCGTCCAGCGCCTGCACCGCGAAAAACGCAACGCCGCGCTGCTGGCCAAGGTGGCGCAGGCCTCGCGCACCCTGCATACGGCACTGGCCAGCGACGGCATGGCCAACGCGCTGGTGGAGGAAGTGCGCGACATCCTCGACGTGCACCAGGCGGTGGTGTCGCTGACCGAAAGCGGCAGCTGGGCGCAAGGCATCACCGCGGTCTCGCTGTCCGACAAATACGCCGCGTTCCGCACCTATGCGGTCAAGACCGACGGCAGCGGCATCTATGCCGAAGTCTGCCGCACCAACCAGGTGATGCGCCTGACCCAGGCGCAGCTGGAAGCGCATCCGGCGTGGAAGGGGTTCGGCAGCCATGCCCACGCCCATCCGCCGATGCGCGGCTGGCTGGCCGTCCCCCTGATCGACCGTGCCGGCCGCAACATCGGCCTGATCCAGGCCTCGGACAAGATCGAAGGCGAGTTCACCGAAGAAGACGAAGCCATCCTCGTGCAGCTGGCTTCGATCGCCTCGAACGGCTTCGAGAATGCACGGCTCTACGGTTCCCTACAGGAGCAGGACCGGCGCAAGGACGAATTCCTGGCCATGCTGGCCCACGAACTGCGCAATCCGCTGGCGCCGATTTCCGCCGCCGCCGACATGCTCAGGATCGGCACCGCCAACGAGGAGCGGGTACGCCGGGCGAGCGACGTCATCAGCCGCCAGGTACGGCACATGACGTCGCTGGTCGACGACTTGCTGGACGTCTCGCGCGTGACCCGGGGCCTGGTCCAGCTCGATACGTCCTTGCTCGATCCGATGACGATCGTGGCCAATGCCGTCGAGCAGTCGCGGCCCATGATCGAAGCGCGCGGCCATGCGCTGGCGGTCGAAGGCGACGCCGGCGGGGCGCGCATTCTCGGCGATGCGCATCGCCTGGTGCAGGTCGTGGTCAACCTGCTCAACAACGCGGCGAAATACACGCCCAACGGCGGCCGAATCGCGCTGCTGGTAGTGCACGCGGCGTCGACGCTGACGATCAGCGTACGCGACAATGGCGTCGGCATCGACGCCCAGCTGCTGCCTTACGTATTCGACCTGTTCACGCAGGCCCAGAGGTCGCCCGACAGGGCGCAAGGTGGCTTGGGCATCGGCCTTGCCCTGGTGAAAACCATCATGACCTTGCATGGCGGCACGGTGACGGTACACAGCGATGGCCTCGGGCACGGCAGTGTGTTCGCCGTCACCTTCAGGGTGCCGGCGGAGCCTCCGGCCACGCCAGATCCAGCAGCGCCATCAGACGCCGCGCATTGAACGGCGCCCGCACCTTGATGTCGTTGTCGAAGTAGCAGTACACATCCCGGCTCGCCGCCGCCGGCGGCGCCACCTGTGACACCAGCCGCGCATCCGGCGGCTGCTTCCCCTCGCTCCACAAGCGGATCTTGTCCGCCCAGCGCGCCAGCGCATCGTCCTCGTAGCCGCTCGCATACAGCTCATGCTCGCCGTGCAGCCGGATGTACATGAAGTCGGCGGTCACGTCTTCGTCGTTCGGGAACTTGCCGGCGCTGTCGGCCACCACCAGTGCCACGTTATATGTGCGCAGCAGGGCGATGAAGGCGTCGTCGCGGAAGCTGTCGTGGCGGATCTCGATCGCGTGGCGCAGCGGGCGCACGGCATCGATTTCGAGCCATTCGCGGCCGCGCATCTTGTCGTCGTGCCCGCGCGCCAGCGCCAGCGCCTCGCCGGTGTCGCGCGGCAGCATGCGCAGGAAGGATTCGACCTTGTCCGGCTCGAAGCGCAGCTGCGGCGGGAACTGCCACAGGATCGGGCCGAGTTTTTCGCGCAGCGCCAACACGCCCGAGGCCAGCACGTTGGCCAGCGGCGTGTCGATGCCGCGCAGCTTGAGCATGTGGGTGATGAAACGGTTGCCCTTGACCGCGAACACGAAGCCCGGCGGCGTGGCCGCGTACCAGGCCGCGTAGCTCGCGGGCCGCTGCAGCGAATAAAAGGAACCGTTGATCTCGATGGTGGGGAGCAAGCGCGCGGCGTACTCCAACTCGCGCGCCTGGACCAGGCCCGGTGGATAGAACACGCCGCGCCACGGTGCGTAGCGCCAGCCCGAGATGCCGATGTGGATTGCCATTCCCCGATCTTAGGAGGAGGGCGGGACCGGCTCGGTGCGCTGACGAACCGTGTCCGGTCAAGCGGCTTGCATTAGCGCGCTGCGTTCACGACCGGCAACTCGATCGCGCTTTCCATGCCCGGCGCGTGGTAGACGCGCTGGTTGGCCTTGCGATAGTCGCCCGGCTTGGCATGGAAGATGTTCGGCACGAAGGTCTGCGGGTTGCGGTCGTACAGCGGGAACCAGCTCGACTGGATCTGCACCATGATGCGGTGGCCCGGCAGGAACACGTGGTCGACGTTCGGCAGCGCGAAGCGGTAGCGCTCGGCCTTGTTGGCCGGGATCGCCAGCGGCTTGTCGAGGCCCTGGCGGTAGCGGCCGCGGAAGATGTCCATCGCGATCGGCAGCTGGTAGCCGCCCAGTTCCGGCTGGGCCGCGACTTCGTCCGGGTAGACGTCGATCAGTTTCACGACCCAGTCGCTGTCGGTGCCGCTGGTCGAGGCGAACAGGTTGACCATCGGCTGGCCGGCCAGCTGCAGCGGGGTGGTGAGCGGGGCGGTCACGTAGGTCAGCACGTCCGGGCGGTCGGAGTAGGAACGCTGGTCGGTGACCAGCCACGGCTTCCACACCGTGCCTTCGCCCATGCGTACCGGACGCGGCACGAAGGGCACCGGCTTGGCCGGATCGGACACGTATTCGTCGTAGGCGGCGGTCTTGGCGTCACCTTTCTCGCTCATTTTCTCAAAATTGAGTCCGTAGCCGGCCTTCAGGTACAGCGGCGTGGACGCCTGCGCCAGCGGCCACCCATCGAGGCGGCGCCAGCGGTTGACACCAGTCTGGTAGGACCATACCGGCGGCGTGTCGAAGGCCGGCGCGCCATCCTTCAGGTACTGGTTAAAGAAGGGCAGCATGACTTCGCGCCGGAACTGCTGGGCGGTGTCGCCGCTGAATTTCAAGGCGCCGAGCGACGAGCCCTCGTAGTTCACGCCGCTGTGGCGCCACGGGCCCACCACCAGCGAATTCAGCTTGTTCTGCGTGTCCTTCGGCTCCACCGCGGCATAGGTGGCGTAGGCGCCGTAGATGTCTTCCTGGTCCCAGCGCCCGACCACGGTCATGGTCGGCACCGTCAACGGGCGCTTGGCCAGGATGCGGTCGAGCGCCTGCTCCTGCCAGAAGCTGTCGTAGGCCGGGTGCTCGAACAGTTTTTTCGTGAAGTTCAGCTGGTCGACGCCGTACATGTGCGCAAAGTCGGCAGTCGAACCGGCGCGCAAGAAGGCGTCGTAGTCGTCCCAGGTGCCGGTCACGATCTGCTGGCCTTCGCCGCGCGCCGCGTTCTGGCTGGCGATGTACGACAGGTTCGGATTGCGGAAGGCGCCGTTGTGGAACCAGTCGTCGCCGCGCCAGCCGTCGACCATGGGGCTCATCGGCACCGCCGCCTTGAGCGCCGGGTGCGGCTCGGCCAGCGCCATCAGCACGGTAAACCCTTCGTACGAGGAGCCGACCATGCCGACCTTGCCGTTCGACTGCGGGATGTTTTTCACCAGCCAGTCGATGGTGTCGTAGGCATCGGTGACGTGGTCGACTTGCGTGTTGTTGAGCGGGCCGCGCACCGGCCGCGTCATCACGTAGTCGCCTTCGGAGCCGTACTTGCCGCGCACGTCCTGGAACACGCGGATGTAGCCGTTCTCGATGAAGGCATCGTCGCCGTCACCGAGGATCGAGCTGATGTGCGGACTCTTCATGCGGCCGGCGCGGCGCGCCGCGTTGTACGGGGTGCGGGTCAGCATGATCGGCGCCTTGGCCGCGCCCGCGCTTACCTGTCTTGGGATCACGACCACGGTGTACAGCTTGACGCCGTCGCGCATCGGGATCATGAACTCCTGCTTGACGTAGTCGGCGTTCGGGACCGTCGTGGTGAATTTTGCGCTGGGGATGTCGGGCGCCATCGGCGCCGTCTGGGCCGCGGCGGTGCCGTGGAGGGTGAACAAAGCAAGGGAAAGGGCGGACAGGGACAACAGGCGCGGCATCAGGAATCTCCAGGACGGTTGGGCAAGCTGCAACCTGGTTAAAGTTGCATCGAAGCATAGTACCGAAGCTGAAGATCCCCTGCAATCCGCGCCTTTGATCCGTGCCCGCCAGCGACGCCCCGGGCTGAAGCGTCAGGCCGGCAGCAGCGTGCGCGGACGCTTGCCCTGCACCTCGGCGCCGTGCACCTTGAACACGCTGAACACCTCGCCCAGGTGGCGCGCCTGTTCGTTCATCGAGGCCGCCGCCGCCGCGGCTTCCTCGACCAGCGCCGCATTCTGCTGGGTCGCGTTGTCCATCTCGGCGATCGCCTGGTTGACCTGGGCGATGCCGGCCTGCTGCTGTTCGCCGGCATTGGCGATCTCGCCGATGATGTCGTTGACGCGGGTGACGCTGGCAACGATCTCGCGCATCGTGCCGCCGGCCTCGGTCACCAGCTTGGCGCCGGCGCCGACCTTGGCCACCGAATCGTCGATCAGCGTGCGCACTTCCTTTGCGGCGGTGGCCGAGCGCTGCGCCAGGCTGCGCACCTCGGATGCCACCACGGCGAAGCCGCGCCCCTGCTCGCCGGCGCGCGCCGCTTCCACCGCCGCGTTCAGAGCCAGGATATTGGTCTGGAAAGCGATGCCGTCGATCACGCCGATAATGTCGGCGATGCGGCGCGCCGAAGCGTCGATCGCGTCCATGGTGCTGACCACCTGCTCGACCACGGTGCCGCCGCGCTGGGCCACTGCCGCCGCTTCCGAGGCCAGGCCGCTGGCGTGACGCGCATTGCCGGCGTTCTGCTGGACGGCGCCGGTCAGTTGTTCCAGCGTGGCCGCGGTTTCCTCGAGCGAGCCGGCCTGCTGCTCGGTGCGGCTGGACAGGTCCTGGTTGCCGCTGGCGATCTGGCTGGACGCGCTGGCGATGGTGCGGATGCCGTTGTCGACTTCGCCGACGATGCCGGACAGGCTGTCGTTCATGTCGCGCAGCGCGCGCAGCAGGCGCGCCGTTTCGTCGTTGCCATGCGCCTCGATCGCGGTGGTCAGGTCGCCCGCCGCGACTTGCCCCGCCAGGCGCACGGCGCTCGACAGCGGCCCGCGGATGCTGCGCGAGATCAAGTGGCCGACCAGCATCAGCACGCCGGACAGCAGCAGCGCCGCGCCCGAGAACATCCACACGCGCGGCCAGAACACGGCGTCCAGCGCATCCATGTAGACACCCGAGCCGAGCACCCAGCCCCACTCGGGCACGCCTTTCACGTAGGACAGCTTGGGCACCGGCGCCTCGTTGCCCGGTTTCGGCCACATGTACGACAGGAAGCCGCCACCCTGGGCGCGCACCAGGTCGACCATGGCCACGAACAGGTGCAGGCCGTTGGGATCGGCCTTGGCGCTCAGGTCCTGTCCCTGCAGCTTGGGCGAAATCGGGTGCATCAGCATGCGCGGCTGCATGTCGTTGACCCAGAAGTACTCCTGGCCGTCGTAGCGCAGGCCGCGCAGCGCGTCCAGCGCCTCGCGTTTGGCCTGGGCTTCGGGCATGGCGCCGCTGGCGGCGAGCTGCTGGTAGCGTGTCACCACGCCGCTGGCGACTTCGACCGCCTGGCGCACGGTACGGCCGCGCTCTTCCTCGATCAGGTGGCGTTCGGACAGCAGGAAGGCGGCGGCGACGGCAAGGATGCCAATGCCCGTGATCAGGGTCAGCAGGCCCAATTTTTGTGAGATGTTAAGTCGGGATAGGAGCATGGCGGGGGTAGGGGCGCAAGTTATCGGCAGTTCAAGGGTGCTTGAACCGAAATTGACGATCTATCAAGGAGCGGGGGCGAGTATAACAAAAAGTTGCTTGTGCACAATATAAATTGTCAGATTTGCTGATGCCTTTGGGTATTCGCACAACAATGCTAAGCTAGCGCCATTTTCCAAATTGGAATTGACCATGATCATCGTCCATCACCTGAACAATTCCCGCTCCCAGCGCATCCTGTGGCTGCTGGAGGAACTCGGCCTGGCCTACGAGATCAAAAAATACCAGCGCGACCCGAAGACGATGCTGGCGCCGCCCGAACTGCGCGCCGTGCACCCGCTGGGCAAATCGCCGGTGATCAGCGATGGCGACACCGTGGTGGCCGAGTCGGGCGCCATCGTCGAGTACCTGGTCGAACGCCACCGCGTTGGCGCGGAAGGATCGGCCCTGGCGCCGGCGCCGGGCACGCCAGAGCGCCTGCTGTATACATATTTCCTGCACTACGCCGAGGGGTCGATGATGCCGCCGCTGCTGCTCAAGCTGGTGTTCGACCGTGTGGCCAACGGTCCGGCACCGTTCTTCGTGCGCCCGATCGCGCGCGGCATCGCCGGCAAGGTGCTGGGCACCTTCGTGCAGCCGCAGATCGACCGCCACCTCGGCTACCTGGAAGCGGAGCTGGGCAAGCGCACCTGGTTCGCCGGCACCCAGTTCTCGGCGGCCGACATTCAGATGAGCTTCCCGCTGGAAGCGGCCGCGTCGCGTGGCGGGCTGGATGGGCGCTACCCGAACCTGGTCGCCTTCCTCGAACGCATCCACGCGCGCCCGGCCTACCGCCAGGCGCTCGAACGCGGCGGCAAGTACGACTTCGTCAAATAAATATAGTCACAAGGGAGGAGCATCACCCGACATGGCCAAGCTGCTCGCCATTGACGGCCTGAACATCGTGCGCCGCGTGTACGAGGCCAGTCCGGAACCGGACTCGGACCTGAAGGCCAGCATCGCGCTGCGCCACGCGCTGTCCTCGTTCCGCAACGTGCTGGAGGCGCATGCGCCGACCCATGTGCTGGCCGCCTTCGACTACGGCGGCGACAACTGGCGCCATGCGCTGTACCCGCGCTACCGCGAGGGCCGGGCGCCGATGCCGTCCTACCTGCGCGATGCGCTGCCGGGCTTCCACCAGCGCCTGCGCGAGGTCGGCCTGCACGTGGTGACGATCCCGGAAGTGGAAGCCGACGACGTGATCGCCACCGGCGTCACGCGCTGGCTGGCGGAAGGGCGCGGCGAGGCGATCGTCGCCACCACCGACAAGGACTTGCACTGCCTGATAGCGGACGGCGCCCTGGTGTGGGATCATTTCAAGGGCGAATGGCACGACGATGCCTGGGTGCGCGCGCGCTTCGGCGTCGCGCCCGAGCGCATGCTCGACCTGCTGGCGCTGATGGGCGACCCGACCGACGGCGTGCCCGGGGTCGACAAGGTCGGCATGAAGACCGCGGCACGGCTGCTGAATGCCTACGGCGACCTGGATGCCGTCATGGCCGGCGCCGGCATCCTCAAGACGCCGCTCGGCGAACGCCTGCGCGCCGGGCGCGAGATCCTGGCGCTGTCGCGCCGGCTGGTGCAACTGAAGACCGACGTGCGGCTGGGCGTGACCTGGAAGATGCTGGCCTACGACGCACACTGAAAGGAATCACATGCTCAAGGCGATTATCATCGACGCCAGCGCGGTGTCGCGCGGCCTGCTCAACACCGTGCTGACCGACGGCGGCTACGAGGTGGCCGGCCAGGGCCACACCAGCGCGCTCGCCTATGCGCTCGCGCTCAAGCACCGCCCCCACTTCGTCTGCATCGCGCGCGAGCAAATCGAGGACGGCAGCGACATCGTCGAACAGCTGCGCGCGAACCTGCCCAAGACCCTGGTGTTCATGGTGTCGGGCACGCTGGATGCGGCGGCAATCCAGGCCGCGCTGGCGCGCGGGGTGCACGGCTTCATCGTCAAGCCGTTCAAGGCCGATACGGTACTGCGCACGGTGCGCAATACGATCCTGTCGATCGTCAAGAAACACCAGGCCGGCTGATCCCGCACAGGCGGGGATCAAGTCCTGCGCGCCAGCTCTTCCGAGGCGATCGTCGCCAATTCTTCCAATGCCTTGAGTTCGCGGTCGCGCAGGCGCCGCGGTTCGCGGTCCAGCACGCACAGGGTGCCAAGCGGCTGGCCGCCGCCGTCGCGCAGGGTGACGCCGCCATAAAAGCGGATGCCCGCGCTGCCGGTCACCAGCGGGTTGTCGGCGAAGCGCGTATCGCTTTGCGCGTCTTCCACCATCAAGGGCTGGTCCTGCACGATGGCGTGGTTGCAGAATGCCCAGCCGCGCGGCGTCTCGGTGAAATCCACGCCGATGTGCGACTTGAACCACTGGCGATGCTCGTCCAGCACGGTGATCAGGGCGATCGGGCATTCGGTCACCTGGGTGGCGAGCCAGGTCAGGCGGTCGAACACGTTTTCCTGCGGCGAATCGATCAGGCCGCTGGCCTCGACCGCCGCCAGGCGCGCCGGCTCGTCAACGGGCAGCGGATGGGGCCCCGGCGGCGGCGGCACGACAGGGGCCGGCGCCGCAACCGATTTCAAGGGCCCGGCACGCACGCCGCCCTGGCGTGCGCGGGCACGGTCTTCGAGCAGCCTGAGGACGGCGCTGAGCCTGACGCGGCGGTGGCCACCCGGGGTTTTCCAAGAGGGCAGGGCACCGCTTTCGAGCCACAGCTGGGTGGTGCTGACGGCGACGCCCAGCAGCCGTGCGGCTGAGGCAGTCGTCAACACGGGGTCTTCGGTGTTGTCTTGTGCGGGGGGATGCATGGTGAACTAGAGCATGTAGGTAAAGATATTTTACCGTCAATCAACTGTTTCCTCAATTAAATTGATGAATTTGATTGTGATTGCCATCATCATATCTGTTGTTTTTAACGCGTGCACGTTAAACATCACGGTAAATCATGGACAAGGGTTGACTAAAGGAAATTACATAGGCACAATTCAATCAAATTCAATTATTTAATCAAATCCGTCAATTGCCCTGTCCGGGTCGTCATGAACTTACCTCTACCCAGTCCTCATTGCGAGGCCAGCCGGCTCGAAGCGCTGCGCAAGCTGAATCTGCTGGACACCCCGCCCAGCGAAGCCTTCGACCGCATCACGCGCATGGCGGCCCAGATGTTCAACCTGCCGATCGCGGCGGTGTCATTGACGGACAGCAACCGCCAGTGGTTCAAGTCGCGCGTGGGCGTCGAGCACGACTCGATCCCGCGCATGAAGGCGCCGTGCGGCCAGGTGGCGGATGAAAGCGAAATGCTGGTCATTCCCGACCTGATGCTGGACTGCCACTATCGCGAGAGCATCCTGGCCGAATCCGGCATCCGCTTCTATGCGGGTGCGCCCTTGATTACCCAGGACGGTTATTGCCTGGGCGCGATGTGCGTGCTCGGGACCGAGCCGCGCGTGATCAGCGAACTCGAACGCGAAGCCCTGCGCGACCTGGCGGCGATGGTGATGGCGCAGATCGAACTGCGCCACGCGCTGGGCCGGGTCGATCCATTCAGCGGCCTGCCCAACCGCAACCAGTTCGTCGACGATTTCCAGGACATGGCGGCCGACCGCCTGCAGGGCGAGGAAAGGCTGGCGGCGCTGGTCAACCTGGCCAGCCCGGAACAGCTCAGCAACGCGCTGCGCGCGATGGGCCCGGGCTACCTCGACGAAGTGGTGGGCGAAGCGGTGCGCATGCTGAAGACTACCATCGGCCTGGAGAGCACCGTGTATCACATCTCGCCAACCGAATTCGTGTTCGTGGCCAAGCCCGGCACCGGCGCGGTCGAGTTCTGCGTCAGGCTCGAGAACTGGCTGCGCCGCCGCGCCGCATCGCTGACCTCGCGCTTCGTGACCACCGCGCGCATCGGCGTGGCGCCGTTCACGGTCGGCGTCACCGGCTATGCCGACCTGCTGCGCAACCTGCATTCGGCCGTGCAGCACGGCCTCGACCAGGAGTGCGGCGTCTCCATGTTCTCGCAGGAGCAGGATGCGCTCTACCAGCGCCGTTTCTGGCTGGTCAACGAGTTCGGCGCCACGCTGGACGGCGCGATTCCCGGCCGCGACGGCCAGCTGCGCCTGGTGTTCCAGCCGAAGATCGATCTCGCCACCGGTGCCTGCATCGGCGCCGAAGCGCTGCTGCGCTGGACCCATCCGGAATTCGGCGATGTCTCGCCGGGCGAATTCATTCCCATCATCGAGCGGACCTCGATGGTGCGCGCGGTCACCAACTGGGTGCTGGAAACCGCCATGGTCCAGCTGGCCGAGTGGCGCATGGAAGGGTTGGAACTGGAACTGGCGGTGAACGTCTCGGCGGTCAACCTGCTGGAGCCGGACTTCTGCATCCGCATCGTCGATGGCCTGCAACGCCATGGCCTGCCGCCGTCCAGCCTGTCGCTGGAAATCACCGAGAGCGCGCTGATGCAGAACCCCAAGGTGGCACAGGCCACGCTGCGCGCGCTGAACGCGGCCGGCGTGCGCCTGGCGATCGACGATTTCGGTACCGGCTACAGCAGCCTGACCTATCTGCAAAGCCTGCCGGTGCAAGTGGTCAAGATCGACCAGGGCTTCATCCGCGGCATCGACAGCGACGAACGCAAGCGTTCGCTGGTGTCGGCCATGATCAAGCTGGCGCACGACCTCGGGCACCGCGTGGTGGCCGAGGGCGTCGAAACGCCCGAGGTGATGCACACGCTGGAACGCGTGGCCTGCGACGAAGCCCAGGGTTATTTGTATGCGCGGCCAATGCCGCCGCAGGTATTCGCGCAGTGGTTTGCCGAGCGCCGGGAAGAGGTGCTGGCCCTGGCCTGAATTGCTCGAGGGCATGCACGATTGGAACTATTGGTTGACGTATGGAAATAAGCTGAGCAAAATTGCTGGGTCAACAGATCGATGTCACCATCGTACGCCCATGAGCCTATTTCCTTCCAATCCGGTCACCGAAGCCAGCCGCCTCGACGCCTTGCACCGCCTGAATCTGCTGGATACGCCGCCGAACGTCGCCTTCGATCGCATCACGCGCATGGCGTCGCGCCTGTTCGGGCTGCCGCTGGCTGCCGTCTCCCTCACCGACGTCGATCGCCAGTGGTTCAAGTCGCGCGTCGGCATCGTGCAGGAATCGGTGCCGCGCCTGAAGGCGCCCTGCGCCCGCATTGCCGAAAGCGGGCAGATGGTGGTCGTGAACGACTTGCAGGCCGATGGCTACTATGCCGATAGCCCGCTGGCCGGCGCCGGCGTGCGCTTCTATGCAGGCGCGCCGCTGCTGACCAACGACGGCTATTGCCTCGGTTCGATGTGCGTGCTCGGCACCGAGCCGCGCGACGTGAGCGAGGCCGAGTGCGCGGCCCTGCGCGACATGGCCGCCATGGTGATGGCGCAGATCGAGCTGCAGCATGCGCTGGGGCGGATCGACCCGGCCAGCGGACTGCCCAACCGTACCCAGTTCGTCGACGACTTCAATGACCTGACCCAGGACCGCCCGGCCGGCGAACAGCGCGTGGCCGGGCTGCTCAACCTGGCCAGCCCCGAACAGCTCAGCAGCGCGTTGCGCGCGATGGGCGCCACCTGGCTCGACGAAGTGGTCGGCGAAGCGGTGCGCATGCTGGCCGAGATCATCGGCGCCGGCAGCACCGTGTACCACGTCACCCCGACCGAATTCGCCTTCATCACGGCGCCCGGCACCGACATCGATGCCGTCTGCGCCGAGATGGAAGCCTGGCTGGTGCGCCGCGCCCTTTCCGTCACCTCGCGCTTCGTGACCACCGCACGCATCGGCGTGGCGCCGTTCACCATCGGCGTGACCGGCTCGGCCGAACTGCTGCGCAACCTCCATTCGGCCGCCCAGCATGCGTTCGACCAGGACCGCGGCGTCTCCGTGTTCTCGCAGGAGCAAGATGCGCTGTACCGGCGCAGCTTCTGGCTGATCAACGCGTTCGGGGCAGCCCTGGACGGCGCGGCCGGCGCCGATGCGGACGGCCAGCTGCGGCTGGTGTTCCAGCCCAAGGTCGACCTCGTCAGCGGCGCCTGCATCGGCGCCGAGGCGCTGCTGCGCTGGACCCATCCGGAGCTCGGCGACGTCTCGCCGGGCGAATTCATCCCGATCATCGAACGGACCTCGATGGTGCGCGCCACCACCGACTGGGTATTGCGCTGCGCGATGCGGCAGCTGGCGGCCTGGCGCGCCGACGGGCTGGAACTGGAGCTGGCGGTGAATGTCTCGGCCGTCAACCTGCTGGAACCGGACTTCTGCACGCGCATCGTCGACAACCTGCGCAGCCACGGCCTGCCGGCATCCAGCCTGGCGCTGGAAATCACGGAAAGCGCACTGATGAAGAACCCGAAGGTGGCCGAAGCCACAATGCGCGACCTGCACGCTGCCGGCGTGCACATGGCGATCGACGACTTCGGCACCGGCTACAGCAGCCTGGCCTACCTGCAAAGCCTGCCAGCGCAGGTGGTCAAGATCGACCAGAGCTTCGTGCTCGGCATCGAGGACGACGAGCGCAAGCGCTCGCTGGTGTCGGCGATGATCAAGCTGTCGCACGACCTGGGACACCGCGTGGTGGCCGAGGGCGTGGAGACGGCCGAGGTGGCCGGTGTGCTGAAGGGCGTCGCGTGCGACGAGGCGCAGGGGTACTGGTATGCGAAACCGCTGGCGCCGGGGGCGTTCGTGGACTGGCTGGAGGAACGGGAGAGCGACGTCGCGAAGTCTGCTTGATCGTTAGCCTCAAATACGTCGTCCCTGCGAAGGCAGGGACCCAAGTTGGATGCGCAGCGTTAGCGCATATAGAACTTGGGTCCCTGCCTGCGCAGGGACGACGTTTAAAAGCTACGGGCGCTTTTCAGGCGCCCGTCATGTTTCAGGCAGCCGAACGCGCCGCCGCCAGCAGGCCCATCTCTTCCGAACCCAGCAAGCGATCGATGTCCAGCAGGATCAGCATGCGCTCGCCCACCGTACCCAGGCCCTGCAGGTAATCCGACGACACGCTGGCGCCCAGGTCCGGCGCCGGCTTGATCTGGTCCGGAGTCAGGGTCACGACGTCGGAGACGCTGTCGACCACCATGCCGATGGTGTGGCCATTGATGTTCAGGACGATGACGACGGTGAACGCGTCATAGGTCGCCTGGCCGACGTTGAACTTGATGCGCATGTCGACGATCGGCACGATGATGCCGCGCAGGTTGATCACGCCTTTCAGGTACTCGGGCGCGCTGGCGATGCGGGTGACGGCATCGTAGCCGCGGATTTCCTGCACTTTCAGGATGCTGATGGCGTACTCTTCGCCGCCCAACCGGAACGACAGCACTTCATTGGTGTTGTTGATGTCTTCAGCCATGGAACCTCCCTAAATTTTTCCTAACGGCAATATATAAGGAGGTTACGGCATTTTTACGTCGAGTTCGATGGAGAAAAGACAAGAGTGCGCAAAAATGTAGAACATTGCGGGGCCGTAACAACAGCCGGCCCCGCAGCGGGCGTCAAGCCGCCGACGCCGAATCGATGATGCCGCCGCCCAGGCAGACGTCGCCGTCGTACAGCACGGCCGACTGGCCCGGCGTTACCGCCCATTGCGGATCGGCGAAGGTCAGCGCGAAGCGGTCGAGGCCTTCCGGCATCACGGTGCAGGCGACGTCAGCCTGGCGGTAGCGGGTCTTGGCCGACAAGGCACGCGGCGCTGGCGGCTCGCCGGCGATCCAGCTGGCCTGGCCGGCGCCTAGTTCGCCGGACAGCAGCCACGGGTGGTCATGGCCCTGCACGATGTACAACGTGTTGTTGGCGATGTCTTTTCGCGCCACGAACCACGGCTCGCTGGTCCCGTCCGCGTTCTTGTGCGACTTGAGGCCGCCGATGCCGATGCCCTTGCGCTGGCCTAGCGTGTAGAACGACAGGCCGACGTGCTCGCCCACCGTCTGGCCGTTGTCCAGCTTGATCGGGCCCGGCTTGTGCTGCAGGTAGCGGCCCAGGAATTCGCGGAACGGACGCTCGCCGATGAAGCAGATGCCGGTCGAATCCTTCTTCGCCGCGTTCGGCAGCTGCAGCTTTTCGGCGATCTTGCGGACTTCCGTCTTGGCGATCTCGCCCAGCGGGAACAGCGATTTCGACAGCTGCGCCTGGTTCAGGCGGTGCAGGAAATAACTCTGGTCCTTGGTCGCATCCAGCGCTTTCAACAGCTCGAACTTGTCACCGTTCTGACGCACGCGCGCATAGTGGCCGGTCGCGATCAGGTCGGCGCCCAGCTTCATCGCATGGTCGAGGAAGGCCTTGAACTTGATCTCGGCGTTGCACAGCACGTCCGGATTCGGCGTACGGCCGGCCTGGTACTCGCGCAGGAATTCGGCGAACACGCGGTCCTTGTACTCGGCGGCGAAATTGACCGCCTCGATGTCGACGCCGACCACGTCGGCCACGCTGGCCGCGTCGATCCAGTCCTGGCGGGTCGAACAGTATTCGGAATCGTCGTCGTCTTCCCAGTTCTTCATGAACAGGCCGATGACTTCGTAGCCCTGTTCTTTCAGCATCCACGCCGCGACCGAGGAGTCGACGCCGCCCGACATCCCGATCACGACTTTTTTCTTGCTCATCTTTGTTTACTCTTTACGTTACGTCAGGTTCGGTCGACAGCCCGCCCTCGAAGACCGTCTGGTCGGTGTACAGCAATTCCAGGGGCGTGCGCTTGCCGGCCAGGTAATCGTCCACGCATTTCAGCACGGTCGGGCTGCGGTGGCGCTCCTGGCAGGCCGCCAGCTCGTCGCGCGTCATCCACAAAGTACGCAGGATGCCGTGGTCGAGCGGCTGGTCGAACTGCCTGCCGGGCTTGCCGCAGAAGGTGAAGCGCAGGTAGGTCACGTCGGTGTTGCGCGACTTCGAATGGTAGCGCGACATGTACATGCCGACCAGGGCTTCCGGGAAGAACTCGTGCGCCGTCTCTTCCAGCGCCTCGCGCACCACCGCCTGCTCGAGCGATTCGTGGGGGTCGAGGTGGCCGGCCGGCTGGTTCAGGCGGATGCCGTCGCTGGTCTCTTCCTCGATCACCAGGAAGCGGCCATCGCGTTCGATGATCGCGGCGACGGTGACTGACGGTCTGAAGGTATGTGTCATGCGCGTCCTTGGAAATGAGCCGACATTCTACCTTGATGGAACAGGCGTTGCTCGGCCGCACGCTGCAATGCAACAGGTTCTGTCGGTTTCAAACGTTGATCTGATACAAAAAATAAAATGACACGCCTAGGCGTGTATCAGGTTGTGTTGCAAAACAGTCGAGCTGTTTACGAAAAACTACGAATAAGTATTTACTATGAATCCCGCGTTGGGAACGTGCTAGATTGTAGACAGTTTATCAATTTTGCGAGGGAATCGTGAAGATTGGTGTTCCGGCAGAATCCAGACCGGGCGAAACGCGCGTCGCCGCCACGCCCGAAACCATCAAGAAGCTGTCCGCCAGCCACGAGCTCATCGTGGAATCCGGCGCCGGCCTGCATGCTTCCATTACCGACGACGCCTACGTGGCCGCCGGCGCCCGCATCGGCACCGCCGCCGATGCACTTGGCGCCGAACTGGTGCTCAAGGTGCGCGCCCCGGTCGCCGAGGAACGCGCGCTGATGCAGCCCGGCGCGGCACTGGTCGGCATGCTGAATCCTTTCGATAGCGACGGCCTGGCCGCGATGGCCGAGCGCCGCCTGACCGCCTTTGCACTGGAAGCGGCGCCGCGCATCACGCGCGCGCAGTCGATGGACGTGCTGTCGTCGCAAGCCAACATCGCCGGCTACAAGGCGGTGATGATGGCCGCCAACGCCTACGGGCGTTTCATGCCGATGCTGATGACGGCGGCCGGCACGGTCAAGGCGGCGCGGGTGCTGATCATGGGCGTCGGCGTGGCCGGCCTGCAGGCGATCGCGACGGCCAAGCGCCTCGGCGCCGTGATCGAGGCGTCGGACGTGCGCCCGCCGGTCAAGGAGCAGGTCGAATCGCTCGGCGCCAAGTTCATCGACGTGCCTTTCCTCACCGACGAGGAACGCGAGATCGCGCAAGGGGCCGGCGGCTATGCGCGCCCGATGCCGGCCGACTGGATGCGGCGGCAGGGCGAGCTGGTGCACGAACGCGCCAAGCTTGCCGACATCATCATCACCACCGCGCTGATCCCGGGCCGCAAGGCGCCGGTGCTGATTGCCGAGGACACCGTGCGCGCCATGAAGCCGGGCTCGGTGATCGTCGACATGGCGATCGAGCAGGGCGGCAACTGCCCGCTGACGGAACTCGGCAAGACCGTGATCAAGCACGGCGTGACCCTGATCGGCGAGCCGAACCTACCGGCGCTGGTGGCGGCCGACGCCTCGGCGCTGTACGCGCGCAACGTGCTCGATTTCCTGAAACTGATCATCGATAAAGAGGGCAGGCTGATCATCGACCGCGCCGACGAGATCGTGAATGCGGTGCTGGTCTGCCTGGATGGCCAAGTAGTACGCAAGTGAGTGCGCAGCCGATTGCACAAGCAGTCACATAAATAAGATGAGGAGACGCTCATGGAAATCAGTCACACGATCATCAACCTGATCATCTTCGTGCTGGCGATCTACGTCGGCTACCACGTGGTCTGGACGGTCACCCCCGCGCTGCACACGCCGCTGATGGCGGTGACGAACGCGGTGTCGGCCATCATCATCGTCGGCGCCATGCTGGCGGCCGGGCTTACCGAGGGCCTCACCGGGCAGATCGCCGGCACGCTGGCCGTCGCGCTGGCGGCGGTGAACGTGTTCGGCGGCTTCCTGGTCACCCAGCGCATGCTGGAAATGTTCAAGAAGAAGGAGCCGAAAACGGCCGCCAAGGCCGGCGCCGGTGCCGGCGTTCCGGATGCCGCCAAGGCCAGGGAGGCGGCATGAATGCAATCAGCATGAACATGGTCACCCTGTTCTACCTGGTGGCCTCGGTGTGCTTCATCCAGGCCCTCAAGGGCTTGTCGTCGCCGTCGACGGCGCGCGTCGGCAACGTGTTCGGCATGAGCGGAATGGCGATCGCGGTCGTGACCACGATCGCCCTGATGCTCAAGCTGCGCGAGCAGTTGAGCAGCGGCGGCATGGGCTTCGGACTGGTGCTGCTGGGCGTGGTGGTCGGCGGCGCGATCGGCGCGGTGGCCGCGCGCCGGGTCGAGATGACCAAGATGCCGGAGCTGGTGGCGGCCATGCACTCGCTGATCGGCCTGGCCGCGGTGTGCATCGCGATCGCCGCCGTGTCCGAACCCTGGGCCTTCAACATCGCCGCGCGCGGTGCGGCGCTGCCCTTCGGTAACCGGCTCGAACTCTTCATCGGCACCTTCGTCGGTGCGGTGACGTTTTCCGGTTCCGTGATCGCCTTCGGCAAGCTGGCCGGCAAATACAAGTTCCGCCTGTTCCAGGGCGCGCCGGTGCGCTATCCGGGCCAGCACATCATCAACCTGCTGGTGGCCATCGCCATCGTCGCGCTGGGACTGATGTTCTGCTTTTCAAGCGGCGCCACGCCGGCGTGGACGCCGTTCATCGTCATGGCCGCATTAGCCTTCGTGCTGGGCGTGCTGATCATCATCCCGATCGGCGGCGCCGACATGCCGGTGGTGGTGTCGATGCTGAACTCCTACTCCGGCTGGGCGGCGGCCGGCATCGGCTTCTCGCTGAACAATTCGATGCTGATCATCGCCGGCTCGCTGGTGGGCTCGAGCGGCGCGATCCTGTCGTACATCATGTGCAAGGCGATGAACCGCTCCTTCTTCAACGTGATCCTGGGCGGCTTCGGCGGCGAAGCGGCCAGCACCGGCGGCGGCGGGGCGCAGGAACAGCGTCCGGTCAAATCCGGCTCGGCCGAAGACGCCGCCTTCATCCTGCAGAACGCGGAAAGCGTGATCATCGTGCCCGGCTACGGCCTGGCGGTGGCGCGCGCCCAGCACACCGTGAAGGAACTGGTCGACAAGCTGACCGAACACGGCGTCACCGTGCGCTACGCGATCCATCCGGTGGCCGGGCGCATGCCGGGCCACATGAACGTGCTGCTGGCCGAAGCCGAGGTGCCCTACGACCAGGTGGCGGAAATGGAAGACATCAACGGCGAATTCGGCCAGACCGACGTGGTGCTGGTGCTGGGCGCGAACGACGTGGTGAACCCGGCGGCCAAGGACCCGACATCGCCGATCGCCGGGATGCCGATCCTGGAAGCCTACAAAGCCAGGAGCATCATCGTCAACAAGCGCTCGATGGCGTCGGGGTATGCGGGGCTGGACAACGACCTGTTCTACCAGCCGAACACGATGATGGTGTTCGGCGATGCGAAGAAGGTCATTGAATCGATGGTCAAAGCGGTTGAGTAAGAGGCAAGTGGGCGGGTGGTTGAGCGCGTGGACGGGAGACCCGTCCACCCTAGCGTAGGGTGGACAGCAGAGCTGTCCACGCGTTCAAATCACGTTTGCAAACACGCGCCGAGCTGTCAGCGCCGCCCGAACATCATGAACTCGGCCAACAGCATGCGCGCCGGCTTGACGGTGTCGAGCGCCGCCAGCGCCAGCCCGAACAGCGGCTGCAACGGTCCCTTGTCGGCAAACACCCGCGCCATGGTATCGGTGGCGCGGATCACCATCCCGCGGTCGCGTTCGCGCGCCGCGGTGAACTGCGCGATCGCGGACTGGCCGTCATCGTCGGTCAAGGAACGTGCCAGCAATCTCGCCAGCACGGCCGCATCGCGCAAGCCCAGGTTCAGGCCCTGGCCCGCCACCGGATGCAGGGTCTGGGCCGCATTTCCGATCGCCACCGTGCGCGCGGTCGCGCGCGGGTCGGCATTCAGGCCGAGCGGAAAGGCGGCCCGCTCCGACACCCGGGTAAAGCTGCCGAGCCGTTCGCCGAAGGCCTGGCCCAGCGCGCGCAGGAAGTCGTCGGCGCCGAGGTCGAGCAGCTGCTGCGCGCGTTCCGGCCGCACGCACCATACCAGCGCGTACTGGTGCCCATCCGCGCCGTCCTGCGGCAGCAGCGCCAGCGGGCCTTCGTCGGTAAAGCGCTCGAAGGCGCGGTGCGGGATCGGCGCGCTGGCGGACACGCGCGCGATCACCGCGGTCTGGCCGTAATCGTGCGAGCGCGCCGCTGTGGCTTGTTCACCGAACACGCCGCCTTCGGCCTGCACCGCCACCTTCGCGTGCAACGCCCGGCCATCGTCCAGCTGCAGCACCACGCCATCCGTCCGTTCGTCGAGCGCGGCCACGCGCAGCGGCCGCAGCACCTGCACGCCGGCGCGCTCGCAGGCGCGCGACAGCGCATCGACCACGTCGCCGTAGCGCGCCACGTAGCCCAGCGCTTCCAGGCCATGCTCGCTGCGGTCCATCATGCTGCGGCCCAGGTGGCCGCGGCGCGACACGTGGATCTCGTGGATGGCCGTGGCCGATGACGCCATGCCGGGCCAGGCGCCGACGTCCTGCAGCAGCAGGCGGCTGCCCCAGGCCAATGCGATCGAGCGCGGGTCCGAGATCGCCTGGCCCAGCGACTTGCCGTCGATGAGGGCGATGCGTTCGCCGGCCACGCCGCGCGCCGCCATCAGCGCCGCCAGCGCCATGCCCACCGGGCCGGCGCCGCAGATCGCCACGTCGACGTCCAACCGCTTATCCAACTGCGCATCCATCTTCACGTCATCCGTCATGCCTGTCCTTTGCCAACCAGTGCTTCGATCTCGGCCACCGTCTTGGGCGCGGCGCCGGTCAGGATGCGATACCCATCCTCGGTGACGACCACGTCATCCTCGATGCGGATGCCGATGTTCCAGAATTGTTCGGGCACGCCTTCGCTTGGGCGTACGTAGATGCCCGGTTCCACCGTCAGCGTCATGCCGGGCACCAGCGGGCGCGACGGCTTGCCGGGCTCCGCCAGGTCGCGGTAGCTGCCGACGTCGTGCACGTCCATGCCCAGCCAGTGGCCGGTGCCGTGCATGTAGAAGGGCAGGTGGGCCTTGTCGGCGATCGCGTCGTCGGCGTTGGCGTAGCGCGCGCGGTCGATCAGGCCCAGGTCCAGCATGCCCGCGGTCAGCACGTGCAGCGCCGCCTCGTGGAAGGCGCTGTACGGCTGGCCGGGTGCGATCGCGGCGAACGCCGCGTCCTGCGCCGCCAGCACCAGTTCGTACAGGGCGCGCTGCGGCTGCGTGAAGCGGCCATTCACCGGGAAGGTGCGGGTGATGTCGGACGCATAGCCATCCAGCTCGCAGCCGGCGTCGATCAGCACCAGTTCGCCATCCTGCATGCGCCGGTCGTTGGCGTTGTAGTGCAGCACGCAGGCGTTCGGGCCGGACGCGACGATCGAGGTGTAGGCCGGGAACTGGGCGCCGTTGCGGCGGAATTCGTACAGCAGTTCGGCCTCCAGCTCGTACTCGGCCATGCCGGGGCGGGCGGCGCGCATGGCGCGCGCATGCGCCTGGCCCGAGATCAGGCCGGCGCGCAGCATGACCGCCTGTTCCTCCTGGTCTTTCACCAGGCGCATCTCGTCCAGCAGCGGCAGCAGGTGCTGGAAGCTGGCCGGCGCGGTGACGCCGCTGCGCGCTTGCGCGCGCACGGTCTTGATCCAGCCGGTCACTTGCGCGTCCAGCGCGCCGCTCGCGCCCACCGCGTAATACAGGACGGGCACGTTGGCGAGCAATTTGGCCATCTGGGCGTCCAGCGCGTCGATCGGCCAGGCTTCGTCAAAGCCGAATGCGGTGCGCGCGGCTTCCGGGCCGTAGCGGTAGCCGTCCCAGATCTCGCGTTCCAGGTTTTTCTCGCGGCAGAACAGGATGGAACGCGCCGGCGCGTCGCCGGAAGCGGCCACCAGCACCAGCACGCTTTCCGGCTCCGTAAAACCGGTCAGGTAATAGAAATAGCTGTCGTGGCGGTAGGGGTAGTCGCTGTCGCTGTTGCGCGCGACTTCGGGTGCGGTCGGCAGCACGGCCACCGCACCCGGCTGCATCTGCGCGGCCAGGCGCGCACGGCGTGCTGCATGAACGGTCATTTCTTGGCTCGGCTCGACAAGGGGGTATTCAGTTCTTCCAACTGCTGCATGGTACCCACGTTGACCCACTGGCCGTCGTACAGTTCGCCGCCGACGCGTCCCAGGTCGATGTACTTGCGCATCAGGGGGCCGAGCTTGGCGAATTCGCCCGGCTCGATCCCGTCGAACATCTCGGGCCGGTAGACGCCGATGTTGGCGAAGTTCCACTTCGGCGTGCCCTCGTTGGACAGCGTGTACATGGTCATGCCGAAGTCGCCTTCCGGGTTGTGCCACGGGTTCGGCGTCAGGTACAGCCAGGCGATGTCGCGCTTGTCGAGCGGGTAGGGCTGGCCGACGGCGTCGATGTCCTTGAGCGCGTCCTTGCACTGTTCGAAGTCGAAGTAGGGCGCGTAGATGTCGCCCGACAGCGCGATGAAGGGCTCGTCGCCCAGCAGGTGCAGGGCGTTGGCGATGCCGCCGGCGGTTTCCAGCGGCGCCGGCTCGTGCGAATACGCGATGCGCGCGCCGTAGCGGCTGCCGTCGCCCAGCGCTTCCTCGATCATGTGGCCCAGGTGCGAGTGGTTGATCACGATGTCGGTGATCCCGGCGCGCACCAGGTTCAGCACGTGGTAGACGATCAGGGGCTTGCCGCGCACCTTGACCAGCGGTTTCGGGAGCGTGTCGGTCAGCGGGCGCATCCGCTCGCCGCGGCCGGCGGCGAAGATCATGGCTTTCATGCTGGTGGTGCCCTCAGAAGGTGTAGCCGACCTGCGGACCCTTTTCCTCGAGCGTGTCGAGCAGGCGGGCCAGCGGTTTCAGTTCGGTGTAGCGGTTGGCGGTCTTGCGCACGTAATCCATCACGGTCGGCAGGTCGCCCATGTAGACGTTCTTGCCGTCGCGGTAGTTCAGGCGGCAGAACAGGCCGAGGATCTTCAGGTGGCGCTGCAGGGCCATGTATTCGAAGTCGCGGTAGAAGGCGTCGATGTCCGGATTGACCGGCAGGCCGGCCCCCTTGGCGCTCTGCCAGTAGCGCACCACCCAGTCCAGCACGAATTCCTCGTCCCACTGGATGTAGGCGTCGCGCAGCAGCGACGCCAGGTCGTAGGTGACCGGGCCGAACACGGCATCCTGGAAATCCAGCACGCCCGGATTGCCCTGGTCGAGGAACATCAGGTTGCGCGAGTGGAAATCGCGGTGCATGAACACCTGCTGCTGGGCCAGCACGTTGGCGGTGATCGCCTCGAACACTTTATCCAGCTGCGCCTGCTGGATGTCGTTCAGGGTGGCGTTCAGGTGGCGCCCGATGAACCACTCCGGGAACAGGTTCATTTCGCGCAGCACGAAGGCGCGGTCGAATTCCGGCAACACGCTCGGCTGGCTGGTCATCTGGAACTTGATCAGGGCGTCGACCGCGTCCGAGTACATGAAGGACGCGTTGTCGACGTCGAGGCGCTGCAGGTAGGTGGTGGTGCCGAGGTCGGACAGCAGCAGGAAGCCGTTGTCGACGTCGCGCGCGACGATCGCGGGCACGGTGACGCCGGCGTCGAACAGCAGGCCGGCGACGTGAATAAAGGCCGGCACGTTTTCGCGCTCGGGCGGGGCGTCCATGGCGATCAGGGTGGCGCCGAGCTTGTCCCGCAGCGCCGGCACGACGTCGAGGCGGTAGTAGCGGCGGAAGCTGGCATCGGACGAGGCAGGGCGCAGGCTCCCGGTGTCGACCAGGTCCAGGGTGCCGAGCCAGGCGGTCAGCTGGGCCAGCCGGGCATCTTTGTCAGGGGTCGAGGGAGAGGTGGAGGGCAGAGAAGACATGAAGCGTCCCGGTGATCCGGTCGGTGAGGAGTGAGCAGAAAGTGAGCACGGTGCCGCGCAGCGTTTGGGCGCACGGGGGCTGGATTGTAACGTTGAAGTTTAGAGCATGCTCCAGAGCATGGCAATCGGCAACCGTGCCTGCCCGATGCGTACGCTGCCACCGTTGTCGATGCGTTATCTTTGAGTCCGGTCAATCCATGCAGCCGGATTGCCATTGCCAGGCGCATCTAATCTTGCCGGTTGTAACATTTGTATCCAGTGATGCTCGGCGGGTCTTTTAAAATCAAAGACTTACGAGTGCACGGGCTGGCTGCAAGCGGCACCGCGCTCAGGCGTTTTTGCGACCCCGGCGCGGATATTCCCATATAATAAGGAATTCATTAGCAAAAATCGCCCTCCATGGTGCAACGCGACCTTTCATGAGCTGGATCTCGGCCCTACCTTTCCCGCCACGGCGCGCCGTCGCCTTGTCTGCACTCGTCTCCGTGGCCACGGGGCCGCTGCACGCCCAAACGGCGCCCGCCGTCGCCTCTGCCTTCGCGCGGCCTGCCGCTCCTGCCTCCACGCAGGCGTCGTCTGCTGCGGCGACTTCCCGTGCCGATGAGCAAAATCTGCCGGTCACCATGATGGCCGAGGAATTCACCGGCCGTCCGGACCGCGAACTGAACCTGTACCGCAACGTCGAGATCACGCGCGGCGCCACCGGCATCACCGCCGACACCGCCTGCTACCGGCGCGTCGAAGACGAGGTCACGGCCGAGGGCAACATCAACATGTGGCGCTTCGGCGACCGCTACAAGGGCGACGCCCTGCAGCTGAACCTCGAAACCGGCAAGGGGTGGGTGCGCAATCCGGCCTACCACCTGCACCTGAACAATGCGCAAGGCACCGCCCAGCGCATCGACTTCCTGGGCGAAGACCAGGCGGTGGTGGTGGACGGCACCTACAGCACCTGCGAAGGGCCGAACCCGGCCTGGTATCTGAAATCGAGCTCGCTGCGCCTGGACCAGGGCCGCGACATCGGCACCGCCGGCAAGACCGTGGTCTATTTCAAGGACGTGCCGATCCTCGGCACTCCGGCGCTGTCGTTCTCGCTGTCCGGTGCGCGCCGCTCGGGCTGGCTGCCGCCGACCGTCGGCTTCGGTTCCGGCGCCAAGGGTTCGGCCGAGCTGATGGTCCCGTATTACTTCAATATCGCTCCCAACCGCGACCTGACCGTGTTCCCGCGCTACATCGTCGAACGCGGCCTGCAGATGGGCGCGACCGGGCGTTACATCGGCGAGACCGCGGCCGGCATGTACAACGGCGAGACCCACCTCGAATTCCTGCCGAACGACCGCCTGGCGCACCGCGACCGCTGGTGGATCGACACCCTGCACAGCCAGGTACTGGCACCGGGCTGGACCTTCGGCTGGAATGCGCACGCCGCGTCCGACAACGAATACCCGTCCGACTTTTCGCGCACCGTGGCGGCCAGCGCCGAGCGCCAGCTGCTGCGCGAACTGCGCACCGATTACTTCGGCCAGTACTGGAGCCTGACCACGCGCGTGCAGAGCTACCAGGTGCTGCAGGACCCGGCATCGCGCACCAATCCGGCGCTGACCGTGCCGCGTCCGTACGACCGCCTGCCGCAGGTAAACTTCCACACCGGCCGCTACGACGTGCTGGGCGGCTTCGACTGGTCGCTGGATGCCGAGGCGGTGCGCTTCTCGCATCCGACCGACACCACGGTACAGGGCAACCGCGCCAACCTGGTCGGCTCGGTCAGCTATCCGATCGTGCGTCCGGGCTGGTTCTTCACGCCCAAGCTGCTGATGCACGCGACCAAGTACAGCCTCGAGAACAACTTCGATGCCGGCGGCAACAACCGCAACAACATCTCGCGCGTGCTGCCGACGGTGTCGCTGGACAGCGGCCTGGTGTTCGAGCGCGAAGCCTCGCTGTTCGGCCGCGCATCGACGCAGACCCTGGAGCCGCGCCTGTTCTACGTGCGCACGCCGTACAAGGACCAGAGCGCCATTCCGAACTTCGATACCGCTGTCGCCGGCTTCAACTACGCACAGCTGTTCACCGAAAACCGCTTCGTCGGCGCCGACAAGGTGTCGGATGCCAACCAGCTGACCGCTGCGCTGGTATCGCGCTTCATCGAGTCGAGCGGCATCGAGCGCATGCGCCTGGTGGTCGGCAACCGCTATTATTTCAGCGATCCGCGCGTGCGCCTGGATCCGACCGAAAAGCCGAACGTGACCCGTTCGGACGCGCTGCTGGCCGCATCCGGCCGCATTTCCGAGTCCTGGAGCTTCGACAGCGGCGTACAATACGATGCGCAGGCACGCAGCCTGTACAGCATGAACTACGGCGCGCAGTGGAGTCCGGCGCCGATGAAGGTGCTCAATGCCGAGTACCGTTACCAGCGCGACACCGTCACCACCTCCAGCGGCTTCCGCAACGTCGACGTGTCGGGCCAGTGGCCGCTGTCGGACCGCTGGTACGGCGTTACCCGGGTCAGCTATTCGATGCGCGACCGCAAGCTGCTCGAGAGCCTTATCGGGCTCGAGTACAAGGCGGACTGCTGGGTGTTCCGTGTCGGTGCCCAGCGCTTCGTGACCGCAGCCCAGACGACGTCGACGCCGGTCTTCTTCCAGCTCGAGCTGAGCGGCCTGTCGGGTCTCGGCCTGGGCAACAATCCGCTCGAGACGTTCAAAAAGAGCATTCCGGGCTACACCCGGCTGAACTCCAACGTAGGCCGCCCCTGAACGGGGCTATGGACAACTAGAACCCTGAATGAGTGCTTCCCTGACTATGCGTACCACCCAAATCAAGCTGGCGGCAGCCCTGCTGTGCGCCATCGCGGCCAACGATGTCCTGGCCCAGGCCGCCAAGCCTGCCGCCAAACCGGCCGCTGCCGCCGCCGCACCCGCCGCCAAGCCCTCGACCGGCTTCCTGCCGCCGGCGGCCAGCAACGCCAACGTGATCGACTCGGTCTACGTGATCGTCAACGACGAAGTCATCACCAATCGCGAAGTCGACCGCCGCATCAACGAATACACCCAGCGCGCGCGTGCCGCCAACATGCAGCTGCCGGCGCCGGACGACCTGCGCCGCCAGGCCGTGGAGGCCATGATCAGCGAACGCGCCCAGCTGCAGCTGGCCAAGGAAATGGGCGTGCGCGTGTCCGATACCGAACTCGACCGCGCCATCGGCCGCATCGCCGAAAGCCAGAAGATGAGCGTGCAGGAACTGCGCAACCAGGCGGAAAAGGAAGGCATGAGCTATGCCGCCTTCCGCGAGCAGATCCGCAACGAGATCATGATGAGCCGCCTGACCGACCACGAGGTCGACAGCAAGATTCAGGTGTCGGAAGCGGAAATCGACACCTACCTGGCCGCCGAAAAGGCCGCCGCCGCCGATCGCGTCGAGATGGACATCGCCCAGATCATGGTGCGCATCCCGGAAAACGCCTCGCCGGAACAGATCGCCGCCCGCAAGGCGCGCGCCGACGAAGTCGCGCGCCAGCTGCGCACCGGTGCCGACTTCGCCAAGATGGCCGCCACCTATTCCGACGCGCCGGACGCGCTGAAGGGCGGCGCGATCGGCTGGCGCGACCCGGCATCCCTGCCGACGCCGATCTCCAACGAACTGCGCAAGTTGAAGCCGGGCCAGTCGACCCAGGTCATCCGCGCCAACTTCGGCTTCCTGATCCTGAAGCTGAACGACGTGCGCAAGCTGGCGGCCGCGGAGCAGGCACAGGGCCCGGCCGCGGTGACCCAGACCCATGCCCGCCACATCATGCTGAAAGTGACGCCGACCCTGACCGAAGCCGACGCCCGCAAGCGCCTGGCCGAGTACAAGGCGAAAATCGACAGCAAGCAGGCCACCATGGAAGACCTGGCGCGCCAGTTCTCCCAGGACAGCTCGGCGGCCAAGGGTGGCGACATGGGCTGGCTGGAGCCGGAAGACACCGTGCCGGAACTCACGGCCGCGATGGATGCGCTGCAGCCGGGCCAGGTGTCGGACGTGGTCAAGTCGCCGTTCGGCCTGCACATCGTGCAAGTTATCGAGCGCAAGACCCAGGACACCGCCAAGGACCGCGAGCGTACCGCCGCCCGCCAGGTGCTGACCGAGCGCAAGCGCGGCGAAGCGCTGGAAGACTGGGCACGCCAGGTGCGCGACCGCGCCTACGTCGAGTTCCGCGAGGATAAGTAAGCGCATGGCTACGCCAGCATCGCGTCCTTCGCTGGCGCTCACGGTCGGCGAACCGGCCGGTATCGGCCCGGAAATCTCGATCCGCGCCGCCTGGGCGCTGCGCCACCAGGCGCGCTGCGTGCTGATCGGCGACGCCGCCTTCCTGTCGCTCACGGCCAGCCTGATCGATCCGGCGATCCGCCTGTCGGCGATCTCGACGCTGGCGCTGCGCCACAGCGGCCTGCCGCATTTCGGGCCGGACGTGATCCCGGTGATCGACGTGCCGCTCGACGCCCACGTGGTGCCGGGCCAGCTCGACGCCCGCAACGGCCGCGCGGTGCTGGCCACGCTCGATCTTGCGATCGAGGGCGTGGGCGCGGGGTGGTTCGACGCCATCGTCACCGCGCCGCTGCAGAAAAGCACCATCAACGACGCCGGCATCGTCTTTTCCGGCCACACGGAATACCTGGCCGACAAGACCGGCACGCCCAAGGTCGTCATGATGCTGGCCGGTTCGCCGGGCAGTGACGAGCCTTACCTGCGGGTGGCGCTGGCCACCACCCACCTGCCCCTGAAGGACGTGCCGGCGGCGCTCACGCGGGATAGCCTGACCCAGGTGCTGGACATCCTGCATGCCGACCTGGTCGCCAAGTTCGGCCTGGCGGCGCCGCGCATCCTGGTCACAGGCCTGAATCCGCATGCCGGCGAAAACGGCTACCTGGGCCGCGAAGAGATCGACGTGATCGAGCCGGTGCTCGAGGCGGCGCGCGCACGCGGCATCGACGCCCGCGGCCCGTATCCGGCCGACACCCTGTTCCAGCCCAAGTACCTGCGCGACGCCGACGCGGTGCTGGCCATGTACCACGACCAGGGCCTGCCGGTGCTCAAGCACGCCACCTTCGGGCGCGGCGTCAACATCACCCTCGGCCTGCCCCTGATCCGGACCTCGGTCGACCACGGCACCGCGCTCGACCTCGCCACCCAGGGACTGGGCCTGGCCGATTGCGGCAGCATGGAAGAGGCGATTCGCGTCGCCCTGTCCATGGCAGATGTGCAAAAATCGGCTCAAAACAACAAATAAGAACTTCATGAAACACGTAGCCCGCAAGCGCTTCGGCCAGAACTTCCTGACCGACGACCACGTCCTCAACGACATCATCGAGGCGATCGGCCCGCGCCAGGGCGATACCATGGTCGAGATCGGCCCCGGCCTGGCCGCGATGACCGCGCTGCTCCTGAAGGAGCTCAAGCACATGCACGTGGTCGAACTCGACCGCGACCTGGTGGCGCGCCTGGAAAAAGCCTATCCGCGCGAGCGCCTGACGGTGAATTCCGGCGACGCCCTGAAATTCGACTTTGGCAGCATTCCAGTCCCGGAAGGCAAGAAGCTGCGCGTGGTCGGCAACCTGCCGTACAACATCTCGAGCCCGCTGCTGTTCCACCTGGCCGAGTTCGCGCACCTGGTCGAAGACCAGCACTTCATGCTGCAGAAGGAAGTGGTCGAGCGCATGGTGGCCGAGCCCGGCACCAAGGCCTACAGCCGCCTGTCCGTGATGCTGCAATGGCGCTACGACATGGCGATGCTGTTCGTGGTGCCGCCGACCGCCTTCGACCCGCCGCCGCGTGTCGACTCCGCGATCGTGCGCATGGTCCCGACCAAGCGCCAGCTGCCGGCCGACGCCGCCACGCTGGAAGCGGTGGTCGCCAAGGCCTTCTCGCAGCGGCGCAAGGTGATCCGCAATTGCGTGGCCGGGATGTTCACCGAGCAGCAACTGATCGAGGTCGGCATCGATCCGGGTGCGCGTCCGGAAGCGGTGGGGCTGGAACAGTATGTGGCGCTGGCGAACCTGCTGAAGCCCGTCGCCTGATAGAAAGTTGTCCCCGCGTGCGCGGGGGCGACGGCAAGCCACTTCTGCCGCACTGCAGCATCCCGATTTCCCTGCCTTTTTACCTCTTCACGCCACGTTTTCGACCGTCCGTCGCACCCCGATGGCACCGCGGCGCGCATGCGCCTACAGTGACTCCATCGAAAGACGAAACACAGTCCAGAACCTGAACTGACACTGAAGGAGCGCACAATGAACATCCTCAAGAACATGGAAGCGATTTTCCTGGCAGCCGCCTTCCTGGCCGGCGTCACCAGCTACGCCAGCGCCGCCATCCCGGCCGCGCATGCCCGCTACAACGCCCAGGTCGCGATCGAAGGCCAGCAGATGGCCGTTGTCAAAGTCACCGCCAAGCGCCTGGGTAGCGCCGGCTGAGGCACGCAAGCGAAAAAAAAGCCCGCTTTTGAGGGCGGGCTTAAATCCAATTCTTTTCTGAGGAGAGTTGGAGGAGACAGATGCAGTATGCTGCATCACAGCATATCAGTCCAATTTTTGTTTGGAATATTTGATATAAGCTGGTTTCATATCTCCTCGACTCGCTTCAGGTCGGATTGTTGACGCAGCTGATCACGAAGTTCGATACCCCACCGGCCGTTTCCGCCGCCTGGTCCATCGTGCCTGCCCCGGTGCCGTTGGCGCCACCGCTGACCGTGCAGGTCTGGCCGGTCGGCTGGCTCAGGACGGTCACGCCGTAGGTGGTAGCGAACGTCACCGAGAACAAGGTGAGGTTCGTGATATCGGCGCCAGTCGGCTGGTTGTCGGTGCCGAGGACCGGCGACACCGATACGGGCGCCACGCCGCTACCGTTGGCCAGGCTCAGGCCAGTGGCGCGCAGGCCCGTCACCTTGGCAACCAGCGGATAGGCATTGATCGAGCAGGCATAGTTGATCTGGATCTTCGCCAGCTGGCCCGCAGTGCCGGTGATCGGCAGGCCGATCGGATAACCGGTGGCCGGCGAGCAAGTCTGGTGTTGCGGGTAGCTCACCGTGGTAACGGCTTTGCCATCGCTGCCGGTGGTGGTCACGGTTTTCGGCACCACGGTGTAGATCTCGCCGTACTCGATCCCGTTCGGGAAAACGGCATTGATCGTGGCCGGTGTCTTGGGATCGCCAGTGTAGTGGATGGGCAGTTCCTGGCCATTGGTGGTCAGGATCAGGCCGTCGTAGGACACGCCAGAGACCGAGACGTTGATCGGGAAGGTGGCCTTGCCGCCACCGCAGGATGCCAGCGTCAGCGTTGCCATCAGGGCCAGCGCGCCACGCGCAAAGGAAAACTTCATGTGCTTCTCTCCAGAATAATTAAGCGGGGCGTATCAGGCGCAATTCACGATAACGTTGTTGTTGTTCTGGTCGGTCGAGCCCATGGTGGCCGTGCCATTCTGGACGGTGCAGGTCTGGCCGCTCGGCTGGGTCAGGACTGTGACGCCGTAGGCGCCGTCTTCGTAGACCGGACTCATCTCCAGCGTGGTCGAGTTGGCCGGGACTTCCCTGCGGTCGGTGCCATTCACCACCACCAGGCCACTCGTGGTCAGACCCTGGATCTTGATGATGAACGGGTGCGTCTTGATTTCGCAAGACATACTGACCTGCGCGATCGTGTAATAGTTGGCGCGGGCCTTGCCATTAACAATCGTACAAGTCTTTACGTTCGACGGATATTGCTTGACCTCGATGTTGAATTCGTCATCGGTCGAGACCGCACGCGAAAACTGGAAGCTGGTCGCACCGGCCGGGATGACCAGGTCGTCGCCGCCGTTGTTGGTCAGGATCAGACCGGCCTTGGTCACGCCGCTGTAAATCGTGCCTTGCAACAGCAAATCGCCACTCCCGCCGCCGCATGCGGCCAGGCCCAGTGCGCATGCCAGCGCAACGCCGGCACGCAGGATCGAACTCTTCATAACTTCTCCAAAATGGACAGGATGTGGCGCGCGAGAAAGACTGCCGGCACCGCTGAGTAGAAAAATGCCCATCATTTTAGTGCATTTGCCAATCTGGGGCGCCATTTGCCATGCATTACCTTTGTATCACGGTGTAACCAACACTTGACACGGCGCAGCACCGTTGCATTTCGCAGCGGCCATCGTTATGCTGGACCCGCCTCGTCTTCATGCTTCCTGCATCCATCCTGCTACCCTGGCGTTTCAACATGACAAGCCCCCGTGCCTGGCCGAAGGCCATCCTGTTCGACCTGGACAACACCCTGTGGCCGATTTCGCCCGTGATCGTCCAGGCCGAGGAAAGCCTGTTCGCCTGGCTGCGCGAGCACGCGCCGCGCGTGGCCGAGCGCTTCACCATCGACGGCCTGCGTCAGGCGCGCCTGCAACTGCTGGCGCAACAGCCCGAATTCCACCTCGACCTGGGCAAGCTGCGCCGCGCCGGCCTGCATGCGGCGTTCCAGGAAGCGGGCGAGGATGCCGCCAAGGTGGAACTGGCGATGCTGCACTTTTTTGCCGCCCGCAACGCGGTCACGCCCTACGACGACGTGCTACCGGGCCTGTTGCGTTTGCAAGACAAACTGCTGGTCGGTTCGATCTCGAACGGCAATGCGGACTTGAAAGCGATCGGCCTGTCCCATCATTTCAAGGTGTCGGTGGCGGCGCACGAACTGGGCGTGGCCAAGCCGGACGCGGCGATCTTCCTGGAAGCCTGCCGGCAGCTCGGCGTGGCGCCCGAGGATGCGGTGTACGTCGGCGACGACGTGCTGCTCGACGTGCAGGGCGCCCAGCGCGCCGGCCTGCGCGCGGTATGGATGAACCGCACCGGATCGACCAGCCACCTGGAACACGAGGTGGTGCCGGATGCGATCGTGCGCGATTTCGACGAGCTGCTGGCCTGGCTCGAGCACCAACACGCGCACACTAAATAAGGCCGCGATCACTGCACGCCCGGCATGTGAACAGGCATAATGACATCTGAATAACGTACCGCGATGACCTGCAAGCGCGGATTTCTTCCGCCTCGTTCTAAATTATGCAACTCGATAATCGTGCCCAAACCCTGCTGAAAGCCCTGGTCGAGCGCTACATCGCCGATGGCCAGCCGGTCGGTTCGCGCGCGCTGTCGAAGATTTCCGGGCTGGACCTGTCGCCGGCCACGATCCGCAACATCATGGCCGACCTCGAAGAGATGGGCTATGTGGCCAGCCCGCACACCTCGGCCGGGCGCGTCCCCACGCCGCGCGGCTACCGCCTGTTCGTCGACACCCTCCTGACCGTGCGCCAGATCGACGAGAACGCGGTCGAGGCCGGCATGCGCCTGCCGGCGCACCAGCCGCAAAAAGTCATCGCCAACGCGGCGCAGATGCTGTCGTCCTTGTCGCAGTTCGCCGGGGTGGTGCAGAGTCCGCGGCGCGAGTCGATCTTCCAGCAGATCGAATTCCTGCGCCTGTCCGAAAAGCGCATCCTGCTGGTCATCGTCGACCCGCGCGGCGACGTCCAGAACCGCCTGCTGCTGACCGACGTCGATTATTCGCCGGCGCAGCTGACGCAATCGGCCAATTACCTGAACCAGAATTTCGCCGGCCTGACCTTCGACCAGGTGCGCGGCCGCCTCACCGGCGAGCTGCGCCAGCTGCGCGACGACATGGGACAGCTGATGCAGACGGCGGTCGAGGCCGGCAGCGAAGCGATGCAGGAAGGCGAGGGCATGGTCATCGCCGGCGAGCGCAACCTGCTGTCGGTGACCGATCTCTCATCCAACATGAGCTCGCTGCGCCAGATGTTCGAGATGTTCGAGCAAAAGACCGGGCTGATGCAGCTGCTGGACGTGTCCAGCAAGGCCGGCGGCGTGCAGATCTTCATCGGCGGCGAATCCAAGCTGGTGCCGATGGACGAAATGAGCGTGGTGACCGCGCCCTACGAGGTCAACGGCAAGATCGTCGGCACGCTCGGGGTGATCGGGCCGACCCGGATGGCCTACGAGCGCGTGATTCCGATCGTGGACATCACGGCCAAGCTGCTGTCGAACGCGCTCAGCCATTCCTGACTGCAGGCGGCGTAAAAAAACCACCCGGAGGTGGTTTTTTTGCATCTATTTTGTTTCCAGTTATGTCAGTGCCGGTGCGGGCAATCCGTCTTCACGCAATTGCCATAGATTGCCAGCGCGTGTTCGGTAATCTTGAAACCGCGCTCCAGCGCAATCTTTTGCTGGCGCGATTCGATTTCCTCGTCATAGAACTCTTCCACGTGGCCACAGTCTAGACAGACGAGGTGGTCGTGGTGCGAGCCGGCGTTCAGTTCGTAGATCGCCTTGCCGGTTTCGAAGTGGTTGCGGTTCAGAAGTCCGGCCTGCTCGAACTGGGTCAGGACACGATAAACAGTTGCCAAGCCGACATCCATGTTTTCGTTCAGCAGGGTTTTATAGACGTCTTCCGCCGTCAGGTGCCGGACCGCGCTGTTCTGGAAAATTTCGAGGATTTTCAGGCGCGGCAGAGTCGCTTTCAGGCCGCTGGCCTTCAGGTCGGTTGGGTTGTTGCTCATGTTTTGTTACTCGGATATGGGCGGAGTGCTTTATGATATAGCGTTTTCCGAGCGCCCGCTCGATCATTCAGGCCTGGTTTACGAGCTTTCGCTCACTTGTTTTGGGATTAGATATGCGCATCAAGAATGCCGTTTTCCATCGTTTCCACGTGCGCCCAGCGCTCGTGGCAGGTGTCGCCTGCACGGCGCTGCTGCTGTCGGGTTGCGCATCCTGGCGTAACCAGACCAAGCCGGCAGCGCCGGTGAGCACCGCGCCGACCGCGGTCGCCGCCGACGCCGACAAGGCTGCGGCAGCCGCAAACTCCGGTGCCCAGACCACCCGCGTCACCAAGCTGCAGAAATTCCTGTGGGTGTTCTCGCCCTACCGTCCGGACATCCAGCAAGGCAACTTCGTGTCCGAAGAAATGATCAAGCAACTGAAGCCCGGCCAGACCCGCGACCAGGTCAAGTTCGTGCTCGGCACCCCGCTGCTGACCGACACCTTCCACCGCGACCGCTGGGATTACCCGTTCTACCTGGCGCGCGGCAATGGCGAGCTGACCACCAGCCGCGTGACCGTGTATTTCAAGGATGACAAGGTCGACCACTTCGACGGCGGCAACCTGCCGAGCGAGCGCGACTACATCAATCGCCTGATCGGCATCTCGAAGTGGGAGCAGAAGAGCGCGGAAGAAGACATCGACGACATCAAGCGCAAGCAGGAAAAAGCAGCAAAAGGAGAGTAAGGCATGACCCAGTTAAAAATCGCAGTGGCCGGTGCCAGCGGCCGCATGGGCCGCATGCTGATCGAAGCCATCGCCGCCGCACCCGATGCGGTCCTTTCCGGCGCACTCGACCGCGAGGGCTCGCCCTTCATCGGGTCGGATGCCGGCGCCTTTTCGGGCCAACTGACCGGCGTCATCATCCAGTCGGACCTGGACAAGGGCCTGGACGGCGCCGACTACCTGATCGACTTCACCCGCCCGGAAGGCACGCTGCGCCACCTCGAGGTGTGTGCCGAGAAGGGCATCAAGGTCATCATCGGCACCACCGGTTTCGATGACGGAGGCAAGGCCGCGATTCGCGCCGCCGCCGACAAGACCGCGGTCGTGTTCGCGCCGAACATGAGCATCGGCGTGAACGTCACGCTGAAGTTGCTGGAAATGGCTGCGAAGAACTTCGCGGAAGGCTACGACATCGAGATCATCGAAGCCCACCACCGCCACAAGGTCGACGCCCCGTCCGGCACTGCGCTTAAAATGGGCGAAGTGATCGCCGACGCGCTCGGCCGCGACCTGAAGGAATGCGCCGTCTACGGCCGCGAAGGCGTGACCGGCGAGCGCGACCCGTCGACCATCGGTTTCGCCACCGTGCGCGGCGGCGACATCGTCGGCGACCACACGGTGCTGTTCGCCGGCACCGGCGAGCGCATCGAGATCAGCCACAAGTCGAGCAGCCGCGTCAGCTACGCCCAGGGCTCGCTGCGCGCCGCGCGCTTCCTGGCCGACAAGCCGACCGGCTACTACGACATGCAAGATGTGCTGGGCCTGAAAGCCTGACCGCCTGACGCGCCCCGCGCGCGACGCCCGCCGAACTGGACGGCTTGACCGGCAATCTGCTGGCATACTGACCGGGACGGCGGGCGTTTCTATTGTTACCGCTAGTACACAGCATCTGTTCCAAGTTATTCCCGAGAGGAGACCCGCCATGCCCACCGTCGAACTGAACGGCGCCGCCATCACCGACGCAGAAAGCTTCCACATCGAAAGCGCCCACGCCTTCGGCTTCCCGGACTCGTATCCGCACACCATGGATTCCTGGGTAGACTGCCTCAGCTACCTGCGCGACGAAGACGGCATGAGCAGCATCCGCCTCAAGCCGGACGAAACCCTGCACATCGTGGTCACCCACTCGGAAGCCCTGAGGGAACGCGCCGAGGACGTGCTGGAAGAGATGGCGTTCTGCATCATCGGCATCAACGAGCGTTACGAAGACTACGGCGAGAAGCCGGCGCTGGAACTCGAACTGCGCTAGGTCCCGCCACCCATCCCGGTGGACCTATGTGCCGGTATAATGTTCTGCTCACCTCCATTCAGTCCGCAGAACATCATGCAAGATAAATATAGTCCAGCCGAAGTCGAACAGGCCGCCCAGGCCTACTGGAAGTCGATCGACGCCTATAAAGCGGTCGAACACGACCCGCGTTTCCCAAAAGGCAAGTATTACGCCTGCTCGATGCTGCCTTACCCGTCGGGCAAGCTGCACATGGGTCACGTGCGCAACTATACGATCAACGACGTGATGTACCGCTACCTGCGGATGAACGGCTACAACGTGCTGATGCCGATGGGCTGGGACGCCTTCGGCATGCCCGCCGAGAATGCGGCGATGGCCAATAACGTACCGCCGGCGGAATGGACCTATTCGAACATCGCGCACATGCGCAGCCAGATGGAGTCGATGGGCCTGGCCATCGACTGGTCGCGCGAGATGACCGCCTGCAAGCCGGAATACTACAAGTGGAACCAGTGGATGTTCCTCAAAATGCTCGAGAAGGGCATCATCTACCAGAAGACCGGCACCGTGAACTGGGACCCGGTCGACCAGACCGTGCTCGCCAACGAGCAGGTGGTGGACGGCAAGGGCTGGCGTTCGGGCGCGCCGATCGAGAAGCGCGAAATCCCGATGTACTACGTGCGCATCACCGACTACGCCGAAGAGTTGCTCGACTACGTCGACAACAAGCTGCCGGGCTGGCCGGAGCGCGTGCGCATCATGCAGGCCAACTGGATAGGCAAATCGGTCGGCGTGCGCTTCGCCTTCCCGCACGTGATCACCGACGATGCCGGTGAGCCGATCAACGACGGCAAGCTGTACGTCTTCACCACCCGCGCCGACACCATCATGGGCGTGACCTTCTGCGCGGTCGCCGCCGAGCACCCGCTGGCGGCCCAGGCCGCCAAGAACAATCCGGAACTGCAGGCCTTCATCGCCGAGTGCAAGCTGGGTTCCGTGATCGAAGCCGACATGGCGACCATGGAAAAGAAGGGCATGCCGACCGGCCTGACCGTCATCCATCCGATCACCGGCGAAGAAGTGCCGGTCTGGGTCGGCAACTACGTGCTGATGACCTACGGCGACGGCGCCGTGATGGGCGTGCCGGCCCACGACGAGCGCGACTTCGCGTTCGCCAAAAAATATGACCTGCCGATCAAGCAGGTGGTCGCCGTCGAGGGCGAGACCTTCTCGCTGGACGGCTGGCAGGAGTGGTACGGCGACAAGGAACGCGGCGTCATCGTCAACTCGGGCCACTACGACGGCCTGGACTACATCGCCGCCGTCAACGCGGTGTCGGGCGACCTGGCCGAGAAGGGCCTGGGCGACAAGAAGGTCACCTTCCGCCTGCGCGACTGGGGCATCTCGCGCCAGCGCTACTGGGGCACGCCGATCCCGATGATCCACTGCGAGTCCTGCGGCACCGTGCCGGTCCCTGAAAAAGACTTGCCGGTGGTGCTGCCGGAAGACTGCGTCCCGGACGGCAGCGGCAACCCGCTTAAAAAACACGAAGCCTTCCTGAAGGTCGACTGCCCGTGCTGCGGCAAGCCGGCGCGCCGCGAGACGGATACGATGGACACCTTCATCGACTCGTCCTGGTACTACATGCGCTATACCTCGCCGGGTTCGAACGACGCGATGGTCGACCCGGCCCGCAACGATTACTGGATGCCGATGGACCAGTACATCGGCGGCATCGAACACGCCGTGCTGCACCTGCTGTACGCGCGCTTCTGGACCAAGGTGATGCGCGACTTCGGCCTCGTCAAATTCGACGAGCCCTTCGTCAACCTGCTCACCCAAGGCATGGTGCTGAACGAGACCTACTACCGCGAGGATGCGGCGGGCAAGAAGACCTGGTTCAACCCGGCCGACGTCGACCTGGTGTTCGACGACCGCGGCCGTCCGCAGGCCGCCGCACTGAAGCTTGATGGCGCCCCGGTCATCATTGGCGGCACCGAGAAGATGTCGAAATCGAAGAACAACGGCATCGACCCGGCAGCGCAGATCGAGCAGTACGGCGCCGACACCGCGCGCCTGTTCACCATGTTCGCGGCGCCGCCGGAGCAGACGCTGGAATGGTCGGAATCGGGCGTGGAAGGCGCGAGCCGCTTCCTGCGCCGCGTCTGGGCCTTCGCCTACGCCCAGCGCGAGCGCGTCGCCGCCAGCCTGGCCGCACAGCAGCAAGGCACGCTGGATGACGCCCAGAAGACCTTGCGCCGCGAAGTCCATAAAGTGCTGCAGCAGGCCGACTACGACCTGAAGCGCATCCAGTACAACACCGTGGTGTCGGCCTGCATGAAGATGCTGAATACCCTGGAGTCGGCCAAGCTGGCGGAAGGGGCGGCGAGCGACGCCGTGATCGCCGAAGGCCTGTCGATCTTCCTGCGCATGCTGAACCCGGTGGCGCCGCACATCACCCACGCGCTGTGGACGGAACTCGGCTATGCCGCCAAGTATGGCGACATCCTCGACGTGCAGTGGCCGGCGGTCGACCCGGCGGCGCTGGAACAGTCCGAAATCGAGATGATGATCCAGGTGAACGGCAAGCTGCGCGGCTCGGTCAAGGTCGCCAAGGATGCCGACAAGGCCGCCATCGAAGCTGCCGCCCTGGCGTCGGAAGCGGTGCAGAAGTTCGTCGAAGGCACGCCGAAGAAGGTCATCGTCGTCCCCGGCAAACTGATCAACATCGTGGTGTAAGCGATGACCATCTCCTCCTTGAAGAGAAGGGTGGTGCTGCGCGCGGCAGCCGCAGTGGCGGTGGCCGCTGCGCTGCCCGGCTGCGGCTTCCAGCTGCGCGGTTCGAACGGCAGCTACACGATGCCCTTCCACAGCATCTACATCGGTTTTCCGGACAACTCGGCGCTGGGCACGGAACTCAAGCGCAACCTGCGCGCGGGCAACGTGGCCATCGCCGACTCGGCCACCGCGGCCGAGGCCCAGCTGGTGGTGCTGAGCGAAAACCGCGGCAAGCAGATCCTGTCGCTGAACAGCCTGGGCCGCGTGCGCGAATACCTGCTGACCTATACGCTGTCGTTCACGGTGCGCGACCCGAAAGGCGTCGAGCTGCTGGCGCCGGCCGAGATCTCGCTGCGCCGGAACATGGCCTTCGACGAGACCCAGGTGCTGGCCAAGGAATCCGAAGAAGCGCTGCTGTACCGCGACATGCAGGCCGACCTGGTACAACAAATCATGCGCCGCCTGGCGGCCATGAAGCCGGCGACGTAAGAGGAAACCCCCATGCAACTTCGGCCTGAGGCGCTCGACGGGCACCTCGCCAAGGGGCTCGCGCCCCTGTACGTGATCACCAGCGACGAGCACCTGCTGGCGCTGGAAGCGGCGGACAAGATCCGCGCGCGGGCGCGGGCGCAAGGCTTTTCCGAGCGCGACGTGCTCACGGTCGAGCGCAGTTTCAAGTGGGGCGAGCTGCTCGCCGCCAACCAGGAAATGTCCCTGTTCGGCGACAAGAAGCTGATCGAGCTGCGCATCCCCGGCGGCAAGCCGGGCAAGGACGGTAGCGCGGCGCTGCAGAACTACGCGAAGGACCTGAACCCGGACAACCTGACCCTGATCACGCTGCCCAAGCTCGACTGGCAGACGGCCAAGGCGGCCTGGGTGGCGCAGCTGCAGCAGGCCGCGGTCTACATCGAGATCCCGAACGTGGAGCGCGCCCAGCTGCCGAACTGGATCGGCATGCGCTTGAGCAGCCAGGGGCAGGGCACCGACCGCCACGGCCTCGACTTCATCGCCGATCGCGTGGAAGGCAACCTGTTGGCGGCGCACCAGGAAATCCAGAAGCTCGGCCTGCTGTACGAGCCGGGCAAGCTGAGCTATGAACAGGTGCATGACGCGGTGCTGAACGTGGCGCGCTACGACGTGTTCAAGCTGTCCGAAGCGATGCTGGCCGGCGATCCGGCGCGCCTGGTGCGCATGCTGGAAGGCCTGAAAGGCGAGGGCGAGGCGCTGCCGCTGGTGCTGTGGGCGGTGTCCGAGGAGATTCGCACGCTGCTAAAATTGAAAGCCGGCATGGCGCAGGGCCGGCCGCTCGGTGCGCTGCTGAAGGAATACCGCATCTGGGGTCCGCGCGAACGGATGATGGAGCCGGCGCTGCGCCGGATGTCGCTGCCGACCCTGGAAGCGGCGCTGCAGCAGGCGGCCCAGGTCGACAAGATGGTCAAGGGCTTGCGCGCGAAGCAGTTCGCGGGCGATGCCTGGGATGCGATGCTGCAGCTGGCGCTGCGGGTCGCTTCGTGAAATAAATCGGACTGCACAATGGACATCACTGAATACATGCACACCATCGGCCGCCAGGCGAGAAGCGCCTCGCGCGCCATGGCCCGCGCCGACAGCGCCACCCGCAACCAGGCCCTGCTCCTGATCGCCGCCGCCATCGAACGCGACGCGCCGGCCCTGGTCGAGGCCAACGCGCGCGATCTCGACGCCGCCCGTGCCAACGGCCTGGCGCCGGCCCTGCTCGATCGCCTGGCGTTGTCGAGCAAGGCGATCGCCACCATGGTCGACGGCCTGCGCCAGATCGTCGCGCTGCCGGACCCGATCGGCGAAATCAGCGGCATGAAATTCCGCCCGAGCGGCATCCAGGTCGGCCAGATGCGCGTGCCGCTGGGCGTGATCGGCATCATCTACGAAGCGCGTCCGAACGTGACCGTGGATGCGGCCGGCCTGTGCATCAAGAGCGGCAATGCCGCCATCCTGCGCGGCGGCTCCGAAGCGATCCACTGCAACCGCGCGCTGGCCGCGCTGGTGGCCGAGGGCCTGCGCGGCGCCGGCCTGCCCGAGCATGGCGTGCAAGTGGTGGACACGGTCGACCGCGCCGCCGTCGGCGCCCTGATCACGATGCCGGAGTACGTCGACGTGATCGTCCCGCGCGGCGGCAAGGGCCTGATCGAGCGCCTGATGAAAGAGTCGACGGTCGCGATGATCAAGCACCTGGACGGCATCTGCCACGTCTACATCGACGCCAAGGCCGATCTCGCCAAGGCACTGCCGATCGCCATGAACGCCAAGACCCACCGCTACGGCACCTGCAACACGATGGAGACGCTGCTGGTGGCGCGCGCCATCGCCCCCACGGTGCTGCCGCAGCTGGCCGGCCTGTATGCGACGAAAGAGGTCGAGCTGCGCGCCGACCCGGAAGCGCTGGCCATCCTGCAGGGCTATCCGCACCTGGTGCCGGCCACCGAAGAGGACTGGCGCACCGAATACCTGGCGCCGATCCTGGCGGTGAAGATCGTCGACGGCATCGACGCCGCGATCGAGCATATCAACACCTGGTCGTCGAAGCACACCGACGCCATCGTCACCGAAGACTACAGTGACGCCATGCGCTTCCTGCGCGAAGTCGATTCGGCCTCGGTGATGGTGAACGCCTCGACCCGCTTCGCCGACGGTTTCGAGTACGGCCTGGGCGCCGAGATCGGCATCTCGAACGACAAGCTGCATGCGCGCGGACCGGTCGGGCTGGAAGGGCTGACCTCATTGAAGTATGTCGTGTTCGGACACGGCGAAATTCGCCAATAGCGTCGCCCCTGCGTAGGCAGGGGGCCAAGTTTTCGGCTGCGCCACGAACTTGGATCCCCGCCTCCGCGGGGACAACGAGTCAACACTAATAAGAAAGCACTGCATGGCCTACCTCTGGATCAAAGCCTTCCACATCATCTTCATCGCCTCCTGGTTCGCCGGCCTGTTCTACCTGCCGCGCATCTACGTGAACCTGGCCCAGGAAACCAATCCGGCGGCACTCGAGCGCCTGCTCGGCATGGCGCGCCGCCTGTTCCGCTTCACCACGATGCTGGCGCTGCCGGCGCTGCTGCTGGGCCTCTGGCTGTGGCTGGGCTACGGCATCCGCGGCGGCTGGCTGCATGCGAAACTGGCGCTGGTGATCCTGGTGATCGGCTACCATCACGCGTGCGGATCGCTGCTGAAAAAGTTCGAGCGCGGCGTGAACACGCGCAGCCACAAGTGGTTTCGCGTGTTCAATGAAGTGCCGGTTTTGCTGCTGATTGCGATTGTGATTCTGGTCGTGGTGAAGCCGTTCTAAGCTTCCGCTATCATTGTAGTAATAGCGGCCGGAGACTCCGGCCGTTTGTTTTTTGTTTTGAAACTAACAGGGGCCTCGCAAACCGTCGCGAGCGGCCGCAGATTTGGCCGAGAAGCGCAGCCGTACTAGGGTACGGCGAGCATCGCAGGCCTACGCGGCCCGGCCAAATCTGCAACGCGCGGCAGGTTTGCGAGGCCCCCACCACAACGGATAAAGGGTACCCCCGATGACCTCCTATTTCTGCCCCTGCCCACGCGGCATGGAACAAGCCCTCGCCGACGAACTCGCCGAGATCGCGCAAACCACCAACAGCAAGACGCTGAAGGTCCACAACCAGGTCCCCGGCGGCGTCCACTGCTCGGGCGACATGCTCGACGCCTACCGCCTCAACCTGCATTCGCGCATCGCCTCGCGCGTGCTGATGCGCATCGCGAATAAAACCTACAGCAACGAGAACGACATCTACGACCTGGTGCTCGAGCAGCCCTGGGAAGACTGGTTCAGTGTCGACCACACCATCCGCGTCGACCTCACCGCCATCAAGTCGCCGCTGAAAAGCCTGGAATTCACGACGCTGAAGATCAAGGACGCCGTGTGCGACCGCTTCCGCGACCAGTTCGGCAAGCGCCCGTCGGTCGACACGCGCGAGCCGGACATGCGCATCGTCGGCTTCCTCGACGCGCGCAACTTCACGATCTACCTGGACACCTCGGGCGAGGCGCTGTTCAAGCGCGGCTGGCGCGAAGAGACCGGCGACGCGCCGCTGCGCGAGAACCTGGCCGCCGGCCTGCTGCGCGTGGCCGGCTGGAAGCCGGGCGTGCCGCTGTTCGACCCGATGTGCGGTTCCGGCACGATCCTGATCGAGGCCGCCCAGATGGTGCAGGGCATCCCGCCGGGTGCGCGTCGCCGCTTCGCCTTCGAGCAGTTCGCCAACTTCGAGCGCCAGGCCTGGCAGGACATGAAGGCGGCGATCAAGCCGAACCCGCTGCCAAGCGAGCCGACCATCTTCGGTTCCGACATCTCGGGCGACATGGTGGCGATGACGCGCCATAACCTGCGCGCGGCCGGCGTCCTGTTCGAGGTGCCGCTCAAGCAGATCGAGGCGCAGCAGGTGCAGGCACCGACCGCCACCCCGGGCCTGGTGGTGACCAATCCGCCGTACGGCGAGCGGATCGGCGTGCGCGGCGATTCCACCATCCCGCAGGACGAGATGGCGGTCGGCTTCTACCAGCAGCTGTCGACCACCCTGAAGCAGCGCTTCGCCGGCTGGACCGTGTACCTGTTCACGGCCGACCTGGGCGTGCCCAAGATGCTGCGCCTGAAGGAATCGCGCAAGACCCCGTTCTTCAACGGCGCGCTCGAATGCCGCCTGTTCCGCTTCGACATGGTCGCCGGCTTCAACCGCCGCGACGGGGCAAAACCGGACGCCAAACCCGCACAACAATAACCCATGCTGCCCGAACCAGAACCCGACAACCTGCCGAAGGATCCCGTCACCCCGGTCCCGCTGCCCGCGCCGCACAAGGTTACGATGCTGTCGGCCGGCGGCCTGGCCGCACTGCTGGCCGCGCTGGCGATGCTGGGACCGTTCTCGGTCGACGCCTACTTGCCGGCCTTCCCGGCCATCCAGGACAGCCTGCATGCGACCTCGATCGAGGTCCAGCAGACGCTCACCGCCTACATGCTGGCCTTTGCCGTCATGTCGCTGTGGCACGGCGCGCTGTCGGACGCCTTCGGGCGCCGCAACGTGATCCTGGTCGGCCTGGTCGTGTTCGCGGTCGGCACGCTCGGCTGCGCGTCCGCGCATTCGGTGCACTACCTGTGGATCTTCCGCATCATGCAGGGCATCTCGGCCGGTGCCGGGGTGGTTGTCGGGCGCGCCATCATCCGCGACCTGTATTCGGATGCGCCGGCCGCGCGCCTGCTGTCAATGGTGACGATGATCTTCTCGATCGCGCCTGCCATCGCGCCGGTGCTGGGCGGCTGGGTGGTGACCCTGTTCGACTGGCGCGCCATCTTCCTCGGCCTGCTGGTGTTCAGCCTGGGCCTGTGGTGGGTGTGCTGGCAGCACCTGCCGGAAACCGTGCCGAAAGAGCAGCGCCAGCCCTTCAATCCGCGCTTCCTGGCGAAGAGCTACTGGGACATCTTCAGCTCGGTGCAATTCCAGATGAAGTCGGGCGTGACCGCCTTCAATTTCGGCGGCATGTTCCTGTTCATCTCGGGCGCGCCGGTGCTGCTGCCGGTGCACCTGCACCTGGGACCGTCGGACTTCGCCTGGCTGTTCGTGCCGGCCGTGGGCGGCATCTTCCTGGGTGCGCTGGCAGCCAACCGGCTGGCCGGCAAGATGCATTTCTCGCGCCAGATCGCGATCGGCTATACCTTCATGCTGGCCGCGGTGGCCTTCAGCGTGAGCTATCACGGCTTCTTCCCGCCGGCGCTGCCGTGGACCGTGCTGCCGATGTTCTTCTATAACTTCGGCAGTTCGGTCATCAACCCCAGCGCGACCCTGCTGGCGCTCGACCTGTTCCCGCATATCCGCGGCACCGCGGCTTCCTGCCAATCCTTCCTGACCACGCTGATGGGAGCGATCGTGGCCGGCATCGTGGCGCCGGCGCTGACCCATTCGGTGCTGGCGATGGCGCTCGGCCAGGCCGCCTTTGCACTCGCCTCGCTGGCGTGCTGGATGGTGTCGCGCCATTATCGCCGGCGCAACGGATTGGCATGAGTCGCTTGCGCAAAGATCGCAGACCTGTCATATAGGTATGCGATCATCGTTTGATCAAAATCAATACATTTCGGCCATTTGTGACTCTAAAACACATCACTTATCTTAGAAACTGTTGTTCCCGGTCAGAAATGTATATATGCTAAGACCCGTTTTCATTATCAGAACAGAGCCCAAAAAATTGCTCTTTTCGAAAGATTAAAAATAAGATACCTCGTGGCGGTTGTGCCGAAATGGCTGCCACTTTCCCAAGAATGTGGCGGCCGTGCTTGACTCAATACAATCAGACCAGGACATACGCAATCGTTTGCTGATCGCACGATTGCCGGCCATGCCTCAGATTCTCATCAAATTGCTCGCCCATTTGCAGGCGGACGATCTGGGCATGGCCGAACTGGCGGCGCTGGTCGCCACCGATGCCGGCATGACGGGCAAGATCCTGGGCGTTGCCAACAGCTCGGCTTACCACCGCGGCGGCCGCCAGGTCAGCCTCGAGCAGTCGATGATGGCGCTCGGCACCGACATGATCAAGATCCTGGTGATCGGCGACTCGGTGTTCCAGACCTTCAACAGCTTTCCGAATTCCGGCGCTACCGACCTGCGCGGCTTCTGGAAGCAATCGCTGACGACGGCGGTGCTGGCGCGCGAGATCGCGCGCCGTATCGGCTATGCCCAGTCCGAGGAAGCCTACCTGGCCGGCCTGCTGCACAATGTCGGCCGCCTGGCGCTGCTGGCCACGGCACCCAAGGAATACGCCTACAACTTCCTGGCGCACGACGACGAAGACCTGTGCGCGGTCGAGCAGCGCACGCTGCAGATCACCCATACCGAAGCCGGCGCCTGGCTGATCGAGCGCTGGCAGCTGGATTCCTTCCTGGCCGATTCGGTGCTGTACCACCATGAGCCGAGCGAGCGCCTGGAAGCCGCGCACCCCCTGATCCGCATCCTGCGCACCGCCCACGTGCTGGCCTACCACGCCGACGACATCGCGCAGGTGATCGAAGCCTGCAGGCTGTGCGGCCTGGACCCGGAGGATGCCGACGCCGTGCTGGCCGGCGCCACGCGCCAGGTCGAGAAGTCGGCGATCCACCTCGGCATCGACCTGGCCGGCGCCGACGACGTCCCGCCGCCGCCGGCCTACGCGCCGCCGCCGCCGAGCGACCCGGTGCAGCAGCGCCTGAACGAAGAGGTGCGCAACCTGGTGCTGGTCTCGGAAATCGGCCAGATCTTCACACGCCAGCAGCAGGATGGCGATAAAAGCGGACACGGCGAAACCGGGCTGCTGGAATCGATGACGCGCTCGGCGCGCATCCTGTTCGATTTCGAGAATGCGCTGGTGCTGCTGGAAAACCCGACCGGCCAGGCGCTGGTCGGGGCCGCAGTCGGCAGCCAGCAGCGCATCGCCGAATTCGCGGTGTCGCTCGCCAAGGGCGGCGCCGTGGCCGAGGCGGCGCTGGAGCGCAAGCTGGCCTTCGTGCGCCGCGACCGCCCGCTCGGCCTGCCGGAAGAGCAGCTGCTGCGCATGCTGGGCGCCGAATCGATGGTGTGCGTGCCGCTGGTCGCCGGCGGGCGCTGCCTGGGCGTGCTGGTCGGCGGCGTCGCCAGCTGGCAGCTGCCATCCTGCCAGAAGCGCGAGCGCTTCCTGCAATCGTTCGGCAACCAGGCCGCGGCCGCGCTCGAGAAAGCGATCCAGGCGCGCGGCCAGGTGCGCCGCCAGCTGGCCAACGTGGCCGAGGAATACCGCGAAGCCTCGCGCCGCGTGGTCCACGAGGTCAACAACCCGCTGGCCATCATCAAGAATTACCTGTCGGTCCTGGACAGCAAGCTGGAACGCCAGGAGCCGGTCGGTGGCGAGCTGTCGGTGCTGCATGACGAGATCGACCGCGTCGGCCAGCTGGTCAACAGCCTGACCGAGACCGATCCGATGGCGAACGGCGCCTTCGACGGCAGCCGCGGCGCCGACGTGGCGAAGGTGGTCGACGACGTGCTGCGCCTGTTCCGCACCACCGACTTCGTGCCGTCCAACGTCGAGATCGTGGTCGGCATGGCCGGCCAGGACAGCCGCGTCAAAGGCGATCCGGACGCGATCAAGCAGATCCTGGTCAACCTCGTCAAGAACGCCATCGAGGCCTTGACCGACCGCGGCGGCCGCATCGAGATCGCCAACCGCGGCCATGTCAACCGCGAACGCAGCCTGTACGTTGAGCTGGTCGTTGCCGACACCGGTCCAGGCCTGCCGCATGAGGTGCTGGCCAACCTGTTCGCCGCCGTCACGAGCACGAAGCCGGGGCCGCACCATGGTCTCGGCCTGTCGATCGTGCACAGCCTGGTCAAACAGCTGAACGGGCATATCGCCTGCCGCAGCGGCGCCACCGGCACCAGTTTTGAAATCCTGCTGCCGGCGCATGCCGGCGCCAGCGCCCCGGCCACATTGCCGGCGCGCGCGCTCGGATCCGTATAAGGCAACAATGAATCCATTCTCAGCCAGCGCCCCCGCACCCTTGCCGTTTCCGGTCAACGCCGACGGCAACGCTGCACCCGGCCTGATGGACCAGCCCAGACTCCTGCTGGTCGACGACGAACCGCGCCTGCTCACCTCCCTGTACGAACTGCTGCAGGGCCGCGGCTATCAGCTTTCGACCGCCGCCACCGGCGGCGAAGCGTTGGCCCATTTATCGAAGCTGCGCTTCGACCTGGTGCTGCTCGACCTGCGTCTGCCCGACATCGGCGGCCACCAGATCATGGATTTCATCAACGAGAAGGGCATCGACGCCGATGTCATCGTGATGAGCGGCGAGGTCGGGATCGATGCGGCGATCGGCGCCCTGAAGCGCGGCGCCTACGACTACCTGCGCAAGCCCTACAGCCGCGAAGAGCTGCTGAAGACGGTCGCCAACGCGCTGGAGCAGCGCCGCCTGGCGCAGTCGAACGCGTTCATGGCGAACCAGCTGGAAAACTCGGAGAAGATGTACCGCTACCTGGTGGACTCCTCGCCCGACATCATCTACACGCTGAACCACGAGGGCCGCTTCACCTTCATCAACGACCGCGCCTACCAGCTGCTGGGCTACCGGCGCGACGAGCTGATCGGCCAGCATTACTCGATCCTGGTGCACGACGAGGACCTGGAGCGCGCGCGCTACGTGTTCAACGAGCGCCGCGTCGACGAACGCGCCTCGCGCAACGTCGAACTACGCCTGAAGTGCCACGCCAACACCACCCACGAGCGCACCTTCAACAACACCCTGATGACGATCTCGCTGAACGCGATCGGCATGCACGTGCCCGACCAGGAAGTCAGGAAGCTCGAATTCTTCGGCACCTACGGCGTGGCGCGCGACATCACCGACCGCAAGCGCGCGGAAGAGGTGATCTCGTACCAGGCCTACCACGACATCCTGACCGACCTGCCGAACCGCATCCTGTTCAAGGACCGGCTCGGCCTGGCCGTGATCCAGGCCAAGCGCAAGCAGACCGAGCTCGCGGTGATGTTCATCGACCTCGACCGCTTCAAGCTGGTCAACGACACCCTCGGCCACGTCAAAGGCGACGAACTGCTGCAGCAGGTGGCGGGGCGCCTGAAGGAATGCCTGCGCAAGGGCGACACGCTGGCGCGCCAGGGCGGCGACGAATTCACCATCGTGCTGCCCGAGCTGCGCGACCGCGACGACGCGCGCCAGGTGGCCGATAAATTCCTCGACTGCCTGCACCTGCCGTTCGACCTGGACGGCCACGAAGTCCACATCTCGGCCTCGATCGGTATCGCTATCTATCCGGGCCACGGCGAATCGATCGACGAGCTGCTGCGCCACGCCGACATCGCCATGTACCAGGTGAAAGGGCAGGGCAAGAACGGCCACGCCTTCTACGATCCGTCGATGCAGGACGTGTCGCACCAGAAGATCGCGCTCGAGCAGAGCCTGCGCAAGGCGCTCGAGAACGAGGAACTGGAAATGTATTACCAGCCGCAGATCGACGCCATCAGCGGCCGCATCATCGGCGCCGAGGCGCTGATGCGCTGGAACCATCCGACCCGCGGCGTGGTGTCGCCGGGCGAGTTCCTGCCCTTCGCCGAAGAGAACGGCCTGATGCTGCCGATCTCGGACTGGATGATCGTCGCCCTGTGCCGCGACATGCTGCAGTGGAACAGCCTCGGCGGCAGCCAGATCAAGCTGTCGCTGAACCTGTCGCCGCAATACCTGGACCGCGGCGAATTCTTCGAGAAGATGCGCGGCGCGCTGCTGCGCCACGGGATCGCGCCGGGCCAGATCGAGGTCGAGATCACCGAGAACATCTGCATCCGCAACCCGCAGCATGCGATCGAGCAGCTGAATAAACTGGGCCAGCTCGGCGTGTCGGTGGCGATCGACGACTTCGGCACCGGCTACTCGTCGCTGGCCTATCTGCACCGGTTCCCGGTCCACACCATCAAGATCGACCAGTCCTTCGTCAAGGAGATCCACGACGAGCACGGGCACTACCCGGTGGTGCTGGCGATCATCTCGATCGCGCGCGGGCTGGGCCTGAACCTGATCGCCGAAGGCGTCGAGACCGATGCCCAGGCGCGCTACCTGCGCGCCAACGGCTGCCTGACGATGCAGGGCTACCTGTACTACCGCCCGATGCCCCTGGGCCGCTTCATCGACGTGCTGCGCGCCCAGGGCGTGCCGAGCGGCGTACCCGGCATGCTGGCCTTCCCGGCCTGATGGACGAGAGCCGCCACACCGCCGAATTCCTGCGGGTCAAGGCGCTGGCCGAGCGCGGCGTGGCCACCGCCCAGCACAGCCTGGGCTTCATGTACGTCAATGGCCAGGGCGTGCCGCGCAACGAGGAACTGGCGGTGGCCTGGTACCGCATGGCCGCCAGCAGCGGCCTGGAACAGGCCCAGTACAACCTCGGGGTGCTGTACCAACGCGGCTGGGGACCGGAACCGGGCATGACCCAGGACCTGGTGCAGGCCGTGTACTGGTACCGCCAGGCCGCCGAGCAGGGGTACGCGCCGGCCCAGTACAACCTGGGCTGGCTGTACGCCAAGGGCCAGGGCGTCGGCGCCGACGTGCAGCAGGCGCTGCACTGGTTCACGCAGGCGGCCGGGCAGGGCGACGCCGGCGCCCAGCACAACCTCGGCATGATGTACGAAGGCGGCAAGGGCGTCCCCCAGGACCTGGCGCAGGCGCTGGCCTGGTACCGGCGCGCCGCCGAACAGGGCTACGCGCGCTCGCAATTCAATCTCGCGCTGCGCCATGACAGCGGCCAGGGCCTGCCGCGCGATGCGCAGCAAGCCGTCCACTGGTTGCGCAAGGCCGCCGAGCAGGGTTATGCGCCGGCCCAGTTCAACCTCGGCCTGCGCTACGACAAAGGCCAGGACTTGCCGCAGGACGGCGCCAAAGCGATCGAGTGGTATGGCCGCGCCGCCGCACAGGGCCACTCCAGCTCGCAATTCAACCTGGCCCTGATCCACGACAACGGCCATGGCCACAACCTCGACCCCGATCCGGTGCAGGCGCTGCACTGGTTCCGCAAGGCAGCCGAACAGGGGCACGCCGGCGCCCAGGACAACCTCGGCCTGCGCTTCGAGAACGGCCTGGGCGTCGACCAGGATCATGCCCAGGCCGCGCACTGGTACCGCCAGGCCGCCGAGCAGGGGTTCGCGGGCGCGCAATACCACCTCGGGCTGCTGTACGCCGCCGGCCTGGGCGTGCCCCGGGATGCCGCGGCGGCCGCCGACTGGACCCGCCGCGCCGCCGAACAGGGCCACCTGCGTGCCCAGTTCGACCTGGCGCTGCGCTACGCGAGCGGGCAACTGAGCGGGCAAACGCGCGAACAAGCGGACGCCGGCAGCGCCGCGGCCGACCTGCAGCAGGCCTTGTACTGGTGCCGCAAGGCGGCCGACCAGGATTACGCGCCGGCCCAGTACATGCTGGCCCAGCTGCTGGACCGCGACGACAGCGGCAGCGTCGACCCGCGCCAGGCCGGCGACTGGTACCGCAAGGCGGCCGAGCAGGGCCATGCGCAGGCCCAGTTCGCGCTCGGCCTGCGCTACGACAGCGCGCACGGGGTGGCGCGCGACTACGAGGCGGCGCACTTCTGGTACCTGGGCGCGGCGCGCCAGGGCCATGTGCGCGCCCAGTTCAACCTCGGTGTGATGTACGCGGCCGGGCAGGGCGTGCCGCCGGACCAGATCGAAGCCTATGCCTGGCTGCACCGCGCCGGCGCCGCCGGGCTGGCATCGGCCGCACGCTATCTGCAGCGCGTCGCCGCGCGCATGTCGCCGGCGATGCTGGCGCAGGCCGATACCCTGATCGGAGGCGCCTGACGTGAAGATCGAATTGACCAGGCTGCGCCTGCTGGAAACCGGACTGCGGCGCTTCTGGCCGTTCCGTTCGGCCGCGCAGCTGCAGAGCTACTTGCTATGCGTGCTGGTGCCGCTGGTCGGCATCGGCGCGCTGGCCCAGGCGGTCTGGCATGCCCACGTGATCGGCATCCCGGCGGTGGCCGGCGCCTTCGGCGGCGCGCTGCCCTCGGTCTACCTGGCGCGCCCGGCCCGCTTCGGCGTCAAGGGGCCGGGCCGGGCCCAGGCCCTGGCCGCCCTCGAGGCGCGCCTGCCGCTGCTGGGCTTCCAGCCCAGCGATACCGAAACCGGCCTGTGGGTCTATCGCAAGCGCCTGCCGCGGCTGCTGCGCTGGGACCAGCAGGCCGTGCACCTGGCGATGGACGGCAACACGGTCTGGGTCAGCGGCCACTATGCGGGCCTGCTGTCGCTCAGGCGCTTCCTGCGCCAGGCTTTCCCCGCTTAGGCGGGCGCCGCTTCCGGCTGGCGCAGGCGGCTGTGCACCTCGACATCCTTGAACTCGATCAGGATCGTGGCCCCGGTGGCGAACAGGATCTCGTGGCGCAGGAAGCCTTCGCCGCAGGCGCTCAGCTCGTGGCAGGCGACGTCGCCGAAGCCGTCGCCGTCCTGGTGGAACAGCGGTTTACCAGAAGGAAAATCGACCAGGATGCGGCGGATCGCGCTGTAGCGCAATCCCCAGATCCGGCGGTCGTAGGTATCCATGATGGCTAGCTCGACCCGCACCGGATGGTCGCCGGGCACGATCCACGGGCGCGGCAGCTGGTCCAGCGGCGCCGGCCGGCTGCCGTCGCGGATATCCAGGTGCAGCAGCTCGCCGTCGTGGATGTCGGCGCGGTCGAAGAAGGCGAACACGTGCTCGGGCAGGGTGCCGCGCAGGGTTTCCAGCTGCTCGCGGTAGGCGCGCAAGGCCTTGCCCCAGCTGGCGGCATCGCTCTCGGCTTGTCCGCTGCGAACGCTTGCCCAACGTTTTTTTGTCAGATATTTCATGATTTCCCGGAGATGTGTCTGGAGCCCGCCACTGCCGGCTCATAAATACGACATGGGTGCGTTCGCGCACGGCGCTTCGCTAAGGAACTGGGGTATACTGTACATCCATACAGTGTTTCTGCCAAGATGGAACTCAAAGACAAGCTGGAAATCCTGGCCGATGCCGCCAAGTACGACGCGTCCTGCGCCAGCAGCGGCGCGCCCAAGCGCGATTCCGTCGACAAGGACGGCCTCGGCGCCACCAACGGCATGGGCATCTGTCACAGCTATACGCCGGACGGGCGTTGCGTCTCGCTGCTCAAGATCCTGCTGACCAACTTCTGCATCTACGATTGCCAGTACTGCGTCAACCGGCGCACCTCGAACGTGCCGCGCGCCCGCTTCAACGTCGACGAAGTGGTCAAGCTGACCCAGGACTTTTACCTGCGCAATTACATCGACGGCTTGTTCCTGAGTTCCGGCATCATCCAGTCCAGCGACTACACGATGGAGCAGCTGGTGGAAGTCGCGCGGCGCCTGAGGGTGGAGCATAAATTCCGCGGCTACATCCATTTGAAGACGATCCCGGATGCCGACCCGCGCCTGATCGAACTGGCCGGCAAGTACGCCGACCGGCTGTCGGTCAACATCGAGCTGCCGACCCAGGACAGCGTGCAGAAGCTGGCTCCGGAAAAGAGCGTGCACACGATCAAGCTCGCGATGGGTTCGATCCGCACCAAGCTCGACGAAAAGGACGACCACCCCAAGGCGCCGGTATTCGCCCCGGCCGGCCAGAGCACCCAGATGATCGTCGGCGCCGACGCCAGCGACGACCACACCATCCTGAACACGGCCCAGACCCTGTACGGCAGCTACAAACTCAAGCGCGTGTATTACTCGGCCTTCAGCCCGATCCCGCAAAGCCCATCCAGCGTGCCCTCCGCGCCGCCGCCGCTGCTGCGCGAGCACCGCCTGTACCAGGCCGACTTTTTGCTGCGCGGCTATGGTTTCACCGCCGGCGAACTGATGCCGCAATCCGGCAACCTGGCGCTCGACATCGACCCCAAGCTGGCCTGGGCGCTGGCCAACCGCGAGCACTTCCCAATGGACCTGAACCGCGCCGATGAAACCATGATTGCGCGCATTCCCGGCATCGGCCTGCGCTCGGCCAAGCGCCTGATCGACCTGCGCCGGCTGCGCCGCATCCGCTGGGAAGACCTGTCGCGCCTGCGCTGCAGCCTGAAAAAGCTGGCGCCCTTCGTCGTCACCGCGGACTACAAGCCGGCGCAAGGCGCGGTGTCGTCCGAGCTGCTCAGGCGTAACATGGCGGACGCCCCCGAGCAGATGAACCTGTTTCCGGAAATACAGGCCGCATGAGCGCACCGACGCCAGCGCTTCCGGCAGCGGTCCTGCGTGTGCAGGCTGGCCAGCCGCTGCTGGTCGAGACCTTTGCCGCCTGGCGCGAAGCGGCACGCGACCTGCTGGTCTGGGGTGTGCCGCCCGAGGCGATCACCTGGAGCTCGCCGCAGGCCGGCGGCGATCTGTTCTCGAGCGCGCCGGCCGCGGCCGAAACCGCGCCTCCTGCGTTCACGGCGTCCGTGCCCACGAAAAATCCACCCCATGTGCCACGCTCGCTGATGGAGATGCTGCAATCCGCCGCCTGCTGCCGCGTGCCCGACCGCTGGGCCTTCCTGTACCGCGTCATGTGGCGCTGGCAGCAGGGCGAGCACGACGTGCAGTCGCCGGCCGACGAAGACGGCGCCCGCCTGAATGCGATGGTGAAGGCGGTGCGGCGCGAGGAACACGACATGCATGCCTACATCCGTTTCCGCGAACGCCCGGTGGATGCCGGCGCGCCGCGCTTCGTCGCCTGGTACGAGCCGCGCCACGACGTACTGCCGCAGGTGGCCCAACATTTCGTCAGCCGCATGGGCAAGGTCAGCTGGATGATCGCCACGCCCGAGGCCAGCGTGCTGTGGGACGGCCAGTCGCTGCACAACACCGGCCCGCTGGTCGGCCGGGCCGAAGACCTCGACGACAGTGGCGAAGCCCTGTGGCTGACCTATTACCGCAGCATCTTCAATCCGGCGCGCCTGAACACCGCGGTGATGCAGCAGCACATCACCTCGGACCGCTGGAAGAACCTGCCGGAGGGGAAGATCGTGCCGCACATGATCAGCGAAGCCGCCATGGGTGCGCGCAAGATCGGCCAGGCCCAGGCCGTCGGCCAGCGCAAGGGGACGACGATCCCGATCGCGCCGGCGGATGCCCAGCCCGAACGCCAGCAGCCGACCAAACTCGACGAATGCCGGCGCTGTGAACTATGGCAGTTCGCGACCCAGGCCGTGCCCGGCGAAGGCCCGCAGCACGCGCCCATCATGTTCGTCGGCGAGCAGCCGGGCGACCAGGAAGACCTGGCTGGCCACGCATTCATCGGCCCGGCCGGCAAGCTGCTCGACCAGGTGTGCGACGCGGCCGGCGTCGACCGCGACACGATCTACGTCACCAACGCCGTCAAGCATTTCAAGTGGGAGCCGCGCGGCAAGCGCCGCCTGCACAAGACGCCGGCCCAGCGCGAAGTCGAGGCCTGCCACTATTGGCTGGACAAGGAACTGGCGCAGGTCAACCCGACCGTCATCGTGGCGCTCGGCGCCACCGCGCTGAAATCGGTGCTGCGCACCGCCAACGTCACCCTCAAGAATTCGCTGGGCAAGCCGATGAAAGTCGACGGACGCTGGGTCGTCACCACCTATCACCCGTCGTACGTGCTGCGCGTGCCCAGCGAGGAAGCCAAGCGGGAAGCGTTTTCGACCATGGTGGCCGGCCTCAAGCTGGCGCATGAGTTGCTCGACCGGCCGATCGACGCGCCTGAGCCGGAATAATCGTCGGTTTTTATAGGCATGTGTGCCCTTTTAATACGGCACATATGCATGTCAAAAATGTAATATTTTGTTGCGTCAATATCCCGTTTGGTGTCCACTAGCTAATCTCTAGCGACACCAACAATAAAGGGATGCCGATGAACAAACGCACTGCCTGCGCGCTGGTCCTGACTTGCCTGACGCTGCCTGTCCTTGCCCAGACCCAGCCTGAACCTGCACCTGCTGCAGCCGCCGCACCCGCCGCCGCCGTCGCGCCGGCGCAGCAAGCTGCAGCTGAACCGGCGCCGGAAACGGTCGCCGCCCAGATCCTGGTGTCCGGCAAGCGCCCCGGTCCCGGGCTGTGGAAGGTGTCCAAAGGCGACCACGTGATGTGGGTATTCGGCCTGTACTCGCCGCTGCCGCACAAGATGGAATGGGACGCCGGGCGCGTCGAACGCCTGGTGGCGCAGTCGCAGGAAGTGTTGACGCCACCGGGCGTCTCGGTCGGCACCGACAGCATTTTCGGTACCCTGGCCGCACTGCCGGCAATGATCGGCATGAAGAAGAACCCGGACGGCGCCACGCTGCATGACATGCTGCCCGCCGACGTCTACGTACGCTGGCAGGCGCTCAAGAGCAAGTACATCGGCAGCGACGACGATGTCGAACGTTATCGTCCACTGTTCGCTGCCGACGAACTGATGGAAGCCGGCCTGAAAAAGACGGGCCTCACCAAGTCGTTCGAGGTACGCAAGCAGATCGAGAAGATCGCAAAAAAGAACGACGTCAAAGTGACCGATGCCAGCGTCCATATCGCGATCGACAGCCCGCGCCGCGCGCTGAAGGAATTCAAGCAGTCGCAGATCGAAGACACTGCCTGCTTCGTCAAGACCCTGGAGCGCTTCGAATCCGACATCGATGCGATGCGCGCGCGCGGCAATGCCTGGGCCAACGGCAATATCGCCGAGATCCGCAACCTCGACTATGCCGAACGCGAAGATGCCTGCAACAGTGCCGTGTTCAACGGCTCCTTTGCCAGGAATAATCCGCAGATGCAAAACCTGCCCGAGCGCCGCCGTACAGCCTGGCTGAAAGCCGTCGACAGTGCGCTGGAAAAGAACAAGGCGACGTTTGCGATGCTGTCGATGAGCGACATTCTCGGGCCGAGGAATTACCTGTCCCTGCTGCAGGAAAAGGGCTATACCGTCGAGAGTCCGAAATGAGGCGCCGCGGCATTGCATGCGTACTGATGCTGGGCGTGCTGGCGCTCCCGGCGCTGGCCCAGACCGCATCCGACCCGGCCATGCCGCCGGCCGCCGCACCCCAGGCCGAGGGCGCATCCCCGGCACTGGAGGGCTTGCAGGCGGCGCCGGCCCAGATCGTCGTGTCCGAACGCCGCCCCGGCCCCGGGGTCTGGAAAGTCTCGAAGGGCAACCACGTGATGTGGGTGTTCGGCGTGTACTCGCCGCTGCCCAAGAACATGGAATGGGATGCGAGCCGGGTCGAGCGCCTGCTGTCGCAGTCGCAGGCGCTGCTGGCACCGCCGTCGGCGTCGGCCCACGTCGGTTTCTTCAATGGATTGCGCTTGCTGCCGCAACTGCCGCGCCTGATCGGCATCCAGAACAACCCGGACGGCGCCACGCTGCAGGAAGTGCTGCCGGCCGAGGTCTACGCGCACTGGACAGTATTGAAGGACCGCTACATCGGCGACAACGAGGACATGGAACGCCTGCGGCCGCTCTTCGCGGCGCAACGCTTGCAGGCCGCCGGGCGTGACAAGGCCGGCCTGGTGAACGGCAGCATCGTGCGCGAACGTATCTTCCAGATCGCCAAGGCCAACAAGGTCAAGGTGTTGCAGTCCGGTTTCGAACTCGAGCTGGACAACGTGGGCAAGGGGATCACCGCATTCAAGAGGACCCAGCTGAACGATGCGGCCTGCCTTGCCAGGACGCTCGACAGCCTGGAACAGGATATCGACGCGCTCCAGCAGCGCACCAGCGCTTGGGCCAACGGCAACATCGCCGAGATCGAAGGCCTCGACTACACGACGCAGGCGCACGCCTGCGACGAGGCGATCCTGGGCAGCAGCGCCGCCGAGCAGGCCAGTCCGGCATTCCGCTCGATCCGCGAGCGCCTGCGCACGGCCTGGCTGGAAGCCGCCGAAAAGGCGATGGCGGAAAACGCATCGACCTTTGCCGTGCTCGAGATGAAAGACGTGTTCGATCCGACGGGCTACCTGGGCGCGCTCCGGGCCAAGGGCTATACCGTCGACAGCCCCAGATAACGCTGCACCGGAGCGAGCGCCTGCCTAGGCGGCATCCCCATGGCCGTTGCCGCCATCCTCGCGCGCCGCGGCCTGGGCCACGCGCGCGCCCGGCGCCACATCGTGGGTCACCCAGACGTTGCCGCCGATGACCGCGCCCTTGCCGATCGTGATGCGGCCGAGCACGGTGGCGCCGGCATAGATGACCACGTCGTCTTCGACCACCGGATGGCGCGGCTGGCCTTTCTGCAGCGAGCCGTCGGCCAGCGTGGTGAAGCGCTTGGCGCCCAGCGTGACGGCCTGGTACAGGCGTACGTGCTGGCCGATGACGGCGGTTTCGCCGATCACGATGCCGGTGCCGTGGTCCATGAAGAAGCCGGCGCCGATGGTCGCGCCGGGATGGATGTCGATCCCGGTTTCCGCATGCGCCAGTTCGCCGACGATGCGCGCCAGCAGCGGCAGGCCGAGTTTGTACAGGCAATGCGCCAGGCGGTGATGGATCATCGCCAGGATGCCGGGATAGCACAGCAGCACTTCGTCGACGCTGCGCGCGGCCGGGTCGCCCTGGTAGGCAGCCAGCACGTCGCTGTCGAGCATCGTGCGGATGCCGGGCAGGGCGGCGCCGAAAGCTTGTGTGGCCGCGAGCGCCTGGCCGGCACTGTCGGCGCTGGTTAGCTGCTGCAGCGCCGCGCTGTACTTGAGCTCGATCTCCACCTGGCGCAGCAGCGCATGCAGGGCCGAGTCGAGCGCATGTGCGACATGGAATTCCTCGCTCTCCTGGCGCAGGCCGGTCGGCCCCAGGCGCATCGGGAACAGTACGCCCTTCAGCTGCCCGACGATGGCGGCCAAGGCATCGCGCGAAGGAAATTCGATGCCGCGTACCTCGCCTGTGGCAGGGCGGTGCGCCTGGCGCCATTGCTGGCGCGCGTCATGCAAGCCCTGCACGATGCCGGAGATGTCGAAATTGGCCATGGGTCTAATCTTGAAAAATTGATATGGATGAGTGCTTACTATATGAGTCCATACCACCTAATTCAAACGAATATATTAGAGCAAGGTCATGCGGCCAAAAAAAAAGCGAAGTCACGGCCGTGACTTCGCTTCCCTGCGCATCCGTAGAGCGCGGCGTGTCTTATTTGGTTTTCGACTTGCGGCGCGCAGCAACGCAACCGAGCATGGCAATGCCGAACAGGGCGAGGGTGCCGGGTTCCGGAACCTTGCCCGGGGTCGGCGTCGGGGTAGGAGTAGGCGTCGGGGTCGGCGTCGGAGCGATGACGTTGGCGGCGAAGCCGGAGATCTTGAAGAAATCGTTGCCGTCACCGAAGTAGTTCGAATGCGCGACACCCGAATAGGCCGAGTTGTAGGCGCTGACGAGCCACCAGGAAGCGGCCTTGTCGCTGCTATTGAAGTTCAGGGCGCTGCTGGTGCTCACGTTGGCATAGTCGCCGACCCATTCCCAGCCGGCAGTGTCGGTCAGGTTGGCGACCGTGCTGTTGCCGAGCACCGGTGCCTGGGTGCCGGTATAACGCAGGATGCTGACGTCGGCATCGTAGTAGCTCCAACCGATCGACAGCTGGTTCAGTGCCACGTTGTTCGTGCCAAAATTGATCAGCAGCGCTTCGGTGCCATTATAGTTGTCGATCGCGTGCTCCGGGCTGCTAATGGATTCGCCCGTGGAGGTGATGCCCAGGCCGTAGCCGGGATAGTAGGCCATCGAGGCGCTGCCGAAGGTACCCTTGGCGGTGCCGGCGGTCGACCAGGCCGATACGGTCGCACCGTAATTCATGCCGGCCGAACTTGCCGAGCATGTAATTGCAGACGACACGTTGGTACTCTGGCAGTTGTTATCATTGAAGGAAATCTGTCCGGCTTGTGCCAGCCCGGAGGTCGCTGCTACGGCAAAGGTAAAAGCAAGAACGCGGAAGTTGTTGAATTTCATGCTGGCCCCAAAATGGTAAATTTCTATAAGGATACGTAAGTTATTATATTGCAACATATCAAAGTGTTCTGATAATTTTTCGTTCCATTGAAAAAATAAGTGCTGTTGTTGCTTTTACACACACTTAGTTACCTTGTGTCACTTTTATGCGGTATCGTTGCGCGCGTCTCCTCGCGCGCGTTTACACTGTCAGGTTGTCAATGGCGGGCGAAGCCGCGTAAAATGCTGCTGACGCGGGTGTAGCTCAATGGTAGAGCCGAAGCTTCCCAAGCTTAAGACGAGGGTTCGATTCCCTTCACCCGCTCCAATCTTTCCTGCTGTTCATTCCACTCAGCCGTTCCCGCCCGCGCGCCCCCTGTCTTGACCTTATGGCAAACTATCGCCGTAACTGTTTCCATATCCACCATGCCAGACGACGACCAACGAACCCGACCACCCGACGATTCGCAAGACCAGATCGATGGCGTTTCGGGCGCGCTCATGTTCCTGAGCGGCGGCGGCGAGGTCGGGGCGATGATGCGGGCGCACGACTGGTCGACGTCACCGCTGGGGCATCCGCGCGACTGGCCGCAGGCCTTGCGCACGGTGGTCGGGCTGATGCTGAACTCCAAGTTCCCGATGTTCGTTGCCTGGGGGCCGGAGCTGGCCTTCCTGTACAACGATTCCTACCGCGACATACTGGGCGAAAAGCACCCGCAGGCGCTGGGGCGGCGCTTCTGCGATATCTGGTCCGAGATCTGGGACGATATCCATCCGCTGATCGAGCGCGCGCTGGCGGGCGAGGCCACCTACGCCGACCGCCTGTACCTCGAGATGAACCGCCACGGCTACGACGAGCCGACCTGGTTCACCTTCTCTTATTCGCCGGTGCGCGACGAGAGCGGCCGCATCGCCGGCATGTACTGCGCCTGCGTCGAGGTCACCGAACAGGTGCTGGCCGAAAAATACCGCCAGGAAGAGAACGAGCGCTTCCGCGCCCTGTTCGAGCAGGCGCCCGGCATCATGGCCGTGCTGCGCGGGCCCGAGCACGTGTTCGAGCTGACCAACCAGTCCTACCTGCAACTGGTCGGCCACCGCCACATCGTCGGGAAAAGCGCGCGCGAGGCGCTGCCGGAGGTGGCGGGGCAGGGCTTCTTCGAGCTGCTCGACCGCGTGTACACCAGCGGCGAACCTTTCGTCGGCCATGCCATGCCGCTGCGCGTGCAGCGCGAACCTGGCAGTCCGCTGGAAGAGCGCTTCCTCGACTTCGTCTACCAGCCGATCCGCAATGCCAACGGCGAGGTGTCCGGCATCTTCGTCGAAGGCAGCGACGTCACGGCGCGCAAGCTGATCGAGGACGAGCTGCGCGCCGCCAACCGCCAGAAAGACCAGTTCCTGGCCATGCTGGCGCACGAACTGCGCAACCCGCTGGCGCCGATCATGACCGCGGCCAGTTGCTCAAGCTCGGCCGCCACGACCCGAAAAGCGTGAGCAACGCCAGCGAGATCATCGCGCGCCAGGCAGCCCACATGACCGACCTGGTAAACGACCTGCTGGACGTCTCGCGCGTTACCCGCGGGCTGGTCACGCTGGAAAAGGAAGAACTCGACCTGAACGTGATCGTGGCCGCGGCGGTGGAGCAGGTGCGGCCGCTGATCGACGCGCGCCGCCATGCGCTGACCCTGCAGATGTCCGGCCAGCCGGCCCATGTGCAGGGCGACCGCACGCGCCTGGTGCAGGTGATCTCGAATATCCTCAACAACGCCGCCAAGTACACCGCGCCGGGTGGGCGTATCGTGCTGGACGTGGCGGTCGACGCCGACCAGGGCCGGGTGACCGTGACGGTGAGCGACAGCGGGGTCGGCATCGCCCCCGAAATGCTGCCCTACATCTTCGACCTGTTTACCCAGGCCGAACGCACGCCGGACCGTTCGCAGGGCGGCCTCGGGATCGGGCTGGCCCTGGTGAAAAGCCTGATCGCGCTGCATGGCGGCACGGTCCACGTCCACAGCGCCGGCCTCGGGCAAGGCAGCCAGTTCTCGCTGTGCCTGCCCTGCCTGGCGGCGCCGCCCGCACGCCAGCCGGCCGTTGCCGGCGCGCCGGGGCAGGTGGATGCCGGCCACCTGCGCGTGATGGTGGTCGACGACAACACCGACGCCGCCCAGATGCTGGCCGCGCTGCTCGAAATGCAGGGCCATGCGGTGAGCGTCGAATACGACGCCGGCGGCGCGCTGGCGCGGGCGCGCGTGGAGCGGCCGGACGTGCTGCTGCTCGACATCGGCCTGCCCGACATGGACGGCTACGAACTGGCGCGCCGCTTGCGCGACCAGCCCGAAAATGCGGATGCGACGCTGGTGGCGCTGACCGGCTACGGCCAGCACCAGGACCGCGAGCAGGCCGAGCAGGCCGGGTTCGACCATCACCTGGTCAAGCCGGCGGACCTGAACCAGGTCAACGAGGTGCTGGCCCAGGCGCAAGCAAGACGCCACGTCATCAGCCGGTAACGCGCGGCTTTTACACTTCGTTTCTAATCAGAAACTAAGTATAGAGATCGCATGCATCCGTCCCGCGCGCACACCGCTCCGCGTACCCACCGCTTCCTTGCCCTGCTGTGGCCCGCGCTGGCGCTGCTGGCCTGCCTCGCGTTGTGGGGCGCCGCCGTGCTGCGCGCGCAGGCCGAGCAGCAGCGTGCCTTCGACCAGGCGGTCAAGGAAGCCGATGCCTATGCCGAAGCCTACGAGCAGTACGTCACCCGTTCGGTCGCGCAGATGGACCAGATCACGATGCAGCTCAAGCACAGCTGGGAGCATGCGCACAGCCCGGCGCTGATCGAGGACATGCGGCGCGACGGCATGTTCACCGACGCCGCCTTCGTCAACGTCGGCGTGATCGGGCGCGACGGCAGCATCCGCTCGTCCAGCCGCCCCCTCGGGCGCGCCGCCGACCTGTCCGGTGCGCGTTTCTTCGTCCAGCACCGCGACAGCAATTCGACCGCGCTGCGCATCGGCACGCCGCCACCCGAACTGGAAGGGGCACAGGGCGCGATCCTGTTCACCCGGCGCCTCGACAACGCCGACGACGAATTCGACGGCGTCCTGCTGATGGCGGTCGATGCCGCCTATTTCACGGCCTTCGTCAGCTCGCCGACGCTGGGACCGGGCAGCCTGCTGGCGCTGGTCGGCATCGACAACGGCCTGCGCATCGAGCAGGACGGCGACGGCACCGTGCGCACCCGCCGCGCCGGGTCGCTGCTGCCGGCGAATGCCGACCGCTGGCCGGTCGCGCGCGGCGTCCAGCTGGTCGACGGTGCCAAGGGCGCGGGCGGCTTCGCCGACGGCCGCGCGCGCGTGCTGGGCTGGCGCCGCTCGGGTGCTTATCCTTTGGTCGCGCTGGTGGCGCTGTCGCACGAGGCGGCGCTGGCCGGCGCCCAGGCCTACTGGATCGACAGCCGCAACCAGACGCTGGTGGCCAGCGTCGTCCTGCTGGCCTTGGCCGCGGTCGCGACCATCCTGTCGCTGCGCGCCGCCGCCCGGGCGCGCGAGCAGGATGCCGTACAGCGCGCCTACCGTACCGCCACCGAGAGCGGCAACGACGGCTTCTACATGATCGCCCCTGTGCGCGACCGCAAGGGCCAGATGGTCGACTTCCGCATCGTCGACTGCAACGAGCGCGGCGCCTTCTTCTACAGCATGACGCGCGAGGAACTGGTCGGCAGCCTGGTGTCCCAGGTCGACCGCGGCGTCGATGCGCGCGAACTGGTCGCCAACTACCGCCAGGCGATGACGGCCGGTTTCCACCAGGAAGACCGGCGCATGCCCGACGACAACCGGCTCAACATCCGCTGGGGCCACCGGCGCCTGGTGCGGGTCGGCGACGGCCTCGCCGTCACGCTGCAGGACATCAGCCAGCGCAAGGAACACGAAGCGCAGCTGGCGCGCCTGGCCAACGAGGACAGCCTGACCGGCCTGCCGAACCGCCACTGGTTCCTGAACTTCGTGCCGCCGGCGCTGGCGCATGCCAAGGCCCACAACCAGGAAGCGGCGCTGCTGTTCATCGACCTCGACGAATTCAAGCAGGTCAACGATTCGCACGGCCACGCGGTCGGCGACCGCCTGCTGAAGGCCGCGGCGACGCGCCTGCTGACCCAGCTGCGCCCGAGCGACCGGGTGGCACGCTTCGGCGGCGACGAGTTCATCGTGCTGCTCAGCCCCTTCGACAGCGAGCACCAGGTGGCGGCGGTCGCCGCGCGCATCATCCAGGCCTTCGGCAAGCCGTTCACGATCGCGGACGAGCCGCACATGATCGGCGCCTCGGTCGGCATCAGCGTGTTCCCGCGCGACGGCAGCGATGCCGCCACGCTGATCCGCCACAGCGACATCGCCATGTACGCCGGCAAGAACGAGGGCAAGGGCCAGTACCGCTTCTTCGATCCGTCGCAATCGAGCACCCTCAAATCGCGCGCCCAGCTGCGCCAGCGCCTGCTGGAGGCGATCGAGAAAAAGCAGTTCGTGCTGCACTACCAGCCGCGCGTCGACACCCGGACTGGCCGCCTGCTGAGCATGGAAGCGCTGCTGCGCTGGGAGCACCCGCAACTGGGCATGATCCGTCCCGACGAATTCATTCCGCTGGCCGAGGCGAGCGGCCTGATCGTGCCGATCGGCGCCATCGTGATCGACCTCGCCTGCGCCCAGCTGGCGGCCTGGCGCGGCCAGGGGCAGCAGGGCAGCGGATGCGCGGTGCCGGTATCGATCAACGTCTCGCCCAAGCAGTTCCTGCGCGGCGGCGTGCAGCGCGAGCTGGCCGACGCGCTGCTGCGCCATGGCGTGGCGCCCGGCCTGCTGGAAGTCGAGATCACGGAATCGGCCATGATGGGCGACCAGGAAGAGATCCTGGCCGAACTGGCGGCGATCCGCGCGCTCGGCATCAAGCTTCACGTCGACGACTTCGGCACCGGCTACTCGTCGCTGTCGCAGCTGCAGCGCATGAAGATGGACGTGCTGAAGGTCGACCGCTCCTTCACCGCCGAACTGGGACGCTCGAAGGAAGGGCAGGTGTTCTTCCAGGCGATCGTGTCGATGGCCCATGCGCTCGGCATGGAAGTGGTGGCGGAAGGCGTCGAGACCCACGAGCAGCTGCAGATCCTGCGCGCGCTGGGCTGCAACGAGGTGCAGGGCTACCTGGTGGCGCGGCCGATGGCGGCGGAGGCGATCGGGCCGCTGCTGGCGAGGCGGTATTTATTCGAGGATGCACTGGCGGCCTGACGGGCACCAGCATCATTGTGCCCATTGGCCCTGAAACGTCGTCCCCGCGAAGGCAGGGACCCAAGTTTATGTGCGTGGCCGTAACGAATGTAGCGGTGCGCGTCGAAGTTGGACCCCTGACTTCGCAGGGGCGACGTGCGAGTGCAGCGTGTCGTTCTCTTGCGCAGCCTGTATCCCAGCATGTCTTGTTACTGGCCCAGCAGATTCCCGGTCCGGTTCGCGACCTCCCCCGCCACCTTACAGACGTGCATCCCACGCAGCAGGTGCCGGTGCGCCGTACGCGCAAACAGCACGCCCGACTGCGTGCAGCGCAAGGTCGTTACCTGCCCGCTGACCGGATTCACGATATCGGCCACCGCATCGCCGGCCTGCACCCGCTCGCCGAGCTTCTTGAGGAACACCAGCACGCCCGAATGCGGCGCCGCGATCGGCTCCACGCCTTCCAGCGGGGTCGGCTCGGCGATCAATGCCGGCAGCGGTGCGGGTTCGATGTCGAGTACCCCCTGGCACGCCAGGAACTGCAGCAGGGCGCGCGCATCCTGTTCGGCCAGGTCGTAGCGCACGTCCCTCTCGCCGCGCAGCTCCACCGTCACGCCGATGCAGCCCATCGGGATGGCGGCGTCCGGAAAGGCCGCGGCCAGGTCCCACCACAGGCGGCTGCAGGCTTCGTCGAAGGGTTCGCCGCCGGATTCGCGCGCCAGCAGGGTCGCGTGCGCCCCCATCAGCGCGGCCAGCGGCTTGACGTCCTCCGCCAGCGGCGTGCCGGTGTACAGGTGCAGCACCGCTTCGTTATCGCAATGCAGGTCGAGCATGACGTCGGCGTCGATCGCCATCCCGAGCAGGGTCTTTTTGAGGTCCTGGGTCGGGTTGTCGGTGTCCCACGCCGCCACCGAGCGGCGCGCGTGCTCGCGGATCAGGGCCACGTTGGCGGCGGCGTCCGCGCCCAGCCGGTCCGCCAGCGATATCTTGAGGTCGGCGGCGACGTGTTTGTAGGACCGGTTGAAATTGATGCCGTTGGCCAGGTCATAGCGGCCGAACGGCGTGTTGTGGACGACCTGCGACAGCCCGATAGGATTCGCGGCCGGGATCAGGATGATCTCGCCCCGGATGCGGCCTTCGCCGTCCAGCCGCTCGAGTTCGCGCTTGAGCACGTGCGCCACCAGCATCGCCGGCACCTCGTCGGCGTGCAGCGAGGCCTGGATGTAGACCTTTTTACCCTGCCTCCGCTCCCCTGCGGCGCTGCCGAAATGGAAGGACGTGAGCTGGAAGCTGGCGACGTTGTTTTCGGTGGCGATCGGGTGGGACTGCTGGCGCATGGGCGCATCTCCTGTGCTGAATCCACCATTATGTCGGAGAAGACCGGCGCGCGGCGCGGGGTATAATGGCGCCCGTTTTTCTTCCCACATCATTGATCCCATGTCCGCAGATACGCCCACCAACAGCCAAGGCCGTCCGATGCTCTACGACCCGACCGAGCACCGCATCCGCAGTTTCGTCACGCGGGCCGGACGCCTGTCGACCGGGCAGGCGCGCGCGCTCGAGGCATTCGGGCCGCAATTCCTGGTCGAGTACCGCAAGGAACAGTTCGACTTTCACGCGCCCTTCGGCCGCACCGCGCCGCTGATCCTGGAGATCGGCTTCGGCATGGGCGGCACCACCGCCCACATCGCCAAGGTGATGCCGGACAAGGATTTCATCGGCGTCGAAGTGCACACGCCGGGCGTCGGCAGCCTGCTGAAACTGATCGGCGAAGAGGGCATCACGAATTTGCGCCTGATCCAGCACGACGCGGTCGAGGTGCTGAACAACATGATCGCCGGCGGCTCGCTGGCCGGCGTCCATATCTTCTTCCCGGACCCGTGGCATAAGGCGCGCCACAACAAGCGCCGCCTGATCCAGCCGGACTTCGTCAAGCTGTTGTGCAGCAAGCTGCAGGCCGGCGGCTACCTTCACTGCGCCACCGACTGGGAAGACTACGCGGTCCAGATGCTGGAGGTGCTGGGCGCCGAGCCGCAGCTGAAGAACACCGCCGACGGCTATGCGCCGCAGCCGGCCTACCGGCCGCTGACCAAGTTCGAGAACCGCGGCATCAAGCTCGGCCACGGCGTGTGGGACCTGGTGTTCGAGAAGAAGTAAACCTCAGACCATCTCGGCGATGATGGCGACGATCTCGTCGCCATACGACGCCAGCTTCTTGGCGCCCACGCCCGACACCCCGCGCAATTCGTCCAGCGAGGTCGGCTTGGCCTTGCAGATTTCGCGCAGGGTGGCGTCGCCGAAGATGATGAAGGCCGCCACGTTGTGCGCGCGTGCGGTTTCCATGCGCCACCAGCGCAGTTTCTCGAAGATCGCCTGTTCCGAGGACGACAAGTCCATTTCGGCATAGCCGCGGGTCGGCGCGGCGCGCTTCTGCTTGACCGGTTTCTGGTACTGGCGCAGCTCGACCTTGCGCTCGCCCTTCAGCACCGGGCGCGCGGCTTCGGTGAGCTTGAGCGAACTGTAGGCGTCGTGGTCGACCGTGACCAGGCCGAGCGCGATCACCTGGCGCACGATGGCGCGCCATTCCTGCTCGCCGCGGTCGGCGCCGACGCCGTACACCGACAATTTGTCGTGGTGCCACTGGGTGATGCGCTCGGATTCCACGCCGCGCAGCACGTCGATGATGTGGCCGGCGGCGAAGCGCTGGTCGCAGCGGTAGATGGCCGACAGCAGCTTCTGCACCGGCACGCTGGCGTCGAACGAGGTCGGCGGCATCAGGCAGGTGTCGCAATTGCCGCAGGGACCGGAACGCTCGCCGAAATATTCCAGCATGCGCATGCGCCGGCAGCTGAGCGTTTCGCACAGGCCCAGCATCGCATCCAGCTTGGACGACAGCACGCGCTTGAAATTCTCGTCGGCGTCGGATTCGTCGATCATGCGCCGCTGCAGCACCACGTCCTGCAGGCCGTAGGCCATCCAGGCATTCGACGGCATGCCGTCGCGGCCGGCACGCCCGGTTTCCTGGTAATAGCCTTCGAGGGATTTGGGCAGGTCGAGGTGGCAGACGAAGCGCACGTCCGGCTTGTCGATGCCCATGCCGAAGGCGATGGTCGCCACCATCACGATGTTTTCCTCGCGCAGGAACTGTGCCTGGTTGGCGGCGCGCACGGCGTAGTCCATGCCGGCGTGGTAGGGCAGGGCGCGGATGCCGTTTTCGTTGAGGAACTCGGCGGTCTCCTCGACCTTTTTACGGGACAGGCAATAGACGATGCCGCAGTCGCCCGGGTGCTCGGTGCTGATGAAATCGATCAGCTGCTTGCGGCCGTTGGTCTTTTCGACGATCGAGTAACGGATGTTCGGGCGGTCGAACGACGACACGAACTGGCGCGCTTCTTCCAGTTGCAGGCGCTGGGCGATCTCGGCGCGCGTCATCTGGTCCGCGGTCGCGGTCAGGGCGATGCGCGGCACCTGCGGGAAGCGCTCGTGCAGGATCGACAGGCGGATGTACTCGGGCCGGAAATCGTGGCCCCATTGCGACACGCAGTGCGCCTCGTCGATCGCGAACAGCGAGATGTGCGAGTCCTCGAACAGGTCGAGGCAGCGCTGCGTCATCAGGCGCTCGGGCGCCACGTAGACCAGGTCGAGTTCGCCGGTGCGCACCATGCGCTCGATGCGCAGCGTCTCTTCGAAGGTCTGGGTCGAGTTCAGGAAGGCGGCGCGCACGCCGACTTCGGCCAGCGCGTCGACCTGGTCCTGCATCAGCGCGATGAGCGGCGAGACGACCACGCCGACGCCGTCGCGCAGCAGCGCCGGGATCTGGTAGCACAGCGACTTGCCGCCGCCGGTCGGCATCAGGACCAGCGCATCGCCACCGCTGGCCACGTGCTCGACGATATCGGCCTGCTGCCCGCGGAAGGCGGGGTAGCCGAATACCGTTTCCAGCACGTGCAGCGCGCGTTCTTGGATGTCGCTCGTCATGATGTTCGAATCGTCCTGCTCAAGGTGTATTTATATTAGTCGGCCCAGACCACCCAGCCGAAGTGCGCCGTGACCAGCACGACGATGCCGAACACGATACGGTACCAGGCGAAGCCCGTGAAGTCGTGCGAGCTGATGAAGCGCAACAGCCAGCGGACGCAAAGGAAGGCCGAAACGAAAGCGGCCAGGCCACCGATGCCGAACAGCGGCAGGTCGGCCGCCGACAGCTCATGGCGCGCCTTGAACACCGAGTACACGGTCGCCGCCAGCAGGGTCGGGATCGCGAGGAAGAACGAGAATTCGGTGGCGGCTTTGCGCGACAGGCCGAACAGCATGCCGCCGATGATGGTCGCGCCGGAACGGCTGGTGCCCGGGATCAGGGCGAAGCACTGGGCGCAGCCGACCTTCAGCGCGTCCAGCATGCTCATGTCGTCGACGGTCGCGATGCGGTGCGAACCGGGCAGCATCTTGTGGCGGCGTTCGGCCCACAGGATCACCAGCGCGCCGACGATGAAGGCCGTCGCCACCGGCACCGGGGCGAACAAATGTTCCTTGATCGCCTTGGCGAACAGGAAGCCGAGCGCCGCTGCCGGCAGGAAGGCGACGATCAGGTTGACCATGAACTTCTGCTGGCGCGGGTCCGAGCCGATGCCTTTCAACACTGCCGCGATGCGCGCGCGGAATTCCCACATCACCGCCAGGATCGCCCCGGCCTGGATGGCGATATCGAACACCTTGGCCTTCTCGGTGGTGAAATCGAGCAGGCTGCCGGCCAGGATCAGGTGACCCGTGGACGAAATCGGCAGGAATTCGGTAAAGCCCTCGACGAGGCCCATGATGATCGCTTTGATGGCGAGAATGATGTCCATGAAGTTTTGCTAGGTTCAGGTAAGGTTGGAGTCGGACGCGGAAGGGAATGCTGCGCGGGGCGCAAGCTTACCATGAGCAATGCAACTGCCGTCGAGTAACCCGCCACAGGTGGGGACATTTTTATTTGAAGCAAGGACCTTCAGGCAGTGAGGCGCTCGAGCTCGGATAAATAAAACATGGCTTGCTCGCGCGACGCGCCGCACATCTCCTGCGACGGCTGCAGGCTGGCACACACCCGCGGCCGGCCCGGCTGCCCGAAAATACGGCAGCCGTTGCTTTCGTCCAGTTGTACGCAGCGCACACCGGCCGGCTTGCCGTTCGGCATGCCTGGAATCGGCGAACTGATCGAAGGGGCAGTGCAGCAGGCGCCGCAGCCGGGGCGGCAACCGGAGAAGTCGGGCGGGGAAGTCATGCAGGCGAAGTGATTACGATACACACAGGCGTTGGGCAGCGTGCCAGTATACTACCGCCGGCCCTCGATGTCCTTGACTCCCCCCGGACCCGGGTCTATATTTGCTGACTCAACAGTTAGTTGTCGGACAGAAGCATGCCATGCCCTTTTGACACCAAGCCACGCTGGGAGCGCCGTAAAGAAGCGCGGCCCCAGGAGTTGCTGGAGGCAGCGATCGACCTGTTCGTCGAGCGTGGCTACGCCGCCACGCGCCTGGAAGACGTCGCGCGCCGCGCCGGCGTTTCCAAGGGCACGCTCTACCTGTATTACGAGAACAAGGAAGAGCTGTTCAAGGCCGTGGTCCGCAGCAGCATCGTGCCGGCCATCGGCGAGGCTGAGGTGTCGGTGGCCGAATTCGACGGCCACAGCGCCGACCTGCTGCGCCACCTGATCCACAACTGGTGGCAGCGGGTGGGCGCGACCAAGGCCTCCGGCATCGTCAAGCTGGTCACCGCCGAGGCCGACAATTTTCCCGAACTGGCCAAGTTCTACCAGGACGAAGTCATCAACCGCGGCACCGCGGCGATGACGGGCATGTTAGAGCGCGGCGTGGCGCGCGGCGAATTCCGCCCCATCGACGTGAAACTGATGACGCAAGTCCTGACTGCGCCGATGCTGATGCTGATTACCTGGAAGCATTCGGTCGGCCCCTGCCCGCGGGCCGAACTCGAACCGCTGGCCTTCCTCGATACTTTCCTCGACATGGCCCTGCACGGCCTGCTGCCCCAAGCAACCGGGGCCGCTGCCGCCCCGGGCGCCGCGTGAGCGCCGGCACCATGCCGGGACGCCACTGTTCTTGCGTTTCAACCCCGCCAAACTGCAGACTGTCGCAATTTCCGCTGGTCCAGGCAAGCATGTCGTTAAGATATGCTTGCTGAAGCCGTTCAACGATAAAATATCGGATTATTTCTTTTACCACCGAGTATCAAGATGAATATCGAACAAGCCCGCTTCAACATGATCGAACAGCAGATCCGTCCCTGGAACGTGCTGGACACCGAGATCCTCGACCTGCTGCACGTGGTCAAGCGCGAACAATTCGTGCCGGCCGCGTACCAGAACCTGGCCTTCGCCGACGTCGAGATCCCGCTGCCGGGTGGCGACGTGATGCTGGCACCCAAGTTCGAAGCGCGCATCCTGCAGGAACTGAACGTGAAGAAGCATGAAACCGTGCTGGAAATCGGCACCGGTTCGGGCTACATGGCGGCACTGCTGGCGCATCGCGGCGCCAAGGTGACGAGCGTGGAAATCAACCCGGACAACCGCGTGCTGGCCCAGAAGAACCTGGCCAAGTCCGGTATCCAGAACGTGACGGTGGAAGAAGGCAATGGCGCGCTGGGTTGGGACAAGGGTGCGCCGTACGACGTGATCGTGATCTCGGGTGCACTGGAAGTGCTGCCCGAAGCGATCCTGCAGCAGGTGAAAGTGGGTGGCCGCATCGCCGCGATCACCGGCCAGCCGCCGGTCATGGAATTCAGCATCATTACCCGCACCGGCGAAACGTCGTGGAACCCGGTCAAGGTGTTCGAGACGAACATCCGCTACCTGGCCGGCGCCCCGGTGCCGTCGCATTTCCAGTTCTGACGGACAGGAGGAATAACGATGCAGCACATTACCGCACCCGAGTTGGCCACCTGGCTGGCCGACCCGTCACGCCCGAAACCGCTGCTGCTCGACGTGCGGGAAAACTGGGAAGTCGAGACCTGCCACATCGAAGGCTCGACCCAGATCCCCATGAATCTGATTCCTATTCGGGTCACCGAACTGGATGACGACCGCGAGATCGTCTGCGTGTGCCATCACGGGGCGCGCAGCATGCAGGTGGCAGCTTTCCTGGAGCGTAACGGCTTCAGCAACGTAACGAATTTAACGGGCGGGATACACGCCTGGGCAGTGCAGGTCGATCCTTCGATGGCGAAGTATTGACGGCCTGATTCCAAAACTTTTGATGACTCCTGTGGAGATGGCAATGCAGAAACCCCTTATCGCCGTGCTGCTGGCTGGCGCGTTCTTCACGCTGGATGCCGGCGCAGCCGACCTGCTCCAGGTGTACCAGCAGGCACTGGCGAACGACGCCACCTATGCCAGCGCCCGCGCCTCCGCGGCCGCGGGACGCGAACTCAGCGTGCAGGGGCGTGCGGGGTTGCTGCCGACGGTCGGCATCAGCGGGGGCATCACCCGCGCCAAGAGCGATACCTCGTCCGGCATTGCCCAGGTCATCACCGACCCGAACGGCGTCCCCACGGGCGTCACCGGCGGCAACAACACCTACGGCACCACCAAGGACTACACGATCGCGCTGCAGCAGCCGCTGTTCCGCTGGGACCGGTGGCAGAGTTACGAGCAGAGCAAGCTGCAGCAATCCATCACCCAAGCGCAGTTTGCCCAGGCCCAGCAGGACCTGATCACGCGCGTGGCCCAGGCCTACTTCGACGTGCTGGCCGCCCAGGACACGCTGGCCTCGACCCGCGCCCAGAAGGTCGCCACCACCGAGCAGCTGGCCTCGGCCAAGCGCAACTTCGAAGTCGGCACCCAGACCATCACCGATACCCACGAAGCCCAGGCCGCCTATGACCTGGTGGTGTCGCAGGAACTGGCTGCCGTCAACGACCTGGAAAACAAGAAGACCGCGCTGCAGGCGATCATCGGCACGCCTCCGGCGGCACTGGCGACGCTGCGTCCCGGCGTGACCCTGAAGGCGCCGGAGCCGATCAACGTCGACCAATGGGTGTCGGCGGCCGAAAGCCAGAATTACGCGGTGACGGCGGCCGAGCTGTCGGTCGAAGTGGCCAAGCGCGAAATCTCGCGCCGCCGTGCCGGGCATTATCCGACGCTGGACCTGACGGTGGCCTCCAGCCACACCGACGCCAGCCGCACGATCCAGCCCTACAAGAACACGACCAATTCGATCGGCATCCAGTACAACATCCCGATCTTCAACGGTTTCGCCGTCACCAGCCAGGTACGCGAATCGATCGCGCTGGAAGACAAGGCGCGCAACGACCTCGAAGCCAACCGCCGCAACGCGGCGCTGACGGCGCGCCAGTCCTTCCTCGGCGTGAACACCGGCCTGGCCCAGGTCAAGGCGCTGGAAGCGGCCGAAGTGTCGAGCAACTCGGCGCTCGAATCGAACAAGCTGGGCTACCAGGTGGGCGTGCGCATCAACATCGACGTGCTGAACGCGCAGCGCCAGCTGTACCAGACCCAGACCGACCTTGCCCGGGCACGCTACAACACCATCCTGTCCGGCTTGCGCCTGAAGGCGGCGGCGGGATCGCTGCGCGAGGATGACTTGCAGCCGGTGAATGCCTTGTTACAGCAGCCTTGACCAATGACGTCATTCCCGGCACTGCCGGAAATGACCTCCCGGCACTGCCGGAAATGACTTCCCGCGCAGGCGGGAATCCAAGTTGTTTGATGTGAAAAACGGCGCCATGTGCGCCGTTTTTGTTAGCCTTAAAACCGTCGTCCCTGCGAAGGCAGGGATCCAAGTTTTGCGGTGCGCCACGAACTTAGGCCCCTGCCTCCGCAGGGGCGACGGTTCGGGCGGTGATGGCTTTTAAGCGGCCGCCCGTTCCTCGCGCTGGCGCCATTCGATCATCTCGGCGATCGTCAGGATCGGATAGCCGCGCTCGCGCGCAAAGCGTTCGATCGCTTCGCCGCGCATCATGGTGCCGTCTTCGTTCATCAGTTCGCACAGCACGGCCGACGGCTGCAGGCCGGCCATGATCGACAGGTCGACCGAGCCTTCAGTGTGGCCCTTGCGGCCCAGCACGCCGGCCGGATTGGCGCGCAGCGGGAACACGTGGCCCGGGCGCACCAGGTCGGACGGCTTGGCATCCGGGGCGATCGCGGCGCGGATCGTGGTCACCCGGTCGGCAGCCGAGACACCGGTGGTGACGCCTTCGCGCGCCTCGATCGACACCGTGAACGGGGTGCCGTACTTGCTGCCGTTTTCGGCGGCCATCGGCGGCAGCTCGAGCGCGCGCACGGTGTCGGCGGTCAGGCACAGGCAGACGATGCCGCTGCATTCGCGGATCATGACGGCCATGGTCTCGACGGTCAGCTTTTCGGCGGCGACAATCAGGTCGGCCTCGTTTTCACGGTCGAAATCGTCGAGCAGGATGACCGGGATGCCGGCCTGGGTCGCTTCGATGGCGGCGGCAATGCGGCCGTTTAGGTCGTCGCTCTGAAGAGTAAAGGTATTGATGGTCATTGAGACGCTCCTCGCAATGGGATTGTGACGTACGCCAGGGCGTACGTTTCTTGGCGAAAAACGCATCAGGGCAAAGCGAAACGGCGCGTTCCTGCATACCGTGGCGGCACGCGGGTGCGTAATGACGCTACATCTTCTTTCATCCGGACTATACCGTCGGCCCTGGCTTCTCACCAGATCTGCTGACCCTGTATCAAACTACAGGCGCTCGCGGGCTCGGCCATGATGGCCATACCGCCGGTGGGGAATCGCACCCCGCCCCGAAGACGTATTTATGGTGTCTGCCTTGCAGCAGACCAAACGATTGTAGCAGGCCCCGCAAAACGTTGCCGGGGCCTGCTGATTTTGGCTCGGCCGAGCCTGCGTGAGCTTAGTTGCTCAGGCCGCCGCCGCCGGCATTGTCGGCGCGTTCGATCAGTTCGACCTTGTAGCCGTCCGGGTCGGTGATGAAGGCGATCACGGTGCTGCCGCCCTTGACCGGACCCGGTTCGCGGCTGATGTTGCCGCCGGCGGCACGCACCTGCTCGCAGGTCTTGTAGATGTCTTCGGTCGACAGGGCGATGTGGCCGTAGGCCGTGCCCATCTCGTACTTGTCGGTGCCCCAGTTGTAGGTCAGCTCGAGTTCGGCGTGGTCCGGATTGTTGCCGTAGCCGACGAAGGCCAGTGTGTACTTATATTCCGGGTTTTCGCTGGTGCGCAGCAGCTTCATGCCCAGTACCTTGGTGTAGAAGTCGATGGAGCGCTGCAGGTCGCCGACGCGTAACATGGTGTGCAGGAGGCGCATTGTGGTCCTTGTGATGATGACGGAAAGAGGGGATTTTATGCGCTTGGACGAATTCCTGCAGGCGGATGCTGCATCGGCATGCCGGGCCGGAGACCTGGATGAAACCGGGCTCTGACCCTGCCGCGGCAGGACACCGGGGGTCGGCGCCCCGAAAGAAAAACCGGGCTCCGACCCCTGCGCCAACTTAGTTCTGCAGCTTGGCGTCGAGGGTGATGTTGGTATTGAACAGCTTCGACACCGGGCAGCCTTCCTTGGCCTTGCGCGCCGCTTCCTGGAACGCCGCTTCGTCGGCACCCGGGATGACGGCCACCAGGTCCAGGTGCACCGCGGTGATGGCGAAGCTGTCGCCGACCTTGTCCAGCGACACGGTGGCCGTGGTTTCCAGCTTTTGCGCGGTCATGCCGGCCGCGCCCAGCTGGCCCGACAGCGCCATGGTGAAGCAGCCGGCGTGCGCCGCGCCCAGCAGTTCTTCCGGATTGGTGCCCGGGCCGTCTTCGAAACGGGTATTGAAGCCGTATTGCTGCTGGTTCAGCACGCCGCTCTGGGTCGATACCGAACCCTTGCCATCCTTGAGGCCGCCACTCCAGGCGGCGCTGCCTTTGCGCTTGATCGTCATGATGCTTGTTTCTCCTGATGGGTGATTGGATTATTTGGTCGCCGGCGTGATCCGCCAGACGATGTTGCCGACGTCGTCGGCCAGCAGGATCGCGCCCTGCTTGTCGATTGCGACCCCGACCGGACGGCCGTAAGCCTTGCCGTCCTTGCTCAGGAAGCCGGTCAGCACGTCCTGGGGCGGACCGCTCGGCTTGCCGTTATTGAAAGGCACGAAGATCAGCTTGTAGCCGGCATGCGGCTTGCGGTTCCAGGAACCGTGCTGGCCGATCAGGGCGCCGTTCTTAAATTGCGGCAGCAGGCTGGCGTTGTAGAACGCCAGGCCCAGCGAGGCCGTGTGCGCGCCCAGCGCATAGTCGGGCGGAATGGCCTTGGCCACCATGTCCGGCTTTTGCGGCTTGACGCGGTCGTCGACGTGCTGGCCGTAGTAGCTGTACGGCCAGCCGTAGAAGCCACCGTCCTTCACCGACGTCATGTAGTCCGGCACCAGGTCGTTGCCGATCTCGTCGCGCTCGTTGACGGCGGTCCAGAGCATCTTGGTTTGCGGCTCGAAGTCCATCCCGTTCGGGTTGCGCAAGCCGCTGGCGTAGATGCGGCTCTTGCCGCTGGCGATGTCGTACTCCCAGATCGCGGCGCGGCCCTGTTCGATCTCCATGCCATTCTCGGCGACGTTGCTGTTGGAGCCGACCGTGACGTACAGCTTCTTGCCGTCGGGCGACGCGGCCACGTTCTTGGTCCAGTGATGGTTGATGCCCGCCGGCAGGTCCATCACTTTCGTGCCCTTGCCGGAGAGGGTGGTTTCCCCGGTCTTGTACGGGAAGCGCCACAGGGCGTCCGCATTCGCGATGTACAGGTCGCTGCCGACCAGCGTCATGCCGAACGGCGAGTTCAGGTCCTGGGCAAAGGTGGTCTTGGTGGCCGCGGTCCCGTTGGCGCCGATGCCGCGCAGCAGGATGATGCGGTTGGGCGATTCGACCCCGGCACCGGCTTTTTTCATGACCATGCCCTGCACCTTGGCCTTGATGCCGTCTTCCTTGGGCGCGTTGGCCGGCTTGTTGCTCTCGGCCACCAGCACGTCGCCGTTCGGCAGCACGTACAGCCAGCGCGGATGGTCGAGGCCGGTGCCATAGGCGGTGACCGCCAGGCCGGCTGCCGGCGTCGGCCGCGTGCCCTGGGGCCAGGGTTCGGCCGGGGCGATGTTCATGGTCGGGATCAGCGATCTTTGCGGCGCCGGCAGCTGCGGATTGGGACCGAAGCCGGGCGCATATTGCTGGGCGAGCGCGGTCGCGCTCATGGCCCCCAGCACGGCCAGCGCCAGGATGCGTGCGCTCATCGGTTTTGCCCCTTGTCGACCGGTTCCACCGAATCGTGGTCGCGCATGTCGCGGTGGCGGCCTTCCAGCGGCGTGGCCTGCCCGGTGGCGCCCGGCTTCGGCTGGACCGCCTGTTCCAGGCCCGGCGTGCCGCGGCCTTCGTAGTTTTCGGTGTCGACCAGGCCCTGCTCGATGTCAGCGGCAGCCTGGGCGATGATGCCGCGCGGCTTGATGCTCTGGCCATCCGGCGACTCGTCGCGCTCGTGCGGCTCGCGCTTGTAGCTCTGTTCCTCGATCTTGCGATCCGTGTTCACGACACGGTCTTTTTCTTCCTGCGGCATGGCAATCTCCTTGGATACACTCAGATTGCTTAAATCCTAACGCCCGCCACCAAAACCGGTCGCGCAATTGAATGCGATACACATGGTGTGAAAAAACCGCCAAGGCTGCGTCGTCTCATCCGGCGGCGTTGGCATTTGTTCAAAATGCGACTTAAATGATGCTTTTTTGCAATTAACTCGATAACATGTTGTTTTCGTGTGCCCATGACCGGAATGACCGTGAACAGCGAACTCGACCTGCACCATGCCGCCAGCAACTGCCCCAATTGCAGCGCCACCGTCTCCGGCCATTTCTGTCACCAGTGTGGCCAGGAAACCGTGCTCCATCCACCGAGCGCGCGCGAGTTCATGCACGAGTTCATCGGTCACTACGTGGCAATCGAAGGCAAGCTTTGGAAGTCGCTGGGCCTGTTATTGTTCCGCCCAGGACGCCTGACTCTGGAATACATCAAGGGGCGGCGCGTTCCTTACGTGCAGCCCTTGCGCATGTACCTGACATTCAGCCTGATCTTTTTCGCGGTCTTGAAGTTTTCCATGCATGACGTCAAATTGCATGGACAAGAAAGACCGCAGCACGGCACGCCACCTGCCGTGGCGCAGGCGAAGAAGGAAAGTGGGCAGGACCGCGAAAAGGCCGCCGGCGAGGCTGCCGCATCACCCGGCGCCGTCCACGCCGGCAAGACAGACATGGTGCTCAAGGAAGATAATCCGGGCGAGGTGGGCGACGTGGCGCGGCGCGTGAGCGAGTGGGTGAAGCCCCACAATGCGCATGTGGCCGACAGGATCACGCATTTCGGCGACCTGCCGCTGGAAGAAAAAGGCGCGCTGCTGGAAGAGTCCTTCTATCACTACGCGCCCTACGCGATCTTCTTCATGATGCCGTTCTTCGCGCTGTACCTGAAGATGCTGTACCTGGGCTCCGGGCGGCGCTATGGCGAGCACCTGCTGTTCGCACTGCACACCAACGCGTTCGCTTTCCTGGCGATGACCGTGACGGTGCTGGTGCCGGAGGGCTTCGGCCTGGTCACTTTCCTTCTGTGGATGTGGCTGGCGTTTTATCTGCCCACGGCGATGCGCACGGTGTATGGCGGCTCGCGCAAGCTCACCGCGCTGCGCTGGCTCGTGCTGATGTTCCTGCACCAGCTGACCATCGGCCTGGCGCTCCTCGGCGCGGTGGTGTTCGGCGTGCTGCACTGAACCACGGACGCCCTTGCCGGAATCCGGTTCGCCCAACTATACTGTGCTTTTGTACAGTGATGGCTGAGTTGCGATATAGCAGAAGCCGAACGAATCGGTTAATCTTCTGTGTCTCTACCACCTGCTGCCGAGAACCGTATGCCCGTACCGCCTGAATCGCAACAAACCATCGCGCTGGTCGTACGGCAAAATACCGCCGGCATCGACGAGCCGGTGCGGGCCATCGTCGACTTCCTGCGCGAGGGCGGTTATCGTCCGGTGCTCGAAGCCGATACCGCCAGCTATGTGCAAGTGCCCGGCGTGGACGCCATGACGGTGGAAGAGTTCGGCGAGCAGGCCTGCGCCGTCATCGTGATCGGCGGCGACGGCACCATGCTCGGCATCGCGCGCCGCCTGGCCGGCTACAAGATTCCCCTCATCGGCATCAACCAGGGCCGCCTGGGTTTCATCACCGACATCCCGATCGAGCGCATGCTGCCCGCGCTCGGCGAGATCCTGAGCGGCAAGGCCAAGGCCGAGGAACGGACGCTGCTGGAAGCGCGCGTGGTGCGCGACGGCGTGCAGATCCATTGCTCGGTCGCGGTCAACGACGTGGTGGTGGCGCGCGGCACCGGCGCCGGCATGGCCGAACTCAAGGTCACGGTGGATGGCGCCTTCATGTACAACCAGCGCTCGGACGGCCTGATCATTTCCACGCCGACCGGCTCCACCGCCTATGCGCTGTCGGCCGGCGGCCCGCTGCTGCATCCGACCCTGGCCGGCATCGTGCTGGTGCCGATCGCGCCGCACGCGCTGTCCAACCGCCCGATCGTGGTGCCGGACACCAGCGACATCGTGGTCGAAATCGTCAACGGGCGCGACATCAGCGTCAACTTCGACATGCAGACGTTTACGAGCCTGCAGCACGGCGACCAGATCATGATTTCGCGCTCGCCCAACACCATCACCTTCCTGCATCCGGAAGGGTGGAGCTACTACCACACGCTGCGCGAAAAGCTGCACTGGAACGAATACCCGTCCAGCGACGGCAAGCTCAAATAATCCGATCCAACTCCCTGGAGACACGTTCTTTCATGTTGCGTCTACTTTCCATCCGCGACTTCGTCATCGTCGACACGATCGAGCTCGAGTTCTCGAATGGCTTTTCGGTATTCACCGGCGAGACCGGCGCCGGCAAGTCCATCCTGATCGACGCGCTGCAGCTGGCGCTCGGCGGTCGCGGGGACGCGAGCATGGTGCGCGAAGGCGCGGCCAAGGCCGACATCAGCGCCGACTTCGCCCTGACGCCGGCCGCCAGCAGCTGGCTCGAGCAGAACGAATTCAGGATCGAGGAGGGCGGCGCGCTGCTGCGCCGCGTGATCGACAATGCCGGCCGCTCCAAGGCCTACATCAACGGCAGCGCCGCCACCGCCAGCCAGCTGCGCGAGCTGGGCGAGCTGCTGGTCGACATCCACGGCCAGCACGCGCACCAGTCGCTGCTCAAGGGGGACGCCCAGCGCGCGCTGCTCGACAACCAGGTGGCGGTGCGCGATCCGATCGCCAATGCTCAGGTGCAACTGGTCGCCAGTACCTACAAATCGTGGCGGGCGCTGGCGCGCCAGCGCGAGGAATACGAGACCAATGCCAAGAACGTGCTGCTGGAACGCGAGCGCCTCGAATGGCAGGTCGGCGAGCTGGATAAACTCGCGGTCAAGCCGGGCGAGTGGGTCGAGATCGCCAACGAACACAGCCGCCTGTCGCACGCCGCCAGCCTGATCGAAGGCGCGCAGGAAGCGCTGAGCGCGATCTCCGAATCCGAGCAGCCGATCCTGTCGCAGCTGTCCTCGCTGAACCAGAAGCTGACCAAGCTGGTCGACGTCGATGCCGGCCTGCAGGCCGTGCTCGACTGCATGGAGCCGGCGCGCATCCAGCTGCAGGAAGCCGTGTACGCCTTGAACAATTACGTCGACAAGGTCGAACTCGACCCCGAGCGCCTGGCCCAGGTCGACGCGCGCATGGATGCCATCCACAGCACCGCGCGCAAGTTCCGCGTCACGCCCGAGGACCTGCCGGAAGAACACGCCCAGCTGAAGGCCAAGCTGAAGCAGCTGGCCGACGCCAGCGACGTCGAAGGCCTGCGCCGCCAGGAAGAAAAAGCCAGGGGCGTGTACATGGAGGCGGCGCGCACGCTGTCGGCCACGCGCGCGCAAGCGGCCCAGCGCCTGTCGTCGCAGGTGTCGGAAGCGATGCAGGAACTGTCGATGAGCGGCGGCCGCTTCGTGGTCGGGCTGAATCCGTGCGAACCGGCGGCCTACGGCCTGGAACAGGTCGAATTCCTGGTGGCCGGTCATGCCGGCGTGGTGCCGCGTCCGCTGGCGAAAGTCGCCTCGGGCGGCGAGCTGGCGCGTATCTCGCTGGCCATTTCCGTGATCACCGCCAACGCGACCACGGTGCCGACCCTGATCTTCGACGAGGTCGACACCGGTATCGGCGGCGGCGTCGCGGAAGTCGTGGGGCGCCTGCTGAAGCGCCTCGGCCAGAGCCGGCAAGTGCTGTGCGTGACCCACCTGCCGCAGGTGGCAAGCCAGGCTAACCAGCATTTCCAGGTGGCCAAGGGCACCGTCGACGGCGGCAAGACCGTGTCGCGCATCGACGTGCTGGACACCAAGGCGCGCGTGGAAGAGGTGGCGCGCATGCTGGGCGGGATCGAGATCACCGAGACGACGCGCAAGCATGCGCGCGAGTTGCTGGCGTCCTGAAACGTCGCCCCTGCCTTCGCAGGGGTGACGCAGCTTGTCATCTGCGTCACTATCGCATCGATCGTAAATATCTAATCGGACCTTATGCAATGCCAATTTATAATGGCACTCCCAAGCATCCACGTCCGATCCATGCCTTTTCGTAAAGAACCATCCCACCAGCACGGCACCATCGCCAAGCACGCCATCGTGCTCGTCAACCTCGGCACGCCCGATGCGCCCACCCGCAAGGCGGTGCGCCGCTACCTGAAGCAGTTCCTGTCGGACCCGCGCGTGGTCGAGATCCCGCGCGCCGTGTGGAAGCTGATCCTGCACCTGGCGATCCTGCCGTTCCGCTCCGGGGCTTCGGCCAAGAAGTACGAGACCATCTGGATGCGCGAAGGCTCGCCGCTCAAGGTGTACACCGAACGCCAGGCCGCGCTGCTGCAGAAAATGCTGGCCACGCGCGGCCACCAGGACGTGGAAGTGGCGATGGCGATGCGCTACGGTTCGCCTGCGCTGCCAGACGTGCTGGACGACCTGAAGGCGCGCGGCTGCGAGCGCATCGTGGTGCTGCCGGCCTACCCGCAGTACTCGGGCACGACCACGGCCTCGGTGTGGGATGCCGTGTTCGATCACTACAAGCAGGTGCGGAATGTCCCCGAGCTGCGCCTGGTGCGCAATTACCATGACCATGAAGGCTATATCGAGGCACTGGCGAAATCGGTGGAAGCCTACTGGGAAGCGCATGGCCGCGGCGAGAAACTGCTGATGAGTTTCCATGGCGTGCCCAAGCGTACCCTGCAGCTGGGCGACCCTTATCACTGCGAATGCCACAAGACGGCGCGCCTGCTGGCGGCCCGCCTGGGCCTGGGGCCGGACCAGTACCTGGTCACCTTCCAGTCGCGCTTCGGCCGCGCCGAGTGGCTGCAGCCCTACACGGCGCCGACCGTGCAGCAGCTGGCGCGCGACGGCGTACGCCGCCTGGACGTCATGTGCCCGGGCTTTACCAGCGACTGCCTGGAGACGCTGGAAGAGATCAACATGGAAGTGCGCCACGATTTCGAATCGAACGGCGGCCAGGAATACCACTACATCCCCTGCCTGAACGACAGCGCGGACTGGATTACCGGGCTGGCCGAAGTCGCCGAACAGCACCTGATCGGCTGGCCGACCATCCTCACGCCGGCCCAGCAGGCCAGCCAGAAGCGCGATGCCCAGATCGGGCGCGAGTACGCGCATACGCTGGGTGCCTGAGCGGAAACGGCTGCATGGACGTAGGGTGCCTCACCCTACGAATAAGTCCATCGCCTCGACAAGCTGTTAGAATGGCACGTTTTGTGGCGCCGATCCAAGCTCGGCCAGGCAGATCACTGCCATCGCCAACAGGGTGTAAATCACGACGGCGCCGCTTATCAGATGCAATCTCATGATTGTCCCCCATGGTTCCACGCCGCCCGGCGGCCGTGTGCTGCAGGATTAATGTAGCTAGGAAACATGGTAGAACGGAAAGCTGATAAAGGATTCTGCTGGCTGGTAAATCTTGTAACAAATAACGACAAGCACACCACGATGTGAATCGCGCAATTCCCCTTGAAAGTGTAGGAGATTGCCTCATATGGGTGCCAGCGTGACAGCAGTCATTCACCAACAATCAGCCAAGTCCTTGATTCCAGGAGTTTTTTCGATGCAAGACCAAGAAAACCAAGACGTGAGCAACCAACCGGAAGCCGACGCGGCCGCTCAGGCAGCCCAGGCAGCGCCTTCCGCGGAGCCCAGCCTCGAAGAACAGCTGAGCGCCACCGAAGCCAAACTGGCCGACATGCACGATGCCTTCATGCGTGCCAAGGCCGATGGCGAGAACATCCGCCGTCGTGCCCAGGAAGACGTGAGCAAGGCGCATAAATTCGCGATCGAGAGCTTTGCCGAGGCCATGGTGCCGGTACGCGACAGCCTCGAGATGGCATTGAAAGTCGAAGCGCCGACGGTGGACTCCATCAAGGAAGGCGTCGAGATGACCCTCAAGCAGCTCACTACTGCATTCGAAAAGAATCGTCTGGTCGAAGTGATGCCGCAGGCGGGCGACAAGCTCGACCCGAACAAGCACCAGGCCGTCGCCGTGGTCCCGTCCGAACAGGAAGCGGGCACCGTGGTTACCGTACTGCAAAAGGGCTACATGATCGCCGACCGTCTGCTGCGTCCGGCCATCGTGACTGCTGCGGCGCCGAAATAAATGTTGCACAGGAGCTGAACAAGCTCTTGAAAGCAAGCGTTATTTCCCTATATTCGACACATCTGAAAACTGAGTACTAAAAAGGAAAATATTATGGGCAGAATTATCGGTATCGACCTGGGCACGACCAACTCCTGCGTAGCCATCATGGAGAACGGCCAGCCGAAGGTTATCGAGAATGCGGAAGGCGCCCGTACTACGCCTTCGATCATCGCTTATCAGGAAGATGGCGAGATCCTGGTTGGCGCGCCGGCGAAACGCCAGGCGGTCACCAACCCGAAGAACACCCTGTTCGCCGTCAAGCGTCTGATCGGCCGTAAATTCGACGAGAAAGAAGTCCAGAAGGACATCGGCCTGATGCCGTACGCGATCGTCAAGGCCGACAACGGCGACGCCTGGATCGGCGTGCGCGACAAGAAACTGGCGGCACAGCAAGTGTCGGCCGAAGTCCTGCGCAAGATGAAGAAGACCGCCGAAGACTACCTCGGCGAAGAAGTGACCGAAGCCGTGATCACCGTGCCGGCCTACTTCAACGACTCGCAGCGCCAGGCGACCAAGGACGCCGGCCGCATCGCCGGCCTGGACGTCAAGCGCATCATCAACGAGCCGACCGCGGCTGCGCTGGCTTTCGGCCTGGACAAGACCGACAAGGGCGACCGCAAGATCGCCGTGTATGACCTCGGCGGCGGCACCTTCGACGTGTCGATCATCGAGATCGCCGACGTCGAAGGCGAGAAGCAGTTCGAAGTGCTGTCGACCAACGGCGACACCTTCCTGGGCGGCGAAGACTTCGACCAGCGCGTCATCGACTACATCATCGACGAGTTCAAGAAGATCAACGGCCTCGACCTGTCGAAGGACCCGATCGCCCTGCAGCGCATCAAGGCCTCGGCCGAGCGCGCGAAGATCGAACTGTCGTCGTCGCAGCAGACCGAGATCAACGAGCCGTACATCGCGATGGCCAACGGCGCCCCGGTCCACCTGAACCTGAAGATCACCCGCGCCAAGCTGGAAGCGCTGGTCGAGGAACTGATCGCCAAGACCATCGAGCCGTGCCGCATCGCCATCAAGGATGCCGGCGTCAAGGTCTCGGACATCGACGACATCATCCTGGTCGGCGGCATGACCCGTATGCCGAAGGTGCAGGAAAAAGTGAAGGAGTTCTTCGGCAAGGATCCGCGCAAGGACGTCAACCCGGACGAAGCCGTCGCCGTCGGCGCCGCTATTCAAGGTTCGGTCCTGTCGGGCGAGCGCAAGGACCTGCTGCTGCTGGACGTGACCCCGCTGTCGCTGGGTATCGAAACCCTGGGCGGCGTGATGACCAAGATGATCCAGAAGAACACCACGATCCCGACCAAGTTCTCGCAGGTGTTCTCGACCGCCGACGACAACCAGCCGGCCGTGACCATCAAGGTGTACCAGGGCGAGCGTGAAATCGCCGCCGGCAACAAGGGCCTGGGCGAATTCAACCTGGAAGGCATCCCGCCGGCAGCACGCGGCACCCCGCAGATCGAAGTGACCTTCGACATCGACGCCAACGGCATCCTGCACGTCGGCGCGAAAGACAAGGCCACCGGCAAGGAAAACAAGATCACCATCAAGGCCAACTCGGGTCTGTCGGAAGAAGAGATCCAGAAGATGGTGAAGGACGCCGAGCTGAACGCGGAAGAAGACAAGAAGGTCAAGGAACTGGCCGAGTCGCGCAACCAGGCCGACGCGCTGGTCCACTCGACCCGCAAGTCGCTGACCGAGTACGGCGACAAGCTGGAAGGCGGCGAGAAGGAAAAGATCGAAGCGGCGATCACCGACCTGGAAGCCTCGATCAAGTCGGGCGACAAGGCCGACATCGACGCCAAGGTTGCCGCGCTGTCGACCGCTTCGCAGAAGCTGGGCGAGAAGATGTACGCCGACATGCAAGCCCAGCAGGGCGCTGCCGGTGCGCAGGCAGGCGGCCAGCCGGGTGCTGACGCCGGCGCCGGCGCCAAGCAGGACGACGACGTGGTCGATGCCGACTTCAAGGAAGTCAAAGACGCCAAGTAATACGGTAGGGTGGGCGGCTTTGCCGCCCACGCGTTCAACCGGCGTTTGCATAGTCGGTTCGACGTACCAGTAGGAACCACCGAGCCGATGCGACCCCAGGGGTGCCCGGCTCGGTTTTTTTGCATAAACAGTTGAGTAAATAAAACAGCAAGGTGCCGACAAATGGCAAAGCGTGATTTTTACGAGATCCTCGGGGTCGCCAAAGGTGCTTCGGAAGAAGACATCAAGAAGTCGTATCGCAAGCTTGCGATGAAATACCATCCTGACCGCAATCCGGACAACAAGGAAGCGGAAGAGAAGTTCAAGGAGGTCAAGGAAGCTTACGAAATGCTGAGCAATCCGGAAAAGCGCGAGGCCTATGACCGCTACGGTCACGCCGGCGTCGATCCGAACGGCATGGGCGGCGGCGGCTTCGGCGCGGGCGGTTTCGGCGATGCCTTCGGCGACATCTTCGGCGATATCTTCGGCGGCGGCGCCCGTGGCGGCCGCGGCGGCGGACCCCAGGTCTACCGCGGCGCCGACCTGCGCTACAACCTCGAGATCACGCTGGAGCAGGCAGCCGCCGGCTTCGACACCACGATCCGGGTGCCGAGCTGGGACAAGTGCGACACCTGCCACGGCAGCGGCGCCAAGCCGGGCACCCAGCCGGTCACCTGCTCGACCTGCGCCGGCCACGGCCAGGTGCGCATGCAGCAGGGCTTCTTCTCGATCCAGCAGACCTGCCCGAAGTGCCACGGCAGCGGCAAGATCATCCCGGAACCGTGCGCGGCCTGCGGCGGCGCCGGACGCATCAAGCGCAACAAGACGCTGGAAGTGAAAATCCCGGCCGGTATCGACAACGGCATGCGCATCCGCTCGTCGGGCAACGGCGAACCGGGCACCAACGGCGGGCCGCCGGGCGACCTGTACGTCGAGATCCACATCAAGCCGCACGAAGTGTTCCAGCGCGAAGGCGACGACCTGCACTGCGAGATGCCGATTTCCTTCGTGAAGGCGGCGCTGGGCGGCGAGATCGAGGTGCCGACCCTGGGCGGCAAGGTGTCCTTCACCATCCCCGAAGGCACCCAGACCGGCAAGACCTTCCGCCTGAAAGGCAAGGGCATCAAGGGCGTGCGCTCCGGCTACTCGGGCGACCTGTTCTGCCACGTGGTGGTCGAGACCCCGGTCAAGCTGACCGACAAGCAAAAAGACTTGCTCAAGGAGTTCGAGCGCCTGACCATCGACGGCGGCGCCAAGCACAGCCCGCAGAGCAAGGGCTGGATGGATAAAGTGAAGGACTTCTTCGAGTAAGAGGTCCGCGGACCAGGGGTCCAAGAGCCGCTGAATGGTGAAAGCCTTCGGCGGTTTTTTTTACGTAGAACGTCGTTCCCCACCTCGGGGCTGGCGGTGGGCTCCGTCACACGCTTTCGTAAACACAATGTTCAAGTATATATTTCTGTATTCACAGCTTTAACATTGTTCCGATTTTGCAAGCACAATGGCCGTGCTCGCATCTGTATCCGTATCAAGATAGGAGTTTATTATGGCAAAAACCCCAACCGGCCTTACCGCCGCCGATCTGTTCGAACGCAACCGCAAATGGGCGGCTTCGATGGTAGAGCAAGACGCCGGCTTCTTCTCGGACCTGGCCTCGCAGCAGGCGCCTGAATACCTGTGGATCGGCTGCTCGGACAGCCGCGTGCCCGCCAACGAACTGCTGGGCATGGCGCCGGGCGAGCTGTTCGTGCACCGTAATATCGCCAATGTCGTGGCGCACTCCGACCTGAACGCCCTGAGCGTGATCCAGTTCGCGGTCGACGTGCTGAAGGTCAAGCACATCATCCTGTGCGGCCACTACGGCTGCTCGGGCGTGGGCGCCGCCCTCAACTACACCCGCGTCGGCCTGGCGGACAACTGGCTCGGTCACGTGCGCGACGTGCGCGAAAAGCACGGCAAATACCTCGGCAACGTGGCCGGCAAGGCTGCCGCCGACCGCCTGGTCGAACTGAACGTGGCCGAGCAGGTCATCAACATCGCCCAATCCACCGTCGTGCGCGACGCCTGGGAGCGCGACCAGCCGCTGACCATCCACAGCTGGGTCTACGGCGTGCACGACGGCCTGCTGCGCGACCTCGGCATCACGATCAGCGGCCAGGCAGAGATCGAGCCGAAGCTGCAGGCGGTGCTGCAGGGCTACCTGGAAAGCCCGAAGTGAGTCTGCACGGCGGCGAACTGGCGCAGCTGCGCGACATCGTGCGCCAGTTCGTCGACGAGCGCGACTGGGACCAGTTCCATACGCCGAAGAATCTCGCATCGGCCTTGAGCGTGGAAGCGGCCGAGCTGCTGGAACACTTCCAGTGGCTGCAGCATGGCCGGATCGAGGAGCTCGGGCCCGATAAACTGGCCGAGGTGAAGCACGAGATGGCCGACGTGCTGGTGTACCTGGTGCGGCTGGCCGACAAGCTCGATGTCGACCTGCTGGCGGCGGTGCAGGAGAAGATGGTGCTGAACCGCGCCAAGTACCCGGCCGACCAGGTGCGCGGCGATGCGCGCAAGTACTACGAGTACAAGCAGGACGAGTACAAGCGCTGAACGCGTGGACGGCGAAGCCGTCCACGCTACAGCCGTAGCCTAGATACCGCCGAGGTAATAGGCAAGAACACCGTCGGAACTGTCGATCCCGACGATCGCCATCAAACGTTCCAGTTCCTCTCCGAAGTGTTCCCTGGCTTCGGTATCCTCTCCCTGCACCGCTTCCAGCGAACGCTGGAACTGCTTCAGCACCCAGAATTTACTCGGATGGGCCGCGATCCCCGCCAGCAGGCGCTCGCTCAGGCCATCCAGCTCGGCCGCCAGCCGTTCGCGTTCCGCCGACGGATTCGGCCCCGGCAAGTCCGCCAGCTTGGCGCCCGTGCGGTAGCCGCGCAGCTGGTCCAGCATGCGCGGCACCACGAACAGCGGCGCGTCCCGCACCAGTTCGAAGGGATCGCGGCGCATCACAGGCCGCCCAGGCAGAGGTACTTGATCACCAGGTAGTCATCCATCCCGTATTTCGACCCCTCGCGTCCCAGGCCCGACTGCTTGACACCACCGAAGGGCGCCACCTCGTTCGAAATCAGGCCGGTATTGATGCCCACCATGCCGGTCTCGATCTGTTCGGCGACGCGGAACACGCGGCCGATGTCGCGCGAGTAGAAATAGGAGGCCAGGCCGAATTCCGTGTCGTTGGCCTGGGCAATCGCATCGTCCTCGGTCTTGAAGCGGAACAGCGGCGCCACCGGGCCGAAGCTTTCCTCTTCCGCGATGATCATTTCCGATGTCACGTCGGCCAGCACGGTCGGCTCGAAGAAGCTGTGGCCGAGCGCATGGCGCTTGCCGCCCAACAGCAGGCGCGCGCCCTTGCCCAGCGCATCGGCGATGTGATGCTCGACCTTGTCGACCGCCTTGTCGTTGATCAGCGGCCCCTGGGTCACCTCGGGCTCGGCGCCGTTGCCGACCTTCAGCTTGGCGACCGCCGCCGCGAACTTCTGCGCGAACGCATCGTACACGCTGTCCTGCACATAGAAGCGGTTGGCGCAGACGCAGGTCTGGCCCATGTTGCGGTACTTCGAGGCCATGGCGCCTTCGACGGCGGCATCCAGGTCGGCATCGTCGAACACGATGAAGGAGGCGTTGCCGCCCAGTTCCAGCGACAGCTTCTTGACCGTCGGTGCGCACTGCTGCATCAGGGTGCGTCCGACCGCGGTCGAGCCGGTGAAGCTGAGCTTGCGGACGATCGGATTCGCGCACATCTCGGCACCGATGGCATGCGAGTCGCCGATCACGATCGAGAACACGCCTTTCGGCACGCCGGCGCGCTCGGCCAGCACCGCCAGCGCCAGCGCGGAATAGGGCGTCAGTTCGGCCGGCTTCAGCACGATCGGGCAGCCGGCCGCCAGGGCAGGCGCGACCTTGCGGGTGATCATCGCGGCCGGGAAGTTCCACGGCGTGATCGCGGCGCACACGCCGATCGGTTCCTTGGTGACGATGATGCGGCTGCCGCGCGCAGGCGATTCCAGCACGTCGCCTTCGATGCGCTTGGCCTGTTCGCCGAACCACTCGAAGAACGCCGCGGCATAGCCGACTTCGCTCTTGGATTCGGCCAGCGGCTTGCCTTGCTCGGCGGTCATGATGGCGGCCAGGTCGTCGGCGTTTTCCATCATCAAGTCATACCAGGTGCGCAGGATCCGGGCACGTTCGCGCGCGGTGGTCTTGCGCCAGGCCGGCCAGGCGGCATTGGCGGCGTCGATGGCGCGCCGGGTCTCCTGTGTGCCCATGTGGGGCACGGTGCCGAGCGCTTCGCCGGTGGCGGGGTTGATCACGTCGACGGTCTTGCCCTCAAGGGCATCGCACCATTCGCCGTCGATGTATGCCTGCTGGCGCAGCAGGGAAGGGTCTTTCAGGTTCAGCATGGAATCCTCGTCAATGGTCGGCGGGCTGTTCATGGCCACGACCTTGTTCGTTTGGGAAGTCAAAGATAGCACGCAGCGCGAAATCCGGCCGGCGCTGTCCGGTACCCGTACGGATCATCGACGCTGATTGCATTTTGGCATGCAAAGCGCGCATTCTGTCGCATATGGCTGGGCGTGGAAGCCGGGTTTGCCTAGCATGATCCCATCCGATAACGACCTGAAAGGATCCGCAATGGCACCTCACCCTGTCCTGGCCACGCTCGCCGCCCTGGCCATTAGCTTGCCGGTTGCCGTCGCCGCCCAGTCGACCGACGCGCTCGAGGGCGCTGCCCAGCAGGCGGCGCAGGGCAAGGATTACGGGCGCGCCGCCCAGCTGCTGCGCCAGGCTTTCGAGATGGACCGCACCAACCCCGGCCTGCTGGCCGGCGCCGCCGGCTACGATGCCCTCGGCGGGAATGGCGACAAGGCGCTGGCCGGGCTGCGCCAGGCGATCGATGCCGGCTACCTCGATGCCGAGGGCACGGCCGCCGACAATGCCTTTGCGTCGCTGCGCGGCGATGCGCGCTTCGGGGCGCTGCTGGCGCAGCTGCGCCAGAAGCAGCAGGTCGAGTCGAAGCTGTACGACTCGGATGCGCTGGCCTCGCCCTATGTCGAGAACCTGAGCGAGGACGAAAAGGTCGCCGGCCTGTCGAAGTTCTGGTCGGAGGTGAAGTACAACTTCGTCTATGTCGACACCCTGAAGGCCATCGACTGGGACCGCCTGTACCTGGAATACCTGCCGAAGGTGCGCGCCACCCGCTCCACCGCCGAGTACTACAAGGTGCTGATGGCCTTGTGCGCGCGCCTGAAGGATGGCCACACGAATGTCTATCCGGGCCCGGAACTGCGCAACACGACGATGGCCAAGCCGCTGCTGTCGACCCACCTGGTCGAGGGGCAGGTGCTGGTGCGCAAGGTGTTCGATCCGGCGCTGCAGGCCCAGGGCATCGTGCCTGGTACCGAGGTGCTCGAGGTCGACGGCGAGCCGGTGAAAGTGTACGCGGAGCGCGAGCTAGCGCCGTATGCCAGCGCCTCGACACCGCAGGACCTGGAGCGCCGCATCTACACCTACGGCTTCCTGTCCGGGCCGGTCGACGTGGCGCCGCGCGTGCGTTTCCGCACTGCCGCCGGCAAGACCTTCGAGGCCACCCTGCGCCGCGCGACCCTGGACGCCTACAACAAGGCGTTACCGGACACGCCGCCGTTCGTGTTCAAGACGCTGCCGGGCAACGTCGCCTACGTGGCGCTGAACAGCTTCGGCGACGACCGCGCGGCCGACGCCTTCCTGGCCGCGTTCGACCGCATCGCCGCCTCGTCGGCCTTGGTGATCGACCTGCGCAACAACGGCGGCGGCAGTTCCAACGTGGGTTACCGCATTCTCGCCACGCTGGCCGGCCAGCCCTTCCAGACCAGCCGCTGGGAAACCCGCGACTATCGCCCGAGCTACCGCGCCTGGCAGCACACGATGCCGAACTACGGCGAGCCGGCCCCGGCCTGGCCGAACGACGCCGCTCACGCCTACCGCAAACCGGTCGCGGTCCTGATCTCGAGCGCGACCTATTCGGCGGCCGAGGATTTCAGCGTCGCCTTCGACGCGATGGGGCGCGGCATCATCGCCGGCGAAGCCACCGGCGGCAGCACCGGCCAACCGCTGTTCCTGCGCCTGCCGGGTGGCGGCATCGCACGGATCTGCACCAAGGCCGATACCTATCCGGACGGGCGTAAGTGGGTGGGGAAGGGCATCCAGCCGACGCTGAAGGTGGCGCCGACGGTGCTGGATGTGCAGGCGGACCGGGATACGGTGCTGGAGGCGGCGCTGGCGGCTTTGAAGAAGCAGATTTGACGACGGCAGTGCGCTGGGTTCAGGTGTGCGCGTCGTTCCCGCCTCTGCGGGGACGACGTTAACTTGCGTCAACTTTCCCTATCCTCGCCGTTTGTGTTGGCATCCTTAAGACATTGACGATAAACTTTTGCTATCGGTTTCAGGACACGGAAACCTTTCTCACAGCAGATACTAGAACGTACTCAGTTGTATACGCGTTTTTATTGATCTGTAACAACGGCTACCCGCACCCGGATCGGTTTGCAGTATGATGGTCCGTGTGCGCCTCACTGAAAGGTAGAGACCATGCGCCCGATCGTTATCGTCCCGGCTTGTACCCGCGATTTCGGAGAACATCCGTACCACGCGGCCCAGCATAAATATGTCGACGCCGTTGTCCTCGGCGCCGATTGCGCCCCCATGATCCTGCCGTCGCTGGGGGCGTCGCTCGACCTCGACACCATGCTCGAGCTGTGCGACGGCATCATGCTGACCGGTTCGGCGTCGAACGTGCATCCAAGCTATTACTCTCAAGAAGTCCTGGACCCGTCGCTGCCGCAGGACCCAGCACGCGACGAGACCACGCTGCCGCTGATCCGCGCGGCAGTGGCGCGCGGCATTCCGATCATCGCGATCTGCCGCGGCTTCCAGGAGATGAACGTGGCGCTCGGCGGCAGCCTGCACCAGGCGGTGCAATCGGTGCCTGGCCACTTCGACCACCGCGAGAATCCGGAACTGGGCATGGACGAGCAATACGGCGATGCGCACAAGGTGAAGGTGGTCGAGGGAGGCATGCTGCACGGTATCCTGGGTGCGTCCGAGATTCCGGTGAATTCGCTGCACGGGCAGGGCGTGAACGAGCTGGCCTCCGGCCTGGTCGTCGAAGCGACTGCCGAGGATGGCCTGGTCGAAGCGTTTTCCGTCAAGGATGCGCCGGCCTTCACGCTGGCCGTGCAGTGGCACCCGGAATGGCGCATCGTCCACAACCCCCATTCGATGAAGATGTTCGGCGCTTTCGGCAACGCCTGCCGCGAGTACCACGAACGAACCAAACGGAACCGGAAATGCCCGTAGTCGCCCATGCAACATGGGCGGCCCACGAGTGGAAGAACTCCGTCCCATAGCTCCCCGTTCCTGTGCCCGCATCCACGCAGGCCGCGCACGCTTTTGCGTACTTTTTGCGTACCTTTTGCGCGCCTGCTTTTCATCGACGAACGAGGAACAATCATGGCAATCCGCGACAATTTTTCATACAACGACATGGACGAGTGGCTCAATGCAAAACGGGTCACCGAAATCGAATGCCTGGTCCCCGACTTGACCGGGGTCGCACGTGGAAAGATCCTTCCACGCGTTAAATTCACCGAAGACCGCGGCATGCGCCTGCCGGAAATCGTGCTGGGCATGACCGTCACCGGCAACTCGCCGGAAAACGACGACGCCTTCGACCGCGCCATCTCCACCACCGACCGCGACATGATCCTGAAGGCCGACCCCGGCACCATCACGATGGTGCCGTGGGCGGTCGACCCGACCGCGCAGGTGATCCACGACTGCTATTTCGCCGACGGCAAGCTGGTCGACTTCGCCCCGCGCAGCGTGCTGCGCCGCGTACTGAAGCTGTACGAGCAGAAGGGCTGGAAGCCGGTGGTGGCGCCGGAACTCGAGTTCTACCTGACCGCCAAGAACGTCGACCCCGACCTGCCGCTGGCGGCGCCGATCGGCCGCAGCGGCCGTTCCGAGACCAGCCGCCAGGTGTACTCGATCGACGCCGTCAACGAGTTCGACCCGCTGTTCGAGGACATCTACGATTACTGCGACATGATGGGCCTGGACGTCGACACCCTGATCCACGAGATCGGCGCCGGCCAGATGGAAATCAACTTCCAGCATGGCGAGCCGCTGGGCCTGGCCGACAAGGTGTTCTTCTTCAAGCGCACGCTGCGCGAGGCAGCGCTCAAGCACGACATGTACGCCACCTTCATGGCCAAGCCGATGGCCGGCGAGCCCGGCTCGGCGATGCACGTGCACCAGAGCGTGGTCGACGGCGAGACCGGCAAGAACATCTTCAGCAACCAGGAAGGCGCCCCGTCCGACCTGTTCCGCTGGTATATCGGCGGCCTGCAGAAGTACATGGCCCCGGCGATGGCGATCGTCGCCCCCTACGTCAATTCCTACCGCCGCATCGTGCGTCACACGGCCGCGCCGATCAACCTGCAATGGGGCGTCGACAACCGCACCGTCGGCCTGCGCGTGCCGGTGTCGGGCTCGCAGGACCGGCGCGTCGAGAACCGCGTGATCGGCGCCGATGCCAACCCGTATCTGGCGCTGGCGGTGACCCTGGCGTGCGGCTACCTCGGCATGCAGGAAAGGCTGGAGCCGACCCCGATGGTCGAGGGCAGCGCCTACAAGATGCCGGTCGAGCTGCCGCAGGGCCTGTCCGAAGCCTTGACCCTGCTGCGCCGCGAAGACCGCCTGCGCGACGTGCTGGGCGAACGCTTCATCGACGTCTATTCCGCGGTCAAGGAACTCGAACACCAGGAATTCATGACGGTGATCAGTCCCTGGGAACGCGAACACCTGCTGCTCCATGTTTGAGTACCTGACCACAATGGGAGTCAATCATGGCAATAGACAGCATGGTGGCCGGCGTACGCGCGCCGGACCTGGAGGCGGATGATGGGCTGACGCGGGACACGCCTGGCCGGGCCACGCCTGGCCGGGCCACGCCTGGCCGGGCTAAGCTTGGCACGGATACCGCCGAACTGCAGCGCCTCGACGCCGCGCACTACCTGCATCCGTTCACCGACCACGGCGCGCTGCGCGACCAGGGCGCGCGCGTGATGGTGCGCGGCGACGGCATCTATCTGTGGGACTCGGAGGGCCACAGGATCATCGACGGCATGTCCGGCCTGTGGTGCGTGAACGTCGGCTACGGCCGCGCCAGCATCGTCGACGCGGCGGCGCGCCAGATGACAGCGCTGCCCTTCTATAACAGCTTCTTCAACACCACCAACGTGCCGGCCGTGCGGCTGGCGGCGCGCCTGGCCGCGCTGGCGCCGGAACACTTCCGGCACGTGTTCTTCACCAGTTCCGGCTCCGAAGCCAACGACACCGCGGTGCGCATGGCGTGGCGCTACTGGCAGCTGATGGGCCAGCCGCAGCGCCAGGCCATCATCAGCCGCCGCAACGCCTACCACGGCAGCACCATCGCCGGCGCCTCGCTCGGCGGCATGGCCGGCATGCATGCGCAGGGCGCCTTGCCGATCCCCGGCATCCACCACATCGAGCAGCCGCATTTCGTGGAACTCGGGCGCGGCATGAGCGAAGCGGAGTTCGGCCTGAAGGCGGCGCGCTGGCTGGAAGAAAAGATCCTCGAACTCGGTCCCGAACACGTGGCCGCCTTCATCGGCGAGCCGGTACAGGGCGCGGGCGGCGTGATCATCCCGCCGCGCACCTACTGGCCCGAGATCCAGCGCATCTGCGACCGCTACGGCATCCTGCTGATCTCGGACGAGGTGATCTGCGGCTTCGGCCGCCTGGGCGCCTGGTTCGGCTGCGAACTGATGGGCATGCGGCCGGACCTGATCCCGTTCGCCAAGGGCGTCACCTCGGGCTACGTGCCGCTGGGCGGGGTGCTGGTGAGCGACCGCGTGGCCGACGCCCTGGTCGAGAAAGGCGGCGACTTCAACCACGGTTTTACTTATTCCGGCCACCCGGTGGCGTGCGCGGCGGCGCTGGAAAACCTGCGCATCCTGGTCGAGGAAGGCGTGATCGACAAGGTGGCGCAGGAAACCGGCCCCTACCTGAAGGCGGCGTTCGGCGCGCTGGCCTCGCACCCGCTGGTCGGGCATGCCGAGAGCCTGGGCATGGCGGCCGGGCTGAACCTGGTGCGGCGCAAGGGGGCAACGGTGCACGACTGCGAGCCGTTTGCGCGCGAGCTGGGGGTGGGGATGCTGTGCCGCGGGCACATGTTCGACAACGGCGTGATCATGCGGGCGGTGGGGGACCGGATGATCGTGGCGCCGCCGCTGGTGATCACGTGCGCGGAGATCGATGAGATGGTGGGGCGGATCCGGGCGTGCCTGGATTTGACGCTGTCGGATGTGCAACGGCGGGGGTGGTTGGGTTAAAGGCTATTCGCGAAACTTGGGTTCCCGCCTTCGCGGGAACGACGGGTTTTTGGCTAACTTAAGAATGCCAATAGCGACATTCTTAGGTTATCAGTAGCACGTCGTCCCCGCGAAGGCGGGGACCCAAGTTCGCACCGTACCCACCACAAACAAAAAAGGCCCCGATTTCAATCGGGGCCGTACCGGTTACACGCTCAACGCCGTCTTGTGCGGCTCATGCCGGTTCTTCAGCACCTGCGGCGCCAGCGACCCCACGATCATGCCGGCAAACCCCGCCAGCAAGCCCGCCAATTGCCCCGGGAAGGCCGCGCCCAGCGACGAGATCTGCGGGAAGAACACGATCCAGGTCACGATGCCGGCGGCGATCGACAGGACCGCGCCCTGGGTCGTGGCCCGCTTCCAGTACAGGCCCATCACCAGCGGCACGAAGGCGCCCACCAGGGTCACCTGGTAGGCCGAGGACACCAGTTCGTAGATCGAGGTGCCCTTCATCGCGATCGCATAGCTCAGCACCAGCACCGCGAACACCACGATGGTCACGCGCATCGCGAACAGCTGCTGGCGGTCGCTCATGCCCGGACGCAGGTTTTTAAGGATGTTTTCGGTGAAGCTGGTCGAGGGCGCCAACAGGGTCGCCGACGAGGTGCTCTTGATGGCGGAGAGCAGGGCGCCGAAGAACAGGATCTGCATAATCAGCGGCATCTTCGACATCACGAAAGTCGGCAGCACGCGCTGGTAGTCGTTCTTGGCCAGTTCCATCGCCTCGTTGCCCATCACGATCACGGCGCAGGCGACGATGAACATCGGCACGAAGGCGAACAGGATGTAGCTGGCGCCGCCGATCACGGCGCCGGCGCGCGCGGTGGGCGCGTCCTTGGCCGACATCACGCGCTGGAACACGTCCTGCTGCGGGATCGAGCCCAGCATCATGGTCACGGCCGCGCCGACGAAGAAGGCGATGTCGGTGAACTTTGCCTGTGGCAGGAAGTTCCACAGGTCCTTCTGCTGCACCATGTGCAGGACGGCGCCGGTGCCGCCGGCCAGCTCGGACGAGAACACGGCGATGATCGACATGCCCACCACCAGCACGATCATCTGGATGAAGTCGGTAATGGCCACCGCCAGGAAGCCGCCCACCACCACGTAGATCAGCACGGCCAGGGTGCCGACGATCATGCCGGCGGTTTCGGACATGGCGCCGCCGGTCAGCACCGAGAACACCAGGCCCAGCGCCGTGATCTGCGCCGCCACCCAGCCCAGGTAGGACAGGATGATGGCGGCCGAGCAGAACACCTCGATGCCCTTGCCGTAGCGCGCGCGGTAGTAGTCGCCAATCGTTAACAGGTTCAGCTTGTAGAGGCGCGCGGCGAAGAACAGGCCGACCAGGATCAGGCAGGCGCCGGCCCCGAACGGGTCTTCGACCAGCCCGTTCAGGCCACCCTGCACGAACCGGGCCGGGATGCCCATCACGGTTTCGGCGCCGAACCAGGTGGCGAAGGTGGTGGTGATCACCATCACCAGCGGCAGGCTGCGGCCGGCGACGGCGAAGTCGGCGGTATTCTTGATCCGCGTGCCAGCCCAGACGCCCAGGCCGAGGGTTCCCAGCAGGTAGATCACGACGGATGTAATCAGGATGGTGTTCACAGTGGGGCGTGCTCCGGGCGAGGGGAAATTCTGGGTGGAAAAATTCGCGATTATAGCGGCAGAAAATGCGCGTTGGAGCGAATTTATTGGGACGTGACGGGATGACAACAGCTAGGGATAGCTTAACGCTTAAATCCGGCCCGCAGCGCCAAAACGTCGCCCCTGCGCAGGCACGGGACCAAGTCATAAGCTGGCCTGCGGCGTGAGAGCAACTGCTGTGCAGCGAACTTGGGCCCCTGCCTTCGCAGGGGCGACGTGCTGAAGTCGCGGGCCGAAAAGCGGATGGCTCAGATCGCCATCTCCCGCAACACCTTCGACGCCTCCCGGCTCGCCGTCAAGCTGGTCCCATCCCGCATCTGGATCAGGAGCTGCGACTGCTCGTCCGCCTTCATCGAGTCGACGAAATCCAGGTTCACCAGCGCCGAGCGGTGGATGCGGATGAAGCGTGCCGGATCGAGCTGGGCTTCCAGCTCCGAGATCCCGATCCGCACCAGGAAAGTCTGCCCGCGCGCGGCGATCGCGGTGTACTTCGAATCCGCCTTCATGTATTCGATCTCGTTCATCGACAGCGGAAAGATGCGGCCGCGGTCGCGCACCAGGATGCGCTCGAGCCGGCCGGCCGCGCGCTGCACGGCCTGGGCCAGCGCCTCGCCCATGGCGTCCGGTGCCGGCTGCGCCGGCGCCAGGTCGAGCACGCGCGCCACGGCGGCATCGAAGCGGGCACGCGTGAAAGGTTTCAGCAGGTAGTCGACGGCGTGCAGTTCGAAGGCCGTCACCGCGTACTGGTCGTAGGCGGTGGTGAACACGATGTGCGGCGTGCAGCTCAGGCGCTTCAGCACTTCCAGGCCGGTCATCTCCGGCATCTGGATGTCCAGGAAGACGACGTCGGGCCGCAGCGCGTTGATCTGGGCCAGCGCGGCGGCGCCGTCGGCCGCTTCGCCGACCAGGCGCAGGCCGGCGTGGCCGTAGATGGCGTCGCGCAGCACCTCGCGTGCCAGCGGTTCGTCTTCGGCGATGAATACGGTCTTGCTATCCATTGATTTTTCTCCTTCAGGCAGCCGCGAGCGGGATCGACATGGTGACCACGAAGCCGGCGCCGGGCGTGGTCTCGATCGCCAGCCCGCCCCGGGCGCCGTATTCCAGCTGCAGGCGCCGCTCCACGGTGCGGATGCCGAGGCCGTTCGAGCGGCGCACCGCGGCGACGTCGGCGCCGGGGCCGTCGTCGCCCACGGTCAGCGCCAGGCGCCGGCCGGCGTCGTCGATACGGGTGCGGATCGAGAGCGTGCCGGGCCGGCTGTGCGGATTGAAGGCGTGCTTGATGCTGTTCTCGACCAGCGGCTGCAGCGACAGCGCCGGCAGCGGCAGGGAGCCGGCGGCGGCGTCGAGTTCCCATTCGACCTTCAGGCGTTGGCCCAGGCGCAGGCTTTCCAGTTCCAGGTAGTCGCGCGTAAATTGCAGTTCGTCGTCCAGGGTCACGCGGTCGCTGCCGCTCTTTTCGGTGTCCAGCACGTAGCGCAGCATGTCGGAAAACTGGAAAAGCGCCGCTTCTGCGGCGTCCGGGTTCTTGCGCGTCAGGGCGATGATCGAGTGCAGGGTGTTGAACAGGAAGTGCGGATTGAGCTTGTTGCGCAGCGCGTTCAGTTCCGACGCCAGCAGCAGGCTGTGGGCTTGCTGGACCGCCGCCGCCTGGCGCCGCGCGGCGGCGTTCGTGCGCACGGTGTGGAACACGGCGGCGATGACGACGTAGGTCATGATGAAGTACAGCGTCGGCCAGATATACCGGATCGCCGGCTGGTTGAGGCCGAACAGCATCCACAGCATCAGGTATTCGAGGAAGCCATACACCAGGGCACAGGCCGCGTGGCACAGGAACACGGCCAGCGGCGACAGCTTCCTGCGCTCCATCCAGCCGCCCAGCGGCCAGGTCAGGGCCAGCAGCAGGCCTTGCGGCGCGCTCCACAGGACATCCGAGGCGGAGTGCCAGTCGAAGCGGGCATGCTGCAGGTTTTCCAGTTGCGTGGCAAAGGTGATCAGGATCAGGTAGATGACCCAGCCGCTGACATAAAAGCGCCACATGCGGGCAGTCGGGATGGGGGAGGCGTGTGTAGATTCCATTTTGGAAAGTATGCCGCAGATCGGCGCCCGTGGGCGAGCGATGACGCCAACTGCGGAAAGCCGGCAACGAATCGCCGAAACGCGGAAACGCGCGGCATCGTAGGCGTGTATAGTGACCCGGACCGAAGCCAGGCCCATAGGATAGCGATGAGCGCCACGGTCAGCCCCGCCATGCGCGAGTTCTTGCGCGAACATAACATCCACGAAGTCGAGTGCGTGATTGCCGACATGACCGGCATCGCGCGCGGCAAGATCCTGCCGAAAGACCTGTTTTTGGCCGGCGAACACATGCGCCTGCCCAAGAGCGTGCTGTTGAACACGGTCCACGGCGACCAGCCCAACAACACGCCCTACGTCGGCGCCACCGATCCCGACATGGTCTGCGTGCCGGACGAAGCCACGCTGCGCGTCGTGCCCTGGGCCACCGAGCGGGTGGCGCTGGTGATCCACGATTGCCGCCAGTTCGACGGCCACCTGGTCGAGCTGGCGCCGCGCTCGGTGCTGCGGCGCGTGCTGGCGCGCTACAGCGGGCGCGGCTGGACGCCGGTGGTGGCGCCCGAGATGGAGTTTTATTTGGTCGCGCGCAATACCAATCCGCACGAACCGCTGAGTCCGCCGACCGGGCGCAGCGGGTTCACGGAGCAGGGGCGCCAGTCCTACTCGATCGACGCCGTCAACGATTTCGATCCGTTCTTCCTCGAGTTGACCGCCTTCTGCAAGCAGCACGAACTGGGCGTCGAGACCCTGATCCACGAAGCCGGCGCCGGCCAGATGGAAATCAATTTTGCGCATGGCAATGCGCTGGAACTGGCCGACCGCGTGTTCCTGTTCAAGCGCGCCGTGCGCGAGACGGCGCTGCGCCACGGCATCTTTGCCACCTTCATGGCCAAGCCCATGGAAACCGAGCCCGGCAGCGCGATGCACGTGCACCAGAGCGTCATCGACCGCGTTACCGGGGCCAATATCTTTTCCAACCCGGACGGCAGCGAAAGTGCGCTGTTCCACCATTTCATCGGCGGACTCGAGAAATACGTGCCGCCCGCGACCCTGCTGTTCGCACCCCACGTCAATTCGTTCCGCCGCCTGTCGCGCTTCGAGTCGGCGCCGACCAATGTCCACTGGGGCTACGACAACCGTACCTGCGGCATCCGCATCCCGAACTCCGATCCGGCCAACCGCCGCGTCGAAAACCGCGTGCCCGGCGTCGACGTGAATCCCTACCTGGCGATGGCGGCCACCCTGGCCTGCGGCTGGCTCGGCATGGTGGAAGGCTTGTCGCCGTCGGCGCCGACGTCGGAGAGTGCCGAACACGTGCACGGCCAGCTGCCGCGCAACCTGGAAGACGCCATCTTCCAGCTGCGCGGCTGTCCGGCGCTGGCCGAGATGCTGGGGCCACTGTTCGTGGAAGCCTATTGCGAAGTGAAGGAACTGGAATTCGCGACCTTTGCGCGGGTGATCAGTTCGTGGGAGCGGGAACACCTGATGCTGCTGGTTTGAATATCATTCAATGCATGTTTGTGCATGTATTTGCATGTTCGTGAATAAAACGCTATAGTCATGTGCAAAGGAGGCGAGCACATGCAACTAGCGGAAGAACGGCGGCAACACATCATCGACACGGTGCAGCAGCAGGGCAAGGTATTGGCAGCCGAGCTGGCACAGCGTTTCAATACATCCGAGGACACGATCCGGCGCGACTTGCGCGAGCTCGACGCGGCCGGCCTGCTGCGCCGGGTCCATGGCGGCGCCATGCGGCGCGGCGGCGCCGAGCCGAGCTTCGGCCAGCGCCAGGACAGCGACGCTGCGCGCAAGCAGCTGCTGGCCCAGGCGCTGGTGGCATGCGTGCGCCCCGGCGACACCGTGCTGGTCGACGCCGGCACCACCAACCTGGCCTTTGCGCGCGCGTTGCCGGACGGGCTGGCCGCGGCCATCGTGACCAACAGCCCGCAGATCGCGCTGGCGCTGGGCGAATTGCGCCAGACCCGGGTGATGCTGCTGGGCGGCCAGTATTCGGCCTATGCCGGTGCGGTGCTGGGCGCCCACACGGTGGCCGAGATCGGCCGCCTGCGCGTGGACCTGGCCGTGGTCGGCGTCTGCAGCCTCGAGGCCGAACGTGGCCTCGGTGCCAGCGATGCCGAGGAAGCCGCGCTGAAGGCGGCGATGCTGGCGGCCGGCAGCCGGCGCGTGGTCGCCGTCCTCAACGAGCGCCTGGAAGCGGCGGGTCCTTTCCTGATCGCGCCGCTGCAGCAAGTCGACCAGCTGGTGCTGGAAGCCGATGCCGCGCCCGCGCTGCTGGAACGCCTGCGCGGCACCGAAGGTGCGCCCGAAATCAAACTCGCTGGAAAGGTCCGCCCATGAAGCCGGTCGACAACATGCAGGCCGCGCAAGGCGTGAACGCCGCACGCTGGGCCATCTCCGCCATCTTCCTGCTGAACGGCGCCGGCATCGGCCTGTGGGCGGCCCACGTGCCGGTGGTGCAGGCGAGCGCCGGCATCGATACCGGCACGCTCGGTTTCCTGCTGCTGACCATCGCCGGCGGCGCGATCGCCGCCATGCCGCTGTCCGGCTGGCTGTCCGGACGCTGGGGCACGCGCCCGGTGGCGTTGGGCAGCGCCTGGCTGTTCGCACTTACCAGCGCACTGCTGATGAACGTCGACGGCGTCACCGCGCTGTTCCTGGCGGCGTTCGCGTTCGGCGCCAGCAACGGGGTGCTGGACGTATCGATGAATGCGAATGCGGCCGAAGTCGAAGCTGCGCGCGGAGTGCCGACGATGTCGTCGTTCCACGGCTTCTTCAGCCTGGGTGGCCTGCTCGGGGCGGCGCTCGGTGGCCTGGTGATCGGTGCCGGCTGGGGCGACGGCCGCGGCGCGCTGGCGGCCGGCGTGATCATCGCGCTGGTGGTGGCGCTGGCCGCCCGCTTCGTGTTCAGGGTGCCGCCGCAGGGCGCCGCCGGCCATAGCCACTTCGCGCTGCCGCGTGGACCGACCTTGTTCCTCGGCCTGCTCGGCTTGCTGTGCTTCGCGGTGGAAGGGGCCTTGGTCGACTGGAGCGCCTTGCTGCTGACCGAGCGCACCCGCGCCGAACCGGCATCGGCGGCGCTGGGCTATTCCGCGTTCTCGGTGGCGATGGCGGCCTGCCGCTTCGCCGGCGACCGCCTGGTGCTGCGCTTCGGCGCTGCACGCCTGATGGTGTTCGGGGGACTGGGGATGTTCGGCGGGCTGCTGCTGGCGGTACTGAGCACCAACTTTGCGCTGTCGGCACTGGGCTTCGCGCTGATCGGCGTGAGCGCGGCCAACGTGGTGCCCCTGATCTTCGCGGCGGCGGCGCGCATGCCCGGGATGTCGGCCGGCGGTGGCCTGGCGACGGTGGCGACCCTCGGTTATGCCGGCCTGCTGATGGCGCCCCCGCTGCTCGGCTCGATCGCGGCGCACACGAATATCGCGGTAGCGCTGGGGCTGTTGTCGCTGTCGGGACTCGTGATCGCCGCGAATGCGGGGATCGTAAAACGGATGGGATGAGGTAGGGTGGACGGGTCTCCCGTCCACGCGTTCATGCGGCTGGCGCGTATCACCGCGTGGACGGCGTAGCCGTCCACCCTACAAATATTCGCGCAGTACGGTATAACTGCCGGCTTTCGATTCCACTAGCACGTAACGGTCGACCTGCCAGTCGACCGCCGGACCGCCGGCCGGCACATCGGCACCTTTCGCGCGCCGGGCCATGGTCACGTGTGGGCGATAGGTGCGCGCTTCCGGCTGCAGCCCCAGCCCGACCAGGGCCTGCGACAGCCGCGCGTGCAGATCGAGCAAGCCAGGCGGCTCTTCCGAGGGCTCCAGCACGGCAATCCCGTTATGCCACAATGCCCCGCGTTCGAAGCGCAGCGCAAACGGCGAAAACGGCACCGCGAAACCGTCCGCCAGTTCCGGGAGGCGTGCAGCCGGCAAGTCGCCCAGGAAGTGCAGCGTCACGTGCAGCTTGTCGGTGTGCACCGGCGACGCCCCGCGCGGCCAGGTCCAGGCGTCGCGCCAGGCACGCAAGGCCTCGCGCACGGCCGGATCCGGCCACAGGGCCAGGAACAGGCGGGCGGTGTCGGGTCTGGCGTCCATCACATCACCCTTATCGACTCAGAAGCAGTGTTCCGGCGCCGGGAAGCTGCCGTCCTTGACCGCCGTCACATACGCCGTGACCGCGGCGTCGATGCTGGTCTGGCCGTCCATGAAGTTCTTCACGAAGCGCGCCTTGCGGCCGGGGAAAACGCCGAGCAGGTCGTGCATCACCAGCACCTGGCCCGAGCAGTCGGGACCGGCGCCGATGCCGATGGTCGGCACCTGCAGCATCTCGGTGACTTCCTTGCCCAGCGCCGCCGGTACCGCTTCCAGCAGCACGATGGCCGCGCCGGCGTCCTGCAGCGTCCTGGCGTCGAGCTTGAGCTGGTCGGCGCCTTCGCTGGTTTTACCTTGCACCTTGTAGCCGCCCAGCTGGTGCACGAACTGCGGGGTCAGGCCGATGTGGGCGCACACCGGGATGCCGCGCTCGACCAGGAAGCGCACGGTCTCGGCCAGCCAGGCGCCGCCTTCGATCTTGATCATCTGGGCGCCGGCGCGCATCAGAGTTGCGCAGCTGTCGTAGGCCTGCTCCTTGGTGCCGTAGCTGCCGAAGGGGAGGTCGGCCAGCACCAGCGCGTTCTTGGTGCCGCGCTTCACCGACGCGGTGTGGTAGGCGACGTCGGCCACCGTCACCGGCAGGGTCGAGTCGTAGCCGGCGCAGACCATGCCGAGCGAGTCGCCGATCAAGAGGATCTCGACGCCGCAGCGGTCCATCAGCGAAGCGAAGCTGGCGTCGTAGCAGGTGAGCATGGCAATCTTCTGGCCGGCCGCGCGCATCGCCCGCAGCGACGGAATCGTCACGGCCTTCTGCACCGGTTGCGCCGGGGCCGCCACGGGGGCGGGAACGCCCTGGTCCTGTCTCGGCGCTGCCATGTCCTTGCCCTGCAAATATCCGCTCATCGTTCTTCCTTCGTAAATCGCGTAGTGTAATGCCAAGACGGGATTCCTGCCTGGGGTCTGTACAATGCCTTACCCCAACTCAGGCCATCCCGATGTTACAGCTTCCGCTCTCGCCGTCAGTGGTATTACCGATCGCCTTGCTGTCCACTGCCGGCGTGCTGGTCCGGCCGTTCCGTGTCGCCGAAGCCTGGTGGGCCGTGCTGGGCGCGGTGCTGCTGCTGCTCACGGGCCAGGTGGCGCCGGGCGAGCTGGCGCACGCGGTCGGGCAGGGCACGGACGTCTACCTGTTCCTGATCGGGATGATGCTGATTGCCGAGATGGCGCGCATCACCGGCCTGTTCGACTGGATCGCGGCGCACGCGGTGGGCTGGGCCAGAGGATCGGCCAGCCGGCTGTTCTGCATCGTGTACGCGGTCGGCATCGTGGTCACCACCTTCATGTCCAACGATGCCACCGCGGTCGTGCTGACGCCGGCCGTGCTGGCGGCCGCACGGGCGGCCAAGCTCGAACGTCCGCTGCCGCACCTGTTCGCCTGCGCCCTGATCGCGAATGCCGCGAGCTTCGTCCTGCCGGTCTCGAATCCCGCCAACCTGGTGGTGTATGCGAGCCGGATGCCGGCGCTGCTGGACTGGTTCAGGCTGTTCCTGCTGCCGTCCGCGATCGCCATCGGCGTCACCTTCGCCGCCTTGTACTGGACCCAGCGCGCCGACCTGAACCAGCGCCTGAACGAGGACGCCGCGGTGCCGGCGCTGTCGGCGGACGCGAAAATCGTGGCCTGCGGGATCGCGCTGATGGCCGTGCTGCTGCTGGTGGCCTCGAGCCGCGGGCTCGATTTGGGCTGGCCCAGCTTTGCGGCGGGCCTGGCCACCTTCGTGGTCGTGTTCCTGCGCGCGCGCCCGGCGGCGCTGCGCGCGGCGCACGAGATGTCGTGGTCGGTGCTGCCGCTGGTCGCGGGCTTGTTCGTGCTGGTGGCGGCGCTGTCCAAGATCGGTGTCGCCGACGCCCTGGCGCACATGCTGGAACGGCTGCACGCCAGCGCGCCCCAGTGGAGCCCGTGGGCGGCCGGGATCGCAACCGCGCTGGTATCGAACATCGCCAACAACCTGCCGGCCGGGCTGATCGCCGGCGCCACCATGGCGGCCAGCCATGCGGCGCCGAACGTCACCGCCGCAACGCTCATCGGCATCAATCTCGGCCCCAACCTGTCGGTCACCGGCTCGCTGGCGACCGTCCTCTGGCTCACCGTGCTGCGCCGCGAAGGGATCGAAGTCGGCTTCCTGCAGTTCCTGAAAGTCGGCGCGATCGTGATGCCGCTGGCGCTGCTGCCCTGCCTTTACGCGGTGTCGCTCGGCTGAGCCGGCGGCAATCGTTCGATGGCCTGGCCGGCCACGCCGAGCAGCAGCGTGGCCAGGGCGCCGCGGCCGGGAATGCGCAGTTCGCGCGCGAGGTCGCGCGCCAGTTCGGCCAGCGGCACCAGCACGAACGCGCGCTCGTGCATGCGCGGATGCGGCACCACCAGCGCCGGCGCGTCGCCGATGACGAGGTCGCCGTACATGAGGAGGTCGAGGTCGAGCGTGCGCGGGGCATTGCGGTAGGGCCGCTCGCGCCCGTGCGCCTGCTCGATGCCGTGCAGGGCCGCCAGCAGGGCGTGCGGCGCGAGTTCGGTCTCGATGGCGGCGACCGCGTTGACGTAGTCGTCGCCCGAGGAATCGATCGGCGCGGTGCGGTACAGCGAGGAGGCGCGCACCAGGCGCACGCCGCACACCAGCGCCAGGCGCTCGATCGCATCGAGCACGTTCGCGCGCGCGTCACCCAGGTTGGCGCCGATGCCGATCCAGGCCAGCATCAGTCCTCGCCCGCGGCGCCGGCCGTACCCGAAGGCGCGCCGCTGTCGGCGCCGCCGGCTTCGTCGCCGGTCTTGCGCGGCGCGCGGCGGCGCGGACGCTTCTTGGCGGCGGCGCCACCGGCCGCCGGTTCGCGCGCCGCATTCACCAGGCGTTCGCGCTCGGCGACGTCGCCGCCGTAGAAGGTCGCCCACCAGTTGCCCAGTTCGGCGTCGAGTTCACCCGATTCGCAGCGCAGCAGCAGGAAGTCGAAGCCGGCGCGGAAGCGCGGGTGCTCCAGCAGCTTGTACGGGTTCTTGCCGTTGCGGCGCTCGAAGCGCGGCTGCATGGCCCAGATGTCGCGCATGTCGGTGGCGATGCGGCGCTGCAGGGCCAGGTTCTCGGTCTGGTTGTCGAGCACGTCGTCGGCTGCCAGGTGCAGGGCCGGGATCGGCGCCTCGCCAGCAGTGCGGTAGGCGTTCCACTTTTCCAGCACCTGGTGCCACAGCAGCGACGCGAACAGGAAGCCCGGCGACACGCCCTTGCCGGCTTTTACGCGCGCGTCCGTGGATTCCAGGGCGAGGGTGACGAACTTCATGCCGATCGGCTGTTCCAGCACCACGTCCAGCAGCGGCAGCAAGCCATGGTGCAGGCCCGACGAGCGCAGCTCCTTCAGGCAGGCCAGCGCGTGGCCGGACAGCAGCAGCTTGAGCATTTCGTCGAACACGCGCGCCGCCGGCACGTTGTCGATCAGCGGCGCCATCACCGGAATCGGCGCGCGCGTGGCCGGCTCGATCGTGAACTGCAGCTTGGCGGCGAAGCGCACCACGCGCAGCATGCGCACCGGGTCTTCGCGGTAGCGCGCTTCCGGCTGGCCGATGATGCGCAGGACCTTGTCGCGGATGTCGGCGATGCCGCCGTGGTAGTCCAGCACCGACTGCGTGGCCGGGTCGTAGTACATGGCGTTGATGGTGAAGTCGCGCCGCTCGGCATCCTCGTGTTGCGGACCGAAGTTGTTGTCGCGCAGGACGCGGCCGTGCTCGTCCTTCGGCGCGTTGGCGCTGCCGTTGCCGCGGAAGGTGGTCACTTCCAGCAGCTCCTGGCCGAACATCACGTGCACGATCTGGAAGCGGCGGCCGATGATGAAGGCGCGCCGGAACAGCTTTTTCACTTCTTCCGGGGTGGCGTCGGTGGCGATGTCGAAGTCTTTCGGCTTCACGCCGAGCAGCAGGTCGCGCACGGCGCCGCCGACCACGAAGGCCTTGTAGCCGGCTTCCTGCAGCGTCTGGGTCACGCGGATCGCGTTCGGCGACAGCAGCTTGATGTCGATGCCGTGGTCGTCCGGGCCGAGGATGTCGGGCTGGGTGGGGTCGCGCTCGTCTTTCACACCAAGGATCTTACGGATGAATTTTTTAATCATTGAACAAATGGAGTAAAGGCCAGCCGAGGGCGGTTGCGTGTTGGGCCAGTTTGGCGCTCGGGTTGGTCGCCACCGGATGCGAGACGACGGACAGCAGCGGGATATCGTTGTGCGAATCGCTGTAGAAATAGCTGCGCTCGAAGCCGTCGAACGGGCGGCCCAGGCCGTCCAGCCAGGCGTGCATGTGGGTCACCTTGCCCTGGCCCTGGGTCGGCGTGCCCGCCAGGCGGCCGGTCGGGTGGCCTTGCGCGTCGAGTTCGGGGCGCGCGGCGATCAGGTGCTCGACGCCCAACGCTGCGGCGATCGGCGTCGTGACGAAGGCGTTGGTGGCGGTGATGATCGCCACCAGGTGGCCGCCATCAAGGTGCTCCTTGAGCAGCTTGATGGCGGCTGGCTTGATGGCCGGCCGGATCACTTCCGCCATGTAGTCGGCCTGCAGGCGCTGCAGGGTGGGCGGCGCGAAGCCGGCCAGGGTACCGAGGGCGAACTCCAGGTATTCCACCGGGTTCAGGGTGCCGGCCTGGTACTGGGCAAAAAAGGCGTCGTTGCGGCGCTGGTAGTCGACGGCGTCGACGACGCCATGGCGTACCAGGAACTGGCCCCATTCGTAGTCGGAATCGATCGGCAGCAGGGTGTGGTCGAGGTCAAACAGCGCGAGTGTATTCATTCTTTGGGTTCGGTGTGCTGGTTTCCCTGGTGCAAAAGGTCACGCAGCAGGGGCAGCGTGACCGGACGCTGGGTCTCGAGCGAATAGTGGTCGAGCGCGTCCAGCATGGTCGACAGGGAACGCATGTCGCGCTTGAAATGCGACAGCAAATAGGGTAACACGCTGGCCGACAGCGTCAAACCGCGCGCCTCGGCAGCCTGGGTGAGGGCGGCGATCTTTTCGTCGTCGGACAGGTCGTGGATCTGGTAGACCAAACCCCAGCCCATGCGCGTGCGCAGGTCTTCGCGCACCGGCAGCACCGCCGGCGGCAGCGGCCCGGCGCACACCATGTAGGTGCCGTGCTCGCGCACCTGGTTGTACAGGGCGAAGGCGTCGATCTGGCGTTCGGGCGTGAGCTGGTCGATATCGTCCACCAGGTACAGGGTGACGCCGGGCGCGTGCACGAAGGCGTCCGGCTCGGCGTCGGCGGGGATGTAGCGCGATCCCCTGGTGGCGGCCAGGCCCTGCAGGATATGGGTCTTGCCGGCGCCGGTTGCGCCCCACAGGTAGCAGAAATGCTCGCGCGAGGCGCGTTGCGCGAACTGGTGCATCAAGTGCGCCATTTCGGCATTTGCGCCTATCTGGAAGGTGTCGAGGCTCTGCGCCGGCTCGGCGGCGCCTAAATCGAGCACCAGCTGTTTCATGGCTTGCATTTCATCCGGGCTGAGGGGGAAAAGGCATTTTGTTCTTGTTAATGACGTCGTGGCCAAGCCGGTTTGCTAAAATAGCGGATTGACCAGTTGGCCGTTCCCGGCAGTGACTCGGGGCGCTCAGTTCTGTTCAGTTGATCTACCGCTATCTATTTTACCGCCTCCGCTGCCAAATACCATGAGCCAACCATCTAATGTTTCTCTCTCCTACCGCGATGCCGGTGTCGATATCGATGCCGGCGACGCCCTGGTCGAAGCGATCAAGCCCCTTGCCAAGCGCACCATGCGCGAAGGCGTGCTCGGTGGTATCGGCGGTTTCGGCGGCCTGTTCGAGATCAGCAAGAAGTTCAAGGAGCCGGTCCTGGTCTCCGGTACCGACGGCGTCGGCACCAAGCTGAAGCTGGCTTTCGAGCTGAACCGCCACGACACGGTCGGCATCGACCTGGTCGCCATGAGCGTCAACGACATCCTGGTGCAGGGCGCCGAACCGCTGTTCTTCCTCGATTACTTTGCCTGCGGCAAGCTGGACGTGGCCACCGCCACCGCCGTGGTATCGGGCATCGCCCGCGGCTGCGAAGAGTCGGGCTGCGCGCTGCTGGGCGGCGAGACCGCCGAGATGCCGGGCATGTACCCGGACGGCGAATACGACCTGGCCGGCTTCGCCGTCGGCGCGGTCGAGAAGTCGCAGATCATCGACGGCAGCAAGATCGTCCCCGGCGACGTGGTGCTGGGCCTGGCCTCGTCGGGTATCCACTCGAACGGCTACTCGCTGGTGCGCAAGATCATCCAGGTCGCCAAGCCCGACCTGGAAGCCGACTTCCACGGCCGCAAGCTGGCCGACGTGCTGATGGCCCCGACCCGCCTCTACGTCAAGCCGCTGCTGGCGCTGATGCAGACGATGGAAGTGAAGGGCCTGGTGCACATCACCGGCGGCGGCCTGGTCGAGAACATCCCGCGCGTGCTGCAGGATGGCCTGACCGCCGTGCTGGACGCCAAATCGTGGACCATGCCGCCGCTGTTCCAGTGGCTGCAGCAGCACGGCGGCGTGGCCGACGCCGAGATGCACCGTGTGTTTAACTGCGGCATCGGCATGACCGTGATCGTGTCGAAAGAGAATGCCGACGCCGCCATGGCGCAGTTGCAGGCGGCCGGCGAGACCGTCTACCGCATCGGCGAGATCCGCGCCCGCGCCGACGGCGAAGCGCAGACCATCGTGGCTTGATGCCGCGCTGGTAATAAACAAGAAGACGGGCGCCGCGGCGCCCGTTTTTCATGGGGCGGTCACGGCATCGCCGCGTCCTTGCCGATGTTCTTGTCGAGAAATTTTTCGACCCGGCCCCAGAAGTCGATACGGTCCTTCGAGAGGCTCCAGCCATGGCCTTCGTCCGCGTATTCGATCCAGTCGACCTGCTTGTTGGTCTGCTTGACCGCGTCGTAGAACTGGCGGCCGTGGTACAGCGGCACGCGCAGGTCGGCGCCGCCGTAGGCCAGCAGCAGCGGCTGGCGGATGCGCGCCGCCTGCCGGATCGGCGAGGTGGCGGCAAATTGGGCGGCATCCTTGACCGGGTCGCCGATCAGTTCCGGCATCCTACTGCCGCCATTCTTCCGACACGTTCGACTGCACGCCCCAGTGGCCGTTGTACAGCAGCCCGATGTCGGTCACGCCGGCCCAGTCCACCCCGCAGCGGTACAGGTCCGGATCGCGGGCCAGGCCCATCAGGGTCGCGTAGCCGCCGTAGCTGGCGCCGGCGATGCAGATGCGCCTGGGGTCGGCGATGCCTTGCGCGATCGCCCAGCGCGCGCCGTCGGCGATGTCGTCCTGCATCGCCAGGCCCCATTGCTTCCAGCCGGCCATGAAGTGCTTCACGCCGAAGCCGGTGGTGCCGCGGAACGACGGCTCCAGCACCGCATAGCCGCGCGACGCCAGGAACTGCGATTCCGGATCCCAGCCCCAGGTGCTGCCGCGCACGTACGGACCGCCATGCACCAGCACCACCAGCGGCAGTTTGGCATCCTTGGCGGCGCCGGCCGGACGGGTCAGCAGGGCCGGGACGTCGAGGCCGTCGCGTGCCTTATAGTGCAGCACTTCCTGGCGGCCCATGCGGCGGCTGTCGATCCCGGGGTGGGCCGTGCCGAGCCGGTCCAGCTTTCCGGTCTGCAGGTTGTACAGCAGGTAAGTGGCAGGCTGGACGTCCGAATAGGCGCGCACCAGCGCCCACTGCGCATCGGGCGCGGCCGGCAACGACACCGAGTCGATGGTCGACGGCAGCAGCTTGTCGATCTTGTCCTGCAGCGCCTGCATCGCCGGATCGAACCAGGCCGTGCCCTCGGCATCGGTTTCGTAGCGCACGCCCAGCAGCTTGCCGCGCCGGGTGAGCAGGCGGCCGGCAAAGTCGTAGCCGGCGGTTTCGACCAGCGCTTCCGGCTTGATCTTGCCGGTGGCGTAATCGAAGGCGTACAGCGCCAGCTTGTCCTTGCCGCCGCGCGCGGTCACGTACAGCGTGCCGTCCGGACCGAAGCCGAGCGGGGAAAAGGCGCCGCGGCCGCCGGTGTAGGCGTTGTAGCTGGCCAGGGTGCGCCAGCGGCCATCGGCCGGGTCCAGGTAGTAGATGGTGGTAACACCGTCGTGCCGGCCGACGGCCAGGCGCGGCTTGCCCTCGTGGTCGAGCATCCAGCTGCGCACCGGCCCCGGCGCCGCCACCGTGGTGGTCCTGCCGCTCAGCGTGTCCAGGCGCAGCAGGTCGACGGTGCGCACTTCGCCGCGGGTGTCGAGTACCGGGCTGGTCACGTACAGGAATTCGGAATCCTGGGCACCGGCGCCGTGCATCAGGAAGGTATGCCAGGGCAGCAGCGGGCGCTTGGCGCGGCTCATGCCCTCGCTCACGAAGGCTTCGCCGCGGCGGGTGGCCAGCTGGCGCAGGCCGGCGCCGTCGCGGTTGACCGCGTACAGGCCGGCGCCCAGGTTTTCCTCGCCCGGCGCGGTGGCGCGGTCGGTCACGTCGAAGGCGAGGCGCTCGTCGTTGACCCAGACCACGCGGCCGATGTCGGCGTCGCTGTAGGCGGCAACCACCTTGCTCTTGTTGTCTTGCAGGTCGATCACCGCCAGCATCAGGCGCTGGCCGGCGCCGCCGGTGCGCGCCGCCAGGTAGCGGCCGCTGGGCGACAGGATGGCGCCGCCAAAGCTGGCATTCTCGAAGAAGCTGGACAGCGCGGGCAGGGCGGTGCCATCCGGCGCGGCCTCGACAGGGATGCAGAACGGCAGGGCGAGGCACAGCGCCAGCGCAGCGCTGCGGCGCAGGACGGCATTCGACAATGGCATGGCTTTCCTTGGCAAGATGATTTTCATTCGGGCGCGCGGAGATGCTCGACCAGCCCCATGCTGGCAGTCGACGGCGGCCGGCTCAGGAGGCTGGCGATCACCAGCACCGCCAGCCCGGCCGGCACCCCGAACACGCCGGCTGAAATCGGCGCGATATGGAACCAGGCGGCGTCGGCGCTGCCGCCCAGGATCGGGTTAGTGTGCAGCATGTAGTACACGCACACCAGGAAACCGCCGATCATGCCGGCGATCGCGCCCTGGTGGGTGGCGCGTTTCCAGAACACGCCCGCCACCAGCGCCGGGAACAGCGTCGAGCCGGCCAGCGAGAAGGCCGCGCCCACCAGCGACAGGATGTCGGCCGGCTTCTGGGAAGCGACGTAGGCGGCAATGAAGGCGACCGCCAGCAGCAGCAGTTTCGAGATCGTGACCCGCTTCTGGGTCGAGGCGCCCGGATCGACGATCTTGAAATAGATGTCGTGCGACAGCGCGTTCGAGATCGCCAGCAGCAGGCCGTCGGCGGTGGACAGCGCCGCCGCCAGCCCGCCGGCCGCCACCAGCCCGGAAATCACGTAGGGCAGGCCGCCGATTTCCGGCGTGGCCAGTGTCAGCACGTCGCCGTCGATCGCGATCTCGGCCAGCTGCACGATGCCGTCGCCATTGACGTCGACGATGCTGATCAAAGGGTTGGCCTTGTCCACGTTGGCCCAGTACGAGACCCAGGTCGGCAGCTTGGAAAAGTCGGTGCCGACCAGCGAGGTATAGATGTCGTACTTGGCCAGCACCGCCAGCGCCGGCATCGTCAGGTAGATCAGCAGGATGAAGAACAGCGCCCAGAACACCGACACCCGGGTCTCGTTCACCGAAGGCGTGGTGTAGGCGCGCATCAGCAGGTGGGGCAGGGCGGCGGTGCCGAACATCAGGCAGAACACCAGCGCCAGGAAGTTGTTGCGGCGGATGTCCGATTCCTCCGGCGTCTTGCCGGGAAAGGGATCGGCGTGCGGCTCGGGCGGCTGGGCGCGCGCCAGGTTGGCGGCGCGTTCCTCGGTCCACAGGCGCGCCGCCTCGTCCGCCGTGCGCGGGTAGGACAGCAGTTCGCGCTCGGCGGTGCGGATTTCTCCCAGCGGCGCATTGCGGCTGCGCGCCACGTCCAGGCGGCGCTGGGCCTCGACCTTGCCCGCTTCCCACGAATGCGGCAAGCCCTTGATGCGCGCCGCGTACTCGTCGGCGCGCGCGCGGAAGGCTGTGCGCACCTGCTGCTCGCGCGGATCGCGCGCCAGCTGGGCTTCGCGCTGGGCCAGCTTGGGCAGGACCGAGCCGTAGGCCACCTGCGGCACCGGGTTGCCGGCGAACTTGGCCGACAGCCACATGGTCGGAATCAAAAAGGCGACCAGGATGATGATGTACTGCGCCACCTGGGTCCAGGTGATGGCGCGCATCCCGCCCAGGAACGAGCACACCAGGATGCTGGCCAGGCCGAGGAAGATGCCGACCGAGAAATCGACGCCGGTGAAGCGCGAGGCGATCAGCCCGACCGCGTAGATCTGCGCCACCACGTAGGTGAACGACACGATGATGGTGGCGCCGACCGCCATCGCCCGCACCGTGGTGCCGCGCCCGTCGCCGTTGCCGCCGTAGCGCGCCGCCAGGAAGTCCGGGATCGTGTACTGGGCAAACTTGCGCAGGTAGGGCGCGATCAGGAGCGCCACCAGGCAGTAGCCGCCGGTCCAGCCCATCACGTAGGCGAGGGCGTCGAAGCCGTGCAGGTACAGGGTGCCGGCCAGGCTGATGAAGCTGGCCGCCGAGATCCAGTCGGCCGCCGTCGCCATGCCGTTGAACAGCGCCGGCACCCGCCGCCCTGCCACGTAGTACTCGGACACGTTGGAGGTGCGCGCCACCACGCCGATGGTGGCATACAGCACGATGGTGCCGAACATGTACAGGTGGCCGATCCACTGGCGCGGCATGCCTTCGCGCTCGAGGATGCCGAGCGCCACCAGGAACAGCGCCAGGCAGGCCGTGAACCACAGGTAGTAGCGCGACAGGCGGCGGAAATAGCGTTTGCCGTCGGTGTTGGTGCCGCTCATGCGGCCTCCGCCAGCAGGCGCGCGAAGCGGCGGTCGAGCACGCGCATGCGCCATGCATAGGCGCCGATGACCGCCAGGTAGATCAGCGAGCTGCCCTGCGCCGCCAGGTAGAACGAGAGCGGCCAGCCGAACACCGACAGGTGCGCCAGGTCGCGCGCGAAGAACACGGTGCCGAACCAGGTCGCCAGCCACAGGCCCAGCAGGATGGCGGTCAGGCGCCGGGTGCGTGCCCAGTGCTGCGTCCGTGCGGCGGCGACCCGGGCGCGCGCGGCGGACCGGTCCGGATCGGAGGGCGAGGGCGTGGGCATGGCGGTGGATTCAATCGGCATCGGGTGCGGGAAGTTCGGGAGGCGGGAAGGTCAGCCGGAACAGGCTGCCCGGGAATTTCTTGTGCGTGCTGCGCGGGTTGTTGAAGATCTCGATGTCGGCGCAGTGCTGCTGGGCGATCTCGCGCACGATGGCCAGGCCCAGGCCGGAGCCGGGCGCGCTGGAGCCGAGGATGCGGTAGAAGCGCTCGAACACGCGCGGGCGCTCGCCTGGCGCAATGCCGGGGCCGGTGTCCTCGACTTCCAGCAGCGCCTGGCCGGCGCTGGCGCGCACGCGCACGGTGACGCTGCCGCCGCTGGCGGACGGCGTGTAGCGCAGCGCATTGTCGATCAGGTTCGACAGCAGCTCGCGCAGCATCAGGGCGTTGCCGGCGATTTCCAGTGGCTCGTCCGGCGCCTCGTAGCCGAGGTCGATCTCCTGCGCGAACGAGGCCGGCACCCAGTCCAGCACCACCTCGCGCGCCAGCACGCCGAGGTCGAGCGGGGCCAAGCCGACGCCGGCATGCGGCTGGTTTTCGGCGCGCGCCAGCGCCAGCAGCTGGTTCACCAGGCGCGTCGCCGATTCCGAACTCTTGGCCAGCTGCTCGAGCGAGCGGTGGATCTCGCCGGGATCGACCTGGCGCAGCGCCAGCTCGGACTGCATGCGCATGCCGGCCAGCGGCGTCTTCATCTGGTGCGCGGCGTCGGCGATGAAACGCTTCTGGGCGTCGATCGTGTGGGCCAGGCGCGCCAGCATGTCGTTCAGCGAACCGACCAGCGGCGAGATCTCTTCGGGTACCTGGCGCGAATCGATCGGCGACAGGTCGTCCGGCGGGCGCGCGCGGATGCGTTCCTGCAGCTGGGCCAGCGGCGACAGCCCGCGCGACAACGCGAACCAGACCAGGGCCAGGATCACCGGCAAAATGATGAACTGGGGCAGGATCACGCCCTTGATGATCTCGTTGGCGAGCTGGGCGCGCTTGTCCAAGGTTTCGGCGACCTGCACCAGCGCCAGGCTCGGTCTTGGTTGCGCCAGCGGCTGCAGGTTGATCCAGGCATAGGCCACGCGCACCGGGGCGCCGTGCAGGCTTTCGTTGCGAAAGTGGACGCGGCCGCTGCGCTCGGGCTCCTCGCCCAGCGGTAGCGGCAAATCGCGGTCGCCGTCGACCACCTCGCCGCGCGGGCCGGTCACCTGGAAATAGATGCTGTCGACGTCGTCGGCGCGCAGGATGTCGCGCGCGCTGCCGGGCAGGCGCGCCACGATGGTGCCGTCCACTTCCTTGACCTGCTGGGCCAGCACCGTGACGCTGTCTTCCAGTGCATGGTCGAAGGGTTGGTTGGCGATCGACTTCGCCACCAGGTAGGTAATGGCGATGCTCATCGGCCACAGCAGCAGCAGCGGCGCCAGCATCCAGTCGAGGATCTCGCCGAACAGCGAATGCTGGATGCTTTCCTCGGGCTCGGGGTGGGGCGGGACGTAGGGCGCCTCAGCCATCGCACCGGGCAGCGTATGCCGGGCCGGATTCTCGGGCAGCGTGCCGGCCGCCCCGGCGCGCAGGAGCCGCGGCCGCTTCACTTGCCGGCGTGGGCGGCCGCGGCGTCGTCGGACGCCTTGCGCGCGCTGTCGGCATGGCGCTCGAGGCAGTAGCCGAGGCCGCGCACGGTGGCGATGCGCACGCCGCCGGTCTCGATCTTCTTGCGCAGGCGGTGCACGTAGACCTCGATCGCGTTGTTGGAGACTTCCTCGCCCCATTCGCACAGGTGGTCGACCAGCTGTTCCTTGGACACCAGGCGCCCGGTGCGCGACAGCAGGATCTCGAGCAGGCCGAGTTCGCGCGCCGACAGGTCGAGCATCTGGTCGTTGATGTAGGCGCTGCGCCCGACCTGGTCGTACACCAGCGGGCCGTGGCGGATGACGGTGGAGCCGCCGCCCTGGCCGCGCCGGGTGAGGGCGCGTACCCGCGCCTCGAGTTCCGACAGGGCGAACGGCTTGGGCATGTAGTCGTCGGCGCCGGCGTCGAGCCCGCCCACGCGCTGCTCGATCGAATCGGCCGCGGTGAGGATCAGCACGGGCAGCAGCGAGCCACGCGCGCGCAGGCGCCGCAGCACGTCCATGCCGGACAGGCGCGGCAGGCCCAGGTCGAGGATCAGGAGGTCGAATTCCTGCGTCGACAGCGCGGTATCGGCGTCCTGGCCGTTCTTGACGCAGTCGATCGCGTAGCCGGACTGGCGCAGCGAACGCGTCAGCCCGTCCGCGAGCACGCTGTCATCTTCCGCTAGTAGAATACGCATGTCACACCCCCTGATTTCATCGTTAGACCCATCTCACGCACATATTGTGTGTGAAGTTTCGCAACATGTCGAATCGGTCAAGGCGAGGTAAATATCGCTTGCCAAAACCACTGGGATTTTATACAGTACTCGCTATTGAAAACGCGCGAGCGGCCCCTATCTTGGTTCACTCAAGGACAGAAAGAAAGTTATGGACGACAAAAAATCCGCAGTAAACGCAGCCGAGAAGGGCAAAGCACTGGCTGCTGCCCTCGCGCAGATTGAAAAGCAATTCGGCAAAGGCTCGGTCATGCGCATGGATGCCAATGCGCCGGTCGAGGAAGTGCAAACCGTGTCCACCGGCTCGCTGGGCCTGGACATCGCGCTCGGCGTCGGCGGACTGCCACGCGGCCGTATCGTCGAAATCTATGGTCCGGAATCGTCGGGTAAGACCACGCTGACCCTGCAAACCATCGCCCAGATGCAAAAACTGGGTGGTACCTGCGCCTTCATCGACGCCGAGCACGCGCTTGACGTCGGGTATGCGCAAAAGCTGGGCATCAAGCTGGACGAACTGCTGATCTCGCAGCCGGATACCGGCGAGCAAGCCCTGGAAATCACCGATGCGCTGGTGCGTTCGGGCAGCGTCGACCTGGTGGTCATCGACTCGGTGGCGGCACTGACCCCGCGCGCCGAGATCGAAGGCGACATGGGCGACTCGCTGCCGGGCCTGCAAGCCCGTCTGATGTCGCAGGCACTGCGCAAGCTGACCGGCTCGATCAACCGTACCAATACCCTGGTGATCTTCATTAACCAGATCCGTATGAAGATCGGCGTCATGTTCGGCAGCCCGGAAACCACGACCGGCGGTAACGCGCTGAAGTTCTACGCCTCGGTGCGCATGGACATCCGCCGTACCGGTTCGATCAAGTCGGGCGACGAGGTGATCGGTAACGAAACCAAGGTCAAGGTCGTCAAGAACAAGATCGCGCCGCCGTTCAAGGAAGCCCACTTCGACATCCTGTATGGCGAAGGCACGTCGCGCGAAGGCGAGATCATCGACCTGGGCGTGGACAACAAGATCGTCGAGAAGTCGGGTTCGTGGTACAGCTACGGCGGCGAACGTATCGGCCAGGGCAAGGACAATGCTCGTCAGTTCCTGAAGGATCGTCCGCAACTGGCACGCGAGATCGAAAACAAGGTCCGCGCTGCGCTGGGCGTGCGTGAACTGCCGCCTGCTGCCCCGGGCGATGCCGCCCCGGCGGTGGCTGCCGTCGGCGGCGACGAGTAATCGTCTAGATGGTGCGTCAACAGCCTGAAGATTGGTTCAAACCGGACGTGGCTAGGCGCGGCGACGAAGGCAGTGCATATGCACGACGAGGAGCTGCAACAACGCCATGGCCGGTTTGAAACAATCTTTAAGCCTGAAGGGCCGCGCATTGAAGTATCTTTCGATGCGCGAGCATAGCCGGCTCGAGCTGGGACGCAAGCTGGCCCGCTATGCCGAGGAAGGCGACGACGTCGAGGCGTTGCTCGACTTCCTCGAAAAGAACAATTGGCTGTCGCAGGAACGCTTTGCCGAATCGCTGGTGAACCGGCGTGCCGGCCGCTACGGCAACAGCCGGGTGATCTCCGAACTGCAGCAACATGGTGTCAAAGGAGACGACTTGGCTGAACTGAAATCCGAACTGGCGTCGACCGAACTGGCGCGCGCCAGAGAAGTGTGGCGCCGCAAATTCGGCACCGTCGCCGAAGATGCGGCCGCGCGCAGCAAGCAGATGCGTTTTCTGCTGCAGCGCGGTTTTTCCCAGAATGCCGTGCGCGCCGCCATGCAGGGTGGGGCGGACGAGGACGAGTAACTACAGTTCGCAGCCGGTATCGGCCATCCCATGCTCGGTTGTGCTGTTATTCTTCCAGCATATTACGATCATATCCTTCATGCATGACCGAGGCGCCAGCGTACAGCGCCATCCGTCGGCGTCCCGCCAGCAGGGGGAACGCCTCCTCAACGGCGGAATGACGCTGCACGCTGGCGCTTCCGTGCATCTGCATGCCTTCCTCTCTTATCTCCACTAAATTCCTTGCCCGCCTGTCAATCCAGTGCACATGCTGGCGCGCTGTGCTAAACTTTCATGGTTTAAGCAGCGCCGCAAGAGCGGTTGTTGCCGTAGAAGCTGCGGCAACGTGCATCAGGCACACCGGCTGCATACTTTTTATCGCCGCATTCCGGCATTGGTTTTATGCCCCTGTCTTCACCCGCTCCGCGTAAGCTCCGGCACACGCGCGCCATCACTGTCGAAGCGTTTGCGCGCGACGATGGCTTGTGGGACCTCGACGCCTGCATCCGCGACATCAAGGCGCACGACATCGTCTTGCCGTCCGGCGTCCGTCCGGGTGGCCTGCCTGTGCATGACCTCAAATTGCGCGTGACCATCGACCGCGACATGAATGTGATCGACGCCGAAGCCGCGTCCGACGCCGTTCCCTACCCCGGTTTTTGCGACACCATCGCTCCCGCCTACAAGAAGCTGATCGGCTTATCGCTGCTGAAACATTTTCGTTTGCATCTGAAGGATCGCCTGTCCGGGGTTCTCGGCTGTACCCACCTGACCGAACTCGCGCAAGTCCTGCCCACCGCGGCAATCCAGGCCTTCGCTGACGACGCGATGGCAAGCCGCACGGAAGGCGATGCCTCCGAACGGCCGTATGAACTGGACCGCTGCCATGCCCTGCGCCTCGACGGCCCTGCCGTCGAACAGTATTATCCGCGCTGGGTCCTGAAGGCGGTGCCGGGTTAGTATTCAAGGTGTTTGCCGTTTTTATTTGTTCAACCGCATCTAAATCAGTAACAGAAGAAGGGAAGCCAGCATGAAAATCCATGAGTATCAGGGCAAAGAGATCCTCCGAAAGTTCGGAGTGACCGTTCCGCGCGGCATTCCGTGCGACTCGGTCGACGGCGCTGTCAAGGCAGCTGAAGAGCTGGGCGGTCCGGTTTGGGTGGTCAAGGCCCAGATCCATGCTGGCGGTCGCGGCAAGGGCGGCGGCGTGAAAGTTGCCAAGTCGCTGGACCAGGTGCGCGAATACGCGAACCAGATCCTGGGCATGCAGCTGATCACCCACCAGACCGGTGCGGAAGGCCAGAAAGTGCGTCGCCTGCTGATCGAAGAAGGCGCCGACATCAAGAAAGAACTGTACGTGTCGCTGGTCACCGACCGCGTCACCCAGAAAGTCGTGCTGATGGCCTCGTCGGAAGGCGGCATGGACATCGAAGAAGTCGCCCACAGCAATCCGGAAAAAATCCACAGCATCGCGATCGATCCGAAAGCCGGCCTGCAAGACGCAGACGCTGACGACATCGCACGCAAGATCGGCGTGCCGGAAGGCTCGATCGAAGCCGCCCGCGCCAACCTGAAAGGCCTGTACCAGGCTTACTGGGACACCGACGCTTCGCTGGCCGAAATCAACCCGCTGATCCTGACCGGCGACGGCAAGGTCATCGCCCTGGACGCCAAGTTCAACTTCGACTCGAACGCCCTGTTCCGCCACCCGGAAATCGTCGCCTACCGCGACATCGACGAAGAAGATCCGGCCGAAGTCGAAGCATCGAAATTCGACCTGGCTTACATCTCGCTGGACGGCAACATCGGCTGCCTGGTGAACGGTGCCGGCCTGGCCATGGCCACCATGGACACCATCAAGCTGTTCGGCGGCGAGCCGGCCAACTTCCTGGACGTGGGCGGCGGTGCGACGGCTGAGAAAGTTACCGAAGCATTCAAGATCATGCTGAAGAACCCGGGCCTGAAGGCAATCCTGGTCAACATCTTCGGCGGCATCATGCGCTGCGACGTGATCGCCGAAGGCGTGATCACCGCATCGAAGGCCGTGTCGCTGCAAGTGCCGCTGGTCGTCCGCATGAAGGGCACCAACGAAGACCTGGGCAAGAAGATGCTGGCCGACTCCGGCCTGCCGATCATCTCGGCCGACACCATGGAAGACGCAGCGAAGCAAGTCGTCGCCGCTGCCGCTGGCCAAGCTTAATTCGCGAAGGAAACAAAATGTCGATTCTGATCAACAAAGACACCAAAGTAGTCACCCAGGGCATTACCGGCAAGACGGGCCAGTTCCACACCCGTATGTGCCGCGATTACGCGAACGGCCGCGAAGCCTTCGTCGCCGGCGTGAACCCGAAGAAAGCCGGCGAAGACTTCGAAGGCATCCCGATTTTCGCCAACGTCTCTGAAGCCAAGAAAGAAACTGGCGCCAACGTGTCGGTGATCTACGTGCCGCCGGCAGGTGCTGCCGCCGCGATCTGGGAAGCTGTCGAAGCCGAGCTGGACCTGGCAATCTGCATCACCGAAGGCATCCCGGTCCGTGACATGATGGAAGTCAAGGATCGCATGGCCAAGGCCGGTTCGAAGACCCTGCTGCTGGGCCCGAACTGCCCGGGTCTGATTACCCCGGACGAAATCAAGATCGGCATCATGCCGGGTCACATCCACAAGAAGGGCCGCATCGGCGTCGTCTCGCGTTCGGGCACCCTGACCTATGAAGCAGTCGGTCAGCTGACCGCCCTGGGCCTGGGCCAATCGTCGGCAGTCGGCATCGGCGGCGACCCGATCAACGGTCTGAAGCACATCGACATCATGAAGATGTTCAACGACGATCCGGATACCGATGCCGTCATCATGATCGGCGAGATCGGCGGTCCGGACGAGGCGAACGCTGCTGAATGGATCAAGGACAACATGAAGAAGCCGGTCGTCGGCTTCATCGCCGGCGTCACCGCGCCGCCGGGCAAGCGCATGGGCCACGCTGGCGCGCTGATCTCGGGCGGTGCCGACACCGCGCAAGCCAAGCTGGAAATCATGGAAGCCTGCGGTATCAAGGTCACCAAGAACCCGTCGGAAATGGCTCGCCTGCTGAAAGCGATGCTGTAATCGACCGTTCATGGTCGGGCCCGGGTAACCGGGCTCATATATAGAAGGGGAGCTGCGGCTCCCCTTTTTATTTGTCATGCCTGGCATGTCGGCCAGTCGGGGAGGGTGACATTTTTTGGCGCATGCCTGCAAATTTCGTCCAGTTGACAAAATTTGTTCAGCCTGAAGTGACAAAAATTGTCATGTGGCAAGGGTTTTTGGCAAAAAACAGGGGTTTTGATATCAGGGTGCTACCGATTCCGTACGGAAACAAGCTGGCACGCCGCTTGCAATATACAGGTCAGAAGCAAGCAGTACCGGATAAGCAGTACCCACCCTTTGAACGCAGTAACCCATCCCTGGAGAAGCAAATCATGAAAGCACCGAAAATTGTCAAGAAGGCCGAAGGCGGCTTTACCCTGATCGAACTGATGATCGTTGTCGCGATCATCGGTATCCTGGCAGCTGTCGCCATCCCGGCCTATCAGGACTACATCGCCAAGTCGAAAGCCACCGCAGCACTGGCCGACATCACCGGCGGCAAGACCCAGTACGAACTGCTGGCAACCGAAGGCACCACCCAGACCCTGACCAACGTCGGTCTCCCGACTTCGACCGGCAACTGCTCGGCTCTGGCTGTGACCGCGACCGCTGCCACCGGCGCCACCACCAACGCTATCCAATGCACCATCGCCAGCCCAGGCCGTCTGGGTACCGGTACCGTGACGATCCAGTACAACCGCGACGCTACCGGCCTGTACACCTGCACTACCACCGGCTTCGCCGATGCCAAATTCAAACCGAAAGGCTGCGAAGGTAGCTAATCGAAACGATGTGACCGCGTAGCGGTCACCTCACTCGGAATGCCGCTCAGTGCTCTGCCTGAGCGGCATATTTCATTGTGGCAGCATGGCGTTCGATTCAGACGAGGTCAGCATGTTTGCGAGCAGTACGCCTGCAGGTCTTCCCATCGCAGCACGCGCACGCGCCATACGGCAAATGCCGTTCGGAACGCTCTTGTGTCTGGCCCTGCTGAGCAACTTCTTCACGACCGGCGGTCACGACCGCCAGCGCCTGGCAGGCATCGCGGTGCTCGTCGTAGCCGCATTGGCCGTGCTGGCGGCACGGCAGATCCCTCCCTTGTTCCAGTCCCCGGCCGGCAAGCCCTTGGCCCTGTTTTTCTTCCTCGGCATCCTCGGCAGCATCCGTGCATTCTCGCCGGTGTATGCGCTGTTTGAGGTATCCATCTTTTTCTTGCTCTACTTGGTCGCGCTATTGATTGCCGGTGAAATAGCGCGCGGCGGCGTCATGAGCATGCTGGCGCTGGTGCAGGTCATGGCGCTCGCCTGTGCACTGTATTCGCTGCAATTCTGGGTTGCCTACGGCGCCGGGTACGTGCTACACATTCCTCTCGACATCGGCGATTTTGCTCTTCCTTTCGGCAATATCCGGTTCTTTAACCATCTGCAGACGGCAACCCTGCCGCTGCTGATCCTGCTGTGCTGCGTCACGCCCAGGGCGTCGCGTCTGCGCCCGATGTGGTGGTGCCTGAGCGCTTATTGGTGGATGGCCATCCTGGCCACCTCGGGACGCGGTACCTTGGCGGGAATGGCCGCCGGCTGCATCTGCGTCGCTGCTTTGCGCCGCCGCCATGCTTTTCCTTACCTGAAGACCGTGGCATTGACGGTCGCATTCGGGCTGCTGGGCTACGTCCTGTTCCTCGTCGTGATTCCCACGCTGGCCGGCGTTCCGACGCTCGACGCCATCCATTATGCCGTCGACCGCACGGCGGCCGATCCGGCTTCGGGACGCGGCATCCTGTGGCATCGCGCGCTTGACCTGATCCTGCAGCACCCGCTGCTCGGTGCCGGACCAATGCATTTTGCCCACAATGCTAGCGACCTGCATATCGGCGCCCATCCGCATGACTGGATCATGCAGATTGCCAGCGAGTGGGGCATTCCCGCTTTCCTGTGCCTGAGCGCCTGCCTGGCGCATGCCGGTCGCGCGCTTCTGCGTGTCGGCGCCGGGCTGGTGCCGGCTGACCGCCTGAATCAAGCGATCTGCAATGCCTTGGTGGCCGGTGGGGGCGCCATCCTGGTCGATGGCCTCGTGTCGGGCCTGTTTGTCATGCCACAGAGCCAGCTGGCGATCGCGCTTTATCTCGGTTGCGCCATCGGCTGGTGCCGCGCAAATTCGGTCGCGCATATACGAGCGGGGGCGACTTCGCTGCAGCGTGCCTGCGCCGGCATGCTGATTGCCGCGGCTGCCGCCTGCCTGGTGATCGCCGTCTGGCCTGATGCCGTTGCCCGCTACCAGGGCGATCCTTTGAAGCGGGCACAGGAAGCCTTGAACGCAGGCACCAACTGGCCGCGCCTGTGGTACGCCGGCTTTTTCTGAAAACGCCTAGACAATCTTCTGCCGGTCCGCCAGCAGCGCTTCATACGTCAGGTTCTGCAGCAGCATGAAGTGATTCGGATCGAGGTCGATGAATTGCAGCCCGTAGGCGAACACGTCCGCCTCGCCCGGTTCGACCCGCACGGTATTGATGTTACGGATCGCGGCGCGCGCGCGCACGCTGACCGGATGGTGCTCGGGCGGCGGCGCCAGCGTGAATTCGAGCAGCATCTCGCCGATGTCCTGCACCAAGCTGTGGTGTGTCTCGATGCGGGCGCCGCTGACGCTGATGTTCGCCAGGGTGCACGCGAGTGCCGTGGCATCCGCCGTGGCCGCGGTGATCCGGGCCGGCAGGTCGACCTTGACCCGCATTGCCGTGCGCAGCGAGGTGCCCTGGATCGCGGTCGGGAACGACAGGTGCACGTAGAGCAGGGGACGGCCGAAGATGCGCTCGACCGTGCAGGCGAACGAGCACACGTTCACCCCCGAAAACACGCGGATCGTGACGCGCTCGCCTTCGACCAGGCCGATCGGTGCGCCATTTTCCATCGGCATCTTGACGATCAGGTAGTCATCCTTGATGTAGCCGATCAGCGTCGAGAAATACTGCACCGGCTTCAAGCGCCGGTAGGTAATGAACTGCAAGCGTATGCCCACCTGCAGGTTCATCGACTCGAAGACAAATTCCTTGGGATTCATTTCGTGAACAGCGGGATCGCTATGCATGTCGGCTCTTGAAGGCGCTAATCGCAAAGCCTGAAATGATAACAGAGCAAGATTGTCTATTGGAAATTATCATTCTCGCAGCAAAAAAATACCCGCATCGCTGCGGGCATTAGTCTTCAAGCAATATTAGCGTTCAAAAATTATTGCTTCAGATAGTGATCCAGCCAGTCGATCACGGTGTGGTGCCACAGCACCGAGTTGGCCGGCTTGAGCACCCAGTGGTTTTCGTCCGGGAACACCAGCAGCTTGCTGTCGATGCCGCGGCGCTGCAGCGCCGTGAAGGTCGACAGGCCCTGGGCGGTCGGGATGCGGAAGTCGAGATCGCCCTGCACGACCAGCATCGGCGTCTTCCACTTGTTCACATGCAGGACCGGGTTGAAGCGCTCGTGCTTTTCCGGGGCGGTGAAATAGGGACCGCCGTTTTCCCAGTCGGTGAACCATTGTTCCTCGGTGGCGTAGGCCATGCCGCGGGTATCGAACACGCCGTCGTGGTTGACGATGCATTTGAAGCCGTCGGACCAGTTACCCTCGATCCAGTTCATCATGTAGCCGCCGTAGGAAGCGCCCAGCGCGCAGGCGCGCGAACGGTCCAGCCACGGATACTTGGCCACCGCCGCGGCCAGGCCCTTCTGCAGGTCCTCGAGCGGCTTGCCGCCCCAGTCGCCGCTGATGGCGTCGGTGAACTTCTGGCCGTAGCCGGTCGAGCCATGGAAATCGATGAACACCGCGGCATAGCCGGCACCGGCATAGGTTTGCGGATTCCAGCGGTAGCTCCAGCCGTTGCCGAAGCTGCCCTGCGGACCGCCGTGCACCAGGAAGGCGACCGGATATTTTTTACCGGATTCATAGTTCCACGGCTTCATCACGTAGCCATGGACGGTATCGCCGTTCGCGCCCTTGAACGAGAACTGCTCGGCCTCGCCCCAGCGCACGTCGGCCAGGCGCTCGGTGTTCAGTGCGGTCAGCTGGCTTGGCTTGGCGGCGGCGCCGAGCTTCATCGAGAACAATTGTGCACCGGCAGATAGGTTGGCCTGGGTGTAGGCGAGGGTGCCACCGCGCAGGTCGAAGGCGCCGATCGAGCCCTGGCCGGTCAGCGGCGTGACCTTGCCGCTGGCGACGTCGATGTTGAACAGGCGGTGCTGGCCGATGTCCTCGGCGTCCACCACCAGCGATTTGCCGTCCTGTGCCCATTGCAGCGTGCCTGGCGAGCGGTCCCAGTCGGCCGCCAGCTTGCGCTTCTTGCCGCTGGCGACGTCGAGCAGCACGATCTGGTAGCGGTCGGCTTCGAAGCCCGGACGGCTCATCGCCAGGTAGGCCAGGGTGCGCCCGTCCGGCGCGAACACGCCTTTCGTGTCCCAGGCCGGATTGTCGGCGGTGAGGTTGCGCGGCGCCTGGCCGCCGGCGGCCGGGACCGTGTACAGGTCGAAGTTGGTCGACCAGGCTTCGGTCTTGCCGGCGATGCGCACCGAAAACACGACGTTCTTGCCGTCCGGGCTGAAGCGGAATTCCTCGCGGTCGCCAAACGGTTTCGAGGGCACGTCGCCGTCCAGCGAACCGGACAGGGAGACTGCCGTCGCCGCAGCGCCGGCCTTGCCGGATCGATCCAGCGGCACCGAGTACAGCACGGCATTGCGGCCGTCGGCCCAGGTGTCCCAGTGGCGCACGAACAGGCGGTCGTACACTTTCCCGGTCGACTTGTCCTTCTCGCGCGCGTCCATGCGCGCCTTGGTGCAGGCCAGGTCGGCGCAATTGCGGAATACCGCCATGCTCAACGCCAGGCGGTCGCCGCTGGGCGAAACGCGGAAGGCGTCGACGTCGAGCGGCAGGTCGGTCACCTTGGTCGCGGCGCCGGTGTTGGCAGCAACCCGCCACACCTGCGACGAACCGGACCGGCTCGACAGGAAATAGATCGCGTCGCCCGCGGCCGACCATTCTGGATCGGTGCTGCTGGCGGCATCCGCCGTCAGCCGCTGCGGCGCCGCGCCGGGCGTGCGCAGGTCGGCCATGTACAAATCGGTGTGGCTCTTGTTCTTGGCCAGGTCGGTGCTGCGCACCGTGTAGACGATGCGCGAACCGTCCGGCGACACGGCCGGGGCGCCGACGCGCTCCATCGAGACCAGGTCTTCGACCGTGAAGCCGCGCGGGGCGGCGGTGGCGGTGGCTGCAACGGCAAAGCTCGCCGCGACCAGTGCCGGCAAATGGTATTTCATGCCTGCTTCATCCTATCTGCTGATGTGGAAAGGGAGCAATTTACCACGCAGAAAGGGAGGAGGGGCAAGGCTGAAAATGAACAGGCGCGCCGCAAGGGCGCGCCTGGTGTCATGAGGACAAGGTCAGCTACCGGATCGAAGCAGCCGCCGGGAGGTCGATCAGAACTCTTCCCAATCGCCTTCGCCGGCCGGGACGGCGGCTTTCACCGGTTTCGAAGCGGCACGGCCGGCGGCGGGTACCGCCTTTGGCTTGTCCAGCACCGGGCGGCGCAGCGCTGCGGGCGCCGGCTTGGCCAACGCGACCGGGGCCTTCGCAAGCACTGCCGGCGCCGCCACCGGCTCCACCCGGCCTTGCACGCCATCGATACGGAACACACTGACCAGATCGGCCAGCTTGCCGGCCTGTTCCTGCAGCGCCTCGGAAGCGGCCGCCGCTTCCTCGACCAGGCTGGCGTTCTGCTGGGTGACGTTGTCCATCTGGCTGATCGCCTGGTTGATCTGCTCGATGCCGGCGGTCTGTTCCTGGCTGGCGGCGGTGATCTCGGACATGATGTCGGCCACGCGCTGGATGCTGCCGACCACTTCGTGCATGGTGCTGCCGGCCTGGTCGACCAGCTTGCTGCCGCTCTCGACCTTGTCGACGGAATCGTCGATCAGCACCTTGATTTCCTTGGCGGCCGCCGCCGAACGCTGGGCCAGCGTGCGCACTTCGCCGGCGACAACCGCGAAACCGCGGCCCTGTTCGCCGGCACGCGCCGCTTCCACGGCGGCGTTCAACGCCAGGATATTGGTCTGGAAGGCGATGCCGTCGATCACCGAAATGATCTCGACCACCTTCGAAGACGAGGTCTTGATCGAGCCCATGGTCTCGACCACCTGCGCCACCACCTCGCCGCCCTTGCCCGCGACCGACGACGCGGTCATGGCCAGCGCATTCGCCTGGCGGGCGTTGTCAGCGTTCTGCTTCACGGTCGAGGTCAGTTCTTCCATCGACGACGCGGTTTCTTCCAGCGAGCTGGCCTGTTCCTCGGTGCGGGAGGACAGGTCGAGGTTGCCGGATGCGATCTGGCTCGATGCCGAGCCGATCGCATCGGTACCGCCGCGCACCTGGGCCACGATGGTGGCCAGCCTGTCGCGCATGGTCTGCATCGCGAACAGCAGGCTGCCGGTGTCGCCACTGCGCAGGTCGACCGGCGTCGAGAGATCGCCGGCGGCGATGCGGCTGGCCACTTCCGCGGCATAGGCAGGTTCGCCGCCCAGCTGGCGCGTAAGGCTGCGGGTGATCAGGATGCCGAGGGCGACGCCGGCGCCGAGCGAGAGCAGCACCAGCACCAGCATCGTGCTGCGGCCGCGTACATAGGCCTCCTTGTTTTCCTGGTTCGCCTGGCGTGCCAGGTCTTCCTTGGCCTTGGTCAGTTCGTCCATCTTGCTATCGATGACGCCCGAGCGCGGCATGAAGGTGCCGAACATGTAGGCGACGGAATCGCGCTGTTCCTGCAGCGGTTCGGCCTTGGTCTTCTTGATCTGCTCGTCGATCACGCTGTCATAGTTGCGCAGCTCGTCGTCGACTTGCGCGAACAGGCGCTTGCCGTCTTCGGTCGTGAACAGCGGACGGGCCTTGTCGAGGTTGTCCAGCACGGCCTTCTTGAATACGGCAACGTTCGCCAGCGAGGTGTCGCGGCGCTCCTGGGTGGCAGCCAGCATGCCCCCGCGCACGGCACGATTGATATAAACCAGGTTGATGTTAGCTTCTTTCACGTACGACAGACCGAGCAGCTCGTTCTGATACAGGCGGCGAGCGCGGTCGTTCATCTGGTCCATGTTATGGATCCCGATGCCGGCGACGATGGCGCCCAGCAGGGCGACGGCGAGGAAACAGAGGATCAGTCGTGTACCAACCTTCAGGTTGCGGAACATGGGGGCATTCTCCAAGCAGGGTATTGAACTGGACGGGCACAGCGGAAGCGCGGCTGGCAATCGTCAATATTGTTGATTCCGTCGAATATTAATTGATTTGCGGAAATATTCTAAGGTGCACACAGCTTGGATGAAGGGATGCGACGGTTTTTTACAACAATTTACTTATTAATTGTCAAAAAGTATTTAACAGTCAAATAAGTGTCAGAGCGCAAGGCTGAGCCATACCTCAACCAGCCGTCGTTGCACGTCGTAGCGTAGGCGCATGAAGCCGTTCAGGGCCGGGTCGCGGTACTCCACGACGCGCGCATTGCTTTCGCGGGTCTCATGCGGCGTTTTCCAGTCGATGGCCATCCCGCTTTCATCCGCATCGTGGCGGAAGATGGATTCGACGTCATCGGCGTGTGCCAGCCCGTGCCGATTGATGTATTCCACGATGAAGGTTTCTGGCTGCAGCCAGGCATACTTCAGGCGCGACTTGTCGGCCCAGACGAATTCGAGCCGGCGCGCGTTGTCGTTTGCAGGTTCGGTGACGCTGCCGGTACAGTTTACGGGTTCACCTTGGCGAGCTGTCAACGCGCGAAGCAGGCCATCGTTTGCACGTAGATCTTTCTCCAGCTTGGCGAGCTGGAGCGGCGAACTGCCTGGCGCAGGCTTGCAAAGCGGGGCCTTGTCCATGGCCGCACGCGCTGGAAAGCTGGCAAACGGCCCCAGAACAAGGCAGGCAATTGCCAGCCAGCCGCGGATCGATGAAGGCACGGCGGCTCCTGTCGAGTTGAGTTTGGCTATCCTACAACACAAAACTGCGCGGGAAATCAAACCAAGCGCCTACTCGGGCGTACACTGGGATGGTGCGCTGCACAAATCCGCTGTTTCATTCGATCGCTGACCTTGAAGGAGCATGACATGATGATGCTGACGACAAAAATGAACCCGGCCATGGCCTTTACGCCTTCCATGCCCGCGCCGCTCTTCGACGCCTGGACCGGCGCCGCCAACGTCTACCGCGACGCCATGCAGGCCAGCGCCCAGCAATGGGTACTCAGTTCGGCCAACATCATCCAGGAACACACGCTGCGCGCGATCATCAATGCCTCGCAATCGTGTGCCGATGCGCTGGCGAAGAATGCGATGACGATGCAGCAGAAATCGATGGAGCGCCTGATGGACGCGAACCAGAAGGCGGCCGGCATGATGGGACAGGCGTTCACCGACATGTGGATGGGGGGCAAGCGGAGCACGCGTTAAGGCCGGCACTGCTTCGACGCCATGCTTGCGCGCTGGCGTCGATGTCTTTTCATGCTGTGCCTGACGTGCCGCTCAAACGCAGCGGCAGCTGTATTGGCTGGGCGAGTATTTTGGCGTATAGGGCGCCGGTTCCTTTTCGAGATTGCCCAGCATATTGAATTTTCTGCATTTGCGGGTGCAGTCGCGTGCCAGATCCTGGATAGAAGGCAGGGGGAACAAGTAAGGCCAGCCGATGACCACGGCGCTAAAGGCAAGCGCAAGCAACAGGGGGGATGTGACGAGACGTTTCATCTGCAAATTGGCATCTGTCGCCATTGGTTGGATTTTTTGTAACGGCCTGCGCTAGGCAGGAAACTTGGTCGCTAGAATGGTTATGCATGTGCTTCTCTCATAATAATCAGGAGACCGAGTCATGGATAGCCACCGCCGTCAGCTGTTGAAAGCCAGCGCCGCCTCTGCCGTAGGCGGCCTTCTCGCCACCGCCCAGCCTGCATCACAAGCCCAGTCCTCCTCATCGTCCACGACATCCAAGGTCGTCGTACCGCCCCTGTCCGGCAAGATCGGCATGCGTCTCGCCACTTGCACCCCGCCATCCGGCGGCGCGCCGATCCTGGTCGTGGTGCTCGACAACGGCAAGATGATCGATCTGCAGGCGGAAGCGCGCCGCCAGAAGCGGGCGCTGCCCTTCGATCCGGCGTCGATGCTGGCGCTGATCAAGAGCGGCAACGCCGGCCTCGAGCAGGTGCGCGCGGTGGCGGACGCGGCGATGAAAACGCCGTCCGCGCTGCTGCCGGTCGAGGGCGCCCGTTTCATGTCGCCGATTCCACGGCCCGACCGCAACATCTATTGCGTCGGCTGGAATTACCTCGACCATTTCGAAGAAGGCAAGGCCGCCCGCTTCGACAAATCGACCGAAAAACTCCCGGAGCACCCGGTGTTCTTCACCAAGGGCACGCACACGATGAACGGGCCGTTCGACCCGATACCGCACGACCCCGGCTATTCGAATACCACCGACTGGGAAGCGGAGCTGGCCGTGATCATCGGCCAGACCGGCCGCAATATCAGCGAAGCGCAGGCGATGGATTACGTGTTCGGCTACGCGCCCTACAACGACACCACGGTGCGCGAGGCACAGCAGAAGCTGCATGGCGGGCAGTGGTTCAAGGGCAAGAGCCTGGATGGGCACGGGCCGATGGGGCCCTGGATCGTGACCTCGGCCGGGGTGAAACTCGACGATATCCGGGTGATCTGCCGCATCAACGGCGTCGAGAAGCAGAATGCGAGCTACAAGCAGATGTATTTCAAGATTCCGCGGATTATTGCGGAGCTGTCGCGCGGGCTGACGCTGGAAGCCGGGGACATCATTGCAACCGGAACGCCGTCGGGCGTCGGGTTTGCGCGCAAGCCACCGGAGTTCCTGAAGCATGGGGATGTGATCGAGACCGAGATCACGGGAGTAGGCATTATGCGGAACACGATCCGCTCCGAAAGCTGATATCGATTTGACAGGGAGCGTCGCCGCAAGCCATGGCGGCGGCGCCATCACTGCGCAAAAAGGGCGCTATACCTCGGCAGTCCAATCCCCGCTCTTGCCACCATGCTTTTCCAGCACCCGCACATTGGTCATCACCATCCCCCGGTCCGCCGCCTTGCACATATCGTAAATCGTTAGCAACCCCACCTGCACGGCAGTCAGCGCCTCCATCTCCACCCCAGTCTTGCCGACGGTCTCCACCTGCGCCCGGCAGTGCACGGAATTCGCGGCAGCATCCACCTCGAAATCCACCGCTACCCGGGTAATCGCCAGCGGATGGCACAAGGGCACCAGGTCGCTGGTGCGCTTCGCACCCATGATCGCCGCGATGCGCGCGACGCCGAGCACGTCGCCCTTCTTGGCCGTGCCCGAGGTCACCAGCGCCAGGGTTTCCGGCTTCATGCGGATGGTGCCGGCGGCGACGGCGATGCGGTGGGTTTCGTTCTTGGCGCCGACGTCGACCATGTGGGCCTGGCCGGTGGCGTCGAAGTGGGTGAGGGGGGAGGTGGAATCGGTCATCGTGGTTGCGGCTGTCTGGATGCGGTAACAAAGTATGGGCTCGGCCGTACAGGGGCCGAAGATGGCGGTATCATAGCATCGTGAAACCGAACCCGAATCCAGCCATGTTGCCGATTTCATCACGGCACCGGCAGCGCAGCGCAGGTGCGTGGCGGCGTCTCCTGACGGCCGCCAGCCTGTGCACGGCCGGCGCCCTTGCCATTGCCTCCGCCTCGGCGGCGCCTACCACGCCGGTGCTGCGCGCCAACGATTCCATCGGCCTGCCGACGCTGGGCGATAGCGCGCGTGCGGACCTGTCGCCGGTGCTCGAGCGGCGCCTGGGCGAGGAGATCATGAACGACATCCGGCGCGACCGCGATTACCTGGATGACGATCCGATCCTCGAGTTCCTCAACAATTTCGGCATGAACCTGGTGCTGACGGCGCCCGGGACGCGCGGCGAGACGAATGCCGATTTCTTCTTCTTTGCCGTGCGCGATCCGATGATCAATGCGTTCGCGCTGCCCGGCGGCTTTATCGCCGTACACTCGCAACTGCTGATCGTGGCGCAGAACGAGTCCGAACTGGCCTCGGTGCTGTCGCACGAGATCGGGCACGTGTCGCAGCGCCACATCGCGCGCATGCTGGGGCAGCAGAAGCAGGATGCGCTGTTGCCGCTGGCGGCGCTGATCCTGGCGGCGCTGGTCGGCAAGGCCGGCGGCGGGGCGGATGCGGCGATGGGCGTCATGATGGGCGGGCAGGGCCTGGCCATCCAGCGCCAGCTGAATTTCAGCCGCGATGCCGAGCGCGAGGCCGACCGCGTCGGCTTCCAGACCATGCGCGCGGCCGGCTACGACACCTCGGGCATGGTGGCATTCTTCAAGCGCCTGCAGGGCACGACGCGGCTGTACGGCGAGGCGCCGGCCTGGCTCAGCAGCCACCCTCTCACCGGCGAGCGCATCGCCGACATCCAGTCGCGCATCCGCGAGGCGCCCAAGCCGGGCCATCTCCGTCCGGACAGCATCGACTTCCACCTGGTGCGGGCGCGCGCGCGCGTACTGCAGGACGAGAGCCAGAGCGGACGCGACGAGGCGCGTAGCACCTTCGAGGCCCAGATGGCCGAGCAGAACACCCAGCACCAGACCGCCGGCATGTACGGCATGGCCTTCCTGGCGCTGAAGCAGGGCGACCTGAAGACGGCCCAGAGCTGGCTCGACAAGGCGAAGGGGTCGATGCGTCCGCGTCCCGGCGTGCTGTCGGCCGAGCGCCCCGGCTCCGACGGTTCGGCGATGTTCACCGGGCTCGACATCGAAATCAAGATGGCGCCCGGCCAGCCGCCCGAGATGCTGGCCGAGGCGATGCGCGAGGCGGAGCAGGCGCACCAGAAGTTCCCGCTGTCGCGTGCGCTGGCGCGCCAGTATGCCGAGACCATGATTGCGGCCGGCAAGCTGGACCAGGCGGCGCAATTCCTGCGCGACCAGGTGCGCGAGTACCGCGAGGAGCCCAAGCTGTACAACCAGCTCGCCAAGACCTATGCGGCGCAGGGCAAGATTGCGCTGCAGCACATGGCGCTGGCCGAATCGTATGTGCTGACCGGTGCGACGCCGGCCGCCGTCGACCAGCTGAACATGGCGCGCAAGGCCAAGGACGTGTCCTTCTATGACCAGGCCGTGATCGACGCGCGCGAACGCGAGCTGCAGCAGAAGCAGAAGGACGAGAAGCAGGAAAAGAAAGACCGCGGCGAAGGCTTTGCCGCCGACGGCAGCGCCCGCGACAAGCTGGATGCCGGCCCGCGTCTGAAGATCGAAACGGGCAATGGGGACGGCAAGAGCAAGGGACTGGGCGACACGGATTTCCCGGGCCGCAAGGAGCCGATGCGGCTGGGCGATCCCTTATGGTTTCAAAAGAAGTGACATAAGATGTGGGTGAGGGTGCCGCTGTGCAGATTTATTTCGCAGTGGTTTCCGCCATCTGGTCTGGCCGCTGCACATAGCCGAAACGCTGCGCTGCTTCCTGCGTCGCCAGCCGCTCGACCGCCACATCGCGATCCTGCCAGCGCAGCGCCAGCTTGCCTTCGGCGCCTTCCAGCCAGCCCAGCAGGGCATCGTCCGCCACCGGGCGGCCATCCAGCGTCATCATTTGCAGCATCTGCGCCACGTCACGGTCGTCGATCTGCGCCAGTACATTGCCAGCGCGCACGATGATTGCGCCGGCGGCGGTCATGAACGCCTGGTCGATCGCGCCGACGGCTTGCCCGGTCTGCAGCACCAGGCCTTGCTCCGGGTCGGTGCGCGCAATGAAGGGTGTCGCTTCGAGGTTTACGTAGACGCGCTGCGGTCCGTTCTGGAAATACCAGCAGCCGCGCTCGTCGGACAGGTAGTTGCGGTTGATGAAGCCGACCAGCGCGCTGTTGGTCAGCTTGTCGCCCGGCGCATCCGCGCGCTGGGCAGCCTCGTCGCGCATGCGCCAGGTGCCGCGGGCATCGAGTGCCAGCCAGCCATAGCAGTGGGGCACGTTTGGCCATTTGGCCATCGCTTGCAGAACAATGTCATCCATGGATGGAGCTTCGCACAGTTGCGGAGGCACCGGCGCGCGCATGGGGGCTCGCCTGCGACCCGTCGAAGAAGTGCAGGATGCGCCGTGCCAGCCAGTCGATGCGACCGGGGAAGGGGCCGGTTGGAAAGCCGACGTGGCCGCCGGTGTCGGTGTACTGGAGCGTGACCGCTTTCGATGCGCTGGTCGGCAGGAACTGTCCCGGCATGAAAGGATCGTTGCGCGCGTTCAGCACCAGCGTCGGGACGGTGATGTCGTGCAAGACGTGTTTGGCACTGGCGCGGTGCCAATAGTCGTCGGTGTCGCGGTAGCCGTGCAGGGGCGCGGTGACGACGTTGTCGAAGCTGTACAGGTCGGTTGCGGCGAGCAGTTTGTCGCGGTCGAATAGGCCGGGATAGCGTTCCAGCTTGGCCAGCGCCTTGGGCTTGAGCGTTTGCAGGAACATGCGCGTGTAGAGGCGGTTGAAGCCGCGCGACAGGGCGGCACCGCCGGCCGCCAGGTCGAGCGGCGCGGACACGCTGACGGCGGCGTCGATGATGCCGGCGTCCTGCTGCTGCTCGCCCAGCCAGCGCAGCAGGGCGTTGCCGCCCAAGGACACGCCGGCAACGTAGAACGGACCGGGGTAGCGTGGACGCAGGCGGCGGATGATCCAGTCGAGCTCCTGGGCGTCGCCCGAATGGTAGAAGCGCGGCGCCAGGTTGGCTTCGCCGGAACAGCCGCGGAAATGCGGGATCGCGCCATGCCAGCCGCGCGCTTTTACCAATGCCATCAGGGCGCGCGCGTAATGGCTGTTCGATGAGCCTTCGAGGCCGTGGAACAACATCACGCAAGGCGCACCCTGCTCGCCGTCGATCAGGTCGACGTCGATGAAATCCTGGCCGCAGGGCGTGTCCCAGCGCTCGCGCCGGAACGCGACCGCGGGTTTACTGATGGCAGTGGCCGGGTAGATCGTCTGCAGGTGCCCGCCGGGCAGCCATGCAGGTGCGCGGTAATGGAGGAGCTCGCTGCACTCCTCGCAATAAGCGGGGTCACCCCGGGCCACGATGTACTTATATTAGTGGTGACCCAGCACAGTGCCCGGCGCCAGGCGGTACTGGGTACCGCAGTACGGGCACTTGGCGTCGCCATGGTGGTCGAAATCCAGGAAGACGCGCGGGTGGGACGACCACAGCGGCATGGCCGGGTTCGGGCAGTAGGCCGGCAGGTCCTTGGCTTCCAATTGAACCGCAGCGATGGTTTTATCGTTCATTTTCTCTCCGGGAGCATGATCATTACGCGCGATGCGCGAAGACCACGATTCTAACGGATTCATAGTGCATGCAGGAATGCTTCTGTAGAATGGCAAGCCGATAATATTGTCGCGCCGACTTCCCGCACCGTTTGATGCCCTGTCCCGATTCGCCCGCCCAGCTTCACCCCCATCCACGTTGCAGCTGCGCGACATGAACGAGGCGCATCCACACCCCGCCCAGCAGCTCGACGCCTGGGACCGACATGATCCCGACAGCTGGCGCGACGGTGTCCGTACCGGCCTGCCGACCCTGCTCGGCATCGCCGCCTGGGGCATGGTGGTCGGTGTGGCGATGGTAAAGAGCGGCTTGACCGTGTGGCAGGCGAGCGCGATGACGCTGGTGGCCTTTGCCGGCTCGGCCCAGCTGGCCTCGCTGCCGCTGATCGCCGCCGCCGCCCCGGTCTGGGTCATCTTTGCCACCGCGCTAGTGGTCAACCTGCGCTTCGTGATCTTTTCCGCCTTGCTCGGCCCCCATTTCGCGCACCTGCCGCTGCGCCAGCGCGTGTTCTACGGCTATATTTCGGGCGACGTGTCGATTGCCCTGTTCCTGCAGCGCTACCAGGATCCGGCACGCGCGCCCGGCAAACTCTCCTTTTTGAAAGGCCTGCTGCTGCCGAACTGGTGTTCCTGGCAGACGGGTTCGCTGATCGGTATCTTTCTGGGCAGCGCCATCCCGGCCGAGTGGCAGCTCGGCTTTGCCGGCACCCTGGCCATCCTGTGCGTGATGATCCCGCTGGTCATCAACAGCGCGGCACTGTGCGGTGTGCTGGTGGCCGCTACGGTGGGCGTGCTGACATATGGCTTCCCGTACAAGCTGGGTTTGTTGGCGGCGGTAGTTGCCGGCATGGCCAGCGCGATGGCCTTCGAAGCTGCCACGAGCCGCCGCGGGAGCCAGCATGGCTGACTGGGAAATCTGGATCGTCATCGGCGTGCTGGGCGTGGCCACGGCCCTGACCCGCAGCGCCTTCTGGGTGGTCGGCCACCGCGTGACGATTCCGCCGCGGGTGCAGGCGATGCTGCGCTACGCGCCGACCTGCGCGCTGGCGGCCGTCATCGGCCCCGACTTGTTGCTGGGGCCGGGCGGCGAGGTGCTGCTCACGCCAGCCAATCCAAAACTGCTGGCCGGCATCGCCGCGCTTGGCTTTTATCTGTGGCGGCGTAATATGTTGCAGACAATTGTATTTGGGATGCTGGTGTTCACCCTGTTGCGTGTTTCTCATGTTTTTGAAAACACCCTCTAATGTAGAATAACGTTTTTTCATCCATCTCAATACGACTCACCATGGCCGTTCTGAATTTCACCCGCTTGCAAGACCTGATCGATCAAGACGCGCTGAAAGGGAAGCGCGTATTCATCCGCGCCGACCTGAACGTGCCGCAGGATGACGCCGGCAACATCACTGAAGACACGCGCGTGCGCGCTTCGGTTCCCGCGATCCGCGCCGCGCTTGACGCCGGTGCGGCCGTGATGGTCACTTCCCACCTGGGCCGTCCGACCGAGGGCGAATTCAAGCCGGAAGACAGCCTGGCGCCGGTCGCCACGCGCCTGTCCGAGCTGCTTGGCCAGCCGGTCGAGCTGAAGCAGAACTGGGTCGATGGCGTGGACGTCGCGCCGGGCCAGGTCGTGCTGCTGGAAAACTGCCGTGTGAACAAGGGTGAGAAGAAGAATGCGGATGAGCTGGCTCAGAAGATGGCCAAGCTGTGCGACATCTACGTCAACGACGCCTTCGGCACCGCGCACCGCGCCGAAGCCACCACCCACGGCATCGCGAAATTCGCGCCCGTGGTGGCGGCCGGTCCGCTGCTGGCGGCCGAACTGGATGCGCTGGGCAAGGCGCTGGGCGCACCGCAGCGTCCGCTGCTGGCGATCGTCGCCGGTTCGAAAGTGTCGAGCAAGCTGACCATCCTGCAGAGCCTGGCCGACAAGGTCGACAACCTGATCGTCGGTGGCGGCATCGCCAATACCTTCATGAAGGCCGTCGGCCTGAACGTCGGCAAGTCGCTGATGGAAGCCGACCTGGTCGGTGAAGCCAAGGCCATCATCGACAAGATGGCGGCGCGCGGCGCCACCGTGCCGATCCCGGTCGACGTCGTGTGCGCCAAGGAATTCTCGCCGACCGCCGCCGCCACCGTCAAAGACGTGGCCGACGTCGCGGACGACGACATGATCCTGGACATCGGTCCGAAAACCGCAGCCCAGCTCGCCGAACAGATCGGCCAGGCCGGCACCATCGTCTGGAACGGCCCGGTCGGCGTGTTCGAGTTCGACCAGTTCGCCGAAGGCACCAAGACGCTGGCCAAGGCGATCGCCTCGTCGAAGGGCTTCTCGATCGCCGGCGGCGGCGATACCCTGGCTGCCATCGCAAAATATAAGATTGCCGACAAAATCGGCTATATCTCGACCGGCGGCGGCGCCTTCCTCGAGTTCCTCGAAGGTAAGACGCTTCCGGCAGTCGAGATCCTGCTGCAACGCAGCAAACAATAAAAGAGACCCCAGCGCAGCCCAACAGGCTGCGCTTTTACTTAGTTCAAGGACAATCCATGTACCGTGGCACCAAGATCGTAGCAACCATCGGCCCTGCTTCGACCGACTTCGATATTCTCGTCAAAATGATCCGGGCAGGCGTCGACGTCGTGCGCCTGAATTTCTCGCACGGAAAAGCGCAGGACCATATCGACCGGGCTGCCCTGGTACGCCGTGCCGCCGCCGAATGCGGCCGCGAAGTGGCCATCATGGCCGACATGCAGGGTCCGAAGATCCGCGTCGGCAAGTTCGAAAACGGCAAGATCAACCTGAACAACGGGGATGCATTCATCCTGGACGCCAAGTGGGGCGATAACGGCGAGCTGGGCAACCAGGAACGCGTCGGCCTCGACTACAAGGCGCTGCCGCGCGACGTCAAGCCGGGCGACCGCCTGCTGCTGAACGACGGCCTGATCGTGCTGGTCGTCGACCGCGTGGTCGGCAGCGAGATCTACACCACGACCAAGGTTGGTGGCGAACTGTCCAACAATAAAGGTATCAACCGCCAGGGCGGCGGCCTGACCGCGCCGGCGCTGACCTCGAAGGACATGGAAGACATCAAGACCGCGATGAGCTTCCAGGCCGACTACCTGGCCATTTCCTTCCCGAAGAGCGCGACCGACATGGAGATGGCGCGCCAGCTGGCCAACATCGCCGGCGAGCCGTTCAGCCACAAGCCGATGATGATCGCCAAGATCGAGCGCGCCGAAGCGATTCCTGTGCTGCAGGAAATCCTGGACGCCTCCGACGGCATCATGGTCGCCCGCGGCGACCTGGCGGTCGAAGTCGGCAACGCCGCCGTGCCGGCGCTGCAGAAGCGCATGATCCGCATGGCACGCGAATCGAACAAGCTGGCCATCACCGCGACCCAGATGATGGAGTCGATGATCGTCAACGCGGTCCCGACCCGCGCCGAAGTGTCGGACGTGGCCAACGCCGTGCTGGACGGCACCGACGCCGTCATGACCTCGGCCGAGACCGCATCGGGCAAGTACCCGATCGAGACCGTCGAGATGATGTCGGCGATCTGCGTCGAAGCCGAGCGCTCCGAGTACAACAAGCTGGAAGCCGACTTCCTGAACGTGCAATTCACCCGCATCGACCAGTCGATCGCCTACGGCACCCTGTTCACCGCGCACCACCTGCGCGTGAAGGCGATCGTGGCGCTGACCGAGTCGGGCTCGACCGCGCTGTGGATGAGCCGCCATTCGATCGACACCCCGATCTACGCCCTGACGCCGTCGCAGACGACGCAGCGCAAGGCGTCGCTGTACCGTAATGTGCAAGCATTCCACCTGTTGCAGGAAGGCGGCAGCCACGCCGTGCTGAGCAAGGCCGAGGAACTGCTGATGCGCGAAGGTGTCGTACGCAAGGGCGACCTGATCGTTGTGACCTGGGGCTCGCCGATGGGGCAGGCCGGCGGTACCAACGCACTCAAGATCGTGCGCGTGGGCGATGCAGAGAATTTTTTGAAGGAATCCTCGTAAGTCTGTGACGTCATTCCCGCGAAAGCGCGAAAAATGCCCCTGGCATTTTTCGCCCCAAGTTTAGCTCGAGCTGACGATACGCCAGCAACTTGGAGCGGAACATGCCGGGGGCATGTTCCGCGCCTGCGTGGGAAGTCCTCCTCGGCAGTGCCGGGGAGGACGGCAGACGCTAAACGAGGTTCCGTACCGGTTTTTTTATTGTATGGAGCTAAACAATGGCACTCGTATCAATGCGTCAACTGCTGGACCACGCTGCCGAACACGGCTATGCGTTGCCGGCATTCAACGTCAACAACCTGGAACAGGTGCAGGCCATCATGGCTGCCGCCGACCAGACCGGTAGCCCGGTCATCATGCAGGCTTCGGCCGGCGCCCGCAAATATGCCGGCGAAGCCTTCCTGCGCCACCTGATCGACGCCGCCGTCGAAGCCTATCCGCACATCCCGGTCGTGATGCACCAGGACCACGGCCAGTCGCCGGCGGTCTGCATGGCGGCGATCCGTTCGGGCTTCTCGTCGGTCATGATGGACGGCTCGCTGGAAGCCGACGGCAAGTCGGTCGCTTCGTACGAATACAACGTCGAGGTGTCGAAAGAGGTCGTGAAGTTCGCGCACTCGATCGGCGTGACCGTCGAAGCCGAACTGGGCGTGCTCGGTTCGCTGGAAACCATGAAGGGCGACAAGGAAGACGGCCACGGCGCGGACCGCACCATGACCCGCGAAGAGCTGCTGACCGACGTCGCGCAAGCCGCCGACTTCGTGGCGCGCACCCAGTGCGACGCGCTGGCGATCGCCATCGGCACCTCGCACGGCGCCTACAAGTTCACCCGCAAGCCGACCGGCGACATCCTGGCTATCGACCGCATCAAGGAAATCCACGCGCGCATCCCGAACACCCACCTGGTGATGCACGGTTCGTCGTCGGTGCCGCAGGACCTGCTGGCGATCATCCGCGAATTCGGCGGCGACATGAAGGAAACCTATGGCGTCCCGGTCGAAGAGATCCAGGAAGGCATCAAGTACGGCGTGCGCAAGGTCAACATCGACACCGACATCCGCCTGGCGATGACGGCCGCGATCCGCCAGTACCTGTTCCAGAACCCGTCGAAGTTCGACCCGCGCGACTACCTGAAACCGGCCCGCGAAGCGGCAACCCAGATCTGCAAGGCACGCTACATTTCCTTCGGCTGCGAGGGCATGGCGGCGAAGATCAAGCCGATTCCGCTGGATAAGATGGCCGAGCGTTACAAGGCTGGTGAGCTGGCGCAGATTGTTCAGTAACTAGCGCAATAACGGTACAGAGTTATAACCGTTAGCCGTAAAACCGTCGCCCCTGCCTTCGCAGGGGCGACGGCGCTTAATGCAGCGGCAATAGCAGAATGACGTAAAATATCGCTTTGGCACCGGCTGAACCCAGCCATTGCCCACTCTACCGGCACTGTTGCCGGTTTCGCTTTATCAAGACACTCCCTCTATGAAAAGCCTTTACCAGTCCACGATTTCCTCCCTGCCATTGCTCGGCCACGGCAAGGTCCGCGACAACTATGCTGTCGGCGACGACAAGATCCTGATTGTCACCACCGACCGCCTGTCGGCCTTCGACGTCGTCATGAACGAACCGATCCCAGGCAAGGGCATGGTGCTGAACCAGATGAGCGACTTCTGGTTCGAGAAGCTCGGCCACATCGTGCCGAACCACCTGACCGGCGTGGCGCCGGAATCGGTGGTGGCGCCCGAGGAAGTGGACCAGGTGAAAGGCCGCGCCGTGGTCGCCAAGCGCCTGAAGCCGATCCTGGTGGAAGCCGTGGTGCGCGGCTACATCATCGGTTCGGGCTGGAAGGATTACCAGGCCACCGGCAGCGTCTGCGGCATCGAATTGCCGAAGGGCCTGCGCCAGGCCGACAAGCTGCCCGAGCCGCTGTTCACGCCGGCCGCCAAGGCCGACCTCGGCGAGCACGACGAAAACATCAGCTTCGCCGAGATGGAGCAACGCATCGGCGCCGAACTGGCCGCCAAGATGCGCGACATCAGCATCCAGCTGTACAAGACCGCGGCCGAGTACGCGGCCACGCGCGGCATCATCATCGCCGACACCAAGTTCGAATTCGGTCTCGACGAGAACGGCGTGATGCACCTGATGGACGAAGTGCTGACAGCGGATTCGTCGCGCTTCTGGCCTGCCGATTCGTACGCACCGGACATGTCGCCGCCGTCCTTCGACAAGCAGTTCGTGCGCGACTACCTGGAAACCCTGACCGAGTGGAAGAAGACCCCGCCGGCCCCGGCGCTGCCGCAGGACGTCATCGAAAAAACCCAGGCCAAGTACTTCGAAGCCATCGAACGCCTGACCGGCGACAAGCTGAAGGCGTAAGGCATGAGCGATCAAACCAAGCCCCTGGTCGGCGTGATCATGGGTTCCAGCTCCGACTGGGACGTGATGCAGCACGCGGTCAACATGCTCAAGCAGTTCGGCGTGCCGTATGAAGCGCAGGTGATCTCGGCGCACCGCATGCCGGACGAGATGTTCGCGTATGCCGAAAGCGCGCGTGCGCGCGGCTTGCGCGCCATCATCGCCGGTGCCGGCGGCGCCGCCCACTTGCCGGGCATGGTGGCCGCCAAGACCATCGTGCCGGTGCTCGGCGTGCCGGTGCCGTCGAAATACCTGCGCGGCGAGGATTCGCTGCTGTCGATCGTGCAGATGCCGAAGGGCGTGCCGGTGTCGACCTTCGCCATCGGCGAAGCCGGCGCCGCGAATGCCGCGCTGACCGCGATCGCCATCATCGCCACCGTCGACGATACCCTGGCCGGCAAGCTGGACGAATTCCGCGCCCAGCAGACCGCCGCCGCCAAGGCCATGATTCTTCCTGCCGCATGATGAGTGATCCTGTTTTCCTGCCCACCGCCAACCCGCCGACCTGGCTGGGCGTGATGGGTGGCGGCCAGCTCGGCCGCATGTTCGCCCAGGCGGCACAAGCCATGGGTTACCGCGTCGCCGTGCTGGAACCGTCGGCGGATTGTCCGGCGGGGCAGGTCGCCGAACGCCTGGTCGAGGCCGGCTATGAAGATGCGGCCGGCCTGGACGCGCTGGCGGCGCAATGCCTGGCCGTCACCACCGAATTCGAAAACGTGCCGGCCGGCAGCCTGTCGCGCCTGGCCGGCAGCGTGTTCGTGGCGCCGAACGCCCATGGCGTGTCGGTGGCCCAAGACCGCATCGCCGAAAAGACCTTCTTTGTCGATTGCGCGCCGAAGTCGGGCGTGATGCCGGCGCCGCACAAGGTGATCGCCTCCCTGGAGGACATCGACGCCATCGGCGACGAGCTGCTGCCCGGCATCCTGAAAACCGTGCGCATGGGCTACGACGGCAAGGGCCAGGTGCGGGTGCGCTCGCGCGAAGACGTGCGCGCCGCCTTCGAATCGATGGGGCAGGTGACTTGCCTGCTCGAGAAGATGCTGCCGCTGGCCTATGAAATCTCGGTGCTGACGGCACGCGGCGCCGACGGCCTGTCGGTCGTCTACCCGATCGCCGAGAACGTGCACCGCGACGGCATCCTGTTCACCACCACCGTGCCGGGGCCGAACGTGGCCGACGACTGCGCGCGCAAGGCGCAGGCGGCGGCGCGCGCCATCGTGGCCGAACTCGGTTACGTCGGTGTGCTGTGCATCGAGTTCTTCGTGCTGAACGACGGTTCGCTGGTCGTCAACGAGATGGCGCCGCGTCCGCACAACAGCGGCCACTACACGATGGACGCCTGCGTGACGAGCCAGTTCGCGCAGCAGGTGCGGGCGATGGCGCGCTTGCCGCTGGGCGATTGTCGCCAGCATTCGCCGGCGGTGATGCTGAACATCCTGGGCGACGTCTGGTTCAACGGCGATACCGACACGCCGCGCCAGCCGGCCTGGGACCAGGTGCTGGCGCTGCCCGGTGCCAACCTGCACCTGTACGGCAAGGACGATCCGCGCCGCGGCCGCAAGATGGGCCACGTGACCTTCGTCGCACCGACGCTGGCCGAAGCGCAGGCGCAACTGGAAGCCGCCTGCGCCATCCTGGACATTCCGCTGTGACCCGCGCTGTGACCGATATGCACGACCCCGTCATCATGCAAGCCGCGGCCGCGCTCGACGCCGGCCAACTGGTCGCGTTTCCGACCGAAACCGTGTACGGCCTCGGCGCCGATGCCGAGAACCCGGCCGCGGTCGCCTCGATCTACGCGGCCAAGGGCCGGCCCCAGGATCACCCGGTGATCGTGCACGTGGCGCCGGGCGCTTCCCTCGACTACTGGACCACCGGCGTGCCGCCCGAAGCACGCCAGTTGGCCGACGCCTTCTGGCCCGGCCCGCTGACCATGATCCTGAAGCGCGCGCCAAACATCCCGGACGCCGTCTCCGGCGGCCAGGACACGGTCGGCATCCGCTGCCCGTCGCACCCGGTCGCCATCGCGCTGCTGCAAGCATTTAAAAATGGCAAGGGCGGGGTGGCGGCGCCGTCGGCCAACAAATTCGGCCATGTCAGCCCGACCACGGCCCAGCACGTGCGCGACGAGTTCGGCGACGATCCCCGCCTGGCAGCCGTGCTGGACGGCGGCCAGAGCGAAGTCGGCATCGAATCGACGATCGTCGACCTGTCGCGCCTGGCCACCCACGGCCCGGTGCTGCTGCGTCCCGGCCACATCAGCGCCGAGGCCATCGCCGCCGTGATCGACCAGATGCCGGCGCGTCCGGACACGGCGGCACCGCGCGCCTCCGGCACCCTCGAATCGCATTACGCCCCGCACACGCCGGTGGCGATGCAGGACACCGCCACGCTGGCCGATACGCTGGCACGCCTGGCCGGCGCCGGCCGCAAGGTCGCGCTCATTCATTATTCGGCGATGCCGGCGGTACATGCTGCCGTGCACTTGCCGGCCACCCCGGAAGGCTTCGCCCACGCCCTATACGCGGCGCTGCGCGCGATGGACGGGACCGGTGCCGACCTGATCCTGGTCGAAGCACCGCCGCAAGAAGGCGCCTGGCTCGGCGTCAACGACCGCCTGCGCCGCGCGGCGCACGGGTCGAGCGGGATCGTGCACGGGCTGATTAACAACACTCCCGCCTTTTAATCCAGAGCAACACTGTTCAAAAATCGATGCACGGTGCATGCTTGGCGTACTGCTGAGTATCCACCGTGCAATTTTTTTGCGGCGTCAGATATCTCGTCCTTCTTTATCTCGTTAGCTCCTGAACGTCGCCCCTGCGAAGGCAGGGGTCCAAGTTCGTTGGTCCGCCACTAACTTGGGTCCCTGCCTGCGCAGGGACGACGGTAACTCTATGGGCGAGCGTTATCGCTGCTCATCGCTTTCACCGTTTATCCGAAAAATCCATGCGTTCCTTGACTACCCTGGGCCTCACCCTCGGCCTGGGCATCCTGCTTGCCGCCTGCAGCGGCGGCACCACCACCGGCGGCACTCCCACCGGCGTCCCGAATCCCGATCCGCTGCCCGGCGCCACCCGCGGCAGCCTGGTGGCCCAGGCCGCCGCGGTCCCGGTCTCCGCCGCCGGCAATGCGCTGACCACGCTGTCGCCCGGCGTGATGGCCGGTTTCCTCGAATCCGAACAGACCGGCACCTTGGCCGTGGCCGGCCAGCCGCAGTGTTCGGTGTCGATCTACCGGCTGCGCTACAACACCGTCGGCGGCGCCGGCGAGGCGACCGATGCCGGCGCGGCCATCTTCGTGCCGTCCGGCGGCGGCCCATCGTGCAGCAATTCGCGGCCAGTGCTGCTGTATGCGCACGGCACCTCGCTGCAAAAGTCCTACGACATGGCGGACATCGCCAACAATACCGAGGCGCGCCTGGTCGCGGCCGTGTTCGCCGCCCAGGGCTTCATCGTGGTGGCGCCCAACTACAGCGGCTACGGCGGCTCCTCGCTCGGCTATCACCCCTACCTCGACCGGGTGGCGCAGTCGGCCGACATGATCGATGCCCTGCGCGCGGCGCGCGGCAGTTTCAATGCGATCGGCGTGCGCGATTCGGGCAAGCTGCTGGTGAGCGGTTACTCGCAGGGCGGCTACGTGGCGCTGGCGACCCAGCGCGCGATGCAGGAGCAGGGCGGCGGCGAATTCACGCTGACGGCGGCGTCCGGCATGTCCGGCCCGTATGCGCTCAGCCGCTTCGGCGACGAGCTGTTCGGCGGTGCGCCGCGCAACGGCGCCACCGTGATCGTGCCGATGATCATCAACGCCGGCCAGCATGCCAGCGCCGCACTGTACCGCACGCCGGCCGACATCTACGAATCGCAATATGCCGGCACGATTACCGACCTGGTGCCGGGCACGCTCGGTAGCAGCGACCTGGTCAGCCAGGGCAAGCTGCCGGCCAGCGCGCTGTTCGCCGCCGACTCGCTGCCGCAGGCCGCCGGCTACACCGGGTATTTCGGCGCGAACAACCTGATCCGCAGCGACTACCGCGCCGGCTACCTGGCCGACCTCGCCGCCCATCCGTGCGAGAGCGGCAGCGCCACGCCGCTGGCCTGCGCGCCGCAGCACCTGCTGCGCAAATGGCTGGTACGGAACGACCTGCGCAGCTACACGCCGGCGGCGCCGACGTTGTTGTGCGGCGGCCACGGCGACCCAACCGTTCCTTACTTCAACACGACGAGTGCGAGTGCCTACTTCCAGGCCCGCGGCAGCAAGGTTACCGAGCTCGACATCGACGACACGCCAGGCCTGAACGACCCCTTCCGCACGGCGAAAGCCGGCTTCGTCGCAGCCAAGGCCATCCTGCGCGCGGCGTCCGGCAGCAGTTCGGTCGATTCGAGCTACCACGCCGGGCTGGTGGCGCCGTTCTGCATGGCCGCCACCCGCGATTATTTCCAGGCGCAACTCGCGCGATGACACAAAGCAAGATTCGATATCGCAAGCCCAGCCGCGTTGATATAATCGCCGGCGCTGCCGGAGTGATCGCTAACGGCCTGCGGTTTGTTGTTGTATCTCATGTACGACCGGGAAACCATTTTTCTATACAACCGGTCTGAACACTGGCATAGTTATTGAAATACGAATAGCACGGGCGTTCGTTTTAGAGAAAAAATCAACTTAGGAGACAAAATGCGTAAGACCTCATTTGCGCTCGCGCTGCTGACCGCAGCCGCCCTCACCGCCTGTGGCGGCACCGATCCGCGCGCCGGCGACCAGACACCGAAGACCAAGTTCAGCCAGCAGGTCGCGTTCGGCGACAGCCTGTCCGACGTCGGCTCTTATGCTGTCGGCGGTGTCGCGGCACAGGGTGGCGGGCAGTACACCATCAATGGCGATATCAAGTCGGTCAATCCGGAGCTGACTGGCAAGAACTTCACCGCCGTGATCGCTGCCCAGCTCGGCTTGCCGGCGCCGTGCGCCGCCCAGACTGGCCTGCAGGGCACGTCGTCGACCAATCCGGCGCTGAATTTCTCGGTGCCGATCGTGATGAACGCAAATTGCTTCAACTACGCCCAAGGCGGCGCCCGCGTGACCAATCCGATCGGCCCGGGCAACCGCGCGCTCGCGGCGGCTAACGCGTCCGTGGTGCTGGGCGCTACGACCGTGCCTGTCGTGACCCAGATCGCCAATCACCTGGCCAAGGCCGGTGGCAAGTTCAGCGGCACCGAACTGGTCATCGTGACGGCCGGCGGTAACGATGTGCTGGAACAGCTTGGCGAGCTGTCGGCGGGTGCTACCACCGCCGGCGGCACCGCGCTGATTACCAGCCTGGTCACGCAACTGGCCCCGAACACGCCTTCGGCCAATGGCGCAACCGCCATCACGGCTGCGGCACGCGCCGAAGCTGCCAAGAGCACCAGTACCGCACAGACCATCATCACCGCTGCGATCACGGCCGCCGCGCAACTGGGCAATACCACTGCCGTCGCCAATGCGGCCACCATCGGCGCGACCGCCGGCGCTGCCGCCACCGCTGCCGGACTGAAATACTCGTCCGACCACAGCGCGGAAGTGGTCACGGCCCTGGGCACTGCCGGCGCCGAACTGGCTGTCCTGGTCAAGAACCAGATCGTCGCCAAGGGCGCCAACTACGTGGTCGTGAACAACCTGCCGGACGTCTCGATCGCGCCATCGGTGCTGGTACAGTCGGCCGACACCCAGAAGCTGGTCGCCACCATGGTCTCGACCTTCAATGCCCAGCTGAAGGCCGGCCTCGGCGACGACGCCAAGATCCTGTACGTCGACCTGGCCACCGTCAGCCATGACCAGGCCGTCAACCCAGCCCCGTACGGCCTGACCAACACCAAGGATACGGCTTGCGTCGTGAACGACCTCACCAAGAATCCGCTGAGTTCTTCGCTGGTCTGCACCAAGAACAACCTGATCAGTGGCGACGTCAGCCACTACATGTTCGCCGACGGCGTGCACCCGACCCCGTTCGAGTACGCCCTGATCGCGCGCTACATCCTGCTGCAGATGAGCGGCAAGGGCTGGATCTGATTCACGACAGGCCCGTCCGGTGGGCGGGCCGTACTTCATAAGAAACAGGAGATTCCATGAAAATTCGTACCAACGTCGTGAAACTGCTGGTCGCTGCGGGCGCCCTGGCCCTGGCCGGTAGCGCCGCGGCGCAATCGAAGGGCCAGTTTACCGTGTCGCTCGGCGCCAACCAGATCAAGCCGGATGTCACAAGCGGTGCCATCTCGGCACCGGCCTTGCCGAATTCGATCGGCGACGTCGGCAAGGACACCCAGCCGGTCGCCGTCATCACCTACGGCCTGACCGACAACATCTCGATCGAGACCGCCGTCGGTACCCCGTACAAGCACAAGATCTATGGTGCCGGCGCAATTGCTGCAGGCGGCGAGCTGGGTTCGGTCGAGGCACTGCCGGCTGTCGCCCTGCTGCAATACCGCTTCTTCGAGCCGAACGCGCGTTTCCGTCCGTACGTCGGCCTGGGTGTCACCTACGCCATGTTCCAGAAGGAAACCGGTTCCTTCCGCATGACCGCACTGACCAATCCGGGCGGCGGCGTGGCGACCACCTTCAAGATCGACGACAAGTTGACCGTGTCGGGCCAGATCGGCGCCCAGTTCAACGTCAACGAGAAGTGGTTCCTGAACGCGTCGTACATCAAGACCAAGCTGCGTACCGACGTGCATTTCTCGACCAACCAGACCCAGCACATGAAGCTGGATCCGGACTCGTTCATCCTGTCGGTGGGCTACAAGTTCTGAGGTCGCTCTTGCGCCTCTAAGGTAGTCATGAAAAAACCCGCTTCGGCGGGTTTTTTCATGGGCTGAAGAAGACCGCAATCAGAACGCCGCGATCCCCGTCTGCGCCCGGCCCAGGATCAGCGCGTGGATGTCGTGCGTGCCTTCATAGGTATTCACCACTTCCAGGTTGACCATGTGGCGGATGATGCCGAACTCGTCCGAGATGCCGTTCCCGCCCAGCATGTCGCGCGCCAGGCGTGCCACGTCCAGCGCCTTGCCGCAAGAGTTGCGCTTCATGATCGACGTGATTTCCACGGCCGCCGTGCCTTCGTCCTTCATGCGGCCCAGGCGCAGGCAGCCCTGCAGGCCGAGCGTGATTTCGGTCTGCATGTCGGCCAGCTTCTTCTGTACCAGCTGGTTGGCGGCGAGCGGCTTGCCGAACTGCTGGCGGTCGATGACGTACTGGCGCGCGGTGTGCCAGCAGGCTTCCGCGGCGCCGAGCGCGCCCCAGGCGATGCCGTAGCGGGCCGAGTTCAGGCAGGTAAATGGACCCTTGAGGCCACGTACGTCCGGGAAGGCATTTTCCTCGGGGCAGAACACCTCGTCCATGACGATTTCGCCGGTGATGGAAGCGCGCAGGCCGAACTTGCCGTGGATGGCCGGCGCCGACAAGCCCTTGAAACCTTTCTCGAGCACGAAGCCGCGGATCGCGCCCTCGTCGTCCTTGGCCCAGACCACGAACACGTCGGCCACCGGGGAGTTGGTGATCCACATCTTGGAACCGCTCAGCGAATAGCCGCCCTCGACCTTGCGCGCGCGCGTGACCATCGAACCCGGATCGGAACCGTGGTTCGGCTCGGTCAGGCCAAAGCAGCCGATCCATTCGCCGGTGGCCAGTTTCGGCAGGTATTTCTGCTTGGTCGCTTCGTTGCCGAATTCGTAGATCGGCACCATCACCAGCGAGGATTGCACACTCATCATCGAGCGGTAGCCGGAATCGACGCGCTCGACTTCGCGCGCGATCAGGCCGTAGCTGACGTAATCCAGGCCGGGGCCGCCGTACTGCTCGGGGATGGTCGGGCCGAGCAGGCCCAGCTCTCCCATCTCGCGGAAGATCGACGTGTCCATGGCTTCGTGGCGGAAGGCTTCCAGGATGCGCGGCTGCAGCTTGTCCTGGCAGTAGGCCGCGGCGGCGTCGCGCACCATGCGTTCCTCGTCGTTCAGCTGTTGGTTCAGCAGCAGCGGGTCATCCCAGTGGAACTGGGCCTTGCGGGGCGAATCGGAACGGGTCATGACTATCCTGTCTCAGAAGATGCTTGAATGATCGGTGGGCGGTCTGCGCCGCCGCGGTGCCTGGTCATTATAGAAATCTGGACGGGAGGGTGCTTGTCAAACTGCGACAGGCATTTTCGTTTTTCAGCACAGGGGTCAGAGCCCGGTTTTCGGGCTTGGGCTCTGACCCCGATTCTCAGTGTGAACTTAAGTACTGCCGAATTTTCCGCCATGGAAGATCAGCGCCGGCTGCGGCTGCACCGCGCAATCCTCGACTTCGCCGACGAAGATCACGTGGTCGCCTTCCGGGTAGCGGCTGCGGTTGTGGCATTCGAACCAGGCGCTGACACCTTTTAATATCGGCTGGCCGGTGCGCGACAGTTCGAACTCGGCGCTGTCGAAGGGATCGGTGCCGCGGCGGGAAAACAGGCGCGCCAGCTCTTCCTGGCCGGCCGACAGCACGTTGATCACGTAGTGCGAGTTGCCGCTGAAGATGGGCAGGCTGTTGGCCCCATTCGACAGGCTCCACAGCACCAGCGGCGGCTCCAGCGACACCGAATTGAAGGAACTGGCGGTCAGGCCGCGGTAGCTGCCGTCGGCCAGGCGCGTCGTGATCACGGTGACGCCCGTGGCGAACTGGGACAGGGCCTGGCGAAACTGCGCGGAATCGAAGCCGCGCTCGGCGGCGCGGGGGGAGCTGGTGTTCATTTGTGCATTATGCCACCAATAGCACTCTGACACGCTTCTCTCGGGGCCGGCTTCATGGACAGCCTCCACGGGGTTATAGTTTCGATTACAGTGAGACCCTGAAAACCCCATCGTTGTCGAGGAGTTTGTATGAGCCAAGAGTCAGCCCCTGAAGTGGCCATCCTGGGCGGCGGCTGTTTCTGGTGCACCGAAGCGGTGTACCTGGAAGCGCGCGGCGTGACGCGTGTCGAGTCCGGCTACATGGGCGGCGACGTCCCGCATCCCACGTATGAACAGGTGTGCGCCGGCACCACCGGCCATGCGGAAGTGATTCGCCTGGAATTCGATCCGAGCGTGATCAGCTACCGTGACATCCTGCAAATCTTCTTCACGATCCACGACCCGACCACACTGAACCGCCAGGGCAACGACGTCGGGCCCCAGTACCGCTCGGTGATCTTCACGACCTCACCGGAGCAGGAAGCGACGGCGCGCCAGGTGATGGCCGAGATGGCGGCGGTGTGGGACGCGCCGCTCGTGACCCAGCTGTTGCCGCAGCAGCAGTGGTACAAGGCCGAGGACTACCACCAGAATTATTTTGCCCAGCATCCGCTGCAGGGCTATTGCGCGTTCGTGGTGGCGCCGAAGGTGGCGAAGTTCCGGACGATGTTCACGGCGCGGTTGAAATAAGAAGGTAGCCACGTCGTCCCGCCTGTTGGGGGACGACGTTTAACGCTTGCGGGTTTCAGCAACCGCGGTTTATTGGTACATGTAACGCCGCGACCACGGCATCTGCGCCGGATCCTGTCCCGCCTTGCCGCACACGATCTGGTACAAGCTGATCCAGTCGTGCGCAAACGCATACGCGCAGCCGGCCAGGTAGACGTGCCAGATGCGGAAGGTCTTCGGTTCCGCGGTCTGGCGGATGCGTTCGGCGTTGCGCTCGAAATTCTCGGCCCACAGCGCGCAGGTGCGGGCGTAGTGGCGGCGCAGGTTTTCCACGTCGCGCACTTCGAGGCCGCCTTCCTGCATGGTGCGGATCACGGTCGAGAGGTGGGCCAGTTCGCCGTGCGGGAACACGTATTTGTCGATGAAGTCGCCACCGCCGTAGGGACTGGAGCGCTGTTCGATGTCGCTGGTCGTGATGCCGTGGTTCATCACCACACCGCCCGGCGCCAGCAGCTTGTTGACGTGGCCGAAGTAGTCCGCCAGGTGCTGCACGCCGACGTGCTCGAACATGCCGACGCTGGTGATGCGGTCGAACTCGCCACCGACGTCGCGGTAATCCTGCAACCGGATCTCGATGCGGTCCTGCAGCCCCGCCTGCGCCACCCGTTCGCGCGCCAGTTCGAACTGTTTTTCCGACAGCGTGACGCCGACGCAGCGGGCGCCGAACTTCTGCGCCGCGCGGATCACCAGGGCGCCCCAGCCGCAGCCGATGTCGAGCAGGGTATGGCCAGGCTGCACGCCGATCTTGGTGAGGATGTGGTCGATCTTCTTGACCTGGGCCGTGGCCAGGTCCTCGTCGCCGTTTTCGAAGTAGGCGCAGGAATACACCATGGCCGGATCGAGGAACTGGCTGTAGAACTCGTTGGAAACGTCGTAGTGGTAGCGGATCGCTTGCGCATCGTTTTCACGCGTATGCGGCGAAGCAAAAGATGACATCCGGCGCAGCGCGGCGCTGGCCACGCGGTTGGACGCGCGCGCCGGCTTGCCGGTCGATTCGGCCAGTGCGTTGCCGACCTGGATCATGTCGGCCGCACGCCCTTCGATCTCGAGCGCACCCTCGACGTAGGCTTCGCCCAGGCGGTCGAGCGAGGGCGAGAGCAGGTAGCGCAGCCCGCCCGGGCTGGGGACGCGGATCTTTACGCGCGGCGGGTTGTCGGGCGAGAGGTCGATATGGTCCCCATTCCATAACTCCACGCGCAAGGGCAGGTTGAACTTTTCACGGACGCCTCGGGTCCAGGCGGATAACTTGATCTGGTCGAACACGCACATTCCTCCGGCTGCGCCGGCCATGTGCTTGGGTCAGGGCCGGCTTACGGTTGCAATCGTTGCCGCGTCCAGCTGCCATCTTCCTGCCGCGTGTACACGATGCGGTCGTGGAAGCGTGAACGCCGCCCCTGCCAGAACTCGATCCGTTCCGGCACCAATCGAAACCCGCCCCAGTTGGATGGCCGTGGCGGCGCTTCGCCATACTGGCGCGCCGTCTCCTCGTAGTTGTGCTCGAGTGCGGCGCGGCTGGCAATTGGCGCGCTTTGTTCCGACGCAATCGCCGACAACCGGCTCTTCAATGGCCGGCTATTGAAATATTTGTCGCTTTCCTCGGCAGTGGTGTGCTCGACAGTTCCTTCGATCCGTACCTGCCGTTCAAGTTCACTCCAAAAGAATAACAGACATGCAAAAGGTTTGCCGGCCAGCTCCCTGCCTTTCTGGCTGTCGTAGTTCGTGTACCAGGTGAACCCGCGCGCGTCGAACTGCTTGACCAGCACGATGCGCGAACTCGGCCGCCCATCGGCACCGACGGTCGCCACGCTCATCGCGTTCGGCTCGTTCACTTCGGCCTTCAGCGCTTCCTCGAACCAGCGCGTGAATTGCAGGATGGGATCGGCATCCACGCCGTTCTCGTCGAGGCTGGCCTGGCCGTAATCCTTGCGCAGGTCGGCCACGCGCTCGCCGATGGCTTTCGCTGCCGGTTCGCAGGCCGAGGCGGTGGCCGCATTGGCGCCGGCGGATTCACTGCCGCTCGGTTCGATGTTGCGGCGCCGGCGCATGGCCTGGCCCAGCTGCGCCATCTGTTCCGGGCTGAACAGGCGCACGGCCATCGGCGCCATCGTGCTTTCCTCGCGCTCCATGTGGCTCAGGTAGCGCTGGCTGAAGCGCTGCACGGTGCTGGCCGACAGCTGCGTGCCGCTGCCGTCGGCGATCGCGGTGAGTTGTTCGTGCAGGTCCTGCCACATGGCGTCCATGTCCTTGTGGTCCTGCAGGATGGTCGGCGCCAGCGCCTGCAGCGTGGCGGCGTCCTCGCCCTGCGCCACCGCGCGCAGCATCGGGATCAGGTCCTGTTCCTCGTCGTCGTGGTGCAGGTGGGCGGCCTTTTCGAAGTACTTCAGCACCGCCTGCGCGGCTTGGCGTGCCTGTTGGTCGGCGCCACCGGTTTCAGCTTGAGACAGCGGCAGATGCGTGAGCAGTTTTTCCAGGGTCGACAGCTGCTTGCGGATGCGTCCGTGGCAATGCTTGAGGACGGCAACCGGCTGGTCGAAATCGGGAGCGGGGTCGGGATGGAGCTGGGTCATGGTGGCCGTTGCGGACACGAGAATATGTCGCGGAAATTTGATTGACTGAAAGTTATTTTAGAGCAAGGAGCGCGCTCTCGTCCGGTAAAATGGCGGGCTATGACATCCACTACCACTTCCTTCATCGAATCGACTTTCGAAGACGAGGTCGACTTTGGTCGCCGCTTCGGCGGCATTGCCCGTCTGTATGGCGAGCGTGCACTGGAACGCTTCCGTGCGGCGCACGTTTGCGTGGTCGGCGTCGGCGGCGTCGGCTCCTGGATCGTCGAGGCGCTGGCGCGCAGCGCGGTCGGCCGCCTGACCCTGATCGACCTCGACAACGTGGCCGAATCGAACATCAACCGCCAGATCCAGGCGCTGTCGACCACGGTCGGTATGCCCAAGATCGAGGCGCTGAAGCAGCGTATCGCCCTGATCAATCCGTATTGCGAAGTCGAGCTGGTCGAGGATTTCATCGATCCGGACAACATTCCGCAGATGATCGGCAGTACGCGCGCCGATACGTCGCGTTTCGACTACGTGGTCGACGCGATCGACAGCGTCAAGGCCAAGGCCGCGCTGATCGCGTATTGCAGCGAACACGCGATTCCGCTGGTCGTGATCGGCGGCGCCGGCGGCCAGATCGATCCGACCAAGATCGAGGTACGCGACCTGGCCCGTACCGAGCAGGAACCGCTGCTGAAAAAAGTGAAGAAGGTTTTGCGTGCGCGCTACGGTTTCGCCAAGGGCGAAAAGAACAAGTACCACATCGACGCCGTGTTCTCGATGGAACCGCTGCGCTACCCGGAAGCGGGCGATGCCTGTGCGATCGATCCGAACAGCATCACCGGCCTGAACTGCGCCGGCTTCGGTTCGAGCATGGTCGTGACCGCGACCTTCGGCATGGTGGCGGCCGGCCACATGCTGCGCAAGATGGCTGAAGAGGCGAACGCGGCCGCGCCGACGCCTGTCGCCGCGCCGGCACCGGCGCCTGCCGTTGTCGAGACGGGCGATGCTGGGCAACTCGAAGAGGCCTTGTTATCATAGGATCGGTTTTTCACTGATCCATGAAAGAGGCACCATGATCCGCCGTATCACGCATCGTATCGCTTTCCTGAGCCTGTTCCTGGCGGCCGCGGCCGCCAGCGCCCAGGACTCGACCGCATCCGCCGCCGGCCAGGCGGCTGCCGCCACCCCGGGCAGCACCCAGCAGACCACCGACACGCCGGCCGAGCAGGGCCCGCAAATCCAGAGCACCGACGTCAAGGTCGGTACCGGCAAGGAACTCGTGGCCGGCAACACCGCGGTGGTCAACTACACCGGCTGGTTCTACCGTCCGCTGGCCGCCAAGCAGCGCGGCCGCAAGTTCGACTCCTCGCTCAATCCGGGCCGTACCCCGCTGGAATTCCAGGTCGGCGCGCGCCAGGTCATCAAGGGCTGGGACCAGGGCGTGGTCGGCATGAAGGTCGGTGGCAAGCGCACCCTGATCATCCCGAGCGACCTGGCCTACGGCAAGCGTGGCGCGCCGGGCGGCTCGATTCCGCCGGATACCGACCTGATCTTCGACGTGGAACTGCTCGACGTCAAATAAGTCTAATCATTACTGGTGGGGAGGTAGGTGTATGCGCATTGCAAATGACGTCACTGAATTGATCGGCAATACCCCGCTGGTAAGGATTCGGCGCCTCGGCCGGGGGGCCGGCGCTGATGCAGTTGCCGATATATTGGCCAAGCTCGAGTTCTACAATCCGGCGCACAGCGTCAAGGACCGGATCGGCTGGGCCATGATCGAGGCGGCCGAGCAGGCCGGCAAGATCGGCCCGGACACCATCATCGTCGAACCGACCAGCGGCAATACCGGCATCGCCCTGGCCATGGTGTGCGCGGCGCGCGGCTACCGCTGTCGCCTCGTCATGCCGGAAACCATGAGCAAGGAGCGGCGCATGCTGCTGCGTGCCTATGGTGCCGAACTGGTGCTGACGCCCGGTCCCGAAGGCATGCTGGGCGCGATCCGCCGCGCCGAGGAAATCGTGGCGGCCGATCCCGACTGCTTCATGCCGCAGCAGTTCAACAATCCCGCTAACCCCGAGGTGCACCGCCGCACCACCGCCGAGGAAATCTGGCGCGACACCGACGGCAAGGTCGATATCCTGGTGGCCGGCGTCGGCACCGGCGGCACCATCACCGGCGTGGCCGACGTGATCAAGGCGCGCAAGCCCGGCTTCCGCGTCGTTGCGGTCGAGCCGGAAGCGTCGCCGATGCTGTCCAAGGGTACCAAGGGCCCGCACCCGATCCAGGGTATCGGCGCCGGTTTCGTACCGCAGGTCCTGAACACCCACGCCTACGACGAAGTCATCGCGGTGAGCAACGACGCCGCCTTCGAGACCGCGCGCGCGGCGGCACGCGAGGAGGGGCTGCTGGTCGGCATCTCGTCCGGCGCGGCGCTGTGGGCGGCCGTCGAGGTGGCCAAACGGCCGGAAAATGCGGGCAAGGTGATCGTCACGATCATTCCGTCGTTCGGGGAGCGCTACCTGAGTACCGCCTTGTTTGCCCACCTGGCAGGCTAACACGCGACGTTTGCGTTAGGGTAGGGTGGACGGCTGTGCCGTCCACGCGTTCAACAGGCATCGAACAGCCTCGTTACGATAGTCATACGTTGCCTGAACGCGTGGACGGGAAACCCGTCCACCCTACCCGTAACGCGGCATTTACCGTATTAATTAGTGGGCGTGAGCATGATCGTGATCATGGTCATGGTCATGATCGTCATGCGTCCCGCGCAGCGCACACCCTGCATGCCTGGTCGTCCCCTGCTCGATCTGCAGCGTGCAGTGATGGATCGAAAAGTCCTCGCGCAGATGCGCGACGATGCCGTCGATCGTCGCGTCGCCCGGATACCCGCCCGGCATCACCAGGTGCGCCGTCAGCGCCGTCTCGGTGGTGCTCATCGCCCAGATGTGGACGTCGTGCACCTCGGTCACGCCCGGTTGCGCCGCCAGGAAGGCGTTGACCTTGCCGGCATCGACGTTGGCCGGCACGCCCGCCAGCGCCAACTGCACCGATTCCTTCATCAGCGACCAGGTGCCGGCCACGATGATGACCACGATCACCAGGCTGACCGCCGGGTCGAGCCAGGCCCAGCCGGTGTACATCACCACCAGGCCCGCCACCACCACGCCCAGCGACAGCGCGGCATCGGCCGCCATGTGCAGGTAGGCGCCGCGCACGTTGATGTCGTCCTTGCTGCCGGACATGAACAGCCAGGCCGAAAAGCCGTTGACCAGCACGCCGATGCCGGCCACGATCGACACCGTGGTGCCGGCCACCGGTTCGGGGTGGGCGAAGCGCAGCACGGCTTCCCAGGCGATCGCGCCGCAGGCCACCATCAGCAGCAGGGCGTTGAGCAGGGCCGCCAAAATCGAGCTGCCGCGCAGGCCGTAGGTGAAGCGGTGCGTCGGCGCGCTCTTGGTCAGCAGCGCGGCGCCCCAGGCCAGCACCAGTCCGAGCACGTCGGACAGGTTGTGGCCGGCGTCGGCCATCAGGGCGGTCGAGTTGGCGATGAAGCCGTAGAAGAATTCGATCGCGACGAAGGCGGCGTTCAGGCCGATCGCCAGCACGAAGGCGCGGCCGGCGTCGGCCGGGGGCGTGTGGTTGTGGTGGTGGCCAAGACTAAGGCCATGCGCGTGGCCATGATCGTGGTGATGGCTGTGATTGTGGTGTTGGCTCATGCGTCGGGTCCTGTGGGTTCTGCGATGTGTTCGAACATGTTGGCGAGCAGGCCGCTAATGTGGGCATCGGCGGCCGCATAAAAGACCTGCTTGCCCTGGCGCTCGGCCTTGACGATGCGGGCGGCGCGCAACAGGCGCAAATGGTGGCTGACCAGCGAGCTGGACAGGTTCAGAGTGCCGGCGATGTCGCCCACGGCGGTCGGCTGCGCCAGGCAGGCGAGCACGATACGCAGGCGGGTCGGGTCGCCCAGCAGGTGGAACAGGTCGGCGAGTTCGTCGACCGCGTTGTCGGTGTCGTGTGGAAGGCTCATGCTTAACGTTTGAAGAAGTGTTCACATGTTAAGCGTGACGGGCGGCATCGTGCAAGCCTTATCTGGCAGCCTTACTGGAATGTAATGCGGGACGCGCGTCAGTGGACCGGATTCGCCTTGCAGGCATCGCTGTTCGAAACGACGCCGTGGGCAAAGCGCTTGCACTGGTAGACCCGGCGATCGTCCTGGAACCTGCCGGTGAACACCTCGAAAAGGGCGCTGTCGTCGTCCAGCCGCGTAATCGACGAGGGCGCCGCCTGCAGATCGACCAACTGCCGCATGGCGGGGAGTCGATTGGCATCCCGGCTGATCTCCAAGACGGCACCCCGGTTGATGCCCATGTGGGAGAGGCCGGTAAATACGAACACGCGTTGTTCGAGCCTGAGGATGCCCCGGATATTATGGTCGGACATTTGGGTGATGCCGCCGCCCTGGTCCAGGAAGATCAGCCCGCCGCCCCATTCGCCGCCGTCGAATCCCAGCAGCATGCCGTCGAATGCCGGTAACACGTGCTGGAGTTTCACTTTCGGGTTGTAGCCAAGGGTGATATGAACGTCAGGCGATGCTCGTGTGCCGGCCGAGGCGCACACGCAGAAAGCCAGTACGGAAAACAGGCACGACACCAGCGCCATGGGTCGCATGGGTATCCTCATCAAGGCAGCTGCCCATCCGCATTGCGCAATTCGGGTTCGCCCAGGCCCAGCGGCTGCAGCTGCGGCAGGATCTTGTTCCGGTCACCCACCCCGATCACTTTCATCTGGTCGAGACGCAGGTATTTATCGGCCACCGCCTGCACCTGCGCCGCCGTCACCCCACGGAACTGGTCGGGCAGGCTGCGCCAGTAGTCGGCCGGCAGGTCGAACACATAGGTTTCGGCCAGGCTGGCGCCGATGCCGCTGTTGGTTTCGAACTGGCCCGGCAGCGAATACACCTGCGCGTCGCGCGCACCGGCCAGTTCGGCGGCCGGCAGCGGCTGTTCGCGCACGCCGCGCACTTCCTTGAAGATTTCCGCTACCGAGGCGCCGGTGACGTCGGTGCGCACGCTGCCGGCGATCGTGAGCGGGCCCGGGGTGCGGCTGTAGCGCAAGCCCGAGAACACGCCGTAGCTGTAGCCCTTGTCTTCGCGCAGGTTGAGGTTGATGCGGCTCGAAAACAGGCCACCCAGCGCCGCGTTCATGACCTGCAGGGCCGGATAGTCCGGCGTTTTGCGGCTGGCGGCAAGCAGGGTGACGCGCAGCGCGGTCTGCGGCGCGCCCGGCTTGTCGACGATGACCAGGCGCACCTTGCTGCCGCCAGGCTGGCCGGTATCGGGCGGCGTGGCGGCGGCGCGCGGCCAGGCGCCGAAGCGGGCGGACGCCAGGGCCTGCAGCTCCTCGCGCGTGACCGCGCCCGAGACGATCAGCGCCGCGTTGGAGGGCACGTAATGGCGGCGCCAGAAGCCGGCCAGGTCGTCGCGGGTGGTGGCGCGGATCGCCGCTTCGGTGCCGAGCTGGCCGTAGCCGTAGGGGTGGCGCGGGCCGTACAGCGCGCCCGCTGCCGCCACCGCCGCCACCCGCGCCGGGTCGTCGCGCTGGCGCGTCAGTTCGCCCAGGCGCGCCGCGCGCTGGCGTTCCACTTCGGCGGTCGGAAAGGCCGGGTGCTGGACCACGTCGGCCATCACGTCGAGGGCCGCACCAAACGTCGAGCGCAGCGACAGCAGCGACACCGTCGATGCGTCCGCCGTGCTGTCGCTGCCGAGGAAGGCGCCCAGCTGCGCGATCTCGTCGGCGATGCGCGGCGCGCTGCGGGTCGCGGTGCCTTCCTGCAGCAGCTGGGCGGTAAAGCCGGCCAGGCCCGGGTGGCCGTCCGGATTGGCGTCCGAGCCGCTCTTGACCACCAGCTCGGCCGCGACCAGCGGCAGTGCCGGGTTGTAGTGGTGGATGACGGTCAAGCCGTTGGCCAGCTTGAACGATTCGCTGCCCGGCAGCGTGAAGGCGGGCGCCGGGCCGGCCTTGGGCGGCGTGCGGCGCCAGGCTTCGTCCTTGTTGATGCCGGCGACGGCTTTCGCCTTCGCGGCTTTTGCGGCGGGCTTGGGCGTCGGGACGTCGGGCCCGAAGTCCGGCGTACCCGGCACGCCCGTCACCACCACGCGCGCATTCGGCTGCAGCCAGGCCTGGGCCACGCGCCGCACGTCGGCCGCGCTGACGCGGCGCAGGCGTGCCAGGTCGCGCGTCAGGTAGCCGGGGTCGCCGGTGTACTGGTTGTACTGGTTCAGCTGGTTGGCGAGGCCGGCGCCGCCCAGTTTTTCGATCGAGGTCAGCATCGCCGTCTCGATGGTGTTGCGGGCGCGCTCGACTTCGGCGTCGGACGGCCCGACATCGCGCAGCGCCTTCAGTTCGGCATCGATCGCGCCTTCCAGCTGGGCGCCGTCGATGCCGGGGCGCGCGGTGGCGTCGATCAGGAAGGTCGAGGTGAGCGCATACGAATTCTGCGAAGCCGCCACGTCCTGCGCGATCTGGCGTTCGTAGACCAGGCTTTTATACAGGCGTCCCGCCTTGCCGCCGGCCAGGATCTGGCCGGCGACCGCCAGCTCGGCGTCGCCCGGCTGGTAGGCCGGCGGCGTCAGCCAGGCCATGTACACGCGCGGCAGTTCGATGCGGTCGGCCACCGTGACGCGGCGTTCGCGCGTGATCGGCGGCGTGGTCACCTTGGGTGCCACTACCGGCGCGCTGCGCTTGAAGCTGCCGAAGTATTTGGCCACCAGCGCATGCGCCCTGGCCTTGTCGATGTCGCCGGCAATCACGATGCCGGCGTTGTTGGGGCCATAGTAGCGCTTGAAGAAATCGCGCACATCCTTCAGTTTCGCGCTCTGGATGTCCGCGTGCGAGCCGATCACCGAGGCGTAGTACGGGTGGGTCTGCGGGAACAGCGCATGGTTCATCGCTTCCTCGACGATACCGTAGGGGCGGTTCTCGACGCTCTGGCGGCGCTCGTTGCGCACCACGTCCTGCTGGTTCGACAGCGCGCTCTGGTCCAGCACGTCGAGCAGGTAGCCCATGCGGTCGGCATGCACCCACAGCGCCAGCTCGAGCTGGTTCGAGGGCACGGTGTCGAAGTAATTGGTGCGGTCGTAGTCGGTGCTGCCGTTGCTGTCGGTGGCGCCGGCGCCTTCCAGCAGGCGGTCGGCCTCGGCGCGCGGGATGTGGCGGGTGGCGGCGAACATCATGTGCTCGAACAGGTGGGCGAAGCCGGTCAGGCCGGGTGCCTCGTTGGCCGGGCCGACGTGGTACCAGATGTTGACGGCGACGACGGGCAGGCGGTGGTCCTCGACCAGGATCACTTCGAGACCGTTGGGCAGCACGGTCTTGTCGAAGGCGATGCGCGGCAGGGTGGCATCGGTGGGCGTGGGCGCTGCCTGGGGCGCCTGCGCTGCCGCCGGCAGGGCGGCCAGGGCCAGCAGGAGTGGGATGAGGCAAGGCAGGCGCGGTTTCATGGCGGCTCCGGTCGGTGGCAACTCATTGACAAATCAGTGACACGCTCAGTGACAGGATGCGCTGCCGCGGTCCGGCGGCGGCACGCCGAGCGTGGTGACCCGGGCCGATTCGACGAATTCCCAGTCGTAGCCGTCAGGCCGCAGGCGCAGGCGCAGCACGCCGGTGCGGCTGGCGTCGCGCACCTCGCTGTTCTTGACGGTCAGCAGGAAAGGCGTCGGGTAGGCGCCGCCGGTGCCGACCACGAACTGGCGCATGCCGCGCGCATCCTTGCGGCCCTGCGCGTCCTGCGGCGCGAAGCGTTCGTAATCGTGGTCGTGGCCGGACAGCACCAGCTCGGCGCCGGCCTGCTGCAGCAGCTCCCAGGCGTCGCGCATGACCGGGACGTTGCCGTGGCCGCCGGAGCTGTACAGCGGATGGTGCCAGAAGGCCAGCGTGCAGCGCGCCGGGTGCGCGGCCAGGTCGGCGCGCAGCCAGGCCAGCTGGGCCGCGTGCTCGGGCGCCTGCTTGACCGGATCGAGGTTGCTGTCGAGCGAAATCAGGTGCCAGCCGCCGAGGTCGAGGCTGTAGTAGCCGCGTCCCGCACGCGCGCCGAAATAGGCGAAGTAGGGCGCCGCCTTGGGCGTGTAGTACTCGTGGTTGCCGGGCGCCGGCCAGGTGCGGTCCTTGAAGCGGCCCCAGGTCGGCGCGTAGCAGTCGCGGAATTCCTTGGCGGCGCCGACCGGGTAGGTATGGTCGCCCAGCGTCAGCACCACCGATTGCGGATCGGCGGCCAGCCCGGCGGCGACGGTGGCGGCGGTGTCGGCCGCGGCCGAGTACTTCGGGTCGGGGTAGGCGCAGCGGGCGATGTCGCCGACCGCATAGATTGTTAGCGCAGCAGCCGCAGCCGATAAAACCGGCATCCCTTACTCGATGAACTTGAGCAGCCCCGCCAGCGCGTGCGCCACGGTCTGTTCGCGCACCGCCTGGCGGTCGCCCTGGAACACCAGGCGTTCGGTATGGGTGGTGTCGCCCTTCGACCAGCCGAAGCAGACCGTGCCGACCGGCTTGCCGGGCACCGCGCCGGTGGGGCCGGCGATGCCGGTGGTCGAGACGGCGATGTCGGCATTGCTGTTGGCGACCGCGCCCTGGGCCATGGCGCCGGCGACTTCCTCGCTGACCGAGCCGACCTGCGCGATCAGGGCGCCGGGCACGTCCAGCATCTCGCTCTTGGAGGCATTCGAATAGGTCACGAAGCCGCGTTCGAACCAGCCGGTCGAGCCGGGGATCTCGGTGATCGCCTGGGCCACGCCGCCGCCGGTGCAGGACTCGGCGGTTGCCAGCAGGAGGCCCTTGGCTTCGAGGGCGCGGCCGACGCGTGCGGCCAGGTCAAGAATATCGTTCGTCACGTCATTTCTCCATCGCTGCATTCGTGGTTCATTCTAGCGCGCTTGGCCGGCGCACGGCGCTAAAATATTAACCGCAAGCCATGCCTTGCCCGATCTGCATGGCATGCCGTGCGACATTATCGCGGGCCGGGCTGCTATCCTGCTCGTCGGCCGGCCTCGTCCGCGCTACCATTGTTCCACATTCACCACTCATTGGTTCCGCATTGACATCCCCCATGCTCCGGCGCCGCTCGATCCGCGAAAAGCTGGTCACGATCGTGATGTCGACCACGCTTGCCGCACTGGTGGTGTCGGTCGGCACCGTGGTGGCCTACGACCTGCGCAGCTACCAGCGTGCGCTGCAGAACGACATGGCGACCCAGGCCGAGCTGGTCGGTCACATGACCTCGGCCGCGCTGGCCTTCGACGACCCGCGCCTGGCCCGCGAAAACCTGGCGCTGCTGCGCACCCGGCCTTCGCTGCGCGCCGCCGCGCTGTACGACGAGCAGGGCAGCCTGTTCGCCTGGTACGTGGCGCCGGGCGAGCGTGCCGTGTTCCCGCCGGCGCCGCGCAAGGAAGGCCGCGGCAAGGAGGGCGGCGACCTGGTGCTGTACACGCCGATCCGGGAACACGGTGAAGTCCTCGGCACCGTCTACCTGCGTTCCGAAAACCTGCTGGTCGAGCGCATGCGCGACTATCTGTTGATCGCGGCCCTGGTCACCCTGCTGGCGCTGCTGACCGCGTGGCTGCTGGTGCGCCGCCTCGGCCACACCATCACCACCCCGATCGACGCCATCACCAGCATCGCGCGCGAGGTGGTGGCGACGCGCGACTATTCGCGGCGCGCGCCGCGCATCAGCGAGGACGAGGCGGCCGACTTGGTCGATTCCTTCAATGCGATGCTGGCCGAGATCGAGCTGCGTACCCGCGCGCTGGAAAGTTCGAACCGCGAAATCGCGCGCGAAGCCCAGGAACGCGCCCGCGCGCGCCAGGAAGTGATGCGCCTGAACGAGGAGCTCGAGGGGCGCGTGCACGAGCGCACCATGCAGCTGGAATTGGCCAATTCCGAACTCGAGCTGGCGATCGAGGAAGCGCGCGCCGCCAACCAGGCCAAGTCGGCGTTTTTGTCGGCGATGAGCCATGAATTGCGCACGCCGCTGAACGCCATCCTCGGCTTTGCCCAGATCCTGTCCTCGAACGCGATGCCGACCACGCCGGAGCAGAAGCTGGAGTTCTCGAACCATATCCTGAAGTCCGGGCGCCATCTGCTCACCCTGATCAACGAGATTCTCGACCTGGCCAAGGTCGAGGCGGGCGCGCTGACGCTGTCGATGGAAGCGGTCGGGCTGGGCGAGATGCTGGCCGAATGCCGCACCATGATCGAGCCGCTGGCATCGAAGCGCGGCATCCGCGTGCTGTTCCCGGACGGCTGCCTCGACGTCCAGCTGCGCGCCGACCGTACCCGCCTCAAGCAGGTACTATTGAACCTGTTGTCCAACGCAGTCAAGTACAATCGGGACGGCGGGGCGGTGGTGCTCGACTGTCTCGAGGCCGGGCCGCAGCGCCTGCGCCTGTCGGTGCGCGATACCGGCATGGGCCTGGAGCCGGGCCAGGTGGCTGCGCTGTTCCAGCCCTTCAACCGGCTGGGCCAGGAAGGCGGTACCCAGGAAGGCACCGGCATCGGCCTGGTCGTCACGCGCCGCCTGGTCGAGCTGATGGGCGGCGAGATCGGCGTCACCAGCAGCCCGGGCGTGGGCAGCGTGTTCTGGATCGAGCTGGGCCTGCAGCCGGCGGCCGCGCCGGCGCCGGCGCAGCCCGAGGAAGGCTTGCAGCGGGGCGCGGAGGCCGGGGCCGCGGTGCCGCAGGCGGACGGCGCGCCCCACCTGCTGCTGTATATCGAGGATAATCCGGCCAACCTGAAGCTGGTGCAGGAGATCGTGCGCTTCCGCCCCGACCTGCGCCTGCTGTCGGCGCCGGACGGCCATGTCGGCCTGTCGCTGGCGCGCAGCCAGCCTCCGGAGGTGATCCTGATGGACCTGAACCTGCCCGGCATGAGCGGTTTCGAGGTGCTGGCACAGCTGCGGCGCGACCCGGCCACGCGCGCCATTCCGGCGATCGCGCTGACCGCCAACGCCATGCCGCACGACGTCGAGCGCGGCCTGGCCGCCGGGTTTGACCGTTATCTGACCAAACCGATCGAGATCGGCAAATTCAACGAGGCCATCGACGGCGTGCTGGCCCAGCGCCGCGCCCGCATCGATGTGACGAGGACCGTTTCATGATTTCGCAATCCGACATACGCCGCGCGCGCATCCTGATCGTCGACGATGAGCCGGTCAACGTGCAACTGCTCGAATTCCTGCTCAAGACCACCGGCTACGAGCAGGTGTCGAGCACCACCGACCCGCGCCAGGTGGCGACCCTGCACCTGCAGCACGGCTACGACCTGATCATCCTCGACCTGCAGATGCCGCACATGGACGGCTTCCAGGTGATGGAAGCGCTGAAGCCGATGGAGCTCGAGTCGTGGCTGCCGGTGCTGGTGGTGACGGCCGAACCCGACAAGAAGCTGGCGGCACTGGAAGCCGGCGCGCGCGACTTCATCGGCAAGCCCTTCGACACGGTCGAGGTCATGACGCGCATCCGCAACCTGCTTGAAGTGCGCCTGCTGCACCGCGAATCGCGCGAGCACGGCGCGCGGCTGGAACGCAAGGTACGCGAACGCACCGGCGAGCTGCAGCGTTTCCGCGGCGCGATGGACGCCACCGCCGACGCCATCTTCCTGGTCGATGCCCACCACATGTCGATGATCGACGTCAGCGACGGCGCCTGCCGCATGCTCGGCTTTTCGCGCGAGGCGCTGCTGCGCATCGAACCGGTGGCGCTGGGCCTGGCCGAACGGGCCCAGCTGGAGCGCTATGCCGACCCGGCCTCGGCGCCGCGCGAGCACGACATCGTCGAGACCGAATTGCTGCGCTCGGACGGGCAGGGCGCGGTGCCGGTCGAGATCAGCTGGAAGCTGCAGCAGCTGGACGGCATGCGCATGCTGATCGCGGTGGCACGCGACATCAGCGAGCGCATCCACGCCGCCCAGCGCCTGAAGCACATGTCGAACTACGACAGCCTGACCGGCCTGCCCAACCGCACGCTGTTCTTCCAGACCCTGCGCGACGCGATCGAGCTGGCGCAGGACAAGAGCTGGCGCATCGCGGTGCTGTTCATCACGCTCGACCGCTTCAAGATCATCAACGATTCATTGGGGCCGGCGCTGGGCGACGAATTGCTGCGCCAGTTCAGCACCCGCCTGGTGCGCAGCATCCGCCTGCGCGACAGCGTCGGCCGCCTCGGCGGCGACGAGTTTGCCCTCATCCTCACCATGACGCGCGAGCAGAACGGCGAAGAAGCGGTGGCGGTGGCCAACGACGTGCGCGAGGTGCTGCGCACGCCCTTCGACCTGCACGGCAAGCAGGCCCTGCTCACCGCCAGCATCGGCATCGCGATGTACCCGGACGACGCCGTCGATCCGGGCACCCTGCTGAAGTATGCCGACGTCGCCATGGTGCGCGCCAAGGAAGCGGGCCGCGACGGCTTCCGCTTCTTTACGTCCGGCATGAACGTGCAGGTGCTGGCGCGGCTCGATCTCGAACTGGCTCTGCGCGGCGCGCTGGACGGCGCGCAGTTCGAGCTGCATTACCAGCCCAAGCTCGACCTCAACACCGGCCGCATCAGCGGGGTCGAGGCGCTGCTGCGCTGGCGCCGTCCCGGCTTCGGCCTTGTCTACCCGGCCGAATTCGTGCCGGTCATGGAAGACACCGGCATGGTGGTGCGGGTCGGCGCCTGGATCATCGACGAGGCCTGCCGCCAGATCGCGGCCTGGAATGCGCAGGGCGTGCGCGACGTGCGGGTGGCGGTCAACGTCTCTAGCCGCCAGTTCGTCGAGGGCGACCTGGAAGGCGACATCCGCGACGCCCTGGCGCGCCACGACGTCGATCCGGGCTTCCTCGAACTGGAGCTGACCGAAAGCGCGCTGATGAGCAACGCCGAGCATACGATCCAGGTGCTGGGCAGCCTGAAGGCGCTGGGCATCCGTATCGCGATCGATGATTTCGGCACCGGCTACTCGAGCCTGGCCTACCTGAAGCGCTTCCCGATCGACAAGCTGAAGATCGACATCGCCTTCGTGCGCGACATCACGACCAACCCGGACGATGCAGCGATCGCGCTGGCCATCATCAGCATGGCGCACAGCCTGCACATGCAGGTGATCGCGGAAGGGGTGGAGTCGCGCGCCCAGATGGCGCTGCTGCGGCGCCACCGCTGCGACGAGATCCAGGGTTTCCACTTTGCGCGCGCGCTGCCGCCTGCCGAGCTGGCGCAACTGGTGCTGGACAACCGCGCCCAGCCGAGCCGTCCGGCGGCGGACGACCGCAACATGCAGACGCTGCTGGTGGTGGACGACGACGTCAACGTGCTGCAGTCGCTGCACCGCTTGTTCCGGCGCGATAACTACCGGGTGCTGACGGCGGCTTCTCCGGCCGAGGCATTCGACCTGCTGGCGATGCATCCGGTGCAGGTGATCCTGTGCGACCAGCGCATGCCGGTGATGAACGGCACCGAGTTCCTGAGCAAGGTGAAGGAGATGTACCCGGACACGATCCGCATCATCCTGTCGGGGGACACCGGCGTCGAGACCGTGCTCGACTCGATCAACCGCGGCGCGATCTACCGCTTTTATACCAAGCCGTGGCACGATGCCGAGCTGCGCGACAATGTGCGGCTGGCGTTCCGCGAATACTGGCTGACGCACGGTCCGTACGACGACCGCAAGACGCCGCGCGACAACGAGGCGGCGTAGGGTGGACGCGGACGGCTAGTCGGCTTTGCCGTCCACGCGTTCAACGATCGCTGAAATGGTCCCAGCCCTGCAACTGCATGCGCAGGGGCGCGCCATCGCCATCGGCCAGGCGCAAGCCGGGCCCGGCCTCGATCCGGCCGACCCGCGTCACCGCCGTCGCGCACTGCGCGCCCGCGGCCATGATCGCCTCCCGGTTGGCCGCCGGCGCCGTGAAGCACAGCTCGTAATCGTCGCCCCCGGCCGCGGTGAAGCGCCGCCGCAAGCCGGGCGCCTGGCGTGCCAGCACCGGCCCCGCCGGCAGCGCATCCACGTCCAGCAGCGCGCCCACCTTCGAGGCCGCCAGGATATGCCCGAGGTCGCCCACCAATCCGTCCGAGATGTCGAGCGCGGCATGCGCCAGCCGGCCTTCGGCCAGCAGCCGGCCCAGCGCCACCCGCGGCGTCGGCGCGTGCAGGCGGGTCGCCGCCAGCGCCTGGGCATCGGCATCCAGCGCGATCTCGCCGAGGCAGCCGGCCAGCGCCAGCCGCGCATCGCCCAGCGTGCCGGAAATCCAGATGTCGTCGCCGATGCGGGCGGCATCGCGCCGCAGCGCCTGGCCGGGCGCCAGTTCGCCGAAGATGGTGATGCAGATGTTGAGCGGCCCCTTGGTGGTGTCGCCGCCGACCAGCTCGCAGCCGTGGGCGTCGGCCAGCGCGAACAGCCCGCGCGAAAAGCCGTCGAGCCAGGCCGGGTCGGCCGCCGGCAGCGCCAGCGCCAGCGTGAAGCCGAGCGGCACGGCGCCCATCGCCGCCAGGTCGGACAGGTTCACCGCCAGCGATTTGTGACCGAGCTGGAACGGGTCGGCGCCGGCAAAGAAGTGGCGGTCCTCGACCAGCATGTCGGACGAGACGGCCAGCAGCCTGCCGGGGGAGGGAGCCAGCAGGGCGCAGTCGTCGCCGATGCCGAGGACGGTCCGGTCCGATGCCGGCCGGGCGCGCTGGAAGTACCGCTTGATGAGATCGAATTCGGAGAGCATGCCCCGATTGTAATCGGGCCGGCTCCCTTACGCCGCCGTGCGGAAGCCGGACGGCAGCACGCCCGCCAGCGCGATGCGGATGCCGGCGCTGTCGATCATGTCCGTGATGCGCAGGTAGGCATCGACAAACCCGGGATGGTCGCCCAGCGCCAGCGCCGCGAACGGACTGGTGTCGAGCAGCGTCAGGGGATCGTTCGGATCGAGCAATGCACGGTCGGCCTCGCCGAAGTGGGGTTCGTTCACCACCAGCGGAGCGCCATTGCCGTCGCGTCCCATCAGGTACAGCCGGAAGCAGGCCAGCAGCAGGGCCGCGCGCGACACGTCCGCGCCCTGTGCCAGCAGGTTCGCGATCGTCTGCGAATGGAACACCGGGATCTTGGCGGCGCCGTCGTGGGCGATGCGCAGCAGCTGGTCGGCCACGGCCGGGTTGGCGAAGCGCTTCAGCAGGGTTTCCTTGTAGGCGTGGGCCGAAACGCCGCGCGGCAGCGACAGGTAGGGGATCACGTCGCGTTCCATGAAACTGCCGAGCAGGCGCCGCAACAGCGGGTCGTGCATCGCTTCGGACACCGTGCGGTAGCCGCACTGCAGGGCCGGATAGGCCAGCAGCATGTGCGACGCATTCAGCATGCGTCCTTTTACGGCTTCGTGGGCATGGACTTCGTCGCTGAACACGGCGCCGGCGGCCGCCAGGTCGGGCCGGCCGGCGCTGAAGCGGTCTTCCAGCACCCATTGGGTAAAGGGTTCGGCCACCGCCGGTTGCGCATCCTCGGCCTGCAGGATGGCGGCGACGCGCTTGCGCTGCTGGTCCGAGACGCCCGGCGCGATGCGGTCGACCATGCTGTTCGGGAAGGCGGCGTGGGTGTCGATCCAGGCCGCCAGCGCGGTGTCGAGCGTGTAGGCGTACGACAGCACGGCATGGCGCGCGGTGTCGCCGTTGCTGCGTAAATTGTCGCAGGACAGGACGGTGAACGCGGGCAGGCCGGCCGCGCGGCGCAGTGCCAGGGCAGCCACGATCAGGCCGAATGCCGTGCGCGGCAGCGCGCCGGTCCGCGCGCCGGCGAGGTCGGCGGCGACGTCGGGATCGTCGAGACGGAACGCACCGCTGGTCTCGTCGATGTTGTAGCCGCCTTCGGTGATGGTCAGTGACACGATGCGGATCGCCGGGCTGGCCAGCAGGTCGAGCACGGCGCCGGGATCGCGCGGGGCATGCAGGTAATCGACCATGGCGCCGACCACGCGCGTCGCGGCAGTGCCGTCGGCGGCGAATTCGGTGACCGAATACAGGCCGTCCTGGCGCGCGTAGGCATCCGCCTTGGCGCGGGCCGAGGCACTGTCGCCCAGGCCGATGCCGACGATGCCCCAGTCTTCATGGCCGGGCAGGTGCAGGCAGCGCTCGATGTAGAGCGCCTGGTGCACGCGGTGGAAATTCCCGACGCCGATATGGGCGATGCCGGCCTTGATCCGGCTGCGGTCGTAGCGCGGCAGCGTGGCACGCGTATCGCGCGGCGGCCGGCGCAGGAAGGCGTCGGACAGGGCTGTATCGGCGGTATCACGCATGGACATTCCTTGTTTGCTCACGCTTGCTTACGGAAGGCACGCGGTCGAAGCGCCATTTCATGACCAGCACGCTGGAAGCGAGTGCAAGCGTGATGCCATTGTTGATGGCCAGCGGCCAGGCCTGGATGATGATGCCGTAGCACAGCCACAGGAAAACACCGAAGCAGAAGGACAGGTACATCGCCAGGGAAATGCCCTTGGCGGAACGCTGGCGCCATACCAGCAGTACTTGCGGAATGAAGGCGGCGGTGGTGCAGAACGCGGCCACGTAGCCCATCAGGTCTATCGAGAATTGCATGTCGGCCCCTTTCTCATTACATGCTTTTGGACAAGCGGCACGGTGCGGTCAGAGCGGTGGTTCTTGCCTCGCCGGCGCCGGGGAAGGGTAAATAATAAATCAAATTGATTTATTTAGTCAAGTTCGCGTACAGTAGCCCGTTGCGATCTTCGTTCAACCTTCTTTCAAATTCGTGCAATGTCGTACTACTTTCAAATTCCAGGCAACAGTGGCAGGGATGCGGACAGCGACGGTCCGCGTACGCTCGGATCGAACCAGGTCGGCATGCGCGAACACAACGAGCGCGTGCTACTGCAGGCGCTGCGCCTGCATGGGCCGCTTCCCAAGGCCGAGCTGGCACGCCTGACCCATCTGAGCACGCAAACGGTGTCGGTGATCGTCGACCGCCTGCTCAAGGAAGAGATGGTGATGCGCCTGGAGTCGCTGCGCGGCAAGGTCGGCCAGCCCTCGCGTCCGATCGCCCTGCGTCCGGATGCCGCGTTTTTCGTGGGCGTGCGGCTGGGACGGCGCAGCCTGGACATGCTGCTGCTCGACTTCGTCGGGGCGCAGCGCTGGCATGCCAGCACGCCGTATGCGGCGCCGGACGTGGAGGCGGTGTTTGCCCTGATCGCGCGCCAGCTCGAGGACATCCATGCCTTCCTGGGCGAGGAGGGCGCGCGCCGCCTGGCCGGCATCGGCCTGGCCGCGCCGCTCACGCTCGAAGGCTGGCAGGAGCTGCTGGGCGCGGTGCCCGGCAGCGCCGATGCCTGGGCGCACGTCGACATGCGCGCGCGCCTGCAGGCCATGACGCCCTTGCCGGTGGAATTTGCCAAGGACACCGCGGCGGCCTGCGTCGCCGAACTGGTGGCCGGACGCGGACGCGCCCTGGAAAACTACCTGTACATCTTCATCGACGTGCTGGTCGGCGGCGGCCTGGTGATCGACGGCCAGCCGCATGGCGGACGCCACGGCAATGCGGGCGCGGTGGGATCGATGCCGCTCCGACTGGCCGGGCGCCGCGCCGGGGCCGGCCAGCTGCTGGAGGAGGCGTCGCTGGTCACGCTCGAAAAGATGTGCGCGCAGGCCGGCCTGGCGCCGGTGGCGCTGGCCGACCCCTGCATGCTGCAGGCCCCCAGGGAGGCGCTCACGCGCGCCTGGATCGCGCGCGCCGCGAACGCGATCGCGTTCGCCATCGGCGGCGCGGCCTGCGTGCTCGACCTGGAAGGCGTCATCATCGATGGCGTCGTGGCGCGCCCGGTGCTGGACGCGCTGCTGCGCGAAGTCGATGCGGCGCTGCGGCGCTACGACTGGCGCGGGGTGCAGCCGCCGCAGGTGCTGGCGGGTGAAACCGGACCCGACGCCAAGGTGTGGGGGGCGGCCTACCTGGCCCTGCACAGCGGCTTCGCACCGGCGCACGACCTGTTCCTGAAGGCCGCGCGCAGCTGAAAAGATGGCGCCGGCAAGGCCACGCATGCACGGCGCATGGCTGTCGGTAAAAATACGTAGACGGCACCCCGAACCACTCTGCTAAAATCGTAAGCCCCCAGTCAGCAAAGAAGGCCAGCGAAGCATGGATGCGTCAATCGATAAGAAAGAAGAATTACGCCAGCAACTGCGGGCTGCAGCGCTCGAATATCACCAGTTTCCCACCCCCGGCAAGATCGCCGTCACGCCGACCAAGGCGGTGCTGAACCAGCGCGACCTGGCCCTGGCCTACTCGCCCGGCGTCGCCGCGCCCTGCGAGGAAATCGTCAAGGATCCGGCCAACTCCTACAAGTACACCTCGCGCGGCAACCTGGTCGCCGTCATTTCCAACGGCACCGCGGTGCTCGGCCTGGGCAATATCGGCCCGCTGGCATCCAAGCCGGTGATGGAAGGCAAAGGCGTGCTGTTCAAGAAGTTTGCCGGCATCGACGTGTTCGACATCGAGATCGCCGAGACCGACCCGGACAAGCTGATCGACATCATTGCCGCGCTGGAGCCGACCTTCGGCGGCGTCAACCTGGAAGACATCAAGGCGCCCGAGTGCTTCTACATCGAGCGCCAGCTGCGCGAGCGCATGAAGATCCCGGTCTTCCACGACGACCAGCACGGCACCGCGATCATCGTCGGCGCCGCCATCCTGAACGGCCTGAAGGTGGTCGGCAAGGACCTCAAGCAATGCAAGCTGGTGGTGTCGGGCGCGGGCGCGGCGGCGCTGGCCTGCCTCGAACTGATCGTCGACCTCGGCTTCCCGCTCGAAAACATCTTCGTCACCGACCTGGCCGGCGTGGTCTACAAGGGCCGCACCGAGCTGATGGACCCGGACAAGGAACGCTTTGCCCAGGACACCCCGCACCGCACCCTGGCCGAAGTCATCCCCGGCGCCGACATCTTCCTCGGCTTGTCCGCGGGCGGCGTGCTGAAGCAGGACATGGTCGCCAGCATGGGACCGAGCCCGCTGATCCTGGCGCTGGCCAACCCGAATCCGGAAATCCTGCCGGAAGACGCGAAGGCCGTGCGCAGCGACGCGATCATCGCGACCGGCCGTTCGGACTACCCGAACCAGGTCAACAACGTGCTGTGCTTCCCCTACATGTTCCGCGGCGCGCTGGACTGCGGCGCGACCACCATCACGCGCGAGATGGAAATCGCCGTGGTGCACGCGATCGCCGACCTGGCCCACGCCGAGCAGTCGGACATCGTGGCCTCGGCCTACGGCATCACGAACCTGTCGTTCGGACCGGAATACCTGATCCCGATGCCTTTCGATCCGCGCCTGCTGACCCATATCGCGCCGGCCGTGGCCAAGGCCGCGATGGATGGCGGCGTCGCCACCCGTCCGATCACCGACCTCGCCGCCTACGCCGAGAGCCTGCAGCAGTTCGTGTACCGCAGCGGCAGCTTCATGAAGCCGATGTTCCAGGTCGCCAAGACCACGCCGCCGGAACTCAAGCGCATCGTCTACGCCGAAGGCGAGGACGAACGCGTGCTGCGCGCGGTGCAGGTGGTGGTCGACGAGAAGCTGGCGCGCCCGATCCTGGTCGGCCGTCCGGCGGTGCTGGAACAGCGCATCGTGAAGTTCGGCCTGCGCCTGAAGCTGGGCGAGCATTTCGACGTCATCAACCCCGACTTCGACGAGCGCTACCGCGACTACTGGCAGACCTACCACCAGATGGTGATGCGCAAGGGCGTGACCCAGGACATGGCCAAGCTGGCGATGCGCCGCCGCCATACCCTGATCGGCGCCATGATGGTCCACAAGGGCGATGCCGACGGCATGATCTGCGGCACCTACGGCACCACCCAGGCGCACCTGGAATTCATCGACAAGGTGCTGGGCCGCCGTGCCGGCGCCAACGTGTATGCGGCGATGAACCTGGTCATCACCCAGGAGCGCCAGCTGGCGATGGTCGATACCCACGTCAACGAGAACCCGAACGCGGAGCAGCTGGCCGAGATCACGATCATGGCGGCCGAGGAACTGGAACGCTTCGGCATCACGCCGCGCGCGGCGCTGCTGTCGCACTCGAACTTCGGCACCTCGAACAGCGAATCGGCCTGCAAGATGCGCGAGACGCTGGCGCTGGTGCAGCAGAAGGCGCCCGGCCTGGAAATCGACGGCGAGATGCACGGCGACGCCGCGCTGGACTCGAAGCTGCGCGCCAAGATCATGCCGCAGTCGACCCTGACCGGCGACGCCAACCTGCTGGTGATGCCGAACATCGAGTCGGCCAACATCGCCTACAACATCCTCAAGACGGCGGCCGGCAACGGCATCGCGGTCGGTCCGGTGCTGCTGGGCTGCGCGCGTCCGGTGCACATCCTGACGCCGTCGGCGACCGTGCGCCGCATCGTCAACATGACCGCGCTGTGCGTGGTGGATGCGGTGTCGCAGCGCTGATCGTCCCTTTGGTCGTACAAGGAACCGCGGGTCTTCGGGCCCGCGGTTTTTTTTCGCCTTATGGATCAGCTCACGGCGATTAAGTTCCCGGCAGTTAATGCAACCGGACTAAAGCTTGAGCTACTCCTAAGGATGAGCCGATCGCAGGCCGTCAGCTCTGCTTTTCCCCGATAATACGCATATCGAATATTGCAAGTATTGCATGATTTCTCACCTGGAATCGGCTCGACATGCATACCTCAAAAAAAGCGCTGGTCACCGGCATCACCGGTCAGGACGGGGCCTACCTGGCCGAACTGCTGCTGGCAAAAGGGTATGCCGTGACCGGCACCTTCCGCCGTTCGAGTTCGGTCAATTTCTGGCGCATCGAGGAACTCGGTATCGCCGGCCACCCGAATCTGCAACTAACCGAGTATGACCTTACCGACCCGGCATCGAGTATCCGCCTGCTCGAATCGACCCGGCCCGACGAAGTCTACAACCTGGCGGCGCAGAGTTTCGTCGGCGTGTCCTTCGACCAGCCGGTCGCCACCGCGGCCATCACCGGCATCGGCGCGGTCAACCTGCTGGAAGCGATCCGCATCGTGCACCCGGAAGCGCGCTTCTATCAGGCCTCCACCTCCGAAATGTTCGGCAAGGTGCAGGCCGTGCCGCAGGCCGAGAACACGCCGTTCTATCCGCGCAGCCCCTACGGTGCCGCCAAGCTGTATGCGCACTGGATGACGGTGAATTACCGCGAGGCCTACGGCATCTTCGCCAGCTCCGGCATCCTGTTCAACCACGAGTCGCCGCTGCGCGGGCGCGAATTCGTCACCCGCAAGATCACCGATGCGGTGGCCCGCATCGTGCTCAACCGGCTCGACGTGCTCGAGCTGGGCAACCTGGACGCCCGGCGCGACTGGGGCTATGCGCGCGACTACGTCGACGGCATGTGGCGCATCCTGCAGGCTCCGGCGCCGGATACCTTCGTGCTGGCCACCCGCCGCACCGAGACCGTGCGCGACTTCGTGGCGATGGCCTTCCGCGCCGCCGGCATCCATCTCGAATGGCGTGGGCAGGGCGATGCCGAGACCGGCCATTGCGCCGAGACCGGCAAGCTGCTGGTGCGGGTATCGCCGAAGTTCTACCGTCCGGCCGAGGTCGACCTGCTGGTCGGCGACCCGTCCAAGGCCCAGCGCGAGCTCGGCTGGAAGGCCGGCACCACGCTCGAGGCGCTGTGCCGGATGATGGTCGAGGCCGACCTGCGCCGCAACGAACGCGGCTACGGGTTCTGACATGAAACGCATGGCCAGCGCCGAAGCGGCCGGCGCCACCGTCGAGGCGGCACGCGCCATCGGTCCGCGCGAAGGGGAGGGCCGGCGCGCCCTGATCACCGGGCTGCGCGGCTTTACCGGCAGCTACCTGGCACGCGAGCTGGCTGCGGCCGGCTACCGTGTATTCGGCACCGTGCTGCCGGACGGTGCGAATGAGGTCTTCAGCGCCGATGTCTTTGCCACCGATATCTTTGCGGCCGACCTGCTCGACCGCGCGGCGGTGGACGGCGTGGTCGAGCAGGTCCGTCCGGACGTGGCCGTGCACCTGGCCGGCATCGCCTGCGTGGCGCACGGGGACGCCGAACAGATCTACCGCGTCAACGTGGCCGCCACCCGCAACCTGCTGGAAGCCCTGGCGGCCAGCCCGCATGCGCCGTCCAGCGTGCTGCTGGCCTCGTCCGCCAACATCTACGGCAATGCCCAGGCCGGGCTGATCGACGAAAGCGTGGCGCCGCGGCCGGCCAACGACTATGCGGTCAGCAAGCTGGCGATGGAATACATGGCCAGCCTGTGGATGGACAAGCTGCCGATCGTGATCGCGCGGCCGTTCAACTACACCGGCGTCGGCCAGAGCGACAGCTTCCTGCTGCCCAAGATCGTGGCGCATTTCCGCCGCGGCGCGTCCTGCATCGAACTCGGCAACCTGGCGATCGCGCGCGATTTTTCCGACGTGCGCATGGTGGCCGGCAGTTATCGCCGGCTGCTGGCTGCGGCGCCCGCCGGCCAGGCCTTCAATGTGTGTTCGGGACGCTCGCATTCGCTGGCGAGCGTGCTGCGCATGATGGAAGAGATTGCCGGCTACCGCATCGAGGTGCGGGTGAAGCCGGCCCTGGTGCGTGCCAACGAGGTGCTGACGCTGGCAGGCGACAACACCAGGCTGGCCGCCGCCATCGGCGCGCTGGCGCCGATCCCGCTGGCCGACACGCTGCGCTGGATGTACGGGAGCTGACCATGCTGCCCCGCATCGGCCTCGGTACCACCATGATCGAGCCGGCGCTTCACGGCGGCCACATGGACGGCATCGGCGTCTACACGCGCGCCCTGCTGCGCCACCTGCCGCGCGCCGGCTGCGACGTGCTGCCGTTTTCCTGGCCGCGGGCGCGCGGGCGCGCCGTGCTCAGCGCCGGGCAGCCGCTGGCCCGGTCCTTCGAGCGCGCCTCGCTGTCCGACCTGCTGATGCCCGAGCGCCACCGCGTGCATGTGCCGGCCGACGTCTTCCACGTGACCGACTACCGCGTGGTGCGCATGGATTGTCCGGTGGTCGCCAGCCTGCACGATGCGCTGCCGCTCACGCATCCGGAATGGTGCAACCCGCGCCTGCGCAGCCTGAAAAACTGGCTGCAGCGCAAGGCGGCGCAAAAGGCCGACCACGTGATCGCGCTGTCGCACTTTGCCGTGGACGAACTGGTCGCGAGCTTCGGCGTCGATACGCGCCGCATCACGGTGGTGCCGTGCGGCGTCGACGAGGCCTGGCTGCAGGCGCCGCCGGCCGCGGCGGTGGCGGCGACGCTGGCCGCCAACGGCTTGCGCCCAGGCTATTTCCTGTTCGTCGGCACGCTGCAGCCGCGCAAGAATCTCGAGCGCCTGCTGGATGCCTACCTGGCGCTGCCGGCGGCGCTGCGCGCCGAACGCCAGCTGGTCATCGTCGGCCGTGCCGGCGCCCGCGCCGATGGGCTGCTGCGGCGCCTGGCGGCGGCCGGGCGCAACGGCGCCGCCGTGGTGTGGCTGAACCGGCTCGACGATCCGGTGCGGCTGCGCCACGTGTATGCCGGCGCCGCCGTGTTCGCCTTCCCCTCGCTGTACGAAGGGTTCGGCATCCCGGTGGTGGAAGCCTTTGCCGCGGGCGTGCCGGTGGTCGCGGCCAATACGACCTCGCTGCCGGAAGTGACGGCCGGCGCCGCCGTCGAGGTCGATCCGCTCGATACCGGCGCCATCGCCGATGCCCTGCTGGCCCTGGTGCGCCAGCCGCGGCTGCGGGCGCGCTGCATCGCGGCCGGCCGTGCGCGCGCCGCCCAACTGACCTGGCACGCGACGGCGCGCCAGACCGCCGCCGTGTACCACGGCCTCCTGTGATGGCCCGCCATGCGTGTCCTGCACTTCTACAAGACCTACTTTCCGGATTCGGTCGGCGGGATCGAGCAGGCCATCCGCCAGATGTGCGTCGGCACCGCGCGCCTCGGCATCGCCAGCGAGGTGCTGTCGCTGTCGCGCGACGGCCGCAGCGCGCCGCTGGCGGTGGAGGGGCACACCGTGCAGCGGGTGCCGCTCGACTTCGAGCTGGCCTCGAATGCGGTCTCGCTGCGCGCCATCGGCCGCCTGGCGCGCCTGGCGCAGGATGCCGACGTGGTGCATTACCATTTTCCGTGGCCCTTCATGGACGTCGCGCATTTCGCGGCGCGCACCGGCAAGCCGGCCGTGGTGACCTACCATTCCGACATCGTGCGCCAGCGAGCCCTGCTGCGCCTGTACCGGCCGCTGATGCACCGTTTCCTCGGCAGCGTCGACGCGATCGTCGCCACCTCGCCCAACTACCTGGCCACCTCAAGCGTGCTGGGCCGCTACCGCGACAAGACCCGCGTGATTGCCTTCGGCCTGGACCGCGTCACCTATCCCGAGCCGGACGCGGCGCGCCTGGCGCAGTGGCGTGCCCGGGTCGGGCCGAAGTTCTTCCTGTTCGTCGGCGTGCTGCGCTATTACAAGGGGCTGCACATCCTGCTCGATGCGGTCGCCGGCACCTCCTATCCGGTGGTGATCGCCGGCGCCGGCCCGATCGAGCGCGAACTCAAGGCGCATGCCGCCCGCCTCGGCCTGGACAGCGTGACCTTCGTCGGCGCGCTGGACGAGGCCGACAAGGTGGCGCTGCTACAGCTGTGCTATGCGGTGGCGTTTCCTTCCCACCTGCGTTCGGAAGCCTTCGGCATCTCGCTGCTGGAAGGGGCGATGTTCGGCAAGCCGATGATTTCGAGCGAGATCGGCACCGGCACCAGCTATATCAATGTGCACGGCGAAAGCGGGCTGGTGGTGCCGCCGTCGGATCCGGCGGCGCTGCGGGCGGCGCTACAGGCCTTGTGGGACGACCCGCAGATGGCGCGCGCGATGGGACGGCGCGCCGAGGAACGTTATTGGCGGCTGTTCACGTCGGCGCAGATGGCGGAGGGATACGCGGTGCTGTACCGCGAGGTCGCCGCACGCGAGGCGCCGGTGGTGCTGGCGCCCGCCGGAGCGTGATGATGCTTGCGTTTCGGGTAGGGTGGACGGGTCTCCCGTCCACGCGTTCAGGCGACGCATGCTCTGACTGGATGCGTGGACGGCAAAGCCGACTAGCCGTCCGCGTCCACCCTACGCGGCGGCTTTGTGCGGCACCGGCTCGGGCTCCTGCTCGGCCCAGCGCTGGCGGATCGCCCGGATCGCCGGCATCTGTGCGATGAACAGATCGACCAGCGTCGGATCGAAATGCTTGCCCTTCTGGTCGACCAGCAGCTTGATCGCTTCCTCCTCGGTCCAGGCCTTCTTGTACGGACGCACCGAGGTCAGCGCGTCGAACACGTCGGCCACCGCGCAGATGCGGCCCTCGAGCGGGATGGATTCGCCGGCCAGGCCGTACGGGTAGCCGCTGCCGTCCCACTTTTCGTGGTGCGAAAGCGCGATGTTGCGTGCCAGCGCCAGCATGCCGCCGTCGTGTTCGCCGATGATCTCGGCGCCGATCAGGACGTGGCTCTGCATGATCTTCCATTCTTCCGGGTCGAGCGGACCCGGTTTCTGCAGGATGCGGTCGGGGATGCCGATCTTGCCGACGTCGTGCATCGGCGCCGCGTGCAGCAGGTCGTCGGCTTCGGTTTCGGTCATGCCGGCAGCCAGGCCCAGCAGGCGCGCGAAATGGCTCATGCGGATCACGTGCAGGCCGGTCTCGTTGTCCTTGTATTCGGCGGCCAGGCCGAGGCGCTGGACGATTTCCAGGCGCGACGCGCGCAGCGCTTCCATGCGCACCAGCGACAGGTGGTTGCGCACGCGCGCACGCACGATCGGCGGGCTGATCGGCTTGGTGATGTAGTCGACCGCGCCGGCTTCGAAGCCTTCCAGCTCGTCGTCGGTGTCGTTCAGGGCGGTCACGAAGATCACCGGGACCGATGCCAGCGCCGGGTCCGCCTTGAGCGCGGCGCACACTTCGTAGCCGCTCATGCCCGGCATCATGACGTCGAGCAGGATCAGGTTGGGACATTCTTCACGTGCCAGTTCGAGCGCGCGGGTGCCGTCCTTGGCGAAACGCAGGCGGTAATGGTCCTGCAAAATCTGGCGCAGCAACTGCAGGTTGCTGGCTTCGTCGTCGACCGCCAGGATCAGCGGCAAATGGCGGTTGGTCATGGGTGGATCTCCGGTACGGATTCGTCGAGGACCTCCAGCACGGCGTCGAGCTGCTGCAGGGCCAGTTCAAAGTCGAAGTCGGACAGCGCCGCGTGCACTTGCGCCACGCGGGCGGCCAGCGGATGGCCGGTGAGGGCCGCCGCCAGGCCGGCCAGCGAGGTGTCTTCCAGACCGCCGCGGCGCAATGCCTCGCGCAGCGAGGTGCCGGCGCGGCGGGCGCGTTCCAGGTCGACCGTCGGGCGTACGCCCTGGGCCGGCTTGGCCGGCGCCTGCGCCTGTGCCGGCGCGGGCAGGACGGCGCGGATCGCTTCCAGGGCAAGGTCCAGCTGGGCGCACAGCTCGCGCAGGGTGTCCTGCAGCTTGGCTTCGGCGCCCGGGAACACCTTGCCGCTGTCGCCGTCCACCATGCCTTCGAGGTTGCCCAGGGTGTCGGCCAGCAGTTCCAGGCCGAGATTCGCGGCCACGCCGCGCACCTTGTGGGCCAGCATGCGCAGCGCGCAGTAGTCGGCGGCCGCGGCCTGTGCCGACAGCACCTGCGCCAGGCCGGCGTGCTGGCTGTCGAAATGGGCCAGCGCTTCGTCGTAGGCGGCCTGCTTGCCGCTCCAGCGGCGCAGGCCGGCGTGGCGGTTCAGCACCTCGCGCTCGCGCGCGGGCAGGTCGTCGGCCGGCAGGGTGGATGCCAGGCCGAGCACGCGCGCGATCTCGTGCGACAGCGCGAACCAGTCGACCGGCTTCGATGCGAAGCCATCCATCCCGGCCTCGACGCTGGCGCTGCGGTGGGCAGGCAGCACGCTGGCGGTCATGGCGATGATCGGCACGCGCTCGCGGCCTGCCGCTTCGGCCTGGGCGCGGATCAGGCGGGTCGCCGCGAGTCCGTCGATGGTCGGCATCTGGAAGTCCATCAGGATCAGGTCGAAGGATTCGCGCGCGGCCAGGTCAACCACTTCCGCGCCGTCGCTGGCGGCGGTCATGGTGTGGCCGCGGCGCGCCATCAGGAGCTGCAGCAGTTCCAGGTTCTGCGGCACGTCGTCGGCCACCAGCACGCGCAGCGGCGGCAGGGCGGCGGCGGTGCGCACGCGCGGCTGCTGCGGCGCGAAGCGTGCCAGCACCAGCGGCAGCATCACGTGGAAGGTAGTGCCCTGGCCCGGCTGGCTTTCGGCCCAGATGCGGCCGCCCATCAACTCCACCAGCTGCTTGCTGATGGTGGTGCCGAGGCCGGTGCCGCCGAAGCGGCGCGTCATAGAGGCGTCGGCCTGGGTGAACGGTTCGAAGATCGCGGCCAGGCGCTCGGGCGCGATGCCGATGCCGGTGTCCTTCACCGAGAAATGCAGCTGGCCGTCGTCCAGTTCGACATGCAGGGTCACGCTGCCCTGCTGGGTGAACTTGATGGCGTTGTCGAGCAGGTTGGTCAGCACCTGGCGCACGCGCAGCTCGTCGCCGCGCAGGCAGGTCGGCAGCGCCGGATCGTAGTGGATATCGACGTGCAGGCCCTTGGCGCGCGCGTTCGCGGCCAGGGTCGAGGACAGTTCGTCGATCAGCGACAGCAGGTTGTAGTCGTTCTGCTCGAGTTCGACCGCGCCTTTTTCCAGCTTGGCGGTGTCGAGGATCTCGTTCAGCAGGCGCAGCAGGGCGCGGCCGGCGCTGCGGATGGTGTCCAGGTGGCGCCGCTGGTCGGCCGCCAGTTCGCCGTCGAGCAGCACGTCGGTGAAGCCGAGGATCGAATTCATCGGGGTGCGGATCTCGTGGCTCATGTTGGCCACGAAGCTGGCGCGCGCGGCGGCAGCCTGCTCGGCGTTCTCCTTGGCGTCGCGCAGCGCTTCTTCCATCTGGCGGCGCTCTGTGATGTCGAGGATGACGCCGTCCAGCCAGTACGGTTCGCCGGCGTCGTTGCGCACGCTGGTGCCGTTTTCCCACAGCCAGCGGGTGCTGCCGTCGGCGTGCAGCAGGCGGTACTCCACCAGGTAGGGCCGGTTGTCGCGCAACGCGCCGGCGATGGTCTCGGACACGCGCACGCGGTCGGCGGCGTGGATCAGGTTGCCGAAGCTGCGGCGCGCCGGGGCGCCGATGAAATCGTTGGCCGGGTAGCCCGTCACACGTTCGACGGCGTCGCTGATGAACAGCATCGGATGCTCGCCCTGCAGCAGGCTGCGGTAGGAAATGCCGGGGATGTTGCCGATCAGCGAACGGAACTGCTGCTCGCTGGCACGCAGCGCCTGTTCCATCTCGCGCCGTTCAGTGATGTCGGTGATGAAGCAGACGAACAGTTCCTGCTCGCCGAGACGCGCATGGCCGACCGCGCGCCGGATCGGCACGATGCTGCCGTCCTTGCGGCGGCCGGTGACATCGGCGCTGCGGGCGCTGTCGCTGATCTCGCCGCTGGCCAGGGTGCGCAGCAGGCCGCCCCGTTCCGACGCTTCTTCGTTGCCGATCAGGAGGCGGATATTCTTGCCGACGATCTCCTCACGCTTCCAGCCGTAGATGCGCTCGGCCGAAGCGTTGAATTCCTGGATCGTGCCGGCGCGGTCGACCGTGACCACGCCGTCCACGGTGGTGGTGAGCAGGGCGCGCATCCAGGCTTCGCTGCGCGACAGTTCGCGGAACAGCTGGCGGTAGCGCAGCAGGCCGTTCAAGCCCAGTACGACGAAGGTGAAGGCCACCGTGATGATGCTGATCCACAGCGCCAGGGAGGTGCTGCCGGCGGCTTTCTGCGCGGTGAGCGTCGCACGGCCGACGAAGCGGGCGGCTTCCATGCCGGTATAGTGCATGCCGGCGATGGCGAAGCCCATCACGATCCCCCCAGCAGCAGCCGATGCGCTTCCTTCAGGCGCGTCACGTGCGACAGGCCGAAGCGCACCCACAGCGCCAGCGTCGCCAGCACCACCGCCACCACGATCGACAGCCCGAACATCAGCGGGTCGTAGCGCAGCTCAAGGCCCATCTGCATACCGGCCATGCCGGCGTAGTGCATGGCGCCGATGCCGGCACCGACCGCCACGCCGCCCGCCAGCAGGTTCCAGCCGCCCAGGCGCTCGCGCGCGATCAGCCACAGCGCAACGAACGAGGCGCCGATGCTGGGCAGGCCCGAGATGATGGTCGGTATCGGTGCGTAGTCGACGTCGGTGCACAGGTCGAAGGCGAGCATGCCGATGAAGTGCATGGCCCACACACCGGTGCCCAGCGCCAGGCTGCCGGTGCCGAGCACGATCCAGCGCTGGGCGCGATTGGCCACGGCCTGGCCGGCGATCAGCAGCCCCATCCAGGAAGCGAAGATCGCGACCAGTACCGACAGGAGCACCAATTTCGGCGTGTAGAAACCGTAGCTGAGCAGGGATGGATCGTCAGGCAGCGTGAAGATGGACAGCATGGATTGTAGGTATCCGAATTGATTCATGGAAACTATCGTACAGACGCCAGTATGTCACTTTTTCCGTGTGGAAAGTTGTTCCAAATAAAAAAATCCGGTAAAAACGATAACTCGCAAGCCAAGATGTGGCATGCGTGCCACCGATACGCCACAAAGTTGTACTTATAGCACGCATTGTGGTTGGCTCCGTCTTGCTGTTATGCTGGTTGAACAGGCAACCGCCGGTGCCTGCTCCAGCACGCGATGCGATGAAAACGAAGATTCTTGCGGCCTTGTTGACGGTTGTATTAGGGAATTTGACGGCGGCGCCGGCCTGGGCGCAGACCCTACCGCGCCTTTACCTCGCTACCGAACCGCTGCCCTATGCGCCGAGTGAAGGCGAGCAGGCCGCCGGTATCGCCACCGACATGGTGCGCGACATCATGCGCCGTGCCGGCATCGACTACACGATTCACCCGCTGCCCTGGAAGCGCGCCTACACGGCCGCGCTCGAACGTCCCGAAGCCTGTGTCTACGCGACCACCCGCACCCCCGAACGCGAACGCCAGTTCAAGTGGGCTGGCCCGATCGCAACTGCCGACTGGGTACTGATGGCGCGCGCCGACCGCAAGTTCGCACTGCGCAGCTTGGAAGACGCGCGTCCTTACCGCATCGGCACCTACCATGGCGATGCGCGCGACCAGTTCCTGCGGGCGCGCGGTTTCGACGTCGACCCGGCGTCGAACGACCAGACCAACCCGCGCAAGCTGTTGATGGGCCGCATCGACCTGTGGGCCGCCAGCCTGGGCCCGAACAGCCGCCAGACGCTGGCGCGCCTGGGCTACACCGACAAGCTGGTGCCGGTGCTGGTGTTCAATCGCATCCACGCCTACCTGGCCTGCAATTGCGCCGTGCCGGACCGGCTGGTGGCCCGGATGAATGCGGCGCTGGACGCGATGGAGCGTGACGGTACGGCAGGGCGCATCCGCCGCAAGTACGACGTCCAGCCCGCGCAGACGGCCAGGCGCTGAGTTGCAGAAACACGGCGTGCGACCCGGGGTGCGCGGCTTCTGTACCATCGTCAACTTGCTCCCCTTATCGAGACGGCCGTGAATTCGCACTTGATCCCCACCGACAATTTGTCCCTCAGTTCGTATCGCATGCTGGCGCTACGCGAGACCGTGCTGCACTCATGGGAAAAGCACGTGCGCGCCAGCCTGGCCAGCGCCCGCAAGCTGAGCCATCCGGTCCTGATCGACACCATGCCGGTGCTGTACGAGCGCCTGTGCTCGGTGCTGTCGCCGGCGTATTTCGAACGCGACGGCATCGACGTGCGCTCGATCGGCGAGGAGCACGGGATCGAGCGCGCCAACCTGTCCGATTTCGATGCCGAAGGCATCCTGGCCGAGTTCCAGATGTTCCGCAGCGTGCTGTTCGACGTGCTCGACGCCCACGACGTGATCCTGACCGTGCCGGAACGGCGCACGCTGCACCTGACCATCGACGGCGCAGTGCGCGAAAGCGTGCGTTCCTTCGTCGCGGCGACCGATACGCTGCGCGAGCGCTTCGCCGGCGCGCTGGCGCACGACCTGCGCCAGCCGGCCTCGAACATGGTGCTGGGCGCCAGCCTGATCCTGCGCCTGAACCCGTCGCCCGAGATCGCGCAATGGGCCCAGCGCATCGTCAAGAACGGCGAGCGCATGAGCACGATGCTGAACGAACTACTGGACGCGCTGTCGATCCAGTCCGGCGACCGCCTGGCGCTGGACCTGGCCGAATTCGACCTGATGGCGCTGGTGCGCAGCGTGACCGACCGCGCACGCGAATTCCAGGGCGCCGACGTGCGCCTGACCGGCGACAGCCTCAAGGGCTGGTGGAACGACGCGGCGCTCGAGCGCGCACTGGAAAACCTGTTGAACAATGCCCAGAAATACGGCGATGCCGGCACCCCGATCGACGTCAGCGTCGGGCAGAGCAACGGCCGCGCCATCCTGTCGGTGCGCAACCAGGGCAAGCCGATCCCGGCGGGCGAGCTGGATGCGATCTTCCAGCAATTCGTGCGCTCCAGCGATGCCGGCGCCCCCACCACCCCCACCACCTCCAGCTGGGGCCTGGGCCTGCCTTACGTGCGCAGCGTGGCGCAGAGCCATGGCGGCAGCGCGGTCGTGTACAGCGATGCTAATGCAGGCACGACCTTCGTGATCGACATTCCGGTGGATGCGCGGCCGTTCCAGCAGGGGTAGCCCGGCGCGGGGCAACAAAAAAACCGCGGTCTCACGTGAGCGGCGCGGGTTCGATGAACTTCTCTGACATGCTTGAAACTTGCTGGTGGTGCTCCGGCCAAAACCGAAAAGAGCCTGAAGAGCTAGTCTGGGGGCGGATCCTAACCTTTTTCGCCATTCAGGTACCAACAAAAATACCAACAAAATGCATTGCTATCCACAACTGGGCCTCAAATGCGAGCTTCTTCGCGTGCCAATCAAGCTACGACTTAGAACGCCTAACGAAGCCCTTTAGTTGCTCAGAAAACAACAGCTGCGTACGCTGAACCTGGCCAAACGTCTGCAGTCTGGTGGTCAGGTCTCGTTGGTCTGCGGATGTGAAAGCAACGTCACAAGTAGCAATTACGGATGTGGCTGCGTTGTCACTTGATGTGGAGTCAACGAGTCTTGCGCAAACTAGGCATACCAGCCCGGCATGTCGGATAATTCCGTACCTCTATCTACATCTCTAGAAATGAACAAACTTGATGATTTGAAACTTCTACGCCTGCAAGAAGAACTGAAGTACGTCAATGCCGAACTCGTTGAGCAATTGGCTCGTGTCGTACTTGACGGTTTGGTGAAGTGGAGCAACACGCATATTTTTTCCAAGCTTGGCGGCGAGTTGACGATCGAAATCCCGCTGGGGCCACCGAATGCAGGCGTTGGATACAAGTCACTTGAACCGCTACGTCCGCACATGGTGATTTACCTGGCAATGATCACGGACATCTATCGTGACGCGCTCGCGTTCCCGGTAGTATGCAGACGTCTTGTAGATGAGACCGAGACCTTAGAGGCTTTCCACCAGATTCCGGCATGGCAAGGATTCCCGTTTGCCTTCAAGACTGCGATGCCCACCTTGCAGGCTGGCCATGTACATGGCGATCTTTCAGCCTTCTGCGAAGTGATGGCTGAACAACATGAGCGACAGACCGAGAGCATATTGGACACGAACGACGTGAGATGCCGGTTTGTCATGTTTGAACTCATGTTGGTATGGACGTTCTTTCACGAGCTTGGCCATGTTGTGCAACAGCACTACCGTTTGAGAAACAAAACAGATTATCTCGACGCCGCTGAGACGTTCTTGGAATTCCCGGAGGAGACGCCCAGCACAGATCAAGCAAATGCCGGCTCAATAGGTGATGCTCCACCGGATCTTCCTGCGCAAGCCCGTGAGCTGATGGCTGATGGAGAATCCATAGATCTCACGTTGAAATATATCCATGTGACGGGGCGGCTTTGTTTTCCTCTGCTGTATTTACTGTACTGTTCCGTGGGCTGTATGTTCCAGCGGTTTTATCAAAACTACACTGAAAATTTGAATATTGTCGGTCGCTGGCACCCCCACCCAGCCCTTCGGGAGGAAGTATCTGAAGCCTTTCTTTCTGACACGATACGCGACCACTTGGTTGCAACGAAGAAAGTTCCTAATGATGAGGCTAGTGTTATGACGGTGTTGTATGCCAGTATCCGCGCAAACCTGCTTACTGGGCTTTTCCGAGCCCATAGGATTGAACAACGCGACGATGGAGATGGGCTACCCTCTTATATGCGTTTGTTAACAGAGGAACATCGTCCAGGCATGCTGAGCTATCAGGACACACTTATGCCTTACATCGAAGCTCAAATGGATGAGGTTCGGCAATGGCACCTGTTACCAGAAAACCGCATGGACGATTGGCTGGAAATGCTGAGACGCCAGCAAAGCCAGCGCATACAGTCGTCCGCAGAACCCTAACACCATGAAATGACGCACAGGTTTAGGCTGTCACTTTCGCGTGCGAAAGTGACAAGTCTTATGCAGCCAGTCAATACTTACCATTTTTGTATTGGGGCCCTGACCGCCGTTAACTAATATCAACTATTGATAGCCTAGCTTCATTAATTACAAGTCGAGTAAGGCGCAGGAGAGTCTGTGAATGATTATCTATAAAATGACCTCTTGCGCCTGCAGAGTTTGCGATTTTAGTTAAACGTACTCTGTCAAACGAAAGCCCGGCAGTACGAGATAAGTAACCGAAAACTTTGTGCGCTGTGACATTATGCGGGGTAGCAAAGGCACGAATTGGCTTTACCGGGGGAAGCTCCCTAACCCATCGGGTTAACTTGGCAAAGTCAAGATCATGAAGTTTGTCGAACCAATCAGTTCTTCCACATGCACATTGTCCTAAGACAAAAATTTGTCCTTTGCGTCGGTCAAGATTTTTCCAAACGACAAAATCCATTCCTTCGTCTTTAATGCTCGAAAGATCAGGCTCAGCTTCCGCAATCGGATCCCATAGCCATTCCCCTGTCTGGCTATGGAGATATTCGATCGCCTGCTTAAAAGTAGTTATTCCAGCATCGATCGGATAGGCAGGTGCCCCAGAACGAATAAACTTGCTTCCTTCACCCAAGTAATGGCAGACGGCGTCTCCAGAAAGAATTTCAAAGTAGCGTGCCAACTCAACATATGCGCCCGTGGTAATGTTAGGAGACGTGCTAACCGCTAAGCAATACTCATAAACGCCGGTTACGCTTGGAGTATAGCTAAGAGCGCCATCAGTAAGCTTAAATGGATAGTCGTTCCCGAGTAAATCTGCTCTTCTTCCAAGTTCTTCTATTACACGACCTGAGAGCGAGTCCAACTCCACGTCGGCTTGCACTTGAGCGTCGAGACGGGTTTGCCCTTCGGTAGGATCGTCTATTGATAACTCTAACTCTTCCGCAAGACGCTCATCATAGAGTGAGACTGCGGTAGGCGCCACATTTTGACGAATAGCTTCAACTTCTGCTTGGTCTGCGTTCAGTGCATCATCGGCTAAGGACACGCGTCGAGACCAACCATACATATCGACGACATCACTCATCATCGTCCTCACTTAGGATCGCTTCCAAACTACGGAAGATATCCGTCGCTTGTTTTCGCACCGATCGTGCAACCTCAATTAACTCAGATGCTTCTTTTGAGCCAGGCTCATATTCACTAAGGAGTGCATTAGCAGAACGTAAACTATCTCGTGCGATAATTAACTGCTCGGATATCCTGTCCGAAGCGGGCTTTGACTCTTGTTCGATCCTATCTACTGAGTAACCAGCGCGAAGTAAACTACGTTTGGTAGAATTTCCTAATGCCACTGCTAGTTGGCCGATTTGCCTAGAGTCGGAGATTGCTGACTCAATGCTCCGAGCTTTATCTCCGAACATAGCTTTTAGTGCTAACGAAGCTTCGTCAACCTTATCTGCTGGGATCGGAGCAACTGGATCTCCAACGGCACCCAAAGAGAGCCACTCTCTAACTGGCCCATACCCTAAGAGCGTGTAAACCCAAGAGAATGGGTAGTCAACGTTGCTGCCTCTGCCTTTTCTTGTACTAGACTTAGGGTCAAATTGTCCGCCAGCTTGCAACTGTTTAACAAAATTATAGCCTTCAAGCAGACGGGCAATTGTCCTGTTTTTATCTCCCGTAACCTCCGCAATTTGCTCAAGAGTTAACGTCCCTGAAGAAATGACCTCTGATATCCATGTGGCTTTGGCATACGAGTCCCACGGCTGCGAAGATACAATGTGACGGACCCCCAAATAAGAAAGTAGGGCTTGAGACTCTCCATCACCAAACTTAATAGCCGGTAATTTCTTTTTAGGGGACCAGTCAGTCGCTTGATTTCTCCGATGAAAATTTTCAGCTTTACGCCAGTGATTTTTGGCTCTCGGATCTTTAGCTAAAATTAGACATGCAGCAAGTCTACGATTACCCTCTTTGACTACATAGTCTTGTGTATTTGGAATTTGTTCGACAATGAGCGGTTCAGCGTCAAAATAGCCATTTATGGCTAGAGAACTTATCACATCGTCAACCCCAAATTGCTCGACTATCCAGTCTACGACTTCATTTTGAGTAGCGAACCCAGCAGCAGTTTCCCCAAATCTAGGGTTGCGTACGTCCAGCCGCAGCCGTTCGATGGCAATGCGATCTACCGGCTTTTGACTAATCGCAACGGTTGGCGAAGGTGGCATTTTTTCTCCTGATAATCTTGCTAAAAATATAACTTATTGATTTTTAGCAAGTTTCTTTACGGTTTTTTTTCTTGACTAGGCATTGTACAATAGTAGGTCGTAGTGGGGCCTACGGGTCTTAAGACTATGTTTTATTGTTGTTATTTGGGAAACTGTATGCCTACCGCTGTCTCGCTGTTCACTGGATGTGGAGGTTCAGACGCTGGACTCATCGCTGCCGGGTTCGATGTTCTGATGGCAAATGACGTCATCCCTTACGCTCGCGATACTTATTTGGCCAATCACCCTGAGACTGACTACAGGCTAGGTGATGTACAAAAGATTGAAACTTTTCCGCAGGCGGATTTATTGGTAGGTTGCTATCCTTGTCAAGGCTTCTCCCAAGGTGGCGCTCGGCAGGCTGATAGACGCATTAATTATTTGTATCTCGATTTTGTACGCGCTCTAAGACAAATTCAACCACGTGCTTTTATCGTTGAGAATGTGTCAGGAATGCGGAGTTCCACATATAAGCATTTGTTAAATGACCAAATCGAACAATTTCGCGCTTCCGGCGAACATGGGTATAACGTCAAGTGGAGTTTATTAAGCGCTGATGAGTACGGTGTTCCTCAGGAGCGGAAAAGGATACTTATTGTTGGGATCCGTTCTGATATTGGCCTTGAATATGAATTTCCTAGTCCAACCCATGGTCCACGTGGGACTCAGCCCTTTCGAACTATCGAAAATGCCCTAGCGGGCTTGCCAGAGTGGCCACTAGGCGAATTCTGCGAGGATCCCTTCCATTGGTATTACCTATCACGAAATCGACGTCGGGATTGGCATGAAACATCTAAGACGATCGTAAGTCACATGCGGCACATGCCTTTGCATCCAATTAGTCCGTCCTTAAGACGAATACACACGGATAGTTGGGTTTTTGAAACTGCAGAACGTGCGCGGCGGTTTTCTTATAGGGAAGCTGCGCGGCTTCAAGGTTTCTCGGATAACTTCGTTTTTCCAGATACCCCTAATAGCTCGCTGGCCATGAGGTATCGAGTGGTAGGTAACGCTGTACCTCCGCCACTATTTCAGGCTGTCGCAGGAAATCTGCCAAACATCTGGGATTGAGACTAATTTTAAACGCGGCGCCACAAACGAAAAATCTCTCTGCAGGGCGGCTAGATAGCAGAGGCATTTGTACATGAAGTAATAGAGGCGAGAGACAAGTTCACAAGCGAGAAGTGATTTTTGGTTCAACCTTCGTTGATTGTCAAGAAATCGAAGGATCATCAAATCACGCTAAAGAACTACATCAAGGGCTTTGTTAGCTTCGAGGGTGACGACGAGGAATCAGGGCCTTAAGAAAGGCGGCAGTGGGGGTGCTGTTGACTACCGCTCCGCCTGACCGATGTTTGCTGAGCCTTTCAGTCAGCTTGCGCGGCTTTTAGCAACTCGGCTTGTTTCGCTACCGTCCCACGGCTGCAGCCTACCAGCCCCATGATTTCCTTCCAGCTCGATTGGCCCGCTTTCAGATGCCGCTGGATTAAGGCGTTACGTACGGTGTCTTCCTTGCGTCCCTTATACACCCCTTTTCCCTTCGCTTTCTCGATCCCTTGTGCAGCACGACGGCGGCGGTCTTCGTAGTCCTTACGAGCGATAGCTGCCAGCATATCGAGCATCATGTCGTTGACGGCGGCGAACATGCGTGCCGTAGTCTGGTCAGTGGTAGTCATCATCCACGATGTAGGCAGGTCGAGCGCTACCACCTTGATTTGCTTCTTCTTGAGCGTAGCTTTTAGCGCTCCCCAGTCTGCCTCGTCCAGTCTAGACAGGCGATCTACCTGCTCGATAAGCAGGATGTCGTTTTCCTGGGCGTCGTCAATCAGCTCAAACAATTTAGGGCGCTTTAGTGATGCGCCTGATTCATTCTCAGTATAAAACTTGGCGATAGCCAAACTGTGTTCGGTGGCGAAGCCTTCGAGCTGTTGTCTGGCGCGAGTGGCGTTTTGTTGGCTTGTAGATGCTCGGAGGTAGGCTCGGACGAACATAATAAGCTCCTTTCAAACTCTGAGTTAGATAGTCTATTATATCTGGTGTAATAAACGTGGTCCGATATAAGTGGTCTATTATTTCTTTTTGTTAGGTTGGCTAATATCGTGCCACCGGTCTAGTTGAGGCAGGCCCAATTTAGACCATCCTAGTCAACCGCTTAATAACTTATTGTATGCGCATGTTAACGGTCCATCGCCGGAAAAACCCTTTGGAATAAGTATGAATAGACCCAATCTCCAAAGCATATTAATCTGCGTTTCAAAGGGAGTGGAATAGGTGCCTCTCCTTACAGCACTCACGCTATAGCTATACTGACTAAACATAGTCATCGACTTCTTACAAACTGCCAAGTCGGCGAAAAGCTGAATTCGTCTTTTTAAATACGAATTCGGCCCTAATTCGCAAAAAAGATGTGACAGTGCGTATATCGCAGTGCACTTAGCATTGCGATGTAAAGTTGATTATTTAACTGGCCCAGGAGATCGTATGAAGCGTAGCGAAAGTAGCCTTGAACTTACTGTGAAACAGATGCACAAGGAATCACGCGGCTTACCATTCGAAGTTGAAGGTGCTTGGGAGTGCACTTGTTACTACATGGCATTATATATGGATGAGCATGCTGACAACGGCGCAGGTTTGAATATTAAAAAATCCGCGTTAATGGCAGCAGGTCGGCTGTATTGGCTACTTCGTGAAACAAGGCCTACGCTTAGTGGATTGTTCAGCGAGGGGGACATACTTACCCTGCTTAACTGTCATCAAGGAAACATGTTCTATCCAGAGAGAATGGACAAGATCGAGTCGGATCTTTGTGATGAGTTTGGCGTTGCACTGGATGATGCTTACGAACCGACACTCGGGCAGCTGATCGAAAAGCTTCGTAGTCTCAACGCGTTGCAGCGAATGACGTTAGCTGATGCACTTGAACAGACTTGGTATCGAGGCATAGGTTTAGAAAAAAAACAGGCGAAAGATTTTCTTAAGACACTAGGAATTTACTTGAATTAGCGCTGTAACCAAGATTGATTTTCATACACTCGTATCAAGCTCAGCCTACCGGTTGTTTGCGGCTGAGCGCTGTGCTATATGGCGCAGTTTCTGAAGCTGACAGCGAAGAAGCCTTATAAGCCGTAGGCAGTTAAATCTCGTTCCCGCACAACACCCCTTTGATATTGAGGGTTCGCAATACTTCGGAAACTCGCCATGCAGCACACGATATGGCAGCGTGTGCCGAGAAGCTTTTCTGTCGTCATGGAAATACCTATCCCACGATAGTGGGCCGACACCTCTCGTAGAGAGGTAAGAGTCGGTTACTCATACCTCATAAAATCAAATAACTCTGCAAAAATCAATTTGCAAGAAATTCGAGGACTTTGGCGTGCTATTTTATTAATAAAAATTCAACAAGAATTGCGTATTAATACTAGCAAATAGCAAATCAGGGGAGACAACTCATGACTAACAGAATTACGCAAAGAATAGCAAATGACGCTATTACGCAAGGGTTTCAATTTGCAAGATACGAGCGCTTTTCGCTCTCGCCTAAATCAACGAATAAAAGCTTGGGCCATCACCATGCAGATTACGGTAAAACGCGCTCAGGGAATGCTTGGTCGGTATCAGATATTTTGCGAGAGGCGGCACGTGAGCCAGTAGATTGGAAAAAACATTTCCCACACGTGATCGAACCTCAGCCACCGACAGTGGCTTATGGCTGCCATCCGCTCGAAGTGGAAGAGATAGCCAAGCACTGGATCACGACAGTAAAACAGTCCAACGGTAAAAAGATGCGGTCTGACACGCCATGCATGGTCGCTGGTGTCATCAGTTGGCCCCCCCATCGCTCTGTAGAAGAATTCAATGAATTTCTTGCATATTCAGTCGAAAACCTAAAGGAAATATATGGCGAACGACTTCGAAGCGTCGTAGCTCATTATGATGAGCTCACAGATAGTCAGGGAGCGCTTCACCTCCACTTCTATTCCGTACCACTTGATGGCGAAGATTTCGGTATGGTCGACAAAGCTTATGCTGCCGATAAGGACGAGCGCAAAAGAGCTAACGCTACCAAAGACAAGAAGAAAAAAAAGATCGACAAATATGGAAAGAAATATGCGACCGGAGCGCGAAAAGTTATGGGAGCTCAGGCACTCGCTGAATGGCAGGACTTGATTCACGAAAAGATTAGCAAAAAATTCGGACTGCTGCGCACTGGGCCTCGACGTGAGCGTTGGACTCGCGACGAAACTATGCTTAGGTTGCGTATAGCTGAGTCAGAGCGCCTAAAGAAGATCGCTGAGGAAGCTTTGATGGAAGCGGCTGAGAAGCAGGCGAAGATCGATGAAGAGAACGAGAAGATACGTAGGCAACAGTTTGATCTAGCACACCTCCAGTCCCAGCGTGAGATCGAAGAGCGAGCTTTACAAGAGGCCTTCTATACTCAGCTCTTTGATTCTGAGGAACAAAAAGCCCGTCGCGAAGCAGAATTTGACCGTAGACAAAAAGCTATTGATGAGGAATTAGTGCAGAACGAGCGAGATCGCAGCGCTAACGAACGTGCAACTGAGCAAATCATGAAGCGTTTAATGAGAGTCCAGACTGACGAATTAAAGCTCCAAGAGCGTGGCGATATGCTCAAAAAATTAATTTCAGGTGACCCGAGTTCTAGACTTGAGGCAGTGGCTGAGATGGAGCTTAAGATTGCGAAAATAAAAAATGAGGCAGATGTCACGAGCCGCAAACTGCAGGAGGCGCAGAAAGAAGCGGCTGAGTATAAACGTAAAGCTATTGCTTTCAGCGAAGCTCTTCGATCTATGACTTTGGTACTCGACCAAGCGATTGAATGGCTCGTTGGGAGGCCTATAGCGGAATACATAACAGCGAAGAAGGCAAAATTGGTGAATGTCTTAAAAGATAGAATTTCAATGCCTCTTGGTGAGTTTATGAAAAAGCATCCTAACAAGGACTTTCAGTAATATTGAAGAGTAATCATACTAAGCAAATTCTATTTATTTATACTCGAACGGAATTGAATGAAAGTGCATGAAATATTTTCTCATAAACTTTTCATGTTCGTACTTCGATATTGCGTTTTCTTTGATAAGCTCGTCACGAGGCACAGTTTCATCCCCATCATCATATATTTGATATTTTGGTGCTTTCAAGGAATCGTACGTATTTGATATATCGCGCAGATACGAAACTACATATTCTGGATCAGCATTATTGTCGATGTAAATGGCAGAGTCAGGACTGTCAGCGAAAGACGGTTTAGGGTTTGACTTTAAGTCAGGCAAAAAATGCATTGCAACCAGTTTCTTTTTTTGATAGCTCACACCAAGCACGATACAGACGCCCTGGTGCATAGTATTTTTTGATAAGCCTTGCAGAAGGGATATGTCATTGCTGCGAATTTCCAAGATGGGAATTTCATCTGGGGTCGATATTGCTTTAGCGGCGTCGTAAAAGAGCGCAAGTCCAGCTATTTGTTCTCTAGGAATTATGGGCATCTTTATCCCTCAATTTATCTACTATGATTATGTCGATTTACATAATTCAATATTATAATAATTTTTACTAAAATTTTGGAAGCTTGCGGACAATGCAGAAATTTTTAGGTTTTGGTGCATATCCCAGATTTTTTGAAATAATATAAGGGAAGTATCGGTCGTATTCAGCGCTTAAAAATTTAGCGAATTAATGACCTTTCTAAACACACGTGCCACGGGAGGCGCTTGCATGTCGCAAAAAATTTATATTGACACAGAATTTACGGGTTTCTCTGATCCCAAACTTATTAGTATTGGTCTTGTAGCAGAGACGGGGCAAGAATTCTACGCTGAGGTCAAATTTGATTTTGATGAGTGCAGTGAGTTCGTGAGAGAGACAGTGATTCCGCTTCTAGGCCAAAACGAAAAATTTTCCCTAGAAGAGCTACAACCACGCCTTGCCGCATGGATTGAAAAAGTCAGGGTGCCAGGGCCGATGATGCTGTGTTTCGATTCTGATTACGATCGGAAAATGCTTGAATGTGTTTTTAAAAATGATTTTCCCAACGGCGTTGTCCTTCAACGTATACCGGTGTCGTTCATCAATCAGCTAAGGCAGTACGAGTTCCATATACTAAACAAGCAGCCCGAGCATCATGCACTTTGTGATGCGCGAGCTCTAAAATATGCAATTCGTAAGTAACATCAGCAGTCGCGACAAAACATAAGTTATCAAAAATTCGCTTTTTCATTGCTGGCCGCGACGATAGAATAGATGTCTATCTACTCAACATTTTAGGGCGCATATGAAACGGGAAGAATTTTTGGATGAGCTGACTGATAATTTCCCGCCGCTGGCGATTTATTCTTTCGACGAGAAATTTCGCTACGATTCCGAGCGCGCTCGGCTGCTGGAAGAAGTGCTAACTGGAGCTTTTGAGAAGTACGAGCGCATCGAGGCCGGCGGCGAATTCCGCTATACGATTGTTGCTGATTCTGAATTCACTTTAGAAGTAGAGGGCGAGGGAGAAGTCTGGACAAAGACTTTTGAATACATCGCAGAGGCATTTGATATCGCTGAAGCTGCATATCGCTTCTTCATAGTGATGCCGCGTGTCCTCACCGAAGGCGAGCATGCATTGATTAGCGAAAAAGACCTACCGATCGACGAAGAATCGTATGAGATGCATGATCACTGTGAACGCCATGGGGAGCAGAAGCAAGTAGACATCATCATGCCGCCGAACTTCGCCGTGCAAGGTGCTTGTATCAAGGCGACCGTCTATATTTGCACTGACGGAAACTACATATTGAGCGTTGTACACGTCATTCCAGGAATGGCAAAACGGCGTTTGCTTGATAAGTTTTATTCAGATCCTGAGTTTGCAGCGCTGATAGCTGCAGAATATGTAAAGCAGTGCGACACTACCAAGTTTCTTGGTATTGAAGAGGAAATTTACGAGCAGGTGTACAGTCGTGTCACGCACTAAGGGGTTTTAGATGTGCTCTATGACTTTGGATCCAGCCTTGGAAGTGCATCGCCTGGTCAATGCTGGATTGCTGACGAAAGCCATGTCTTATCGCTTCGATCCTGATGTTGAATGGTTCCTGTCATTCCACAATCTTGTTCAAGGCCGTCGCCTGGTTGCGGAGGTTTCGTTCGACTTGTCGAATGATGCAGGGTTCGAGCTACGTGTGACCGAAGAGGCAGTAGGGCAGGAGCCCGAGATTGTTTCGGTGTGCCGCCATGAGTCGTTGGAGCACCTAGTGCGTATAGCGAATGGGTTTCTCTGCCACTATAACAAGCGTGGTTCTCCAACCAAGAAGGCAGGCAAGGTCCCGGTTACCGTTCGCGTTGATGAAGACTTGCGTGCTGCTTTTGAGGCTGCTGCTGAGGCAATGGGTGAATCACAAGCGGTAGTGCTGCGGCAGCTGATGCGGTACTTCACAGGTATGGGTACGAATCCGAAACTTGAGTCAAATGTCTCGAAAAAAAGATGTCTGGTTGTTTAATCGCGATTCTACAGACGTTGCGGACCGCGACCGTAGTTGTGACTGAGACAACATCTTGGCTCGCGCTCAGACCACAGCCGTGAGCTGCATTACGGTCTTGCGTCGGGAACCCACATGGGCTTGGTAAGACCATTCTAGCGCCTGCGATTTTTTAATGTGACTCGTTTACCTTCAACAGTTTCGACATCGCTAAGATTTACGCTGATGGATCGGTAAGTTCCAATGGTTACGTGGCGAACTTGCGTACGCCAAAGATGCGTTTTCCACTCGTAACGTTGCAGAGTGAATGGAATGTTACTGTACCCGTCTGATCCACGTGGAGACCGTCGCGGCTGACGGGCTGGATCACATGGACCTCGATGACTTGACTGTGAATGATGGGGTAACCGCTGCGTTCGAAATGGCGTCGATTAGGACGCTGCTGCTGACCAAGGAATGGTTGCCGTGTCGTGAAAACGTATAGGGAAAATTTGATCGCAGCTATACGCGGAATCCTAGCTACTGGGGAGCAACTTCTACTCCCGAGTCTGCGTGCTCAACACAGCGAGTCGAGAAGTTATCTCTGTTCACCATAAGTTGGCCTGGCTTGCCACAGATTTCGCAGATGCGTGCAGACAGGGCTTCTGCCATCTCGATCATGCCGTCCTGTTCATCATTGGAGTTCTTCACGCTAAAAGATAGCTCCCCCCATTTTTCTTTTACTTCAGTGACAACGACTTGTGGAGCTCCGTTTCGGGCGGTCCAGGACTGCAGGCGTTCGCACAGAACGTCCATCAAGTCGAACCAACCTTCGCGGCACCTCGTTCGTTGGCAGTCAGCGAAGATCCTGGGGTAACGCTGGCATAGTAGGGCATCAAGCTCTTTTTTCATCGTTCTCTCCTTCCCACGGCTGTTCGAACTATTACTAGAGTGACGTTTGGCCCACAAGTCCGTTGCTCTCGCAGAAATTACCCAACAAGACAATGGCTTGAAGACCATTGAAATGCTTAGAGGCTAAATGCGTGTTACGGGCAACGGCGTCTGTAGCTGCGGGTGGTGAAACTCCACGCCTTCTTTAACGACATGCCGTTGGCCGAGCCGGTAGGGGGTACCAGTGGCCTTGCGACGAAATGCACGGTCTAGGTGTTGTTGGCTTTAAACCGAACCTTGCCCACGATAACGGCAGCATTGCGATGCATGGCATCAAGATTTCCGCCGGTAAGATTGGAGCGCCCAACAGAAGATGTATCGCTTGGGCAAGTGGGATTGAGCGCACTTTCAATCAAATTAGTAGTGCGCTCAGCTGATGATACTCTCTAGTCTAATGCTCGTGTTGCCGCATTAAACTGTTCCCTTGACCCGATTATGCTGCCCTTGGAAATGAATGTCTTATGAATAAAAAATGATACCAAAAATAATGCTGAGCAGGTTGCGGCAGTGCTCATCATCGTATTTCCATAGGGATCCGCACCGAAAACCCTGAAGATAAATGAAAGGACAAAGGCAAATGCAAAGAAAAGAAAAAACCAGATAATTGCGCCAACAATCGCAATTGCAGGAGCTAACTTACCAATTCCTACTAAGGTAATGAACCAAGCAGTCCCTGCTTTGAGCTCGGGCGTACGTTCAACTTTATTTCCCTGGCGAAAAGCTACGATCATGCCGGAAGAATTTTTTTTGGGTGCTGGAACTATCGATAACGTAATTTCTTTACCAATACAGTATTGAAAATCATCATTTATGTAATTGGCTACGTAGACATTGTCAAAGCGTTTTTCGTCTATTTTTATATACTCGTAATGCCAGGAATTTCCCTCTGCTTTCGTGGCCGAGGAAAACTGGGATAAGTTGCCGGATACGATATTCGATTTATTCATTATCTTGCCCCGATAATTATTAATTTTCATCTACGAATGTAGACTTACAAGCGAGGTCGCCGATTTTGAGTTTCCCAATAAGACTAGATGGGAACGGCGCAGACATCGTCTCACCGTTTTGGAGAGTGACAGTGACGTTGATGTAACCTTTCATCGGGCCATCGGTGAACCCTGTTTTAGCTATTTCAAGCACTTTGACAAGTTCCGACTTCTTGCATTTTTGTCCGGCAAAATCTTTGTATTCAGTAGCGGCGCTGGCCGGCGCGGAAATAAAGGCGCAGATCGTTAATCCGAGAAAAGAGTTTTTCAATTAACCTCCGAAATAAAGCTATGCAATCGATACAGGATTTCGCTTGCTGCGTGCGAGGATATTATGGGCAACCACGTTTGTAACTGCCGGTAGTGAAGCTCCACAACTTGTCGATCGACAGGCCGTTGGCCGAGCCGGTTGCAGCGCCAGTGGCCTTGCCGACGAAATGCACGTTATAGGTAGTGTTAGCCTTGAACGGAGCCTTACCCACGACGAATGCTACGTTCGTGCCCAGATAGGTCGTGTCCTGGGTGCTGGTGGCGCTGGTGATCAGGCGCACATCCAGCGGCGTGGTCTGGCCTGCTTCGGTCACCGTGAAGCTGGTCACGCTCAGGGTGGTCGAGGCTTCTGAGGTCAGACTGACCGGCGCACTGGTCTTGGTGCACATGTTCGCCTGAGTCATGTCCATTTCCTGATAGAACGGATTGGGCGACTCAACACTGTGAGTCAGCCACACGGCGGTCTGGCCGTTTGCCGGGTACACGCCAACATAATCGCCCGCGTTCAGTTGGGCCTTTGTCGCGCCGAAGTCCATGTACAGCGGGTTGGTCGCATCTTCGCCAGCGACGCCGACGGCGGTGAAGCCCTGATACATCATGCTGGCACGGTGGTAGACCGTGTTGATCAGGTTATCGACCGCCGAGGTGTCGGGGTTCGGGTATTCCAGGCTGAACGCGATTACCTCGCCTGCGATCGTTGCCGGGTAGCCAGCGGCCACGAGGCGATCCTTGACAGTAGCGCCTGTGAAGCCCGGCGTACCAGCAACTTCGACGTGGCCGTTAGCACCGCTGTTGTTCAGAGCCACGTACGCCTGGTGGTTCTTGGCAGCGATGTCGGCGTTCGCATTCTGATTTAGCGGACCAAGTCCTTGGGCTGCGCGGAACGCGTTGATTTTCTTGAACGCGATGTCAGCGGTCGAGCCAGCGACGTAGGTCGGAGCGACCGCGTCCTGCAGGATAGCCGCCTGAGCGGTCGAAACTGGAGTGGCCGGGGTGGTCGTGACTGGGGATGTGATGGGATTGGCGGCAACTGGAGTCGACGAACCACCGCTGCTCCCGCCGCCACATGCGGTAAGCGTAATTAGTACAAGGGCGCTAGGAAGGGTTAATGCGCGCATTAAGTGTCCTTATTTTTATGAGTGCTGAAAAGTAGGGGAGGAAAGTCTCGTCTTTTCAGCACGCAGACAGTTCTCCTTTGTATGGAGCTCCCACAACACGGGGAGGGAGGTTCGATCCAAGAAGTTATCTAGCTTCTCAGATCACTGGAGCATAGCCAGTATAGCAACTATCCATGCCATTTGTCACTCATAAAGGGTCCACTTATACAGGGTCCACTTATACAGGGTCGTTTGTTGTTTCTTGTCGCTCTAAGATCGCGTCTATCCTAGGAAAGCGCGATGAAGAAAACGGAACAGGACCCGCTCTGCAGACAATTTGGCGAGAATTTAGCCAAAATCAGACACGCTCAAAACTTCTCGCAACTGAAGCTTTCGCTCGACTCGGGGCTCGCACGCTCATATATCGGTGACATCGAACGCGGAGTGCGTAATCCGACGTTGGTCAATATTTTTCGAATCGCGGATACACTGAAAGTTGATGTCAGAGTGTTGTTCGAATTCGAGAGAAAGAGTGAAGATGCGGTGGTAGCTAGGCACGCCGCTAGCGACAATACGAGCGAAAGTTAGGAGTTGCCTCCACATCCAAGGTCGACCTGAAAGTAACTACAACTTGCTCTTCGTGCTATACTTCGACTATATTGGAAATATCGAATATAGGAGCGGTAGATCATGGAAAACAAAGACGCAGTGGCCGCTTTAGCAGCGCTCGCCCAAGAGTCACGCCTGCAGACTTTCCGGCTCCTTGTGCAGGCCGGTGCCCACGGCCTTGCCGCCAGCAAGATCGCAGAAGCGGTTAGCATGCCACCCTCGTCGTTGTCGTTCCACTTGAAAGAGCTGACCCACGCAAACCTCATCGCGCCGCGCCAAAAAGGTCGGTTCGTCATCTATGCGGCACGGTTCGACACGATGAACGCGCTGCTTGGTTTCCTTACTGAGAACTGCTGCGGAGGCAACCCCTGCTCTCCAAGCGGCAATGCGGCCTGTGAACCGGGCATATCCGATTGCGGCTCGTGAGCGGCCATTGGCCGATTGATTCATCACCCCTGGGATCTGATGTGAACGTACTTTTCCTCTGCACCGGCAACTCCTGCCGCTCGCTCATCGGCGAAGCGGTGTTTAATCACTTGGCGCCTGCCGGCTGGCATGCCATCAGCGCCGGCAGCCAGCCCACCGGCAAGCTGAACGAGCGGGCACTCGCCTTGCTGGCTGATAAAGGCATCCCGACCCAAGGCTACTACAGCAAGTCATGGGACAACCTGCCAGTAGCACCAGACATAGTGGTCACAGTCTGCGCCAGTGCAGCGGGCGAAACCTGTCCTGCCTATCTCGGCCCGGTCTTGCGAACGCACTGGGGTGTGGACGACCCGAGCCATATTGTCGGTACCGAAGACGAGATTAATTCTGCTTTCGAGACGGCCTACATGATCCTGCGTGCGCGTATCGGGGCCTTCCTGGCCCTTCCGCTGGACGAGCTAGCGACAGACCGTGCAAGGCTCAAGGCAGAACTCGATCGCATCGGTGGTAATGGTGCAGCCTGAAAGATAGTCGTGCTAATCGCGTCTCTCATTTTCCTGACTACCCTTATCCTCGTTATCTGGCAACCACGAGGGCTGGGCATTGGCTGGAGCGCAGTTGCCGGCGCTCTTGTGGCCTTACTGACCGGCGTCATCCATATTGACGACATCCCAATTGTCTGGCACATCGTATGGAATGCCACAGGCACCTTCGTCGCCGTGATCATTATCAGCTTGCTGCTCGACAAGGCAGGCCTCTTTGAATGGGCCGCGCTGCACATCGCACGTTGGGGGGGCGGGAACGGGCGACGCTTGTTCGCGATGTTGGTATTGCTTGGTGCAGCGGTAGCCGCACTATTCGCCAACGATGGCGCCGCGCTGATCCTGACGCCCATCGTCATTGCCATGTTGGCAGCCCTGAGGTTCTCGCCGAAGGCGATGTTGGCCTTCGTGATGGCAGCCGGATTTATCGCCGATACCGCCAGCCTGCCGTTCGTCGTATCCAACTTAGTCAACATCGTCTCCGCCGATTACTTCCGCATCGGCTTCGCGCGCTATGCCGCAGTGATGGTGCCAGTGAACCTAGTGTCAGTGGCCGTTACGCTGGCTGCGCTAGTCTGGTTCTTCCAAAAGGATATTCCTGTCGACTATGACTTGGCCCAGCTCAAGCGCCCGGAAGAAGCGATCCATGACCGAGCCACCTTCGTGATCGGCTGGTGGGTGCTGGCAATGCTGCTGGCTGGCTTCTTTGGTGTGGACAAGCTCGGAATCCCGATTAGCGCCGTAGCTGCAGTGGGCGCCGTCTTCCTGTTTATGGTCGCTGCGCGCGGACACCGAATCTCGACCCGCGACGTGCTGCGCGGGGCGCCGTGGCAGGTGGTCGTGTTTTCGCTAGGGATGTACCTGGTCGTGTATGGCCTGCGCAACGCGGGGTTGACCGGCTACCTGACGACTGTGCTCGACCGCTGCGCCCAGCACGGGGTCTGGGGCGCCGCCCTTGGGACCGGCTTCATCACCGCCATCCTGTCATCGATTATGAACAACATGCCGACGGTGCTGGTCGGCGCTCTGGCTATTGATGCCACTTCGGCCCATGGTGTAGTGCGGGATGCAATGGTGTACGCGAACGTCATCGGCGCTGACCTGGGCCCGAAGATCACGCCAATTGGCAGCCTTGCTACCCTATTGTGGTTGCATGTGCTGTCGACGAAGAATATCCAAATCTCGTGGGGCTACTACTTCAAAATCGGTGTCCTGCTTACGCTGCCGATCCTGCTGGTGACCCTCAGCGCTCTTGCCGTACGTCTCAGCTGAACCAAGGAACTATCATGGATAAGATCCCGAATCTCCCCAACGTCAAGCCCGAGCTGCTCGACCTTCCGACGATCCAGAAGCTCGAACCTATTGACGACCTGAACCACCCGCCGCGCATCCTGATGCTGTACGGTTCGCTGCGCGAACGCTCGTTTAGTCGCTTCCTCACCCATGAAGCGGCGCGCATCTTGGAACACTTCGGTGCCGAGGTGAAGATTTTCGATCCGATGGAGCTACCGATGGTCGGCAGTGTGCCTGAGACGCATGCGAAGGTGGTCGAACTGCGCGAGCTATGCCTGTGGTCGGAAGGCCAAGTCTGGTGCAGCCCGGAGCGCCATGGCACGATCGCGGCGGTGATGAAGAACCAGATCGACTGGATTCCGCTTGAAATGGGTGCGATTCGCCCTAGCCAGGGGAGAACCCTGGCAGTGATGCAGGTCTGCGGTGGCTCCCAGTCCTTCAACGTGGTGAACACCATGCGCCTGCTAGGACGATGGATGCGCATGTTCACGATCCCCAACCAGTCCTCGGTTCCAATGGCTTACAAGGAATTCGATGAGGCCGGTCGAATGCGTCCATCGGCCTACTATGATCGCGTAGTGGATGTGATGGAGGAGCTTTACAAGATGACGCTCCTGATGCGCGGTCGTACCGCCTACTTAACGGACCGGTACAGCGAGCGCAACGAGCGGTCCCGTAATGCGATCGACCGGCATATCCAAAAACTGTAGAGTGCTTATAGAGTTTGTTTTGGCCGTTGAGACATTTGAAAAGCCCAGTGTAAGTCGTTGTTGTTCCGGCGATAATAAAGGTTCCGTCGGGAGTTCTTTGATTGTATAGCGTTGCTCCCAGCTTCAGATTTTGCAGCTATTACCGCAGTAACGTGGAGGCAACGTGATTCACCCTCACGAGATTAGCCGTTTTTCCTAATGGTTCGTATCAGGATAGAGAGTCTTGATGTCTACTTAGGCGCGCTGAATTGTTGAATTTCAGAATCCAGTTCGTTTTTTCAGAAGTCAAAGGGTGCGTACTACTCAATTGATTTCTTCGCACCCTTCGGCTCTCTTGTTACTAAGTAGGGATGTCGGAAGGCGATAAACGCCAAGCCCAAGAGCCATCCATGCCAAGTTTGACAGCTTCGATTCCAAGCTGCCTTTTCACTTTTTTCGCTTTATCCCATGAGTACCCAGCTGCAAGAACCTCTTTTTCTAGTTCAGCTGATAACATCTGGCCGCCAGCATTTTGAATTTTCTCTATAAGCATCTTTTTTAGCTTACTATTCAATTCTTGACGATTATTTTCGCTAACCTCGACCTGTCCCAGCAAATCTCGCGCACTGCCATCGAGAATTTTTCCCCATTCAATGTAACTTGTTTCAATCCTATCCTTTGTAGCCTCGTTTTTTATTGAGCAAAAGCTAGTCTCGACTACCGAGTATTCAATACCGCCGGTATCAGGGCCAATATTGGACTTTGCTCTGGCCAAAATTCTCCTACTGCCATCCTCATCCTTAGCCGCAATCAGAACTACGCGAGCAAGTGCGCCAAATGCTTGAGACCCAATCACTCTATCGTGTGGGGTTCTCCCTGCGCTTCCTTTCGAAACATGAGTAATACCTATCACGGCACATTTATGCTCCTCAGCAAAATCAATTACGGCCTGTAGGCTTCGACGTACTTCATTTGCTCTATGCATATCTCCTGAAATTGCAGATACGATTGGGTCAATTATAAGTAGATCAACTCCGTCGGATTGTCGAAGCAAGCGTTGTAGCCCAGGCATATCTTGTGATGGGTCGAACGCTTTCTTTTCTCGATCCTGTCTTATGCCTTTTATATGAAAGCAACGGTCTAGATCAGCTCCAGCGGCTGTTAATCTAGGTACAATTGTATTGCTAAATGTGTCTTCAGAAGACCAGATAAGCACTTTGCCCTTATTTTCACATAACGTTCCATCAGGCCAATACCCACCGTTTGATATGGTCGCAGCAAGTGATAAGCTTAATGTGCTTTTGCTTGCTCCCATATCTCCAGCTAAGATCGTTAGCTTGCCGGCAGGAATCCAATGGCGCCAGAGCCACGATATTGGTTCAGGTACAATTTCTGAACATCGCTCTAAGATAACTTCCCTATCAATGATATTCAATGTGTTGTTGCTAAGATGCTTATGGCTCATTTGGAATGATTTATCTTTCATGTGTTCATTAACTTTATGAGGAGCGCCGTTCCAGCTTTCCACAAGTCCCGTTTTATAATTTCCAAACACGGCATATGTTTTTTTCCTCGACAAAATATACCAGCCTGAAGACTGATTTATTGCATCGTCAGTTACAGAAAAAATTTGCATCGCACCATCTGCGACAACCTTTTTAGGATAAAGTCCAAATAGGGAAAGTGCATTGCGAAATTCATCTTCAATCTCAAAAGGTAAGTCATCCAAAGCGAGACTCTCCCGATTTTAAGGAAAAACGTGTCGGCATTGCAGAATGCGAAGTCAGTGACCTTAATGAATAGTCATGGAAATTACATTTTTTGTAATGTGATTGCAGCATTTGACGGGTCATCTTTGCGCCCTTGACTGATAATGACTTGAAAATGCGCGAAGGGCGACGAAGAGTGCACGTAACGAAGTTGATGCAGTAAATCAACTTTCTGCACTCTTCTATGGGGTAATATGGAGCGAACATCAATCGATGACCTTTCGTTGCTCCATATGCTGAGCAAGGAACTCATCGACTAAAGCTTGGTCCCAAACGGTTGTGGATTTTCCCAATTTAAAAGGCTTCGGGAACTGGCCTTCGCGAACCCATCGCCAGATTGTGGCCGGACTGACTGGAAGCTTGCCCGGCTTGCCCCTAGTAGAGGCAAGTTCGGATATGCGGATAAGACGTTGTGACATGAAACACCCTTAAATAGAAGCTCGTAGCGCTGGATGCGCTGCGATGGGTGAACTGTCGTCTTTTTTACGAGGAGGAGGCAGGAATTCGGGTTAAGAAAACCCGAATTCGGATCGAGTTTAGGCTTGTAGCTGTCAGACCTTAGCTCATGAAGCTGCTTTGCGCAGTCGTGCCAGAATATCTTCTGTTCCGCCCTTTGTTTCTATGGCTAGACGAGCCTCTTCTAATTTACTTCTAATCGTGTCATCACTTATTCTGACGCCCATCCTCTCAACCATTTGCTTTAGTCGAGAAGTAGCATTGTGGTCAAATTTTTGCTCCAGGCTGAGATAGAGAGCACCAATCAATGTTAACAGAGTGTTCTTCTCGTTGGTCGATAGTGCTTTGGGCGCCGCGACATGCTGAGTAGGTAGGAGGAAATTGTACTTCGAGGAAAAATTATTATCGATAAGCCATCGGTTTAATTCTTTTCGAGAAAATCGCTGATCATCAAACTCATGAACATATTCACTTGCCCAAGTTTTTATCTCATTGGCGGTCGATCGCTTTAACTTCAAGACGTCGTTGTCAAATCTATCATCCCATTCTTCGTAACGAAGTATGAATTCCTCGTCAGATAATTTGGCTGCGGTATTTCTTGAAATATCTAAACTTTCAGATAGCGCACTGTTTTTATATACTGTATCATATCGGCATATTAGATCCTCGACTTCAATACTCCAGAGATGTGTTTTTTCTGGTGTTCTGTCTTTTAGTGGATTTATCATAAGCCCTACTAACCGGCCTTGAATTATAGGCTCGCCAGAACGATTTTGAAGTGCATCATTGGTTAATTCCCTAACTCCGGCATAATACGATTTTTTCATATGACGAATTATGGGCCATATTTCGTCCGTCTTTCCCTCGGTAGGAAGGGGTTTAACTCCTGCTATGAGACACGCTGCTTCATAGCCTGTAAAATCCGACGCAAAGTCCCACGCCTTTTCTTCGTTCATATTAAGCTGTTCAGTTTTAGATAAATTGCGTTTCAGGATACATTGTTGTATTAGTTGGTGACGTTTAGCAAACTATCTAAATAATCTGCCCAACGCTGCATCATTTCCCGACGCGCGGGCAGGTGAGCAGTTCGATTGTATGCTCGACCATTCACGTCCTTGACCATGTGTGCTAATTGATGCTCGATCAGATCAACACGCTCTCCAAGTACCTCATCGAGAATTGTACGGGCCATTGCACGGAAGCCATGGCCGACCATGGTATCGCCGTCGTAACCTAAGGTACGCAATGCTGCGTTGATTGTATTCTCGCTCATCGGGCGGCCTGGTCGCAAACTTGCAAACACATAACGTCGATTACCGGTTATCTTTTCCACGTCTCGCAGGATCTCGACAGCTTGGCGTGACAAAGGCACGATGTGGCCATTTTCCATCTTCATTTTTTGGGGCGGAATCTTCCATTCCGCTATGTCGAGATCTATTTCTGCCCACTCAGCCTGACATACCATGTGCGGACGCTGGAAGACGAGCGGGGCGAACTTTAGAGCTGCACGGGTGACAGCTTGGCCTTCAAACGAATAGATAGCTCGTAGAAGCTCGCCAACCTTCTTCGGCTCAGTGATTGCTGGGAAATGTCGTGGCGTTGGCTTTTTCAGCACATCGCCAATCCCTACAGTTGGATCGATGTCCGCTAGCTCAGCGACCATCGCCATGCGAAACACTTTACTGATGTAGCCGAGCACACGATGGGCGGACTCGATCGCTCCCCGTGCTTGCATGCGATTCATGAGGTCTAGGATATCGCGTGGTCGAAGGCTACTGATCGGCTGTTGGCCAATGATAGGAAGTACGTCGCGCTCGAACCAGCTTACGACACGCTTATGTGTTTCCTCGCTCCGCTGGCTGGCCGTGCTGCTCATCCAGTCACGTGAGATGCTTTCGAACACAGCGCTGGCTGCACGTTTGGCTTCCTTGAAGTCGTCCTGTTTTTGTTCGTTCGGGTCCTTTCCCTCTGCCAAGAGGGTACGCGCTTTATCTCGACCTTCGCGCGCTGCCTTCAGAGACACTGCCGGGTAGACACCCAGAGCCAACGTTTTTTGCTTGCCCAAAAAGCGATAGTTCATCCGCCAGTATTTACCTGACGTCTTGACCAACAGGTAGAGTCCGCCTCCATCGGAATGTTTGTCGCCGGCAGCGTTCTTCCCGCTGTACTTCGTTTGCCTGATGAAAGTGTCGTTCAGTGGCATCCCTGTCTCGCGTGTTGGTATCTGCGGGCCATCGATGGCGGGATACCATCAGACGTACCAACAAGATGTTGAGATGGGATGATACAAGGCGGGTCAAAAAGATCCAGCGGATTCTCTACTTTCAGAGTAGAGGAGCTGACGATGATGCGGGATGAAACGGCTTGATGCTTGCTAGTGGTGCCTCCGGCCGGAATCGAACCGGCACGCCTTACGGCGCTTGATTTTGAGTCAAGTGCGTCTACCAATTCCGCCACAGAGGCTGCAAGCGCAGGCGCGCATCTTAGCACACGCCGTGGCAAACTGACCAGTGCTGCGCGCGAGGCGGATGCTGCATCAGCGATCCATCTGCTGGCGCAGCTCGCGCAGGGCGGCGATCGGGCCGGTGACTTCGAGCGCATGGTCGCGCACGGTCACAGTGATTTCCTTGTGCTGCCATTGCGGCCAGCGCTCGGCGCGGGCGCGGTAGTGCACGGTGCCAGGGGCGCGGCCGGCCTGGGTGTAGCCGAGCTTGTCCAGGGCATCGTCGAGCGTGCCGACCAGGTGGAAGGCGTCGAAGCGGGTCTTGACCTGTAGCCGGCCCGGCAAAACGTGCATCATCGGCAGCAGGCCGCCGAGCAGCACCGGCACCACGATGTAAGCGAGCGGCGCGTCCGGATCCAGCAAGTGAAAGGCCATCATCAGGGCCGGCAGGCCGAGCGCAAGCGTCATCGCGGCCAGCGTCCGGCCGCGCATCGACCACAGGCTGGGCAGGAAACAGGCGCGATCGCGGGCGTGCTCGATATCGGAAAACGTTACGCTTTTCATGATGGGCTCCTTGGCTGGGACGGCATGTGCTGTATGCCGCAACGTCATTTTTGAACACCCGCTACCAAGGAGAATTGATCTTTCTCAAGCGAGGCTTTTCCTTGGATAAAATGCCTTGAGGCAAGATGCAACGAGGCCGGCCGTCCGTGCCGGCGATCCGCGGTGCCGGCCGCGGGCATAAAAAAACCACCCGGTTCACGGGTGGTTTTTTGCGGCAAGCGCGTTCAGTGCGAGCGCCGGTACAGGCGGAAGCGTTCGTCGCGGTCCGACGGGCGGCGGCCTTCCCACAGCAGGGTCCAGTCGCGCGGACGGAAGTCCTGCATCATGTCGCGCCCACCCCAGACGCCGTCGCCGTGCTGCATCACCCGGCCTTCCGCCAGGGCACGTTCCACCGGGCCGGTTTGCCCGGCGCGGCGCCCGCTGCTGTCCTGCACCAGCAGGAATTCGCAGCTGTCCTGGCCTACGCGGGCGAAGGGCAGGTGACCGAAGTAGGCGAGCGATGCGCGCTGGGCCGGGCCGACGTTGGTGCCGATGCAGCCGGCGTCGGCCGGCAGGCGCGCGGCGAGCTGCTGGGCCACGCTGGCGTAGCTGCGCGCATAGTTCAGGTCGGGCAGGAACAGTGTCATCAACAGCACCCACAGCAGGATCAGGCCGCCGGACGACAGCACCACCGCGCGCCACAGCACCGAGGGCTGGCGCGACAGGCGCCAGTTCACCAGGAAGATCCAGCCGACGGTCGCCGCGGCCGCCACCAGGAAGGCGACGATGCCGACTTCCGGATGGAAGCCGGGCACCAGCTTGAGCGCGTTTTTGGCGAGCTGGGCCGGCCAGCCGGTCAGCTTGGCGATCCAGAACAGCCACACCAGGGCGCCCAGCAGGGTCAGCACCATCACCGAGAACCAGTCGATCGCATTGATGGCGCCTCGCTTCATGGTCGGCAGGCCGAAGGCGGCCATCAGCGCCATCGGCGGCAGCAGCTTGAGCAGGTCGCCGTTTTCCGATACCGGGTCGCACAGCAGCAGCAGCACCAGCGCGCCCACGAACCAGGTCGGCAGGATGATGTGCATCAGGCCGTGCTGGCGGCGCCAGGCCCAGGCGGCCCAGGCGGCGAACGGCCAGGCCGGCCAGCAGTACCAGACGCCGACGCGCACGAAGGCTTTCAGCGCGGTCCAGTCAGGCAGGCTGAGCTGATTGGCGTTCCAGCTCAGCCAGTCGCCGACGGGGGACAGGCCGTAAGGCTTGGCCAGCGCCGCCGGCACGATCCAGACCAGCGATATCAGCACGGCGGTGCCGGCGGCCTGGCCGAAGTGTCGCAGGGCGTGCGCCGACGGCAGCTTGAGTACGCGCGTGCACAGGAACAGCGCCACCAGCAGGACCAGCGGCGACGCGAAGCCGCGCGTCAGGGTCTGCAAGCCGAGGGCGACGCCGACCAGCACCGCGTTGCGCGGCGTGGCGTCTTCGATATAGCGGACCGAGCGGAACAGGAACCAGGCGACCAGCGAACCCTGCAGGGTCACGGCCAGCGTTTCATGGCTGTGCAGCAGCAGGCCGAGGCAGCCGATATAGATCAGGACCGCGGTATCGGCCAGGGTGCGGCCGTAGTCGTCCGGCTCGGGCTGGCCGCCGAATGCCAGGCGCAGCGGCTGGGCTTCGGCGCGCCGGCCCAGGTGGAAGGCGGCATGCCACAGCGAGACCGTGCCCAGCACGAACACGCCGATGGTCGAGATGCGCGCGCCCATCACGTCGCCGACCAGCCAGCCGAACAGCTTGATGCAAAGCGCTCCCAGCCAGAACGCCAGCGGCCCTTCCTCGGGTGCCGGCAGGCCGGCGATGTTGGGCAGCAGCCAGTCCTGGATGCCGCCATGGGCCATGGTCCACATGATGCCGAAGCTGCCGGCATCGTCCTTCCACGGATCGCGCCCGATCAGGCCCGGCAGGATGTACAACAGGCCTAGTGCATACAGGGCCCATCGTGGCAGCGCAAGGGTGGCGGCGGCGGGGAGGCGGACTGGTTTCATCGATAAGCTGCGCACGCTGCGTGGTGCGTTGAATTATTGTTGTGGCGTAGTATAGGGCACCTCGAAAAACCGGTGCGGGCGCCAGCAAGGTTTGTCGAGGGCAAAAAAAAAGGAAGCCGGCTGGCTTCCTTTTGGAAAGCCCGCAGGCTTCCCGGGTAGTCGAGCCTCGGCGACTTAGCCGTTGGCGACCGAAGTCTTGGAGCCGACCGAACCGAACTTCTGGCGGAACTTCTCGACGCGGCCAGCGGTGTCGACGATCTTGTGCTTACCGGTGAAGAACGGGTGCGATTCAGCCGACACCTCGATCTTGACCAGCGGGTATTGCTTGCCTTCGAAATCGATGGTTTCGCGGGTGTTGATGGTCGAGCGGGTGATGAATTTGAAATCGCACGACAGGTCGTGGAAGACGACTTCGCGGTAATCCGGATGGGTATTGGTTTTCATGGTTTTGCCTCGGTTGAGTTGGTAGCCAAAAGGCACTTCGTCGGTCCTACTGCTTCTCGACCCGATTGCCGATCACTTGCCAGGGTTGGGTGCTGAACCGGCGATTATAAGCCAGCAGCGTCCCGGAGGCAACCATTGCCGCAGGCGCGGTGCAGGAGGCGCTTCAGGCGTGCGGCAGGCGCGACAGCACGGTCAGGATCATGCCACTGAAGCCGATGACCATCGTGATGGCGGTGACCGCCATCCATTTGCTGAGGTGGGCCGCTTCGCCGTGGATGTCGGCTTTCAGTTCGGCTTTCAGGTCCGACAGGTCGGCTTTGTTGGGCAGCATGGTGAGTGTCGTGTCGAAACGGGTTTCGAGGACCGTCAGGCGCCGGTCGAGCAAACCGTTGGCGCGCTGGGCGGTGACGTCATGCAATTCGTCGGAAATCATGGGGCTCTCCAGGAAGGTATCACCCCGAATTTTCCGGGCTGGACCGCCCCAAGCCTTGACATGTATATATCGTAGCGCAAAAAGCAGAAAAGGCGAGTCGCCTCGCCTTTTCCATGCGGGCGTGAGCCCGTCGATCCGGCAGGCCGGATCAGCCGCCGCGACGCATCAGGTCGAAGAATTCGACGTTGTTCTTGGTCGCGCGCATCTTGTCGAGGATGAACTCCATCGCCTCGATCTCGTCCATCGAGTACAGCAGCTTGCGCAGGATCCAGATCTTCTGCAGCTGGTCCGGCTTGATCAGCAGTTCCTCGCGGCGGGTGCCCGACTTGTTCAGGTTGATCGCCGGGTAGACGCGCTTCTCGGCCAGGCGGCGCTCCAGGTGCACCTCCATGTTGCCGGTACCCTTGAATTCTTCGTAGATCACGTCGTCCATGCGCGAACCGGTCTCGATCAGCGCGGTCGCGACGATGGTCAGCGAGCCGCCTTCCTCGACGTTACGGGCGGCGCCGAAGAAACGCTTCGGACGCTGCAGCGCATTGGCGTCGACACCGCCGGTCAGGACCTTGCCCGAGGCCGGGATCACGGTGTTGTAGGCGCGTGCCAGGCGGGTGATCGAGTCCAGCAGGATCACCACGTCCTTCTTCATTTCGACCAGGCGCTTGGCTTTTTCCAGCACCATCTCGGCGACCTGCACGTGGCGGGTGGCCGGTTCGTCGAAGGTCGAGGCGACCACTTCGCCGCGCACCGAACGCTGCATCTCGGTCACTTCTTCCGGACGCTCGTCGATCAGCAGGACGATCAGGGTGCAGTCGCGGTGGTTGGCGGTGATCGCGTGGGCGATGTGCTGCAGCATGACCGACTTGCCGGATTTCGGCGACGCCACCAGCAGGCCGCGCTGGCCCTTGCCGATCGGCGAGATCAGGTCGACGATGCGGCCGGTGATGTTTTCGGCGCCGTTCATGTCGCGTTCCAGGCGCAGCGGCTCGTTCGGGTGCAGCGGCGTCAGGTTTTCGAACAGGATGCGGTGCTTCGAGGCTTCCGGCGACTCGCCGTTCACCTTGTCCACCTTGACCAGTGCGAAGTAGCGTTCGCCGTCCTTCGGCGTACGCACTTCGCCTTCGATCGAGTCACCCGTATGCAGGTTGAAGCGCCGGATCTGCGACGGCGAGATGTAGATGTCGTCGGTCGATGCCATGTAGCTCGCATCCGGCGAGCGCAGGAAACCGAAACCGTCCGGCAATACCTCGAGCGCGCCGTCGCCGAAAATCTGCTCGCCTTGTTTCGCGCGTTTCTTGAGGATCGCGAACATCAGTTCTTGTTTGCGCAGGCGCGCCGCGTTGTCGATGTCCAGGCTGATCGCCATCTCCAGAAGGGCGGAGACGTGCATTGCCTTCAGTTCAGATAAGTGCATGTGTCGGGTGTCCCGTGACGGGAAAGTAAAGGTAGGGGAGGGAACTGCGTGGGTTAATAATTAGGGGGCATCGGAGTCGATCGCCTTCCCGTGCTGAAGAAAGGGCGGCCGCGCGGGCGCGCTGCCGCCGCCTATGGTATCAGATGTTGCTGTCGATGAAGGCCGTCAGCTGGCCCTTGGCCAGAGCGCCGACCTTCTGTGCGGCCGCGACGCCGTTCTTGAAAAGGATCAGGGTCGGGATGCCGCGGATGCCGAACTTGGCCGGCACGGCCTGGTTCGCGTCGACGTCCATCTTCGCGATCAGCAGCTTGCCGTCATATTCTTTTGCGACTTCTTCCAGGATCGGGGCGATCATCTTGCAAGGACCGCACCACTCGGCCCAGAAGTCGACCAGGACCGGGCGCTCGGACTTGAGCACGTCGGTTTCGAAAGATGCATCGCTGATGTGTTTGATGTTTTCGCTCATGTTTTCCTCAAGGAGAGGTAGGTCACTCAGTTATAGGTTCGCGCCTGGATGGGTCATTGCCGCTGTCGGTTATCGACCAGCGACAGCCGGTTCCCGTACTTGTCAGACTTGGTTCGGCAACACAATGGTGGAGGCAGTGTGTGCACTTTTCAAACAGTGGAAGATCTGCAAGAGGACGTCAGGCGGGGATTGGCTGAAATAATAACCTATTTTCCTGAAACGTGTTCGTGAGCTTTGTACAAAAACCTAACACGTCGCCGGACCCCGGTATCGCAACGGAAGATGAGGCATTATCGCGTACCGGCAAGCCCTGTGTACGATCTATCGTCAGCTTTTTTTGCAGGCGTGGCGTGCCTGATACTGTTTCACCCGACACTGCCGGTGAACTTGTACAAATCGCCCGGATGCCACATCGTCACCACCGACGCCACCAGCCCATTCGAGCTGGTCTGGCGCTTCAGCACCAGGCAGGCGCTGCCGGGGGAGATGGCCAGCATCTCGGCCACCTCGCGCGGCGCCGGCAGCGCCTCGATGCTGTAGGTGGCGCCCTGCAGCGGCGCCGCCACCATCAGGTGCTCGTTGGGCGTGATGCGCGTATAGTCCTGCTCCAGGTAGGCGGGGGCGCAGGCCGGGTTGACCCAGCGGTCCTCGACCTGGATCGGGCGGCCGTTTTCCTCGTGCACGATCAGCGAGTGGAACAGCGGCGCACCGGCCGCCACGCCGAAGCGCGCCGCCAGCGCCTCGCTCGCCGCGCCGCTTTCCAGCAGGCGCGGACGGCTGGCATGCACGTGGCCGCGCGCGCGTACTTCGTCGGCGATGTTGCGGATCTCGACCAGCGTGGCCTGGTATTTTTGCGGCGCGACATAGGTGCCCGAGCCTTGGCGCCGGGTCAGCACCTGCTCCGCGGTGAGCTCGCGCACGGCGCGGTTGACGGTCATGCGCGACACGCCGAACTGGCGTACCAGGGCCTGCTCGGACGGCACCAGGTCGCCTTCCTTCCAGCGGCCCGAGGCAATTTCCCCGAGCAGGTAATCCTTGATGCGCTGGAAGATGGGAATGTCAGGTGGCGTGCTCGGTGGCTTAGTATCTTGCGCGGTCTGTCCGTCCAAACTGGTTTCTCCGGGAGCCGGGCCGTGGCCCGGTCTACGTTCTAGTCAGGGGCGCATTCTAGCATCGCGGATTTGAAAGCAAGAGCCGGGGTGCGGGGTGCGGCGCGGCTGCGTACCATGCATGCATTCGTATTCATATTGTTATCGGGAGCGCAGACATGAACACACAGCAGGAGACGATTGCGGGCGACGACGCGCGCTGGGCCGCGGTCTGCGCCCGCTCGCAGGCGGCCGACGGCCAGTTCTATTATTCGGTGCGCAGCACCGGGGTGTACTGCCGGCCCTCGTGCCCGTCGCGCACGCCGCGCCGCGCCAACGTCGCCTTCCACGCCAGCAGCCTGGAGGCCGAAGCGGCCGGCTTCCGGCCCTGCCTGCGCTGCCGCCCGCTCGATCCCCCGCTGGCCGAGCGCCAGGCCGCCCTCGTGGCCCGCGCCTGCCGCCTGATCGAGGCCGCCATCGACGAACCCGACCTGGACACCCTGGCCCGGGCCTGCGGCATGAGCCGCTTTTATTTCCACCGCGTGTTCAAGGCCCATACCGGCATCACGCCCAAGGCCTATGCCGCGGCGCGCCGGGCCGAGCGCTTGCAACGCGAACTGGCGCAGGCGCCGACCGTCACCGCGGCCGCCTACGACGCCGGCTTCCAGTCGAGCGGCCGCTTCTATGCCGCCTCGAACGGCGTGCTGGGCATGACCCCGCGCCGCTACCGCGCCGGCGGCAGCGGCGAAGCGATCCGGTTCGCGGTGGCCGCCTGCTCGCTGGGCGCGCTGCTGGTCGCGGCCACCGGCAAGGGCATCTGCGCGATCCTGCTGGGCGACGATCCCGAAGCGTTGCTGCACGACCTGCAGGAACGGTTTCCGAACGCCGAGCTGGTCGGCGCCGAACCCGGCTTCGAGCGCACCGTGGCGCAGGTAGTGTCATTCGTGGAAGCCCCGCGCATCGGGCTCGAGCTGCCGCTGGACGTGCGCGGCACCGCCTTCCAGCAGCGCGTCTGGCAGGCGCTGCGCCAGATCCCGTCCGGCCAGACCGTCAGCTACGCCGAACTGGCCGAACGCCTCGGCATGCCGAAAGCCGCCCGCGCCGTCGCCGGCGCCTGCGCCGCCAACCCGGTCGCCATCGCCATCCCCTGCCACCGCGTGGTGCGCAACGACGGCGCGCTCTCCGGCTACCGCTGGGGCATCGAACGCAAGCGGGCGCTGCTGGACCTGGAACGGGAGCATTCGGGGTCAGAGCAGAATACCGAGTGAGTTCGGGGTCAGAGCACTTTTTCAGCCAAGTTCTTGTCTGCCACTGATAGCCGTTTTCGGTAAGGTCTCGCAGGAATCAGCCCTAGCGATCTGGATGTGTCAGCCACAAATGCTTCAGACCCGAGTGGGGAGTTGCGGTTGCTGGCATACCGAATTTGTTCGAGTAACTGGTCGGACATCACTTCCTGGAACAGATCGAGGTAGGCCGACCTTCGTTCAGCGGCGTGCAGTCCCAGACCCGCATACACGACATGGGGTGTGATCACAGGATTTTCCTCGCCTAGTGCATTGGCACGAAAACTGGACCAGGGGTAGGCGCCAGGGTCACTCACCATTTTGGCGCGAACCGGATTGAGCTCGATATAGCGGTGACATATCAGCAGGTAGCGTTCCTGTTCGACCAGACAGGAACGAAACCGGCCTTCCCACAGCGTGCCGCTCCTTCGGTAGCGTCGATTGAAATACTGAACATAGTGTTGCCCGAGTCGGCGCATCAGCATGCTCGGCCCGTTCCTGCTGCCGGATGACAGCAAGAGATGTACATGGTTCGTCATCAAGACATAAGCATGTATCTGGCAATTGCTCGTGGCTGCGTGTTGCCGGAGTAACGACAGATAAACCAGGTAATCGGTCTCATTGGCAAAACACGGATTCCGATTGTTCCCGCGTTGAATAATGTGGAGGGGTACGGCGGGGAGTACCAGACGTGGTCGTCGTGCCATGATTTCATAGAATAGAAAATGAAGGCATGACCATATCGAAGCCGTCTCCAACCGAATGGATGCAACTCAATGTCGCGTAGTCCCCTTCCATAAAATGTGCTCTGACCCCGAAGTGGCTCGACATTGTGCTCTGACCCCGAAGTTCGCTACACTGAATGCTTGCCTTTTATTCATTCGGAGATTACCGATGCGCTTCGCCCCCCTGCAGTGTTCCCTGTTCGTCCTGGCCGCATGCGGCGCCTTGTCCGCAGCCCATGCCGACACCGTGATCGACAACGCCAACGGCTACACGCTGAACGCGAAAGGGGACATCGTCCAGTTCGCATCGATGGCCTTCGACGACAATGGCCGCATCACCGCGGTCGGGACGGCCAAGGACGTGGCGGCCAAGGCGCCCAAGGCGCGTCACGTCGACCTCAAGGGACGCACCGTGCTGCCGGGCCTGATCGATGCGCATGGCCACGTGTTCGGCCTGGGCGAGATGCTGACCCAGCTCGACCTCTCCGGCACCACCTCGCTGCAGCAGGCGCAGGCCGCGATCGCCGATTACGCGCGTGCCAATCCGGGCCAGGGCTGGCTGCGCGGCCGCGGGTGGAACCAGGAAAACTGGAAGCTGGGGCGCTTCCCGACCGCGAAGGAACTCGACACCCTCGTCAGCAACCGCCCGGTGTGGTTCGAGCGCGTCGACGGCCACGCCGGCTGGGCCAACAGCCGCGCGCTGGCGCTGGCCGGCATCACCGATAAGACGCCGGACCCGGCCGGCGGCAGGATCGTCCGCGATGCCGATGGCCATGCCACCGGCGTGCTGGTCGACGCCGCCAAGGGATTGATGCTGAAGGTACTACCGCAGCCGACCGAGGCGGAAGGCCGCGCCATGCTCGAGAAGTCGCTGCAGAAGATGGCCAGCGTCGGTCTCACCAGCGCCCACGATGCCGGCATCACGGTAAGCCAGGACAAGCTGTACCGCAGCTTCGCCGACCAGGGCAAGCTCACCGCGCGCATCTACGCCATGATCGGCGGCACCGGCCCCGACTTCGACCAGTTGGCCAAGAACGGCCCGCTGAACAGCTACGGCGAGGACATGTACTTCCTGCGCGCGGTGAAGCTGTATGCCGACGGCGCCCTGGGCAGCCGCGGCGCCGCGCTGCTGGCGCCGTACAGCGACGACCCGCACTCGCACGGCCTGCTGTTCCACTCGAACGAAGAGATCGACACCATGATCGGCAAGGCCATGCAGAAGGGCTACCAGGTCAACGTGCACGCGATCGGCGACGCCGGCAACCGCCAGATCCTCGACGCCTTCGCCAAGGAGATCAAGGCCAACCACACCGAAGCGCAACGCAACCGCATCGAGCACGCCCAGATCGTCACGCTGGACGACATCCCGCGCTTCAAGAGCATTGGCATCGTGCCCTCGATGCAGCCGACCCACGCGACCTCGGACAAGAACATGGCCGAGAGCCGCGTCGGCCCCGAGCGCATCAAGGGAGCGTATGCCTGGCGTACCTTCCTGCAGCAGGGCTCGCGCATCGCCTGCGGCTCCGACTTCCCGGTCGAGGCGCCGAACCCGTTCTACGGCATCCACGCCGCGGTCACGCGCCAGGATGCGGGCGGCAACCCGATCGCCGGCTGGTATCCGGAGCAGGAGATGTCGCTGAAGGAAGCCTTCCGCTGCTTCACGCTGGACGCCGCCTGGGCCGGCCACCAGGAACAGAACCAGGGTTCGCTCGAAGTCGGCAAGTACGCCGATTTCATCGTGATCGACCGCGACCTGTTCAAGATGACGCCCTACGACATCCATAAAACCGGCGTGCTGGAAACCTGGGTTGCAGGCCGCCAGGTCTACCGCAAATAAGCAGCCGGCGGCTTGCAAATATGGATTGACGGTGTTGTATAGACAACTTAGACTGCTCTGAACATTCCGAGGAGCCGCCATGAGCCAAGCCGCGCCGCTGCAGGACCCGCGTTTCGATCCGTCGCGTACGATCCAGGCCCCGCGCGGCAGCCAGTTGCACTGCAAGAGCTGGCTGACCGAAGCGGCGTATCGCATGTTGCAAAACAACCTCGATGCGGCCGTGGCGGAAAACCCGCAGCACCTGGTGGTCTACGGCGGGATCGGCCGCGCCGCGCGCGACTGGGCCTGCTACGACCGGATCCTGGCCTCGCTGCGTGAACTGGAAGACGACCAGACGCTGTTGATCCAGTCCGGCAAGCCAGTCGGCGTGTTCCAGACCCACCCCGACGCCCCGCGCGTCCTGCTCGCCAATTCCAACCTGGTGCCGAAGTGGGCCACCTGGGAACACTTCGACGAACTCGATCGCAAGGGCCTGTTCATGTACGGCCAGATGACGGCCGGCAGCTGGATCTACATCGGTACCCAGGGCATCGTGCAGGGCACCTACGAAACCTTTGCCGAAGCCGGGCGCCAGCACTTCGGCGGCGACATGACAGGCAGGTGGATCCTGACGGCTGGCCTGGGCGGCATGGGCGGCGCCCAGCCGCTGGCGGCCAGCTTCGCCGGCGCGGTCTCGCTCACCGTCGAGTGCCGCCAGAGCAGCATCGATTTTCGCTTGCGCACCCGCTACCTCGACAAGCAGGCGCGCGACATCGACGAGGCGCTGGCCATGGTCGCCATGCATAAGGCGCGCCGCGAAGCCGTCTCCATCGGCCTGCTCGGCAACGCCGCCGAAGTGCTGCCGGAACTGGTGCGGCGCGCGCAAGCCGGCGGCCTGGTGCCGGACCTGGTTACCGACCAGACCTCGGCCCACGACCTGGTGCACGGCTACCTGCCGCTCGGCTGGACGCTCGCGCAGTGGCAGGCCGCCCAGCAGGACCCGGCGCAACACCCGGCCTTGAAGCAGGCCGCGGCGCAAGCCTGCGCGACCCACGTGCGCGCCATCCTCGACTTCAAGGCATTGGGTGCGCATGCGGTCGACTACGGCAACAACATCCGCCAAGTCGCGCTCGACCAGGGTGTGCGGGAAGCCTTTGATTTTCCCGGCTTCGTGCCGGCCTACATCCGCCCCCAGTTCTGCGAGGGCAGGGGACCGTTCCGCTGGGTCGCGCTGTCCGGCGACCCCGAGGACATCCATAAGACCGACGCCAGGATCAAGGAACTCTTCCCGCAGCACGCGCGCGTGCACCGCTGGCTCGACATGGCGCGCGAACGCATCGCCTTCCAGGGCCTGCCGGCGCGTATCTGCTGGCTCGGCCTGGGTGAGCGTCACCTGGCCGGCCTGGCCTTCAACGAGATGGTACGCACCGGCGAGCTGAAAGCGCCGGTCGTGATCGGGCGCGACCACCTCGATACCGGCTCTGTCGCCAGCCCCAACCGCGAAACCGAATCCATGCTTGATGGCAGCGACGCCGTATCCGACTGGCCGCTGCTGAACGCCATGCTGAACACCGCCGGCGGCGCCACCTGGGTATCGCTGCACCACGGCGGCGGCGTCGGCATGGGCTATTCGCAGCACGCCGGCGTCGTCATCGTGGCCGACGGCAGCGCCGCCGCCGACAAACGCCTGGCGCGGGTGCTGATGAACGATTGCGCCTCGGGCGTGATGCGCCATGCCGATGCCGGCTACGCACTCGCCATCGAGACCGCCAAAAAGTACGGCTTGACATTACCGATGATTAGATAAGTCATGAACCACGAAATACCCCACCACCTGACCCTGCAACCCGGCGCCCTGAGCCTGTCCGAGCTGCGCGCAGCCTGGCAGGCGCACGGCCGGCTCACGCTGGCGCCGCAAGCCTACGCCGCCATCGCGGCCTCGGCCGCGGCCGTGCAGGCCATCGTCGCCAAGGGCGATCCGGCCTACGGCATCAACACCGGCTTCGGCATCCTGGCCAAGCGCCACATCCCGCACGAACAGCTCGAACAGCTGCAGCGCAACCTGATCCTGTCGCATGCGGTCGGCACCGGCGAACTGCTGCAGGACGACGTGGTGCGGCTGATCCTGCTGACCAAGATCGGCAGCCTGGCGCGCGGCTTTTCCGGCGTGCGCCCGCTGATCGTCGACACGCTCATCGCCCTGTACAACGCCGGCATCATGCCCGCGATCCCGGCCCAGGGTTCGGTCGGCGCATCGGGCGACCTGGCGCCGCTGGCCCACATGACCCTGGCCATGCTGGGCGTGGGCCAGGTCCGCATGCAAGGCAAATTGCTCGACGCGCGCGAAGCGCTGGCCGCCGCCGGCATCGAACCGGTGGTGCTGGCGGCCAAGGAAGGCCTGGCGCTGATCAACGGCACCCAGGTCTCGACCGCGCTAGCGCTGCACGGCCTGTTCCTGGCCGAGCGCCTGCTCGAGGCGGGCATGGTGACGGGCAGCCTGTCGCTCGACGCCGCACGCGGCAGCGACGCCCCGTTCGATCCGCGCGTGCACGCCGTGCGCGGCCAGCCGGGCCAGATCGCGGCAGCCAGGATCTACCGCGCACTGGTGGCCGGCAGCGCGATCCGCGCCTCGCACCTGGTCGGCGACGAGCGCGTGCAGGACCCGTACAGCCTGCGCTGCCAGCCGCAGGTGATGGGCGCCGTGATGGACCTGATCGCCCAGGCCGGACGCACCCTGCTCATCGAATCGAATGCCGTCACCGACAATCCTTTGGTGTTTTTGGAAGACGGCATCCCCGCCATCATCTCGGGCGGCAACTTCCACGCCGAGCCGGTCGCCTTTGCCGCCGACACGCTGGCCCTCGCCATTGCCGAAATCGGCGCGCTGGCCGAACGCCGCATCGCGCTGCTGATCGACGCCACCCTGTCCGGCCTGCCACCCTTCCTGGTGCGCGAGCCGGGCGTGAATTCCGGCTTCATGATCGCCCACGTCACCGCCGCCGCGCTGGCGTCGGAAAACAAGTCGCTGGCCCATCCTGCCAGTGTCGACAGCTTGCCGACCTCGGCCAACCAGGAAGACCATGTCAGCATGGCGACCTTCGCCGCGCGCCGCCTCGGCCAGATGGCGCAGAATACCGGCGTCATCGTCGGTATCGAACTGCTGGCGGCGGCGCAGGGCATCGAGTTCCACCGGCCGCTGGCCAGCTCGGCGCATCTCGAGCACGTGCACGCCGCGCTGCGCCGGCATGTGGCACCGTTCGACGAAGATCGCTTCTTCGCGCCCGACATCGAGGCGGCGCGCAGGATGGTGATGGAAGGCGAACTGTCGGCGGCATGCAAGGACCTGTTCGCCGTACTGCATACCGACTGACAGCGAGGGGAAGCGATGGATTTCAGGTTCACCCCGGGTTCGACGCCGATGCTGCTGTCGATCCCCCACGGCGGCACCGATATCCCGGACGAGCTGGCCGGCCACTATGCGCCCAGCGCCGCGGTGCGCGCCGATACCGACTGGCACCTCGGCAAGCTGTACGACTTTGCCGGAGAGATGGGGATCTCGGTGCTGGCGGCACGCTGGTCGCGCTACCTGATCGACCTGAACCGCCCGCCGGAAGACAGCAACCTCTACCCGGGCCAGGACACCACCGGCCTGTGCCCGCTCGACACGTTTGCGCGCGAGCGCCTGTACCTGCCCGGCCACGAGCCGGACGCCGTCGAAGTTGCGCGGCGCCTGGAGCGCTACTGGCAGCCCTATCATCGCCAGCTGCAGGCGGAGCTCGGGCGCCTGCTGGCGCAGCACGGGCGCGTGGTGCTGTGGGATGCGCATTCGATCGCGTCGCAGGTGCCGCGCTTCTTCGAAGGCCGCCTGCCGGACCTGAACTTCGGCACCGCCGACGGCACGTCCTGCTCGCTGCAGCTGCAGGGCGCGATCATGCAGGGCGCCGCGGCCCAGGACCGTTTCTCGTTCGTCTTCAACGGCCGCTTCAAGGGCGGCCACATCACGCGCCGCTACGGCGACCCGGCGCGCGGCGTGCACGCGCTCCAGCTCGAGATGTGCCAGTGCCTGTACATGGATGAAGCGCCGCCTTTTGCCTATCGTCCCGAGGCGGCGGCCCGGGTCCAGCCGCTGCTGCGCGAACTGATGGGAACGGCGCTGGAATGGGTGCGCATGTGAACCGGGGCGGCGACGCGCTGTTTGCCCGCCATGCGCTGCTGGCCGATGGCTGGCGGCGCGACGTGCTGATCGCGTGGGATGGCGCCGGCGACCTGGTGCGGGTCGAGCCGGACGCCGTCGCCGCGGCGGGCTGCGCGCAGGCGGAGTACGTCCTGCCCGGCATGATCAACCTGCATTCGCACGCCTTTCAGCGCGCGCTGGGCGGCCTGACCGAGCGGGCGGGCGGGTCTGGCAACGGCGACCTCGACAGCTTCTGGACCTGGCGCGACCTGATGTACCGCTTCGCCAACCGCATCACGCCCGAGCAGATGGAGGCGGTGGCGGCGCAGCTGTACGTGGAATGCCTGCGCCACGGCTACACCGCCGTCTGCGAATTCCACTACCTGCACCGCGACAGCGATGGCGCCGCGTACGCCGATCCGGCCGAGACGGCGCGCCGCATCGCCGCCGCGGCCGGCGCTGCCGGCATCGGCCTGACGCTGCTGCCGGTGATGTATGCCTACGCCGGCTTCGGGGAAGCACCCTTGAAGCCCGAACAGCGGCGCTTCCGCAGCGACCCGGCGCTGGTATTGCGCATCGCCGAGGCCCTCGACGGCCTGCGCAGCCCGCAGCTGGAAGTCGGCGCTGCGCCGCATTCGCTGCGCGCGGTGTCGATCGGCCAGCTGAACGAACTGGCGCGGGCACTGCCCGCCGGCCGGCCGCTGCACATCCACATCGCCGAGCAGGCACTGGAAGTACAGCAGTGCCTGGACGCCAGCGGGCGCCGTCCGGTCGAATGGCTGCTGGACCAGGCCGAGGTCGATGCGCGCTGGTGCCTGGTGCATGCCACCCATTTGTCGGCAGGGGAGGTGGTGGCGCTGGCCCACAGTGGCGCCGTGGCCGGCCTGTGCCCGACCACCGAGGCCAACCTGGGCGACGGGCTGTTCCCGCTGGCGCCCTACCTCGCCGCCGGCGGACGCTTCGGCATCGGCAGCGACAGCCATGTGTCCCAGAGCCCGGTCGAGGAATTGCGCTGGCTCGAATATGGCCAGCGCCTGCAGCACGGGCGCCGCAACATCGTGGCCAGCCCCGGCCGGCCCGACGTCGCGGCCGGCCTGTGGCACGGCGCCTTGCTCGGCGGCGCCCAGGCCAGCGGACGCCGCCTGGGCGTGCTGGCACCCGGCCGGCGCGCCGATCTGCTGGTGCTGGACGGCGCGCATCCGAATCTCGACGGCGCCGCGCCCGACGATGTGCTCGGCCGATTCTTGTTTTGTGGCAACGACAATCTCGTGCGCGACGTGCTGGCCGGCGGCCGCTGGGCCGTGCGCAACGGTCGCCATCCGGACCAGGACACCATTGCCGCCCGTTACAAGACTGCATTGCGCCAGTTGCGCGAATCGTAAGGCCTGGGGTTTAATCACTGCAGTTCGCCCCCTCGCTGACGTTGGGTTAAATACGTCGAGATCAATTCGCTGAGGTAATAGCAATGACGATGCTGATTCCGTTTGCAGGCTTGTCGCCGGTCCCGTGGAAAAACGGCGCCGGCAGCACGACCGAGATTGCCGTGTTCCCGCAGGACGCCGGCTTCACCGATTTCGACTGGCGGGTGAGCCTGGCCACCATCGGCGCCGACGGTCCGTTCTCGGTCTTCCCCGGCGTCGACCGCACGCTGGCCCTGGTCGAAGGCCATGGCGTGACGCTCGACATCGACGGCGAGCCGGCCCTGGTGTCGGCGGCCGAACCGGTGGTCAGCTTCGAAGGCGATGCGCGTGTCAGCGCCAAGCTGAATCGCGGCACCACCACCGACTTCAACGCGATGACGCGCACCGACCGCTGCTACCACAGCTTCGGCCGGCGCCGCCTGGACGGCCCCTCGACCTTCGTCGCGCGCGCCCCGGTGACCGTGCTGTTCCTGGCCGAGGGCGAGAGCCTGGAATTGAGCAGCGACGACGAGCGCATCGCCATGGTGCGCTACGACGCCATGCTGCTCGACCAGGGTACGGTCTGGAAGCTGGATGCGGGGCAGGGCACGATCTTCATCGTCGACATCCATTACTACGACGACGAGGACGACCTCGACAACGAAGACGGCCACTATGACGATTAAGCCATGGTGACGGAATCCGCCGACCTGCTGTTCACCAACGTGCGCCTGGCCACGATGGTGGACGGGGTTGGCGACCTGCAGGATGGTGCACTGGCCGTGCGCGGCGGCCGCATCGCCTGGCTCGGGGCGCGCCGCGACGCGCCGCTGGCGGCCGCCATCCACGACTGCGGCGGCGCCTGGATGACGCCGGGGCTGGTCGACTGCCACACCCACATCGTCCACGCCGGCGAGCGCGGCGGCGAGTGGGAAGCGCGCCTGAACGGCGCCAGCTACGAAGACATCGCGCGCGCGGGCGGCGGCATCCTGTCCACCGTGCGCGCCACCCGCGCCGCCTCCGAAGACACGTTGTTGCACCAGAGCCTGCCGCGCATCCGTACCCTGCTTGCCGAGGGTGTGACCACGCTCGAGATCAAGTCCGGCTACGGCCTGAGCCTGCTTGATGAAGCCAAGATGCTGCGCGTGGCGCGCCGCATCGGCACGGTGTTGCCGGTGAACGTGCACACCACCTTCCTCGGCGCCCATGCGCTGCCGCCCGAATTTGCCGGTCGCGCCGACGCCTACATCGACGACGTGTGCGACCGCATGCTGCCGGCGCTGGCGGCCGAAGGCCTGGTCGATGCGGTCGACGCCTTTTGCGAGCGCATCGGTTTTACGCACGCGCAGACGGCGCGCGTGTTCGCCGCCGCGCGCCGCCTCGGCCTGCCGGTCAAGCTGCATGCCGAGCAACTGTCGGACCAGGACGGGGCGGCGCTGGTGGCGGAGTACGGCGGGCTGTCGGCCGACCACCTGGAATACCTGTCGCCCGCGGGCGTGGCGGCGATGGCGCGCGCCGGTACGGTGGCGGTGCTGCTGCCGGGCGCTTATTACTTCCTGAGGGAGACGCGCATGCCGCCGCTTGACGCGCTGCGCGCCGCCGGCGTGCCGCTGGCGCTGGCCACCGACTGCAATCCCGGCACCTCGCCGCTGACTTCCCTGCTGCTGGCGATGAACCTGGCCTGCACCTTATGGCGATTGAGCCCGCAGGAAGCGCTGCGCGGCTGCACCGTACACGCGGCGCGCGCGCTGGGCCGCAGCGACATCGGCATGCTGGCGCCGGGCATGCGCGCCGACCTGGCGCTGTGGGACGTGGCGCGGCCGTCCGACCTGGCGTATGCGCTGGGCGCGCGGCCGTGCCGGCTGGTGGTCCACGGCGGCGTGCCGCGGGCGCCGGATATCAGCTCGAACTGAGCGCCTTGCACCGGGCGCCTGGCCAACGCGCCTTGCTCAACCATGATCGGGTATGCTTGAGCGCTCGATCGATGGAGCTCTCATGCGTCGCTTTGCCCTGCTGGTGCTGGCCTGGACCGGCCTGCTTTTCCTGAACCCGGCAAGTGCCGAGGACGTGCTGCGGGTCGGCTCCAAGCGCTTCACCGAGTCCTATATCCTGGGCGAGATCCTGACCCAAACCGCCGCCACGGCCGGCCCCGCCCAGCACCGCCAGGGCCTCGGCAACACCGCCATCGTGCTGGCGGCGCTGCGCTCGGGCGACATCGACGTGTACCCGGAATATCTTGGCACCATCGACCTCGAGATCCTCAAGAATCCACAGCCGACCACGATCGACCAGATGCGCGCGGCGCTGCAGCCGCTCGGCCTGGGCGTCGCCGTGCCGCTCGGCTTTTCGAATGGCTATGCGCTGGCGATGCGCGGCCGCGATGCGGGCGACCCCGGCATCGCGCGCCTGTCCGACCTGGCGCGCCGCCCGGACCTGCACGTCGGCCTGTCGCACGAATTCCTGGGCCGCGCCGACGGCTGGCCGGGCCTGGCGCGGCGCTACGGCCTGCCGCAGACGCCGCGCGGCCTCGACCACGGCATCGCCTACGAGGCGCTGGCGCAGCGCCAGATCGACGTCACCGACATCTACTCGACCGACGCCAAGATCCGCCAGTACGGCCTGCGCGTGCTGGACGACGACCTGCACTACTTTCCGCGCTACGACGCGGTGCTGCTGTACCGTCTCGACCTGCCGCGGCGTTTTCCGGCAGCCTGGCGTGCCATCGGTGCGCTGGAGGGGCGTATTTCGGCAGATGCGATGATCGGGATGAATGCGGCGGCCGAGCTGGACGGCGACAGCTTTGCAGCGATCGCCAAGGACTGGATCGCCAAGCACACGGGTATTGGCCGCGTGGACGGGAAACCCGTCCACCCTACCGGTGCCCGAAGCGATCCCGAAGGCGTTCGACGCGACGGCCTGCTCGCCAAAACCTTCGGCAACGGCTTCGCCACGCTGGCGCGCCAGCACCTGCTGCTGGTGTGCGCCGCCGTGCTGCTCGGCTGCCTGGCTGGCGTCCCGCTCGGCATCCTGGCGGCGCTGGTGCCGCGTTTGCGCCAGGTGGTGCTGGCGCTGGCCGGCATGCTGCAGACCGTGCCTTCGCTGGCCCTGCTGGCGATATTGATTCCGCTGCTCGGCCGTATCGGCACGGTGCCGGCACTGGTGGCGCTGTGCGCGTATGCGCTGCTGCCGATCGTGCGCAACACCTGCACCGGCCTGCTGCAGGTGCCGGCCGGCTTGCGCACGGCGGCGCTGGCGCTGGGCCTGACGCGGGCGCAGGCGCTGCTCACGGTCGAACTGCCGCTGGCGGCGCCGGTGATCCTGGCCGGCGTCAAGACGGCGACGGTGATGAGCGTGGGCACGGCCACGATCGCCGCCTTCATCGGCGCGGGCGGCTTCGGCGAACGCATCACCACCGGGCTGGCGCTGAACGACAACGACATGCTGCTGGCCGGCGCCATTCCGGCGGCCCTGCTGGCGCTGCTGACCCAGGCCGGCTTCGAGATGGTCGAACGCCTGCTGGCACAGCGCAGAAGCCGCTGAAACCCGGCACGGAACAGGGGCACCCTACAGCGATTGCAGCCGCGAACGCATCGCGGAGATGTCCTGGTGCAGCAGGCGCTCGGCGTGGAAGTCGTTGGCGCGTTGTGCCGCGATCGTGTGCAGGCAGCGCGTGCAGGTGTCGAGCCGGTAACGCAACCAGATCCGCAGGCACGCCCGGTAGATCCATTCGGCGGCCCCGTGATGCGGCCGTGCAGGGGCGTGGGGCTTGAAGCTGAGTTTAAAGCTGAGTCTAGCGCTCGTTTTCATGGGAGTCCCTCGTTTGGAAGCCCCATTTTCATGCACGGCGCGTTGTTGTATTTGTGATCACTCAAGCGTGCGCAAGCAGGAGACGCTTGACTAATCTTAGCGTTCTGTTACCGAGGTAAGCATTTGTAAGGAACGCCCTGAGCGGGTAGGCCGGCGCTTATATTGGGGGCCGTTGGATTCAAGTCTCCCCTCCCCATCCTGACGAATGGGTTACCCACGGCGCTGCGAGCAGCCCGTGGGTTTTTTCTTTGGAGAAGCGCTCAGTCCTGCGCCAGCGCCGTCAGCGGCGCGCCGGTCACGCGGCAGATGCGCCAGTCCGGCAGCAGTTCGGCCCCCATGCTCTTGTAGAAGTCGATGGCGGGCGTGTTCCAGTCCAGCACCGACCATTCGAAGCGGCCGCATTCGCGCTCGACCGCGATGCGCGCCAGGTGCTTCAGCAGGCGGCTGCCGTAGCCCTTGCCGCGGTGCGCCTGGCGCACGTACAGGTCTTCCAGGTACAGGCCGCGGCGGGTCAGGAAGGTCGAGAAATTGTGGAAGAACAGGGCAAAGCCGACCACCTCGCCATCGGCTTCGGCAACGATCGCCTCGGCGCCCGGACGCGCGCCGAACAGGCCCTCGTGCAGCAGGGCTTCGCTGCTGACCACCATGTGCTCGAGTTTCTCGAACACGGCCAGTTCCATGATCATCGAATGGATGTGGACGATGTCGGCCGGGGTGGCGGGGCGGATGGCGAAGCTGGCGGTGATAGTGGATGCGGTCATGGGGTTTCGATTGGATTGTTCAGTTGGACTTCGGTTTCACTGTGGAGCACGGGTTTGGCGGCGGGCGCGCGCAGGGCCCAGGCGACGCTGCCCAGGCAGACCGCCATGCCCAGCCATTCGACCGGGCCGGGACGGTAGTGTTCGAGCTTGATCGACAGCAGCACCGAGATCACCGGCGTGATCACGCCGATGTACACCGCCTTGTTCGAGCCGATGCGGTTGATCAGGGTGAAGTAGCAGATGAAGGCGACCACCGAGCCAAAGAGCGACAGGTGCAGCAGGCCCAGCACGTAGCTCGGCGCGCGCGGGATGACGAATGCCTGGCCGGTTGCCAGGCACCAGATGGCCACCATGCAGGTGCCCCAGAACATCGACCAGCCGGTGGTCAGTATCAGGTTGTTCGATTGTTCGCGCACCTTGCCGACCACGATGCTGCCGGCCGAGCTGGCGATCGAGGCGCCGATGCCCAGCACCAGGCCGAGAATGAAGTGCCCCTGGCCGCCCTGGCTGATGTCACGCAGCGCGCTGTCGATCGAATGCCAGAACAGCAGCGACACCCCGGCGATCGCGGCCACGCCGGCACCCCAGGTGCGGTGCGCGATCGGGGTGCCGAAGGCGATGCGGGCGCAGATCGGCGTCCAGAACACCATCAGCGCAAACAGCACCGCCACCAGCGCCGACACCACGAACTGCTCGGCGTTGTAGGTACACACATACGACAGGCCGAACGTGAAGAAGCCCTGCAGCAGGGTCCAGCGCTGGACCCGCCAGGGCAGGCGCAGCTTGTCGCCGCGCAGCAGGCACCAGGCGAACAGCGTGCCCGATGCCAGGGCAAACCGGTAGACGACCGAAACCGCGGGCGGGACCTCGCCCAGTTGCAGTGTGATGGCCCAGAAGGTGGAGCCCCAGATCAGGGATGCGATGGTGAAGAGGACGTAGGATGGCATCGCGAAAGTATACGTGCTTTCGCGATTTCCATGGGGCAGGAATAAGGCGCCACCCTGTCAAAGCTGCGTCATGCCGCCATCGATGACGAGGTCCATGCCGGTCGAGAAACTGCTGTCGTCCGAAGCCAGGAACAGCGCGGCGGCCGCGAGCTCCTCGGGGCGCCCGATACGGCCGAGCGGCACATGGGCGGCAGCCTGTTTTCGGAACGCTTCGGCCGCTTCCGGCGATCCGACCTGTGCCTCGATGATGGGCGTGTCGACCGGTCCGGGACTCAGCGTATTCACGCGGATGCCGGCGGACACGAGTTCTGCAGCAGCAGTGCGGACCAGCGACCGTATCGCTGCCTTGGTCGCATTGTAGACGCTGTGTCCTGGATAACCCTTGGTCGCCAGGCAAGACGAGACGAGGATGACCGAAGCGCCATCGGGCATGAGCGGGAGCGCCTTTTGCAGAGTGAAGTAGGTGCCTTTCACGTTGACGTCGAACATGCTGTCGAAGTGTTCCTCGCTGGCTTCACGGATTGGACTGGCTGCAATCACGCCGGCATTGGCGACCAGGACATCCAGTCGTCCCTCTTCCTTGTCCACTGCCGTGAACAGTCGATCGAGGCTGCCGAGGTCCGAGACGTCGCTCTGGAAAGCCTTGGCCTTGTCGCCAAGCTTGTGGACGGCAGCTTCCAGTTCCGCTGTCCGGCGCCCCGTAATGTAGACCTTCGCACCTTCCTCGATGAAACGCTCGGCGATGGCGAAGCCGATGCCGCTTGACCCGCCGGTGACGACGGCGATTTTTGAGTCGAGTTTGCCCATGGTTACTGGTGACCTTGATGTGGTTGAAAATCGGCCAGGTTGTGCGAGACTGCACCACTGTTGCCGGCTTCAACTATCTTACGAAGCGCTCCGACGCCAGTAAACTGGCCAATAAAGCACAACACATGTGAGAAAACGCACCATGGATCACTGGGATGAAATTCGTATGTTCCTCGCCGTCGCGCAAGGGGGCACGGTGCGTGCCGCTGCGAATGCACTGGACGTCAACCATGCCACGATCATCCGCGCCATCGGCCGGCTCGAGCAGAAGCTCAATACCAAGTTGTTCGAGAAACTGGCGACCGGCTACCGGCTGACCGATGCGGGCAGCGAAATCGTGGAACTCGCAGCGCACATGGCGGCGACATCGTCGCAGATCGAGGCACGCATCTTCGGCCGCGACCAGAACGTCTCGGGCTCGCTGCGGTTCACGCTGCCGATCTCGTTCGCCACCGACCTGTTGATGCCGACGCTGGCCGGATTCAGGGCGCACTATCCCGACATCGCCCTGGAGATCCTGAGTTCGACATCGGTCGTCAACCTCGGCAACCGTGAAGCCGATGTGGCACTGCGGGTAGTGATCGGCAAAGCGATGCCGCCCGATAATCTCTATGGAACGCGGCTCTGCGAATTTCGTGTGGGGTCTATGTCGGCCGGACGCTGGCGCAAGCCGGTTCGCCGATGCATGCGGCCTGGTTGCTGGGCCCGGATGAAGCCGTGCCATCGACCTGGGAACCGGGCGAGGGCATGACGATGGCAGCGACGCCGGTCCGGTTTACCGAGATGCGGTCCCAATTCGAAGCGGCGCGCGCCGGGATGGGCGTCTCGCTTCTGCCTTGTTTCCTGGGCGATGCGGATCCGGCGCTGACCCGCGTCCCCGGCAGTCCAGTCGAGCATGTCGGGGACGTCTGGCTATTGACCCACAGCGATACCCGGCGAACCAAGCGCGTGCGGCTTCTGTGCGATACCGTGCGTACGGCGATCCAGGAGAATGCGGACCGGTTGGCGGGCCTTGGCTACGATGCCTGACCGTTGCCTCAGTGCGTCACGCGCGTCGTGTAGCCGTTGCTCAGCAGGCGCACCCGTTCGCCCGGACGGAACATTTCGTCGGCCAGTTGCGTCACCGAACGCAGTTCGCCATTCTCGAGGCGCACGGTAATCTCGAAGCCGGGACGGTTGTTCGCCTTGTTTTCGAGGCGGTTGCCGATGATGCCGCCGGCCACGGCACCGAGGATGCCGACCGCGGCAGAGCCGTTGCCGCTGCCGATCTGCGAGCCGCCCAGGCCGCCGAGGGCGGCGCCGGCGACGGTGCCGGTACCACTGTCCGGATTGGCGATGGTGACGTTGCGGACCGATTCGACCGTGCCCAGGCGGACCGTCTGTTCGTTCTGGGTCTGGTAGGCGCTGTAGACGCTGCCCGATTCGGGCGGCGTGGCGCAGCCGGCAAGCATGCCGGCAAAGGCGAGGGCGGCGGCAGAGAGAGTAAGCGCGCGGTTCATGATGTGCTCCGATCAATTCATTGTGTTCAGCAGATGATGTCAGATTACGCTTTTCACAAGAGCCGGCGCGCAATGCAGTGCTCGCTTATGCGAGCTGGATCAATCGGTCAGGCTCAGTAGGCCAAATTAAGCCGCCGGTAGAGAAAACCCAGCACGAACAGCGGCCCGATCAGCAGGAAACGCACATCGTCCAGGAACGACGGCTTCTTGCCCTCGATCTTGTGACCGATGAACTGGCCGATCCATGCGACCACGAAAATGGCGATCGACAGCGGCAGCACCGTCAGCGGCGGCATCAGCGACAACAGGCTCATCATGAGCAGGAACAGCGCCAGCATGCCGACCGCAAACGGCATCGACAACCGGCCGTAGTAGGCGAGCGCGGCCAGTCCGGCCATCCAGGCCAGCAGCGGGTGGATGCTCCACAGGATCCCCAGCAGCGTGAACACGATCAGGGGCACGCACACGAAGTGGATCAGTTCGTTGGTCGGGTTGCGATGGCTGTCGGCGTACTGCGCGAGCAGCACGTCGATCGGGCGCGGCTGGGCCATGGGTGTCTCCTCGGCGGGTGCATCTTATTAGTAAGAAAGATTCTACACCCACCGGTCAAGCCGTCGCCGCTTCCTCTTCCCCGCGCGGCTCCAGCTGCGGCAGCGCCCCGATCTGCATGTGCGGATGGCGCGCAAACAGCTCCGCCACCCACTCGACGAACACGCGCACCTTGGCCGACATGTGGCGGTTCTGCGGATACACGATGTGCACCGGCAGCGGCTTGCTGGCCCAGTCGCCTAGCACGCGCACCAGGCCGCCGCCGGCCACATGCTTCTCCAGCAGGTAGTCGGCCATCTGGATGATGCCGAGACCGGCAAGGCCGGCGCGCACGTAGGCATTCGAATCGTTGAGCGCGATCACGCCGGGCATCGGAATCTCGATGGTCTCGTCGCCGCGCTGGAAGTCCCAATCGTAGGTCTTGCCGGTCTTGGCCGAGAAATAATTGACGCAGCGGTGGCGGTCGAGCTCGCGCGGATGGCGCGGCATGCCGTGGCGCGCGATGTAGTCGGGCGACGCCGCAGTGACGAAGTTGATCACGCCGACGCGGCGCGCGATCAGGCTGTCGTCGAACAGGTCGCCGCCGCGGATCGCACAGTCGACCCCTTCCTCGATCAGGTCGACCGGGCGGTCGGTGCTGCCCAGTTCCATGAGGATGTCGGGATAGCGCTCGAAGAAGGCGGGCAGGGCCGGGATCAGGATTTCGCTGGCCAGCCCGGTGGCCATGTCGACGCGCAGCCGGCCGCTGGGCGACAGGCGGGTGCGCGACAGCGATTCCTCGGCGTCGCGCACGTCGGACAGGATGCGGATGCAACGTTCGTAATAGGCGGCGCCGTCGGTGGTGACTGTCACCATGCGCGTGGTCCGGTGCAGCAGCTTGGCCGACAGCGCCGTCTCCAGCGACTGCACCAGCGTCGATACCGTGGCCTTGGGCAGCTGCAGCATTTCGGCCGCGCGCGTGAAGCTGCCGGCATCGACCACCTGCACGAAGACTTCCATTGCCTGCAATTTGTTCATCGACCGACCTCATCTGTAGCGATTGTTCAGGAATCTGAATAATGGATTCGCGATTGCTCTATTTATCAGATTCTAGTTGAAGTCTATAGTCTCGTTATGGTCACAATAAAAAAGGAGCAGGTCATGAAACTTCATCTCGAGAGCATCGGTCCCGCCGTGGCGCTGATCCTGGGCGTGGTGCTCATGGCTATGCTGGTCCTCAGCGACGCGTACACGCATGGCGCCGCCGCCGAGGCACGCGGCTACCAGGCCCTGTTCGCCGTCGGGGGTGCGCGATGATCGCGCTGCACCCGGCGATCGAACGCCTGCGCGACGATACCCTGGTCGTGCGCGAACTGGAAGTGGACGGCTTCGAAGGGCCGCTGGCCGCGCGCCTGTACAAGGCGGAGCGTGAAGGCAAGCGCGAGGCGCTGGTGGTGTTCTTCCACGGCGGCGGCTTCGTCGACGGTGACCTCGATCATTCCGACAACTTCCTGCGCCACCTGGCCGAAGCCGGCAATGCGCCGATCGTGCTGGCCTCCACGTACACGCTGGCACCCGTGAAACCCTTCCCGGCGGCAGTCGAGGACGCGCATGCGGTACTGATGTGGGCCCGGAAGAACAAGACCAAGCTCGGCTGGAACGGCAAGCGCCTGCTGGTGGCCGGCATCGAAGCCGGCGCCAACCTGGCCGCCGTCAGCAGCCTGATGGCGCGCGACCGCGGCGCCCCGCAGGTAGCGGGCCAGATCCTGGTCATGCCGATGCTCGATCCCGGCCTCTCCACCTGCTCGATGCGCGAGATGCCGGCCGGCGTCGGCGCCGCCAAGGTCGTCAACGAGTGCGCCGCCGCCTACCGCGGCTACCTGCCGCATCCGGCCGACCGCAGCCATCCGTATGCCTCGCCGCTGCAGTCGAGCCGCATGAAGAACCTGCCCCCGGCGCTGATCCTGTCGGCCGAGGACGACCCCTTGCGCGACGAGGCCGAAGCCTATGGCAAGAAACTGATCGATGCGGGTGTGCCGGCCACGGTCCGGCGCATGTCTGCGGCGCGCCTGCAGGAACCCAACGCGCGTAACGAATGTGCCTGCCAGGCACATGCCTTGAGCGAAATCGCCAACTTCATTGCCGGACTCGACCAGGACAAGCTTCCTGCCGGCTGTTGATCCTACAGATCAGCGTTTTTCAATAAATAAACCATAACAAGCTGCCCCGGCAAACGGGGCAGTGGAGACCTGTCTTTTCCTGCAAAAGCCCGGAAAGGACTGCTTTCGTCCAAGCATTAATAAGTTATCAATAATTTTCCAAAAACGAGAGGGCAACATGAAAACGATGCATCAATTGAAGACGGCGGCACGACCGCTGGTGCTGGCGCTCGGGGCAGCCGGCGTGGCCATCCTGATCGCCGGCTGCTCGGATGCCACCGGCAAGGCCGATGCGCCGCCGGCCCAGGCTGCCGCCGGCGGTCCGCCGGTGTCGGCCGCCGCCGTGATCGAAAAACAGGTCGCCGAAACCCAGGAATTCTCGGGCCGGCTGGAAGCGGTCGAGCGCGTCGAGATCCGTCCGCGCGTGTCCGGCTTCATCACCGCCGTCAACTTCAAGCCGGGCGCCGAAGTCAAAAAGGGCGACGTGCTGTTCGTGATCGACGCGCGCCCCTACCAGGCCGAAGCCGACCGTGCCGACGCCGCCGCCAAGTCGGCGCGCGCCAAGACCGAATTGGCGCGCGTCGAACTGGCCCGCGCCGAGCGCCTGCTGGGCGATAAAGCCATTGCCCAGCGCGAATACGACGAGCGCGCATCCGGCCTGAAGGAACTCGATGCCACCGCGCGCGCCTTCGACGCCCAGGCCCAGACCGCGCGCCTGAACCTCTCGTATACCCGTGTGGTCTCGCCGATCGACGGCCGCGTCTCGAAGGCCGAGATCACCCTCGGCAACCTGGTCGACGCCTCGAACGTGCTGACCTCGGTGGTGTCGCTGGACCGCATCTACGCCAGCTTCGACGGCGATGAGGAGACCTATCTGCGCGTGAGCAAGGATGCGCATGCCGGCCGCGCCGTGGCGGTGAACGTCGGCCTGGCCGGCGAAGAAGGCTTCCCGCACGAAGGCAAGCTCGAATTCGTCGACAACCAGCTCGACAGCCGCACCGGCAGCGTGCGCATGCGCGCCACCTTCGACAACAAGGACCGCGGCATGGCGCCGGGCCTGTTCGCGCGCGTGCAGATCGGCGGCGGCAGCCCGAAAAACGCGCTCCTGATCACCGACCGCGCCGTCGGCACCGACCAGAGCCGCAAGTTCGTGTTCGTGGTCGACAAGGACGGCAAGGCCGAGTACCGCGCTGTCACCCTGGGCCCGGTCATCGATGGCCTGCGCGTGGTGCGCAGCGGCCTGAAGCCGGGCGAGAAGATCGTCGTCAATGGCCTGCAACGGGTGCGCCCGGGCGCCCCGATCACGGCGCAGACCGTGCCGATGGTGGCCAGTACCGGTGCGCCGGCGGCGAAGGACGGCGCCAGGATCGCCATGGCAGAGACCAAGTAAGGAACAATAAAATGAACATTTCACGCTTTTTCGTCGACAAGCCGATCTTCGCGGCGGTCTTGTCCGTCATCGTGTTCGTGGCCGGCCTGATCTCGATCTTCCAGCTGCCGATCTCGGAATACCCCGAGGTCGTGCCACCGTCGATCGTGGTGCGCGCCCAGTACCCGGGCGCCAACCCGAAGGTCATCGCCGAGACGGTCGCCACGCCGATCGAGCAGGAGATCATCGGCGTCGAGGGCATGCTCTATATGACCTCGCAAAACACCTCGGACGGCGCGCTGCAGCTGACCGTGACCTTTAAAATCGGCACCAACGTCGAGCAGGCCGAGACGGCGGTGCAGAACCGCGTCCAGCGCGCGCTGCCGCGCCTGCCGGAAGAGGTGCGCCAGATCGGCGTCACCACCGTCAAGAGTTCGCCCAACATCACGATGGTGGTGCACCTGAATTCGCCGGACGGCCGCTATGACGACCTGTACCTGCGCAACTACGCCACGCTGAACGTCAAGGACCAGCTGGCGCGCATCCCGGGCATGGGCGACGTCCAGCTGTTCGGCTCGGGCGACTACGCGATGCGCGTCTGGCTCGATCCGCAGAAGGTGGCCGGACGCAACCTGACGGCAACCGACGTCGTCAACGCCATCCGCGAGCAGAACGTGCAGGTCGCGGCCGGCGTGGTCGGCCAGGGCCCGTCCAAGGGCGCCGAGTTCCAGCTGACCGTGAACACCCAGGGCCGCCTGGCCAGCGTGGAGGAATTCGGCAACATCGTGGTCAAGACCAACACGGATGGCGCCACCACCCTGCTGAAGGACGTTGCACGCCTGGAAATGGGCTCGAACTCCTACGCCCTGCGCTCGCTGCTCGACAACAAGTCGGCGGTGGCGATCCCGTTGTTCCAGTCGCCGACCGCGAATGCGCTGCAGCTGTCGACCGACGTGCGCGCCAAGATGGAAGAACTGTCGAAGGATTTCCCGCAGGGGATGACCTACAGCATCGTGTACGACCCGACCCAGTTCGTGCGCGAGTCGATCGACTCGGTGCTGCATACGCTGATCGAGGCGATCGTGCTGGTGGCGATCGTCGTGATCGTGTTCCTGCAAACCTGGCGCGCGTCGGTGATTCCGCTGCTGGCGGTGCCGGTGTCGGTGGTCGGTACCTTTGCCGTGATGCTGGCCTTCGGCTTCTCGATCAACACGCTGTCGTTGTTCGGCCTGGTGCTGGCGATCGGTATCGTGGTCGACGACGCCATCGTGGTGGTCGAGAACGTGGAACGGAATATCGAGAACGGCCTGAACCCGCATGACGCCACCGTGCAGGCAATGAAGGAAGTGTCCGGCCCGATCATCGCGATTGCGCTGGTGCTGTGCGCCGTGTTCGTGCCGATCGCCTTCGTCTCGGGCCTGACCGGCCAGTTCTACCGCCAGTTCGCGCTGACGATCGCCATCTCGACCGTGATCTCGGCCTTCCTGTCCCTGACCCTGGCGCCGGCGCTGTCGGCCGTGCTCCTGAAACCGCACGGTGCGAAAAAGGACTGGCTGACGCGCGGCATGGACGCCGTGTTCGGCCGCTTCTTCAAGGGTTTCAACCGCTTCTTCACCCGCTCCTCGCACAAGTACGAAGCGGGCGTGCAGGGCGTCCTGAAGCGCAAGAGCGCCTCGCTCGGCGTGTATGCGCTGCTGACGATCGCCGGCATCTTCATGTTCAAGGCGGTGCCGCCGGGCTTCGTGCCGGCCCAGGACAAGGCTTACCTGATCGGCTTCGCCCAGCTGCCGGACGCCGCCTCGCTCGACCGCACCGATGCCGTGATCCGCAAGATGTCGGACGTGGCACGCGGCATCCCGGGCGTGGAGTCCTCAATTGCCTTCCCGGGCCTGTCGATCAACGGCTTCACCAATGCGCCGAACGCCGGTATCGCCTTCGTCAGCCTGAAACCCTTCGACCAGCGCGGCAAGGACCAGAGCGCCGAAGCCATCGCCGGCGAGATCAACAAGCGCATGGGCGCCGCCATCGAGGACGCCTTCGTGATGGTGCTCCCGCCGCCGCCGGTCAACGGCCTAGGCACCACCGGCGGCTTCAAGATGATGATCGAAGACCGCGGCAACCTCGGCTACGATGAGCTGAACAAGGCGGTGCAGGCCTTCATGGCCAAGGCCGCGACCGATAAACGCCTGGCTGGCGTGTTCTCGGGCTACCAGATCAACGTGCCGCAGCTGTTCGCCGACGTCGACCGCGTCAAAGCCAAACAGCTGGGCGTGCCGCTGGCCGAGATCAACCAGACCTTGCAGATCAACCTCGGTTCGCTGTACGTGAACGACTTCAACCAGTTCGGCCGTACCTACCAGGTGCGGGTGCAGGCCGATGCCCCGTTCCGTTCGCAGCGCGAGCAGATCGCCCAGCTGAAGGTCCGCAACGACAAGGGCGAGATGATCCCGCTGTCCTCGCTCATGACGGTCAAGGATACCTACGGCCCGGACCGCGTGCAGCGCTACAACAACTACGTCGCCGCCGAGATGAACGGCGGCCCGGCCCCGGGCGTCTCGTCGGGCCAGGCCCAGGCGGCGATGGAGGAAATCGCGCGCGAAGTGCTGCCGAAGGGGATCGCCTACGAATGGACCGACCTGACCTACCAGGACATCCTGTCGGGTAACACCATGATCTTCGTGTTCCCGCTGTGCGTGCTGCTGGTGTTCCTGGTGCTGGCTGCCCAGTACGAAAGCTGGACGCTGCCGCTGGCCGTGATCCTGATCGTGCCGATGTCGATCCTGTGCGCCCTCATCGGCGTGAAGCTGACCGGCGGCGACAACAACGTGTTCACCCAGATCGCGCTGTTCGTGCTGGTCGGCCTGGCCTCGAAGAACGCGATCCTGATCGTGGAATTCGCGGTCGAGCTGGAGCATCACGGCCGCAGCATCGTCGCTGCCGCGCTGGAAGCCTGCCGCCTGCGTTTGCGTCCGATCCTGATGACCTCGATCGCTTTCATCATGGGCGTGCTGCCGTTGGTGTTCTCGCACGGCGCCGGCGCCGAGATGCGCCATGCGATGGGTGTCGCCGTGTTCGCCGGCATGCTGGGCGTGACCTTCTTCGGCCTGTTCCTGACGCCGGTGTTCTATGTGCTGCTGCGCACCCTGGCCAAGCGTTTCGAGCGGCCTTCGCACAAGCCGGCCGCCGTTCCCGGCACCGAGCACGGTCCCGCACTGGAAGGAAACCACTGATATGAAAACCATGATTGCACGAGGTTTGCCTCCATTGTTCGCGGCACTGCTGCTGGCCGCCTGCTCGACGCCGGCATTCAAGCAGCCGGAGATCGCCGCGGTACCCGCCTTCAAGGAAGCGCAGGCGCCGGCGACCCGTACCGCGCCCGACGGCACCACCTGGAAGATCGGCCAGCCGGCCGAAGCCCAGCCGCGCGGCGAATGGTGGCGCGTGTTCCACGATCCGTCGCTGGATGCGCTGGTCGCCGAGGCGGCGGCCAACAACCAGAGCCTGACGGTGGCCGCGGCGCGCGTACGCCAGGCGCGCGCCATTGCCGGCGTCGCCGAGGCCGACCGCATTCCGCAGATCGGCGTGGATGCCGGTGCCCAGCGCACCCGCCTGTCGTCGCTGGAAGCCCTGCAGGCGCCGGGCACGCCGGTGGCTCCGGTCACCAGCTATTCGGCGCGGCTGTCGGCCAGCTACGAAATCGACTTGTTCGGGCGGGTGTCGGCCAACGTGGCGGCGGCGCGCGGCGATGCCGGCGCGGTGGAAGCGACCTACCGCTCGGTGCTGCTGTCGCTGCAGGCCGACGTGGCCCAGACTTACTTCCGCCTGCGTTCTCTCGACGCCGAACTGGCGACGGTGGAGCGCACGGTGCGCCTGCGCGAGGAAAGCGTGCGCGTGACCGGGCGCCGTTTCGAGCTCGGCGACATCGGCGAATTCGACCTGGCGCGCGCCCGTACCGAACTGGCGACCTCGCGCGCCGAAGCGATCGGGCTGCAGCGCCAGCGCACCACGGCCGAACACGCGCTGGCGGTCCTGCTGGGCAAGCCGGCCTCGATGTTCACGGCGCCGGCCAGTCCGCTCGAAGACGCGTCCGGGCTGCCGCTGATCCCGGCCGGGTTGCCTTCAAGCCTGCTGGAACGCCGGCCCGACATCGCCAGCGCCCAGCGCACGATGGAGGCGGCCAATGCCCGCATCGGCGTGGCGCGTTCGGCCATGTTCCCGGCGCTGAGCATCGGCGCCAACGGCGGCGGCGTGGCCGGGACGGTCGGCGACGTGTTCAAGTGGAGCAGCCGTTCCTGGCTGCTGGGCGCGGCGCTGTCGATGCCCTTGATCGACGGCGGCCGCAACCGCAACAACGTGGCGCGCAGCGAAGCCGCGCTGGACGAGGCGGTGGGTACCTACCGCCAGAGCGTGCTGACCGCCTTTGCCGAAGTCGAGGACAACCTGGCCGGCCTGCGCATCCTGGCAGGGCAGAGCTACGAGACCGAACAGGCGCTGGTGTCCGCGCGCCGTTCCTCCGACCTGGCACAGAAGCTGTACGACGCCGGCCGCGGCAGCTACCTGGAACTGCTGGATGCCCAGCGCAACCAGGCGGCGGTGGAGCGCAGCGCGGTACAACTGCGCGGCGACCGTGCCGTGACGACGGTGGCGCTGATCCGGGCGCTGGGCGGCGGCTGGGAAGGCACGCCTACGGGCGCGCAGGTGGATGGGATGGTACAGGCGCGCCGCTGATCGCGTCCTGAAACAGAAGTTTGTTCTGCCCTTTGCGGCAGTTCGCGCTACGCGTGGGCTGCCGTTTTTTTCGCTTTGTCGAAAAATTTTACAGTCATCAAATTAATCATATTAGTCAATTCTACATCACCGTTGCGGTGTTCTCCTATGATCGTCAAACTGACGACGAATTTTTCTTACCGTAAAAACTATTTTTTTCTGTCGAGAATCTTTACAGTTAAACGGTAAAATCAGAAGCAGGAATGCATAAGGCACTGAAAAGGCTGGGATTTTTCCATGTGGCATTTAAATTGCTTTAGGTAAAGTAAAAATAATTTGAAACAACACCCAACTGCTTAAGGATTCAAGATGCGCCACTTCCTCATCGCCACTTTCAGCATCACCGCCGCCTTGTTCTCGACCTCGTCGCAGGCGGCCATCATCGCCTCCAACACGACCACCATTACCCAGGGCGCCCAGGGCTTCAGCAAGACCTATGCCCTGGACGGCACCAGGTACACCGGCGTCACCGTGTCGGTCACCGCCAAGGGCGACTACGGCACCAACTATAACGCCTGGGACGACGAGTATTTCAACTTCTTCATCGATGGCAACCAGGCGGCCCACTGGAGCAATACCAGCTACCCGACCGGCGTGTCGGTGACCGAAAACATCCAGGACAAGGATTACACCTTGAGCGGCACCTTCAAGCTCACCGACACCCAGTGGGCAGCGCTGTCGGCCGACAACCTGCTGACGATCTCCTGGCAGAACGGCACGGACGTGGATGCGTACTGGAGCCTGTTCTCGGGCTGGCTGGGATCGGTCAGCTATACCGTGGCCGGCACTCTGATGCCGTCGACCACCCCGATCGCGGCCGCCCCGGTCACCAGCACCCCGGTAACGACGACGCCGGTTACCAGTGCCCCGGCCACCAGCGCTTCGCTGGCGTCGACCCCGCTCAGCACCGGTACCGACACCGGCGCGGGCGCATCGGCCAAGGTCCCGGAACCGGGTTCGCTCGCGCTGCTGGGCCTGGGCCTGGCCGGCCTGGGCTTCCTCCACCGCCGCCGCAACAAGAAATAACAGGAGTCAGGGCTGGGGCCATGGCGCCGGCACCGGGCGACGAACGGGGCAGATGCCCCGTTTTTCGTTTCTGGACTATGATGCGGCCATGTCCGCTCCTCTGCTTACCGGCCTGGCACCCGTCATTGCGCCCGATACCCGCATCCTGATCCTGGGCAGCTTTCCCGGCGCCGCTTCGCTCGCGGCCCAGCAGTATTACGCTCATCCGCGTAACCAGTTCTGGAAACTGGTTGGCGTCCTGGTCGGTGAAGACCTGTACGGCTTGCCCTACGCCGCGCGCCTGCCGCGCCTGCTGGCACACCGCGTCGGACTGTGGGACGTGCTGGCCGCCTGCGAGCGCGAAGGCAGCCTGGATTCCGCCATCCGCAGGCCGGCCGCCAACGATTTCGAGCGCCTGCACCGGCTGTGCCCGGGGCTGCAGACGGTCGGGTTCAATGGGCAGGCGTCGGGCAAGTTTGCCGGCCAGTTCGAGGAGGCCGGCTACCGCACCGTGGTGCTGCCGTCGAGTTCGCCGGCGCACATGGCCTTGAGCTTCGAACAGAAGCTGGCCGTGTGGCGGCGCCTGGTGGAGGGGGAGGCGGACGCCGCCTAGCGCGCGGGCGCCGGCATCACGGCTGCCGCGTCCACCTGCCTGAGCCTGGGCATGATCGAGGCGATCCGCTCGTCGGCACTCTTGCTGAGCTCTTCGGTCGTGCCCCAGCCCAGCAGTTTTTGCGAAGGCATTTCCTGGATCAGCAGGTAGTGGGTGGTGACGGCGACCGGCCTGTCGACCAGGTTGCAGGTCTTGGTGCAGATGGTCACCTTCTTCATGCGCGTGCCGGTCTTCAGCGCCAGCCGGCGCACGTGGTAGGTCTGGCCGTCGGCGTCGACGTCGTATCTGGCAGCCACGGTGGCCTTGCCCAGGATGGCGTTCAGGTCGGTGGCAGGGGTGTCGGCAGAAATGCGTCCGATCTGTTCGTTGGTCAGCGGCACGTGGGTCGCACAGCCGGCGAGGAGGATTGCAGCGAGTGCCGCACCAAGGGTTTTGATGGACATATGTATTCCGGGTAAGAATTTTGGGCACTACTATACAAGAGCTGTTTTTGTATAGCCAAGTACTTACAGCGCTTTTTTATGTCGCCTTGATCGTTCCGTTTTTTCCAGGGAACTTTGGCCTTCTCTGTGGAGATGTCCGTTGTCGTGTAGAATGACGGTGTTGGCTTGCTGCCGGACAAAAGTGTGAAGCTTCCCCTCTTTTAATCTGACGCAACGCCCCCATATTGGATGCATCCCCCAGTTCGCAACGCGCCAGCTGCACACGCGCTGCGTTTCCCGACTTTTCCCATTCTTGACCAGGCAGACTGGCAGCCTGTCCGACGGCGGTGCGGTATTCGCGCTTCGCCAGTCGATGCATTGCCGATCGTTGATTTCGCATCATCAGTCACGGAAAGAGTCGTTCATAGATAAAAGGACATGACATGAGTAAAGAAGAACTGATCGAAATGAGTGGCAAAGTGACCGAAGTGCTGCCGGAGATGCGCTTCCGTGTCGACCTGGAGAATGGCCATCAACTGGTGGCGTACACCTCGGGCCGCATGAAGAAGAACCATATCCGCATCATTGCGGGCGACCGCGTCACGCTGGAAATGTCGCCGTACGACCTGAACAAGGGCCGTATCACCTTCCGCCACATCGAGACGCGCGGCCCGGCACCGACCGGCGCACGTCCGCAGCAGCGCCGCCGTTGATCTGGCATCGCGCAGCGCCCTGATCCGGGATCGAAGAGGGCCGGGTTCCGTAAGGGACCCGGCCCTTTTTACTTTATAGCGGCGGCGGCCGGATCCCGGCCACGCGCTGCGCCAGCACCTGCGCTTCGTCCAGACGGCCGAGCCGGGCCAGCAGCGGCCACAGGTTCTGCATCGCCACCAGGTTGTCCGGATCGCGTCCGAGTGCCGCGCGGTAGGCGCGTTCGGCCAGCGCCGGCTGGCCATGATGCTGGTAGATCACGCCGAGGGTGTTGTAGGCGGTGGCGCTGGCCGGATTGGCGTGCACCGCGGCGCGCGCCCACCAGTAGGCGTCGTCGATGCGGCCCTGCACCAGGGTCTCGGCGGCGCGGTTGTTGAGGAACAGGGCGACCACTTCGCCTTCGTCGAGCGGACGCGTACGCAGGCGCGCGGCGTCGGGCGGCGGCATGAAGTCGACCACCAGTTCCTGGTCGGCCTTGTCGTCGTACAGCAGGTCGCGCGGCTTGCGGTGGCCGAGGGCGATGTTGACGTGGGCCGCGACCAGGTACAGCGTGCCTTCGCGGCGCCAGGCATCCTCCACGTCGACCGCCTGGTAGCGTACCGTCAGTCCGAGTTCGCGCGCGAAGGCGGCCGTCATGATCACCAGCGACAGGCAGTTGCCGGCACGCGCGGCATAGGTCCCGGCGGCAGGGCGGGTCGCGTTGGCGTCGTAGTCGAGCTTCAGGTCCTGCTGGCGGTACAGGGCGTCGAGCAGGCCGCGCTCGCGGCCGCGCGTGCGCAGCAGGGCCGTGAACGCGGGACTGCGCAGGTAGGCCTGCATGGCCGGGCTGAGGGTGAACAGGTCGGCGGCGCCGATGGTCTCGGAGGGCGGGGCAAAGGCCGCGTCGAGGAACAGCGATGGCGGCGGGGCGGGCGGGGGGGGACTGGCGCAGCCGGCCAGGATGGCCACCCACAGTGGCAGCAGCGGCAACAGCCGCAAAGGCTGGAACAGGCGCTTCATGTCTCCTCCGCGCGCGGCGATCTTCGATCTGTCTGGTCGAAGTATCCGCCGCCGCACGGAGGATGTAAATATGCCGGGTGGGCGTTTACTCGTCGTGGAAGGCTTCGACCAGTTCGTCCAGCAGTTCTTCCTTTTCGTCGTCCGACATGCCCAGGTAGGCCATCGCGCGCGCGCCGCCCTTGTTCCATTCGAGCGATTCGCCGTGGCCCTGGTATTTGCTGATCGCGCCTTCGGCCAGCAGCGACAGCGCGACCATCGAGCGCACCGTGGCCGGGCTGTCGGCGTCGTCCAGCACCGTGTAGTCGTGGTGGTGCAGGATGGCCCAGCCGATGTCGCCGGATAGGCCCCAGGTGCGCGCCAGCAGGCAGCCGACCGCCGCGTGCGAGGTGGCGTGGCGCTCGTCCTCGAGCGCGGTGAAGGGGCGTTCGGCATCCAGCGCCGCTTCGGCGTAGGTGGCGCCATAGTCGGCGAATCGTTCCATCAGCAGCGGTATCCCAGTGTCGCAGAACAGGCCGAAGGTATGAGCCACGTCCTGCTCGCCGATACGCAGGCGGCGCGACAGGAACACCATCGCCTGCGCGCGCCGGGTCGAGACGTCCCAGAAGCTGGCCAGGGCGGCGCTATTGGCGGGGATCGCGCGGCGCGCCAGCAGGCCGGTCATCAGGGCGGCGACCTGGTTAATGCCGAGGAACAGGATGGCCTGCTCGATCGACTTGGCCTTGCGGCCGCCGTAAACAGCCGAATTGGCTAATTTGAGGAGGGCGCCCGACATGCCGACGTCGCTGGCCACGATGCGGCCGACCGTTTCCGGGCTGGGCTCGGGCGATGCCAGTTCGCGTTGCAGCTCGGCCAGCAGGCTGGGACGCGGCGGGATACGGATCGACTTGATCAGCGCGTCGACCGGATCCTCGGCGGCGCTGGGACGTGCCAGGGCGGTTGCTGTACTCATGATCGGGGGAATATAGTGCTGCACGGAAATAAGTGCGAAGCGCATCACTGTACACCAGTGCCGTAAAAGTTGCAGCAATGCATTTACTTATTTGATGGCAAAATCGTCAAAAATGTTCTCTGCGAAAAGCGTTGTACAGACGGTGCGACCCGGCAAACGGGACCGTTGTAAGATGCATACATGTCTCCCCATATGCTCGCCGGTATCGATTTTCTAGCACCTTCCCACCGCGTGGCACGCCAGCTGATCGGCGTCACGGTGCTGGTCAACGGCGTCGGCGGATGCATCGTCGAGACCGAAGCCTATGACGGCGAAGATCCGGCCTCGCACAGTTATTCCGGTCCGACCGAGCGCAATCTCGCGATGTTCGGCCCGCCCGCCCATGCCTACGTCTACCGTTCCTACGGCATCCACTGGTGCCTGAACTTCGTCTGCCGTGAAGAAGGGCATGGCGCCGGGGTGCTGATCCGCGCGCTCGAGCCGGTGGCCGGCCTGGAGGCGATGCGCGAGCGCCGCGGCACGACGGATGAATGGCTGCTGTGTTCCGGACCGGGCAAGCTGTGCCAGGCGCTGGGCGTGACGCGCGCCTTGAACGGCCAGTCGATCGCCGTACCGCCGTTCGAACTGCAGGCGGCGCCGGAAGGGATCGAGGTGGTGAGCGGTCCGCGCATCGGCATCTCGAAGGCGGTCGACGTGCCGTGGCGGTTTGGATTGGCCGGGTCGCGTTACGTCAGCAAGCCGTTTCGTTGAACTACCGTTAGCGGTAGCGTCGCCCCTGCCTGCGCAGGGGCGACGGTCCTGCCGAGTGTGCGGCCTAAGCCCGCCGGCGCGCCTGTTGCGGGCGGCTCTCGGCGGCACGGTGCTCGAGAGCGGGACGGGCTCCGCGCATGGCACTGTGCGGCGAACGGCGCTCGCCCTGCACCGGCTGGATCTCGTCGTCCGCGTCTTCATGACCGGCCTGCGGCTGCGCTTCGCCTTCGATCTCGAACACCGACACCGCGCGCGCCAGGTTGACGGTCTGCTCGTGCAGGCTGGCCGCCGCCGCCGCGGCCTGTTCCACCAGCGCCGCGTTCTGCTGGGTCATGTCGTCCATCTGGCCGACGGCGAGATTCACTTCGGCGATGCCCTCGGCCTGCTCGTTGCTGGCCACGCTGATGCGGTTGATGATGTCGTTCACCTGCTGCACCGAGGCCACCACGCTGCCCATGCTCGATCCGGCTTCGTTGACCGAGGTGCTGCCGTTGTCGATGATCGCCACCGAATCCGCGATCAGGGCCTTGATCTCCTTGGCCGCCGAGGCCGAGCGCTGGGCCAGGGTGCGCACCTCCGACGCCACCACGGCGAAGCCGCGTCCCTGTTCGCCGGCGCGCGCCGCTTCCACCGCCGCGTTCAGGGCCAGGATATTGGTCTGGAACGAAATGCCGTCGATGACGCCGATGATGTCGACGATCTTGCGCGAGCTGGCGCGGATCGATTCCATGGTCGCCACCGCGCGCCCGACCGACTCGCCGCCGCTGGACGCCAGGCGTGCCGCTTCCGCCGCCAGTTCGGTGGCCAGGCGCGCGTTGCTGGCGTTGTCCTTGACCGCCGTGGTCAGCGTTTCCATCGCGCTGGCGGTCTGCTGCAGCGAGCCGGCCTGCATCTCGGTGCGGGTCGAGAGGTCGAGGTTGCCGCTGGCGATTTCCTTGGACGCGGTGTCGATCGAGCGCACAGAGCCGAGCACGCTGCGCAGCGTGCGGTTCAGGTTCGATATGGTCTGGTCGAGCGCGCGCGAGGTGTCGGCGATCTCGTCGCGGCCGTCGCTGGCGGCGCTGCCGGTCAGCTTGCCGTCGGCCATTTCGCGCACCACGCTCGAGATCGCGCCGATATCGCGCAGCATCACGCGGCGCAGGCGCATCGTCACCGCCAGCGACACCGCGATCGACAGCACCACCAGCACGATCATGCTGGTCTCGAGGTTGTGGAATTCCTCGCGCGCGGCGGCGTAGGCTTCCTCGCTCAGCGTCTTTTCCAGGGCTGCGAGCTGGGCCAGCTGCTGGTTCAGGATCACGAAATCCTTTTCCGCCTTCTGCATCGAATTGGTGGCGATGGACTGGTCGACCTGGGCCATTTCGATGGTCTCCTGCACCGCCTTGCGATACGCCGCCAGCGCCGCCAGCGAGGCGTCGATCGGCTTGCGCTCGGCCGCGCTGCCGACCTGCGCCAGCGCGTCGAGCTGGGCTTTCAGCGCCGCGTGGCGGCTGCCGACGTCGGCGATCAGGGCGTCCAGCCTGGCCTTGGCAAAGCTGCCGTTGACCCAGGCCAGCAGCTGATATGCATTGGCGTGCACGTACTTTGCGTCGCCCGCCACGTCGGCCACGCTTTTCAGGCGCGCCGCGCGCACCTGCACCATGTTTTCCAGCGATGCGTTCTGGCGCACCATGCCATACCAGGCGGCGCCCGCCAGCAGCAGCAGCAGCACCAGTACCAGGCCCGGCGCCAGCAGCAGCTTCGGACCGATCCGTAATTTGTTCAGCATGTTCGCTCCAGCTAAAGAGGGCGGTCGTCTGGCGCCCTGACAAAAAGGGCGGCGTGCACGCCGCCCATCATCGACTTGCCGCGGCGTCGATGCCGCGGTCCCATGCATCACTTCTTGTACAGGCCGGCCTCGAGCACGACGCCGTCGACCAGCAGGATGTAGGTCGTCTTCGGCTCGATCTTGCCGGTGGTCGGATTCTTGTACTGGTAGTCGACCCAGCCCTTGCCCTTGGCGGCGGCCAGTTCGATGATCTCGCGGCGGTATTTCTTGCCGTTGGCGTCGGGCACGTCGGTCAGGTCCTTGCCCACGATCGACGGGTTGTAGGGGTGGGCCAGCACGATGCCGGTCTTGACGTCGCGCAGGTCGACGTACAGCGACCCCTGGACGAAATCCGGATCCTTGGCGTTTATCCGTTTCATCATCTCATCCTTGCCCTTGGACTTGATCAGCGCGGCGCCACGCTCGGCCATGGCGATGGCGTCCTTTTCGGAAGGTTCGTTGGCGAGGGCGGCGCCACTGGCCAGGCACAGGGCGATTGCGGTTGCGGTCAGTTTCAGCGAAAAGGTCATGAGTACTTCCTTTCAAGAATATGCTCGGACTAAATGTTTCCTAATGGCATGATTACTCTACGCTGCAGGACATGCTGCAGGCTTGTGCTCGCGCAAAACCGACCCGGCAGGGCATCCCAAATACAACGCTGATTTTTCGCATTGCACGTGGAAATTGGTGAGAAAGGTCGGTTACAAGTTGATTGTTGGCAACTGCGGACTGGTGGACGAACCCTACTATCGGTTCCTGTTGGCAATTTAAATTCCTTAAGTCAACCATTATTCCTTTCCATCTCTCTTTGGAGAATGCCCGTGAGCACTGAAGCGACGCCCGCCAAGTTCAAGCCGTATACCCGTCAGTCGATCGCAAATGCCCGCCAATGGCAATGGATGAGCCCGGACTTGCAGGAAGCGGTCCAGGTCGTGTCCCATGTACTGCCTTTCCGCACCAACGAATATGTGATGGAGCAGCTGATCGACTGGAGCAACGTTCCCGACGATCCGATCTACCGCCTTACCTTCCCGCACCGCGACATGCTGCCGGCGCGCGAATACGAACAGCTGCGCGACCTGGTGCTGTATAAAAAGGACGATGCGGCGATCGCCAAGCTGGTGCGCGACATCCGCATGCGCATGAATCCGCACCCGGCCGGCCAGATGACGCACAACGTCCCGCGCGTCAACGATGCGCCGCTCAAGGGCCTGCAGCACAAGTACAAGGAAACCGTGCTGTTCTTCCCCAGCGCCGGCCAGACCTGCCACGCCTACTGCACCTTCTGCTTCCGCTGGCCGCAGTTCGTCGGCATGGACGACATGAAGTTCGATGCGCGCGAATGTACCGAGCTGGTGGCCTACCTGGCCACGCATCCGGACGTGACCGACGTCCTGATCACCGGCGGCGACCCGATGATCATGAATACCCGCTCGCTGGCCGAATTCATCGAACCGCTGCTGGCGCCGGAGCTGGCCCATATCCAGAACATCCGCATCGGCACCAAGTCGGTCGCCTACTGGCCGCAGCGCTACGTCTCGGACAAGGACAGCGACGACCTGCTGCGCCTGTTCGAGAAGGTAGTCAAGTCGGGCAAGAACCTGGCGATCATGGGCCACTACAACCACGCGGTCGAACTGCGCAACAGCATCGCCCAGCAGGCCGTGAAGCACATCGTCGGCACCGGCGCCACGCTGCGCATGCAGGGGCCGCTGATCCGCCACATCAACGAGGATCCGGCCAGCTGGGCCGAGCTGTGGACCACCGGCGTGCGCCTGGGCGCGATCCCGTACTACATGTTCGTGGAACGCGACACCGGCCCGAGCGACTACTTCGCGCTGCCGCTGGCGCGCGCGCACGAGATCTTCCAGTCGGCGTACAGCATGGTGTCGGGCCTGTCGCGCACCGTGCGCGGGCCGTCGATGAGCGCCTTCCCGGGCAAGGTCGTGATCGACGGCGTGGTCACCATCAACGGCGAAAAGCTGTTCGCGCTGCAGTTCCTGCAGGCCCGCAATCCGGACTGGGTGCGCCGTCCGTTCTTCGCCAAGTACGATCCGGATGCGACCTGGCTGGATCACCTGAAACCCGCCTTCGGCCGCAAGAAGTTCTTCTTCGAAGGCGACGAATCGGGCAATGGCGACGCCGTCCTGCACGGGCCGGCCGGGCGCGTGATCCCGATCCAGCCGCACGAGTCGATGCGCGACCGCCGCGCCAGCGACACCCAGCCCGATGCGGCCTGAGCACGCCTGATCGATCGACGACGACGCCATCCCATGGATGCCGACCAGAACACGCCACGCCTCTCCGGCGTGGCGGTTTTTTTCTACGTCTTCCTGCCATTCGCGCTGGGGCACTACCTGTCCTCCCTGCTGCGCAACGTGAACGCGGTGCTGGCGCCGCAGCTGGTCGGCGCGCTCGCGCTGACGCCGGGGCAGCTCGGCCTGCTCACCAGCGCCTTCTTCTTCGCCTTCGCGCTGGTCCAGCTGCCGGTCGGCATCGCACTCGACCGCTACGGGCCGCGCAAGGTGCAGCTGGTGCTGATGCTGCTGGCGGCCGGCGGCGCCTGGATGTTCGCCACTGGCCACAGTTTTACGCAGCTGGTGCTGGCGCGCGCCATCATCGGCTGTGGCGTGGGCGGCTGCTTCATGTCGGCGGTGAAGGCGATTTCGACCTGGATCGCGCCCAAGCGCCTGCCCTCGGTGCAGGGCTACCTGATCGCAGTGGGCGGCCTGGGCGCCGCATCGAGCACGATGCCGGTGCGCTCGCTCCTGCAGTACACCGACTGGCGCGGCCTGTTCATGCTGCTGGCATTCCTCACCGTATTTTCCGGGCTCCTGATCTGGCTGGTCACGCCGCGCAACCGAATCGCCGCCGGCGCCAGGGCGCCCACCGTGCGCTCGGTGCTCGACGTCTATCGCGCGCCGGCCTTCCGCACCACGATCTCGCTGGTGCTGATTCCGCATGCGGTGTTCTTCGGCATCCAGGGCCTGTGGATCGGGCGCTGGCTGTCCGACGTGGCGCGCTTTCCCGACAGCGCCGTGGCCTATCTGCTGTACCTCGGCATGGCTTCGGTGATCTTCGGCGCGATCGCGGTCGGCATGATCACCGAATGGGCCGGACGGCGCGGCATCGCCGCCATCGACGTGGCCGCGGTCGGGGTCGCGCTGTTCCTGCTGGTGCAGCTGGCGATCGTCTGCAACTACCGTCCCAGCCTGCAGACCCTGTCCGTGCTGTTCACGCTGGTCGGCACCATCACCGGCATCGAATACGCGATCGTGGCCCAGAACCTGCCGCGCGAGCTGACCGGGCGCGCGGCCACCTGCCTGAACCTGTTGATCTTCGTCGGCGCCTTCCTGGTGCAGGCCGGCTTTGGACAGATAGTCGGGTTATGGCAGGTAGACGGCGCAGGCCATGCACCGGCCATCGCCTACCGCATCGCCTTCGGCGTGCTGCTGGCGCTGCAATTGCCCGGACTGGTGCGGCATTGCCATCGAACCTTCCTTGAGCGGCGTCCGGTAGAATGCGGCATCGCTTTGCTCAATGAGAAGGAAGATTATGAGATTGGTTCGTTACGGTCGCCCCGGTAAGGAAAAGCCCGGCCTGTTCGACGAGGAAGGCCGGCTGCGCGACCTGTCCGGCGTAATCGAGGATATCGAAGGCGCGGCGCTGTCCGAAAAGGCGCTGCGCAAACTGTCCAAGGTCGACTGGAAGACCCTGCCGCTGGTCCGTGGCAACCCGCGCCTCGGCGTGCCGGTCAAGGGCACCGGCAAATTCATCGGCATCGGCATGAATTACTCGGACCACGCCGCCGAAGTCGGCGCGCCGATCCCGAAAGAGCCGATCATGTTCATGAAGGCGACCAGCTGCCTGTCCGGCCCGGACGACCCGATCCAGCTGCCGAAGGGCTCGAAGAAGACCGACTGGGAGGTCGAGCTGGGCGTGGTCATCGGCACCCGCGCGCAATACGTCAGCGAAGAAGACGCGCTCAAGTTCGTGGCCGGCTACTGCGTGGTCAACGACGTCTCCGAGCGCGCCTTCCAGTTCGAGCTGGGTTCGCAGTGGGACAAAGGCAAAGGCTGCGACACCTTCGGCCCGGTCGGCCCTTTCCTGGTGACCAAGGACGAGATCTTCGACGTGCAGGATCTCGATCTCTATCTGGAACTAAACGGCAAGCGCATGCAGACCGGGAACACCGCGAACATGATCTTCACGGTCGCACAGATCGTCAGCTACCTGTCGCGCTTCATGACGCTGGAACCGGGCGACATCATCTGCACCGGCACGCCGCCGGGCGTGGGATTCGGACGGTCGCCGCAGCGTTTCCTGAAGAAGGGCGACAAGCTGCGCCTGGGGATTGCCGGGTTGGGTGAGCAGCAGCAGGAAGTGGTGGCGTTTCCGAAGCCCTGATACGCCTTTACATCGTAGGGTGGGCTCTCCGAGCCCACGCGAACGTATGCGTCATGCCGGCTTCCGCGTGGGCACGGCGTGTCCACCCTACGACTTCAACACCTCCATCACCGCCGCATCCACCGCCTCCTTCAGGCGCGTCACGATCTCCGACAACTCCGCGGCACTGACGATGAACGGCGGCGCCAGCAGGATGTGGTCGCCCTGCCGCCCATCGATGGTCCCGCCCATCGGATACACCATCAACCCGCGCTGCATCGCCTGCTGCTTGACCGCCGCATGCAGTTTCAGCTCGGGCGCAAACGGTTCCTTGCTCGAACGGTTGCGCACCAGTTCCAGCCCGACGAACAGGCCGCGCCCGCGGATGTCGCCGACGTGCTCGTGCTCGCCGAACACGGCGCCCAGCATGCGCCGCAGGGTAGCGCCGCGCTTCTGCACCTGCACCAGCAGGTCGTCGCGCTCGATCACCTCCTGCACCGCCAGCGCCGCGGCCGCCGCCACCGGATGGCCGATGTAGGTGTGGCCGTGCAAAAAATTACCGCTGCCGTTGCGCAGGCGCTCGACGATGGCGCCGTTGGCCAGCACCGCGCCGATCGGCGCGTAGCCGGCGCCCAGCCCCTTGGCCACCGCGATCAGGTCGGGTGCCGCGCCGTCCTGCTCGATCGCGAACATGGTCCCGGTGCGCCCCATCCCGCACATCACCTCATCGGCAATGAACAGGATGCCGTACTTGTCGCACAGCCTGCGCACGCCGCGGAAGTAGCCCGGCGTCGGCGGAATCGCCCCGCCGGTGGCGCCGACCACGGTCTCGGCGCAGAAGCCGATCACGTTTTCCGGCCCGGCATGCAAAATCGCGGCTTCGAGTTCGTCCAGCAGGGTCTCGGTGTACTGGTCGACGCCCTGGCCCTCGGCACGCCCGCGGTATTCGTAGCAGGGCGAGACGCGCGGCACGTCCATCAGCAGCGGCGCGAACGGCTTGCGGCGCCATTCGTTGCCGCCCACCGCCAGCGCGCCCAGGGTATTGCCGTGATAGCTCTGGCGGCGCGCGATGAACACCGAGCGTTTCAGCTCGCCGGCTTCGACGAAGTACTGGCGCGCCAGTTTCAACGCCGTCTCCATCGCCTCCGAACCGCCCGACACCAGGTACACGCTGCCGATGCCGGCCGGCGCGCGCGCCACCAGGCGGTCGGCCAGGCGCTCGGCCACCTCGGTGCTGAAGAAGGCCGTGTGCGCGTAGGCACAGCGGTCGATCTGGCGGTGCATGGCGGCGATGATGTCCGGGTGGCCGTGGCCGAGCGAGGACACGGCCGCGCCGCCACTGGCATCGATGTAGGTGTTGCCCTGGCTGTCGCGCAGATAGATGCCGTCGCCGCCGACGGCCAGGGGCGGCGTCTGGCGCAGGCTGCGGTGCAGGATGTGGCTCATGTCTCCATCTCCAAAAGTTGACGATTGACAATAAACGCGAAGCCCACGGATTCTTTTGATTTTTGCCGGAATGCATGCGAATATTTCCGCATGACACCTCCATCCACCGAGCGCCTGAAACCGATTCCGCCGCAGGACTGGACCGACGCCCAGCGCGCCGCGGCCGAGGACATCATCAACGGCCCGCGCGGCGCCCTGTACGGCCCCTTCGTGCCGCTGCTGCGCAGTCCGGAACTGATGGGCTATGCGCAGCGCCTGGGCGAATATTTGCGCTACCGCAGCGCCATTGGCGTCAGGCTATCGGAACTGGCGATCCTGGTCACCGCCCGTGAATGGGACCAGCAAGTGGAGTGGGCGATCCACGCGCCGATCGCGCGCCAGGTCGGCGTGCCGCCCGACGTCATCGACGCCATCGCCCGGCGCGAACGCCCCCAGGCGATGCTGGTGGACGAAAGCGTGGTGGTCGACTTCTGCACCGAACTGCAGCGCACCAGGCGCGTGTCGGACCGCGTGTACGCCGATGCGCTGGCGCTGTTCGGCGAGCAGGGCGTGGTCGACCTGATGGGTGTAAACGGTTATTACACTTTTTTGGCGATGGTGATGAATACCGCGCAGACCGCGGCGCCGCCGTCCGAGGCGGCGCCCCTGCCGGACGCGTGACAAAGCGCGCATTTTCGCGCTTCGGTTTTTGCCACACTGTCTGCTTGCTCTTCATGGGGACGCAGATGATCCGTATTCTACCGGCCGTGGCGCTTGCCGCCATCTTGCTGGCCCCGGCCGTGCCGTCCATTGCCGCCGATGCGATGCCGCTGCCGCTGCCGCTGGCGCGCGAGGTTGTCGGCAAGACGATCGAACTGGTCGAGAGCAAGGGCGTCTATCCACGCAGCCGGGCCGAATACGCCCAGGCCAGGACGGCGCTGCTGGCACTGGTCGATGGCGATGCCGTGCAGGCCGACCGCGAGGCGGTCCATGAAGGTATCCGGAGGCTGCTCGCGACCCTCGATGCGGACGGGCACTCGCTGCTGTTCGCGCCGGTGCAGTACCAGCAGATGCAGTCCGCGAACGTGGCTCGCAACATGACGCGACCGTCTGCATTCAGGCTGGTCCAAACCAGCCGCGGCAAGGTATTGCGCTGGACACCGCCGCCGAACGTGGGCGGCGGCCAGCAGATGATCGATGCGAACGTGAAGCGTTTCTACGACGAGGCCGAGGCGCATCCTGAAATCAGGCAGGCCTGCGCCCTGGTCGTCGACCTCGGCGAACAAAACGGCGGCAACGCCTGGCCGCCCCTGATCGCGATGTATCCCTTGTTCGGCACTGCCAACAAGGCGAACGCAGTGGACCGCGACGGCAAGCGCATTCCCGTGGTCGATCGCGCGGGACTCGAACGCATGGCGCGCGCCAACGCGGGCGGCCGCGCCAATCCGCTGGCACCATATGCCGACGGGCCGCTGGCAGTGGTGGTCGGCAGCGATACTTCCAGCGCCGGTGAAATGCTGCTGGTGGCGCTGCTCGGCGAACAGAGGGTGCACACCTTCGGCCAGACTTCCGACGGGCGGTCGACGTTGAACGGCACCTACCCCCTGGCCGACGGCTCGTCACTGGTGTTGACGGAACTGCGCTTTGCGCTGGGCGATGGGCCGGTCTACCGTGGCGGTATCCCGGCCATGCATCCGTCGGCGAAGGGCGAGTCGGCCGATGCCACCGTCAGGACCGCCGCGGAATGGGCCGCGGCCCATTCGCCCAGGTGCGTACCCGCGCCCGGCGCGACTTAGTCCAGCGTCGCCAGCGCCGACGCCTCGAAGGCCTTCAGCCCGGCCTGGTCGCCCGCCTTGACCTTGCTGGCCCACTGCGCATCCGACAGCAGCGCGCGGCCGATCGCGATCAGGTCGAATTCCTCGCGTTCCATGCGTGCCACCAGTTTATCCAGGCTGGCGGTCTGCGCGCCCTTGCCGGTGAAGGCGGCGAGGAATTCGCCGTCCAGGCCGACCGAGCCGACGCTGATGGTGGCGGCGCCGGTCAGCTTCTTGGCCCAGCCGGCGAAGTTCAGGCCGTCGGCACCGTCGAGTTCCGGGAATTCCGGTTCCCAGAAGCGGCGCTGCGAGCAGTGCAGGACGTCGGCACCGGCTTCGACCAGCGGCAGCAGCCAATCGGTCATCTCGTCCGGCGTGGCGGCCAGGCGCGCCTTGTAGTCCTGCTGCTTCCACTGGCTGACACGCAGGATAATCGGGAAGTCGGGGCCGACGGCCGCGCGCATCGCCTTCAGCACCTCGGCGGCGAAGCGGCTGCGTTCGCGCAGGGTGGCGCCGCCCCAGCGGTCGCCGCGCTCGTTGGTGCCGTGCCAGAAGAACTGGTCGATCAGGTAGCCGTGGGCGCCGTGGATCTCGAAGGTGTCGAAGCCGAGGGCTTGCGCGTCCGCGGCAGCCGCGGCAAAGGCCGCAATGGTATCGGCGATGTCTTCATCGCTCATGGTTGCGCCGAAGGGCTTGCCGGGCGAGCCCAGGCCGGACGGGCCTTCCGGCTCGCCCGCGGGCGTCCAGTCGGTGCCTGGGCCGGGGACGGCGCCGACGTGCCAGATCTGCGGACCCATCTTGCCGCCGGCGCCGTGGACGGCATCGATGACCTGCTTCCAGCCGTCCAGCGCGGCGTCATGGAAATCGGGGATCTGCGGCAGGTTCTTCGAAGCCGGACGGGCGATGGTGGTGCCTTCCGACAGGATCAGGCCGACATCCGCGGCCGCACGGCGGCGGTAGTATTCGGCGATGGCGGCATTCGGCACGCCGTTCGGCGCGAAGTTGCGCGTCATCGGGGCCATCACGATGCGGTTCTTGAGCGCCAGCCCCTTGATGCGGGCCGGTTGAAACAGGACGTCGATTGCGGATGCGGTCACACATGCTCCTTGGACAATGGTTGAGAATGTCCGAGCATGGTAGCCCAACCCGCCAGACGGCGCTGGCGGGGCCCCGGTTTTATGCCAAGGCTTCTTTTGCGGCTTGTTCAGGCGTGAGGTCGTCGTAGAACATGTCGGTGAACCACTCGACGTGCTCCTCGATGTGTTCCTGCGCCTGGGCCTGGGTAGCGCCGCCGGCGACCAGATGCTTTTCGACTTCGATGCACCAGTTAATCAGTGCCATCGTTTCTTCGTCGAGTTCTTCCTTCTTTGCCATTTTGCTTACCTAAAATTAGCCCAACACTTTCTTCAACCAGGCCGACATCGCCTGGACTTCCTCGAGGCAGACCGTATGCTGCATGGCATATTCGTGCCACTCGACCTGGCAACCCATCGAGACCAGCAGGTCGCGCGACATCTCGGCGCGGTTGACCGGCACCACGTTGTCGTGGCGGCCGTGCGCCATGAAGATCGGCGTGTTCAGCGCCACTTCGCTACGTTCGGTCGGCAGCTTGGCGGACAGCGGCACGTAGCCCGACAGGCACAGCAGGCCAGCCAGCTTTTCCGGGTGGCGCAGGCCGGCCTGGATCGTCATCGCGCAGCCTTGCGAGAAACCGGCCAGCACGATGCGCGAAGCCGGCACGCCACGCGCCTTTTCGCGCGCGATGAAGGCTTCGACTTCCAGCTGCGAGGCGCGCAGGCCGTTCTCGTCCTCGCGCCGCACCAGTTCCGCGCCGGTGATGTCGTACCAGGCGCGCATCACGTAGCCGCCGTTGACGGTGACCGGAATCTGGCGCGCATGCGGGAAGATGAAACGGATGCCGGGCAGGCCGGACAGATCCAGCTCGCGCACGATCGGCACGAAGTCGTTGCCGTCGGCACCCAGGCCGTGCAGCCAGATGACGGAAATTTCCGGATTGTCGGCGGTGTCGATCGTGACGTGTTCCAGCAGCTCGCTCATGCGCTTCCTTATTCTTTATTGGCAGGACGCAGTGCGGATTTTGGCCGGAAAGCCTTGCACACGTCCGGATTGGTTTCCATGTACGGCCCGCCGATCAGGTCGATGCAGTACGGGACCGCGGCAAAGATGCCGCCGACGATGCTTTTACCCTCGCCATCCTTCAGGCCTTCCAGCGTTTCCTTGATCGACTTCGGCTGGCCCGGGAGGTTCATCACCAGGGCGGCATGGCCGTCGGTTTCGCGGATCACGGCGGTCTGGCGCGACAGGATCGCGGTCGGCACGAATTGCAGGCTGATCTGCCGCATCTGCTCGCCGAAGCCCGGCATCTCCTTGGTCCCGATGGCGAGCGTCGCCTCGGGCGTGACGTCGCGCCGCGCCGGGCCGGTGCCGCCGGTGGTCAGCACCAGGTGGCAGCCTGCCGTGTCGACCAGCTCGACCAGCGTCCGTTCGATGCTGGCGCGGTCGTCCGGGATCAGGCGGGTCTCGACGCGGAAGGGCGTCGTGATGGCCGATTGCAGCCACTCTTGCAGCGCCGGGATGCCCTTGTCTTCGTAGACGCCGCCGCTGGCGCGGTCCGAGACCGAGACCAGGCCGATCACGAGGTCGGCCGGCAGCTCGTCAATCTTGTTCGTCAGACTCATCGTCGTCGCCTTCGTGTTCGTCGTCGCCGTCGGCCGCAGGCGCAGCCTTCTTCTTGGAGACGTCCTTCAGGATCTGGAAGATCTCGCGGTAGGCTTTTGGCGGCTTGTTCTCGGCCTGCTCCTTGCGCGCATTGCGGATCAGGGTGCGCAGCTGCTGCACGTCCAGTTCCGGGTACTCTTCCAACAGCTGGGTGAGGGCATTGTCGTCGGCCAGCAGCTTGTCGCGGCGGCGTTCGAGCGCGTGCAGGGCGGCGGTTTCGGCTTTCGAGGCGCCTTTCCAGCTTTCGATGGCGCGCTGGATGACGGCGACTTCTTCCTCGTCGAGAGTACGCATCTTCTTGCCCACGAATTGCAGCTGGCGGCGGCGGCCTTCGTGGTTGGTGATGGTCTGGCATGCCAGGATGGCTTCCTTGACGTCCTCAGGCATCTCCACGCGCTTGACGCGGTCGCGCGGTGCATCGATCAGTTGTTCGCCGAGTTTTTGCAACTCGTTGCTCTGACGCTTGAGCTCCGACTTGGAGGGGCGCTCGTATTCCGGTTCGAACTCGTCGGAGCGGAAGCCGACGGCGCCGCGATTTGCATTTGGCATGATATTCAGATGAGCTGGCGCACGGCCGGCCGGTAAAAACAGTAAACGGCTGCTATGATAACTGTTTTAGGGCTCGCTACGAAAAACGCACATGAATGACGCCGTCTTCACCCACACCCAGGATCAGCTCAAGCAGCTCGCACGCGACGTGCTGGCATTCGCCAAGGAACAGGGCGCCAGCGCCGCATCGGTCGAGATCAGCGAGGGTAGCGGACTGGCGGTGACGGTGCGCAAAGGCCAGGTCGAGACTATCGAGCAGAACAAGGACAAGGGCATCGGCGTGTCGGTGTACTGCGGCCAGCGCCGCGGTCACGCCAACACCTCCGATTTCTCCACCGAGTCGCTGCGCGCGACCGTGGAAGCGGCCTACAACATTGCCCGTTTCACCGCCGAAGACCCGGCCGCCGGCCTGCCCGACGAAGCGCTGCTGGAAACCAATCCGCGCGACCTGCGCCTGTGCTACCCGTGGGACATCAGCGCCGAGGAAGCCGCGCAAATCGCCAAGAGCTGCGAAGACGCCGCCTTTGCGGTCGACAAGCGCATCACCAACAGCGAAGGCGCCAGCGTTTACGTCCAGCAATCGCACTTCGTGGCCGCCAACAGCCTCGGTTTCTGCGCCGGCTACCCGTTCTCGCGCCACACGCTGTCGGTGGCGCCGATCGCCGGCCGCGGCAACGCCATGCAGCGCGACGACTGGTACACCTCCGCGCGCGACCCGAAAAAGCTGGCCGACCCGGAAAAAGTCGGCCGCTACGCCGCCGAGCGCGCACTGGCACGCCTGAACGCGCGCAAGCTCGATACCCGCACCTGTCCGGTGCTGTTCGAGGCGCCACTGGCGGCGGGCCTGGTCGGTGCCTTCGTCCAGGCTACCTCGGGCGGCGCGCTGTACCGCAAGTCGAGCTTCCTGCTCGATTCGCTGGGCCAGTCGATCTTCCCGTCGCACATCAACATCGTCGAAGACCCGCACGTGGTCGGCGGCGTCGGCTCCTCGCCCTTCGACGAGGAAGGCGTGCGCACCCAGACCCGCAAGGTCGTCAGCGACGGCGTACTGCAGGGCTATTTCCTGTCAACCTACACGGCGCGCAAGCTGGGCATGCAGACCACCGGCAACGCCGGCGGTTCGCACAACCTCGAAATGAAGTCGAAGGAAACGAAAATCGCCGACGACTTCGAGGGCATGCTGCGCAAGATGGGCACCGGCCTGCTGGTCACCGAACTGATGGGGCAGGGCACCAATTACGTCACCGGCGATTATTCGCGCGGCGCCTCGGGCTACTGGGTCGAGAATGGCGTGATCCAGTATCCGGTGGAAGAGATCACCATTGCCGGCAACATGAAGGAAATGTTTCAGCAAATCGTAGGTATCGGCAATGACGTGCTGACGCGCGGCAATAAGTCGACCGGTTCGATCCTGATCGAAAAAATGGTGGTGGCGGGTAACTGACCCAGGCCACGTGCCGTAACACCATGAAGGCAGCCCCGGCTGCCTTTTTTCATGCCGGCGCGTCGAAGCGTTCGCGATACAGTCCCGCGATCCAGTCGACGAACACGCGCAGGCGCGGCGACAGCTGGCGCCGGTAGGGGTACAGCGCCGACAGCGGGAAATCCGGGCTGCGCCAGGCGCCCAGTACCTCGACCAGGCGGCCTTCGGCAAGTTCCTGCTCGATGTGGAAGCGCGGCACCTGGATCAGGCCGCAGCCGCGCAGCGCACCCAGCACGTAGTTTTCCGCATCGTTGACCGACAGCCAGCCCGGCAGGTCGAAGCGGCGTGCTGCGCCATCGACCTCCAGTTCGAGCGGGTAGTCGAGCGCGCCGCTGCTGGCGAAGAAACCCACCACCTGGTGCGCCGCCAGCTGGTCGGGATGGCGCGGCGTCCCGTGGGCGGCCAGGTAGTCCGGGCTGGCGACGATTGCCTGCGGCATCAGCGCCAGCCGCCGTGCCACCAGGCTCTGGTCGCGCGGGGCACCGGCGCGGATCACGCAATCGACGCCTTCGCGCACCAGGTCGACCAGGCGGTCGCCACTGCTCAGCACCAGCTCGACGTCCGGATACAGGGCATGGAATTCCCCGATGCGCGGCAGCACGACCCGCGTCGCATGGGTGCCCGACATGTCGACCCGCAGCACGCCATGCGGACTGGACGCGCCCTGGCGGAACACGGCCTCGGCATCGTCCAGGTCGCTCAGCACCTGCACGCAGCGCTCGTAATACGCCTGGCCATCCAGGGTCGGCCGGACGTGGCGCGTGGTGCGTTCCAGCAGTCGCGTGCCGAGCCGCGTCTCGAGGGCCTTGATCGCATGGGTAGCCGTTGCGCGTGGAATGCCGAGCAGGTCGGCAGCGCGGCTGAAGCTGTTCTGTTCGACGATGCGGGTAAACAGCTGCAAGGTATCGAGGCGGTCCATATTATTGATGAATATTGAATAGTGTTGTTCTGTGTGCTCAGTTTATCTCTTGTTTCGAAACGATGAGAATACCGACATCGCATCCAACCCCATTCAAGGAGAACAGCATGACCATCGAATTCAAGGGCGTGGCCCTGGTGACCGGCGCCTCGCGCGGCATCGGACGCGCTATCGCACTGCGCCTGGCGCGCGACGGTTTCGACATCGTCGTCAACTATGCGGGCAATGCCGCCAAGGCACAGGAAACGGCGGACGCCATCGAAGCGCTGGGCCGCAAGGCGCTCGCCGTGCAGGCCGACGTGGCCGACGCCGACGCCGTGGCACGCCTGTTCGAGGCGGCGCAGCAGGCGTTCGGGCGCATCGACGTCGTGGTCAACAGCGCCGGCGTGATGCCGATGGCGCAAATCAGTCCGGACAAGCTCGACGACTTCGACCGCGTGATCGCCACCAACCTGCGCGGCAGCTTCCTGGTGCTGGGCCAGGCCGCGCAGCACCTGAAGGAAGGCGGGCGCATCATCGCCCTGTCCACCAGCGTGATCGCCAAGTCCTTCCCGGGCTATGGCCCCTATATCGCCAGCAAGGCCGGTACCGAGGGACTGGTGCACGTACTGGCCAACGAACTGCGCGGCCGCGGCATCACGGTGAATGCCGTCGCACCGGGGCCGGTCGGCACTGAGCTGTTCTTGAACGGCAAGTCGGACGAGCAGATCGCCCAGATCGGGAAAATGGCGCCGCTGGAACGCATCGGCGCGCCGGACGAGATCGCGGCGGCCGTGGCCTTCCTGGCCGGTCCGGACGGCGCCTGGGTGAACTCACAAATCGTGCGCGTCAACGGCGGCTTTGCCTGAGCCAGGGCGGGCACGCGTGCAGCCGGTCGAAAATGGGCCGGCGCGCACGCGAATTTTAGGTTCCTGCAATAATGTGCGGCTACGCATTCCACATACACAAGGAACCCATGGACATCGTCAAAGTCTCCCAGCAGCGCTATAGCGCCAAAGCCTACGATCCGGCCCGCCAGGTCCCGGAAGAGATCATGCAGCAGATCTACGAAGTGGTGCGCAACAGCCCGTCGTCGGTCAACTCGCAGCCGTGGCACTTCATTGTCGCCAGCACCCCGGAAGGCAAGGCGCGCCTGGCCAAGGGCGTGCAGGGCGGCTACGCCTTTAACGAAGCCAAGGTGCGTGACGCCTCGCACGTGATCCTGTTCTGCACCCGCGTCGAGGCCGAGCCGGCTCAGCTGGAGCGCATCCTGGACAAGGAAGAAGCCGACGGCCGCTTTGCCGACGACACCGTCCGCGGCTACTCGGCCAACAGCCGCAAGCACTTCACCAACCTGCACCGCTACACCTATAAAGACCTGCCGCAGTGGTACGAGAAGCAGGTGTATATTGCGCTGGGCAACGCCATGCTGGCCGCCGCGGCACTGGGCGTCGACAGCACGCCGATGGAAGGCATCGACGTGGGCGCGCTCGACGCGGAACTGGGCCTGCACGAGCAGGGCCTGTCGAGTCTGGTGATGCTGAGCCTCGGCTACCACGCCGACGGCGACTTCAATGCCAAGCTGCCGAAGTCGCGCCTGGCGCAGGAAGACCTGTTTACTTTCCTGTAATTCGCTTCAGCTGACGATCCCGAACGGCCTGAGTAGCGGAAACCAGGCCCGTTCGAGGATCTTCCTGAATCCCGCACTGCTCGGGTACAGCTCGTTGTCCCAATCCTGGGCGTAGCTGCTGTCGTCGTTCGACAGCACCCCGCGGCTGTCGACATGGAACACGCGCTCGATCGGCGAGTGGAATTCCGCCAGCACCTGTTCGTTGATCGCATCCATCAGCCGCCGGAGGACTTCCTTGCGGTAGCCCAGATCCGGGTTGACCCCGGCCTCGTCCATCATCGTCGTGACCCAGCCGCCATGCGCATGGGTAAAGCTGCGGCCGTCCGGGACCGGATAGTCGTAACCGTTGAGGAAGATCGGCTGCAGCCAGGTGGTCTTGCGGTAGGCCCAGCGGATCGTGCGGATGATGCCGTTCAAGCCTTCGTCGATGTGGTACAGCAGCAGGTCGAGCCGCTCGGGCGACAGGCAATCGCCGGGTGCGAGCGCGGTCGAGCAGTCGTCGTGCAGTCGTCGTGCAGGGCCAGGCCGTATTCGAGGGCATCGTTGGCGGTGCCGCCGAGATAGAACTCGCTGAATCGGAAATCCGGTTTCAGGCGGGTGCGCAGCAGGTCGGCATAGATACCGTCGCCGATGTACTGGTTCAGGCGCGCGCCGTTGAAGCCGAGCAGGCGGATGACCGCATGCTCGGGCGCCACCGAGGGATGCGTGGCCAGCGCGTGCAGGAGGGTCTGGTCGCCGTGCCAGAACCAGGAGTCGCCGAGCGCCAGCCCGGCGGGCGGCAGGTCGCCCGCTTCCAGGCTGTCGCCCGGCCGATAGACCCTGCCGCCCGTGTTTGCCATGCCCGCTCCCCCGTTGGATCCCCCGTTTGACAGGGCAGGGCGCGGGCCGGTTCCGTCTGATTACTTGAGTGCGCGCAGCGCCTGCAGCACCGGTTGCAGCACGGCGGCGCCCAGGCGCGCACTGCGCGCGCCATCCCAGCCGACGTGCGGATCGGGGTCGTTGGCGTTGTCCTTGAACGGCAGTTCCAGCGTCAGCGACAGGCAGCCGAAGGCGTGCGTGATGTAGGGCGAACCCATGGTCAGCACTTCGTCGGTGAACGGCACTTTTTCGTAGCCGTAGTCGGTCTGGAAGTCCGGGCTGGCGATCATGAAGTTCTCGGCGAAGGCCTTTTCGGCCGCGGCCTGCTCCGGCGTGAAGTTGGGCAGGGCGTCGCTGCCGGCCACGAACACATAGGGCAGGCCCTCATCGCCGTGCACGTCGAGGCAGACGTCGACACCAACTTCGTGCATCTTCTGGCGCACCAGGAACACTTCCGGGCTGCGCTCCATGGTCGGGTTGTACCATTCGCGGTTCAGGTTGGCGCCGGCCGCATTGGTGCGCAGGTTGCCGCGTACCGAGCCGTCCGGGTTCATGTTCGGCACCACGTAGAACACGCTTTCTTTCAGCAGCTGCCGCCCGAACGGGTGCGCCGGATCGAGCAGGGCGTCGAGCATGCCTTCGACGAACCACTCGGCCATCGTCTCGCCCGGGTGCTGGCGTGCGATCACCCACACCTTCTTCTTGCCGGCGTCGGGTTCGCCGATGACCAGCATGTTCAGGTCGCGGCCGTCGACCGTCGAACCGAGGTCGAGCATGCGCACGTTTTCCGACAGCTGGGCACGGTCGAGCAGCTCCAGGTGGCGTTCCCACGAGTACGGCTCGAAATAGGCGTAGTAGACGCTGTCCATGCCCGGGGTATGCTCGATGGTCAGCACCTGGCCGTCGAAGCTGGTCGGCACGCGGAACCAGTTGATGCGGTCGTAGCTGGCCATGGCGTTGTAGTCTTCCCAGCCCTTCGGGTAGGCCGACTGGCCGGCGTTGAGCAGGCGGATCGTGCACGGCGTTGCTTGCGCGCCCTGCAGGCGGAAGTAGAACCACTGGGTAATGTCGGCGTGCGAATCCTTGCGGATGTTCAGGTCGATGGCGCTGGCGCTGGTGGCGTTCACGATCTCGATGGCGCCAGCGTCGAACTGGCTGCTGATCTTGATAGACATGGTCTGTCCTGTTGTTGTTGGGTGGTGAGGGCTGCATGATACCGCCTTTCTCCGACGGTATCGGCGGGTCTGCGACGGCGCAAAGTCCGGATGTGATGCTTTTGCTACCTTTCTTGCTCGGCCGCAGCGCCTATGCTCGGTCAATAAGAGAGGAGACGACATGTTGGAGATTTGTCTGAGGCAAACGGCCATCGTCAGCATCGACAGCCGCGGTTTCTGGCTGCGCTGCCGCGATGAGGAACTGTACGTGCCGTTTGCGCTGTTTCCCTGGTTCGAGCACGCCACGGTGGCACAGCTATGTCTCGTGCAGTGCATCGGCGAATCCTGCCTGTACTGGCCGGAACTCGACGTCGAACTGGGGCTCGACCGGCTGCGCACGCCGATGGCGGCAGCGCAGTATGCGGGCGGGGTGGACTGCTAGCGCAATCCGCCGAAGCGCGCATAGAAGGCCGCATCGGCGTCCGGCGCCCCCGCATCCTCGCGCCGCAACACCTGCATCAGGTGTTCTTCCGCCGGCGCCCACACCTGCCGGTAGATCGCCTGTGCCAGCGCATAGGCTTCCGAGCCCGGCCACGGTTGCGGCAGCAGGTCCAGCGGCAGCATCGGGTCGTGCAGTTGCACCCGGCGATAGGCGTGGATCAGCAGGCTGCGCATCACGAAGGCGGCCTGCGGTGCCGGGGATTTTCCGGCCTGCAACAGCGTCAGCAGCGGCGTGAAGTCGTCGATGAAGCGGCGGTAGCTGGCCATGACGCCCGACAGGTCCCAGCCTTCGCGCACCAGTTCGCCGAGCGGGCGCGCGCCGACGCCGGGCAGTTCGTTGGCATTGCAGACGAAGATCCTGCCCTCGCCATCGACGCGCGTCAGGATCTCGGCCAGGCTGTCGCCATCGAAGGCCGGATGCACCAGCAGCCCCGGCGCCAGCATGGCGAAACCTTCCCACTCCAGCTCCTTGCGCACCGCCGCGCGCAGCTCGGCCGTGATGCTGCCGTTGGGGGCCAGCAGCAGGGTCCAGCTGCCGTCCCAGTCGAGCCCGGGCGGCGCGTAGATGCGGCGGTTGGCGCGCTCGAAGCGCGGGCGCGCGGCTTCCTGCAGCGCATACGAACTGCGTCGTCCCTCGCGGTTCGCGACCAGCCAGCCTTCCTGCGCCAGGCGGAACACGCTGGTGCGCACCAGGCGCTCGGTCGCCCCCATGGGCGCCACCAGTTCGATCAGGCTGCCCAGCCACAGGCGCGTGCCGTGCGGGGCGATGGCGTCGCCCAGCATGGTCATGACCAGCGATTTCGAGCGCGGCGGATCGGTGCCGAGGAAGTGGTCGATCCACTGGTTGCCGGTGAGCTGGGTCATGTTTGTCGTATCTCGATATGATTCAAAATTCTGGTGTACATCGCATTTTTTGTATCGTATTATGGATTCAGACACGAGACAAGGGGAGACAGCATGTACGCCCAAATGGTGGAAACCGGCCTCAAGAAAGTGCAAACCGACGCCGACATGAGCGCGGAAGAACAAGCATTCCAGGCCCGTATCGACGCCGGCATCCGCATCGAGCCCAAGGACTGGATGCCGGAAGCCTATCGCAAGACCCTGGTGCGCCAGATTTCGCAGCACGCGCACTCGGAAATCGTCGGCCAGCTCCCGGAAGGGAACTGGGTCACGCGCGCACCCACGCTCAAGCGCAAGGCGATCCTGCTGGCCAAGATCCAGGACGAAGCCGGCCACGGCCTCTATTTATATAGCGCCGCCGAAACGCTGGGCGTCTCGCGCGACGAGCTGCTCGACGCCCTCCACGCAGGCAAGGCCAAGTATTCGAGCATCTTCAATTACCCCACGCTTACCTGGGCCGACATCGGCGCCATCGGCTGGCTGGTCGACGGCTCCGCCATCATCAACCAGATCCCGCTGTGCCGCTGTTCGTACGGCCCGTATGCACGCGCCATGATCCGCGTCTGCAAGGAAGAGTCCTTCCACGCGCGCCAGGGCTACGACATCATGATGAAGCTGGCGCAAGGCACGCCCGAGCAAAAGGCGATGGCGCAGGATGCCCTCAACCGCTGGTGGTGGCCGTCGCTGATGATGTTCGGCCCGTCCGACGCCGAATCGGTCAACAGTGCGCAGTCGAGCAAGTGGCGCATCAAGCTGTTCTCCAACGACGAGCTGCGCCAGCGCATGGTCGACCAGACCGTGCCGCAAGCCGAATTCCTCGGCCTGACGATTCCCGACCCCGACCTCAAGTGGAACGAGGAACGCGGCAGCTACGACTTCGGCAACATCGACTGGACCGAGTTCAACGACGTCCTGAAGGGCAACGGCCCATGCAACCGCGAGCGGCTGCGCACGCGCGTCAAGGCGTGGGACGACGGCGCGTGGTTCCGCGAGGCGCTGGTGGCGCACGCTGATAAACAAGCAGCGAAACAGAACGCTGCATAAAAGGGCACGCTGCATGTGATCCGTCGCCCCTGCGAAGGCAGGGGCCCAAGTTGCAAGAGTGGCCTGCAAACAAACTTGGGGGAATAGCGCCAGTGGCGCTATTCCGCCTTCGCGGGGACGACGGTGGTATGCACTAGCAGCGTCGCACACAAACACGGAGACAACAATGAGCAAAGAATGGCCCCTGTGGGAAGTCTTCATCCGCAGCCAGCACGGCCTCGCCCATAAACACGTGGGCAGCCTGCATGCCCCCGATGCCGCGATGGCGGTCAACAACGCCCGCGACGTCTACACCCGCCGCAACGAAGGCGTGTCGATCTGGGTCGTCAAGGCGGCCGACATCGTCGCCTCCAGCCCGGCCGACAAGGATGCGCTGTTCGAGCCGTCCAACAGCAAGGTCTACCGCCACCCGACCTTCTTCCCGATGCCGGAAGAAGTGAAGAACCTGTGAGCGCCTTAGTGGGATCGACCATGGAAACGAACCAGGCCAAGTTCGACTACCTTTTGCGCCAGGGCGACAATGCCCTGATCCTGTCCCAGCAGCTGTCGCAGCTGTGCGGCAAGGGGCCGGCGCTGGAGGAAGACATGGCGCTGACCAACGTCGCCCTCGACCTGCTCGGCCAGACCCGCATGTGGCTCGGCTACGCCGCCGAGATCGAGGGGCAGGGCCGCGACGAGGATTGCCTGGCCTACCTGCGTGACGTGCGCGCCTTCCGCAACTGCCTGCTGCTCGAGCAGCCGAACGGCGACTATGCGATGGTCATGGTGCGCCAGTTCTTCTTCGACACCTGGCATTATTTCCTGATGCGCGGCCTGCTCGCATCGAGCGACCCGCGCATCGCCGAGATCGCCGAAAAGTCGATCAAGGAAGTGACTTACCACCTGCGCCGCAGCGGCGACCTGGTAGTGCGCCTGGGCGATGGCACCGAGCTGAGTCACGCCAGGATGCAAGCCGCCGTCGACGAGCTGTGGACCTATACCGGCGAGATGTTCCTCTACGACGAGACCGACCGGGCGATGGTGGCGCAAGGTGTCGCACCGGCGCCGGAAGCGCTGCGCGAGGCCTTCCTGCAGCACGTCGCCGAGGTGTTCGACGAAGCGACCTTGCGCATGCCTGCACCGGACGCCTACATGCAGCGCGGCGGCAAGCAGGGCCGGCATGGCGAGCGCCTCGGCTACATCCTGGCCGAGATGCAGTTCCTGCAGCGCGCCTATCCGGGCGCGGAGTGGTGATGAGCGTGGACACGCCGCCGGTCGCCATCGAGCAGGTCTGGGCCTGGCTCGCCGACGTTCCCGACCCCGAGATCCCGGTGATCTCGGTGGTGGATCTCGGCATCGTGCGCGACGTCGGCATCGACGACAGCGGCGCCTGCGTGGTGACGATCACCCCGACCTATTCCGGCTGCCCTGCGATGCAGGTGATCGCCGAAGACGTCGAAGCCGCCTTGCGCGCACGCGGCCTGGCCCATGTGCGCATCGCCACCCGATTGTCGCCGGCCTGGACCACCGACTGGATGAGCGCCGCCGGCAAGGCCGCGCTGACCGGCTACGGCATCGCGCCCCCCAGGCAACAGGCGATCGACATCAGCGCGCTGTCAAAGGGTCGCAGTGCTACCCGCAGTGCTACTTTTTCGCGCCATGCGATCCAGCAGCCGCAGGTCGATTGCCCGCATTGCGGCTCCAGCCACACCCGCCTCACCAGCCAGTTCGGCTCGACGCCGTGCAAGGCGCTGTACCAGTGCCTCGACTGCCGCGAGCCTTTCGACTATTTCAAGTGTCACTGACATGAGCACATTCCATCCCCTGACCGTGGCCCAGGTCAAGCATGAAACGCGCGACGCGATCGCCGTCACCTTCGCCGTGCCGCCGCAGCTGAAAGAGACGTTCAAATACCGCCAGGGCCAGCACCTGACCCTGCGCACGATGATCGGCAGCGAAGAAGTGCGCCGCTCGTATTCGATCTGCGCCGCGGTGCAGGACGACCAGCTGCGGGTGGCGATCAAGCGCGTGGCAGGCGGCTTGTTCTCGACCTGGGCCAACGGGGCCCTGAAGCCGGGCATGACGCTGGACGTGATGCCGCCCGAAGGGCGCTTCAACCTGCCGCTGGAGCCGGAAAGCCGTCGCCACTACCTCGCGTTTGCCGCCGGCAGCGGCATCACGCCGATCCTGTCGATCGTCAAGACCACGCTGCTGGCCGAGCCGCACAGCCGCTTTACCATCCTGTACGGCAACCGCGCCTCGTCCTCGGTGATCTTCCGCGACGAGCTGGCCGAGCTGAAGGACATCTATATGGAGCGGCTCAACCTGGTCTACGTGATGAGCCGCGAGCAGCAGGACATCGAGTTGTTCAACGGCCGCATTACCCAGGACAAATGCCGCCAGTTGTTCCAGCGCTGGCTGCGCGTCGAAGACGTCGACTACGCCTTTATCTGCGGCCCGGAAGACATGATGCACGGTGTCTCGAGCGCGCTGCAGGAAGCCGGCATGCCGAAGGAGCGCATCCGCATCGAACTGTTCGCCGCTGCTGCCGCCAGCGCGGTGCGCGAACCGCGCACCCATTACGGCGCCGACACGGCCCAGCTGACCGAAGTCACCGTGATCATGGACGGCAGCCACGCCAGCTTCACGATGGACAAGGACAAGGAATCCCTCCTCGACGCCGGCTTGCGCGCCGGCATCGACATGCGCTATTCCTGCAAGGGCGGCGTGTGCTCGACCTGCCGCTGCAAGGTGGTCGAAGGAACGGTGGACATGGACGTCAACTACGCGCTCGAGGATTACGAAGTGGCGCGCGGGTTCGTGCTCAGCTGCCAGAGTTTCCCGGTGACGGACCGGGTGGTGGTCGATTTCGATGTGGCGGAGTAAGTAGCGCGAACCTTGGACCCCTGCCTGGGCAGGGGCGACGAGGTAACAAAAGAATCATTGCAGCGTCTAATCAAACAAAAGCGACGTACCGGAGGAGACACCATGACCTACGAAACCATCCAGTTCAACATCGACAAGGGCATCGCCGTCCTCACCCTCAACCGCCCCGACCGCCTCAACAGTTTTACCCAGGCCATGCACCGCGAAGTGCGCGCCGCGCTCGACCAGGTGCACGCCGACACGACCGTCCGCGTGCTGCTGCTGACCGGTGCCGGGCGCGGCTTCTGCGCCGGCCAGGACCTGAACGACCGCGCCGTCGAGCCGGGGGCGCCAGGCGTCGACCTCGGCGAATCGGTCGAAAAATACTACGCCCCGCTGGTCATGACCCTGCGCACGCTGCCGATGCCGGTGATCTGCGCCGTCAACGGCGTGGCCGCCGGTGCCGGCGCCAACCTGGCGCTGGCCTGCGACATCGTGCTGGCGGCGAAATCGGCCAGCTTCATCGAAGCCTTCAGCAAGCTGGGCCTGATCCCCGACACCGGCGGCACCTGGGCGCTGCCGCGCCTGATCGGTCCGGCGCGCGCGATGGGCTTGGCCATGCTGGGCGAACGCCTGCCTGCGGAAAAGGCCGAGGAATGGGGCCTGATCTGGCGCTGCGTCCCCGACGATGCGCTGATGCTGGAAGCGATGGCCATGGCCGAGCATTTCGCCGCCGCGCCGACGAAAGGCCTGGCCTATACCAAGAAAGCCATGCTGGCCAGTTCGACCAACACGCTCGAGCAGCAGCTGGCGTTGGAAGCGTCGATGATGCGCGAGCTGGGCTACAGCCACGACTACCGCGAAGGCGTGGCCGCCTTTATCGACAAGCGCCAGCCGCAATTTCAGGGCAACTGAGAGGAGAGTGATCATGGCACAGGCACTGGATAGCAGCGGCATCGTCGGCGTGGTCGGCAGCGGCGCCATGGGTGCCGGCATCGCCCAGGTGGCTGCCGTCGCCGGGCACACGGTGCGCCTGTTCGACACCCGTCCGGACGCGGTCGCCAAGGCGATCGCCGACATCGGCAAGGTGTTCGCGAAGCTGGTCGAGAAGGGCCGCATGGACGCAGGCGAGGCCGACCTCGCGCGCGAGCGCCTGCAGCCGGCCGCATCGCTGCAGGACCTGCGCGACGCCGCGCTGGTGGTGGAAGCGGTGGTCGAAGACCTGGAAGTCAAGTGCGCGCTGTTCCGCCAGCTGGAGGGCATCGTCGGCGACAACTGCATCCTGGCCACCAACACCTCGTCGATCTCGGTGACGGCGATCGCGGCCCCGCTGGCGCGCCCCGAACGCCTGGTCGGCATGCATTTCTTCAATCCGGTGCCGCTGATGGCGCTAGTCGAAGTCATCAGCGGCATCGCCACCGCCAAGGACGTCGCCGCCACCGTGGCCGCCACCGCCGCCGGCTGGGGCAAGCAGCCGGTGCACGCGACATCCACGCCCGGCTTCATCGTCAACCGCGTGGCGCGGCCGTTCTATGCCGAGGCGCTGCGTTTGCTGGGCGAGCAGGCCGGCGATCCGGCCACGCTCGACGCCGTAATGCGCGATGCCGGCGGCTTCCGCATGGGCCCGTTCGAATTGATGGACCTGATCGGGCACGACGTGAATTTTTCCGTCACCCAGTCGGTATTCAACGCGTATTTCAACGATCCGCGCTTCACGCCTTCGGTGCTGCAGCAGGAACTGGTGAATGCCGGCTTCCTCGGCCGCAAATCCGGACGCGGCTTCTATCGTTACGGCGACGATGTCCCACGGATCGAAGCGAAGACCGAACCCCTGGCGGAACGGCCGCAAACGGTGCGCGTCACCCGCGTGCGCCAGTTCCACGAACCGGTGTTCGACGCGCTGCACGACGTGGTCAACGCGCGCCTGGCGGCGGCCGGCGTCGCGGTCAGCCATCCGGGCCTGCTCGATGGCGTCGAGGGCCGCGAGGCGCCGGCCTTCCACGTCCATGGCGCCAGCATCTTCCTGACCGACGGCCGCAGCGCCACCCAGCGCGCTTTCGACGACGGCGTCCCGGACACCATCCTGTTCGACCTGATGCTCGACCCGACCAAGGCCACGCGCATCGCGCTGGCTCGCGCCGACCAGTGCGGCGAGGCCGCATGGCAGGCGGCGGTCGGCCTGTTCCAGGCCGCCGGTTTCGCCGTCACGCGCCTGGACGACGTGCCCGGCATGGCGGTGATGCGCACGGTCGCGATGCTGGCCAACGAAGCCGCCGACGCCGTCAACCAGGGCGTGTGCAGCGCCGAGGCGGTGGACCTCGCGATGCAGAAGGGCGTCAATTATCCACGCGGCCCGCTGGCCTGGGCCGACCAGATCGGTCTCCAGCATGTCGTGACGGTGCTGGCCAACCTGGCGGCAATTTATGGCGAGGACCGCTACCGTGTGTCCCCGCTGTTGCGCCGCAAGCTGTACGCCCATCCGGAGGGGGCATATTTCCATGCAGTCTGATTTCGTGAACGACCCGCAGGCATTGGCCGAACTGGCCGGCAAGACCATGTACGAGCGCGATCCCGCCAGCCAGGCACTGGGCATGAGGCTGGATGCGATCCGGCCCGGCTACGCGCGCATGTCGATGCCGGTGCGCGCCGACATGCTGAACGGCCACGGCACCTGCCACGGCGGCTACATCTTCATGCTGGCCGACAGCGCTTTTGCCTTTGCCTGCAATTCGCATAATTTCAACACGGTCGGCGCCGGCTGCACGATCGACTACCTGTCTCCCGGCCGCGAAGGCGACGTGCTGGTGGCCGAAGCGGTCGAGCAGGCGCTGTCCGGCAAGACCGGCGTCTACGACATCGTGGTCAGCAACCAGGAAGGGCGCAAGCTGGCGCTGTTCCGCGGCAAATCGCACCGCGTGAGCGGCATGGTGGCCGACCTCGGCACGCATGGCGGCACGGAATAAAAGGAGACTGAAAGATGGTGGAACGTACAGCGCACACCGGCGAACTGGAACCGATCGAGCGCGCCAGCCGCGACGAACTGCAGGCCCTGCAACTGGAACGCCTGAAGTGGAGCCTGCAGCACGCCTACGATAACGTGCCGCACTATCGCCGCGCCTTCGACGAGGCCGGCGTGCATCCCGACGACTTGCGGTCGCTGGGCGACCTGGCGAAGTTCCCGTTCACCGACAAGAAGACGCTGCGCGACAACTATCCGTTTGGCCTGTTCGCGGTGCCGCGTGAACAGGTAGTGCGCGTCCATGCGTCGAGTGGCACCACCGGCAAGCCGACCGTGGTCGGCTATACCCGCAACGACATCGACACCTGGGCGAACGTGGTGGCGCGCTCGATCCGCGCCGCCGGCGGGCGCCGCGGCGACATGGTCCACGTCGCCTACGGCTACGGCCTGTTCACCGGCGGCCTCGGCGCCCACTACGGCGCCGAGCGCCTGGGCTGTACCGTGATCCCGATGTCGGGCGGCCAGACCGAGAAGCAGGTGCAGCTGATCCAGGATTTCAAGCCCTCGATCATCATGGTCACGCCCTCCTACATGCTGAACATCGTCGAGGAATTCCAGCGCCAGGGGATCGATCCGGCCAGCTCATCGCTGCAGGTCGGCATCTTCGGCGCCGAACCCTGGACCGATGCGCTGCGCAGGGAGATCGAAGCGCGTGCCGGCATCGATGCGGTCGACATCTACGGCCTGTCCGAAGTGATGGGGCCGGGCGTGGCGAGCGAGTGCATCGAGAGCAAGGATGGCCCGGTGGTCTGGGAAGACCATTTTTATCCGGAGATCATCGACCCCGACACCGGCGAAGTGCTGCCGGACGGCGCCGAGGGCGAGCTGGTGTTCACCTCGCTGACCAAGGAAGCGCTGCCGATCATCCGCTACCGTACGCGCGACCTGACCCGCCTGCTGCCGCCGACGGCGCGTGCGATGCGGCGCATGGGCCGCATCAACGGCCGCTCGGACGACATGCTGATCATCCGCGGCGTCAACGTGTTCCCGAGCCAGGTCGAGGAACTGATCCTCGGCATGCCGGCGCTGGCGCCGCATTACCAGCTGGTGGTCACGCGCGACGGCCATCTCGACGCGCTCGAGGTCCACTGCGAACTGCGCGACGGCGAGGTGCCGGCGGACCTGGCCGACGCCGTCGGACGCGACCTGCAGCACCGCATCAAGACCTATATCGGCGTGACCACGAACGTCAAACTGCTGCCGGCGCAGGGCATCGAACGTTCGCTGACCGGCAAGGCCCGGCGCGTGCTCGACAAGCGCCCGAAACAATGAAGGACCGAGAGACGATGGTGAAAGTGTACGAAATCGACGGCCTGCGTCCGGTGATCCACCCGAGCGCCTACGTGCATCCGAGCGCGGTGCTGATCGGCGACGTGATCGTCGGGCCGCGCTGCTACGTCGGCCCGCTGGCATCGCTGCGCGGCGACTTCGGCCGCCTGATCCTGGAAGAGGGCGCCAACGTGCAGGACACCTGCGTGATGCACGGCTTCCCCGAAGACGACACCGTGGTCGAGGTGGATGGCCACATCGGCCATGGCGCCGTGCTGCACGGCTGCCGTGTCGGGCGCAATGCGATGGTCGGCATGAATGCGGTGGTGATGGACAAGGCCGTGGTCGGGGCCGAATCCATCGTCGGCGCGGCGGCCTTCGTCAAGGCCGGCATGCTGATCCCGCCGCGCAGCCTGGTGCTGGGCGCGCCGGCACGGGTAATACGCGCGGTGACGGACGAGGAGCTGGCGTGGAAGAGTTACGGCACGCGGCAATACCACGACCTGAACCTGCGCTCGATGCAGACGATGCGCGAGGTGGAGGCGTTTACCGAGGTGGAAGAAGGCCGGCGGCGCCTGGTGTTCGACGAACCCCATCGGCCTAAAAAATAGCTGTCGATCATATGTGCAACTTGGAGGGATAGCGTAGCTATCCCGCCTGCGCGGGAATGACGTGCTAGGGGTGAAGGCCACAACAGTATTTGTGGCTACGCACGGTAGAGCCGTCGTCCCCGCGAAGGCGGGGACCCAAGTTGAAGCATCAGAAATCGAATAACAACTGATATATACACCTCATCCGGAGGAGACAAAAATGAACGCTCCAACCCTGCAGAGCCACATCGCCGGCCGCTGGCACGGTGTCGAGGCCCACACCCCACTGCACAGCGCCCTCGACGACAAGCTGATCTTCCACACCCACGCGGAAAAGATCGATTTCGACGAAGCCCTGCACTACGCCCGCCGGACCGGTATCCGCAGCCTGATGCAGCTGGACTTCCAGAAGCGCGCCCAACGCCTGAAAGCCCTGGCCCTGTACCTGATGGAGCGCAAGGAAGAACTGTACGAAATCTCGCACCTGACCGGCGCCACCCGTCCCGACAGCTGGGTCGACGTCGAAGGCGGCATCGGCACCCTGTTCGCCTACGCCAGCATGGGTTCGCGCGAGCTACCTTCGTCGAACGTGCTGCACGAAGGCCCGGCCATGGCGCTCGGCAAGCGCGGCGGTTTTGCCGGCACCCACATCCTGGTGCCGCGCGGCGGCGTCGCGGTGCACATCAACGCCTTCAATTTTCCGATCTGGGGCCTGCTCGAAAAATTCGCGCCCACTTTTCTCGCGGCCATGCCCTGCATCGCCAAGCCGGCCACCGCCACCAGCTACCTGACGCACGCCGTCGTCAAGATGATGATGGAATCCGGCCTGGTGCCGGAAGGCGCGCTGCAGCTGGTCATTGGCGGCACCGGCGACCTGCTCGACCGCCTCACCGGCTTCGATGCCGTCACCTTCACCGGCTCGGCCGACACCGCCGTCAAATTGCGCAGCAACGCCAACCTGCTGCGCCAGGGCGTGCCGTTCACGGCCGAGGCGGATTCGCTGAACGCCGCCATCCTGGCGCCGGACATCACGCCCGACGATCCGGAATTCGATTTGTTCGTGAAGGAAGTCGCGCGCGAGATGACCGGCAAGGCTGGCCAGAAGTGCACGGCGATCCGGCGCGTGATCGTGCCCGAGCAGCACGTCGACGCCGTCGGCGAACGCCTGCGCGCGCGCCTGGCCAATATCGTGGTCGGCAATCCGAAGGTCGAGGGCGTGCGCATGGGCGCGCTGGCGTCGAAAGACCAGCACCGCGACGTCAGCGAGCGCGTCGAGATGCTGGCGCATGGCAACGAGGTCCTGTTCAGCGGCCGCGATGGTGCCAAGCCGGTGGGCGAGGGCGCTGCCGACGGCGCCTTCTTCGCGCCGACCCTGATCCTGTGCCGCAACGCCATGGGCAACGATGCCGTGCACGACATCGAAGCCTTCGGCCCGGTCAGCACCATGATGACCTACCGCGACATCGACGAAGCCCTCGACCTCGCGGCGCGCGGCCGCGGCAGCCTGGTGACCACGCTGGTCACGCGCGACCCGGTACTGGCGGCGCATGCGGTACCGATCGCAGCAAGCACGCACGGCCGCGTGCACATCCTGGAGCGCGAGGCGGCGGTCGATTCCACCGGCCACGGCTCGCCACTGCCGCAGCTGAAGCACGGCGGTCCGGGCCGCGCCGGCGGCGGCGAAGAGCTGGGCGGTATCCGTGCCGTCAAGCATTTCCTGCAGCGGGCGGCGGTGCAGGGCTCGCCGACCATGCTCACCGCGGTGACCGGAGAATATGTGCGCGGCGGCGCGGTCAAGGAAACCGAAGTGCATCCGTTCCGCCGCCATTTCGAGGACCTCGAGATCGGCCACTCGCTGCTGACCCACCGGCGCACCGTGAGCGAGGCCGACATCGTGAATTTCGGCGGCGTCTCGGGCGACTATTTCTATATGCATTTCGACGAGATCGCAGCCAAGGACACGCAGTTCGGCAAGCGCATCGCCCATGGCTACTTCGTGCTGTCGGCGGCGGCCGGGCTGTTCGTGTCGCCGGCGCCGGGACCGGTACTGGCCAATTACGGCCTGGACAACCTGCGCTTCGTGGCCCCGGTGGCGATCGGCGACACCATCCGCGCCCGCCTCACCTGCAAGCGCAAGGTAGACCGCAACCGCACGGACGAGCAGGGGCGCGGCCAGGGCGTGGTGGCGTGGGATGTGCAGGTGACCAACCAGAACGAGGAACTGGTGGCCAGCTACGACATCCTGACCCTGGTGCAGAAGCGCGCCTGAGCAAAATCGTTGCGCGCGCTATCCACAAAGGATGAGCGCGCGCAACGCCGGCACCGGAAGCGCAGCTTCGGCGCCCGATCAGGTGCGCACATGCTCACCGGAACAGCGACCTGGCCGCCAGTTGCGCTATCCTAGTCGGGTCGAAACACGTGTCCAATCAACAAGGAGCAGCGTCCCATGTCCAGGCTAGACTTGAGCAGTATTCCCGTGCTGACCGGCACCGATTACCCCGAACCCTTCGCCGAGGCCGTCAACGGACGCAGCCGCCAGGCGCTGGGCGAGGCCGGCGGCCTGAGCCAGTTCGGCGTCAACCTGGTCGAACTGCAGCCGGGCGCCGCGTCGTCGCAGCGCCACTGGCATTCCCACGAAGATGAATTCGTCACGGTGGTGTCGGGCGAACTGACCCTGGTGACGGACGAGGGCGAGACCCTGATGCGCGCCGGCGATTGCGCGGCCTTTCCGGCCGGGAGGCCGAACGGCCATCACCTGATCAACAAGGGCTGGGGCACGGCGCTGTTCCTGGTGGTGGGATCGCGCATTCCCCAGGACCGCGTCACCTATACAGACATCGACCTCATCTGGGACAACGGCGCCGACCAATATACGCACCGCGACGGCTCGCCGTATCCAAAGGCGGCAGCAGCCGCGTCGGGCGCCCCGGCGCAGCCGCTGGCCATCGATCCCGAGATCCTGAAGCCGCGCGTGTACCGCCACGACTGATCACGCTTCCGTATCCGCCTTCGGTCCCGCTGCGGCGAGGCGCCGCCCTGCCGCAGCGGCCCGGAGCCTTCCCACGGCTGCGGGACGGCGGCGCAGGCCGCGTCAGCCCGCGACTTGCAGGCGCAAGCCGCCTTCCGGCAGCGTGACGGCGCGCAGCTGCGCGTAGTCGAGCACCGCCACCACGTCCGTCTCCAGCGGGTGCGCGTGCGTCGTGGTGACCACCACGCTCGCCATCCCGGCCGCCGCTGCCGATTGCAGTCCGGCCAGGGTATCTTCGAACACCAGGCAATCGCCCGCTGCCACGCCGAGCTTGCGCGCGCCGAGCAGGAAGGGATCGGGCGCCGGTTTGCCGCGTTCGACGTCTTCGGCGGCCACCAGCACGTCCGGCGTCGGCAGGCCGGCGGCGGCGATGCGCGCCTCGGCCAGCTTGCGCGGGGCCGAGGTGACGATCGCCCAGCGCTGCGGTGGCAGGCTGGCGAGGAAGTCGGTGGCGCCGCGGATCGCTTCGATGCCGGCCACGTCCTCGATCTCGGCCAGGGTGATGCGCGCCGCTTCCGCCACCGCGTCGACGCCGGGCAGCGCCAGCGCGCGCACGGTTTCCTCGGTGCGCTTGCCGTGGATGGTCGGCAGGAAGGCGGCGACGTCGAGGCCGTGGCTGGCGGCCCAGTCGCCCCAGACGCGCTCGGCGGCCTTGATCGAGGTGAGGATGGTGCCGTCCATGTCGAACAGGAAGGCGGAGAAATGGCGGTCGGGGAGTTGCGTGTGGGTGGTGTGGGGCATGCTGGTCAGTCGAGTTTCCTGGAATTGATCTTGCGGACGTAGCGGTCGTACACGTGCTGGCTGATGAAGCTGCCGAGGCCATGGCCGGCCTGGGCCAGCGCCTGCATTCTGGCGATGTTGGCGGCGCCGGCGCTGTCCTCGGTATACAGGTAGCGCTCGCCGTTCCTGAACTGGACGATGATCTGGCCGGCGTCGATGTCGTAGGCGACGACGCCGGAGTCGCCGCCGGTGTTCTTGTAGCGCTGCATGGAGTGTCCTTTGCGTCCTGGCGCGCCGATTGTAACGGCTCGCCGCGGACGGCGGCGGACGGTAGCGGATGGCGCCCGGGGGCGGATCAGGAGCGGCGCGCGGCGATCCGGTCCGCCGCCTCGACCAGGCGGGCTTTTTCGTCCTGGCGGAAGCGCACGGTTTGCATGCTGTCGCCCAGGGTGTCGGCCATGCCGGCGTCGATCTGGTCCTTGACCCAGCCCTGCAGCGTGGCCGCCGGGATGCCGGCCCAGAACACCTCGGGCACGGTCTTGGCCAGCACGTTCGGGCGGTTGCCCGGGTTGGCCGCGGTCAGCCGGTCGAGCTGGCCGGTGAAGGTGGTCCAGGCCAGCTGCGGATGCTCGCCGGCCAGCGTCAGCACCAGGTTAAGGCGCAGCACGTCGGCTTGCGGCGGAATCTCGGGCGAGAGCGCGATCGCGGCCGCCCGGGCTGCCAGCTGCGGGTCGCGCACGCGCATCAGGATCGGGTAGAAGCGGCGCACCTCGGTCTCGTTCTTGGCCGCGCGCGCGATCGCATGCAGCTGGTCGAAGGTGGCGGCGTCGGCGTGCTGGGCGACGACGGTCAGCACCGCCGCCTGCTCGTCCGGGGCCAGGCTGGCGCGGTCGCGCACGAAGGCGTCGAAGCGGCGGCGCGCGTCGGCCAGCGTGTCCGGGTCGTCCCAGGCGCCCAGGTGGGCCACCAGGTTGCGCTGCAGGCGCTGCAAACCGGCGGTCTGGGCTCCCCCGGCCGCGCCCATGCCCGCCGCGACCGGCTTGACCAGCCCGCGCGCCCAGGCGACGAAGCCGGCGTGGCCGGGCGTGCCGCGTTCGGCGCGTTCGATGGTGTCGAGGGCGCCCAGGATCTGGTTCCAGGCCCGTTCGTTGGGACGGTCGCCCATCGCCTGCGCCAGCGCCAGGTAGCTGTCCAGCGGCCGGCGGCCGCTTTCCACCAGCGCCCACTGGTCGTCCAGCAGGGCGATGCGGTCGCCGTCCGGCAGGGCGGCGAACTGGCGCGTGTTCAGGGCCAGCAGGGCATCGTCGTAGGCGATGCGGAAGAAACCGTCGGCGTCCGCGTTCAGCGACAGCGGCTGGTCGCAGCGGCCGGCGGCGACGCGCTGGCCATCCTTTTCCAGCAGCACCGATTGCGGCGCCGCGCCGCCGACGCGCATGCGCAGCGGCACGGCCCAGCGCGGCTGTGCCGGGGCCTCCCCCTGCAGCAGGAAGCGCGACTGCGTCAGCGTCAGCGTGCGCGCGCCGGCGGCGTCGCATTCGGCGCGGGCGGCGACCAGCGGGAAGCCGGGTTGTTCGATCCAGTCGCGCGCCAGGCCGGCGACGTCGCGGCCGCTGGCCGCGCCCAGCGCATTCCACAGGTCGGTGCTGGTCGCATTCCCGTACTGGCGCGCCTTCATGTAGGCGCGGATACCATCGCGGAAGCGGTCCGGGCCGAGGTAGGCTTCGAGCATGCGCAGCACGGCCTGGCCCTTGTTGTAGATGATCAGCGGATCGGCATTGTTCTGCGGCTCGAGCTCGTTCTCGACCGGGTAGTGCACGGCGCGCGAAGCCAGGCGCGCATCGACCCGCATCGCCGCTTCCTTGCCGGCGTCTTCCGCTTCGCGCACGCGCCACGCCGGGTTGCGCTTGTCGGTTTCCTTGGCGGCGGCCCAGGAGGCGAAGCTTTCGTTGAGCCAGATGTCGTCCCACCAGCCCATCGTCACCAGGTCGCCGAACCACTGGTGCGCCATCTCGTGCGCCGAGATGCTGAAGACCAGCTGGCGGTTGTCGAGGGTCGAGGCGGGCGTGAGCAGCAGGGTCTGGTCGTTATAGGTGATCGCGCCCCAGTTTTCCATCGCCCCCTGGAAGCCGCCCGGCACGGCGATCGCATCGAGCTTGGGCAGCGGGAAGGACACGCCGAAATAATCGTTGTAGTCGAGCAGGATGGTGCGCGCGTCTTCCAGTGCCTGCTTGCCGTTCTGTTCCTGGCCGCGCACGGCCCAGACGTTGATCGCGGTGGCGCCGGCGCGGGTGCCGATGCTGGCCATGTCGCCGCCGGTGAATTCGACCAGGTAGGACGACATCGACGGCGAGCGTTCGAAGGTGGTGGTGGCCAGGTCGCCGTGCACCACGCGGCGCTTGACCGGCATGTTCGAGATCGCGGCCCATGCGGCCGGGACGGTCGCGGTCAGCTCGAAACGGGCGCGGAAGGCCGGCTCGTCCCAGCAGGGGAACATGCGGCGCGCATCGGTGGCTTCGAACTGGGTCGACAGCAGGATGTCGCGGCTGCCGTCCGGTTTCTGGAAGGGCTGCGCGAACAGGCCGCGCGGGCCGCTCTCGATCTTGGCATCGTAGGCCAGGTTCAGCACGTGGCGCCCGGGCCTGGCCTTGGTCGCCAGCGTCACGGTGACGATCTCGCGCTTGGCGTCGATGCTGACCGCCTTCACCGGCTTGCCGTCCAGGCGCACGTTGGCGAACTGCATGCCGATGGCATTGAACTGGATGGTGTCGGTGGCTTCGTCGAAGCGCAGGTCGATCGATCCGGTGCCGCGCAGGGTGCGCTTGGCCACGTCCGGCACGATCGCGATCCGGTAGTCCAGCGGGACCACGTTCTTGGGCAGGTGGCCGGGCGCGGCGGTGAAGGAAAACGGCGCTTGCGGGGCGGCTGGAACGGCAGCGGGCGCGGCAGCGGCATCGAACGCGAGGACGAGCGACGCCCACAGCGCGGCGCGGGCGAATGGAATGCGGGACATGGACGGATCTCCTTGGACTCATCCCAACTTAGGCGCCCGCATGAGGACGTGTCAATTCATTTTTTGCCAAATAACACTGTTTCGTTACGTCAAAGTGAACAGAAGCGAATTTCCAGATTTCGTTTGACACAAGATTTTCCGCGTTACTACATTAAAAAAGACCGCTGCAAACACAACCACAACCACAACCACAACAGCAGGCACCCAAGGAGAGAACATGTCCAGCAACATGAAAGTCTTGCCGCGCGCAATCCGCCACCTGGTGGCGGCCGGCGCGTTTTCCGCCGCCTTCGTGTCGGGCGCGATGGCCCAGCAGCAGCCGGGGCCGACCGCGCCGCAAGCCGACGGCCTGCCGGCGGGTGGCGTCCAGCGCGTCGAGGTCACCGGTTCCTACATCCGCCGCGCCGACGGCGAAACGCCGAGCCCGGTCCAGGTGCTGAATGCCAAGGACCTGCGCAATTCCGGCTACACCTCGGTCGGCGAAGTGCTGCAGAACCTGACCGCGAACGGCGCCGGCACGCTGAGCCAGAACTTCACGGGCGGCTTCGCGGCGGGCGGCAGCGGCATCTCCTTGCGCGGCCTGAACAACAACGCGACCCTGGTGCTGATCGACGGCCACCGCATGGCCTCGTATCCGCTGGCCGACGACGGCTCGCGCTCGTTCGTCGACATCTCCAACATTCCGTTCGAAGCGGTCGAGCGCATCGAGATCCTGAAGGACGGTGCCTCGGCCGTGTACGGTTCGGATGCAATGGCCGGCGTGGTCAACGTGATCCTGCGGAAGAATTTCAACGGCACCACGCTGTCGGCCGAGAAGGGCATCGCCACCGAGGGCGGCGGCAAGACCGAGCACTTCACGGCGACCTTCGGCCGCGGCGACCTCGACGCCGATGGCCACAACGCCTACATCAGCGTCGAATACCGGCACCAGGACCCGATCTACTACACCCAGCGCAAGGGCAAGGGCATCTGGCAGGAGCTGGACATGAGCCGCTTCGGCGGCGCCAACAAGGCGCTCGGCGTGTTCACGCCGCAGAACACGGCGCCGCTGACCCTGTCGCCCTACCTGCTGAACCCGAACGTGCCGCGCGTGGCCGGCGCCGACAACAGCGCCGCCTTCTCGTTCTTCCCGGGGACCGCCTGCGCCAGCTATGCCCAGGTGGCATCGGGCGGTTGCGCCTACGACGATCCGACCAAGCAGATCCAGCCCATGACCGAGAACGTCAACATCCTCGCCAGCTACACCCAGAAGCTGGGCGGCGACTGGCGCGCCGATCTCAAGGCGTCGATGTTCGAGAGCCGCGTCAGGCTCAACCAGGGCATCACGAATTTCCCGTCCTCGTACGGCAGCCAGCTCGAACTGATGTCGGGCGTGGCGCCGCACTACATCCCGAATTCGGCGATCCCGGCGATCCGCATCCCGGCCGGCTACCCGGGCAATCCGTTCGGCGTGCCGGCCATCGTGCGCGGACCGATCCCGGACGCGCCCGAGCACTACATCACCACCGATTCGCGCGCCTACCGCCTGGCGGCCGATTTCACCGGCAGCTGGCACGACTGGGACCTGGCCTTCTCGCTCGGCTACACCCGCAACAACCTGGAACGCAAGAACCACGGCGCCCTGAACACGCCGGCGCTGAACGCGGCCCTGAACCGCGCGGCCAATCCCTACCTGATCTATGGCGCCAACAGCGCCGCCGACCTGGAAACGATCTTCCGCACCCCGCGTTCGTTCGACACCTCGGAACTCGACTTCGCCGAGGCCCGCGCCGGCCGTTCGCTGATGAAGCTGGCCGGCGGCGACCTGCAGGTCAGCGCCGGCCTGAGTGCCTTCCACACCAAGCTGTCGGCGCCGGCCGCGCCGAACGCGGACGGCATCGTCAACGGCGCCTATGCCTTCGGCTCGGAGACGGTCAACTCGGCCTATGCGGAATTCACCGCGCCGGTGCTCAAGAACCTGGAAATCGACGGCGCGGTGCGCTACGACCGCTACAGCCTGGCCGGCAGCTCGACCACGCCCAAGCTGGCCTTCAAGTTCACGCCGAACGAGGTGTTCGCGCTGCGCGGCACGCTGGCCAAGGGCTTCCGCGCGCCGGGGCCGGCGGAAAACGGCAATTCGGCCAGCGCCGGCGGCGTCGGCAGCAATGCCGACCCGGTGCTGTGCGCGGGCGGCTACCGGCCGGACGGCCGCTATCCGGCCGGCACCGTGATCGCATCCTGCAACGAGTCGCTGATCGGCCTGACCACCACCAACCCCGACCTCAAGCCCGAGCACTCGGTATCGGCCACGCTCGGCCTGATCCTGGAACCGGTACGCGGCTGGAGCACGACGGTCGACCTGTACCAGATCCGCGTCAGCGACCAGATCGTCGGCGGCCCGCTGGCCGGCACGCCGGTGCGCATCGCGCCGGTGCCGAGCGACTGCGCCGACGGCAATGGCGGCACCGTGACCTGCACCCCGAGCATCGGCCGCATCGCCTACTACCCGGCGACGCCGATCAACGCCAACAGCACGCGCACCCGCGGCGTCGAATTCGATACCCGCTACCGCTGGAACCTGGGCAGCTACGGCCGCCTGCGCGCCGACTTCCAGTACACGCACGCCTTCAGCTACACGATGACGATCGCCGGCCAGGAATACGAACTGGCCGGTGGCCACGGCCCGGCCGGCATCGGCGCCGACACCGCCAACCCGAAGGACCGTGCGCAGTTCGAGCTCGGCCTGGAGCGCGGCCCGTGGGAAGCGACCACCACGCTGCACTGGGTGAAAGGCTACGACCTGACCGACCCGACCCAGGGCCAGGCCACCTGCGAGGAAGGCGCGGCGATGAACGGTGTGTTCCCGAGCGGGAACGTGCCGCAGAACTTCTGCCGGGTCGGTTCCTTCATGCAGACCGACCTGACGGTGAATTACAAGATGACCGGCCAGTGGACGCTGCACGCCTCGGTGCGCAACATGTTCAACCGCCAGCCGCCGGCCGACGTCAGCACCTACGGCAGCGGCTATCCGTACAACCTGTCGCTGCACTCGGCGGGCGCGGTTGGCCGTTTCGTCAACGTCGGCGCGGTGTACCGCTTCTGACAGTGTAAAAAAAGCCGCCCCCGCACATTACAGCCCAGGGCTGCACTGTGCGGCGGCGGCTGAGCCTTTTATTATCAGGCGCTGTTTGTGCGGCGTCGTTTAGTCGCCGAGCTGGCTTCGCACGCGTGCGATCGCCAGTCTTACCTGGTTCGGCGCGGTGCCGCCGACGTGGTCGCGCGCCGCCACCGACCCTTCCAGCGTCAGCACCGCGAATACGTCCTGCTCGATCAGCGGCGAAAATTCGCGCAGGCGCTCCAGCGCCATCTCGGACAGGTCGCAGCCGGCGTCGTCGCAGGCACGCACCGCATGCGCCACGGCTTCGTGGGCGTCGCGGAAGGGCAGGCCCTTCTTGACCAGGTAGTCGGCCAGGTCGGTCGCGGTGGCGTAGCCCTGCAGGGCGGCGGCACGCATGTTGTCCGCTTTCACGGTGATGCCGGCTGCCATGTCGGTGAAGATGCGCAGCGTATCCAGCACGGTATCGACGGTGTCGAACAGCGGTTCCTTGTCTTCCTGGTTGTCCTTGTTGTAGGCCAGCGGCTGGCCCTTCATCAGGGTCAGCAGGCCCATCAGGTGGCCGTAGACGCGGCCGGTCTTGCCGCGCGCCAATTCCGGCACGTCCGGGTTCTTCTTTTGCGGCATGATCGACGAGCCGGTGCAGAAGCGGTCGGCGATGTCGATGAAGCCGACACGCGGGCTCATCCACGTTACCAGCTCTTCCGACATACGCGAGATGTGCATCATCAAGATCGATGCCGCTGCCGTGAACTCGATCGCGAAATCGCGATCAGACACGGCATCGAGCGAGTTGTGGCTGACGTCTTCGAAGCCGAGCGTCTTGGCCACGCGCAGGCGGTCGATCGGGAAGGTGGTGCCCGCCAGGGCGGCGGCACCCAGCGGCAGGCGGTTCACGCGGCGGCGCGTGTCGGCCATGCGCTCGGCGTCACGGCCGAACATCTCGACATAGGCCAGCAGGTGGTGGCCGAAGGTCACCGGCTGTGCCACCTGCAGGTGCGTAAAGCCCGGCATGATGGTGCCGGCGTGCTGCTCGGCCAGGTCGGTGAGGGCGCCGCGCAGGCCTTTCAGCAGGGCGAGGATGTCGTCGATCGCGGCGCGCATGTACAGGCGGATGTCGGTGGCCACCTGGTCGTTGCGCGAGCGTCCGGTATGCAAACGCTTGCCGGCATCGCCGACCAATTCGGTCAGGCGTTTTTCGATGTTCAGGTGCACGTCCTCGAGGTCGAGCAGCCATTCGAACTGGCCGGCTTCGATCTCGCCCTTGATCTGGGCCATGCCGCGCTCGATCTCGGCCCGGTCCTCGGCGCTGATGATGCCTTGCGTCGCCAGCATCTCGGCGTGGGCGAGCGAGCCCTGGATGTCGAACAGGGCCAGGCGCTTGTCGAAGAAGACCGAGGCGGTGTAGCGCTTGACCAGGTCCGAGACCGGTTCGGAGAAGCGGGCCGACCAGGCTTCCGCTTTTTTGTCGAATTGTGAAGTCATGATGGAGGCGATGAGTGAGGCAATGAAGGGTGTTGACTGGATTGCTCGGATTGGATTTCCTGATTATAAACTGTGCACGCCGGACGGCGGCCAATGGCCACCGCGCTAGCCGCCGCATTGCCGCACATATTGCACGCGCATATTGCCCAATGACTTCGGCACCAAAATGCCGGATGATGTGGTCTCCTAATCTGATTGATAACTTGGAGACGCGAATGAAGGGGACGATTGCGGCGGCAGCCATGGTGGCGATGGGGACGATGGGCGCGGTGACGGGCGCGCAGGCACAGGCGACGGCCACGCCGGCAACCCCGGCAGCAGTGGCGCAGCCGGCCGGTGCAGCGCAGACTCAGCCGCAGACGCAGGCAGCGGTCCAGGCCCGCGCCGCCGACGTCGCCAGCATCGACGCCATCGTCGCGGCCCTGTACGACGTGATCTCGGGCGAGGCCGGCAAGCCGCGCGACTGGAACCGCATGCGCTCGCTGTTCGCGCCGGAAGGGCGGCTGATGGCGGTCGCGCGCCGGCCCGACGGCGAGGTGGTGATGCGCACGATGACGGTCGAAGACTATATCGGACGTAACGCGAAGGCCTTTGCGACGATGGGCTTCTTCGAGCGCGAGGCGGCACGCACCACCGAGACCTTCGGCCAGATCGCGCACGTGTTCAGCACCTACGAATCGCGTCACGCGGCCGGCGATGCCAAGCCTTTCCAGCGCGGCATCAACAGCATCCAGATGGCGTACGACGGCAAGCGCTGGTGGATCGTGAACCTGGTCTGGCGGGCCGAGGACAAGGAGCTGCCGCTGCCGGAGCGCTACCTGCCGAAACCGTGACGGAACACCGGCAGGGGCCGGCAGGCGCGCACGATTGGGCGTTTCGTCCGGCCTTTCGGGGATCGGCGCTAGAATTGGCTTTTTTACCAGAGTTGGTACGTGGCGTTCCATGATTTCAACGACTAACGACTCCAGTTTCCAGGTCAGCACCGACCGCACGCGGCTCGACGTGCCGATGATCTATCGCTTCCTGAGCGAGCATTCGACCTGGGCCATCGGCATTTCGCTCAGCGTGGTCGAGAGCTCGATCGAGAATTCGCTGTGCTTCGGCGGCTACATCGATGGCCGCCAGATCGCGTTCGCGCGCGTCGTGACCGACTACGCCACCATCGCCCATCTGGAAGACGTATTCGTCATCCCGGAATTCCGTGGCCAAGGTTATGCCAAGCAATTGATCCGTATGGTTATCGAGCACCCGAGCCTGCAGGGCTTGCGCCGCTTCACGGTCAATACCACCGATGCGCACAGCCTGTTCGAGCGCTTCGGCTTCTCCCTCCCCAAACGCCCCGACACCATCATGGAGCGCTTCCTGCCCAAGCTGTATTTGTCCTGACTGTTGCTCCGACTTTTGTCCCGCTACCGCAACGCAAGACATATTTGTCGAATGTCGGTCAACACGGCTGCATTGCCCTACAATTACGCTAAGCGCTGATCCTGGTCCGGACCACTCCCGGCCGGGATCGCCGCCCCGATCCATCGGTCTGCGCTCTTTGTTGGGAAGGAATCTCATGTTCCGCTCTGCCGTTCGCCATGTCGTCCGTGTGTTGTCCGTCCTTTCCGTCGTCCTCGCCGTTCCCCTGTGCGCCGCCGCCCAGCCGGCCGGCGCCGCACCCGTCCGGGCAGCCGAGGCGCCACCGCCCAAGGGGTCCCTCGTCATCATCGGCGGCAACCTGCGGCCGACCAACGGCGCGGTGTGGGAGCGCATCGTCCAGCAGGCCGGCGGCAAGGGGGCACGCATTGCCGTGTTCGCCTCCGCATCCGGCTATCCCGAGCGTTCGGGCCGCAGCCTGGTCGAGGTCTTCAACCGCTACGGCGCGCGCGCCTTCTTCGTGCCGGTGGCGGTCAAGCTGGCCGGCAGCGATTACCAGGCCGCGGCCGACGATCCCGAACTGGCGCAGGCGGTGCGCAACGCCAACGGCGTGTTCTTCGCCGGCGGCGACCAGAGCCGCATCACGCGCGCGCTGTTGCATGCGGACGGCAGCCGCACCCGCGTGCTCGATGCCGTGTGGGACCTTTACCGCAACGGCGGCGTGGTCGCCGGGTCCAGCGCCGGCGCCGCCATCATGAGCAGTACCATGTTCGGCCGCCCGCGCGCAGTGCTGGCCACGCTCAAGCTGGGCGTGGCGGAAGGGCAGGAGCTCGCCGACGGGCTCGGCTTCATCGGCAAGGACGTATTCGTCGACCAGCACCTGCTGGTGCGCGGCCGCTTCGCGCGCATGCTGCCAGCCATGCTGGCCAAGGGCTACAAACTCGGCCTCGGCATCGACGAGGACAGCGCCATGGTGGTGCTGCCCAACCGCGACGTCGAAGTGATCGGCTACAAGGGCGCGCTGGTGCTCGACCTGGCCGACGCCACCGTGCACGAGGGCGCCTTCAACGTCAGCAACGTGCGCGTCAGCTACCTCGACAACGGCGACCGCTTCAACATCGACACCCACGCCTTCACGCCGTCCGAAGACAAGGCCGACGGCAAGCTCGATGCGTCGCGCCCCTACTACCGCGAGCCGCTGTTCAGCGCCGACATCCTCGGCAACAGCACGGTGGTCGACCTGATGAGCAAGCTGATCGACAGCGACCAGCCGGAAGCCATCGGCATCACCCTCGGCAGCCCGAGCGGCGTGCAGCCCGACCTCGGCTTCGAATTCCGCTTCACGCGCGCCGGCGATAGCGTCGGCTACCAGTCGGCTTCGACCGAGGCCTATTCGATCTACAACCTGCGCCTGGACATCCGACCGATCCTGATCCGGCGCCCGCTGTATCAATATAAGTAGTCAGGCTGTCAGCGGCAGCCGCTGAAGTGCTGTGTGAGCAGCCGGTACTGGACGTCGACCATCGGCGGATTGGGATCGTGCCCGGCGCGCGGCACCAGCACGTAGTCCTTGCGCGGCGCCCGGATGAAATCGAAGTAGCGCTTGCTCGGCGCGGGCATGGTCAACAGGTCTTCCTGGCCCTGCACCATGTAGATCGGCATCGCGAAGGCCGGACCCAGTTGATAAAGGTCGATCTTCGAGGCAATACCGTCGCCCTTCAGACCGACGAACTGCAGCCAGGAGTAATCCTCGCCGGCCGTGTAGTCGGCGTCGTACTCGGGCGTCGCGTAAGCAGGCGCATTGACGGTCCAGGCTTTGGGCACGGGTTCGGTGCGCAGCCGTTCGTACTTGCGGATCACGCGGCGGAAGATGCCGGGCGCGCGCGGGTCGGTCCAGGGCAGGGGGCCGAGGGCCGTGATTTTGGCGATCGAGTCCTGGTCGCCGGCGGCGCGCGCCAGCGCCAGGGTGGCGTCCAGGCTGTCCTGCGCCGGCAGCGGGCCGACCACCTGCGAACTGGTGAGGAAGCCGCAGAACAGCCCGGGTCCGGCCTTGGCCATGTGCACGCCGAGCACCGAACTCCATGAGCCGCCCATCAGGATCAGCTGGCGCTTGCCGAAGCGCCGCGCCGCATAACGCGCCACCTCGAGGCCGTCGTCGCGCAACTGCTCGACTCGCAGCGGCACGTCGTCCCCCAGCGGATTGCGGCGCCAGGTCATGCCGGCGCCGCGCTGGTCCCACTGGACGAGGGTGAAATCCTTTTCCCAGGCCTGATAGACGGCATCGGCCCACGGCGTGGTTGGATTGCCCGGCCCGCCATGGACCATCAAGACGATCGGGTTGCTGCAGCTGCTGCCCTTGATTCTGACCCATTGCTCGATGCCGCCGATGGTGACGTAGCCGGTCTCGTCGACCGCCTTGCCGGGCGTGCGGCAGACCGTGTCCGGCAGGCGGGCGGCGCCGGCAGCCGGCACCTGGGCCAGAGCCGGGACCCGGGCCAGCACGAGAGAAGAAGCCAGAACGAGAGGAAAGGACATGCGCGGCATACGGGCTTTCGTCATGGAAGATTGCCCCATGCTAAGGTTGCCCAAAAGTTAGGTCAATGCAAACCGGGTAAGGTCGACAGGTGCCGCTACGCGATGGTGGGATTACAATGCCGGCATCCTCAGCCGCCAGAAAGACCCTGCCCATGTCGCTCCGATCGACCGTCTCCGCCGCGCTCCTGGCGCTGTGCGTCAGCCCCGGCGCCCAAGCCGCCCAGGCCTCCCAGCAGCCCGCCACCGTCCGCCTCGACTACATCCACAGCGGCAATGCGCTGGACGAGCACTACGCCGTCGAGCGCGTGCTGATCGAGCCGCTGTCCTGGCCGGGCGACCTGTCGCAGCGTTTCGACGACACCAACCGCGGCAACAACCGGGTCGAGGTGGCGGACGCGAAGACCGGCGACCTGCTGTATTCGCGCGACTTTTCGACGGTCTTCGGCGAGTGGAAGACCACCGAGGAAGCGAACAAGGTCAGCCGTGGCTTCCACGAATCGGTACGCTTTCCCAAGTTCGACAAGCCGGTGCGCGTGCGCATCCTGAAGCGCGACGAGCGCAACGGGTTCTCGGTGGCCTGGAGTGTCGAGGTCGACACCGATGGCCAGGACGTCGTGCGCAAGCAGGCGCCCGCGCCGGCACAGCCGATCCCGATCGTGGTCAACGGCCCGTCGCCGCAAAAGGTCGATCTGCTGATCCTGGGCGACGGCTACACGCAGGCCGACATGAAGAAGTTCGAAGCGGATGCGCGCCGCCTGTCGGCCCATCTGTTCGCGGTGTCGCCGTTCAAGGAGCGCGCCCGCGATTTCAACGTCTGGGCGATGGCGGTGCCGACGGGCGAATCGGGGATCTCACGGCCGTCGACCGGCGTGCACCACGCGTCCGCGCTCGGCACGCGCTACGACATCTTCGGCAGCGAGCGCTACGTGCTGACGCTGGATAACCGGGCGCTGCGCGACATCGCGCAATACGCGCCCTACGAATTCATCGAGATCCTGGTCAACAACGACACCTATGGCGGTGGCGGCATCTTCGGCCAGTTCAGCACGGCCGCGGCCAGCAACGAGTGGGCCGAGTACCTGTTCGTGCACGAGTTCGGCCATCACTTCGCCGGCCTGGCCGACGAGTACTACACCTCGCCGGTGGCTTACCAGTCGAGCGGGGCGCGGATGGAGCCGTGGGAGCCGAACGTGACCGCGCTGCGCGATCCGGCCCGGCTGAAGTGGAAGCAGCACGTCCAGGCCGGCACGCCGCTGCCGACGCCCTGGCCCAAGGCCGACTACGAGAGCGCCTCGCGCGCCTACCAGAAACGCCGCGCCGCGCTGCGCGCCGCCAACCGCCCCGAGTCCGAGATGAGCGCGCTGTTCCGGGAAGACCTGGCGCGCACGCGCGCACTGTTTGCGCCGGCGCGCTACCGCACCGCAATCGGCGCCTTCGAAGGCGCCAACTACGAGGCCAGCGGCTTCTACCGCCCAGCCATGCAATGCATCATGTTCGACCGCAGCGAGCAGTTCTGTCCGGTCTGCCGCGACGGCATCAGCGAGATCATCGACCTGTACGCACGCCCGGCAAAATAACTGGCCTGCAGGCAACACAGTGCAGGGGTGCGCTGCCGAACAGATAGGTGGCGCGCCGCCTTCTATCCTAGTTTCATAATCAGATCAAGAGTATTCCGGCTACAAACCGGCCGGGATACAGCCATCTCCTCCATATGAAACGGGATTTATCATGCATAAAATCGTCGCTACCCTGATCGCCGGCCTGCTGGCCGCTTCCGCCCAAGCCCAGACCCAAACCCAGCCGCAGGCCAAGCCGCAGCACGAATCGCAGCGCCAGAGCAGCGCCAACACGGCGCCGATCGGCCAGGCTGTGAGCGGCAACAACTCGACCGCCTCGGGCGTGTCGGGCACCGGCCTGCGCACCGACGGCACCGCCAACACCGGTTCCGCGCACGCCGCCACCGGCTTGCAGGCGGCCGGCGTCAACGCTGCCGGCAAGGTTACCGGCAAGAGCACGTCGGTGGTCGGCGTCGCCCCGGGCAAGTCGGACAACGTGAATGCCCAGGCCACCAACACCACCGCACCGAACAGCACTGCAGCCGACGCCCCGGCCACCGGCGGCCGCGGCGAGGCTGGCACCAAGGCCGAAAAGGAAGTGCGCAAGTCGAACACGACCAAGGTCAAGGAGCCGGTCGGTTCGCGCATGAAGACCGAGACGTCGGCCAAAGCGGGTCTCGAGAAGCGCGCCGAGGCCAAGGAAAAATCGGACCGTAAGTCGGCCGACCGTGCTGCCGGCGGCACTGGCGAAAACCGCTAAGACGGCCGCAGTCGCACGCTGAAAACTTTTGTCACAACTTTAACATTTTTCCAAAGTGCAGCGTGCGCTGGCGAACAGAAGCTGAGACGCCGCCAGCCTATTCTGGATACACAGCAAGACGAAAACAACAAGGCGCTCAAGCTGCCCCAACATAGACAACGACAAGGAGAAACACCATGAACAAACTGCTCGCCACCCTGATCGCCGGCCTGTTCGCCACTTCGGTCTACGCACAAACCGCCCCTGCGGTGCAGTCGGGCATGAGCGGCACCGCCGGCGTCACCGCGACCGGCAATGCAGGCGCCGACAAGGACATCGCCAAGGCCGACCAGAAGGAAGCCAAGGAAGTCGCCAAGCAGGACGAAAAGATCCACAAGGCCAGCACCAAGGCCAGCGAAAAGAAAGCCAAGGCCCAGCAAAAGGCCGACAAGAAAATCGCTGACGCTCAGGAAAAAGTAGCGAAGGCCGACCCGGAAGACCAGGCCAAGGCATCGGCCAAGGCCGAGAAGAAGATCGCTGACGCCCAGTACGACGCCCAGAAGACCATGATCAAGGCCGACGAAAAGGCCCAGAAGAAGATCGTGGACGCCAACGCCGACAAGGCCAAGGCACAAGCCAAGGCAACCGAGAAGCGCTCGGAAGCGATGGCTGAGGCGCACAAGGACGCTGCCAAGTAATTCGACGTGCAGAAATAAAAAACGGACCTTCGGGTCCGTTTTTTTTTGCGCTTTGAATTACGTAGGGTGGACGCGGACGGCGAGTCGGCTTTGCCGTCCACGCGGTGAAACGTAGCGGTCGCGCCGTCGAAAACTTGATCGGCGGGCATACGATCGTTGAACGCGTGGACGGCGAAGCCGTCCACCCTACACAAATACACGCTTACTGCCCGCCGCCGTCGGTCTGCCGCATCGCCAGGTCCTTCGCCTTCAACTTGGCGCTCAAAGGCTTGCCCTTCTTGGCGCGCTTGCCGAAGTGCGGCTCCAGGCCGACGCCGAACAGTTCCACGGTGCGCGGCTTGTCGCCGGCCCAGGTGCCGACCACGTTCACGCCGCGCTGGCTGATCGGCTGGGCCGCAGTCAAGGTTTCCTTCGGTTCCAGCTCCATCAGCGTGACGCCGCGGCCGCCGTTGGTCAGCGTCTTCATTTCGTCGATGCCGAACACCAGCACGCGGCCCTTTTCGGACAGGCAGGCGATGGCGCCGGCATTGTCCGGCACCACGCGCGGGGCCAGCGGCACGGCGCCGTCGTCCAGCGTGATGAAGGATTTACCGCCCTTCAGGCGCGTGACCATGTCGCCAGCCTTGGCGATGAAGCCGAAGCCGGCGCTGGTGGCCAACAGCAGGCGGGTATCGGCGCTGCCCGCGAAGTAGTACAGGATGCGCCCGCCGCCCGACAAATCGACCAGCGTGGTGATCGGCACGCCGTCGCCGCGCGCCCCCGGCAGCGCGACCACCGGCACCGAATACGCCTTGCCGTTGTCGCCGATGCACAGCAGGGTGTCGACGGTGCGGCATTCGAAGGCGTAGCCGAGCGAGTCGCCGGCCTTGAAGGTGAACTGGGCCGGATCGTGGCCGATGCCGGTGCGCGCGCGCACCCAGCCCTTTTCGGAAACGATCACGGTCACCGGCTCGTCGACGATCTTCTGTTCGAGCACGGCCTTCTGCGCTTCCTCGATCAGGGTGCGCCGGTCGTCGCCGTACTGCTTGGCGTCGGATTCGATCTCGCGGATGATCAGGCGCTTCATCGAGGACGGGTTGTTCAGGATGTCCTCGAGCTTTTCCTTTTCGCCGCGCAGCTCGGCCAGCTCCTGCTGGATCTTGATCGCTTCCAGGCGCGCCAGCTGGCGCAGGCGGATCTCGAGGATGTCCTCGGCCTGGCGCTCGGACAGGCGGAAGCGTTCGATCAGCGCCGCCTTCGGATCGTCCGCATTGCGGATGATGGCGATGACCTCGTCGATGTTCAGCAGGACGGTCTCGCGGCCTTCCAGGATGTGGATGCGGTCGTTGACCTTGCCCAGCTTGAATTCGGTACGGCGGCGGACCGTCACGAAGCGGTAGTCGATCCATTCCTGCAGGATCTCCGACAGGCCCTTCTGGCGCGGGCGGCCGTCGCCGCCGATCATCACCAGGTTGATCGGTGCCGAGCTTTCCAGCGAGGTGTGCGCCAGCAGCATCAGCATGAACTCGCCCTGGTCAAGGTTCTTCGACTTCGGCTCGAACACCAGGCGCACCGGCGCTTCGCGCCCGGATTCGTCGCGCACCGTGTCCAGCGCGCCGAGGATGGTCTGCTTCAGCGCGAGCTGCTCGGGCAGCAGGGTCTTCTTGCCGGCCTTGATCTTCGGGTTGGTCAGTTCCTCGATCTCTTCCAGCACGCGCTGGCTGGATACGCCCGGCGGCAGTTCGTTGACGACCGCCTGCCACTGGCCGCGCGCCAGTTCTTCGATCTTCCAGCGCGCGCGCACCTTCATCGAGCCGCGGCCGGAGGCGTACATGTCGGCGATGTTCGAGGCCGGGGTGATGATCTGGGCGCCGCCCGGATAGTCCGGACCGGTGACGATGGTCATCAGCTCGGCGTGGGTGATCTTCGGGTTGCGGATCATCGCCACCGCCGCCTGCGCCACTTCGCGCAGGTTGTGCGACGGGATCTCGGTGGCCATGCCGACCGCGATACCGGACGCGCCGTTCAGCAGCAGCATCGGCAGGCGCGCGGGCAGGGTGCGCGGCTCGTCGCTCGAACCGTCGTAGTTCGGCTGGAAGTCGACAGTGCCCATGTCGATTTCGTCGAGCAGCAGGCGCGATACCGGGGTGAGGCGCGCTTCGGTATAACGCATCGCCGCCGCGCCGTCGCCGTCGCGCGAGCCGAAGTTGCCCTGGCCGTCGATCAGCGGGTAGCGCAGCGAAAAGTCCTGGGCCATGCGCACCAGCGCGTCGTAGACCGACTGGTCGCCGTGCGGGTGGAGTTTACCGAGCACGTCGCCGACCACGGTCGCGGACTTGCGCGGCTTGGCGGTCGGGCCCAGGCCCAGTTCGTTCATCGAGTACAGGATACGGCGCTGCACCGGCTTCTGGCCGTCGGCCACGTCGGGCAGGGCGCGGCCTTTCACGACCGAGACCGCGTAGTCCAGGTAGGCGCGCTCGGCGAAGGTGGAGAGGGTCAGGGTTTCGGTGTCACTGCCGTCACCGCCGCCGGCGGGTGGGTTTTGTTGTTCGAAGAGGTTTGCTTGTTGGGTCATGTTCTTTGTTCGTTCCGTTCGGGCGGCATGCGTGGGCACGGGGTGCCCACCCTACGATCGCGGTGACGCGGTAGGGTGGGCTCCCCGAGCCCACGCGTTACCTGCGCATCAGATATCCGCTTCCGTCTCGTTACCGTGCTCTTCCAGCCAGGCCCGGCGCGCGGCAGCCTCGCCTTTACCCATCAGCATGTTGAAGCGCGCCGACGATTCGGCCAGGCCGTAGTCGCCGAAGGCCACCGGCAGCAGACGGCGGGTGTCCGGATTCATCGTGGTTTCCCACAGCTGTTCGGCGTTCATCTCGCCCAGGCCCTTGAAGCGCGAGATGCTCCACACGCCTTCCTTCAGGCCTTCCTTTTTCAGCTTGTCCTCGATCGCCAGCAGTTCGCCGTCGTCCAGCGCGTACAGCTTCTGGATCGGCTTCTTGCCGCGTGCCGGGACGTCGACGCGGTACAGCGGCGGACGGGCGACGCACACGTGGCCATTCCGGAACAGGGCAGGGAAGTGCTTGAAGAACAGCGTCAGCAACAGGACCTGGATGTGCGAGCCGTCGACGTCCGCATCGGACAGGATGCAGATCTTGCCGTAGCGCAGGCCCGAGATGTCCGGATTGTCGTCCGGGCCGTGCGGGTCGACGCCGATCGCCACCGCGATGTCGTGGATCTCGTTGTTGGCGAACAGGCGGTCGCGGTCGGTTTCCCAGGTGTTCAGCACCTTGCCGCGCAGCGGCAGGATGGCCTGGAATTCCTTGTCGCGGCCCATCTTGGCGGAACCGCCGGCCGAGTCCCCCTCGACCAGGAACAGTTCGTTGCGGGTGATGTCGCTCGATTCGCAATCGGTCAGCTTGCCCGGCAAGACGGCCACGCCCGAGGATTTTTTCTTTTCGACCTTCTGCAGCGAACGCAGGCGCGACTGGGCCTGCTTGATGACCAGTTCCGCCAGCTTGCGGCCGTATTCGACGTGCTGGTTCAGCCACAGTTCGAGCGGCGGACGGGTGAAGGTCGAGACCAGTTTCACGGCGTCGCGCGAGTTGAGGCGCTCCTTGGTCTGGCCCTGGAACTGCGGGTCCAGCACCTTGGCCGACAGCACGAACGAGACCCGCGCGAACACGTCTTCCGGCAGCAATTTGACGCCTTTCGGCAGCAGCGAGTGCATCTCGACGAAGCTTTTTACCGCGCCGAACAAGCCGTCGCGCAGGCCGGACTCGTGGGTGCCGCCGCTGACCGTCGGGATCAGGTTGACGTAGGATTCGCGCACCACGGCGCCGGCCTCGGTCCAGGCCACGACCCAGGCCGCGCCTTCGCCTTCGGCAAAACCTTCGTCGCCGGCGGCCGCATACTGCGCGCCTTCGAACAGCGGGATCAGGGTTTCGCCGTCGGAATTCTGCGCCAGCGCTTCGGTGAGATAGCCGCGCAGGCCTTCGTCATAGCGCCAGGTCTGGACATCGCCGGTCTTGCCGTTGGTGAGGGTGACGGTGACGCCCGGCAGCAGCACGGCCTTCGAGCGCAGAAGGCGCTGCAGCTCGGCCATCGGGATGTTCGGGGAATCGAAGTACTTGCCGTCCGGCCAGGCGGTGACGCGGGTACCGTTCTTCTTGCCGCCGCGCTCGGCAGGGCTGGAACTGAGCGGCTCGACCACGTCGCCGGCCTCGAAGGCCAGGTGGTGCATGCCGTTACCCTGCTCGTCCTTGCGCCAGACGGTGATTTCCAGGCGCTTCGACAGCGCATTGGTGACCGACACGCCGACGCCGTGCAGGCCGCCGGAGAAGGCGTAGGCACCGCCCGAGCCCTTGTCGAACTTGCCGCCCGCGTGTAGGCGCGTGAACACGATCTCGACCGTGGACACGCCTTCTTCCGGGTGGATGCCGACCGGGATGCCGCGGCCGTCGTCCTCGACCGTGATCGAGCCGTCGCCGTTCATCGTCACGGCGATGTTCTTGCAGTGGCCGCCGAGTGCTTCGTCCGAGGCGTTGTCGATCACTTCCTGGATGATGTGCAGCGGATTCTCGGTGCGGGTGTACATGCCCGGGCGCTGCTTGACGGGCTCGAGTCCCTTCAGGACGCGGATGGATGATTCGCTGTAGTCGGGTGCGTTTTTCTTGGTGGCCATGCTGGATCTTGATTAAGTCAAATGCTTGCGCATTCTATCTTGTCGCGCGGAAATAGAGCTTCAAAAAACCGCGAAGGCAGCAGTTTCAATCGGAACGCGCGATTTGGAAAGGGGTATGTCGACTTGTACTGTATATAGATACAGTATTCTTGCGTTTCAAGGCCAAGTTTGCAAGGTCAAAGTGTCAATTGACAACGCTAAGTCAGCATCATCATGACATTTCGACATTTTTTTCAGCACAAACGTACCACGCAGCCGCGGCGGGTCTATAGTTGAAACATGGCAGAAGACATCGAGAAGCGCGATACTGCCGGCCCGCCGCAGGACGGATTTCCCGGACCGTCGCGTGTGCCGGATCGGCGCGCCACGGGAGGATCATCGCGCTACCTCCGCACGGGCGACACGCCATTGAACCTGGCCGGACGCGTGCTGCGTTCGCGCTGGCGGGCCTTGACCGACCGTTTCCATCGCGACTTCATGCGGCGCACGCTGCGCATCGGCGTCTCGGCGCGCATCTACCATCCGGAACCCGGCGCCACCGGCCTGCGCAGCAAGAACCTGCAATACCTGGAAGAGTCGATCGCGCAATGGGTGATGTCGCGCGACGTGCTGGTGTTCATGGTCCCGACCGTGAACACGAACGGCCTGCTCCATCCCAGCAACATCACGCTGCGCCACTACGCGCGCCACCTGGATGGCCTGGTGCTGCAGGGCGGCGCCGACGTCTCGCCGATGACGTATTCGGAAAGCCCGACCCGGCCCGAGTGGAGCGGCGACCGCGCACGCGACGTCTACGAACTCGAACTGCTGCACGAATTCGTCGAAGCCGGCAAGCCGGTGCTCGGCATCTGCCGCGGCTGCCAGTTGATCAATGTCGCCTTCGGCGGCACCCTGCACCAGGACGTGGCCACCGACCTGCCCGATGCCCATCCCCACGTGCACGAGCTCTACGACGCGCACCGCCATCCGATCGTGTTCCCGAACGGCTCCTCCCTCAAGAAAATCTTTCCCAGCCAGGGGCGGGCGGTGGTGAACTCGATCCACCACCAGGCGGTCAAGGACCTGGGGCGCGATATCCACATCGAGGCGATGTCGGACCCGGACGGCGTGGTCGAGGCGATCCGCTACCAGCGCGCGCCCTTCGTGATGGGTTTGCAGTGGCATCCGGAATTCCACCGGGCCGGGGGCGGGGATCTGCTGGATTGCACGCCGGTGCTGGATGAGTTCTTGCGGGCGGCGCGGGAGACGCGGCTTTAAGCCATCGTTACACGCCAGACCGTCGCCCCTGCGAAGGCAGGGGTCCAAGTTACATGCGCTATCGAAACGCTTCAAACTTGGGCCCCTGCCTTCGCAGGGGCGACGTTTAGGCAAATATCAACTGAATCCTAGCTCACGATACGGCCGCACCGCCTCTTCCGCCGTATTCCCTGCCACCACCATCTCGCTGATCCCCGACAGCCCCACCACCCGGTACGGCGAGGCCGTCGCCAGCTTTTCCGGCGCAGCGTGCGCAGCAGGGCCCGGATCAGGCGGCAATCGAATTTCGCTTGCATTGCCCATCGGTGCACATCATAATTTGAATGAGAATCATTCTCATAAAGAGATGGTGTTCAACCGAGGAGGGTGGAATGGATCGAGATTTGCCGGACGAACTGAAGTTGCCGGGAGTACCCCCGGATTCGCGCTCTGCGCAGCACGCGGTGCTGGTGGCGGCGGTGCTGCACCTGATGTCGCATTACACGACGCGCGACCGCAACGAGCCCTGCATCAAGCTCGCCTCGGTGATCGAGCGTCACCTGGTCGCGCTGGCGCGCCTGCCGGACGCCGACCCGGTGCTGCGCGCCACCTGCGAGCAGCTCAGCGCCCAATGGGCCGGCCTGGTCGACCGCGCGCTGCCGGCGCCAGTGCCTGTCAAACGGCCGCTGCTGGAACGCATCCTGCGCCCGGGTGTGCGCAAGGCGGAAGCGCTGGCGGCGGTGGCCTGAGCGCGGGCGTCGGGTTTCGGCACGCAGGCCGGGTGTGAAGGCGCCGATCATGTACGCCGATTCCGCAAGACGGCCTCGCGCGCACGATAGAATGCTGGCCGATACCAAACATCGCCAAGCGCACCCCTGCCATGACTCCACCTGCATCGTCCGATCTTCCCAATCCACCCAAGCCACCCGCAGCGGCGCGTCCGCCGATCCGCCTGAGCGCACAGGTGCTGACCTGCCTGGTAATGTGCCTGATCGCCGCGGCCATCATCTGGTTCACGCAGGACGTGCCGCTGGCCGTCTTCACGCGTCCCGCGGCGCCGATGTGGCAGCTGGTGATCGGCCAGGGCCTGGCGCTGCTGGCGGCGGCGGTCTCGTATGGCCTGTACCGGCTGGGCGCCTCGTCCGAGTCCACGGCCAGGACCATCGCGACCTACGCGCGCCTCGACCTGGCCGGCTTCAACCCGCTGTGGATGGCGCTGGCTGCCGCCATCGGCGAGGAAATGCTGTTCCGCGCGGCGCTGCAGCCGCTGCTCGGCGTGTGGATCGTGTCGCTGCTGTTCCTGGTTACCCACGTGCCGGTGTACCGCTTCCGCAAGCTGGACCGGGCGTCGCTGGTGCAGGCCGCCGGGGTGTTCGGCAGCAGCGTGGTGCTGGGCTTGACCTTCCAGTACGTCGGCCTGATCGCGGCGATCCTGGTGCACCTGTGGATCGATATCGTCGGCCTGCTGGTGGTGCGCGCGGCGATCCGCTCGCGCACCATGTGAAGTTTATTTGCTCAACAGGCGCATCGCGCGCTCGAGCCCGTCGATCGTCACCGGGAACATGCGGTTGCCCATGATCTGGCGGATGATGGCGATCGACTGGCGGTACGGCCATAAATTCTCCGGCTCGGGATTGAGCCAGGCGAATTTCGGAAAGGCGTTGACGAAGCGCGCCAGCCACTCGGCGCCGGCTTCCTCGTTGTTGTACTCGACCGAGCCGCCCGGCGCCAGGATCTCGTAGGGGCTCATGGTGGCGTCGCCGACGAAAATCAGGCGCGTGTCCGGTGGGTAGGTACGCAGCACGTCCCAGGTCGGGAAGCGCTCCGCGTGGCGGCGCCGGTTGTGCTTCCACAGGTGGTCGTAGACGCAGTTGTGGAAGTAGAAGAATTCCATGTGCTTGAACTCGGACTGGGCCGCCGAGAACAGTTCTTCGGTGCGCTCGATGTGGTCGTCCATGGTGCCGCCGACGTCGAGCAGCATCAGCACCTTGATGCGGTTGCGGCGCTCGGGCTGCATCTTGATGTCGAGCCAGCCGGCGTTGTTGGCGGTCGAGCGGATGGTGTCGTCCAGCGCGAGCTCCTCGGCCGCGCCCTGGCGCGCGAAGCGGCGCAGGCGGCGCAGGGCCACCTTGATGTTGCGCGTGCCAAGCTCGCGTTCGCCGTCGTAGTCGCGGTAGGAACGCTGGTCCCACACTTTCACGGCGCTGCGCTTGCCGCCTTGGCCGCCGATGCGGATGCCTTCCGGATTGGTGCCGCCGTTGCCGAAGGGCGAAGTGCCGCCGGTGCCGATCCATTTGCTGCCGCCCTCGTGGCGTTCCTTCTGTTCCTTCAGCAGTTCCTGTAGGCGTGCCATCAACTTGTCGTAGCCGAGCTTCTGCAGTTCGGCCTTTTGTTCCGGCGTCAGCTCGCGTTCCAGGCGCTTGATCAGCCAGTCCAGGGGAATGTCGGCTTTGCTGTCGAACACCGTGTCGATGCCCTTGAAGTAGGCGCCGAACGCCTTGTCGAACTTGTCGAAATGGGCTTCGTCCTTCACCAGCGTCAGGCGCGCAAGATAGTAGAACGCGTCGAGCGAGGGCGCGATCACGTTCTTGTCCAATGCTTCGAGCAGGGTCAGGAATTCCTTGATCGTGACCGGCACCTTGGCGTCGCGCAGGGTGAAGAAGAAGTCGATCAGCATCTCACTGGCCTCCGGCGTACTGCTCCAGCAGGTAGTGCAGGTGGGTCTTCACCTCCGGCCATTCGCCGCGCAGGATGCTGTACATGACGGTGTCGCGCACGGTGCCGTCGCGGCGCAGGCCGTGGTGGCGGATCACGCCATCCTTCTTGGCGCCCAGGCGCTCGATCGCGGCCTGCGAAGCGTAGTTGAAATTGTCGGTGCGCAGGCCGACCACGGCGCAGCCCAGCGTATCGAAGGCATGCGACAACAGCAGCAGCTTGCGGCTGGTGTTCACGTGGGTGCGCTGGCGGCTGCGCGCGTACCAGGTATAGCCGATCTCGACGCGGTCGACGGCCGGCAGGATATCGTGGTAGCTGGTGGACCCGATGACGGTATCGGTGGCGGCATCGACCACCGCGAAGGCGAGGCGGTCGGGCATGGCCAGGGCGGCGCGGATGTAGTCTTCGGTGGTGTGCGGTTCCGGTACCGAGGTGATGCGCAGCTTCCACAGTTCGCCGTCGGAAGCCGCGGCGCGCAGGCCGTCCACGTGGTGCAGGGCCAGCGGTTCCAGGCGGATGCCGCGCAATTCGAGGGTGACCGGATCGACGCGGATCATCGGTTGTGCCTCGCCATCGCCACTAGGCGCTCGAACAGGTGCACGTCCTGCTCGTTCTTCAGCAGTGCGCCGTGCAGCGGCGGCACCACCGTGCGCGCATCCTGGCTGCGCAGCGCCTCCGCTGGAATGTCCTCGGCCAGCAGCAGCTTGAGCCAGTCAAGGAATTCCGAGGTCGACGGCTTTTTCTTGAGGCCCGCGACCTCGCGCAATTCATAAAAGCTGTGCAGCGCGGCGGCCAGCAATTCCTGCTTCAGGTGCGGGTAGTGCACCTTCACGATCTCGGCCATCGTGTCGCGGTCGGGGAATTTGATGTAGTGGAAGAAGCAGCGGCGCAAAAAGGCGTCCGGCAATTCCTTCTCGTTGTTGGAGGTGATGATCACCAGCGGCCGGTGCTGCGCCACCACCATTTCGCGCGTCTCGTAGACGAAGAATTCCATGCGGTCAAGTTCGCGCAGCAGGTCGTTCGGGAATTCGATGTCGGCCTTGTCGATCTCGTCGATCAATAGCACCACCGGTGCGGGCGCCGTGAAGGCTTGCCACAGCACACCCTTGACGATGTAGTTGTGGATGTCGCGCACGCGCTCGTCGCCCAGCTGCGAGTCGCGCAGGCGCGAGACCGCGTCGTACTCGTACAGTCCCTGCTGCGCCTTGGTGGTCGACTTGATATGCCACTGCAGCAGCGGCATGCCCAGGGCGGCGGCGACTTCCTCGGCCAGCATGGTCTTGCCGGTGCCGGGTTCGCCCTTGATCAGCAGCGGACGGGCCAGGGTGAGGGCGGCGTTCACCGCCAGTTTCAGGTCATCGGTGGCGACGTAGTTGTCGCTGCCTTCGAAGCGTGGGGAGGCTGGCATGGGCGTGGTCGGCTCGGCTGGCAATGATGTGGGAATGCCATCGAGTATATGCCAGAAACCGGCCGGGAGCGGGCGTGTTGCTTTGTAGACTGAGCCATGGTTCTCATATAGAATCGGCCAGTCGTAGTACAAATGCTATGTTTTTGTGCAGTGCGGTATTCGATCCAACCTTACGATTGCCCAACCATGAAAAAATTGTCAGCTGTACTTGTGCTCGGTGCGCTCGGTTCCCTCGGCAGCGCAGCGGGCGCCGCCGATATCGTCGGCAATCCGAAAGCGGCCCCCAACAAGATCGAACAATGCATCGGCTGCCACGGCATCCCCGACTACAAGACCGCTTTCCCCGAGGTCTACCAGGTACCCATGATCGGTGGCCAGTCCGCCAAGTACATCGAAGCCGCGCTGCAAGCCTATAAAAAGGGCGACCGCCAGCATCCGCAAATGACGCCGACCGCGAAGGTGCTGTCGGACCAGGACATCGCCGACATCGCTGCCTATTACGCGCAGCAGAGCGCGGCCACGCCGAACAAATAACCGGGGACGCCATGAAAAAACTCTTGCTGGCGCTGGTGTGCTGCGCCGTTTCCACGTCGGTCCTGGCCGCCGCCGACATCACGCGCGGCGCCGAACTGGCCAAGAAATACAATTGCGCGTCCTGCCACGGCGCCGACTACAAGACCCCGATCGACCCCAGCTATCCGAAGCTGGCCGGCCAGCACGCCGACTACCTGGCGCATGCGCTGCGCTCGTACAAACGCGGCAACAAGAGCATCAGCGGGCGCAACAACCCGATCATGGCCGGCATGGCGCAGCCGCTGTCGGACCAGGACATGGCCGACATCTCGGTCTACCTGCAAAGCCTGCCGGGGCCGCTTGTAGTTCGCAAGTAGGTACGTAAATAAGTAGGTAAATAAGTGCGCAGGCGAAAAAAATCCCCCCGCCGCATGCCGGCCGGGGGATTTTTTTCAGCGGATGCGCTTGCGCACGCACTCCACGTAAGCCTCGGTATCCGGCTGGGTGTTGTGGCGCTGCGCCGACCAGATCATCTCGCCCAGGCACTCCATGATCTGGTGGTGGGCGTCGTGCTCGCCGATGCGCGCGGCCAGGCCCTCGAAGGCGGCGCGGATGCCGCGCGGCTGGTCGATCGACACCTGCTCGGTGATCGACAGGTGCATCGACAGGTGCAGGAAGGGATTTGGCTGCCCGCCTTCGACCGAATAGTCGCGCGCCACGGCTTCGTCGGCGTCGCCGAGCGCGTCGTGGTATTCCGGGTGGTGGTCGATCCAGTCGGCGGCGATCGCATCCATCGGGGTCAGGATCTCGCCGGCACGGCGCTTGCGGTACGCCTCGCAGAAAAAGCGGCGCACGTCGTTGGAGGAGGGGGTGAACATGATGGGGACGTTGGAAAACGGACGGGAAGGGCGCCATTGTAGCGCGCCCGCTCCTGCTCCGCTGCGGCGGCGCCGGTCTTACAATTTGGCGGCTTTCTGCGGCGCGTCCGCACCGGGGGCGCAACGCGCGCGCAGGTCCGCGTGCAGCGGTGCGGCCTGCGCCTTGTCGCCGCGCGCCTCGTACCAGTCGGCCAGCAGGGCGGTGGCGGTGCAACTGTCGCGGTAGGCCGACGGCGACCCCTGGCCGGTTTCCGCCAGCGCCTGTGCGGCGCTTTCCTTGCCGAGGTAGAAACGCACCATCGGCGCCGGCCAGTCGTCATAGTCCTGAGTCTTGAAGGCGGTCTCGAGTTCGCGCGCAGCCAGCCCGGTCTCGCCGTTGGCTACCCGCGCGTTGTACAGCCACAGCGGGGCGAGGCGTTCGTCGGGCATCTGGTCGAGCGCCGCGCGCAGCAGGGAGACGGCTTGCGCGTACTTGCCTTCGGTGTAGTACTGGCGTCCCAGGGTCAGCTTGGCCTCGGCGTGGCCCTGCGCCACCGCCTTGTCCAGCCAGGCACGGGACTGGCGCGCGTCGTGCCCCATCCCGCTGCCATGCAGGTAAACCTGCGCCAGCACGAACTGCGCATCGGCATTGCCGCCTTCGGCTTCCGCGCGCACCCACGGCGCGATGCCGGCCGGGTGGCCGAAGATATCGCCGCCGATGTAGGCGACGTACAGCTTTTGCTGGCGCATGGCGAACAGCACGTGGTGGGCGCGCAGGAAGTCCTGGCCCAGCAGCAGGTCGGGCGTATATTCCGACTGCGAATCGATGACCCCGAGCCGCACGTTGCCGATCTTCTCGGTGCCGATCTCGAACGACTGGACCGGGATGCTCCAGCGCGCGATGCGCTTGGCGCCGATGCCGCTGCCCTCGCCGAGCAGGCGTGCATCCGGTGCCTTGACGTCGATGCCGATGCGCGTGGCCGCGTCCAGCGTCATGACCGTGCTTGACGCGCCAGTGTCGATTATCGCATCGACTTCCTTGCCGTTGATGCGCACCGTGAAATGCGGATTCGGGCTGTGCCCGCGCGTGCGCGCGAACGGCACGTCGGTCGCCGGCTCTTCCCAGTAGTTGAGCGGCGTGTGGTCGCAATCCTGCCCGCGGAAGAACTTGATCTGCTTGGCGCGCAGGTCGATTTCGAAGTCGGCCTGCAGCAGGAAAGGGGCGCCGACGATGGCGTCGTAGCCCGGCGTGGCCCCCATCGACTTGATGATGGACAGTTCCTTCCTGCCCGGGCTGCTGATCGGACCAACCGAGAAATCCTTTAGCCGTGCCGAGTACAGGCGCGACTTGCCGCCGACGCCACGGATCGTGCTCAGCGTCACGCGCAGCGGCAGGTCGCGCTTCAGGGTGGCGGTCATGGTCAGGTAATTCGCATCGGCGCCGGTATCGACCAGCATCACGGCCGGCATGCCGTCGATCACGCCGGCCACGGCCGGCTGCAGCGCGGTGCCGGCGTAGCGCAGCGGCAGTTGTGCGATTTCGGCATAGTTGCACCTGGAGGTTGAACTGTCCTGGGCCTGGGCCAGCTGCGGCAGCAGCAGCAGGGGCAGGGCGGCTGCGCCGAGGCCGCGCATGAGGTGGAGCGTCTTCATCGAGTCGGTGTGTCCTGGTTGGTTGCGGCGGATGCCGGGGTGGTGCAATGGGTGCGGGCGGCCGCCTTGAGCGCGTCGGCGCGTGCCTTGTCGCCGCACGCGGCGTGCCATTCCGCCATGTACGTCTCGGCCTGGCAGCTGCGGCTGCGCGCGGCGGGCAGCGCGCGCCGGGTCGACCGCGAAGTCGCGCACTTCCGCCATGTGGATCGCAGAGGTGCCGCCGACGCCGTGCACGCGGCGTGGCGTGGGCTGCAGCGCCAGTCCGTGGCGGTTGGCACCGTTCAGCGTCAGGTGGATCATGAATGCGCTGGTATCGACCAGCATGGTCGCCGGCTTGCCGTTGATGGCGCCGTCGATGGCGGATGCCAGCGCGAGCGCCAGCAGATGGTAAAACGATCTCATCGGTCGACACGTCGAATCACGGTGCGGATGATTCTACTGCGCAACCTTATAGATAAATCAATCAATATATAAAAAAAGGCAAGTCCGCCGGCGATCGGCGGAACTTGCCTTTTTTTGTGTTGCGTCTACGCTACTTTTGGTAGCGAATTCTCACTCTTTGTCACGCGCTAGCACCAGTTTGGCGCTGCTGGATGCATCGGCGATCGCCTTGCTGGCCACCACCACCGCCTTGCTGCTGGGGTTCGCAGCCGGCTTGCTCTGCTGATTGCCGGGCTGTCCCTGCGAACGCGACGCATGCGGCTGGCGCAGGTAACGCGAACTGTGGCGCCGCTCGCCCTGGCCGCCCGAAGGCCAGGTCAGGAAGCGCGACAGCTCCTGCAATGCGCGCTGGTAGACGTCGCGCTTGAACTCGATGACCACGTCCAGCGGCACCCAGTAGTTGTGCCAGCGCCAGGCGTCGAACTCCGGATGATCCGTCAGGCGCAGGTTGACGTCGTTGTCGCGGGCCACCATGCGCAGCAGGAACCAGATCTGCTTCTGGCCGCGGTAATGGCCGCGCACCTCGCGCTTGATGAAATGATCCGGCACTTCGTAGCGCAGCCAGTCGCGGGTGCGGCCCACGATCTTGACGTGCTCCTGGCGCAGGCCGATTTCTTCCTCGAGCTCGCGGTACATCGCCTGTTCCGGCGTCTCGCCGTATTTGATACCCCCTTGTGGAAATTGCCATGAGTGCTCGCGCACCCGCTTGCCCCACCACACCTCGTTGTTGGCGTTCAGCAGGATGATGCCGACGTTGGGGCGAAACCCTTCACGATCGAGCATGATTCACCTCGAAACTTTCTGCCGGCTTTTGCTCTCTTAAATTTTTACTTACAAATCCTGACACCCTGCCAAACCTACTGCGCGTTGCATTTTTGATCTGCGATGCTCGCTGTACTCACGTACAGCTGCGTTTCTCGCACTAAGCGTGCCTATCAAACTGCTGCCGCTCCCTACGGTTTTTCAGGGTGTCATTCAAGCATGTCTGTCGTTCTCAAGCACAGGAAGAACGCCAAGCACCACTTGTTTCGGACCCATTTGTATAAAGATTGGGTGCATCGGCCAGCTAATCCTTTAAAATTAAGGTCGATTATAACCCTCTCTTTTTAAAAAGAATTCATCGATATGCGTGCCTCACGATTTTTTATTTCAACTCTCAAAGAAGCGCCTTCCGACGCCGAGATCGTCAGCCACAAGCTGATGATGCGTGCCGGGATGATCAAGCGCCTGGGCTCCGGCATCTATACCTACATGCCGGTGGGCCTGCGCATCATCCGCAAAGTCGAGGCCATCATCCGCGAAGAGATGAATAAAGCCGGCGCGATCGAGTTGCTGATGCCCGTGGTACAGCCTGCCGAACTGTGGCAAGAGACTGGCCGCTGGGACAAGATGGGGCCTGAGCTGATGCGCGTCAAGGATCGCCATGGCCGCGACTTCGCGATCCAGCCGACCTCGGAAGAAGTCGTCACCGACGTCGTGCGCAGCGAGATCAAGAGCTATCGCCAGCTGCCCCTGAACTTCTATCACATCCAGACCAAGTTCCGCGACGAGCGCCGTCCGCGCTTCGGCCTGATGCGCGGCCGCGAGTTCACGATGAAGGATGCCTATTCCTTCGACCGCGACGTCGCCGGCATGCAAGTCTCCTACCAGACCATGTTCGACGCCTACGTCCGGATCTTCACCCGCTTCGGCCTGAAGTTCCGCGCGGTGGCGGCCGACAACGGCGCCATCGGCGGTACCGGTTCGCACGAATTCCACGTGATCGCCAGCACCGGCGAAGACGCGCTGGTGTACTGCCCGACGTCCGACTTCGCGGCCAACATGGAAGCGGCCGAAGCGCTGCCGCTGATCGCCGCACGCGGCGCCGCGTCGCAAGAACTGACCAAGGTCTCGACTCCCAAGACCACCAAGTGCGAGCAGGTCGCCAAGCTGCTCGGCATCGACTTGGCGCAGACCGTGAAGTCGATCGCGCTGACCGTCGAACAAGACGTCGACGGCAAACAGGTGAAAGAAAACTGGCTGCTGCTGCTGCGCGGCGACCACGAACTGAACGAAGTCAAGGTCTCGAAGGTCCCGGGCCTGAAGGACTTCCGCTTCGCCACCGAAGCCGAGATCCTGGAAGCCTACGGCAGCGTGCCGGGCTACCTCGGCCCGGTGGGTACCAAACAGCCGGTCAACATCGTGGCCGACCGCACCGTCGCCAACATGGCCGATTTCGTGTGCGGCGCCAACGAAGCCGAGTACCACCTGACGGGCGTTAACTGGGGCCGCGACCTGCCGGAACCGGTCGTCGCCGACCTGCGCAACGTGGTCGAAGGCGACGCCTCGCCGGACGGCAAGGGCGTGCTGGCGATCGAGCGCGGCATCGAAGTGGGCCACGTGTTCCAGCTCGGTACCGCGTATTCGGCCGCGATGAACGCCGTCTACCTGGACGAGAAGGGCCAGCCGGCGCCGATGCAGATGGGCTGCTACGGCATCGGCGTGACCCGCATCCTGGGCGCCGCGATCGAGCAGAACTTCGACGACAAGGGCATCGTCTGGCCGGACGCGATCGCGCCGTTCGAGCTGGTGCTGTGCCCGATGGGCTATGACCGCAGCGAATTGGTCAAGGCGGAAACCGACCGCCTGTACGCGGAACTGCAGGCAGCCGGCGTCGACGTCATCGTCGACGACCGCGGCCTGCGTCCGGGCGCCATGTTCGCCGACTGGGAGCTGCTGGGCGTGCCGCACCGCGTGGTGATCGGCGAGCGCGGCCTCAAGGAAGGCAACCTGGAATACCAGGGCCGCCGCGATACCGAGGCGACCGCCGTCGCCGCCGCCGGCATGGCCGGTTTCATCAAGGACAAGCTGGCCAAGTGATGTGTTCGGTTTTTTCTCGCCACCTCGCGGCCGGGTTGGGTGCCGCATCGTTTGCCGCTGCGCTGCTGAGCGGCGGGCAGGCCATGGCCGGCAACCAGAAGGAAGAAGCGATGGCCGATTCGGTCCGGCTGGCGCTCGAGCGTGCCATCAGCGACAGCCGCCCGCCGAAACCGGTGTTCCGTGACGAGGCGGGGCGCCTGCGCTACCAGCAGTGGTTCGACGCCACCTCGGCGCGCCTCAAGCGCCGCCTGCCGGACGAACAGGTGCGCCGCGAGTTCCTCGAAGCCGCCTGGTACGAGTCGACCCGTGCCGGCCTCGATCCGGCCATGGTGATGGGCCTGATCCAGGTCGAATCGGCCTACCGCAAGTACGCGGTGTCGATCGCCGGCGCGCGCGGCTACATGCAGGTGATGCCGTTCTGGACCAAGGTGATCGGCGACGCCAACCGCCGTGCGCTGTTCGACATGCAGACCAACCTGCGCTACGGCTGCTCGATCCTGCGCATGTACATCGATATGGAAGGCGGCAACCTGTACCTGGCGCTGGGCCGCTACAACGGCAGCCGCGGCCGGCCGGAGTATCCGAATGCGGTGCTGGCGGCGTGGAAGAACTGGGAACTCAAGCCGGAAGAGAGCATCGCGCGCTCGATCGCGTCGCGCTGACTGGTGTTGGCGATATCGTAGGGTGGGCACAGGGTGCCCACCCTACGGTGCATCGGACATCGGCAGCCAGCAAAAGCAAAAAGCCCCGGCAAACCGGGGCTTTTTCGTATCTTGGCTGGGGCACAGCCTGCATCTTTTTATTTGAGGTGATCCGAGATCAGTTTGGTCATTTCGAACATCGAGACCTGGGCCTTGCCGCCGAAGACGGCTTTCAGCTTGTCGTCGGCATTGATCATGCGACGGTTTGCGGCGTCCTGCAGGTCCTGCTTCTTGATGTATTCCCAGACTTTCTTGGTCACTTCGGTGCGCGGCAGCGGTTTGGTGCCGACGACTTCGGCCAGCGTTGCCGACGGGGTCATTTCCTTCATGAAGGCGGCGTTGGGCTTGCGCGCAGCGGCCGGCTTCTTGGCTGCCGCGGCAGTCGTTTTTGGTGCTGCTGCTTTGGCAGGAGCTGCTGCCTTTTTAGCTGCCGGCTTCGCCGCTGCAGCCGGCTTCGCGGCCGCCTTCTTTGCAGGCGCTGCGGTGGTTTTTTTGGCTGTTGCCATCTTCGAGCCTCCTAATCGGAACACATGGATAATTGCGCTATTGATCGCACGGCTTATATTGGTAGGGTTTTAGTGTTCGTGCAAGTCTTTTTCGAAATTTTTTCACTCTAACAAGCATGAAAATGGCAGGATGTGTTACCGACCTCGCCTTAGAGTGAAAAACGCGCGTTTTGAAGCGTAAAAAAGCCGTGCAAAGCTGGCTTTGCACGGCTTTTACGGGCCCCGCTTACGGACCCCGCTCATGGCCCCACTTGGGGCGCCGAAGAGGATCAGCGCATACCGGGCATCATGCCCTTCATCCCGCGCATCATCTTCATCAGGCCGCCGCCCTTGAGCTTCTTCATCATCGTGTTCATCTGCTCGTACTGGTTCAACATGCGGTTCACTTCCTGCACCTGCACGCCGGCGCCGGCGGCGATGCGGCGCTTGCGGTTGGCCTTGATCAGGTCCGGCTTGGCGCGCTCCAGCGGCGTCATCGAATCGATGATGCCGCACATGCGGCGCACCTGCTTCTCGGCCTGGTCCATGTTGGCGCCGGCCGCGGCTTGCTGGAACTGGGCCGGGAGCTTGTCCATCAGGCCGGCCATGCCGCCCATCTTCTTCATCTGGGTCAGCTGGGCCTTGAAGTCGTTCATGTCGAACTTGCCGCCCGACTTGATCTTGTTGGCCATGTCGGCCGCGGCCTGCATGTCCACGCCCTTGCGCGCTTCCTCGACCAGCGCCAGGATGTCGCCCATGCCCAGCACGCGGTTCGCCATACGGGCCGGATCGAAGGCTTCCAGGCCGTCCAGCTTTTCCGAGACGCCGGCGAACTTGATCGGCTTGCCGGTCACGTGGCGCACCGACAGCGCCGCACCGCCGCGCGAGTCGCCATCGAGCTTGGTCAGGATCACGCCGGTCAGGGGCAGGGCGTCGTTGAAGGCCTTCGCGGTGTTGATCGCATCCTGGCCGACCATGGCGTCGACCACGAACAGGGTCTCGATCGGCTTGACGGCCGCATGCACCGCGGCGATCTCCTGCATCATCGCTTCGTCGATCGCCAGGCGGCCGGCGGTGTCGATGATCAGGACGTCGTGGTAGTGCTTTTTCGCCCAGTCCAGCGCATTCAGGGCGATGTCGACCGGCTTGTCGCTGGCGGTGGACGGGAAGAAGTCGGCGCCGACCTGCTTGGTGACCGACTCCAGCTGCGCGATTGCGGCCGGACGATACACGTCGGCCGACACGGTCAGCACCTTCTTCTTCTGCTCCTTGAGGTACTTGGCCAGTTTGCCGGTGGTGGTGGTTTTACCCACACCCTGCAGGCCGGCCATCAGGATGATCGCCGGCGGCTGCTGCGCGAACGAGAGCTGCGACGCCTCGGGGCCGAGGTCGGCGCCCATCAGGGCCGCCAGTTCCTTCTGCACCACGCCGACCAGGGCCTGGCCCGGCGACAGCGAACCGATGACCTCTTCGCCCAGCGCCTTTTCCTTGACCTTGGCGATGAATTCGCGGACTGCCGGCAGCGCCACGTCGGCCTCGAGCAGGGCCAGGCGCACTTCGCGCAGCATCTCGGCGGTGTTGGCTTCGGTCAGGCGCGCCTCGCCGCGCATCGTCTTGACGACCTTGGCAAGGCGTTGGGTTAAGTTATCCAGCATGTTCTACCTTCTTACCTAATATGGATGTGTGAGCGCGTACGGGCAAACGCCCATTTTACCGCATGTCGGGCCATCTTTTTGCAGGACAAGGCCGCGGTACGGCGCTTTTCAAGCGGGCGAGTCAAGTGCCCTGTTTGATACTTGCTAAACATTGATTTCACGGTTTGACAAAATATTGCTCGGCGGTATAGCCTGCACTGTACGTACATACACCAGCGTCATCGCAACACCAAAGGCATCGAAGCAGATATCGAAGTAAAACCATTACGGAGAGACAGGCAATGAAGGCAAACGTGTTCGGCAAGACCATCTTCGCTGCGGCGGCGCTCGCGCTGGCCGCCGGCAGCGTGCAGGCGCAGGAGGTGGTCCGCCTCGGCAACCTGAAGTTCGCGCACTATGGCGCGGTGTCGTACATCAAGGAGATCGCACCGAAGTGCGGCATCAGGGTCGAGGAGCGCGTGTTTGCCAAGGGCCTGGACGTGATGCAGGCGATCATCGCCGGCGAACTGGATGTCGGCACCACCGCCTCCGAGGCGGCGATTTCCGGCCGCGCCGGCGGCGCCCCGATCTACGTGGTGGCCGGCTTTGCCAAGGGCGGCGCGCGCCTGGTCGCCGGCCAGGGCACCAATATCAAGAGCGTGCGCGACCTGAAAGGCAAGAAGGTCGGCGTCACGCGCGGCGGCATCCAGGAAGTGCTCCTGATGGCCGAACTATTGAAGGCCGGCCTGAGCGCTGCGCCGGGACCGGGCAAGGACGTGCAGCTGGTGTTCCTGGCCTACGCCGACCTGAACCAGGCGCTGCTGGGCAAGAACATCGACGCCATGATGCAGTCCGAACCCCAGTCCTCGCAGGCGATCAACAAGGGCTTCGGGGTCGAGGTGATCAAGCCCTACGACACGCCGATCGGGGAGCCGGTCCGCACCATGGTGATGACCGAGAAGTTCTACACCACGCACCGCCCGGTGGCCGAGAAGTTCATGCGCTGTTTCGTGCAGGCTACCTCGATCTTCCTGCGCGACCCGGCGCTGGCCGAGAAATACGTGCGCGAGACCGTGTTCAAGGGCCAGATCACGCAGGACGACTACCAGGACGCGATCGGCAATTCGATGTTCACCTATGACATCACGCCCCAGCATATCCAGGTCACCACCGACATCATGGCCGCCACCGGGGTCGGACGCATGGCCAGTCCGCCGCAGGCCAAGGAGTGGGTCAAGACCGACCTGCTGGACGCCGCCAAGAAAAGCCTGAACGTCAAATAATTCCATAGACGCAGGGTGGGCACCCCGTGCCCACGCGAACGCCGGCGTCACGCGAACGTCCGCGTGGGCTTGGGGAGCCCACCCTTGGGGAGATCGACATGAAACGACGTAATCGAAACGACATCGCGGTCGGCCTGGTGGTGCCGATTGCCGCGATCGCGATCTGGCAGTGGGTGGCGGTGCAGGGATGGGTCAACGAGAACATCCTGCCGTCGCCGCTGCAGGTGTGGCGCAAGTGGGTGGCTTACCTGCTGCCGCTGCAGGACTTCGCCGCCTACAGTGCTGGCAACGCCGGCAGCGGGCGGCTGGGGTGGCTGTTTTCCGGGGAATTAATTCACGATTCGCTGGGCAGCCTGTACCGGGTGGTGGTCGGCTTCGCGGTCGGCGCCGGGCTGGCGCTGCCGCTCGGCCTCGCCATGGGCGCCAGCCGCATCGTCTACGCCTGGATGAATCCCCTGGTGCAGCTGCTGCGGCCGATCCCGCCGATCGCCTACATCCCGCTGTCGATCCTGTGGTTCGGGCTTGGCAACCCGCCGGCGATCTTCCTGATCGCGCTCGGCGCCTTCTTCCCGGTGCTGATGAACACCATCGCCGGGGTGCGCCAGGTCGACGGCATCTACCTGCGCGCCGCCCGTAACCTCGGGGCCGGCGGCCCGACCCTGTTCCTGCGCGTGATCCTGCCGGCGGCCGTGCCCTACATCCTGACCGGCATGCGGATCGGCATCGGCACCGCCTTCATCGTGGTGATCGTGTCCGAGATGATCGCGGTGAACAACGGCCTCGGTTTCCGCATCCTCGAGGCGCGCGAGTACTTCTGGTCCGACAAGATCATCGCCGGGATGATCACGATCGGGATCCTGGGCCTGGCGATCGACGCCGGGATGAATAAACTGAACAACTACCTGCTGCGCTGGCACCGCGGCCTGGAGCACTGACATGAACGCTCACATCGTCGTCGACCGGGTCGGCAAGGTGTTCGACAGCGAGGGCCGCCGGATGGTGGCGCTGCAGGACATCAGCCTCGAAGTCCCGCGCGGCCAGTTCGTGTGCCTGCTCGGCCCCTCCGGCTGCGGCAAGTCGACGCTGCTGAACGCGATCGCCGGCTTCGCGCCGCCGACCAGCGGCCGCATCCTGGCCGACGGCGTGCCGGTGGCCGGGCCGGGCCCCGAGCGCGGCATGGTGTTCCAGGAATACGCGCTGTTCCCGTGGATGACGGTGGAGCAGAACGTCGGCTTCGGGCTCGAGATCAAGGGCATGGCACGGGGCCGCATCAACGAGCGCGTGGCCGGGCTCCTCAAGCTGCTGTCGCTGGAAGACTTCGCCAAGCGCTATCCGAAGGACCTGTCGGGCGGCATGCGCCAGCGTGTCGCCATCGCGCGCGTGCTGGCGCTGGATTCGCCGATCATGCTGATGGACGAACCCTTCGGCGCGCTGGATGCGCTGACCCGGCGCAATCTGCAGGACGAGCTGCTGCGCCTGTGGGCGGAGCTGAAGAAGACCGTGATCTTCGTCACCCACAGCATCGAGGAAGCGATCTACCTGGCCGACCGCATCGTGGTGATGACCTACCGGCCGGGCACGGTCAAGCGCGACCTGCTGGTCGAGCTGCCGCGCATGCGGGATCCGAGCGCGCCCGAATTCAATGCGCTCAAGCGCGAGCTGGGGCAGCTGGTGATGGAAGAGCAGCAGCGGCACCATGAGGCGGAGATCCGAAGCGCCGCCGTCGACTAGCTTTCCCTTCTGGCAACCCATCCCCCCGCTGCCGGGATGGTGTAGACTCGCCCCTATGCAAACCACCTTATTCATTGCCGCTGCCATCCTGTACGCGGTATGCGCCCTGCTGCCGTCGAAGCAGGGCGCGGCCATTTCGGGCGTGACCGCCGTGGCCTGGGCGCTGCATGGCGCGGCGCTGCTGCCGGACACGGTGGCGAACGGCACCCTGCGCGTCGGCTTCGCTTTCATGCTGTCGGCGGCGCTATGGGTCTCGGTCGCCGCCTACTGGCTCGAGAACCGCAATTTCGCGCTGGACGGCCTGCGCCGCATGGTAATGCCGTTCGCGGCGGTCGCCGCGGTGCTGCCGCCGCTGTTCCCCGGTACGCTGATGCCGGTGCAGGCCGAATCGCCCGCCGTCTGGCACGTCGTGGTCGCCGTGATGGCCTACAGCACGCTCACCATCGCCGCCTTCCACGCGGTGCTGATGGCGTTGCAGGAGGCGCGCCTGCACACCCGCAGCGCCAAGCCCGGTTTCCTGGGCGGCGCCATCGACCAGCTGCCGGCCCTGCTGACCATGGAAAAACTGCTGTTCCGGATGATCTCGATCGGTTTCATCCTGCTCAGCCTGACCGTGCTGTCCGGAATCGTGTTCTCCGAACAGCTGTTCGGCAAGGCGCTGCGCTGGGACCACAAGAACGTGTTCGCGCTGCTGTCCTGGCTGCTGTTCGCGTCGCTGCTGGCCGGACGCCGCTGGCGCGGCTGGCGCGGCAAGACCGCGCTGCGCTTCACGCTGGCCGGCTTCGCCACGCTGGCGCTGGCCTACGTCGGCAGCCGTTTTGTCTTTGAAGTCGTTTTACACAGGGGGTTCATATGATGCGACTGATCGTCTGGATCGCAGTCGCCATCCTGGTGATCTGGGCCGTGCGCAGCAAGGTGCGCGCGATGATGGCGCCGTACCGGGAAGGTTTCGCTCCAGGAGCCGCTCCCAACCGGCACGGGGGACAGCCGCAGGACGCCCGCCGCGTCCCCGACGGCGCCGAACGCATGTCCTGCTGCGCCGCCTGCGGCGTGTATTTCCCGTCGTCGGAAGCGGTGCGGGTGGACGGGCGCGACTATTGCAGTCCGGCGCACGCGCACCAGACGTCCCTGCACAAGGCCGGCTAAGCGGCTGCATGGCGCGCTGGCCGACCATCTCCGCCGGATCGCGGGCGACCTTCTGGCGCTCGCTGCAGACCTTCACCGTGACCCGCATCGTGATCACGGTGGTGCTGCTGCTGTACCTCAGCTTCGACGTCGGGCGCGCGCGCCTGGCCGGCAGCGGCTATGGCGAGACCTGCGTCATCTACGTTGCCGGCGCACTGCTGTTCGCCTGGCTGGCGCGCTTCCGCCGGCGCCGCTTCCTGCTGCAGCTGGGCGCCCAGGTGCTGGCCGACATCGGCTTCATCTCGCTGCTCTACCTGGCCGCCGGCGGCATGGCCAGCGGCTTCGGGCTGCTGTACCTGTTCCCGCTGGCCGGCGCCGCGATCCTGGCGCCGCTGCTGATGGCGCTGTTCTCGGCGGCGCTGGCGACCCTGTTCGTGCTCGGCGACAGCGTCTGGCAGATCCTGCGTTTCAACGATCCGCCGCTGATGCAGGCCGGGATGAGCGGCGCCGCCTTTTTCGCGCTGGTGCTGGTGGTGAACCGGCTGGCCGCCAAGCTGATCCGCCAGGAAGAGCTGGCCGCGCAGCGTGGCGCCGACCTGCGCATCCAGCAGGCGATCTACCGCATCGTGGTCGACGACGTCGACGACGGCATCCTGGTGCTGGGGCGCGACGGCTTCGTCTTTTCTGCCAATCCGGCGGCGCGCCGCATGCTCGGGCTCGAGCTCGACAGCGGCGAGGGAGAAGGCCAGACCGGCTTCCGCCTGGCCGAGGTGGCGGCGCTGGAACCGGTGGCGCACGGCTTCGAGGCCTGGCTCGCCGATGGCGGCGCGGACGGCATGGCGCCGCCCGATTTCGTGACCATCAAGCGCTGGCACGAACTGGACGGCGCGGTACGTGGCCGCCTCGACCAGCCGGTGCACCTGAAGCTGCGCTTCGCCAGCGTCGGTACGCCGGACAGCACCGCCGATGGCGCGGTCGAGCGCAGCGTGATCTTCATGCGCGACGTGAGCGCCATCGAAAACCAGGCGCAGCAGCTGAAGTTGGCGTCGATGGGCCGGCTCACGGCCAGCATCGCGCACGAGGTCAGGAATCCGCTGTCGGCGATCGGCCACGCGACCTCGCTGCTGGCCGAGGACCTGCACGGGCCGGCCGAGACGCGCCTGCTGCGCATCGTCAACGACAACGTGGTGCGCGTGAACCGCATGGTCGAGGACATCCTGAAACTGTCGCGCAAGGTGCAGCCGAACGGCACGCCAGTGGCCCTGGATGCCTTTCTGGCCGAGCTGCGCGCCGAATTCACGGAAACGCAAAAGCTGGCCGCGGACATGGTCTGGATTGGCGACAGCGGCGGCAGGAGCGTGCGCTTCGACAGCCTGCACCTGCGCGAAGTACTGGTCAACCTGCTCGGCAACGCCATCCGCTATGCCAGTGGCGCCGCGGCCAGCATCCGGGTGTTTCCGGTGCTGGACGCCACCGGGCGGGTCGAGCTGCACGTGCAGGACGACGGCCCCGGCATCACGCCGGAAGTGCGTGCCCACTTGTTCGAGCCCTTCTATACTACGTCCAGCAAGGGCACGGGCCTGGGCCTGTACCTGGCGCGCGAGCTGTGCCTGAACAACGGCGCCATGCTCGACTACGAATACCGGGCCGACGACAGTGCCGGCGGCGCGCCGGGCGGCCGCTTCGTGATCACCTTCGGGGCGTCCGCGTAGACCGCCGTATATATATTAGAGAGCCTGGGAACAAAGCATGAGTGCACCGCGGATTTTGGTGGTCGACGACGAGGCGGATCTCCGCGAACTCCTCGAGATCACCCTGCTCAAGATGGGCCTGGACGTGGACAGCGCCGCCACCGTGCGCGAAGCGCGGTCGCTGCTGGCCGCCACTACATATGCGCTGGTGCTGACCGACATGCGCCTGCCGGATGGACTCGGGCTGGAACTGGTGCGCGAAGTGGCGGCCAGTTACCGCAGCACGCCGATCGCCGTGATCACCGCCTACGGCAGCGCCGAGAACGCGGTGGTGGCGCTGAAGGCGGGCGCGTTCGACTACGTGTCCAAGCCGGTGGTGCTGGACGACCTGCGCACCATGGTGCGTTCGGCCCTGAAGCTGTCCGACGGCGGCGGCAAGGCCGCGGCGCAGGCAGGGGACGGCGGCGGGCAGGGCATGGCACAGGGAAGTTCGCGCCTGATCGGCCAGTCGCAGGCGATGGGGGCGCTGCGCGCCCAGATCGGGCGGCTGGCGCGCTCGCAGGCGCCGATCGCCATCAACGGCGAGTCGGGCAGCGGCAAGGAACTGGCCGCGCGCGAGATCCACGCCCAGAGTGCGCGTGCAAATAAACCTTTCGTGGCGGTGAATTGCGGCGCGATCCCGGAAGCGCTGATGGAGGCCGAGTTCTTCGGTTACCGCAAGGGCGCCTTCACCGGCGCCAGCGACGAGCGCGACGGCTTCTTCCAGGCCGCCAACGGCGGTACCCTGATGCTGGACGAGGTGGCCGACCTGCCGCTGGCGATGCAGGTGAAACTGCTGCGCGCGATCCAGGAGCGGCGCGTGCGCAAGATCGGCGCCACCGCCGAGGAAGCGGTCGACGTGCGCATCATCAGCGCCACCCACAAGGATCTCGCCAGGCTGGTCGAGAACGGTCAGTTCCGCCAGGACCTGTTCTACCGCCTGAACGTGATCGAACTGACGCTGCCGCCGCTGCGCGAGCGCCTCGACGACCTGCCCTTGCTGGTCGATGCGGTACTGGCGCGGCTGGCAGGTCCGGGCGGCGCACGCCTGGGCGACGGTGTGCTGGCGGCGCTGCAGGGCTATGCCTTCCCCGGCAACGTGCGCGAACTGGAAAACGTGCTGGAACGGGCGCTGGCGTTTGCCGACGATGGCGTGATCGAGGCCGGCGACCTGCTGCTGAAGGGGGCGCGCGTGGGGGAGGCGGCGCCGTCCGCGCCCGCTGCGCCGCCGCCGGCCGCGGTCGCGCCGGCTACTGGGGCACCGGCCGTGGAGCTGGCGCTGCCGCCTGCCGCAGCGGTCCAGCCGGCGCCTGCGGCATCGGAACCGGCGGCCGCGCTCGGCGCCGGCGAACTGCCGAGCAACCTGCCGGATTACCTGAACCAGGTCGAGCGCGACATCATCCTGCGGGCCTTGACCCAGACCCAGTTCAACCGCACCCAGGCCGCCAGCCTGCTCGGCATCAGCGTGCGCCAGTTGCGTTACCAGATGCAGAAACTGAACATCAACGCACCGGAACCTTGATCGTGCTCATGCGTTAGGCAGATGCTGTTGCCTTTTCGCCATTGCAGCATTCGAGCGCTCCCGGGCATGGCTGGTGCATGAAGCGCACCATGGTTGCGCCCTCAAAACGTGATGTTAGTGCTTGCTATCGGGCGGAGGCTTCATTGATCGGGCTTTAGCAAATGTCAAGCTCGGCACTATAAAAAAATCCGCCGAGCAAATCTCATGAGCTCGCTTAATATCGACTACAATTAGGTTCTAACGCCGGTCCATCACTATATCTAGTGGTCGGCGCCAGCAAGCAGAACAGTAGGAGCAGGGGCGCAACGAGCGTTTTCCAATCATGCGTCCCCGTTCACCATTCTCAAAAAGTTACTAGGTTGCCAACATTAATGGGTTGGCATCGGGAGCCCCAATGCAAACATCTTCGGCCATTTCCATCAATCCCAACGTCACAACGACGGCCGGCAGCAGTGCCGCCGAGCTGGTCGCCAAGGCCGATTACCGCATCATCCGCCGCAACGGCGCCGTGGTGCCGTTCGAGCCGAACAAGATCGAGGTTGCGCTGACCAAGGCGTTCCTCGCCGTGAACGGCGAGAGCGGCCGTGAATCGGCACGCATCCGCGCGCTGGTCGGCGAGCTGACCACCAACGCGGTCGGCGCGCTGGTGCGCCGCCAGCCGAACGGCGGCACTTTCCATATCGAAGACGTGCAGGACCAGGTGGAATTGTCGCTGATGCGCTCGGGCGAGCATGACGTCGCGCGCGAATACGTGCTGTACCGTGCCAAGCGCATGGACGAGCGCCGCGCCGCCAAGGAAGCGTCGGGCGGTGCCCAGGTCGCTGCGCAGCAATTTACCGTGGTCGACGGCGGCGTGCGCCGCGCGCTGGACATGAACGAAGTGGCGAGCCTGATCAATGCCGCCTGCGCCGGCCTCGAAAAGCACGTCGACGCCGACGCCATCCTGGCCGAAACCGTCAAGAACCTGTACGACGGCGTGCCGGTCGAAGAGCTGCACAAGTCGGCCATCCTGGCGGCCCGCGCACTGATGGAAAAAGACCCGGCCTACAGCCAGGTCACCGCACGCATCCTGCTGCACACCATCCGCAAGGAAGTGTTCGGCCACGAAGTGCCGCAAGCCGGCGCCGCGGCGGAATACGTCACCTACTTCCCGCAATACATCGCCAAGGGCATCGCCGCCGAGCTGCTCGACGAAGAGCTGGGCAAGTTCGACCTGCAGAAGCTGGCCAAGGCCATCGTCGCCGACCGCGACCTGCAGTTCGGCTACATCGGCCTGCAGACCCTGTACGACCGCTACTTCCTGCACATCCGCGAAACCCGCATCGAGATGCCGCAGGCGTTCTATATGCGCGTCGCCATGGGCCTGTCCCTGCGCGAGGAAAACCGCGAAGCGCGCGCGATCGAGTTCTACCACCTGCTGTCGAGCTTCGACTTCATGAGCTCGACCCCGACCCTGTTCAACTCGGGCACCCGCCGCTCGCAGCTGTCGTCGTGCTACCTGACCACCATCAGCGACGACCTGGAAGGCATCTACGACGGCATCAAGGAAAACGCGCTGCTGTCGAAGTTCGCCGGCGGCCTGGGCAACGACTGGACTCCGGTCCGTGCGATGGGTTCGCGCATCAAGGGCACCAACGGCAAGTCGCAAGGCGTGGTCCCGTTCCTGAAAGTGGCGAACGACACCGCCGTGGCAGTCAACCAGGGCGGCAAGCGCAAGGGCGCGGTCTGTGGCTACCTGGAAACCTGGCACCTGGACATCGAGGAATTCCTCGACCTGCGCAAGAACACCGGCGACGACCGCCGCCGCACCCACGACATGAACACCGCGAACTGGATTCCCGACCTGTTCATGAAGCGCGTGATGGAAAAGGGTTCGTGGAGCCTGTTCTCGCCGTCGGAAGTGCCGGACCTGCACGACAAGGTCGGCAAGGCCTTCGAGGAAGCCTACCTCGGCTATGAAGCCAAGGCGGCGCGCGGCGAAATGACCGTGTACAAGAAAGTCGAAGCGCTCGACCTGTGGCGCAAGATGCTGTCGATGCTGTTCGAGACCGGCCACCCGTGGATCACCTTCAAGGACCCGTGCAACATCCGTTCGCCGCAGCAGCACGTGGGCGTGGTGCACTCGTCCAACCTGTGCACCGAGATCACGCTGAACACCAACGCCGACGAGATCGCCGTCTGCAACCTGGGTTCGGTCAACCTGCCGGCCCACATGAAGGGCGACGGCCTGGATGCGGTCAAGCTGCAGAAGACCATCCGCACCGCGATGCGCATGCTGGACAACGTGATCGACATCAACTACTACGCCGTCGACAAGGCCCGTAACTCGAACCTGCGCCACCGTCCGGTCGGCATGGGCATCATGGGCTTCCAGGACTGCCTGCACATGATGCGCGTGCCGTTCGCCTCGGATAAAGCCGTGGAGTTCGCCGACCGCTCGATGGAAGCCGTCTGCTACTACGCCTACCTGGCGTCGACCGAGCTGGCCGAGGAACGCGGCCGTTACGAGTCGTACGAAGGTTCGCTGTGGAGCCGTGGCATCCTGCCGCAGGATTCGATCAAGCTGCTGGCGGAAGAGCGCGGCGGTTATCTCGAGCAGGACACGTCCGAGACCATGGACTGGAGCCTGATCCGCAGCCGCGTGAAGCAATTCGGCATGCGTAACTCGAACTGCGTGGCGATCGCCCCGACCGCGACGATCTCGAACATCATCGGCGTGTCGGCCTGCATCGAGCCGACCTTCCAGAACCTGTACGTGAAGTCGAACCTGTCGGGCGAATTCACCGAGATCAATTCCTACCTGGTGCGCGACCTGAAGGCGCGCGGCCTGTGGGACGAGGTCATGATCAACGACCTGAAGTACTTCGACGGCTCGCTGTCGCGTATCGACCGCGTCCCGCAAGACCTGCGCGACATCTACGCCACCGCCTTCGAAGTCGAGCCGAAGTGGCTGGTGGAAGCCGCCTCGCGCCGCCAGAAGTGGATCGACCAGGCCCAGTCGCTGAACATCTACATGGCCGGCGCCTCGGGCAAGAAGCTGGACGAAACCTATAAACTGGCCTGGCTGCGCGGCCTGAAGACGACCTACTACCTGCGCACCATCGCCGCGACGCACATGGAGAAGTCGACCACCCGTACCGGCGCGCTGAATGCGGTGCCGGTGGATGGCGGCCTGTCGGCGGCCCCGGCGGCAGCGGCAGCGGCGCCGGTGGCAGCACCGGCGGCTTCGGCGGATATCGTCGAAGGCGCGGCCTGCTACCTGCGTCCGGGCGACGCCGGTTTCGACGAGTGCGAAGCCTGCCAGTAATCAGCAAGCGTATTTGAAGCGTTAAGCTAAGAAGTCAAGCACGTCGTCCCCGCGCAGGCGGGGGCCCAAGTTCGTGGTGGACCACAAAACTTGGATTCCCGCCTGCGCGGGAATGACGGTTTTCCGGCAAACGACATTGGCAGCCAATCGTGCTGCCACCAAGAATTCAAGAAGGAACTCATCATGGCTCTCTCCTGGGACGACGAACCGGCCGCCGCGCCGGCCCCCGCAGCCACCTCCGAAGCAAGCTCGGCCGATGTCGCCAAGCGCGTCAACGCCGACGACAAGCGCATCATCAACGGCCAGACCGACGTCAACCAGCTGGTCCCGTTCAAGTACAAATGGGCCTGGGACAAGTACCTGGCCGGCTGCGCCAACCACTGGATGCCGCAGGAAGTGAACATGCAGCGCGACATCGAGCTGTGGAAGAACCCGAACGGCCTGACCGAAGACGAGCGCCGCATCGTCAAGCGCAACCTGGGCTTCTTCGTGACCGCCGACTCGCTGGCCGCCAACAACATCGTACTGGGCACCTACCGCCACATCACGGCGCCGGAATGCCGCCAGTACCTGCTGCGCCAGGCGTTCGAGGAAGCGATCCACACCCACGCCTACCAGTACATCGTGGAATCGCTGGGCCTGGACGAGAAGGAAATCTTCAACGCCTACAACGAGATCCCGTCGATCCGCGACAAGGACCAATTCCTGATCCCGTTCATCGAAGTCATCAACGATCCGGAATTCAAGACCGGTACGCTCGAGGCCGACCAGAAGCTGCTGAAGTCGATCATCGTGTTCGCCTGCCTGATGGAAGGCCTGTTCTTCTACGTCGGCTTCACCCAGATCCTGGCGCTGGGCCGCCAGAACAAGATGACCGGCGCCGCCGAGCAGTACCAGTACATCCTGCGCGACGAGTCGATGCACTGCAACTTCGGCATCGACCTGATCAACACGATCAAGATGGAAAACCCGCAGCTGTGGACCGCCGAGTTCCGCGAAGACATCAAGAACCTGTTCCTGCAGGCGGTCGAGCTGGAATACCGCTACGCCGAAGACACCATGCCGCGCGGCGTGCTGGGCCTGAACGCAGCGATGTTCAAGGGCTACCTGCGCTTCATCGCCAACCGCCGTGCGGTCCAGATCGGCCTCGATCCGCTGTTCCCGAACGAAGAGAACCCGTTCCCGTGGATGAGCGAGATGATCGACCTGAAGAAGGAGCGTAACTTCTTCGAGACGCGCGTGACCGAGTACCAGACCGGCGGTGCGCTGAACTGGGATTGATGCCGGTTCCCGTAGCGTCAGCCTGATAAGGAAAGGCTGGATCCTGAACAAGGATCCGGCCTTTTTTATTTGGATCAGCAGGTCCGGGCGTTTACTTCGCCGTCGCTGCTGCCCCCGCCGTTGCGCCATAAGGCAGGCGCTCCCCATTCGCCAGTCCCCACGCCACCACCGCCAGCACCTGCGCCGCCTGCGTCAGCGCGGCACGGTCGACGTGGTCGACCGCATCGACCTGGCTGTGCTGGGTGTGGCTGCGGTAGTCGCGCTCGTCCTGCAGCGCCGGAAACGCCGGCACGCCCGCGTTGACGAAGGGCTCGAAGTCGGAGCCGCCGGCGGGGCCGTACTGCACGTCCAGCGGTCCCAGGGTGGCGGCCGGTGCCACCGCCTTCGTCAGTGCCGCGTACCAGGCGTCGTTGCGCATGTCGGGAAAGCCGGTCACGCGCCCGCTGCCGGTGTCCTGCACCAGCACGGCCTGGATGCGATCCAGTTCGCCGCGGTGCGCCGCGACGTAGGCGCGGCTGCCCAGCAGGCCCTGCTCCTCGCCCGAGAACAGCACGATGCGCAGCGCGCGCTTGGGACGCAGCCCGAGCGCATGCCAGGCGCGCAGCACTTCCAGCATGGCGACGACGCCGCTGCCGTTGTCGGCCGCGCCGCTGCCGAGGTCCCAGGAGTCGAGGTGGGCGCCCAGCACGACCATCTCGCCGCCGGCGTCGCTGCCGGGGTAGTCGGCGACCACGTTGTAGGCCAGGACGGGGCGCGCGTCGAAGCCACCTTTCAGCTCCAGCTCGACCCGCGGCACGATGCCGCGCGCCAGCAGGCGTTTCAGCAGGTTGGCGTGCTCGCGCGTGACGATCGCGGCATGGCGGTCGAACAGCGAGCGCGGGCCGCCCCACATGTCGCGCAGGCCGTTGTCCTTGGACGAGACCAGCAGCACGCCGGCCAGCTGCGCGTCGCGGACCGCGCGGCTGGCGTCGGCGAACCAGGCCGGGTCCTTGCGCTGTTCGGGCGTGGCCCGCGGTGCGGACTCGACCAGCACGATCTTGCCTTTCAGCGCCGGCGCCGCTGCCTTGAACTCGTCCAGTGTCTTGACGTCGAGCAGCGCGACCTCGGCGCGTACCGGCCTCGCCGTGCCTTCGGTCCAGCCTTTCTGCACGACCTCGAGCGCCATTCCGCTGGCATTCAGCAGGCGTGCGCGTGCCGCTCCGCGCCGCCAGGGCCGGCCCATGTCGTAGGCTTCCAGATGGACGCCGACGGCGCCGTAGGCACGCAGCCGCGCCATCGCCCATTGCTGCGCCGCCTGCAGCTGCGGCGAGCCGGTGAGGCGGGCGCCGATGTCGTCGCATAGCCGCTCGAGGTTGGGCATCAGTTCGGCGTGGCTGCCGATCTCGTCGATCAGGCGCGCCTCGGGCGTCGCCATCGACGTGGACGTGGGCGAGGCCGGGGTGCGCGCCGCGGCCGCGGCGTACAGCATGCAGCCCGACAGCAGCGCCAATAAGATTCGCATCATGGCCGGGTCCGATCAGCGGCGCGGCATCGGCGGCAGGGCGGCGACGAATTGCGCCAGCGTGCCCTTGTCGCGCGCCGCCAGCGCCGCGTCCAGCTCCGCGGAGCGGATCGCGGGATGGGTGGGCAGCATGTTCTCGTAAGCGCGCAGCACGCCTTCGAGGCCGGCGAGGGTGACGCTCTCGAGGCTCTCCGCGAAGTTCTCCGATATTTTGCGCGGGTCCTGGATGTGGTGCTGCAGCTGGAAGGCGGCGGTGCTGACGGCGTGCTGGAAAATGACCACGCGCTTGAATTCACCCTTGGCCGCGCCGTTCATCAGCCAGAGGGCGGCCTTGTCGGGATTGAAGTTGTAGTCGGGGACCTCGTCACTCCACTTCTGGAACCAGCGGCCGTCGGCCGAGGTCATCGTGGCGACCGGGTCCTTGTCGGACGCTGTCGCGATCTGCGCGACGTGCGCGGCTTCTTCGGGCGTGGCCGGTCCGCGGCCGGTCTGGGCGTGGGCTGGCAGGGCGAGTGCGAGGCAGACCAGGACGGCTGCGTGGATGCGCTTCGTAAAACGGTGGAAGGTCATGGGTCTCTTTCAGTGGTGTGAGGGTTCGAACAGGGCGTTCGCCACATCCGTTTGCAAGCCGCGTGCCACTTGCCAAGTGCTTGATGAGGAAGGGAATTCGCCTGCGGCCGGGCGACCCGCCATGACCGGTTCCGGGCGCTGTCGACCGGATGCGGACACCCTGTTGGATGGCGGGCCCGAACGGCGCAGCGCCGTGGTCCGCGCTTGCGATCGCAGGTACCATCGGGGCACGATCGCGACACGCGCGCACGATGGATGCGTGCCTCGCGCCATAAGCCTGATAGTGCGGCTATGATGCGCTCAAGTTCAGATACGGCGCTGGAGACCACATGACGGACCGCTTTGCCCTGCACTACGTCCCCGACGCTTATGCGTCCGGCGGGCACAAGCCGATGGCGCGGCAAGCTGCCGGCGCCGGCTTGCTGCGTGCGGTGGCGCAAAGCGCGGCGCTCGATCGGGTCGGCTGCTTCAGCGACGACGAGGCGCACGCAAAGGCATGCGAGAGCCTGCTGCGCGCGCACGGCTACCAGGGCCGGGTCGAGCGCATCGCCCGTGGCCGGCCGCAGGATATCGGCCACTACGGCATCCTGTACCACCCGGCGCCCGGCATCGAGCGCCTGGCCTGGCGCCGCCTCGGCATCGGCGAGCGCCGCTACAGCCTGTGCGGGCTTGCCCACAGCACCGCCAGCCATGCGGGGATGAGTGCGCTCGCCGGTCTGCTGGCAGCGCCGGTGCGCAGCTGGGACGCAGTGATCTGCCCATCGCGCGTGGTGCGCGACAGCGTGCGCCGGATCCTCGAGCGCCAGGCCGACTATCTGCGTGCGCGCCTCGGCGCCCAGCGTTTCGAGTTGCCGCAGCTGCCGCTGATTCCGCTCGGCGTGCATTGCGCCGACCTGGGCATCGATGGCGAACGGCGCAGCGCCGCCCGCCGCATGCTCGAGATCGGCGACGGCGACGTCGCCTTCCTGTGCGCCGGTCCCCTGTCGTTCCACGCCGGGGCGCATCCGCAGCAGATGTTCAGCGCGCTCGAACGCGCGCAGCAGCAGGGCGGGCAGCCGGACCAGCGCGTGCACCTGATCCTGTGCGGTGCATTCGCCGGCGACGCGGTGCCGCAGGCCATCCATGAAGCGGCCGCCGCGCTCTGTCCTTCGATCCGGCTGGTACTGGTGGACGAACGCGAGGCGGACAGGCGGCAGGATGCCTGGGCCGCCGCCGACGTCTTCACCGCGCTCGCCGACAGCGTCCAGGACAGCTTCGGCCTGGCCGCGCTGGAGGCGATGGCGGCCGGGCTGCCGTGCGTGGTCAGCGACTGGGACGGCCATCGCGACACAGTGCGGGATGGCGTCGATGGCTATCGCATCCCGACGGTGATGCCGGAAGCGGGCGCCGGACTTGATCTCGCGCAGCGTTACGACGATGGCGTCGACAGCTACGACATGTATTGCGGTCATACCAGCCAGGCGGTGTCGGTGGATGGCGCGCAGCTCGCGCAGGCCTATGCCCGGCTGATTGGCGACGCGGACCTGCGCCGCCAGCTGGGCGCAAGCGGGCGCCTGCGCGCGCTGCAGGAATTCGATTGGGCGGTGGTGTTCGCGCGCTACCGCGCCTTGTGGAGCGAGCTCGATGAGCGGCGCCGCGCCGATGCGGCCCTGGCGCCGCCGCTGCCGCAAGTGGTGCCGGACCGGCAGGATCCGTTCGCACTGTTCGCGTCGTATCCGAGCGCGCAGATCACGCCGGCCTCGCTGGTGACGCTCGCACCGGATGCATCGCTGGCGCTGCTGCGCCAGTACCGCGAACTGGCGATCAACCGCTTCGCGGCGGCGTCGCTGCCGACGCTGGAAGAGTTCGGCCTGATCTTCGGATCGATCGAATCGCAGCCGATGCAGGTCGATGAATTGCTCGATACATTGGGGCCGTGCGACCGCCCGACGCTGCTGCGCGGACTCGCCTGGTTGAGCAAAATGGACTTGCTGCAGGTCGGCGGCGGCGATGAATAAAGCCTGTATATAAAGGCCTTATGCAATTGCAGTAATAGGGGAGTCATAGCAATAGAAACGATGGCAGTAACAGCGACGCAGTTGGCGCGCTTGTTTTTTTCGGACGAAGCAGAACGAAGAAGGAATCAAACGTTATCGCGTTGATCGATCTAAAAGATTGATATTACGGGTTCCCCCATATGCAAAGGCATGAAAAATATTGTGTGCGGGTTGCGCACTGACAAGGTTTTCATGTACCTTACGTGATTGAATTTGTCAAAACGTGAACACGCCTGTTTTAAAGGCGTTAAGCGGGAAACAGACCGATCGAAAATGGGACGCTGATTCATTCAGTATGCGCGTGAGCTTAGCGAAAAGAACAAGCCGCATTGCCTGAATAAGTTTCGGGCATGGCGGCTTTTTCTTTTCGCGCGCTTCATGGCAGCGATGTGAATGGCGTAGTGAACCGTCGGACTTCAGTCGTTTCGGTCGTCGGCGACGACGATAGCTGAAGCGCTGCAGACTTGAGGAGTTGCAGCAGTTCAGCTGGTGCCGGATTCATTGACGCAGACACCGTGTGTGCGCCGATGAATAATTCGCCCGACCAAGCAGACTGGGTTGGACGGGTTCAAACCTTGTAGCGTATTTCTCATCGCAGAGAAGGAGAACTTAAAATGGCAACAGCCACCAAGAAAGCCGCAGCAAAGCCGGCAGCAAAAGCTGCCGCTGCAGAAAAACCGGCCGCTAAAAAAGCAGCGGCTAAATCGGCAACCAAGCCGGAAACCAAGCCGGCCGTAAAAGCCGCCGCAAAACCGGCAGCCAAACCGGCAGCAAAACCTGCAGCGAAGAAAGCCGCTGCAACCAAGGCACCGGCGACCAAAACTGCCGCAACCAAAACCGCTGCTGCCAAAGCACCGGCCAAAACTGCTGCAACCAAGACCACCGCTGCTAAAGCACCGGCAAAAGCTGCTGCAACCAAGACCACTGCCTCCAAAGCATCGGCCAAGACTGCTGCAACCAAGACCGCCGCCAAGACCGCGACCAAGGCTGCTGCAACCAAGACCACTGCTTCGAAAGCACCGGCCAAGACTGCTGCAACCAAGACCGCTGCCAAGACCGCGACCAAAGCTGCTGCGACCAAGACCACTGCTTCCAAAGCTCCGGCTAAAGCTGCTGCAACCAAGACCGCTGCCAAGACCGCGACCAAAGCTGCTGCAACCAAGACCGCCGCTTCCAAGGGCTCGGCTTCGGCAGGGGCGAAGACGGGCGCCAAGACTGCTGCGACCAAGACCGCGACCAAAGCTGCTGCAACGAAGACCACTGCTTCCAAAGCGCCGGCTAAAGCTGCTACAAACAAGACCGCTGCCAAGACCGCGACTAAAGCTGCTGCAACCAAGACCGCTGCCAAGACCGCGACCAAAGCTGCTGCAACCAAAACTACTGCTGCCAAAGCACCGGCTAAGGCTGCTGCAACCAAGTCCACCGCTGCCAAAGCACCGGCCAAGACTGCTGCAACCAAGACCAACTCTGCCAAAGCACCGGCTAAAGCTGCTGCAACCAAGACTGCTGCAACCAAGACCACCGCTTCCAAAGCACCGGCCAAGACTGCTGCAACTAAAACTGCCGCAACCAAGACCACCGCTTCCAAAGCACCGGCCAAGACTGCTGCAACCAAGACCACTGCTGCATCGGCCAAGACTGCTGCAACCAAGACTGCCGCAACCAAGACTGCCGCAACCAAAACCGCTGCCACCAGCGCACCGGTGAAAGCTGCCGCAACCAAGACCGCCGCAGCCAAGACCCCGGCCAAGACCGCAGCCACCAAAACCGCCGACACCAAGTCGGCAGTGAAGCAGGCCGCCGCCAAGCCGGAAGCCGCGGCATCGACCGCGTCGACGGCACCGGCAGCGCCGGCCGCAGCAAAGAAAGCATCGGCTCCGGCCGCGAAAAAGCCGGCAGCAAAAAAAGCCGCCGCGCCGAAGGCCGAAGCCAAGCCTGAAGCGAAAGCGGACACCTCGGCTGACAGCAAAGCGGAAACCAAAGCCGAAGCGGCAACGGAAACCAAGTCGGACACCAAGCAGGACGCAAAGCAGGAGACCAAGGACGGCGCCCAGCCGGCCGCCAAATCGGTCCTCACGCCGGCAGCCGCATGGCCGTTCCCGACCAGCAGCCGTCCGTAACAGCTGCCGTTCCACGTCTGGATCAGGCAAAATACCGCTGTGTGAAGTTCACACAGCGGTTTTTTTTTAAGGAGTCTTTGTGCTGCCCATTCTTCAGTTGATCGTCGATACCGTGGCCGGTGTCCTCGGCGGCGTCCTGCTGCTGCGTTTCTGGATGCAGGTCATCCGGGTCCGCCCACCTGCCTCGATCGGGCAGTTCATCTTTACCCTGAGCGACTGGCTGGTACGCCCCTTGCGCCGCGTCGTGCCAGGCATGGGCGGTTACGACTGGGCCAGCCTGATCGGCGCCTTCCTGGTGGTGCTGGTCGCGAGTGCCGTCATGCTGCTGGCCGGCTGGACCGGGCAGCAGGTATTCCTGTATGCCCTGTTCCGGATCCTGAACTGGATCATCTACGGTTTCATGGGCCTGCTGATCATCGAAGTCATCTTCAGCTGGATCAATCCGCATGCGCCGCTGGCACCCTTCGTGCGTGCGCTCACGGACCCGCTGCTGCGTCCCCTGCGCCGCGTGATTCCACCGCTCGGCGGCCTCGACATCACCGTACTGGTCGCGGTGATCCTGCTGCAGATCATCCAGTACCTGCTGCGCCAGGGCTTCGGCCAGGCCTTCGTCATGATGTAAGGCGACGCCGGCAACGGCAGTAGAAACGCCAAGGGCCCAGGCCCGGCATGCAAGCCGGACCTGGGCCCTTTTTTATTGACGGATGGCGTGCGCCGCGATCAGTAGCGATAGCCGAACGCCGCCTCGAACTCGTCGGCGATCTCCTGGGCCGTGAAGCTGTGGTTCTGGCCACCCTGGTGCGCGATCTTGATCGCACCGAGCAGGCTGGCGATGCGGCCGGTGGTCGGCCAGTCGAGGTCGTTGGCGATGCCGTACAGCAGGCCGGCGCGATAGGCGTCGCCGCAGCCGGTCGGGTCGACCACGGCGCTCGCCGTGACTGCCGGGATGACGTGGTGTTCGCCGCCGGCGTAGATGCTCGAGCCCTGTTCGCCGCGGGTGACGATCAGCGCATCCAGGCGCGACGCGATGTCGTGCAGCGTCAGGCCGGTACGGTCCATCACCATCTCGAATTCGTAGTCGTTGCAGGCCAGGTAGGCGGCTTGCCCGATGAAGGTCAGCAGTTCTTCGCCGTTGAACATCGGCAGCTGCTGGCCCGGATCGAAGATGAAGGGCACGCCACGCTCGGCGCAGTCGCGTGCGTGCTTGATCATGCCGTCACGGCCGTCCGGAGCGATGATCGCCACGCGCAGCGGCAGGTAGTCGGCCAGGCTGTTTTCGTGCGAGAACTGCATCGCGCCCGGGTGGAAGGCGTTGATCTGGTTGTTGTCCAGGTCGGCGGTGACGAAGCACTGGGCGGTATAGGCGTCGCCGATGGTGCGGATGGCGTTGGTGGCCAGGCCCTGTTTTTCCATGCGGTCGAGGTAGTCGCCGCCATCCTGGCCGATGGTGCCCATGATCAGCGGCTCGCCGCCGAGCATGTTGAGGTTGTAGGCGATGTTGACCGCGCAGCCGCCGTATTCGGTGCGCAGGGTCGGCACCAGGAAGGAGACGTTCACGCGATGCAGCTGGTCGGCCAGCAGGGTTTCGCCGAAGCGCCCATGGTATTGCATGATCTTGTCGAAGGCGATCGAGCCGCAGATCAGCGAAGTCTTGGTCATGTGAAACCTTAAGGATAGAAGATGAATATGTGATAGCTGGAGGGCTTCAGGTCGGCCAGCGCGAAATGCAGCTTGATCGGCTGTTCCGAGCGCGGGCCGAAGCCGCCGGGCGCGGCAGCGCCGTTTTGCGGCAGATACTCGCCGGGGGCGAACACGCGGCGCAGCACGGCCTTGTCGTTGGCGTCGGTCAGCTCGAGTTCGATGCTCGGCCAGGCCTGCACGAGATTACCCTGGTTGCGTAACAGGGTATTGAGCGAATACGTGTCCGGGCCGAGCGTCGTCAATTCGCCGTTCTCGATGGCGAGATTGTCGATCTGGGTCGGCAGTTCGATGCGGCAGCCGAGCAGGGCACAGGCGGCGCCCAAGGCCGGCCGCGCGCCCGGATAGCGCGCCGCCAGCACGTTGCGGAAATTCAGCACGAGCTGGGCCGCCAGCACCAGCAGCAGCACGACGGCGCCGATGGCCATCGCGATGCGGCGGGTGCGGCTGGAGTGCTCCTGCTTGCGGCTGCGCTTGACGAATTCCGGCTCGTCGCTTTCCGGCACGCGCAGGCGCGGCGCTTCGATCCGGGTGGGGGTCAGCTTGGTGCGCCGCGCACGCGCATCGAGCGCCTTGGCACGCGCCGAGCGTGGTGCCGCGGCGGTGGCAGGCGATGGTTCATGCGGATCGGCGCCGGCCGAGGCGCGCAGCGGCAGCGGCGGCGCGCTCTCGTCCGGGACGGCGGCGGCATGCTGCGGCGCGCCATGCGGCCCGGCGTTGGTGGGGAACGCCTGCTCGTCGCCGGGCAGCGGCTGGGCCACCAGTTCCTCGTCCACCGGCAGGTCGAAGCTGGGCTCGATGCGCCCCGGCGGCGCGAACGAGGGCGGCGCTACGGACGCGGCGGACGCGGCGGGCGCGGCCGGCGTGTCGATTGTCGTGGGCGCCACGGGTTCGGGCGGAGCGGCCGCCGGCGCATTGTCCTCGGGTGCCAGGCGCGGTTCGCGCCGTGGTTCGGCCCACGGCTCGATGCGCGGCTCGATCCGGCCTTGCGGCGCGAACGTCAGCGTCTCGACGGCATGCGCGAGCACGTCGCCGTGCGGCGGTTCGGGATCCTGCGGTGGGGGCGGTAGCGGTTCGGTTCCGGCTTCTTCCACCGCATGCGCCAGTACATCGCCATGTGGCGGCTCAGGGTCCTGCGGCTGCGGCTGCGGCTGCGATTCAGCGGCTTCCGGTTCGGGCGCTTCGTCATCCGGCGGCGGCAGGTCGACGTCCACCACCGGACCGGCGCCGGCTTCTTCGAGCGCGTGGGCCAGCACGTCGCCATGCGGCGGTTCCGGATCCTGCGGCTGCGGTTCGGCGGCCTCCGGCTCGGGCGCTTCGACGCTTGGCGGCGTGAGGTCGATATCCACCACCGGACCGGCGCCGACTTCTTCGACGGCATGGGCCAGCACGTCGCCATGCGGCGGCTCGGGATCCTGCACGACGGGCGCAGCCGCTGCATCCGGGGCCGCCTCGGGCAGGATGCCGGGCGGAGCGAAGGTATTGGTGAAATCGAGGGTCTGGACCGGCTGCGCCATGAAGTCGGCGCTGCTGTCTCGTTCTTCTTGCGGGGCAGCTGCGGGGGAGGGCGCCGCCACCTCGGCGCCAGACGTCGGCGGCGGCATCTCGGGACCGGGGGCCGGCTTCGGCGCATCCAGGTCGATCAGGTGCGCGCTGCCGTCAAAGATGCGCTGGCAGGCGCCGCAGCGGACGATGCCGCCGCGGAGCTTGAGCTGGTCCGAGGCGACCCGGAACCTGGTCTGGCAAAACGGGCACTGGGTCGCGAGCGCCATGCGGTCACTCGCCGTTTTCGGCGGCGCGCGACGGCGGTGCGGACTCCAAGCCGAGCTGCCCGTGGAGGGCGACCCAGCCGTCGTGCTCGGCCCAGACGCCCAGCTTGATGAAAGGTGCGTAGGCGGCGGCCACTTCCTCGGCCTGGCGCGCCAGCACGCCCGACAGGATCAGCGAACCGCCTTCGGCCACGCGGCCGGACAGCATCGGCGCCATCAGTTTCAATGGGCTCGACAGGATGTTGGCCACCACGATGTCGAAGCGGCTGCCCTTGCGCTCGGACGCGCCGAAATCGTCCGGCACGTAGAAGTCGATGGCGCAACCGTTGCGTTCGGCATTCAGCTTGGCCGATTCGATCGCCTGCGGGTCGATGTCGACGCCGGCCACGTCGGCCGCGCCGAGCTTCTTGGCGACCATCGCCAGGATGCCGGAACCGCAACCGTAGTCCAGCACCGACTTGCCCGGTGCCGGATGCGCTTCCAGCCACTCCATGCACAGGCGGGTGGTCGGATGGCTGCCGGTGCCGAAAGCCAGGCCCGGATCGACTTCCAGGATCAGGCCGTTCGGATCCGGGGCTTCGTGCCAGCTCGGCACGACCCAGATGTTCTTGCCGATGTGGATGGGCGCGAACTGCGATTGCGTCAGGCGCACCCAATCCGCATCCGCCACCGAGCGCACCGAAAAGTCCGGCAACTGCTCGAGGCCGATGGCGCGCGCCGCCTCGGCCACGATGGTGGCCTGGTCGTCGACGTCGTCGGTCAGGGCCACCACGCGGCTGTGGTCCCAGGCGGCCTGTTCCGGCACCATGCCCGGCTCGCCGAACAGCGGCTTCTCGTCTTCGGTGCCTTCGTCGGCGTCTTCCACCGAGACCGACAGCGCGCCCGCTTCCATCAGGGCGTCCGACAGGGCCTCGGCGTGCTCGCGGGCGATTTCGATGACGACTTCAGTCCAGCTCATTGTTCAGCCTTGCTTTCCGATTTGGCGCCGAGCGCGCCATCCTTCGGCAGGTCCGGCTTGTGGGCCAGCTTCTGCTCCAGGTAATGGATGTTGGTGCCGCCTTCCATGAAGCGGGCGTCGACCATCAGTTCGCGGTGCAGCGGGATATTCGTCAGGATACCCTCGACCACCATCTCCGACAACGCGATCTGCATGCGGCGGATCGCCTGCTCGCGGGTGGCGCCGTAGGCGATGACCTTGCCGACCATCGAATCGTAGTGCGGCGGCACGTAATAGCCGGCGTAGGCATGCGAATCGACGCGGATGCCGGGACCGCCCGGCGGATGCCAGCCGGTGATGCGGCCCGGCGACGGAGTGAACTTGAACGGGTCTTCGGCATTGATGCGGCACTCGATCGCGTGGCCCGACAGCATGATGTCGCGCTGGCGGAAGCGCAGGCGCTCGCCGCAGGCGATGCGGATCTGTTCCTGCACGATGTCGATGCCGGTGATCATTTCGGTGACCGGGTGTTCGACCTGCACGCGGGTGTTCATCTCGATGAAGTAGAACTCGCCGTTCTCGTACAGGAATTCGAAGGTGCCGGCGCCGCGGTAGCCGATCTTGCGGCAGGCTTCGGCGCAGCGGTCGCCGATCTTCTCGATCAGCTTGCGCGGGATGCCCGGCGCCGGCGCTTCCTCGATCACCTTCTGGTGGCGACGCTGCATCGAGCAGTCGCGCTCGCCCAGCCAGACGGCCTGCTTGTGCTCGTCGGCCAGCACCTGGATTTCCACGTGGCGCGGATTTTCCAGGTACTTCTCCATATAGACTTCCGGATTGCCGAAGGCGGTGCCGGCTTCGGTCTTGGTCATCGCCACGGCGTTCAGCAGGGCCGCTTCGGTGTGCACGACGCGCATGCCGCGTCCGCCGCCGCCGCCGGCCGCTTTGATGATGACCGGATAGCCGATCTTGCGCGCGGTCTGGATGATTTCCTTCGGATCGTCGGGCAGGGCGCCATCCGAACCCGGGACGCACGGTACGCCGGCCTTGATCATGGCCTGCTTGGCCGAAACCTTGTCGCCCATCAGGCGGATCGATTCCGGACGCGGGCCGATGAACACGAAGCCCGATTTCTCGACGCGCTCGGCGAAGTCGGCGTTTTCCGACAGGAAGCCATAACCCGGGTGGATCGCTTCGGCGTCGGTGACTTCGGCCGCGCTGATGATCGCCGGCATGCTCAGGTAGCTTTTCGCGGATTGGGCCGGGCCGATGCAGACCGACTCGTCGGCCAGTTTGACGTACTTGGCATCCTTGTCGGCTTCCGAGTGCACGACGACGGTCTTGATGCCCATTTCACGGCAGGCGCGCTGGATACGCAGAGCGATTTCACCACGATTGGCGATGAGGATTTTTTCAAACATGGTAAGTTCGATGTTTCTGTGAGTGCCGGTAGATGGCCGGAGACAACTGAATCGGAAGGGCGGAGGGCAGAAGTCCGGAGGCTTCCTTGCGAAAGGCTCCGGACTTCGGTCCGTTGACGATAACGAGTCTTAGCCGATCACGAACAGCGGCTGGCCGAATTCGACGGGCTGGCCGTTTTCCACCAGGATCTTGGTGATGGTGCCGGAGAGGTCGGCATCGATTTCATTGAGGAGCTTCATCGCTTCGATGATGCACAGGGTATCGCCTTCCTTCACATTGGCGCCGACTTCGACGAATGCCGGGGCGCCCGGGGACGACGAGCGGTAGAAGGTACCGACCATCGGCGACTTCACGACATGGCCGGTTTCTACCGGCGCAGCGGCCGGCTCGGCTGCTGCGGGTGCCGGGGCTGCGGCGCCCTGGACTGCCGGTGCCTGGAATTGCTGCACGCCTTGCGGCGGCACCATGACCATCTGATTCTGCGGGATTGCCGAGGACTTGACGATACGAACCTTGCTTTCGCCTTCGGTCACTTCGAGTTCAGCGATATCCGATTCGGCGACGAGGTCGATCAATGTCTTGAGTTTTCTTAGATCCATGTGAAACCCCTGGAATTATATGTTTATGAGGATGCGGTGCGGAACTGCTCGCAAATCCGCACGGAATGCGTGAAGTTGACGTAGATTAACGCTCTTTGAGTGCAAAGTCGATGGCAAAGCGATATCCATCAGCGCCCAGTCCGCAAATCGTGCCTTGCGCAATCACGGACAAAAACGAATGGTGCCGAAACTCCTCACGCTTATAAATATTAGACAGGTGCACTTCCACAAACGGAATGTCCACCGCGGCCAGCGCATCGCGCAAGGCCACACTGGTATGCGTCAGTCCGCCCGGGTTGATGACGATGGCGTCGACCGCTTCCTGCCTGGCGGCATGGATACGGTCGATCAGCGCGCCTTCATGGTTGCTCTGGAAGCAGGCAATGCTTGCGCCCGCCGCCACCGCCTGGCGCGTCGCGGCCTGTTCGATGTCGGCCAGGGTGGTGGCACCGTACACTGCAGGCTCACGCGTCCCCAGCAAATTCAGGTTGGGGCCATTGAGCAGCAGGAGCTTTTTCGCCATGATGAACCGTCTGTTTGCCCGAAAGACAGGCATTTTGCCGCCAACATTACGTATTGGCAAGCGATATAAGGAAGTGCGAAAGGAAGTGAACGACCGTTCGCGAATGCTTCGGGCCGCCTACAGCTTGGCCAGGTCGGCACGCAACTGGTCGAACTTCAGCTTGCCCAGGTAGGTCTTGATCACCTTGCCATCGGCGCCGATCAGCACCGTGTAAGGCAGGCCGCCGTTGGTGTTGCCGAGCCCGCGCGCCAGGTCGGTCGCTCCCATGCCGCCGACGTACAGCGGATAGGCGACCTTGGTCTTTTGCGTGAACTGGACGAGATTGCTGGGCGAATCGATGCCGATGCCGATCACATGGAAGCGCTTGCCGCCGTCCTTGGCCGCCAATGCCGACAGTTCCGGCATCTCCTGCACGCAGGGCGCGCACCAGGATGCCCAGAAATTCACCAGCAGCGGCTTGCCTTTCCATTGCGCCAGCGATTGCGGCTTGCCGGTCAGGTCGTTCAGCGACTGCGCGTACAGGGCGGCACCGGAATTGGCCGGGGCGGCGCCGGCCGCGGCCTTGCCGTCCTGCTTGACGGCGGCAATCGCGCCGAGGGTGGTAAATGCGGCGGCCACGATCAGGTAGGCGGCCAGGCGCGGCTTGTTAACCTTCTTATTCATCTTGCTCCAGGGTTTCGTCAGTCATCATCAGGGCGCGCAGGCCCGCCAGGTCGACGCGCTGCAGGCGGCCGTCGGCACGGGGTTTCAGGGCACCGCGCAAATCGTTCATGTCATACAGTTCGGCGTGGACCGGTTCCTTATGCCACATGAAACTCACGGTCTCGACCGGATCGTGGCGACCACCCTTGAAGTGCGGGGTTTCCGAGATGTCGATATCGACGTTCCGGTTCAGCAGCCAGATCTCGACTTCCTTGGCGCTGTCCGCAAACAATTGCAGGTGGATGTCGTCATGTTCGCCGGCGGTGCCGTTCAGGACCGCGCCGGTGAGGTAGGGCCGGAACTCGGCCAGCGCTTCCATCACTTCCAGCGCGGCGCCGCGCAAATGCTTGAGGCGCGCCGCCTGGGCCGGTCCCTGGAACAGGGACTGGTAGCGGCGCACCTCGTCTGCGACTTGTATATTGTCGGGCAAATAATTCGGGGCAGGGCGGTCGACCCCCAGCACCTGGCGCGCCGCCTTGGCCTTGGCGGTGGCGTAGTCGGCGCCATCCTGGGCGATCATGCGCGCGGCCGTCGCAGCGATGCGGGTGCGCAACTGTTGGAGGTCATCATTTGAATTCGGCATCATGTCTCAGATCATACTCTTGAACGGAAAATGGCATCGCGTCGGGTAAAATCGCGTATTCCTTTATTTCCCTGCATCTTTTTCGACCACCATGCACATCCATATTCTCGGCATCTGCGGCACCTTCATGGGTGGGCTGGCTGTCCTGGCCAAGGAAGCCGGCCACCGTGTCACCGGCTGCGACGCCAACGTCTATCCCCCGATGAGTACCCAGCTCGAAGCCCAGGGCATCGAACTGATCCAGGGATATGGCCCGGAACAGGTCGCGCTGGAACCGGATCTGTACGTGGTCGGGAACGTGATGACGCGCGGGAATCCGCTGATCGAGGAAATCCTGAATCGCGGCCTGCCTTATGTATCTGGCCCGCAGTGGATCGGCGAACATATCCTGCGTAATAAATGGGTGCTGGCGGTGGCCGGTACCCACGGCAAGACCACGACCACCTCGATGCTGGCCTGGATCCTGGAAGATGCGGGTTACTCGCCGGGCTTCCTGATCGGCGGCGTGCCGATGAACTTCGGCATCTCGGCGCGCCTGCAGGGCGACAAGGATTCCGACTTTTTCGTGATCGAAGCCGACGAGTACGACACCGCCTTCTTCGACAAGCGTTCCAAGTTCGTGCATTACCACGCCAAGACCGCGGTCTTGAACAACCTGGAATACGACCACGCCGACATCTTCCCGGACATCGGCGCCATCGAGACCCAGTTCCACCACCTGGTGCGCACCGTGCCCGGCGTCGGCCGCCTGGTCGTGAACGGCGACGAAGCCTCGATCGGCCGCGTGCTCAAGCGCGGCTGCTGGAGCGAGAAGGAAGCCTTCGGCGTGGCCGAGGGCGTGGACTGGAGCCTGGTCGAGCATCCGGGCGGCGCCAGCTTCGACGTCATCTTCAATAAGGAAGTGCAGGGCACCGTGCACTGGGACTTGAGCGGCCACCACAACCGCACCAATGCGCTGGCCGCGATCGCCGCCGCGCGCCACGTCGGCGTGCCACCCGCGCAGGCGATCGAATCGCTGTCGCGTTTCCAGAACGTCAAGCGGCGCATGGAAGTGCGCGGCGTGGTGAACGGCGTGACGGTGTACGACGACTTCGCCCACCATCCGACGGCGATTGCGACCACGGTGGGCGGCCTGCGCCAGAAGATCGGTACGTCGGGGCGCATCCTGGCCGTGCTGGAACCGCGCTCGAACACCATGAAACTGGGCGCCATGAAGGATGCGCTGCCGGGCAGCCTGAAGGATGCCGACCTGGTGTTCGGCTTCGGCAGCCAGCAGGCGCTGGGCTGGTCGCTGGCCGACGCCTTGAAACCGCTGGGCAACATTGCCCACAGCTTCGACCAGATCGACTATATGGTGCAGGCGATCGTGCAGGCGGCCCAGCCGGGCGACCATATCCTGGTGATGAGCAACGGCGGCTTCGGCGGCGTGCACCAGAAACTGCTGGAAAGCCTGGCGGCATGAGCGGGCGTCCGCATATCCTTTATCTGCACGGCTTCCGCTCGTCGCCCCGCTCGTACAAGGCGCGCGTGGTGCACGGGCGCATGGCCGAGCTGGGGCGCGCGCATGAACTGATCTGTCCCCAGCTGCCGGCCTCGCCGAAAGCCGCGATGGACCTGGTGCTGACACTGGCCGGGCGTTACGCCGACAAGGGACCGGATCAGATCGCCATCATCGGCTCCTCGCTCGGCGGCTTTTATGCGACCTGGCTGGCCGAGCGCTTCGGCTGCCGCGCGGCGCTGGTGAACCCGGCGGTCGATCCGCTGAAAGACCTGGACAAGCACGTCGGCGTGACGACCGCCTGGCACTCGGATGAGCCGTTCGAGTTCAAGCGCGCGTACATCGACGAGCTGGCCGCGCTGAAAGTCGACAGGATCACGCGTCCGGAACGTTACTTCCTGCTGGCGGCGACCGGCGACGAAGTGCTGGATTATCGCGACATGGTCGCCCATTACGCCGGGGCGCACCAGCATGTGATCCAGGGCAGCGATCACGCCGTATCGGAATTCGCGCAATATGTCGACGAGGTGCTGGCATTCTGCATGACGGCAGCGCCGGCGTGAGGGCGACTTGAGAACGCCATCGCTGCGCCAGGCCCGCTGGCTGGCGCATTCCGCGGGCGTGCGCGCACCGGCCGCGATGCGCGGCTGGCTGGCCACGCCCGGTTCGCTGACCGCGCGCCTGGTGGCGCACAGCCGCGCTTTTCGGGTGCAGAAGGTGCGCCAGGCGGGCGCGCTCTGCCTGGCGGACGAGGCCGAGGCACTCGGCCTGGCGCGCCGCCAGCGCGTGTGGGAGCGCGAGGTGCTGCTGCGCTGCGACGGTCGCCCGGCGGTGTACGGCCACACGGTGGTGCCGCTGGACGCCACGGCGCACGACTGGCCGCTGTTTTCGGCACTGGGCGAGCGCTCGCTCGGCACCACGCTGTTTTACGATCCGCTGGTCCGGCGTGGCCGGCTCGAATTTGCCCGGATCCGGCCGGGCCACCCGCTGCTGGCGCGCGTGCGCGCGGCGCTTGGCCCGGAGGCGGACAATGCACTGGCGGATCCGGATGCGACTTATTATGCCCGGCGCTGCGTCTACCGCCGCCGTCAAGGCCTGCTGCTGGTCACCGAGGTATTCTTGCCTGCGGTACTGGACCTGGCGCCGGCCGCAACCAACATGAACCTGAAATAGATTATGAACGTATTTTTCGAAGAGTCCGGCGATTTCAAGGTCGGCACCGTGCTGTCGCAGGCCGGCGAGGCCTACCAGGTCGAGATGCCGAGCGGGAAACGCACCAAGGTCAAGACGCGCGACGTGCTGCTGCAGTTCGAGAAGCCGGATCCGGCCACGCTGCTGGAGCAGGCCAAGGCGATCGCGGCGGACGTCGACCTCGAATTCCTGTGGGAAGTCGCCGGCGACGAGGAATTCGGCTTTGCCGAACTGGGCGCCGAGTACTTCGGCCACGCCCCGCTGCCGGCCGAAGCGGCCGGCCTGGTGCTGGCCCTGCACGGTTCGCCCATCTATTTCTACAAGAAGGGCCGTGGCCGCTACAAGGGCGCGCCCGAACAGTCGCTGCGCGCGGCGCTGGCCGGCATCGAAAAGAAGAAGCAGCAGGCCATCGTACAGGCGTCCTACGTCGAGGAACTCAAGGCCGGCCGCCTGCCGGAAGCGCTGCAGCCGCTGGTCCAGCAGCTGCTGTTCAAGCCGGACAAGAACAGCATCGAATACAAGGCGCTGGACACCGCCGCCACCGAACTGCAGACCACCCAGCCGCGCTTGATGCTGGCGACCAAGGGCATCGCCTCGGCCAAGGAGCTGCACATGGGGCGCTTCCTGTTCGAGCACTTCCCGCGCGGCGCCGGTTTCCCGCCGGTCGAGGTACCGGCGGCGCCGGCCGACCTGCCGCTGGCCAAGGTGGCGGCGTTCTCGATCGACGACGTGACCACCACCGAGATCGACGACGCCTTCTCGGTCGAGACCCTGGACGACGGTACCGTACGCGTCGGCATCCACATCGCGGCGCCGGGCCTGGGCATCCGTCCGGACGACGCCATCGACAAGATCGCGCGCGCGCGCATGTCGACTGTCTACATGCCGGGCGATAAGATCACCATGCTGCCAGATGAGGTGGTGAACGCATTCACGCTGGCCGAGGGCAAGGATTGCCCGGCGCTGTCGCTGTACGCGGTGCTGGATCCGTCCACCTGGACCGTCCTGTCGACCACCACGCGGGCCGAGCGGGTGCCGATGAAGAGCAACCTGCGCCACAACGACCTCGACGAACTGGTGAATGAAGAGACCCTGGCCAGCGGCGAGGGCGAGTATCCGCACAAGACCGAGCTTGGCCTGCTGTGGCAGTGGGCGCTGCAACTGGAAGCCGGCCGCATGAAGAAGCGCGAAGCCTTCGGCCTGAAACCGGAACAGGCGAACCGCGTCGACTTCAATTTCTACGTCGAGGACGACGTGGTCACCATCGTGCGCCGCAAGCGCGGGGCGCCTCTGGACAAGATCGTGGCCGAGCTGATGATCTTCGCCAACAGCACCTGGGGCAAGCTGCTGCACGACTCGGGCGTGCCCGGCATCTACCGCTCGCAAGGTCCGGGTGCCGGCGGCTGGAACGCCAAGATCCAGGTGCGCATGGTGACCCACGCGGCGCCGCACCAGGGCCTGGGCGTCGACCAGTACGCCTGGAGCACTTCGCCGCTGCGCCGCTATACCGACCTGGTCAACCAGTGGCAGATCCTGGCCTGCGCCTCGAACGGCGTGACCGCGCCGCTGGTGGCGCCGTTCAAGCACCGCGACGCGACCCTGTTCGCGATCGTATCGAGCTTCGACGCCGCCTACGGCGCCTACAACGACTTCCAGCAGAACATGGAGCGTTACTGGTGCCTGCGCTGGCTGGGCCAGGAACAGGCGAAGCAGGTCGACGCCGTGGTGCTGAAGGACGAGGTGCTGCGCCTGGTCGACATCCCGCTGGTGATCCGCCTGCCGGGCATGCAGCAAGTGGCACGCGGCGCCCAGGTGCGGCTGGACATCGTGCGCTGGGACGAGGTCGACCTGTCGCTGGAGGCGCGCCTGCTGGAAGTGGCGGCCGTGGCGCCGTCGGAAGAACTGGCGCTCGAGGATGAGGAAGAGGGCAGTGACAGCGGCGAGGCGGCGGCGGTGGAAGGCGCCGAGGCGGAAGGCGCGGTGACCGTGGTCGATCCGGAGACGCAGACCGACGTGACGGCCGAGCCGCAGGCGCCGCAGGCGGCTGCCTGATCGTCATGGGGTGGGCATGATGTGCCCACCTTGCAACCCCGCGCACCGATACTTTCCCGCAACACTCGCAAACTCCCGCTCGCGCACGGTAGAATGGATCATTCCCTGACTCCAACCCTCCCTCCCCGCAGCGCGTGAAGTACTCCCGACAACAACGTCCCCTGATGATCGCCGTCGCCGTTTCGGTGCTGGCGCATGCGGCCCTGCTGGCGGTCCATTTCGCCGCGCCGGATGCGTTCCGGCTGCAGCCGGCCGATCCGGGGCTCGAAGTCATCCTGGTCAACGCCAAGCACCAGCGCGCGCCGCTCAAGGCCGAGGCGCTGGCCCAGGCCAACCTGGATGGCGGCGGCAATGCCGACGCCGGGCGCGCGCAGTCGCCGCTGCCGGACCTGAAGCGCATCGAGAACGGCGACAGCATGGAGGCCCTGCAGCGCCGCATCGCCGAACTCGAGCAGCAGCAGAAGAACGTCATGAGCCAGGTACGGCCCTCTAACTATGCCAGCGCCCCGGTCGCGGAGCAGGTCCGGCCCGACCCGAACCGCAACGGCGCCGACAACCTCGACACCACCAAGTCCATCGCGCGCATGTCGGCCGAGATCACGCAGCGCATCTCGGACGAGAACAAGCGTCCGAAAAAGACCTTCATCAGCCCCAGCACCCAGGAAGTCGGCTACGCCATGTACTACAAGGCGATGCAAAAGCGGGTGGAGGAGGTCGGCACCCTGAATTTCCCGCAGCAGAACGGCAGCAAGCTGTATGGCGAGCTGGTGGTCTACATTCCGGTGTTCCAGGACGGCAGCCTCTACGAAAAAGAGGGCGGACCGCGCATCGAGCGCAGTTCCGGCAACCCGGCGCTGGACAAGGCCGCGCTGGCCATCGTGCGGCGCGCGGCGCCGTTCGGGAAGTTCCCGGCCAACATGCGCTCGTCCGACAAGGACGACCTGTGGATCGTGATCACCCGTTTCAAATTTACCCGGGAAGAAAAGCTGCAGGCCGAACTGCGCGGAGAAGGATGAGATGACAGACCAGTATTCAGCCGACCGCTATTGTGTGATCGGCAACCCGATCGCCCACAGCAAATCGCCCGAGATTCACGCCGCCTTCGCGGCCACGAGCGGCCAGGACCTGGTGTACGAACGCTGCCTGGCGCCGCTAGACGGTTTCGCCGGCACGGTGCGGCGCTTGGTCGCCGAAGGCTATCGCGGCGCCAACGTCACCGTGCCTTTCAAGCTGGAGGCGGCAGCCATCGCCACCCGCCTGTCCGCGCGCGCGCGCCTGGCGGGCGCCGTCAATACGCTGCGCTTCGAGGGTGGCGAGATCGTCGGTGACAACACCGACGGCCCGGGCCTGGTGGCCGACATCGTGCGCAATGCCGGTGTGGCGCTGGCCGGCAAGCGCGTACTGCTGCTGGGGGCTGGCGGCGCGGCGCGCGGCATCGTGCTGCCGTTCCTGGAGCAGGGCCCGGCCGCGATCGTGATCGCCAACCGCACCCGTGCCACTGCCGACGCGCTGGTCGAGCAGTTTGCCGCGCATGCGTCCCACCCCGGGCAGGTGAGCGCGGTCGGCATGGACGCCATCGAAGGCGTGTTCGACGTGGTCGTCAACGCGACCTCGGCCAGCCTGGCGGCCGACATGCCGCCGGTACCGGCAGCCAGCTTCGGGCCGGACACGCTGGCGGTCGACATCATGTATGGCAAGGAGCCGAGCCAGTTCATGGAATTCGCGGCCTTGCATGGCGCCGCGGTGCGCGACGGCCTCGGGATGCTGGTCGAGCAGGCCGCGGAGGCGTTTGCGCTGTGGCGCGGCGTGCGGCCGGCCACCATGCCGGTGCTGGTGCAACTGCGTTCAAGCTTATGAGCACGGCGCTGAAGATGGGGGCGGCGGCCTCACGTTCAAAAAGTGGTGGCCGGCACTCCGGCGGCCGGCGCTGGCTGAAATGGCTGGTCATCGGGCCGGTGCTGGCGGTGGTGCTGGTGCAGCTGTATTTCTTCCTGATGATCTGCTGGTGGACCCAGTTCAATCCGTCGTCGACCAGCATGATGCGCACCCAGCTGTCGGCGCTGCGCGAGACCAATCCGAACGCCAGGCTGGAACAGGCGTGGGTGCCGTACGCGCGCATCTCGAACAACCTGAAGCGCGCCGTAATCGCCTCCGAAGACGCGAATTTCGCCGAGCACGACGGGGTCGACTGGGATGCGCTGGAAAAAGCCTACGAACGCAACAACAAGCGCCATAAAGTGGTCGGCGGCGGCTCGACCATCACGCAGCAGCTGGCGAAGAATCTGTTCCTGTCCGGCTCGCGCAACTACCTGCGCAAGGGCCAGGAACTGGTGATCGCCTACATGCTGGAAGCGGTGATGAGCAAGCAGCGCATCCTCGAGATCTACCTGAACGTGGTCGAGTTCGGGCGCGGCGTGTTCGGCGCCGAAGCCGCCGCACGCCACTACTACCGCGCGCCGGCCGCCAGCCTGAGCCCGGCCCAGGCCGCCCGCCTGGCCGTCATGCTGCCCAACCCGCGCTACTACGACGCCCACCGCCAGACCAACTACCTGGCACGCCGTAGCGCCATCATTCAACGCCGCATGAACGCCGCCGACCTGCCGTAGGTCAAACCGGGGTCAGAGCCCGATTTTTGGCAAGATCCTTTTGGTAACTTCAACAGTTGCTTTGTCCCGGACGGGGTATTGCTAAGCGGATGTTGCCAATATCCGGGCTCTGCCCCCGGTTTGAGGATGGGCAACGGGGCAAATTCTTGCCGACGGGGTGGCCGGGCTCAGGGCTTACGGGTACACTTGCGCTGTTTCCGAATCCCGGCCGAGAAAGCAGCGCATGATCAACGTATTTGTCCTACAAAATGGCCGACTGAACCAGGTACCCATCGCTTCCCGTGCCGATCTGGAGAACGCATCGGCCGTGTGGGTCGATCTCACCGATCCCACGGATGCCGAGCGTGCCTGGGTCAAGACGACCTATGACGTGGTCTTGCCGGGCGAGGACGAGGTATCCGATATCGAGGCGTCGGCGCGCTATTACGAAGGCGAAAACGGCGACCTGCACCTGCGCACCGACTTCCTGCGCGAGGAAGAAGACGGCCCGTCGCGCATCGTCACCGTCGCTTTCATCCTGGCCAAGAAAATCCTGTTTTCGGTCCATAACGACGAGCTCCCGGTGTTCCGCCTGGTGCGCCTGCGCGCGCGTTCGCGGCCTGGCTCGATCGAGGATTACATGGACGTGCTGCTCGACCTGTACGCGACCGACGCCGAGTACTCGGCCGATGCGCTCGAAGGCATCTACGAGAGCCTGGAAGAGGTCAGCCAGCGCGTGCTGCAGAAGGAATTCACCGACCAGGACGCGGCCGCCGCGCTGAATGCGATCGCGCACGAGGAAGACTTGAACGGCCGCATCCGCCGCAACATGATGGACACGCGGCGCGCGGTCAGCTTCCTGATGCGCGGCCGGCTGCTGAACGGCGACCAGTTCGAGGAAGCACGCCAGATCCTGCGCGACATCGAATCGCTGGACGGCCACACCTCCTTCCTGTTCGACAAGATCAACTTCCTGATGGACGCCACCGTCGGCTTCATCAACATCAACCAGAACAAGATCATCAAGATCTTCTCGGTGGCCTCGGTCGCCTTCCTGCCGCCGACCCTGATCGCCAGTATCTACGGCATGAACTTCGAGTTCCTGCCCGAGCTGCATTGGAAGATGGGCTATGGCTGGTCGCTGAGCCTGATGATCGTCAGTGCGATTGCGCCTTTCCTGTATTTCCGGCATCGGGGCTGGCTGAAGTAAGCCGCCATCACCGTCGTCCCCACTCGCGCGGGGACGACGTATTAGGCTATTCAAAACGATCGCTAACTAGTATGTTCACTATCTTTCAGTTGACTTTTGAATGAGAATCGTTATCATTCGCGCTTAGTTTCCGCTGTCTATCACCGCCAGCGGATTACCTCTTTCCGCTCAACTGATGGGATACCGATGAAAATGCAAGCGTCCGCCGCCCGGCGTCTGAAGCTCAACCGACTCGCCGTACTGATGGGCGCCGCCATGCCGCTGCTCGCGCAGGCGCAGGCTGCCCAGGACGCAGATAGCGCCATCCAGCAGGTGCAGGTGACCGCCCAGCGCAGCGCGAATTCGTACACCGCCGGTTCCACCCGCACCGCCACGCCGCTGGACCTGTCGCTGCGCGAGACGCCGCAATCGGTATCGGTGGTGACGCTGCAGCGCATCGAAGACCAGCGCATGCAGACCGTGACCGACGTCGTCAACAACACCACCGGCGTCTCGGTCAACCAGTATGAAACCAACCGCGGCCAATTCACTGCACGCGGCTTCGAGATCGACAACCTGCAGATCGACGGCCTGCCCACCACCTACGAACAGCAGTGGAGCGGCGGCGAAGTCGCATCCAGCCTGGCGATCTACGACCGCGTCGAAGTCGTGCGCGGCGCCACCGGCCTGATGACCGGCGCCGGCAACCCGTCGGCGGCGATCAACCTGGTGCGCAAGCATGCCGACAGCAAGCAGGTGACCGGCTGGGTCGAGGCCGGCGTCGGCAGCTGGAACGAGCGCCGCGTGATGGGCGACGTGTCCACGCCGCTGAACGCATCGGGCAGCGTGCGCGCACGCGTGGTCGGCGAATACACTGACGCCGACAGCTGGATCGACTACGGCGGCTCGCGCAGCAACACGCTGTACGCCACGGTGGCGGCCGACCTGACCCCGCGCACGCTGCTGCAGGCCGGCTACAGCCGCCAGGAGAGCCGCGCCCAGAGCCCGATGTGGGGCAGCCTGCCGTACTGGTACAGCGACGGCACCCCGACCAACTGGGACGTCTCGAAGACCAGCAGCGCCGCCTGGAGCCGCTGGCCGACCACCTATGGCAATGCCTTCGTCGACCTGCAGCACACCTTCGACAACGGCTGGAAGGTCCACGCCGTCTACAACAAGGCCAAGCGCGACGGCGATGCCTACCTGCTCTACCTGTCGGGCCGTCCCGACCGCGTGACCGGCCTGGGCATGAGTGCCTATCCGGCCAACTACGTCAACCATACCGACCAGGAAGACATCGGCCTGCATGCCGGCGGCGCCTTCGAACTGGGCGGGCGCCGGCACGAAGCCGCTTTCGGCTACATGCGCATGAAGCAGGACTTCCAGGCCGACAACCGGCCGTCGGACATCTTCCCGGTCCCGGGCGATTTCAACAACTGGAACCCGGCGGCCTTCCCGCAACCTAATTGGGGCGAACGCCAGTTCTACCAGGACCGTCATACGAAGCAGGAAGCCCTGTACGGCGTGGCACGCTTCGCGCTGGCCGATCCGCTCAAGCTGATCGTCGGCGCCCGCGTCACCGACTACGAGCGTTCCGGCAGCGGCGGTTTCGCCCCGGACTACCGGATCAAGCACGACCACGAAGTGACGCCGTACGCCGGCCTGGTCTACGACATCAATAAAACCTATTCGGCCTACGCCAGCTACACCGACATCTTCCAGCCGCAGAATGCCCTCGACCTGGCGGGACGCATGCTGGACCCGATCGAAGGCAAGAACTACGAAGCCGGCATCAAGGGCGAGTTCCTCGACGGCCGCGTGAACGGTTCGCTGGCGGTATTCCAGGTCAAGCAGAACAACCTGGCCCAGGCGGTCGACAAGATCGACCGCGGCGGCCCGCTCGGCCCGGAAACCTATTATGTCGCCTCCGAAGGCGCCAAGAGCGAAGGCTTCGAATTCGAACTGTCGGGCGAACTGGCCAGGGGCTGGAGCGCCAGTGCCGGCTACACCCAGTACCGCATCAAGGATGCGGCAGGCGCCGACATCAACAGCATCTACCCGCGCCGCCTGCTGCGCGTGTTCACCACCTACCGCCTGCCGGGCGCATGGGACAAGCTGAGCGTGGGCGGCGGCGTGAACTGGGAAGGCGAGACCTACACGATCGTGCCCAACGCCCCGGCGAACACCAATGGCGGCCGCGTCGAGCAGGAAGCGTTCGCCCTGGTCAACCTGATGGCGCGCTACGAGTTCAGCCGGCAGCTGTCGGCGCAGCTGAACGTCAACAACGCGTTCGACAAGAAGCACTTCGGCTTGTCGGCCGCGTATGAAGGCGTGAACTACCAGGCGCCGCGCGGCGCATCGCTGACGCTGCGCTACCGTTTCTGACGACTAACCGAGGCTTATCCCATGCGCGCCTTCTGGACCCTGATCCACCGTTACCTCGGTCTCCTGACCGCCGGCTTCCTGTTCGTCAGCGGTCTTACGGGCGCCGTGATCTCCTGGGACCACGAGCTGGACGACCTGCTCAACCCGCACCTGATGGAAGCGAAGAGCGCGGGCACGCCGCAGTCCGCGCTGGCCCTGGCGCAGCAGGTCGAGGCGCGCCATCCGCAGGTGCGCGTGTCCTACCTCGTGCTGCAGCCGGAAGCGGGCAAGTCGCTGGCGCTGGGCGTGTCGCCGCGCTTCGACCCGGCCACGAAGGAACTGGCCACGCCCGGCTTCAACCAGGTCTTCGTCGACCCGGTCAGCGGCGCGGAACTCGGCAAGCGCGAGTGGGGCGCGGTCTGGCCGATCACCCAGGAAACCTTCGTCTCCTTCCTCTACAAGCTGCACTACACGCTGCACCTCCCCGAGATGTGGGGCACCGACCGCTGGGGCTGGTGGCTGATGGGCGGCATCGCGATGATCTGGATGGTGGACAGCTTCGTCGGCTTCTACCTGACGCTGCCGGTGCGGAAAAAGAAGGCGGCGCTCGCTGCGTCGCCTGCCGTGAGTGCCAACAATGCGGGCAAGACCTGGTGGCAGCGCTGGCAGCCGGCCTGGAAGGTGCGCTGGCAGGGCGGGTCATCGAAACTGAACTTCGACCTGCACCGCGCCTTCAGCCTGTGGACCTGGATCCTGCTGTTCATCCTCGCGTTTACGGCCTTCTCGCTGAACCTGTACAACGAAGTCTTCTATCCGGTGATCAGCAAGGTGTCGAAAGTGACGCCGACGCCCTTCGACACCCGTCCGATGATGGACAAGCAGCACCTGATCGAGCCGCGCATCCCGCTCGCCGAGGTCATCGCGCGCGCCGGCGCCGAAGGGCAGCGCCGCCAGTGGAGCGACCCGGTCGGTGCCGTCTACTATTCGCAGGAATTCGGCATCTACATGATCAGCTTCTTCAAGCCGGGCGGCGACCACGGCACGGGCGGCGTCGGCCCGGCACTGCTGTACTACGACGGTGTGAATGGCAAGCTGCTGGGCCAGCGCCAGCCGTGGAAGGGCACCGCTGCCGACATCTTCGTGCAGGCCCAGTTCCCGCTGCATTCGGGCCGCATCCTCGGGCTGCCGGGGCGGATCCTGATTTCGGCGATGGGTCTGGTGGTGGCGATGCTGAGCGTGACCGGGGTGATCATCTGGTGGCGCAAGCGGGCGTCGCGCGCGGTGGCGGCGATCCAGCGGCGGGCGGTGATGCGGGAAGCGTAAGAAAATTCGGGTCAAATTCGGGGTCAGAGCACAATCATAAATACATGATTGTGCTCTGACCCCGAATTTGACCCCGAATTTGCAAGTTTGCGTGCGTTATCGATACGCTAGTAACTTGGGCCCCTGCCTTCGCAGGGGCGACGTTTACGTGGCGCGGGCTTAAGCGAGCCGCGCAAACACCCGGCGCGCCGCTTCCACCGTCTCGGCAATGATCGCATCGTCATGCGCCGCCGACACGAAGCCCGCCTCGAACATCGCCGGCGCGAAGTACACGCCTTCTTCCAGCATGCCGTGGAAGAAGCGGTTGAAGCGGTCCTTGTCGCCGGCCATCATCTGGCCGTAGCTGGCTGGGACGTGGGTCGAGAAGTACATGCCGAACATGCCGCCCACGGCATCCGCGCAGAAGTCGATGCCGGCTTCTTTCGCGGCGGCCGTCAGGCCCTCGACCAGCTTCACGGCCTGGCCGGACAGCTTCTCGTAGAAGCCCGGCTGCTGCACCAGCTTCAGCGTGGTCATGCCGGCCGCCACCGCCACCGGGTTGCCGGACAGGGTGCCGGCCTGGTAGACCGGGCCGATCGGCGCCATCTTTTCCATCAGGTCGGCACGGCCGCCGAAGGCCGCCACCGGCAGGCCGCCGCCGATGACCTTGCCGAGCGCGGTCAGGTCCGGGGTGATGCCGTACAGTTCCTGGGCGCCGCCGAGGCCGACGCGGAAGCCCGACATGACTTCGTCGAAGATCAGCACGGTGCCGTATTCGGTGCACAGCTCGCGCATGCGGCGCAGGAACTCCGGCGTGGCGCGGATCAGGTTCATGTTGCCCGCCACGGCTTCCACGATCACGCAGGCGATGGTGTCGCCCATCGATGCGAAGGCGTCTTCCAGTTGCGGGACGTTGTTGTAGTCGAGGACCAGGGTGTGCTTGACGAAGTCTTCCGGCACGCCGGCCGAGGTCGGGTTGCCGAAGGTGAGCAGGCCGGAACCTGCTTTGACCAGCAGCGAATCGGCATGGCCGTGGTAGCAGCCTTCGAACTTGACGATCTTGTCGCGGCCGGTGGCGCCGCGCGCCAGGCGCAGCGCGCTCATGGTGGCTTCGGTGCCGGACGAGACCAGGCGCACCTGCTCGATCGACGGCACCAGGCGGCAGATCTCCTCGGCGATCTCGATCTCGCCCTCGGTCGGGGCGCCGAAGGACAGGCCGTTGGCGGCCGCATCCTGCACCGCCTTGACCACTTGCGGGTGCGCGTGGCCGACGATGGCCGGACCCCAGGAACCGATGTAGTCGATGTAGCGCTTGCCGTCGGCGTCCCAGAAGTAGGGGCCTTCGGCGCGGGTGATGAAGCGCGGCGTGCCGCCGACCGAGCGGAAGGCGCGGACCGGGGAATTCACGCCGCCCGGGGTGCTTTGCTGGGCGCGGGCAAACAGGGTGTCGTTCTTGGAAGTGGATGCAGTTGTGTCGGTCATGGAAGTCGTGGGTAAGGTTCAGCAGTTGCCGCCGGCAATGCGATAGATCTTGTTCGGCACCAGGCGGCCCATGCCGAAGCGGCAGGCATGGACCAGGGCCCCGGTGGTGTATTCCTGGGCGGCGCGCACGGCGTCGGCGGCGGATACGCCGTGCGCCATCTGCGCCGCCAGCGCGGCCGACAGGGTGCTGCCGGCGCCGACGAAGGGGCCGGGCAGGTGCTGGCCCCAGGGCAGGCTGGCGACCAGGCCTTCGCCGTCGTACAGGTTGTTGATGCGGGTGCCGTCGCCGCCGCCGGTGCCGGTGACCAGCACGTGGCGGCAGCCGAGGGCCGTGAGTTCGGTCACGTCGTCTTCCAGCGGCGCTTCGGACGCCGGATCGCGCCAGCAGTCGGCAAAGCGCGCCAGTTCGGCCTGCGACAGCATCATCACCGTCGCCTGCGGCGCCAGCAACTGGTGGATCAGGGTCAGGATGTCGTCGTCGCGCATGCCGCAGTCGGGCAGGGACGAGGCGAACGGGTCGAGGATCAGCGGCAGGTTGGCGTAGTCGGAGACGATTTCGGCGATGGCGGCGATCTGTTCCAGGGTGGCCATGGTGCCGACCTTGATGGCGGCGATCGGCATGTCTTCGAGCAGCATGCGGGCCTGCGCGGCGACCGTCGGCGAGTCGACAGGGTGGATGTCGTCGACGCGTGCCGAATCGGCCACCAGCAGGCCCGTCACCACCGACAGTCCGTGGCAACCATGCATCGAGAAGGCGGCCACATCCGACTGGATGCCGAGCGCGCCGACCGGGTCTGCCGGCCCGAACGTAAGGATGAGAGGAGACAGTTGGTTTTGCACAGCGCGTAGATTAAGATACCTGACCTCTCATTTTACTAGATAGAAGGAAGCAAACGTGAGCAATGAAACGCAGGCTTACCAGACCTGGATGTGCCTGATCTGCGGCTGGGTCTACGACGAAGCCGCAGGCAGCCCGGAAGACGGCATTGCCCCAGGCACCCGCTGGGCGGACGTCCCCATGAACTGGACTTGCCCGGAGTGCGGGGCACGCAAGGACGATTTCGAAATGACGGAGATCTGATCGGATCTTCTTCGATCTACAACTTATCTGAGTATTTCATCAACGAATCTGGCCGGTTCGACATCACGCCGGCAAGATTTGTTTCCTGTCGAGTTGACGCGTAGCAACACTTCACGCACAAGGGCAATTCCCTATGCTATCGTGCGGTTTCATGCTGAAGTGAAATGAATATGACGACCCAATCGACAGGCCCGACGATCATGGTGATCGACGACAGCAACACGATCCGTCGCTCCGCCGAGATTTTCCTGACCCAGGCCGGCTACCGGGTGGTACTGGCCGAGGATGGTTTCGACGCCCTCGCCAAGATCAACGACCATCACCCGGCACTGGTGTTCTGCGACATCCTGATGCCGCGCCTGGACGGTTACCAGACCTGCGCCCTGATCAAGAAGAGCGCCCGGTTCCGGATGACGCCGGTGGTGATGCTGTCGTCCAAGGATGGCCTGTTCGACCGCGCGCGCGGCGCCATGGTCGGCTCGTCGGCTTATCTCACCAAACCGTTTTCCAAAGACAGCCTGCTTGCCACCGTGCGCGACCACGCGGGCGCCTGAGCGGCAGACAGCACTCCAACATTGATGCCGGAGCCATCGTGGCCATTAAAAAGATCCTGATCGTCGACGATTCCCCGACCGAACGCTACTACCTCACCGACATCCTGGTGCGCAACGGCTTTGCCGTGACCACCGCCGACAACGGCGAGGACGCGCTGAACAAAATCCGCGCCGAACGGCCGGAGCTGATCCTGATGGACGTCGTCATGCCGGGCGCGAACGGGTTCCAGGTCACGCGCTCGATCGCGCGCGATCCGGAACTGTCGTCGGTGCCGGTCATCATCTGCAGCAGCAAGAACCAGGAAACCGACCGTATCTGGGGCATGCGCCAGGGCGCCAAGGATTACTTCGTCAAGCCGGTCGATCCGGACCAGCTGCTGGCCAGGATCGCCACGCTCGGCGCCTGACCATGGCCGGCATCGACGTCGCCAGCCGTAGCGCCGACCCCGCGGCGCGCCGTACCCGCCTGCGCCAGTACCAGCAGCAGCTGCTCGAACGCGTGCAGGCGGCGCGCACCAGCAGCGGCGCCCGCGCCAACCAGCTGGGCGTCGAGATCGGCGGCGCGCGCTACCTGCTGGACCTGCTCGAAGCCGGCGAGATCGTGCCGGTGCCGGCGCTCACCCGGGTGCCGCTGACCCAGCCCTGGTACCTGGGCCTGGCCAACATCCGCGGCAACCTGGTCGGCGTGGTCGACCTGGCGGCCTATCTGGGACAGCCGGCGGCACCTAGCAGTGCGCAGGGTGCGCACAATGCAAGCGCCGCCCGTATCGTCACGCTGGCGCCGGCGCTGGGAGTGCCCTGCGGCCTGCTGGCCACGCGCGTGGTCGGGCTGCGCGATGCCGCCGACATGGAGCAAGTGCGGCATCCGGAAGGCGACAGGCTGATCGACGCCGATGGCCTCGACTGGACGCCGCTGGCGCTGGCGGAACTGGTGCGGGAAGAGCGCTTCCTGCAAGTCGGCCTGTAGGCCGGCATACAACACACAACACGACAGGTTCTGGACTGGAGCTGGTATGGGATTCGCATCAAAACTCTCGATGAATTTTCTGCCCAAGGACAAGGGCGACGGCAGCACCGTGCTGGCGTCGCCCGACACCCAGTTCGGCATCGGCACAATGTCAACGGTGGCCGCGGCATCGCCCGCCATGGCGCCCGATGCCGCGGCGGTGCCGGCCGGCGGCTCCGCCGACGATGCCGCTCTGCGGCTCGGTAACCTGACCCGGCGCAAGCAGCGCGCCGCCGCGGCCGCCCGCGCGAACGGTGCCGGCGCCGACGAGGCGCTGCGCCTGCCGCTCATCGGCCACCTGTCGCTCCCGCGCCAGCTGCGCATCCTGCTGGTGGCGTTCACGATCGGCGTGCTGGTCACGCTGCTGTCGCTGTGGCGCAATGCGGGCAGTGGCGCGGTGGCCGCCAGCCAGACCCAGATCGCCGGCGAAGCGCTGATGCATTCGCAGCGCCTCGGCAAGGCGGCGCCGACCGCGATGCAGGGCGTGCCCGACGCCTTCGTCCAGCTGCAGGACAGCTGGGTGGCGCTGGGCCGCGACCTCGACCTGCTCGGCAAGGGCGGCGAGTTCAACGGCAACACGATCCCGGCCGCCGACGGCGACCTGCATCGCCAGCTGGCCAAGGTGCGCGCCAAGTGGGCGGTGTCGTCCACGGCCGCCGCCAGCATCCTCAAGATGAAGCCGGAACTGGTCGACTTCGACAAGAACCTGAAGCAGCTCGACGTCCTGACGCCGGAAATGCTGGCACTCACCGAGCAGATCCTGACCGAACGCACCGCCCGCGGCGGCAGCGCGCGCGAACTGGCCGCCCTCGGGCGCCTGATGATGCTGACCCAGCGCCTGTCGCGCAGCGCCAGCGAATTCCTGACCTCGGGCGGCATCAGCCCCGAGACCGCGTTCCAGATGGGCCGCGACACCACCACCTTCCGCGTCACCGTCGACGGTCTCCTGAACGGCAACGAGTCGCTCGGCCTGGCCGCGCTGCGCGACGCCGAGCTGCGCGACAAGCTGACCGAGGTGCAGGCGAAGTTCGACATCTGCCAGCGCGTGGTCGCGTCCTTCCTCGACCACCTGGCCGACCTGACCGCGGCCAAGGCGGCCGAGCAGACCATCTTCCGCGACAACGAAGCGCTGCGCGCCCAGCTCACCGAGCTGCAGACCGCGCTGCGCAGCGGCGAGAAGGGCACCGGCGGCTGGTTCTGGCTGCTGGTCGCCTCCTCGATTTTCACGCTGGCGATGGCCGGCAGCATCTCGCGCGTCATGCTGCAGGACTCGCGCAACCGCACCCGCGCGTCGGATGCCCGCCGCCAGGAAGCGGAAGCGTCGCGCCTGCTGGCCCAGGCCAAGGAAGAAGAAGCCAAGGCCACCAACGACCAGAACCAGGCCGCCATTCTGCGCCTGATGAACGAGCTGCAGGAAGTCGCGGACGGCGACCTGACCGTGCACGCCACCGTGTCCGAGGACATCACCGGCGCGATCGCCGACTCGGTCAACTACACGGTCGAGGAATTGCGCGGCCTGGTGGTGCGCGTGATCGACACCGCGGGCAAGGTGAATACCGCTTCCGACGACGCCTATAAAGTGTCGGGCGAGCTGCTGGTCGCGGCCGGTCAGCAGTCGCGCGAGATCCAGGACGCCTCGTCGACCGTGCTGCGCATGGCCGGCCAGATCACCGAGGTCTCGAGCTCGGCCCAGCAGTCGGCCGAAGTGGCGCGCCAGTCGGTGGCCGCGGCGGAGCAGGGCGCGACGGCGGTGCAGAATGCGATCAAGGGCATGGGCGAGATCCGCGAGCAGATCCAGGAAACCTCCAAGCGCATCAAGCGCCTGGGCGAATCCTCGCAGGAGATCGGCGAGATCACCGAACTGATCTCGGATATCACCGAACAGACCAACGTGCTGGCGCTGAACGCGGCGATACAGGCGGCATCGGCCGGCGAGGCCGGACGCGGCTTCTCGGTGGTGGCGGAAGAAGTGCAGCGCCTGGCCGAACGTTCGGGCGACGCCGCCAAGCAGATCGGCGCGCTGGTGCGCACCATCCAGACCGACACCCACGACGCCGTGGCGGCGATGGAAAAGTCGACCCAGGGCGTGGTCGAGGGCGCACGCCTGTCGGACGCCGCCGGTGCCGCGCTGGCCGACATCTCGCGCGTGTCCAACCGCCTGGCCGAACTGATCGAGGGAATTTCGGTCGCGACCGGCCAGCAGGCTACCTCGGCCAACGGAGTGGCGCATAATATGCAGCATATCCTGGCCGTCAACCAGCACACCCAGGGCGGCACGCAGCAGACCGCACAGTCGATCCGCCAACTGGCCGAGCTTGCGCAGGAGCTGAAGAATTCGGTGTCGCGCTTCCGCGTCGCCGCTTGAGGACTACCCGACCTGATTTATGACCGAACCGATGCCCGTCCACGCCCCGCACTTCGACACCGGCCCCCTGTCCTGGGTATTGGGAGAAATCCGCGATGCCCTCGAGCGTTCGTCCAAGGCCTTGCAGGATGCGGCCGGACGCAGCCCGGAAGCCCAGCCGACCCTGCTGCTGCATGCGAAATCGCACTTGCACCAGGCGCACGGCGCGCTGCAGATGGTCGACGTGCATGGGGTCGAGCACCTGACCGGCATCGCCGAACAGGCGCTCGACCGCTTCAAGGACGGCTCGCTGGCGCTGGATGCGGCGCGCGCCGCGGTGGTGGGCGAGGCTTACCGGGCGCTGGCCGAATACCTGGAAGAGCTGCTGCAAGGCGCGCAGCAGCAGCCGGTGCGCCTGTTCCCGTATTACCGCGCGCTGCAGGAACTGCTCGGCGCCGAACGCGTGCATCCGGGCGCGATGCTGGCGCTCGACCTGGCGCCGGCGCTGCTGCCCGGCGGCACGGCGGGGCCGGCGCCGGACTACGCGGCCAGCCGCGCCCAGTTCGAAAAGGCGCTGCTGTTCTTCCTGCGTAGTACCGAACCAGGCACCCAGCGCAGCCAGGCCGGTGCCATGCGCGACGCCCTGGCGCCGGTCACGCGGGTGCAGGCCGACCCGCGCGCCCACGCGTTCTGGCTGGCGCTGCAGACCGCCGCCGACCTTGTGGCGCAGGGGCAGGTGGCGGGCGACCTCTACGTCAAGCAGCTGTTCGGCCAGGTCAACCTGCAGCTGCGCCGCATGACGCAGGGACACAGCAGCCTGCCCGAGGCGCTGCTGCGCGACGCCCTGTTCTTCGTCGCCCAGGCGCCGCAGCCGACGCCGGATGCGCGCCTGCTGCGCGATGCCTGGCGCCTGGAGGGCCAGGTGCCGCAGGATTACCTGGAGCGGCGCTACGCCCGCATCGACCCGGCTGCGCTGAAGGATGCCAAGGAAGCGCTGGCGCAGACCAAGCAGGGCCTCGACCGCATCGTGAGTGCCGAAGGGGGCGCCGACCTGCAGGAAGACGGCTTCGATGCAGCGCTCTCCAAGCTGGCCGGCGCCAGCGAGAAGCTGGGCGCCCCGGCGCTGGCCCAGCTGCTGCGCGAACTGGGCCAGGCCGCCAGCGAATCGGTGGCCGGCGCGCAGAGCGAACAGCTGCAGATGGAGATGGCACAGGCGATGTTGTTCGTCGAGCACGGCCTCGACCAGGTGCGCCAGCTGCCCGAGGATTTCGGCCAGCATGCGGAAGCGGTCGGCCAGCGCCTGCTGGCCCTGGCCAACGGCGAAACCCCGCCCGATCTGCCGCAATGGCAGGGCGGCATGGCGCGCGAGCACGACGGCGAGACGGTGGCGGTGCTGGCCGGCGAAATGCGCACCGGCCTGCGCCAGGTCGAAAAGCTGGTCGATGAATACTATGAAAACCCGGCGCGCACGGCCGCGCTGGAGCAGGCCGACCCGCTGCTGCACCAGCTGCAGGGCGCGCTGGCGATCCTCGACCAGGACGGGGCCATGCGCGCGCTCGCGCACGTGCGCGAGGCCGTCCGCGCGCTGGCCGCCGGCGCGCCGCGTGCCGAAGCGCGCGCTGCCGCGCTCGACAATTTGGCACAGAACATCGGCGCGCTCGGCTTCTTTACCGATGCGCTGGCGCAGAACGTCGATGCCGCGCGCAAGCGCTTCCGCTTCGACGAGGCGGCGGGTTTGTTCCGCGAGCTGCCGTTCGATGAGCAGGTGCAGGCGCAGGAGGCGGTGCAGGAACCGATGCAGGATGCGCTTGCCGACGTGGCCGAGGCCGAGGCCTCGCCGGCGCAAGCCATGCCAGCCGTGGCGCCGGCCGAGGTGCCTGCAGAGGTATCGGCCGAGGATGCGATCGAAGCCGAGCTGCTCGAGATCTTCATCGCCGAAGCCGGCGACGTGCTGGCGCTGGTCGGCGAGACGCTGCCGGCCGCGCACGCGCAACCCGGCGACCAGGAAACGCTGACGCGCCTGCGCCGCGCCTTCCACACGCTCAAGGGCAGCAGCCGCATGGTCGGCCTGGAAGAATTCGCGACTGGCGCCGCGGCCGTGGAAAAGACCATGAACCTGTGGCTGGCCGAAGCGCGCGCCGCCACCCCGGACCTGCTGGCGCTGCTCGAACATGCGCGGTCCGAACTGGCGGACTGGGTGGCCGAGCTGGCCGCCGGCGGCCGCTCGGCACGCAGCGGGGCGCCGCTGGCGGCGGCCGCGCTGCGTGTGCAGGAGGGTGAAGCGTTTGCGCTGCCGGATGCGGGCGAGGCAGCTGTAGCGGCAGCCGACGCGGATGCCGAGGTGCCGGCGATGCCGCAAGCCGACGCCGATCCTGAACCCGAGCCCGAACCCTTGGCTGACGCGCAACCCGCAGTCGAAGCGGAGGCCGCAGCTGAAACCAAAGCCGAAGCTGAAACCGAAGCCGAAGCTGAAACCGAAGCCGAAGCTGAAACCGAAGCCGAAGCCGAGGTGATCGAGCAGGCACCCGCGCCGGCATCCGTGCCTGAAGAGGACACCGTCAAGCGCGTCGGCGAACTCGAGATCCCGCTGCCGCTGTATAACATCTACCTGAACGAGACCGCCGGCATCGTCGAGACGCTCGACGCCGACTTTGCCGCCTGGCGCACGGAGCCGCTGCGTGCGGTGTCGGGCCAGGCGCTGGCGGCCGCGCACACGCTGGGCGGCATCTCGTCCACCGTCGGCTTCACGGCCCTGCAAAACATCGCGCTGGCGCTGGAAGCGGTGCTGCAGATGGCGACGCCGCCGCTGGCCGACGAGCAGCACGCGCTGCTGGGCGAAAGCGTCGAGCGCATCCGCGTCATGCTGCAGGTATTCTCGCTGGGCGAACTGGCGCCGCCGCAGCCGGAGCTGCTGGCGCGCCTGGACGCCCTGTGCGACGAGCTGGGACGGCGCAAGGCCGACGCCGTGTTCGGCGATGCCGATGCCGAACTGGCCGGGCGCCTGGATGCGCTGTTCGCCGCCACCTACGACAGCATCCTGGCCGACCCGCCGCTGCCCGGCGGACCGCTGCCGCTGGCCGAGACCAGCGTGAGCGCGCCGCGCCAGCCGGAAACGCAGCCGGCCGATCCGGCGGTCAGCGCCGTCGACGACCTGTTCGACAGCTATTTCGACGACCCGTTCGCGGCGCCGTCGCTGGAGCAGGCGCAGCCGGAGCCGGAGCCGGTATCCGAGCTGCCGCTAGAGGAGGAAGCGGCCGACGTGCCGTCGCAGGCGGAACCGGAGCCTGAACCGGAACCAGAACCGGAACCCGCAGTGGAACCTGCAGGGGAACTCGCGCCCGTACCGGCAGCCGAATCCGAAGCACAGCCCCTCGCCACGCCGGACACCGGCACCGCGGCGCACACTGCAGCGCCCGAAGCCGCAGCGCTGGACAGCGAGCTGGCCGCCGAGCTGGCGACCGAGCCGGTCTTCGCCGACGAACTCGATCCGGACCTGCTGCCGGTGTTCATGGAAGAAGCCACCGACCTGCTGCCGCAGATCGGCGACGGCCTGCGCCGCTGGCAGCAGAACCCGCTCGACACCGCCGCCGCGCACGGCCTGCTGCGCGCGCTGCACACGGTCAAGGGCAGCGCCCGCATGGCCGGCGCGATGCGCCTGGGCCAGCACACGCACGCGCTGGAAACCCAGATCGAGAACATGCTGCACGCCGGTACCACCAGCGCCGCCGCCTTCGACGAACTGCTGGCCAACTACGACCAGGCGCAGCTGCTGTTCGAGCAGCTGCAGCAGCCGGCTGCCGCGCCCGAGCCGGTGCCGGCAGCGGCGCCCGAGGTCACGGACGCCGGCACGGCTGCGGACCAGGCTGCAAATCAGGCCGAGCCTGCACGTACGCCGCTGGTCCGTGTCCGCGCCGACATCCTCGACCGCCTGGTGAACCAGGCCGGCGAGGTGTCGATCACGCGCTCCAAGCTGGAAACCCAGGTCGGCACGCTGAAGACTGCGCTGTCCGACTTCACCGACAACCTGGCGCGCCTGCGCCAGCAGCTGCGCGAAGTCGAGATGCAGGCCGAGTCGCAGATCGCGTCGCGCCTGTCGATCGCCGGCGAGCGCGAATTCGACCCGCTCGAATTCGACCGCTTCACGCGCCTGCAGGAACTCACGCGCATGATGGCCGAAAGCGTGAACGACGTCTCGTCCTTCCACGACAGCATGGCGCGCACCGTCGATGCCGCCGTCGAGGACCTGGCCGCGCAGTCGCGCCTGACGCGCGAGCTGCAGCGTGACCTGATGCGGGCGCGCATGGTGCCCTTCGCCAGCCTGTCGGAACGCCTGTTCCGCCTGGCGCGCCAGACCGCCAAGGAAACGGACAAGCGGGTCAACCTGGACATCCGCGGCGGCGCCGTCGAGATCGACCGGAGCGTGCTGGAACGGATGGCCGCGCCGTTCGAGCACCTGCTGCGCAACGCCATCGTGCACGGCATCGAGGCGCGCGCCGGGCGTATCGAGGCCGGCAAGGAAGAAACCGGCGAATTGCTGGTGCAGGCCAGCCAGCAGGGCAACGAAGTCGTGATCCGCGTGGCCGACGACGGCGCCGGCCTCGACCTGGCGCGCATCCGCGCCAAGGCCGCGGCCAACGGCTTGCTGGCGGACGGCGAAGTCATTTCCGACCAGGACGCCGCCGAGCTGGTGTTCGAGCCCGGTTTCTCGACCGCCGATGCGCTGACCGAACTGGCCGGCCGCGGCGTCGGCATGGACGTGGTGCGCTCGGAAGCGCGCGCGCTGGGCGGCCGGGTCGAGATCGAGACCACGGCCGGCCGCGGCGCCGCCTTCACCATCCACCTGCCGCTGACGCTGGCCGCGACCCAGGTGGTGCTGGTTGCCAGCGGGTCGCGCACCCATGCGCTGCCGGCGGTATTGGTCGAGCAGCTGCAGCAGGTGCGCGAGAGCGAGCTGGCCGCGGCGCGCGAACTCGGGTCGCTCAAGGTGCACGGCGAGGACGTGCCGCTGCACTACCTGCCCGAACTGCTGCGCGAACCCGGCGGCGCCGGCGGCCAGCGTTCGTATCCGGTGCTGATCCTCAAGAACGGCAATGCGCGCCTGGCGCTGCAGGTCGACGAGGTGCTGGGCAACCGCGAAGTGGTGGTCAAGAACATCGGCCCGCAGCTGGCACGCATGCCCGGCATCGCCGGCGCCACCGTGCTCGGTTCCGGCGAGATCGTGCTGATCCTCGATCCGGTGCTGCTGGCCGGGCAGGGCACGCGCCTGCCGCCGGCCGAGGCACTGGCCGCGGCAAGCGTGGCGCCGACGCCGTATCTGCCGGCCGTGATGGTGGTGGACGATTCGCTGACGGTGCGCCGCGTGACCCAGCGCCTGCTGGAGCGCGAGGGTTACCGCGTGCTGCTGGCCAAGGACGGCGTCGATGCCCTTGAGCAGATGCAGGAGACGCGTCCCGACCTGATGCTGGTCGATATCGAGATGCCGCGCATGGACGGCTTCGACCTGACCCGCCACGTGCGCGGCAACGAGGCCACCCATGCGATCCCGATCATCATGATCACCTCGCGCAGCGCGGACAAGCACCGCAACTATGCGATCGATTTGGGTGTGGATGCGTATTTCGGCAAGCCGTTCCAGGAAGATGTGCTGCTGGCGGCGATGGCGGGGTTGCTGGGGCGGAGTGCGCCGGCGGCGTAAGGCGGCGGCCAGCGGCCCAAGCACGTCGCCCCCGCGCAGGCGGGATAGCTGCGCTATCCCCCCAAGTTCGACACGTTTCGACAGCGCATGCAGAACTTGGACCCCCGCCTTCGCGGGGGTGACGTTGACACGTGCGCGGTGACGTTCAAGCGCTAGCTGTCTTCTTGCTGTTCCTGCTTTAACACACGAAACCGCGCCAGCGTCTTCGCCCGCGCCTGCTCATGGTCCACGACCGGCAGCGGATAATCCCGCCCCAGCACCACCCCCGCTTTGTCCAGCAGCGCCGCCTTGGCCAGCCACGGCGCGTGAATTGCCGCCCCTTCCAGCCCGCCTAGCTGCGGCAGGTACTGCCTGATGAACGTCCCGTCGGCATCGAAGCGGCGCGACTGCGTCACCGGGTTGAAGATGCGGAACCACGGCTGCGCATCGCAGCCGGTCGAAGCCGCCCACTGCCAGCCGCCGTTGTTCGAGGACAGTTCGTAGTCGTTCAGCCGGCGCGCGAAATAGCGCTCGCCGCGGCGCCAATCAATACCCAAGTCCTTCGTCAGGAAGCTGGCCGTCACCATGCGCAGGCGGTTGTGCATGAAGCCGGTGCGGTTCAGCTGCAGCATGGCGGCGTCCACCAGCGGATAGCCGGTGCGGCCCTCGCACCAGGCCGCGAACAGGGCGTCGGCCGGAAGGCCTTCATCCCAGCGCACGGCATCGAAGGCCAGCTTGAACGACTGCGTCGTCACGCGCGGATTGCGCGCCAGGATCATCATGTAGAACTCGCGCCAGATGAGTTCCGACAGCCACACCGGCGCCCCGGGGCCGCCGCTGCCGTCCTCGATACGCGCGCGCAGCATGCGCACCAGGGCGCGGATCGACAGCGTGCCGAAGCGCAGGTGCACCGACAGGCGCGAGGTGGCGTCGCGTGCCGGGAAGTCGCGCTCGGTGTCGTAGCGCGCCAGGCGGTCGGCAAAGGCGGCCAGCGTGCGTTCGGCGCCGTGCATGCCGGGTGCATCGATCGGCGTGGCGCCAGGCCGGAATCCAAGGTCTGCCAGCGACGGCAGCGCGTGATGGGCGGGGCGCGGCGCCAGTGCGGCCAGGTGCGGCAGGGTCGCGAACGGCGCCAGGGCCTCGGGCTGGGCGGCCAGGCGCTTGAGCCAGGCATTCTTATAGGGCGTGAACACGGCGTAGGGGCCGCCCGCCAGCGTCAGCACCTCGTCCTTTTCGAAGATCACCTGGTCCTTGAAGGTCTGCAGGCTGCGGCCGGCCCGGCGCAGCGCGTCGGCGACGGCGCGGTCGCGCGCGATCGCCTGCGGTTCGTAATCGTGGTTGGCGTACACCGATTCCACATCGAGCTCGGCAGCAAGCGCGGCGATCTCCTGCGCGGCGCGCCCGCGCCGCACGATGAGGTAACCTCCGGATGTGCGCAGGCGGTCGTCGAGTTCACGCACGCTGTCGTAGATAAATTGCACGCGCCGGTCATCGGCCGGCAAGCCGTCCAGGAGGTCGGTATCGAAGACGAACACGCCCACCACCCGGCGCCTGGAGAGCAGGGCGTGATGCAATGCGGCATGGTCGTCCAGGCGCAGGTCGCGCCGGAACCAGACCAACGAATTTCTCATAGTCATCTTCTGTGTTCTGATTTATGTGCAGGGCATTTTACTGTCTACCATTACTCAATAGTAATGACCGGAAATGCAGCTTCCAAAGGCTGCGTCTGGAAATCAGTGTAAACTAGCGAAAAGCCCAAGCTTGAAGTGTGCATACTGCGGTAAAAGGAGGTTCTGGAATCGCCGCCCATGGCAATGCATGCATCGCGGGTTTTCAGTAATTCCGAATACAGAGAGTGAGCCAACAGAGAGTATGAGCATGAAAAAAAGTAAGGTCGGCAACCCTCTTATCATGCCTGGCTTGTCCCAGGAAAGCACAGGCACGCTTCAGCCGGAGGTCAAGCAGCCCGAGTTGAACCTGGCTAACCACTTCCTGATCGCCATGCCGTCGATGAGCGATCCGGTCTTCGGCGGCACCGTCGTCTATATTTGCGAACACAACGACAAAGGCGTGCTCGGCGTCGTCATCAACAAGCCCACCGACATGACGATGGAGGTCCTGTTCGACCGCATCGACCTGAAGGTCGCCGACGGGCTGCGCGAGAGCGTGGTCGACGAGCCGATCATGTTCGGCGGCCCGGTGCAGGACGACCGCGGCTTCGTGCTGCATTCGCCGTCCGGCCGCTATTCGTCGTCGCTGAACGTGACGCCCGACGTTGCCTTCACCACCTCGATCGACGTGCTCGAAGCCGTCGCCAATGGCAGCGGTCCGCAGCGCATGCTGGTCTCGATCGGCTATGCCGGCTGGAGCCCGGGGCAGCTGGAGGAGGAAATCGCGCGCAACGGCTGGCTGACCGTCGGCGCCGACGCCCACGTGCTGTTCGACCTGCCGATCGAGGAACGCTACAACGCCGCCATCAAGCTGCTGGGCATCGATCCCTTGATGCTCGCGTCGGAGGCGGGTCATGCTTGAGGGAGTCGTGTCCCGGTAATGGTAGATATCGTTCTAGGCTTCGACTTCGGCATCAAGCGCATCGGTATTGCCATGGGCAATACCCTCACCGGGCAGGCGCAGCCCCTGTCCGTGATCAAGGCCATCGACAACGCGACCCGCTTCAAGGTCATCGGTGAGCTCATCGAACAATGGCGCCCGGCGCGCCTGGTGGTCGGCGAGCCGCGCCATCCGGACGGCGCCGAGCACGACATGACCCTGCGTGCGCGCCGCTTCGCCAATCAACTGCACGGCCGTTTCGACCTGCCTGTCGAGCTGGTCGACGAACGCTATTCGTCGGCCGTGATCCAGGCCAAACGTGGCGAGATCATCGACGCCAAGGCCGCCGCCATCATTTTGCAACAGTACTTTGACGACCATGTCCAATCCAACTTCTAACGCTGACGCGTTCGACGCTGAGGCGCTGTACCGCGCCTTGCTCGACGCGGTCCGCGCCGGCCTGGCCGGCGTGTCCGACGCCGCCATCGTCGGTATCCACTCAGGCGGCGCCTGGCTGGCCGAGCGCCTCGCCACCGACCTCGGCCTGGAAAAACGCCTCGGCTTCATCGACGTTTCGTTCTACCGGGACGACTATGCCAAGAAAGGCCTGCACCCGGACGTGAAGCCGACCCGCATCGACTTCAACGTCGACGGCGCCACCATCCTGCTGGTCGACGACGTGCTGTACACCGGCCGCACCGTGCGCGCGGCGATCAACGTGCTGTTCGACTACGGCCGCCCGCAGCGCATCATGCTCGGTGCATTGGCCGACCGCGGCGGCCGCGAACTTCCGGTCGCCGCCGATTTCGTCGGTGCCCATGCGCAGCTGGCCGCCGGCCAGTCGCTGTCGCTGACGCGCGACACCCAGGGTCAACTCTCGCTCACGATCGAAGACGACAATGCATAACCCGCAACTGAACAAGAACGGCGAGCTGCAGCACCTGCTCACCATCGAAGGCCTGCCCAAGGCCATCATCAACCACATCCTCGACACCGCCTCGAGCTTCGTGAGCATTTCCGACCGCGAGGTCAAGAAGGTGCCGCTGATGCGCGGGAAGAGCGTGTTCAACCTGTTCTTCGAGAACTCGACGCGCACCCGCACCACCTTCGAGATCGCTTCCAAGCGCCTGTCGGCCGACGTCATCAACCTGAACATCCAGGCCTCGTCGACCTCGAAGGGCGAGTCGCTGCTGGACACCATCGACAACCTGGCGGCCATGCACGCCGACATGTTCGTGGTGCGCCACGCGCAGTCGGGCGCGCCCTACCTGATCGCCAAGCACCTGAACGACACCAGGCAGAACCACGTGCACGTGGTGAACGCCGGCGACGGGCGCCATGCGCACCCGACCCAGGGCCTGCTCGACATGTACACCATCCGCCACTATAAGAAGGACTTCACCAACCTGCGCGTGGCCATCGTCGGCGACATCCTGCACAGCCGCGTGGCACGCTCGGACATCCACGCACTGACCACGCTGGGCGTGCCGGAAGTGCGCGCGATCGGCCCGCACACGCTGCTGCCGGGCGGCCTGGAACAGATGGGCGTGCGCGTGTTCACCGACATCGACGAAGGACTGAAGGACGTCGACGTGATCATCATGCTGCGCCTGCAGAACGAGCGCATGACGGGCGCGCTGCTGCCGTCGGCGCAGGAATACTTCAAGAGCTACGGCCTGACGCCGGAGCGCCTGGCGCTGGCCAAGCCGGATGCGATCGTGATGCACCCGGGGCCGATGAACCGCGGCGTCGAGATCGACTCGCAGGTGGCGGACGGATCGCAGGCGGTGATCCTGCCGCAGGTGACCTTCGGTATCGCCACGCGCATGGCGGTGATGAGTATTCTGGCAGGCGGACATTCCTGAGATGAGCATGAATTTACATATCAAGAACGGCCGCGTGATCGACCCGGCCAACGGCATCGATGCGGTGCAGGACCTGTACATCGGCGACGGTAAAGTGGTGGCTGTCGGCAGCGCGCCGGACGGTTTCACGGCCGCGCGCACCATCAACGCCGCCGGCCTGGTGGTCGCGCCCGGCCTGGTCGACCTGTCGGTGCGCCTGCGCGAACCGGGCTACGAATACAAGGCGACGCTGGAATCGGAAATGCGCGCCGCGATGCAGGGCGGCGTGACCACGCTGGTGTGCCCGCCCGATACCGACCCGGTGCTGGACGAGCCGGGCCTGGTGGAAATGCTGAAGCACCGCGCGCGCAACCTGAACCAGGCCAACGTGCACCCGCTGGGCGCCCTGACGATGGGCCTGAAGGGCACCGCGCTGACCGAAATGGCCGAGCTGACCGAAGCCGGCTGCATCGGCTTCGCCCAGGCCGAGCATCCGATCGAAGACACCACCGTGCTGCTGCGCGCCATGCAGTATGCAAAAACCTTCGGCTACACGGTCTGGCTGCGTCCGCAGGACCCGCACATCGGCCGCGGCGGCGTGGCCCACAGCGGCCCGCTGGCTTCGCGCCTGGGCCTGTCCGGCGTGCCGGTGATGTCCGAGACCATCGCCCTGCACACGATCTTCGAACTGATGCGCGCCAGCGGCGCGCGCGTGCACCTGTGCCGCATCTCGTCGGCCGCCGCGCTGGACCTGATCCGCGCCGCCAAGAAGGAAGGCCTGCCGGTCACCTGCGACGTCGGCGTTCACCACCTGCACATGACCGACGCCGACATCGGCTTCTTCGACGCCAACGCGCGCCTGACGCCGCCGCTGCGCAGCCAGCGCGACCGCGAAGCGATCCGCGCCGCGGTGCTGGACGGTACCGTGGATGCCGTGTGCTCGGACCACACCCCGGTCGACGACGACGAAAAGCTGCTGCCGTTCGCCGAAGCCTCGCCCGGTGCCACCGGCCTCGAACTGCTGCTGGCGCTGATGCTGAAGTGGGCGCACGAGCAGGGCGGCGACGATGCTGCGCTGGCGCGCGCGATCTCGCGCATCACGATCGACGCGGCGCGCACGGCCGGCCTGGGTGCGGGCACGCTGTCGGTCGGCGCGCCGGCCGACGTGGTGCTGTTCGATCCGGACACGCGCTGGACCGTGGCCGCATCGAGCCTGGCCAGCCAGGGCAAGCACACGCCTTTCCTGGGCTACGAACTGGCGGGGCAGGTGCGGGCGACCGTGGTGGCCGGCCAGGTGGCGTACGAACGCCGGCCCGCCTGAAACATTCGGCGGTAAAATCGGACATGCCGCGGCCTGCGCGGCGTGTCCCGCATCGTTCACTACCTTGACTATCCAGCTTGGATGGCGCCTGGCGCGCCTCGTCTTTCACCTGCTGCGGGGCCTGGCCACCTGCGCCCTGGTGTTCCCGTGGGCCGGCGCGCGCCTGCGCGAGCGCCTGGTGCGGCGCTGGTCGGCGCGCCTGCTGGGGATCTGCCGCGTGCGCGTCGAGCACATGGCGGGCGCCGCGCCTTTGGCCCACGCGCTGATCGTGTCGAACCACATTTCCTGGCTCGACATCTTCGTCATCAATGCCCTGCATCCCTGCCGCTTCGTCGCCAAGGCCGAGATCCGCGCCTGGCCGGTGCTCGGCTGGCTGGTGGCGCAGGCCGGCACCGTTTTCATCGCGCGCGGCAACCGGCGGGATTTGCGCCACATCTTCAAGGGCCTGGTGGATGCGCTCGGCCAGGGTCAGCGCGTCGCCTTCTTCCCCGAAGGGACCACCGCCAGCCAGGGACAGCTGCTCCCCTTCCACGCCAACCTGCTGGAAGCGGCGATCGACGCCCGGGTGCCGGTGCAGCCGTACGCGCTGGCCTACGTCGACGCGCGCGGCGGCTGGCATGCGGCGGTCGACTACACCGGCGAGACGACCTTCGTCGACAGCATCCTGCGCATCCTGCAGGGCGAGCCGGTGGTGGCGCGGCTGGGCTGCCTGGCGCCGATTGCATCGGAGGGGGCGCACCGGCGCGAATTGGGAGCGCAGGCGCGCGAGGCGATTGCGCAGGCCCTTGGGACGGTCGAGGTGCAGTAAGCGCCTGTTGTGGCCAGCGCTCCAGCACGTCGCCCTGCCTTCGCAGGGGCGACGTTTCAAAGTGACGGGATTACCGCTACTGCTTGCCGCTATGCGGCCGATACTCCGGACAATCCACCTGCAACAGCGAGCGGTCGTCCAGGCACACCGCCGTCAGCTTCCCGCCCCACACGCAGCCGCTGTCCAGGCCGACCAGGTTCGGCCGCAGCACCACGCCCATTGCCGACCAGTGGCCGAACACCACGGTGACGTCGGCCGTCTTGCGGTCCGGCAGGTCGAACCAGGGCTGCAGGCTTGAGCCTTCCGGCCCCTTGTCGCTTTCCTTGTGCTCGAAGTCCATGCGCCCGTCCGGCCAGCACAGGCGCATGCGCGTCAGCGCGTTGACGATGCAGCGCAGGCGCTCGATGCCCTGCAGGCCATCGTCCCAGCGGTCGGGGTGGTTGCCATACATCTGGCGCAGGAAGTCGACCCAGCCGTCGCCGCGCAGCACGGCCTCGACCTCGCCTGCCAGCGCCATCGTCTGGGCCGCGCTCCATTGCGGCGGCACGCCGGCGTGCACCAATAGGAACCTCTCCCGGCGGTCGGGAGTCGCGCCTGACGCGCCTGACAAGCCTGCGCGGCGTTGCTCGTCGTCGCATGGATCACCATGCTTCCTCCTCGCGCCTTGCCCAGACTCGTCATGCATCGTCATTCGCTTCCCCCCGACCGCCGGGAGAGGTTCCTGGTGCGCATCGACGAACATCGCCATCGGCCGCCGGCGCAGCCAGCCGACCAGTTCGTCGAGCTCGGGCGCGGCCAGGATCTCGTCCAGGGTGTCCGAGCGGCTCGCCTTGCGCACGCCGGCAGCCACAGCCAGCAGGTGCAGGTCGTGATTGCCGAGCAGGGCGTCGATGCGGCCTTCGCTCGCCTCCGACAAGGCTTTCATGCGGCGTAGCGCAGCCAGCGACTGCGGACCGCGGTTGATCAAATCCCCGACAAAAAGGATACGTGCTTGTTCCGGCGATGTCGCATCGCCGGCAATCCGGTCCAGCAAGAGGCCGGCTTCGTGGGCGCAACCCTGCAGGTCGCCAATGACATAGGTTCTCATGGCTGGATACTAAATGATTCGGCCCGTGCGTGCAGCCATGGATTACCCGATTTTGCTCAATCGGGGCAGGGCAGGGCGCGCGTAAACTCCTCGGTTCCGGCCTTGACGCCGATTCGGCGCGATGCATTGCCTTACGGGTAATTAAATAATAAATGTTTTCATTTCTCGTCAGCTTTGTCGTGTCCGCATTGTTGACCTTGCTGGTCATCCGGCATTCGAAATTGCACGGTCCGGCACTTGACAGCAATTTCAGCGGCGTCCAGAAAGTGCACGCGCATGCGGTCGCGCGTATCGGCGGACTTCCGATATTTCTCGCGGTGACCCTCAGTGCGGCGATTTCGGCGTGGCGCGTTCCCGATCTCGGCTATTGGCTGCTGGCACTGCTGGTATGCGCGTCGATCGCATTTATCGGCGGCATCGTCGAAGACTATACGGGAAAAGTGAGGGCTTCGCGGCGCCTGGTATTAACCATGCTGGCGGCCCTGCTCGGATATCTGGTACTGGACGCGAAAATCGCCCGCCTCGACATGCCGTTCTCGAGCTGGCCGCTCGATTCGCTGTGGATCGTATTGCCGCTGACGGTACTGGCAGTGGCCGGGATCGCGAATGCAGTAAATATCATCGACGGCTTCAACGGACTGGCAAGCGTGGTAACGATATTCATGCTGGTGTCGCTCGCCTATGTCGGCTGGCAGGTGGGCGACATGTTCATTCTGGTGTCGGCATTGACGGTGGCGGGGGCGACCGCCGGCTTCCTGGTCTGGAATTATCCGGTCGGCCTGATCTTCCTGGGCGACGGTGGCGCCTACTTCATCGGCTTCATGCTGGGCGAGCTGGCGCTGCTGCTGGTGATGCGCAATCCGCAGGTATCCACCTGGTATGCGGCATTGCTGCTGATATATCCCGCTTTTGAAACAATATTTTCCGCTTATCGCCGAATGTTTGTAAGAGGAAAATCTCCGGCAGTTCCGGACGGAATACACCTGCATAGCCTGATTTTTCGGCGGATTGTGCAATGGACTGTTGGTCCAAAGGAGGCGCGCGCACTGCTAAAACGGAATGCTCGCACTTCGCCTTACCTGTGGCTGTTTTCGCTCACCGCGGTTATACCGGCAACGGTGTTCTGGAAAAATACAGAAGTTTTGATATTCTTCAGTTTGTTGTTCATTATCAGTTACGTCTGGTTGTATGCGCGTATCGTTCGATTCAAGTCGCCGCGCTGGCTCATTTGGAACAAAAAAACTGATTAAACATCGAAGTTGTAGTATATTGCGACAATTGGTGATAATTCGATGAATTCGGTTCAACTCTACTTATAAGGAACGACGATGGATCTGTCTAATATGTCCTTGGGCGATTTGCGTAACCTGCAGGAGCAGATCAAGAAGGAAATGAAAACCCGCGAGCAGCAGGAAGTGCAAAAGGCACGCGAACAGATCCTGGCGATCGCACAAAGCGTCGGCATGTCGCCGAAAGACCTGATCAGCACCGCCGGCCGCGGCGCAAAAGCGACGGCGAACCCGGGTTCGGTCGCAGTTCGTTTCCGTAATCCGGACGATGCTTCACAACAGTGGACCGGCCGTGGCCGCCAGCCGAAGTGGGTCAAGGAATGGGTCGAAGGCGGTAAATCGCTGGATAAACTGCGCGTCTGAATCTGATTCGTTGTTTAACGGGAGTGTTTCCAATCGTGGGAATACTCCCGCGTATTTGCGGATATTCCTACGCCGCGATTTTTTCCATTCTGCAGTCCGTTATTTCTCCCCGCCGCGCATTCGCGCATGTCTTACCCCCGCACACGCTCGAATTCCCATCGATCGGTCTTGCCGCTACAATATCGGCTTTTGTCTCTTGTTCAACACAAGGTAAATCATGGTCACTCTCTCGAAAACGATTTTCAAGGCTTATGATATTCGTGGCGTCATCGGCAGCACGCTGGACGAGGGTATCGCCCGCAAGATCGGCCAGGCGTTCGGCGCCGCTGCGCTGGCGAAGGGAGAGCGCAAGGTCGTCATCGGCCGCGACGGCCGCCTGTCGGGTCCGGGCCTGGCCAAGGCGCTGGCCGAGGGCCTGCAGGCCGCCGGCGTCGACGTGATCGACCTGGGCATGGTGGCTACCCCGATGGTCTACTTCGGCACCAACGTGCTGGATGCGCATTCCGGCATCATGGTCACCGGCAGCCACAACCCGCCGGACTACAACGGCTTCAAGATGGTGCTGGCCGGCGAGGCGATCTACGGCGACGCGATCCAGGGTCTGTACCAGACGATCGAGCGCGACGATTTCACGCCAGCCGCCAGCGCAGGCGCCTATTCGACCCACGACATCCGCGACGCCTATATCCAGCGCATCGCCGGCGACGTCAAGATCGCGCGTCCGATCAAGATCGCGGTCGATGCCGGCAACGGCGTGGCCGGCGCCTTCGCGGGCGACCTGTTCCGCGCGATGGGCTGCGAGGTCATCGAAATGTTCTGCGAGGTCGACGGCCACTTCCCGAACCACCATCCGGATCCGGCACACCCGGAAAACCTGCAGGACCTGATCGAGAAGCTCAAGACGTCCGACGCCGAGATCGGCCTCGCCTTCGACGGCGACGGCGACCGCCTGGGCGTGGTCACCAAGGATGGCCAGATCATCTTCCCGGACCGCCAGATGATGCTGTTCGCAGCCGACGTCCTGTCGCGCAACCCGGGCGCCGAGATCCTGTACGACGTCAAGTGCACGCGCCACCTCGGCCCGTGGATCGCCGAGCACGGCGGCCGCCCGCTGATGTGGAAGACCGGCCACTCGCTGGTCAAGGCCAAGCTCAAGGAAACCGGCGCCCCGCTGGGCGGCGAGATGAGCGGCCACATTTTCTGGAAGGACCGCTGGTTTGGCTTCGACGATGGCCTATACACCGGCGCACGCCTGCTCGAGATCCTGACCCGCGAAGCCGATCCCTCGAGCCTGCTGAACGCCCTGCCGCAGGCGTCCAGCACCCCGGAACTGCACCTGCACCTGCAGGAAGGCGAGAACTTCGCGCTGATCGACAAGCTGCGCGCCAACGCCGAATTCCCGGGCGCCGAGCGCGTGGTCGACATCGACGGCCTGCGCGTGGAGTATGCGGACGGCTTCGGCCTGGCGCGCGGTTCCAACACCACGCCGGTGGTGGTGCTGCGTTTCGAAGGCGAGAATCCGGAAGCGCTGGACCGCATCCAGAAGGAATTCGCGCGCGTGATCCTGGCCGCCAAGCCGGATGCCCACCTGCCGTTCTGAAACCGCGCTCCAGTCTGTCAACGATGACGCATTAACAATGAAGATCCTGCTGGTCCGGGTATCGTCGCTCGGCGACGTGCTGCATAACCTGCCGCTGGTGGCCGATATCCTGCGCCACCACCCGGGCGCCCAGGTCGACTGGGTAGTGGAAGAGGGCTACGTCAGCCTGGTGCGCCTGAATCCGATGGTGCGCAAGGTCATTCCGTTCGCCCTGCGGCGCTGGAAAAAGGGACTCGGCGACGCGGCCGTGCGCGCCGAGCTGCGCGGCTTTTTCCGCGACCTGCGGGCCGAACAGTACGACTACGTGTTCGATACCCAGGGCCTGATCAAGACCGGCATCATCATGGCCGCCGCGCGCGTGCGGCCCGGCGGGCAGAAGATCGGCCTGGCCAACGGCACCGAGGATTCCGGCTACGAAGGCATCTCGCGCGTGTTCCATACCCGCAGCATCGCGGTCGAGCCGCGTACCCACGCGGTCGCGCGCGGACGCCAGGTGGTGGCCGCGGCGCTCGGCTATACGGTCGACTCTCCCCCCGACTTCGGTCTCCCGCCACCGTCGGCCGCGCGTCCGGACTGGATGCCGGCCGGCGATTACGCGGTTTTCTTCCACGGCACCGCGCGCGATGCCAAGAAGTGGGCGCCCGCTCACTGGATCGCGCTGGGCCGGGCATTGGCGCCGCTGCCCATCCTCCTGCCCTGGGGTTCGCCGCGTGAACAGCAGGAGGCCGAGGCACTGGCCGCGGCCCTGCCGAATGCGCGCGTGCTGCCGAAGCTGTCGATGATGGATGCGGTGGAACTGGCGCGCCACGCCGCGCTGGCGGTCGGCGTCGATACCGGCCTGACCCACATCGCCGCCGCTTTTGTCCGGCCCACGGTCGAGATCTATTGCGATTCGCCGCGCTGGAAGACCGAGGGCAACTGGTCGCCGCGCATCGTCAACCTCGGCGATACCGGCGCGCCCCCGACGGTCGAGCAGGTCGTGGCCGCGGCGCGCGGATTATTGCAACAGGTTTGAGATGCACTTTTTCTACGCTCTTTTGTATTCGATTCTCTGGTGGCTGGCGCTGCCGCTCGTGCTGGGCCGCTTGTGGTGGCGCGGGCGCAAGGAGCCGGGCTACCGCCTGCACCTGGGCGAGCGCCTCGGCTTCTACGGACGCAGGCCCAGGCATGGCGCGAGCGCGCGCCTGACGATCATGGTGCACGCGGTGTCGGTCGGCGAGACCCGCGCCGCCGAGCCGCTGGTCGAGATGCTGCTGGCGCGCTGGCCCGACTGCCGCATCCTGTTGACCCACATGACGCCTACCGGACGTGCCACCGGCGAGGCGCTGTTCAAGAAGCACGGGCGCGTCATCCAGTCCTACCTGCCTTACGACACCGGCTTCATGGTCGGCCGCTTCCTGCATCACTACACGCCGAAGATCTGCATCCTGATGGAGACCGAGGTGTGGCCGAACCTGATCGCGGCCTGCGGCGCCTACGGCATCCCGGTGGCGCTGGTGAATGCGCGCCTGTCCGAGCGTTCGCTCGAGCGCGGCCGGCGCTTCGGCGGCCTGATGATGGAAGCGGCGCGCGGGATCACGCTGGCGGCGGCCCAGACCGAGGCCGACGCCGCGCGCATCCGCTCCCTCGGCGCCCCCGACGTCGCCGTCACCGGCAGCATCAAGTTCGACGTGGTGCCGCCGCAAGCCGCGCTGCAGACCGGCGCCATGCTGCGCGCGCGCTTCGCCGCCCGTCCGGTGCTGCTGTGCGCCTCCACCCGCGAAGGCGAGGAAGCGCTGATCCTGGACGCCTTCCTGCGCACGGCGCGCCCCCAGGGCATGCTGCTCCTGCTGGTGCCGCGCCATCCGCAGCGCTTCGACGACGTGGCGCGCTTGGTGGAAGAGCGCGGATTGCGCCTGGCGCGCCGCTCCAGCCTGCCGGACCGGGGCGAGGCGGCGCAGTTAGAGGCTGACGTGCTGCTGGGCGACTCGATGGGCGAGATGTTCGCCTACTACGCGGCCTGCGACTGCGCCTACATCGGCGGCAGCCTGCTGCCGCTGGGCGGCCAGAACCTGATCGAAGCCTGCGCCCTCGGCAAGCCGGTGCTGGTTGGCCAGCACACCTTCAACTTCCTGCAGGCGACCGAGGAAGCGGTGGCCGCCGGCGGCGCGCTGCGCGTGACGGACGCCGATGCCTTGCTGCGCGAAGCCGCCGATCTGCTGCAGGACGATGCGCGCCGTGCCGCCATGGGTGCGCGGGCACTGTCTTTCGCCGGCAAGCATCGTGGCGCGACGGCGCGCACTGTTGAACTCTTGCAACGATTTATTGACTAGCTTTTGCTACCATACCTTTAGTATAAAGAACGAAAGGGGATGGACATGTTGTGGTCTCATCGCACGCGAGGGGGCGGCGGCGCCGAAGCCGACGCCGTGCTCATGGAACACCCGCACGCCGCCGATCTCGGTGCCGATGCGATGCCGGCGGCGGCGATCCCGGTCGTGCATCCGCCGGCCGCCTCCCAAGAACTGCATTTCTGGGTCCGTTATACTCTGTTCGAATACCTGGGTTTCATGTGGGAGCACGGCGGCTACCTGATCCGCCGCCGCCACATCCGTTGGCCGCTCGGTTTCTACCTGCGCACCAAGAGCACGCTGTCGGCGGCGCTGCACTTCATCCTGCTGCGCCGCGGGCGCCGCACCTACGAATTCGCGATCGACCAGCACGGCATCGTGCGCACTAGCGACACCGGCGTGTCGCTGATCGACTGGAACGACGTGAGCCGCATCCGCACCTATTCCAAGGGCTTCATGATGGTGCTCAAGCGCGGCACGCTGCCGATCCCGTTCCGCTGCCTGAGTGGTGCCGAGGTCGAGGCAATGAAAGTCATCGCCGCGGCGCGCGCCGCCGGCGAGCTGCAGTTCCGCGGCGCCGCTTGATCCGCGCAATCCGCGCGGATCGGGCGTTCACTCCTCTGGAAATAATACCGGCATCTCGACCGAGCGCTTCTTGAGCGCCGCCTTGGCGCCGTCGTAATCCGGGAACACCTCGCCGACCACGGCCCAGAAACGCGGGCTGTGGTTCATTTCGCGCAGGTGCGCCAGTTCGTGCACCACCACGTAGTCGAGCAGCGCCAGCGGGTAGTGCACCAGCTTCCAGTTCAGGCGGATGTTGCCGGCCACCGTGCACGATCCCCAGCGCGTACCGGCCGAGGAAATCGCATACGCGTTATAGCTGACGCCAACGCGCGGCGCGTACAGGTCGAGGCGTTCGCCGAACAGGCGCCGCGCCTCGTCCTGGAACCAGCGCTTGACGCGTTCGCGCAGCTGCCATTCGGACAGGCCGGGCGTCACGCCGACGTTCAGGGTGCGCGCCTCGGCATCGAACACGCAGTGGCTGCGCGCCGCTCCCTGCAGGCGCAGGGTGATGTCGCCGCCCAGGTAGGGCAGCCGGGCACCGTCGACCCATTCCACCGGCGCGCGTTGGGCGCGCATGACGCGCCGTTCGCCGCGTTCGAACAGCTTGGTCAGGATCCAGCCCTGCTTGGCGCGGATCGCGCTCTCGATGTCGGCATGGCTGGAACGCCGCGGCGAGGTCACGCGCAGGCCGTCGTCGTCGATCATGAATCCGTGCGAGCGGCGCGCCGAGCGGCGCAGCGCGTAGTGGACGGTGTGGGAGCCGAGCTGGATCTTCTGCAGCGGCGGGTCGTTCGGGCCGACCGGCGGCGCCGGCAGGCTGCGGGTCGGTGTAGACGGCGCCTTGAACAGCGGCGCCGGGGGGGCATAGCTTTGTGGAGCGGGTGGTGCCGCCGCCGGCGGGGCCGGCGACTTCAGGGCTGCGAACATGTCCTGGAACATTTCCAGCTGTTGCGCGTCGTTCTGCGGGGAGGTCATGGTGGGCTGCGATGAAGATGGTGCTTTGGTCCGCGCGCCCAATTCGTTCAGGTACCTTTGTAGGCGTGGGGCGAAATGACGCGCATTTCCGATTCTATCCAATTTTCGACCTCTTGCATCAGGCTGTCGGGAGTGTGGTTTTCAGGCGATATCGGCTTGCCAATCGAGACGGTGACCAGGCCCGGACGTTTGATGAACGAGCCCTTCGGCCAGCACTCACCTGAATTATGCGCGATCGGCACGACAGTTGCACCTGTCGCGATTGCCAGGCGGGTACCGCCGCTCTTGTAGGTGCCTTTCTCGCCGACCGGGATGCGGGTCCCTTCCGGGAACATGATGATCCACTGGCCGTCGGCCAGGCGCCGCTTGCCGTGGCGGACCACGTCGGCGAAGGCGCGCTTGCCGCGCTTGCGGTCGATCGGGATCATGCGCAGCAGCGCCATGGCCCAGCCGAAGAACGGGATGTAGAGGATTTCCTTCTTGAAGACGAACACCAGCGGGTGCGTCATGTTCGGCAGCAGGAAGATGGTTTCCCATGCCGACTGGTGCTTCGACAGCAGGACGGTCGGGCCCGACGGCAGGTTGTCGTAGCCCTTGAACTGGTAGCGGATGCCGCAGATGACGCGCGCGCACCAGATGATGAAGACGTTCCAGCGCGAGGTCACCCAGAAGCGCGTGTTGTACGGGAACGGCGCGGCCAGGAAGCACACGCAGGCCCAGACGACGGTGGCGGCCACCATGATGATCGTGAATAGCAAAGAGCGCAAAAACAGGGTGGCGGTACGCAAGAACGGTCTCCGACAGAGGGTGATTCAGCCGGCCTGGCTGGCCGTGGGGGATTTCAGGAACGCGGCAACCATCGCGGCGAGGTCGGAAAAGACCTGCGTCCCGGGTGGCAGGCCGCCGGTCTCCAGCGTCTTTTCGCCCTTGCCGGTCAACACCAGGTAGGGCAGGCAGCCGCTGATGAAGCCGGCCTGCAGGTCGCGCAGCGAGTCGCCGACGGTCGGCACGCCCTTCAGGCCGACCTTGAAGCGCTTGCTGATCTCCTCGAACATGCCGGCCTTGGGCTTGCGGCAGTCGCAGTTGTCGATCGCCGCGTGCGGGCAGAAGAAGATGGCATCGATGTCGGCGCCGACCAGCTGCGCCGCCCCGTGCATCTTCTGGTGGATCGCGTTCAGCGTCGTCATGTCGAACAGTTCGCGCGCGATGCCCGACTGGTTCGAGGCGATGACGACGCGGTAGCCGGCCTGGTTCAGGCGTGCAATCGCCTCGAGCGATCCCGGGATCGGGATCCACTCGGCCGGCGACTTAATGAAATCGGGGGAGTCCTGGTTGATGACCCCATCCCGATCGAGGATGATCAGCTTCATGGTGCGTTCCGCTTATGCCGCCAGCTTGGAGATGTCGGCCACGCGGTTCATCAGCGCGTGCAGGCGCTGCAGCAGGGCCAGGCGGTTGTTACGCAGCGCCACGTCCTCGGCCATCACCATCACGTCGTTGAAGAAGGCGTCGACCGCGTCGCGCAGCTGGGCCAGGGTCTTCAGCGTGCCACCGAAGTCGCCGCTTGCGAAGGCGGCATCGACTTCCGGCTGCACCCGCGTGACGGCGGCGAACAGGGTCTTTTCCGCTTCGTCCTGCAGCAGGGCCGGATCGACGCTGCTTGCCTGGGCCAGCGCTTCCTCGTTCTTTTTCAGGATGTTGGTGATGCGCTTGTTGGCGGCGGCCAGCGATGCGCTTTCCGGCAGCGCGGCAAAGGCCTGCACCGCTTCCAGACGCTGCACCACGTCGTCGACGCGGTCCGGATTCTGCGCCAGCACCGCTTCCACCTCGTTCGGCGAGAAGCCGCGGTCGCGCAGCAGGCCGCGCAGGCGGTCCAGCATGAAGGCGGTCACCTCCTGGGTCGGGTCCTTGAAGCCGGCCTGGCCTTCGAACACGGCGGCGGCTTGCCGCAGCAGGTCGGCGATGCCGAGCGGCAGGCGCTTCTCGACCAGCATGCGCATCACGCCCAGCGCGTGGCGGCGCAGCGCGAACGGGTCCTTCTCGCCGGTCGGCTGCAGGCCGATCGACCAGATGCCGACCAGGGTTTCCAGTTTATCGGCCAACGCCACCACCAGGCCGGTGTTGGTCGAGGGCAGGGCGTCGCCCGAGAAGCGCGGCTGGTAGTGCTCGGAGGCGGCCAGCGCGACTTCTTCGGGTTCGTTGTCGTTGCGGGCATAGTAGGTGCCCATGATGCCCTGCAGCTCGGGGAACTCGCCGACCATGTCGGTCAGCAGGTCGGCCTTGGCCAGCTGGGCGCCGCGCTCGGCCAGCTGCACGTCGTAGCCGAGGCGCGCCGCGATGGCGCCGGCCAGGCGGGTGACGCGCTGGGTACGCTCGGCCTGGGTGCCCAGCTTGTTGTGGTAGACCACGTTGGCCAGCTGCGGCAGGCGCGAAGCCAGGGTCTTCTTCTTGTCCTGCTCGAAGAAGAACTTGGCATCCGACAGGCGCGGGCGCACCACGCGCTCGTTGCCGCCGACGATGGCGCTCGGATCGTCGGTCTCCAGGTTGGACACGATCAGGAAGCGCGAACGCAGCTTGCCGGCGCTGTCGGTCAGCGCGAAGTACTTCTGGTTGGTCTGCATGGTCAGGATCAGGCATTCCTGCGGCACCGACAGGAACGCGTCCTCGAACTTGCATTCGTAGACCACCGGCCATTCGACCAGCGCCGCCACTTCGTCGAGCAGCGATTCCGGCATCAGGACTTGGTCGCCGCCGGCCTTGGCCAGCAGCTGGGTGCGGATCGCTTCCTTGCGTTCCTCGGTGGAGGCGACCACCTTGCCGCGGGTCTTCAGCAGGTCGTCATAGGTGTCGGCATCGGCCACGTCGAAGGATTGTCCGTCCGACAGGAAGCGGTGGCCGAGGGTGCTACGGCCGGCTTCCAGGCCGAGCAGCGACAGCGGGACCACATCGGCGCCGTGCAGCGCCAGCAGCGAGTGCACGGGACGCACGAACTGCACGGTGGCACCGTCCGGGCGCTGGTAGCTCATCACCTTCGGGATCGGCAGCTTGGCCACCGATTCTTCCAGCACCGGCTGCAGGCCGGACGCCAGGGCGCTGCCCGGGGCGGTGTGGGTGTAGAAGAAGCTTTCGGCCTTGCCGTCCTGGGCGCGTTCGAGGTCGGCTACCTGCAGATCGGGGAAACCGAGCGCGGCCAGCTTCTTGGCCAGCGGCGCGGTCGGGTTGCCGTCCTTGTCCAGGGCGACGCTTACCGGTAGCACTTTTTCGCGGATGGTTTTATCGGGCGAGGTGGCACGCACTTTGGTAATCGACACGGCCAGGCGGCGCGGGGTGGACCAGGCGCTGACGACGCTGTCGTCGTCGAGGAAGCCACGTGCTTTCAGTCCGTTGGCGATGCCGTTCGCAAAGGCGGCGCCCAGTTTCACGAGCGCCTTCGGCGGCAGCTCTTCGGTCTGCAATTCGACAAGTAAGGTCTGGTTCATGTTCGTTCTATTCTGTTCTTAGGCGGCTTTGGCTTCGGCGGTTTTCGGCAGCATGGGGAAGCCCAGCTTCTCGCGCGAATCGTAATAAGCCTGGGCGACCAGGCGCGACAGCGTGCGCACGCGGCCGATGTAGGCGGCGCGCTCGGTGACGGAGATCGCGCCGCGCGCGTCCAGCAGGTTGAAGCTGTGCGAGGCCTTCATGATCTGCTCGTAGGCCGGCAGCGTCAGCGCCAGCTCGATCAGGCGCTTGGCTTCGCTCTCGTGGTTGCCGAAGGCCTGGAACAGCAGGTCGGTGTTCGAGTGCTCGAAGTTGTAGGTCGATTGTTCGACCTCGTTCTGGTGGAACACGTCACCGTAGGACAGCGACTTCTTCTCGCCGTTTTCTTCCCACTCGGTCCATACCAGGTCGTACACGTTTTCCACACCCTGCAGGTACATCGCCAGGCGTTCGATGCCGTAGGTGATCTCGCCCAGCACCGGCTTGCAATCGAGGCCGCCGACCTGCTGGAAGTAGGTGAACTGGGTGACTTCCATGCCGTTCAGCCAGACTTCCCAGCCCAGGCCCCAGGCGCCCAGCGTCGGGCTTTCCCAGTCGTCCTCGACGAAGCGCACGTCGTTCTTCTTCAGGTCCAGTCCAAGGGCTTGCAGCGACCCGAGGTACAGGTCGAGGATGTTTTCCGGGGCCGGCTTCAGGACCACCTGGTACTGGTAATAGTGCTGCAGGCGGTTCGGGTTTTCGCCGTAGCGGCCGTCTTTCGGGCGACGCGACGGCTGCACGTAGGCGGCGCGCCACGGCTCCGGTCCGATCGCGCGCAGGAAGGTGCCGGTGTGGAAGGTGCCCGCGCCGACTTCCATGTCGTACGGCTGGAGCAGGGCGCAACCCTGCTTGTCCCAGTAGGTTTGCAGCGTCAGAATGATTTGTTGGAATGTGAGCATCTTTGGGCTTCGAGCTAAAGGCTTCGCGCGCACAGGTCGCGAACACGGTGAGTTTGCTAAAACACCAATTTTAGCGGTTTTTATAGGCGGGATCGACATGGAATCGTGAATCGGCGGTGCGACCCACGATTTTATTCGGCGGGGCCGGCCCGATTTCATGCGTCGGCCCGGCGCCGGCGCCGTCCGGCCAGCCAGGCGCCGGCCAGGGCCAGCACACCCAGGCCCAGGAACAGCAGGTTGCCGCAACGGATGTAGGGCGTCATGCCGGCCATGCCTTGTACGCGCGCGGCCAGCACGTCCTGGCGGTAGTACGGAATCTGCTGCTGCACGTTACCGCGGCCGTCGATGATGGCGGTGGCGCCGTTGTTGGTCGCGCGCAGCATCGGGCGCCCGGTTTCCAGCGAGCGCATGCGCGAGATCTGCAGGTGCTGCGGGATCGCCACCGATTCGCCGTACCAGGCCAGGTTCGACACGTTCAGCAGCAGCGTGGCGGGACGCGGCGCGTCGCGCAACTGCTTGGCGATCTCTTCGCCGAACACGTCTTCGTAGCAGACGTTCGGCAGCACCAGCTGGTCCTTCACCGGGAACGGCGCCTGCACCGCCGCCCCGCGCGTGAAGTCGCCCAGCGGGATCTGCATCAGGTTGGTGAACCAGCGGAAGCCGGTCGGGATGAATTCGCCGAAGGGCACCAGGTGGTGCTTGTCGTAGCGGTAGGCCTGGCCCTGCGGACCGATGCCGGCCACGCTGTTGGCGTAATCGGCGGCGTTGTTCGCCAGCGGGATGCCAAATAAATAGTAGCTGCCGCTGCGGGCGGCGAAATCGTTGAAGGTGCCCAGGTAGCCCCGCGGCAGCTGGTGCGGGAATACCGGGATCGCGGTTTCCGGCGCGGCGATCAGGTCGGCCGGGGCGGCGGTCAGCATGTCGCGGTAGCGCACCAAAATCTCGCCCAGGTATTCGGCGGCGAATTTTTCATCTTGGCGGATGTTTCCCTGCAGCAGGCGCACCGTGATCGGCTGGCCGCTCGGGTGCGTCCATTCGACCTGGCGCAGCAGGCCGCCGGCCACCAGCAGCGCGCCGAACAGCGCCAGCGCCGGCATCTTGTGGCGCTGGGTCAGCATCACCAGGCAGGACGCGCACAGCGCCACCAGCACGCCGATGCCGTACACGCCGACCAGCGGCGCGAAGCCGCCCAGCGGCGCCACGTTGTGCGCATAGCCGGATGCGGCCCAGGGAAAACCGGTGAACACCCAGCCGCGCATCCATTCCGACACGCCCCACAGGACAGGGAGCACCAGCAGCAAGAAGGCGGGGACCGGCAGCGACCAGCGCTTGCGCAGCCAGGTGGACAGGCCGGTCGCCAGGGCGCCGAACAGGCCCATGTACAGGCCGAGCAGGGCGATCGCGATCGCGCCCAGCACGGCCGGCAGGCCGCCGAAACGGGTGATCGCGATGTACAGCCAGTGCATGCCGGCCACCGACCAGCCGAAGCCGAAGGCCCAGCCGAGGAAGGTGGCGCGCTTGACCGAGCTGCCCATGCCGACTTGGTAGAACAGCCAGGCCAGCACCAGGAACTGCAATGGCCACCAGCCGAAGGGGTCGAAGGAGAACAGGCTCAGGCCGCCGGCGATGGCGGCAAGAACGAGGGCCTTGAGGGAGGGGCGGGTGCCGCGCAGCGCCGGGTCGGGGGCGGTGGCAGTCTTGGTTGGGCGGCGCAGGATCAAGCGTGGGTCCAATGTCGTTAGCTCGTCGCCCCTGCGGAGGCAGGGGCCCAAGTGATGCGGTCTGCCTGCAACTTGGGCCCCTGCCTCCGCAGGGGCGACGGGGTGGTGTGCAACGGTGTTCGGTGTCTAGTCGTGCTCGTCTTCCGATACCGGAATCTTCTCGACCAGCAGCACATGGATCTGCCGCGCGTCGGCACGCAGCACCTCGAAGCGCAGGTTCTCGAGGTCGAATACCTCGCCCTTGTGCGGCATGCGGCCCAGGTGGCTGGCGACCAGGCCGCCGATGGTGTCGACGTCGTCTTCCGGGAGGTCGACGCCGATCTCTTCGTTGAACTGGTCGATCTCGGTCAGCGCCTTGACGCGCCAGCGCGGGCCGAACTGGCCTTCCTTGATCGAGAGGACGTTGTCTTCTTCCTCGTCGAAGTCGTATTCGTCCTCGATGTCGCCGACGATCTGTTCCAGCACGTCCTCGATCGTGATCAGGCCGGCCACGCCGCTGTATTCGTCGACGACGATGGCCATGTGGTTGTGGTTGGCGCGGAAGTCGCGCAGCAGCACGTTCAGGCGCTTCGACTCCGGGATGAAGATCGCCGGGCGCAGCATGTCGCGCACGTCGAAGGACTCTTCCGCGTAGTAGCGCAGCAGGTCCTTGGCCAGCAGGATGCCGACCACCTTGTCGCGCTCGCCCTCGATGGCCGGGAAGCGCGAGTGCGCGGTTTCCAGCACGATGGGCAGCCATTCCTCGATCGGCTTGGTGATGTCGATGACGTCCATCTGCGAGCGCGGCACCATGATGTCGCGCACCGACAAATCGGATACCTGGAACACGCCCTCGATCATGGAGAGGGCGTCGGCGTCGATCAGGTTGCGTTCATGGGCGTCGTGCAGGACTTCGAGCAGCTCGGCGCGATTTTCGGGCTCAGGGGAGATCAGTGCGGTCAGCCGTTCAAACAGCGACCGGTGGGTTTTGCCGTCCGTGCGGACGTCAGAAGGGTGCTCGGGCATAGTTGGCGTAAAGCCGTTGTTGCGATGGGCGTTAGGATACACCAAAAGTCAGAATGCCTGTTTTTTATGCAGTCCGTGTGAGTAAAACCACAGTGCCGAGCGGCCTTCCGGCAAGCGCGTTATGCTTGTCACGTTGTTCATTATTCGTGCGTCATCTAATAGACAAGGAGACTCGCCCCATGCCTGCCCTGAACGTCAATGGCACCACCACCAATCTCAACGTCCCCGACGACATGCCCCTGCTGTGGGCCCTGCGGGACGTGCTCGGCCTGACCGGCACCAAGTTCGGCTGCGGCGTCGCCCTGTGCGGCGCCTGCACCGTGCACCTGGACGGCCAGGCGATCCGTTCCTGCGTGACGCCGGTCTCAAGCGCGGCCGGCAAGAAGATCACGACCATCGAGGCGATCGGCAACGATCCGGTCGGCGCCAAGGTGCAGCAGGCCTGGCGCCAGATCGACGTCGTGCAGTGCGGGTATTGCCAGTCCGGCCAGATCATGTCGGCCACGGCCCTGCTGCACGCGACGCCGAAGCCGAACGACGCCGACATCGACAATGCGATGGCGGGCAACATCTGCCGCTGCGGCACCTATGGCCGGATCCGCAAGGCCATCAAGATTGCAGCTGCCTGAGCGAGGAGACCGACATGACCAGAGAACCACAAAAGGATGTGCCGCTGTCCACCTCGCGCCGGGGATTGTTGAAAGCCGGCGCCGTCGCCGGCGGCGGATTGGTGTTCGGCTTCTCGCTGTTCGGCTGCGGCAAGAAGCCCGAAAGCGACCGCAAGGAAGCCCCGCCCGAGAAAGCCGTCGGCCAAGCCGCCACCGCCGCCAGCGGCGACGCGCCGGGCCTGGCGCACGACGCCTTCATCCGCATCGACCGCGAAGGCATCGTCACCCTGATCATCCACAAGGTGGAAATGGGGCAGGGCACCTTCACCTCGATGCCGCAACTGCTGGCCGAGGAACTCGGCGCCGACCTCACCAAGGTGAAGCTGGAACAGGCGCCGGCCAACAACAGCTTGTACGCCGACGCCCTGCTGGGCGGCCAGGTGACCGGCGGCTCGACCTCGGTGCGCGCCGCCTGGAAGCCGCTGCGCGAAGCCGGCGCCAAGGTGCGCACGGTGCTGGTGCAGGCGGCCGCCAAGAACTGGAACGTCGACCCGGGCGAGCTGAAGGTCGTGGGCGGCACCATCCGCCATGAGGCGTCAAACCGTTCGGCGCATTTCGGCGAAGTGGCCGAGGCCGCCTCCAAGCTGAGCTTCCCGGCCACCGTGAAACTCAAGAACCCGGCCGACTTCACCCTGATCGGCACCTCGCAGAAGCGTCTCGACTCGGCCGCCAAGACCGACGGTTCGGCGCAGTTCGGCATCGACGCGCGCCTGCCCGACATGGGCATCGCGGCGGTGGCGGCGTCGCCGGTGCTGGGCGGGAAGGTGGCGGCGGTGGACGAGCAGAAGGCGATGGCGGTCAAGGGCGTGCGCCAGGTGCTGCGCCTGGAAGGCGCGGTGGCGGTCGTCGCCGACAACTTCTGGGCCGCGAAACAGGGCCTGGCGGCCGCAGCGCCGCGCTTCGACGACGGCGCCAACGGCAAGGTCAGCACGGCATCCATCGTGGCCGACATGGCAAAGGTATCGGAAGGCACCGGCGCCGTCGCCCGCAATGACGGCGATGCGCTGAAGGTACTCGGACAGCAGGATGGCCGCCGCATCGACGCCATCTACGAACTGCCGTTCCTGGCGCACGCGACCATGGAACCGATGAATTGCACGGTCGACCTGCGCAACGGCGAATGCCACCTGTGGGTCGGCACCCAGGTGCCGGCGCTGGCCCAGGGCGCGGCGGCCAAGGTGGCCGGGGTGCCGGTCGAGAAAGTCCAGGTGCACAATTTTTATATCGGCGGCGGCTTCGGACGCCGGCTCGAAGTCGACAACGTGATCCAGGCGGTGGCGCTGGCCAAGCTGGCCAAGGGTCCGCTGAAAGTCATCTGGACGCGCGAGGAGGACATGCAGCACGACATGTACCGCCCCTATTATTATGACCGGCTGTCGGCCCGGATCGACGACAAGGGCATGCCGGTCGCGTGGTTCCACCGCGTCACCGGGTCCTCGATCATGGCGCGCTTCGCGCCGCCGGCGGTCAAGAACGGGGTCGATCCGGATGCGGTGGAAGGCGCGGCCGACCTGCAGTACAGCATTCCCGCGATGCGCGTGGAATACGTGCGCCACGAACCGGCGGGCCTGGCCACCGCGTTCTGGCGCGGCGTCGGTCCGACCCACAACGTGTTCGTGGTCGAGAGCTTCATCGACGAACTGGCGTATGCGAGCAAGACCGACCCGGTCGCGTTCCGGCGTTCGTTATTGCAAAAATCGCCGCGCACGCTGGCGGTGCTGAACCTGGCGGTGGACAAGGCAGGCTGGGGCAAGCCGCTGCGCCCGATCGCCGGCCGCAAGATGGGACGCGGGGTATCGACCCAGTTCGCCTTCGGCAGCTACATGGCGCAGGTGGCGGAAGTCTCGGTCGGCGCCGACGGCGACGTGCGCGTGCACCGGGTGGTGTGTGCGGTGGATTGCGGCCAGAACATCAACCCGGATACCATCGTCGCGCAAATGGAGGGCGGCATCGTGTTCGGCGCCAGTGCGGCGCTGTGGGGGCAGGTCACGCTGGACGGGGGCAAGGTGCAGCAGACCAACTTCGGCGATTACCGGGTGATGCGCATGAACGAGGCGCCGGCGGTGGAGGTGTATATCGTGAACAGCCGCGACGAGCCGGGCGGGATCGGCGAACCGGGGACGGCGGGGATTGCGCCGGCGCTGGCGAATGCGGTGTTTGCGGCGACCGGGAAGCGGGTGCGCAAGCTGCCGATCGGGGAGCAGCTTAAAAAAGCTTGAAGCTTTAAAAGCCACTCGGGCCCCTGCCTTCGCAGGGGCGACGTAGTCCAGGTGCACGGTGATGCAGATATTGCGGATCCGGAACCGTGAAACCGTCGCCCCTGCGCAGGCAGGGGCCCAAGGTCTACGTCATGCCGATTTATTCGTACTCGGCGTAAGGATCCGGATACGACAAGGCCTCCATGATGTCGCGCTCCAGCTGCTCCATCTCCTCGGCCTCTTCATCGTTCTCGTGGTCGAAGCCCTGCGCATGCAGCACGCCGTGCACCACCAGGTGCGCCACGTGTTCCTCGACCGTCTTCTTCTGCTCGTCGGCTTCGCGCTGCAGCACGTCGGTGCACAGCACGATGTCGGCCTGGGTCGGTTCGTCGTCGGCGATTTCCTCGCCTTCGTTATAGGCGAAGGTGAGGACGTTGGTCGCGTAATCCTTGCCGCGATACTCTTTGTTCAGGCTCCGGCCTTCTTCGGCGTCGACGAAGCGGATCGCCAGTTCGGCCGGGCCGAGCAGCGAGGCTTGCACCCAGCGTTCAATCATCGCGGGCGTGATGTCGGCTTCCAGGCGGGTATCCGGGTACTGGACATCGAGGTCGAGATTATGTTTTTTTTCTTGCATTTCGGGTCACGGTTGCGGTTTTGGGCAGGGCGCCGATCTCCTGGATCGATGCCGCCTTTTCATAGGCGTCGACGATGCGGCCCACCAGCGGATGGCGCACCACGTCGGCGCTGGAGAAGTGGGAGAATGCGATGCCGCGGGTATCCTTCAGCACGTGCATCGCGTCGGCCAGGCCGCTGCGCTGGGTCTTGTGCAGGTCGACCTGGGTGATGTCACCGGTGACCACGGCCTTGCTGCCGAAGCCGATACGGGTCAGGAACATCTTCATCTGTTCGACCGTCGTGTTCTGGGCTTCGTCCAGGATCACGAAGGCGTGGTTCAGCGTGCGGCCGCGCATGAAGGCCAGCGGCGCGATCTCGATCACCTGTTTCTCGAACAGCTTCTGGGTGCGGTCGAAGCCGAGCAGGTCGTACAGCGCGTCGTACAGCGGGCGCAGGTAGGGGTCGACCTTTTGCGCGAAGTCGCCCGGCAGGAAGCCGAGGCGCTCGCCGGCTTCCACGGCGGGGCGGGTCAGGATGATGCGCTTCACCGCATCGCGCTCGAGCGCATCGACCGCGCACGCCACCGCCAGATAGGTCTTGCCGGTACCGGCCGGGCCGATGCCGAAGCTGATGTCGTGCTCCAGCACCGCCTTCAGGTACTGGATCTGGTGCGGCGTGCGGCCGCGCAGGTCGGTGCGGCGGGTCTTCAGCGTCGGACTGACCAGTTCGTCGTCGGAGGCGGCCGCGTCGCCATTCTCGGCGGACGCGGCGGCGGTCGCGGCGGCGGCCGATGCGGTGGCGCCCGGTTCCTTTTTCGGCGCGTCGGCCGGTTCGGGAATCGTCGGCTTCAGGCCCGCACGCTGTTCGACCAGCGCCAGCTGCACTTCCTCGATCGGCACGACCTTGTCGGCCACGGCATAGAAGCGTTCGAGCAGCTCGACCGCGCGCTCGGCATTGCTGCCGCTGACGATGAAGCGCTCGCCGCGGCGGAAGATTGTCACGTCAAGCGCGGCCGAGATCTGGCGCAAATTCTCGTCCAGCGGGCCGCACAGGTGGGCGAGCCGGGTGTTGTCGAGCGGCTCGGGGACGAAATACGAAGGCTGGGTAGGCGTCTGGGTTTTCAACTGGCTTTTGCTATCGTCTCAATGCTGGCGACCAGGTCGCCACGCAGGCTGTAATCCAGGCTTTCGGTGATGCGCACGTCGACCAGTTGGCCGATCAGCGCGTCGCCGGCTGCGCCCGGGGCGAAATTCACTGCACGGTTGTTTTCCGTGCGGCCTTGCAGTTCGGGCTGTCCATCGGCGTTGACGCCCTTCTTGGACGGCCCTTCGACCAGGATGCGCTGGACCGTGCCGACCATCGCGGCGCTGGTCTTGCGGGTGTTGGCGTCGATCAGCGCCTGCAGGCGCTGCAGGCGCGCCAGTTTCACGTCATGCGGCGTGTCGTCTTCCAGGTTGGCGGCCGGCGTGCCGGGGCGCTTGCTGAAGATGAAGCTGAAGCTGTTGTCGAAGCCGACGTCTTCCACCAGCTTCATCATCGCTTCGAAATCGGCGTCGGTTTCGCCCGGGAAGCCGACAATGAAGTCGGACGAGATCGCGATGTCCGGGCGTACCGCCTTGATGCGGCGGATGATCGATTTGTATTCGAGGCCAGTGTAGCCGCGCTTCATCGCCTGCAGGATGCGGTCGGAACCGTGCTGCACCGGCAGGTACAGGTGGTTCACCAGCTGCGGGATCTTCGCGTAGGCGTCGATCAGGCGCTGGGTGAATTCCTTCGGATGGCTGGTCACGAAGCGCAGGCGCTCGATACCCGGGATCTCGGCCACGTACTCCAGCAGCAGGGCAAAGTCGGCAAATTGCGGCTCAACTTCGCCGTTCTCCATCGTGCCGCGGTAGGCATTCACGTTCTGCCCCAGTAGCATGATTTCCTTGACGCCCTGGGCGGCCAGGCCAGCGACTTCGGTCAGCACGTCCTCGAAGCGGCGCGACACTTCCTCGCCGCGGGTGTAGGGCACCACGCAGTAGCTGCAGTACTTGCTGCAGCCTTCCATGATCGAGACGTAGGCGATCGGGCCGTCGACCTTGGCCGGTGGCAGGTGGTCGAACTTTTCGATTTCGGGGAAGCTGATGTCGACCTGGGCCGCGCCGGTGTGGCGGCGCAGCTGGATCATCTGCGGCAGGCGGTGCAGGGTCTGCGGGCCGAACACCATGTCGACGTGGGGCGCGCGCTTGACGATGGCTTCGCCTTCCTGCGACGCCACGCAGCCGCCCACGCCGATGATGAGCTCCGGTTTGGCGCGCTTGAGTTCCTTCAGGCGGCCGAGGTCGGAAAAGACTTTTTCCTGGGCCTTTTCGCGGACCGAGCAGGTGTTGAACAGGATCACATCGGCATCGTCCGGCGTGTCGGTGCGCACGAGTCCGTCGGAGGCGCCCAGCACGTCCGCCATCTTGTCCGAGTCGTACTCGTTCATCTGGCAGCCGAAGGTCTTGATGAATACTTTTTTCTGCATGAAGGCTTGTTCTGATCGTAAAGCTTTGACAAGTGGGATTCAGTTTACCGTAAATCGGAAAGTCGCCCGGTAAAGCGGCGTGCGCCCGGTATGAATTGTCCCGCGGAATTGATAATTTCTATAAGTTAAAAAAGATACAGTCAGTTACATTGTTAATTCTTGAAATCTTATTGCCAACTGTTATCTTAAAGTTGCCTATGCGACTCGAACTAGTTTCCTCTTGTAAATCAATAAGTTCCTGCGCAAAGGCAATTGCAAAAATTTGTCCAAAAAAACTCTTGCGTGCGCCACAATCTGTCACCATGTGCTGAAATGACTATGTGACAAGCTTTCCAGACGATAGCTTGATTTCGACCAATGCATTTCGTGCTCAGGTCGAGGGTGGGACCCTCGTACGAGTTTGATAATTTGTTCGAAAGGCAAGTGCGTGCTGGAAGCTAGTTTGGGGTCCCGAAAGGCTTTTCGAGGTATCCGAAGTGTATTAGGGAGCGCACGCGGTCCGGTAGCGTTGTCAAGCGCGAACCGGGAACTTAAGTAGACGAAAACTGGTCCTTAACGAAACTTCGTAAAGGAACTATTTTAACCACTCACGAGGTAATCATGGCACATCACGCACTGTCATCGCAGGAAAGCTACAACCCGAACCACTTGCTCGATATTCTGCTGGGCAAGATGCAACTGAAAAACGACGCCGCGCTGTCGCGCATGCTGGAAGTGGCCCCGCCGGTCATCAGCAAGATCCGTCACCATCGCCTGCCGGTCGGCGCTTCGCTGCTGATCCGCATGCATGAAGTGACCGGCATGAGCATCCGCGACCTGCGCGACCTGATGGGCGACCGCCGCACCAAGTATCGCCTGTCGGACGCCCAAGGCCGCCCGAAGCCAGAAGAAAAAGCTGCGCAACTGGCTGCCCAGCAAGCTGCACAGCAAGCCCAGCCGCAAGGCCAGGAAGCGCAAGGCAACGACAAGTCGGGCAACTATGCGCACTAATGCCGAGGGCATGACAGGCGGTTCTGTCATGCCTGAGGCGCAACCCGGCGGGAGGCTTGGGTTTTTCCGGCCCAGGCTTCCCTCCGTCACCGTATGATCGGGCCATCCGGCATCACGCCGCCATGATGGCCGACATTTCCTCGCATTGCCGTTTCGTCTCCTGGAACAGGTACCCGTAAGCTTCCTCGTTCAATCCCATCGCTTCCCAGGCCACGACAGACACCGGCGGCACCAGCTCGTCCTCGGCACCGGCGATGTCGAGTGCATGCACGATGGCATCGGCCACGTGCACGATCGCAGCCAGCATGCCGGCGCCGGGCGTGTCCGGCGCATGGTGACGCGCGATCGCCTGACGCATGACGTCGGAAAAATGCCAGTGGGTGGCCAGCGCCACGCCGGCATCGACATGGTCGACACCCAGTACCGCACGCTCGGCCTCGATCAGGGGGCAATCGTGCTGCCGGCGCCACGCGAGCACGGCGCTGTAGGCCTCGGGATGACTGCATACGAGCACCAGTTGACCCAGATCATGTAACAGGCCTGCCGTAAAAGCGACATCCTGGTTGAATCGCATCCGCCGAGCCAACGCGCGAGCACAGACGGCGCTGGCGCTGGCATGGCGCCAGAAGGCCCTGTCGTTAAAGCCGGGGCAACGCCCGGTCGGAAAACATCCCGTCACCGCCGCCGCGGTAATCAGGTTGCGCATGGTCTGGAAGCCGAGAAAAGTGATCGCCTGCTGGATCGTCGTGACCTTGACCTGCAGACCGAAGGCCGAGGCATTTGCCAGGCGCAAGGTCTTCGCGGTCAGGGCCGGATCAAGCGACACCTTTTTTGCCAGCACCGAAATATCGATATCGTCGTCTTCCAGCGTGCCGAGCAGGTCCAGCACGACCGCCGGCGGCGAGGGCAGGTCATGAATCGCCTCGACCAGTTGTTCAAGTACGAGCTTCATGGCCGGCTCTCCGCCTCCACGGCAGCCGCCAGGCGGTAGCTTTCCATATAGCGGCGCAAGGCTTGCGTCGCCACGTTGGCGGGATCGTCGCGTACGTGGTGGCGGAACAGGTAATCGAAGCGGGCTTGCTGCGCCGCCGATGGCACGGGACAGGATGCCGGAGATTGGTCAGCTGCACTCATTATTTCCTCCTACTAATATATTTATACTATCATCCACGGTGAGCCAGGGAAATCGGCCCGGCAGCAAACCGCGCCCATATGTTGTATTCTCGTCCGCCTTTGCCCCTGCAAAGACCGTTATCCCGAACCGATAGAGACTTCACATGAAACTGTATTTCAGCCCCGGCGCCTGCTCGCTTTCTCCCCACATCGTCCTGCAGGAAGCAGGCCTGGACTTCACGCTGGAGCGCGTCGACCTCCGTGCGCGCCAGACCGCCGGCGGCACCGACTTCCTCACCATTAACAGCAAGGGCTATGTGCCGGCACTGGAACTCAAGGACGGCACCGTCCTGACCGAAGGCCCGGCCATCGTCCAGTTCATCGCCGACCTGGTGCCGGACCGCCAGCTGGTCCCCGCCCACGGCACGCTGGAGCGCTACCAGCTGATCGAATGGCTGAATTTCATCGCGACCGAAGTACACAAGGGCTTCGGCCCGCTGTTCCGCCCGAACACGACCGAAGACGCGAAGGAAGCGGCACGCAGCAACCTGGGTAATCGTCTGGGCTGGATCGCGGCGCGTCTGGATGGCCGCGACTTCCTGATGGGTTCCCAATTCACGGTGGCCGACGCCTACCTGTTCACCGCGCTGGGCTGGGCTGCCTTCGTCAACTTCGACCTGGCGCCATGGCCGGCCCTGGCTGCCTACCAGCAGCGCGTCGGCAGCCGTCCGGCCGTGCAGCAGGCGCTGCGTGCGGAAGGCCTGCTCAATTAAGTAAAATATAAGGGTGCGCATGTGCCGTGCGGTCGCGCGGCAAGGTACCATGCGCGCCATGACCAGCAAACGCTACATTGCCCTGCTCAGGGGCGTGAATGTCGGGCGAGCAAAACGCATCGCCATGGCCGACCTGCGCAAACTCATCGAGGACCTCGGCTACACCGAGGTGCGCAGCGTCCTCAACAGCGGCAACGTGGTGTTCAGCGGGGCGGCGCGGCCGCAGGCCGAGGTCGCCGCCGGCATCGAGGAAGCCCTGGTGCTCAAGCTCGGCGTGGCGGCGCGCACCCTGGTGCTCGACGGCGCTGAACTGGCCGCGATCATGGCCGCCAATCCGCTGCTCGACCAGGCGCCCGACCATGCGCGCCTGGTCACGTTCATTTTGTCCGACCCCCTGTCCATGCCAGACACGCTGCGGGCGATCGACACGCTGTGCCACCAGGACTGGCGACCCGGTGCGCTGGCGCTGGGCGAGCGCGCCGTCTACGTCTGGTGTCCGGACGGCATCCTCGATAGCGCGGCGGCAGCGGCGCTTGGCAAGCTACTGGGCGACGCGACCACCTCGCGCAACTGGACCACGCTGCTCAAGCTGCATGCGCTGTCGGGCGCAGCGGCCGCGTAATTGCCCCAGGGCTTGATTTCGCCAAAGCCGGCACCATCTATGTTGCATGACGGCGACCGTGCCGCCTTGCCTCATTTCTTCATTCGAATTTCTCGCTGCTGTCGCGGCTGGCCCGGTAACCGATCAGCACCAGGCCGACCAGCATCATGGCAAGCACTTCCGGTTCGGGCAGTTCGGACATCGACGTCGGCGGCCTTACCGGCTGGTTGTGCGGGGCGGGCGACAGATCCGCCGTGCGCACGCCGGCAGCGCCGCTGCCGGGATCGGCAAGATCGCCAAGGTCGATGATGGCGGCCTGCACCGCACCGCCGAACAACAACAGCAATAGACCGAGTGCTGCCAGTGCATGAGCTTTCACGATCATTCCTTCGCAGTGTCTGCCTGCCCTGCAACGATGTACTCCGGCGCAGGCAGGGTTGCCTTCAGCGCCGGCGTCTAGTGCACCGCTGCCTCATTGAGCATAGCAAAAAATACGCAGCGCATCAGACTCGCTTTACACAGCCCAGGCTTTTCATAGCTTGTTGAAATTAATCTTCTTTAAATGTAATAACTGCAATTTGCTGTATCGGGGAGCTTTGTCAAATAGATAAAAAACGCGGCATTCTTTGTATTTTGTTTAGTTTGATTATTGAAAAGCCAAGGAAAAGCGATGGCAGATCAATAGCAGATGTTGCGACTCAAGATTTTTTCGGCGCACGGTATACACCTCCCTTTTTTTTGCGAGTATAGTCTCCCTAAACCTATTGCCTACCGGCATCGAAACATTAGCAAACGCACATGTTTGCGCATCACCCCGCGGTCCCGCACCGCCGCCTTCACGTCCAGCCGGCTTCACGAAGGCAAGCAAGACCCGACGCTGCATCCAGGCCGTACCAAGCGTGATCAGATGGGGTCAGAGCCCACCCGAGTACACCGGGCGCTGACCCCATGAAAAGTACATCGCACCCTTTTTGTTTTATAGAGTACCGATATGCCCAATTTCGCTCGAATCCAAATTGCCTTCAAGAACGTCTACGTTCGTATCCTGACTGCGGTGCTGCTCGGCATCCTGACGGGATGGGCAATTTACAAAGCTGACATTCCGCAGGACACCGCCCCGGTCGTCCATTCGCAGAACATCGCCGAAATCACCCAGCTGGCCGCCCAGAAGGACCGCCTGGACTACCTGTTGGTGGCCAAGCCGCTGTCCGATTCGCCACGCTATATCTACAAATTCAAGGACGCGCCGCAATTGCACGTGGTGAAGGTGCCGAGCACCTCGCACCTGTCGCTCGAGCGTGAAGTCCTGCTCAAGAACGCGATTCCGTATTCGATCGCCAAGGACGATTTCCTGAACACGCACAAGGCCGTGATGGAAGAAGAGGGCGAAGGCTTTGCCAGCAACGCCATCGAATTCCTGAAGCGCCATGCGCTCGACCTGACCGTGCTGGTGGCGATCCTGTACTTCATGAAGTTCGGTATCCCCGGCATGAACGGCGGCGCCCAGATGATCGCCCCGGACAAGCTGAAAGGCAGCATGGACGACCTGATCGGCATGGAAGACATCAAGCAGGAAGTGCTGCACCTGGAAGACATGATCCGCAACCGCGACCTGTACCAGGAACACAATATCGACAAGCCGTTCAACGTCATGCTGACTGGTCCGGCCGGTACCGGCAAGACCAAGCTGGTGGGTTACCTCGCCAAGCGCCTCAACATCCCGCTGATCCAGGCTTCGGGTTCGGCGCTGGAGTCGGGCTATGTCGGCGGCGGTTCCAAGGCCCTGAACGCCCTGTACCGCAAGGCGTGCGCCAAGGGCAAGTGCATCATCTTCCTGGATGAAGGCCAGAGCCTGTTCATGCCGCGCGGCCGCAGCGAAAAGAAATGGGAAGACGACACCGCCAACACCCTGCTGGGCCTGCTGGACGGCGTGAAGAGCGACAAGGGCCAGGGCGTGATCTGGGTAATCGCCTCGAACTTCGACGACGCCTCGACCGAGATGGACGAGGCGATGCTGCGCCGCTTCTCGGTGAAGATCAACTTCCGCCTGCCGAACAAGAACGAGCGGCGCGAACTGCTGCGCAGCTTCCTGGCCAAGAAGAAGGACGGCCTGGTCGACTGGAACAACTTGGATCTCGACCAGGTCGCGGAAATCACCCAGAACCTGAGCCCGGCGCTGCTGGAAACCGTGGTCGAACGCGCCTCGATGCTGTCGATCCAGGAAAAAGCGATCATCGATACGGATCTGCTGTTCCGTGCCTACGAGCGTGCCACCATCGGCCTGACCGACCGTGCCACCACCGCCGAGAAGCACAAGCAGCGCGAGCGTATCGCGGTGCACGAACTGGGCCACTTCTTCATGCAGATCGATCCCTATCTGCGCGCCGGCATGAGCCTGGCCGAAGTGAAGGAAAAGTCGCACCTGCTGAAGATCAGCACCGAAGCGGTGTCGAAGATCGGCGCGCTGGGCTATGTGCTGCAGTCGGGTGAAGACATGTCGCTGCGCACCCTGGAAGAACTGGAGCGCGACGTGGTCGGCCTGTACGGCGGCGTGGCGGCGGAAGAGCTGTTCTATGGCGCCCGCGGCATCTCGGTCGGCAGCCAGAACGACATCGAGAAGATCACCAAGATGCTGAACCTGATGGTCGGCCGCCTGTCGATGTACTCGCGTGCCAAGATCGACTACAGCCAGCTCGGCAACGACGCCAGCGGCGAACACACGCTGCGCCAGGTCGAAGAGAAGTCGGACGAGCTGTACAGCTACACGCTGGATGCGATCCGCGACTACCGCGACGTGATCGTGGCGATCAAGGACACGCTGCTCGACCAGTACGTGCTGTCCAAGGATGCCGTGTTCGCACTGCTGGAAGAGCACCACGATGCCCTGCAGGCCGGCCTGGCGCACCAGCGTCACGCCAACCTGAAGCTGTGTGCCGAGGAAGCCGTGGCCTGATAGCGGCCGGTTTGAAATAGCTTGAAATAAAAACGCCGCGGGAGCGATCCCGCGGCGTTTTTTTGTTTTATCGAACCGGTCAGACGTCGCTCAGTGCACCGCTCAGTGCGCGACGGCGGCGACGTGCGCCAAGCCTTCCAGCACATGGCGCGTCATGCTGCGCGCCAGTTCATGCTCGCCCACCAGCACCGTGCCGCCGGTTTCCTCGCGCAGCAGGCGCGCCTCTTCCTCGTTGTGGGTCCGCACCAGCACCTTGATGCCGGGGTTCAGCACTTTCGCGGTCTCGATCATGGCGCGCACGTGGAATGTGTCGGGCGTCGCGATCACCAGCATCGCGGCGCGCGCGATATGGGCCTGGATCAGCACCGCCGGCTCGGCCGCATTACCGGCCACCGCCGGCTGGTCGCGCCGGCGCAGGTCTTCGACCATCTCGCGGTTCTGTTCGGCCACCACGAAGTGGACGCCCTGGCGCGTCAGCTCTTCGGCGATGCGCCGGCCGACGCGGCCATAACCGACCAGTACCACCTGGTCGGTCAGGCGCTCGTGGGTGACCGTGGCCGGCAGTTCGGCCAGCGGGTCGGGCGAACGCTCCATGTGGCGCGCGTGTGCCGAGCGGGCGCGCACCCAGCGCTCGAGCGGCGCGATGGCCTTGAACATCACCGGGTTCACCGCGATCGAGACGATGGCGCCGGCCAGGATCAGGTTCTGGCCGAGTTCCGGCAGCAGGCCGAGCGACATCCCCAGCGCCGCCAGGATGAACGAGAATTCGCCGATCTGGGCCAGGCTGGCCGATACCGTCAGCGCGGTGTTGAGCGGATAGCGCAGCACCAGCACCAGCACGAAGGCGGCCAGCGATTTGCCGAACAGGATGATGGCCAGCACCGCCAGCACCTGCAGCGGGTGCTCGACCAGCACGAGCGGGTCGAACAGCATGCCGACCGAGACGAAGAACAGCACCGAGAAGGCGTCGCGCAGCGGCAGGGTTTCCTCGGCCGCGCGGTGGCTCAGCTCCGATTCGCGCAGCACCATGCCGGCGAAAAAGGCGCCCAGCGCGAACGACACGCCGAACAGGTGCGAGGAACCGAACGCGATGCCGACCGCCGCCGCGATCACGGCCAGCGTGAACAGCTCGCGCGACCCGGTCTTGGCCACGCGCCACAGGAACCACGGGAACAGCTTGCGCCCGACCACCAGCATGAAGGCGACAAAGGCGCCCACCTGCAGGAAGGTCCAGCCCAGCGTGGCCCACAACGACGCGTCCGGATCGCCGGTGGTCTTGCCGCCCAGCGGACCGGCCAGCGCCGGCAGCAGCACCAGCACCAGCACCGTCACCAGGTCTTCGACCACCAGCCAGCCGACCGCGATGCGGCCGTTGAAGGAATCGAGCTGGCCGCGGTCTTCCAGTGCCCGCAACAATACCACCGTGCTGGCCACCGACAGCGCCAGGCCGAACACCAGGCCGGCGCCCATGCCCCAGCCCCACCAGTGGGCGACACCGAGGCCGAGCAGGGTCGCCACCGCGATCTGAAGCACCGCGCCGGGCAGGGCGATGCCTTTCACCTCGAGCAGGTCGTCGAGCGAAAAATGCAGGCCGACGCCGAACATCAGCAGCATCACCCCGATCTCGGCCAGCTGGGAAGCCAGCGCGACGTCGGCCACGAAGCCCGGCGTGGCCGGGCCGATGATGACGCCGGCGGCGAGATAGCCGACCAGGGCCGGCAGGCGCAGCCGCACGGCGAGCATGCCGAGCAGCAGGCCGAGCCCGAGGGCGGCAGCGATGGTGGTGATCAGACTGATGTTGTGATCCATGCGGGGGTGGCCTCCTTGTCAATAGTCCGCGACAGTATAAGGGACGATGGCGCTTCAAGCCCAAAAAAGGCCTCAAATGGCTGAAAATACCCATGTTTTCTACTGCGAACGCGGCAAATGATCGTAAATCGACGCAAGATGGGTAGCCCGGCGCGGCATGCGCCCGACTGCGGCGCGCCGATTCCGCCCGGCCTCGTCTAGGATAATGGCGTGAGCACAACATCCAACACCGCAAATACCCAGGCCAAGCGCATCGAACTGCGCAAGTCGAAGCAACTGGCGCTGGCCTTCTTCGCCGGCGCCGCCGTCCTGTTCGTCATCTCGCTGTTTTTACCGCCGACCTGGTGGAGCGGTCTCCTGAAATCCTTTGCCGAGGCAGCCATGATCGGCGCCCTGGCCGACTGGTTCGCGGTGGTGGCGCTGTTCCGGCGCATCCCGATCCCGATCGTGTCGCGCCATACCGAGATCATCCCGGCCAACAAGGCGCGCATCGCCGACAACCTGGCGGCCTTCGTGCACGAAAAATTCCTCGACACCGATTCCATCGTCGGCCTGATCCAGCGCCACGATCCGGCCAGGCAGGTGGCCGACTGGCTGGTCAAGCCGGCCAACACCGAACTGCTGGGGAACTACCTTGTGCGCATGAGCGGCTGGGCGCTCGACTTCATCGAAGACGCCGCCGTGCAGAACTTCATCCGGCGCGCGGTCCACACGATGGTCCAGCAGGTCGACCTGTCGAAGACCAGCGGCGCACTGCTCGAGAGTTTTACCCGCGATAACCGCCACCACGAACTGCTCAACGAAGGCATCGACCAGCTGGCCAAGCTGCTCGCCAACGAAGAGACCCAGGCCGTGATCGCGCAGGGCATCGTCGACTGGCTGCGCGAGGAATACGCGTTCATGGAGCGCATGCTGCCCTCGGACATGATCGGCAGGAAGGGCGCCGACCTCACCGTGCGCATGGCCTCCGGCATCCTCAACCGCGTCAGCGAAGACATGCAGCACCCGCTGCGCCAGCGCTTCGACGCCTTTACGCGCGAGTTCGTCGAGCGTCTCAAGACCGACCCCGCCTTCCTCGAAAAAGGCGAGGACATCAAGCGCCACCTGATCGGCGACGCCACCCTGAACGGCTACATCGGCTCGCTGTGGGGCGACCTGAAAGGCTGGATCAAGCGCGACCTCGAGAATGCGGATTCGGTCCTGCGCACGCGCATCGTAGCGACCGGCGCCTGGGTCGGCCGGATGCTGGCCGACGACCCGCAGCTGCGCGCCTCGCTCAACGCCAACCTGGAGCTCGCGGCGCGCGGTGCGGCACCCGAATTCGCGGGCTTCCTGACGCGCCACATCGCCGACACCGTCAAGCAGTGGGACAGCCGCGAGATGTCGGAACAGATCGAGCTCAACATCGGCAAGGACCTGCAGTACATCCGCATCAACGGCACCATCGTGGGCGGTCTGATCGGCGTGCTGCTGTACCTGTGTTCGACCCTGCCGGTACTGTTGCGTTAAACATTCGGAACAGCTCATCCGTGCGGTATGAATTGTTAAAAACCTTATATATTTATGACACTATATTTTTAGAACCGAGACAGGGGCCTCGATGCGTTTGCGCGCACTTTCTATCCCGCTCCTCGGCATGGCAGCCGCAACGGAGACATGCTCGGCGGCGCCGCTCCAGGACGCTTTACACGCCTATGGCATCCAGGCCTGGCACATCGGCCGCCTGTGGAACTTCACGCTGGGATTGTGCGTGCTGGTGTTCAGCGCGGTCGTCGGCGCCTTCCTGTTCGCCTTGTGGCGCGCGCCGCGCAGCGATGCGCAGACGCCGCCCGACCTGAGTTCGCTGGAGCGCCCCGAGCGCCGCATCCACCGCACCGTGGCCTGGGCCGCCGGGCTTGCCACCCTCGGGCTGCTGGCGCTGCTCGCGGCCGACGTCTTCACCAGCCGCGCGCTGGGCCGCCTGCCGCTGCAGGACGCCGTCAACATCGAACTGATCGGCCACCAGTGGTGGTGGGAAGCGCGCTATCTCGATCCCGATGCGAATCGCCAGTTCACCACGGCCAACGAGCTGCACATCCCGGTCGGCCGCCCGGTCATCGTCACGCTGCGCAGCGACGACGTGATCCACACGCTGTGGGTGCCCAACCTGCACGGCAAGCGCGACATGATCCCGGGCCGTACCGCCACCATGCAGTTCCGCGCCGACCAGCCAGGCATCTACCGCGGCCAGTGCGCCGAATTCTGCGGCCTCGAACACGCGATGATGGCGCTGCTGGTCGAGGCCGAGCCGAACGCCCAGTACGAAGCCTGGGCCGCACGCCAGCGCCAGCCGGCGCCCGCACTCGACGCCGGACCCGCGGGCGACGCCGCGCGCCGCGGGCGTGCGCTGTTCCTGGCGCACTCCTGCGCGCGCTGCCACACCATCAACGGCACCGGCGCCACCGCAGCGATGGGTCCCGACCTGACCCACCTGGCCGGACGCAAGACCATCGCCGCCGGCATGCTGCCGAACGACGCCGGCCACCTGGCCAGCTGGATCCGCGATCCGCAAACCCTGAAACCCGGCGTCTACATGCCGGTCAACCGCATGCGCCCCGACGAACTGCAAGACCTGCTGGCCTACCTGGAGACTCTGAAATGACGGCGCCGCGCCTCGATGCCAAGGATGCCGCGATGCTCGAACAGACCTGGCGCGACCCGCCGGGCCTGATCGGCTGGTTCTCGGCCATCAACCACAAGACCATGAGCCTGCGCTTCATGATCACGACCTTCGTGTTCTTCGTGCTGGGCGGGCTGCTGGCGCTGGCGATCCGGCTGCAGCTGGCCGGCCCGGACGGCAGGATCATCGGCGCCGACCTGTACAGCCAGCTGTTCACCATGCACGGCAGCACCATGATGTTCCTGTTCGCGGTGCCGGTGATGCAGGCGGTGGCGACCTACCTGGTGCCGCTGATGATCGGTGCGCGCAGCGTGGCCTTCCCGCGCATGAACGCGTTCGCCTACTGGATCTTCACGCTGGGCGGGATCATGCTGTTCGTCGCCTTCTTCCTGAACGTCGGTCCGGACGCCGGCTGGTTCGCCTACGTGCCGCTCTCCAGCCTGCAGTACTCGCCGACCAAGCGCGTCGACATCTGGGCCCAGATGATCACCTTCACCGAGATGGCCGGCCTGATGGAAGCGATCGTCCTGATCACCACCATCCTCAAGATGCGCGCACCGGGCATGACGCTGAACCGCATGCCGCTGTTCGTCTGGGCGATCCTGGCGACTTCCTTCATGGTGCTGTTCTCGATGCCGGCGGTGATGCTGGGCAGTACCGCCCTGATTACCGACCGCCTGGTGAACACCCAGTTCTTCAACCCGCTCAAGGGCGGCGACGCGCTGCTGTGGCAGCACCTGTTCTGGTTCTTCGGCCACCCGGAGGTCTACATGATCTTCATCCCGCCGCTGGGCTTCATCTCGAGCATCGTCGCCACCTTTGCGCGCCGTCCGATCGTCGGCTATCCGGCGATGGTGCTGTCGGTGGTCGCCACCGCCTTCCTCGCCTTCGGCCTGTGGGTGCACCACATGTTCGCGACCAACCTGCCGGAACTGGGCAAGACCTTCTTCACCGCCGCCAGCCTGATGATCGCGATCCCGACCGCGCTCCAGATCTTCTGCTGGATCGCCACCCTGTGGACCGGGCGCCTGAACCTGCGCACGCCGCTGCTGTTCGTGCTGGCCTTCTTCGTGATCCTGCTGGCCGGCGGCCTGACCGGCCTGATGCTGGCCTCGGTCTCGCTCGACACTCAGCTGCACGACAGCCACTTCGTGGTCGCCCACCTGCATTACGTGCTGATGGGCGGCGCCGTGTTCCCGCTGTTCGGCGCCTTTTATTACTGGTTCCCGAAGTTCACCGGGCGCATGCTGAATGAACGCCTGGGACGCTGGAACTTCTGGCTGTTCTTCATCGGCTTCAACCTGACCTTCTTCCCGATGCACGTGCTCGGCCTGCAGGGCATGCCGCGCCGCGTCTACACCTATCCGGCAGCGATGGAGTGGGGCAGCCTGAACTTCGCCGCCACGGTCGGGTCCTTCATGATCGCCGTCAGCGTGCTGCTGTTCATCATCAACGTGCTGCGCAGCCGCCGCCACGGCGAAGAAGCCGGCAACGACCCCTGGGGCGCAGGCACGCTCGAATGGAGCATCCCGTCGCCGCCGCCGGCCGGCAACTTCGAGATGGTGCCGGTGGTGCATGCGCGCGACCCGCTGTGGGAGCCGAAGCGCCTGCCTTCGCACGTGACCGGCCTGGCCAACGACTACCGCGAGATCCTGGTGACCTCGGTGGCCGACGCCGAGCTCGATCACCGCCTGTGGCTGCCGTCATCCTCGCTGGCGCCCTTCGTCACCGCGCTGGCGACCACCGTCCTGTTCGTCGGCTCGATCTTCACGCCCTGGGCCGTGGTGTGGGCCGCGGTGCCGGTGGCGGCCGGCGCCACCTGGTGGTTCTGGCCGAAGAAGGGCATCGTCGAGCAGCGCACCGGTTCCGAAATCAGCCCCTACGACGTGGAGGTGGAATCGTGAGCACCGTGGAAAAGGAAACGGACAAGGACGTGCTGCTCGACGTCAGCAAGCTCCCCACCTTCGGCTTCGGCCATCGCAGCCCGATGTGGTGGGGCACGATGGGCCTGGTGGCGATCGAAAGCACCGTGTTCGCGCTGGCCATCATGGCCTACTTCTACCTGCGCAGCCACGCCGGCGCCTGGCCGATGAGCGGCCTGCCGCCCGACCTGCTGTGGGGCACCCTCAACACCGGCATCATCGTGGCCAGCATGGTGCCGAACCACTTCGCCAAGCGTGCCGCCGAGCGCCTCGACCTGAAGAAGGTGCGGCTGTGGATGAGCGTGTGCATGCTGGTGTCGGTCGCCTTCCTGGCGGTGCGCGTGTTCGAGTTCAAGACCCTGAACACGCACTGGGACAGCGACGCCTACGGCTCCATCGTCTGGATGCTGATGGCCCTGCACACGACCCACCTGATCACCGACGCCTACGATTCGCTGGTGCTGACGGTGCTGATGTTCACCGGCCCGCTGGAAGGCAAGCGCTTCGTCGACGTCAGCGAGAACGCCGGCTACTGGTATTTCGTGGTGCTCAGCTGGATACCGATCTATGCCGTCATCTACTGGGGCGCACGCATATGAAACTCCCCAACTGGCCCGCACTGCTGCTGGCGCCGTCGCTGGCGCTGGCCAGCCAGTCGGTCATCTATGCGCTGGTGACGCCCTCGTGCAAGGGCCAGAGCACGCTGGCGCTGCATGCGGTATCGGCCGTGACGCTGCTGGTCTGCCTCGCATTCACCTGGATGGCGCGGCATAACTGGAAGACGGCACCGGCGCCGCTGCCTGACGACGCCATCGCGCGCCGGCCCTTTTTCATCGCCATGGTGTCCTGCGTGGTCGGCGCGCTGTCCTGCCTGGTGATCGCGGCCATGTGGTTCCCGCAATGGGTGCTGTCGCCGTGCGCAAGCTGATTGGGCCGCTCCTGCTGCTAGGGCTGCCGGCCGCGCCGGCACTGGCGCACGACGTGAATGGCAACTACCTGAGCTGGGGCGCCGAACCCTGGGTCGCCGCCTGCCTGGCGCTGTCCTTGATCTGGTATGTCCAGGGCATGCTGCGCCTGTGGCCGCGCGCGCGCCAGTCGCGTCCCGCGCTGCTGCGCCAGTTCGCCTGCTTCGGCGCCGGCTGGGCGCTGCTGCTGCTGGCACTGGCCTCGCCGCTGGACAGCGCCGGCAGCTACGGCTTCTGGGCGCACATGGTGCAGCACGAAGTCCTGATGATCGCCAGCGCGCCGCTGATGGTGCTGGGGCGGCCGTTCGGGGTCTGGATCTGGGCGCTGCCGTCGCCATGGCGGGGCGGCGTCGGCAGGGCCACGCGCTGGCGCGCTCTAGCCTGGTGCTGGGACATGCTCACGCGGCCCATGCACGCCTGGCTGATCCACTTCACCGCGCTGTGGGTCTGGCACGTGCCGGCGCTGTTCCAGGCCGGCCTGGTCGACAACGACATCCACGCGCTGCAGCACGCCAGCTTCCTGTTCAGCGCCCTGCTGTTCTGGTGGGCGGTGCTGGGCCGGCACGGCATCCACCATGCGCGCGGGGCCTCGATCGTCTACCTGTTCACGACCATGATGCATACCGGCGCGCTGGGCGCGCTGTTCACGTTTTCGGAAGCGGTCTGGTATCCGCTGTACGGCGACCGGCCTGCGCTGTTCGGCCTTACGCCCCTGGAAGACCAGCAGCTGGGCGGCTTGATCATGTGGATCCCGGGCGGGCTGGCCTACGTGATCGCCGGGCTGGTGCTGGGGGCGCGCTGGCTGATGCCGGATGAGCGTAAGATGGCAGGCATCATCAATCGGAGGCCGCCATGAACCACGCATCGAACGTACCGCAGGTCGAACTCGCGCGCTACCTGGTCCCGATGGACGCCAGGCTGGCGCAGGGCTGCCTGGTCGCCGCCGGCATTCCCGCCGTGCTGGCCGACGCCAACCTGGTCCAGACCGACCTGCTGCTGGCACCGGCCCTGGGCGGCGTCGGCATCCTGGTCCCGGAAGACGTCCTGCAGCGCGCCGAAGCCGTGCTGGCCGCCTACGAGCGCGGCGAGTTCGCGCTGGACGAGGATGCGGACGTCGGCGAGCCGCAAGCCTGATGCACTGACCTAGGCCGCCAGCTTGCGCATCTCGGCGTACAGGTCGGCCTTGCCCTCGAAGCCGATGCCCGGCAGGTCCGGCATCATGATGAAGCCGTTCTCGACCTGTACACCATCCGGGAAGCCGCCGAAGGGCTGGAACAGGTCCGGGTAGGATTCGTTGCCGCCCAGGCCCAGGCCGGCCGCGATGTTCAGCGACATCTGGTGGCCGCCATGCGGGATGCAGCGCGTGCGCGACCAGCCGTGCTGGTGCAGCATGTCGAGCGTGCGCAGGTATTCGACCAGGCCGTACGACAGGGCGCAGTCGAACTGCAGCCAGTCGCGGTCCGGGCGCATGCCGCCGTAGCGCACGAGGTTGCGCGCATCCTGCATCGAGAACAGGTTCTCGCCGGTGGCCATCGGCTTGTCGTAGTAGTTGCGCAGGGTGGCCTGGAGTTCGAAGTCGAGCGGATCGCCGGCTTCCTCGTACCAGAACAGATCGTACTGCGACAACGCCTTGGCATAGGCGATCGCGGTGTCGAGGTCGAAGCGGCCGTTGGCGTCCACCGCCAGCTTCTGGCCGTCGCCCAGCACCGACAGGATGCTGTCGATGCGGCGCAGGTCCTCGTCCAGCGAAGCACCGCCGATCTTCTTCTTGACCACCGTGTAGCCGCGGTCGATGTAGCTGCGCATCTCGTCCTTCAGCTTGCCGTGGTCCTGGCCCGGGTAGTAATAGCCGCCGGCCGCATACACGAACACCTTGCGCTCGGGCGTGCCCTTGCCGTAGCGCTCGGCCAGGAGCTGGAACAGCGGCTTGCCTTCGATCTTGGCCACCGCATCCCACACCGCCATGTCGATGGTGCCGATGGCCACCGAGCGCTCGCCGTGGCCGCCCGGCTTTTCGTTGGTGAACATCGCGTCCCAGACCCGGTGCGGGTCGAGGTTGTCGCCCTTGTCGTTCAGCAGCGTGGCGGGATCGGCTTCCAGGATGCGCGGGATGAAGCGCTCGCGCATCAGCTTGCCCTGGCCGTAGCGGCCGTTCGAATTGAAGCCGTAGCCGATCACCGGCTTGCCGTCGCGGACGACGTCGGTGATCACCGCCACCAGGCTCAGCGTCATCTTGCTGAAGTCGATGTAGGCGTTGCGGATGGGGGAGCTGATGGGGAGGGTTTGTTCGCGGATATCGACGATTTTCATGATGGACTCGGTGGTGCAGTTGAGGAGCCATCAGCATACGTCGCAGATCGTTGCCTATAATTATCGAATGGTGAATTGATTAGTTACTGCAAATGAATAATGACGCGGCTTCCGAGATGGCATTCTTCGTGCTGGTGGCGCGCCACGGCAGCCTGGCCGCCGCCGCGCGCGCGCTCGACCTGACGCCGCCGGCGGCCACCAAGCGCCTGGCCCAGCTGGAAGCGCGCCTCGGCGTGCGCCTGGTCAACCGCACCACGCGCCGCATCAGCCTGACGGGCGAGGGCGAGACCTATCTGGCCCATGCGACCCGCATCCTGGCCGACATCCGCGCCATGGAAGACGAAGTCGCCGGCGCCGGCAGCACGCTGCGCGGTCTGTTGCGCGTCAACGCGACGCTCGGCTTCGGCCGCACGACGATCGCGCCGCTGCTGTCGGCGTTTGCCAGGCGCCATCCGGAAATCGACGTGCAGATGGACGTGACCGACCGCCCGGTCGACCTGGCGGAACAGGGCTTTGACCTGGCGATCCGCTTCGGCGCACCGCCCGACCAGCGCCTGAACGCGCGCCGCGTGATGTCCAACCGGCGCTTCCTGTGCGCCTCGCCGCTGTACCTGGAACAGCATGGCGCACCGGCGACGCTGGCCGACCTGGCGGCGCATCGCTGCATCCTGCACCGCCAGAACGACGACGCCTACGGCATCTGGCGTTTTATGCACGAGGGGAAGGACGAGGTGGTCAAGGTGCATGGCGCCATGTCCAGCAACGACGGCGACATCGTGCTGGGTTGGGCGCTGGACGGGCACGGCATCCTGATCCGCTCGGAGTGGGACCTGGCCAGGTATGTGGAAAGCGGACGCCTGAAGATCGTACTGCCGGACTATGCGCTGCCGTCGGCGGACTTGTTCGTCTATTACCTGGAGCGCAGGCACCAGGCGACGCGGACGCGGGCGTTCATCGATTTCCTGGTTGAGTATTTCGGCGAGGAGAAAATCACGTCGATATAATCACAGTGTGTTTATTTTGGGCAACTAATGACCATGCTGACGTTTTCGGAAATGTTGAGCGCGCTGCCGCAGATTGAAGACGAGTCTCGGGGGATTGCGAAATACCTTGGTAAGGCAGTGGTATTAAGTTGTGCCGTTGGGGCCGCTCTGGCAGGCGCAGGAATGTATTGGAACAAGGCGTCGCTGGTCTACATGGCTTGTTTGCCAATCGTCCTAAGTTTGATCGGTATGGCGGTCGATGCCGTGCTTGAATATCGCAGTATCGCAGAGACGATGCGAGAACCCGGAAGCTGGCTCAGCTCGGAGCTCGACCAGCGCTTTGCGCGAGAAAAGCAGCTTGCTGCCGAACTGGCCAAGTTCGACCTTGTGGAGTTGAAGCGGATGTACGCAAGACTCGAAGCGGAACTGGTCAGGGTCGAGCGTGCACTTGATGTTCTCAAGCCGATCGGCATGGCACTGCCCGCGATTGCCATCCTCGTTGCAGTGGACGTACTCCATTTGCCTGGCATGGTCCAGGACGTGGTCAAGCTTTTCGCAATAGCCGGCACGCTGGGCGCCATGATCGGTGCCGTGTCGCTTTACAAGGCGAATGTCAGGTTGCGGACCGTTTCTGCGACCCTTCATTATGCGATCAGTGTGGCGGAGGCAGTCGCCAAACCCAGCTTCCGTAAGGTATCGAGAAAACGTCGATAACCGTTGGCCTCAGGGCGCCGGGTCCGTATCCAGCACGTGCCTGGCCCATAGGTCGGGCAGCATCTCGAGCACCAGTTCGCGTCCCAGCATGTCGGCCTCGCGCAGCACGCGCGCCAGCACGTCGATGTCGAGGGCGTCGAGCGCGCGCTGCGCCGACGCGGCGTGGCTCAGGTGCCAGGGCTCGGGATACATGCCGCCGCGGTGGCTGCGGTAAGGCCGGAAGAAGCCGAAATCCTGGATGTGCGCGTCGAGCCAGGCGTGCAGGTGCGCGAACACGCCGCCGGGCGCGGCTTCCTCCGGCAGCAATGTGAGGCGGTAGCCCGGCGGCATGGCGGCGCGGTCGTAGACGTCGATGTCACTGCCCCAGTGGCGCCGGGTGGCGCCCGGCAGCCCGGACCAGCCGAGGATGGCGTGCACCAGCGCTTGCGGCGCCAGCGCCGCATGGTCGAGCGGGTGGCCGTCGCTGTCGTACAGGGTCGCATCGCCGGCAAACTTGCGGTTCCAGATCCGCAGCTGGGCCTCGAACGGGCGCCAGGAAGCGCACGGGAGCAGGTCGATGCCGTCGCGCAGGGCGGCGGCGCGCAGCGCCAGGAAGGCGTCCAGCGCCGCCGGCTGGGCGGCCAGGCGCGGCTGCCAGGATTGCAGCACGTGGGTGCGTGCGCGTCCCGTGATTTCCCGGTCGTCGAGGGCGGCGGTCATGGCGTCGTGCTGCGCTGTTATGCTAGTTTGCTTATTGTATGTAAATTAACGCAATCACCGGGAACCCATCCATATGCCAAGGTCAGCCAGCCTGTTCACCGCCTTCGCGCGCGAGCGCCTGCTCGATGCGCCGACGCCGATCCAGCACCTGGCGCGCTTGAGCAACAGCCTCGGCGTCGACATCCACGTCAAGCGCGACGACCTGACCGGGCTCGGCGGTGGCGGCAACAAGCTGCGCAAACTCGAATTCCTGCTGGGCGAGGCGCTGGCGCAGGGTGCGGATACCGTGCTCACCGTCGGCGCGCTGCAGTCGAACCATGCGCGCCTGACCGCAGCGGTGGCGGCGCGCGCCGGGTTGCAGTGCGAACTGGTGTTGACGCGCTCGACCGCCCGCGACGACGAGGACTACCGCCACAACGGCAACGTGCTGCTCGACCGGCTGTTCGGCGCGCGCGTGCATGCGCTGCCGGCCGGTGCCGATGGCGCCGCTTTCGCGGCCGCGCGCCGGGCGGAACTCGAACGGCGCGGGCGCCGCGTCTACCTGGCGCCGCTGGGCGGGTCGTCGCCGGCCGGCTGCCTGGGGTATGCGGCCGCGGCCCTGGAGATCGCCAGGCAGGAGCGGGCAGCGGGCTTGTCCTTCGAGCGCATCGTCCTGCCCAACGGCAGCGGCGGGACCCAGGCCGGACTGGTGGCCGGCCATGCCGCGCTCGGCCTCGATCCGGGCCGGGTGCGCGCCTACACCGTGCTGGCGCCGGTCGAGACGGCACGCGAGACGACGCACCGGCTGGCGGCCGCGACGCTGGCACTGTTGCGGCCCGCGCTGGCGCTGGCCGAGGACGCGGTGCACATCGACGGCAGCCAGCTCGGCTCCGGCTACGGCGTGCCGACCGAGGCCATGCACGCGGCGCTGTCCGACATGGCCACGCAGGAAGCCCTGCTGGTCGATCCGGTCTACGGCGGCAAGGCATTGGCGGGCTTGCTGGCGGATGCGCGCGAGGGCAGGCTGGCACCCGGCGCGCGCGTGCTGTTCCTGATGACGGGGGGCTTGCCGGGCTTGTTCGCCTACCGCGGTGCATTTGAAGGAAGATGAAAAGAAAAAAGCCGCAGGTTCGTGAGAACGTGCGGCTTTTTTAATACTATTAATATTACTGCTACTGCCGAATTCTGGTGGTGATAGGTGGACTTGAACCACCGACCCCAGCATTATGAGTGCTGTGCTCTAACCAACTGAGCTATATCACCAACTGGTACTACTCAACTTCTAAAACAAAATGGCCCAGCCTTTTGAAAGCCAAGCCATTTCGCTTGAATCTTGGTGGTGATAGGTGGACTTGAACCACCGACCCTAGCATTATGAATGCTATGCTCTAACCAACTGAGCTATATCACCGGAACGAAAGATATTATGCCGTCCGGGCTTGGCGGTGTCAAGGCTCGCTGTTGCAGTCTAACCGTTGCTGCCGGCGTTTTCCAGATGGGACAGCATGATCGGCGCCGGGTCCGGGCCCAGGCAATCGATCACGATGCGCGCCGGCATCGAGCGCAGCCAGGTCAGCTGGCGCTTGGCGAGCTGGCGCGTGGCGATGATGCCGGTCTCGCGCAGCGCCGGGCGGTCGATCAGGCCGTCGAGGTACTCCCAGGACTGGCGGTAGCCGACGCAGCGCATCGAGGGCAGGTTCGGGTTCAGGTCGCCGCGGGCGCGCAGGCGCGCCACCTCGGCCACGATGCCGCCATCGTCGCTGCTGCCCAGCATCTGGTCGAAACGCTGCGCGATGCGCCGGTGCAGCACGGCGCGGTCGGACGGCTCCAGCGCGAACGACAGCAGCTCGAAGGGCAGCTCGGGCTTGTCGCGCTTCGCCAGTAACGCCGACATCGGCTTGCCTGACAGTTCGATGATTTCCAGGGCGCGGTTGATGCGCTGGGCGTCGTTCGGCGCCAGGCGCGCCGCCGTGACCGGATCCAGCGCCTGCAATCTGGCGTGCATGCCGGGCCAGCCGATGCGCGCGGCGTCGGCGTCGATGCGTGCGCGCACCGCGGCATCCGCGGTCGGCAGGTCGTCCAGGCCGTCGGCCAGTCCCTTGAAGTACATCATCGTGCCGCCGACCAGCAGCGGCAGCTTGCCGCGCGCCGCGATCTCGGCCACCAGCCGGATCGCATCGTCGCGGAATTGCATGACCGAATAGGCGTCGAGCGGGTCGATGATATCGATCAGGTGATGCGGGACACTGGCCAGTTCCTCGGCAGAGGGCTTGGCGGTGCCGATGTCCATCTCGCGGTAGACCAGGGCCGAGTCGACCGAGATGATCTCGACCGGGTGTTCTTTTGCGATGGCGAGGGCGGCGGCGGTCTTGCCGGACGCGGTCGGACCCATGATGGCGACCGCCATCGGTTTGGCTTGTTGATTCATATTTTCTTAAGGTTGTTCCAGAATGGGCATGGCTAGGCGCAGCGACGAAGGCAGTGCGCTTGCACGGCGAGGCGCTGCAACAACGCCATGGCCATTCTGGAACGACCTTACTGGCCGCGCAGGAAGAGCTTGTCGAGCGCGGAGATCTCGAGTTGGACCCAGGTCGGGCGGCCATGGTTGCACTGGTCGGCGCGTTCGGTGGCTTCCATCTGGCGCAGCAGGGCGTTCATCTCGGGCACCGCCAGGATGCGGTTGGCGCGCACCGCCGTGTGGCAGGCGAGCGTGCCGAGCAATTCGTTGCGGCGCTCGATCAGCACGCGCGAGCCGCCATACTCTCTGACGTCGCGCAGGACGTCGCGCGCCAGGGTCTGGGCGTCGGCGTTCTTCAGCAGCGTCGGCACGGCGCGCACGGCGAGGGTGGTCGGCGACAGCGCGGCGATGTCGAAGCCGAGCGCCTTGAGGGTGTCCTGGTTTTCCTGCACGGTGCCGACTTCGATCGCATCGGCGAAGAAGGTCACCGGGATCAAGAGCTGCTGCACCTGCATCTGCTCGCCGCCGGCCTGGGCGTCGAGCGCGTTCTTGATCTGCTCGTACAGGATGCGTTCGTGGGCCGCATGCATGTCGACCAGCACCAGGCCCTTGCGGTTCTGGGCCAGGATGTAGATGCCGTGCAGCTGGGCCAGCGCGAAGCCGAGCGGGAAGTCGTCATCGGAGGCCGGCTGCGTGGTCTCCGGCAGGCCGGCTTCGCGCACCGCGTTGCCGCCGGCCGATGCGTCCGCTGCGTCCGCTGCGCGGTCCGATTTGAACAGGGCGCCGTAGCTGTCGGTGCGCTGCGGTACGCCGGCGCTGGTCGGCGTACCGGCACCCGGCGCATCCCAGCGGCTGCCGGGCGGGAAGGGTGAGGGAGAGAAGGTCGAGGTCAGCTGGCTGCCGAACGACGTCTGCTCGTACGGACGGCGCCAGGCCGGGGTGCCGCCGCCGCCGCCGCCGCCGCCGCTGGAACCACCGCCGCCACCACCGCCACCCGGGCTGCCGCCGACGCCGAAGTTGCCGCCCGGGCCGCGCCCCAGGATGCTGTCGAGCGAGGTGCGCGACGCCGTGATCTCGGCCGCGCTGACCGGGGCCGGCGCATTGCCATGGGCGGTTGCCGAAGTCTGGGCCAGCGTGCGCTGCACCGCGTGGAACACGAACTGGTGCACGGCGCGGCTGTCGCGGAAGCGTACTTCGATCTTGGACGGGTGCACGTTGACGTCGACCATCGCCGGGTCGAGTTCGAGCGCCAGCACATAGGTCGGGAAGCGGTCGCCGTGCAGCACGTCCTCGTAGGCAGCTTTCACCGCGTGCACCAGCAGCTTGTCGCGCACGAAGCGGCCGTTCACGTAGAAGAACTGGCCGTCGGCGCGCGCCTTGGAGGCGGTCGGCAAGCCGACGTAGCCCTGCAGGCGCAGCGGGCCGGCGGCTTCCTCGACCGCCAGGCGCGCCTCGGCGAAATCGTTGCCGAGGATCTGGGCGCTGCGCTTGGCGGCTTCGCTGACGTTCCAGTGGTCGATGGTGCGGCCGTTATGGGTCAGGCTGAACGAGACGTCGGGCCGCGCCAGCGCGATGCGGCGCACGACTTCGGCGCAGTGGCCGTATTCGGTCTGCTCGGATTTCAAAAACTTGCGGCGTGCCGGCGTATTGAAGTACAGGTCCTGGACGTCGATCGTGCTGCCGAAGGCGCCGGACGAGGGCGCTACCACCCCCAGGTGCGAGCCGACGATTTCCCACGCATGCGGGGCGTTGGCCGTGCGCGAGGTGATCGATACCGCGGCCACCGAGGCGATCGAGGCCAGCGCCTCGCCGCGGAAGCCCAGCGTGTTCACGTTTTCCAGTTCGGCCAGCGAGGCGATCTTGGAGGTCGCATGGCGCGCCAACGCCAGCGGCAGCTCTTCCGGCGGGATGCCCTTGCCGTTGTCGGTGATGGCGATGCGCTTGACGCCGCCTTCCTCGAGACGGATCGTGACCTGGGTCGCGCCGGCGTCGAGCGCGTTCTCGAGCAGCTCCTTCACCACGGCCGATGGCCGCTCGACGACCTCGCCGGCGGCGATTTGCGAGATCAGCTGATCGGGCAGCTGCTGGATCGGGCGATGGGTAGGGACCGGAGCGTTCATCCGACACATTATAGCTCGGCGTGCGCCAGCGCAAACCGGGGCCCATCGCGGGGTGTCGCGATTCTGTTGCTTAAGTTGTGCTTTCGGCCATTTCGCGGGGCTGACTGGTGGTATGATGCTGCGCTACCGTTTAGGACTACTATGGATTTCATGCAATTTTTCGACATGATTCTTCATGTCGATAAAACCCTGGGCATGTTGCTCAGCCAATACGGCGTCTATGTCTACGCAGTGCTGTTCGCCATCGTGTTTTGCGAGACCGGCCTGGTTGTCCTGTTCTTCTTCCCCGGCGACACCCTGCTGTTCATCGCGGGCGCCTTTTGCGCCACCGGCGAGATGAGTTATCCGCTGCTGATGGGGCTCCTGATCCTGGCCGCGGTCGCCGGAAATACCCTGAACTATCACATCGGCGAAGCCATCGGCCAGCGCATGTTCACCCATGACTACCGCTGGATCAACAAGGATGCGCTGAAACGCACCCACGACTTCTTCGAAAAGCATGGCGGCAAGACCATCATCCTGGCGCGTTTCGTGCCGGTGGTGCGTACCTTTGCCCCGTTCGTGGCCGGCGTGTCCGACATGACCCATACCCGGTTCCAGATGTTCAACATCACCGGCGCCGTGCTGTGGGTGGCTGGTCTGGTGACCGCCGGCTATTTCTTCGGCAATATCCCGGTGATCCGCGACCACCTGACCGCGATTGTGCTGATCGGCGTCGGCGCCGCGATCGTGCCGCTGGCGCTGGGTGGCATCTACAAGTTCGGGCGCCGCATGTTGAGCCGATAACACCCGATAACACCTCGACATTATCAGGTCAGCCAGCGCGCCGCATCGACGGCGCGCTGTGCGTTTACGGGGCGCGCGGCCCTCAAGTTTGCCTACGGCAACCCGTTAAAGCATGGACTGCTTCATTACTGGAATCCCATGCGTAACCTGATCGCCCTGTTCGCTTGCTGCTGCGTCGCCATGAGCGCAAGCGCGAACGATCCTGCCGCCGCGGCAGCCAAGCTCGCGGCCTCCATCTCGAAACCGGCGTCGGCTTCCATGCCGGCCGGCGCCAAGACGTCGTCTTCCGACGCGGTCAAGAAGCTGGTGGCGGCCGCCGATGCCAAGGTTGCTGCCGGGCCTGCCGCTGCGGCCGTTGCGCCTGCTGCCAGCGCCAAGGAAGAGGACGCCGAAGTCGCGCTGTCCTCCAAGATCGCCGAGCGCCTGGCCGAGTTGCGCGAGCGCCAGCAGGCGCGCGCCGGCGCGGCCGCCCGTGCCAGGAAGGTGGCCGATGCCCGCCGCAAGCAGGAAGAGCAGGCCGCCGTCGCCGCCGCCGCCGCGGCGATCACGGCTGCCGCCGCACCGAAGCGCGGCACCGCTTGGTCCTACGAGGGCGAACTCGGTCCGGCCAACTGGTCGAAGATCAACGACGGCTGGGCCAAGTGCGCCACCGGCAACCGCCAGTCGCCGATCGACCTGCGCGACGGCATCAAGGTCAACCTGGAACAGATCAGCTTCGATTACCACCCGTCCTCGTTCAGCGAGATCAACAATGGCCGCACGATCCAGGTCGACGTCGGCAGCGGCAATTTCATCACGGTCGGCAACCAGACCTACGAACTGCAGCAATTCCACTTTCACCGTCCGTCCGAGGAAAAAATCAACGGCAAGGGCACGGAAATGGTCATGCACATGGTGCACAAGAGCGCCGACGGCAAGATCGCGATCGTCGCCGTGCTGCTCGAGCGCGGCCAGCCGCACGGCCTGATCCAGACGGTCTGGGACAACCTGCCGCTGGAAAAGAACGAGACCGTGTCGCCGGCGATCGTGATCGACCCAATGGATGCGCTGCCGGAAAAGCGTGAGTATTTCACCTACATGGGTTCCCTGAGCGAACCGCCGTGCACCGAGGGTGTGCTGTGGATGGTGTTCAAGCAGCCGCGCCAGGCGTCACCGGCGCAGATGGCCCTGTTTTCGCGGCTGTATCCGCTGAATGCGCGGCCGCTGCAGTCGACGGCGGGGCGGATGATCAAGGAGTCGAACTGAGGCTGGCTTAGCGCAGCCACCGTCGCCCCTGCGAAGGCAGGGGTCCAAGTTTGCCGGCATCTCGATATCGCAAGCAGGACTTGGGCCCCTGCCTGCGCAGGGGCGACGGTTACAAGTTAACGATTCAGGTGGAGTCGGCGCACCATCAAGCCGACACGACAACCCGGTGCTCCCCCCGCCAGCTCCCGCCCGGCTCCAGCACCTGCGGCCCCAGCAAGGCCGGCTCGATGCACACGAACCGCCGGTACTCTTCATCGTCCATGTCGTTCAGCGCCGCCGCATCGGCCGCCCCCGGATTCCACACGACCGCATCGGTAAAGCCGCTCTGCTGCAGCCCCAGCTTGTCGGCCCCGGTATCGAACACGATGTTGCCGGCGATCCCCTCGAACACCTGGTCCAGCTTGTCGGTAATCGCCAGCGTCTCGGCCTGCACGCCGTCGATGCGCACCGCTTCCACGTCTTCGACCAGGTAATAGGTGTGCAGCGCGGCCGAGAAGGGGAAGGCCTCGGTGCCGGTATTGCGCACCTCGAGCTGGAGGACCAGCGACTGCGCCCCCACCGTCACCCGCAGCGACAGTTCGAACGGCGCCGGCCAGGCGGCCGCCAGCGCGGGCGCCAGGTCGGCCTGCGACAGGCCCAGCACGGCGAATGCGGCGCCGTCCTGCTCGCCCGACTCGAGCACGCGCCAGGTGCTGACGCGCGCGAAGCCGTGGCGCATGCCGCTGCCGCGTTCGGCGAACTGGGGAAAGATCACCGGCACGCCGCCGCGGATTGCGCGGCTGCCGTCGAGCGTGGACAGGGTGCTGAGGAACAGGCGTTCCTGCGCGGCAGGTGCCTGCAAGCCCACCGCGCCGGCCGCGCTGGCCTGCGGGCTGGGCGGGGTTTTCCATGACACCAGGTGGGCACCATACAGGGTGATGGTCGCTTCGGCGCCGTCGGGCGCACGAAGTTGTAAAGCGGGCAATTGCCCAAACTGCGTGGTGGTTGCGCTCACGGGCCTCTCCTCAGGTAAAGCCAATGGAGTCGTCACGCGCGGCAACCACGCCATCGGATCAAGTCATGCGGCTCTTCGCCAGCGGCGGATTGTACGCGAAGTAGCGCTTGATGCCTTTGGTGATCGCGTCGGCCAGTTGATTTTGATAGCCGTCGTCCTTCAGCCGCGCTTCCTCTTCCGGATTCGAGATGAAAGCGGTCTCGACCAGGATCGAGGGGATGTCGGGCGCCTTCAGCACCGCAAAGCCGGCCTGTTCGACCGAGCCCTTGTGCAGGCGGTTGATGCCGCCGATCTCGGACAGCACGGCCTTGCCCAGCTTGAGGCTGTCGTTGATCTGGGCCGTGGTCGACAGGTCGAACAGCACGCTGGCGATATCCTTGTCGTGCGACGCGAAGTTGGTGCCGCCGATCAGGTCGGCCTTGTTCTGGTCGTTGGCCAGCCAGCGCGCGGCGCTCGAGCTGGCGCCTTTTTCCGACAGTACGAACACCGACGAGCCGCGCGCGCTCGGCTGGACAAAGGCGTCGGCGTGGATCGACACGAACAGGTCGGCCTGCACCTTCCTCGCTTTTTCCACGCGCTGGCCGAGCGGCACGAAGAAGTCGGCGTCGCGGGTCAGCATCACGCGCGTGTTCGGCAACTCTTCCAGCTTGGCCTTCAGGCGCTTGGCGACCGACAGAACGATGTCCTTTTCGTGCACGCCGGTGGCGCCGGTCGCGCCCGGGTCCTCGCCGCCATGGCCGGGGTCGAGCGCGATGGTGACCATGCGCGCCACCTTCTGGCCAGGCGCGGCCTTCGGGTGAGCCTCCGCCTGTGCCTGTGCCTTTGCCTGCGCCTGGTTTCGGACCGCGGCCGGCGGTTGCGGCGTGCTCGGCTGCGGCTGGGCCGGCGTGGTGCCGGCGCGCGCGGCGTCGGCTTCCAGCTGGGCCACGGCTGCCGGGCCGACCTGGCCGACGCTCGGGGCGCCCGGCTGGGCACTCGGCGTCGGGGTGGCGGCCGCGACTTCACTGCCGCTCCACTTTTCCTTGTCGATCATCGCCGTCAGCGGATCGACCGGCTTGAGAGGATATAAATCAAAAATCAGGCGGTGCCGGTAGCCGGCCACCGGATCCAGCGTGAACACCTGCGGCTTGACGGTTTCCTTCAGGTCGAACACCAGGCGCACCACGTTCGGGCGGTTCTGGCCGACCCGCACCTGCTTGATGTAGGGGTCGTTCGATTCGACCTTGGCGACCAGGCTTTTCAGGGTGTCGTTGAGGGCCAGGCCATCGATGTCGACGACCAGCCTTGGCGGGTCGGGCACCATGAAATGGGTGGTCTTCAGCTCGCCGTCGTTTTCCAGCGTGACGCGGGTGTAGTCGTCGGCCGGCCAGACGCGCACGGCCATGATCTGGGCGGCCATGGCGGCGGTCGGCAGCAGGACAGGGGCGAGCACCGACAGCAGCAGCGTGCCGCCTTTTTTCAGGGCGGTGCGCCGCGTCGGCGAATCGGGAATCAGGGAGTCGGGGGGTAGTGCAGGCGTTCGAGGCATAGCAGGCCCAAGTCGGACAACGCCTGCAATTCTACAGTACGCCCGAGCCCGCTGACTTCCAGCAACACGTTCACGTCGGGTGGCGGCAACACCGGCTCGCCTTTTTCCGGCCACTCGACGATGCAAATGTTGTGACCATTGAAATCTTCGCGGAAGCCGGCGTCCAGGAATTCTTCCGGACTCGACATGCGGTACAGGTCATAGTGGATCAGGTCGACCGGCTGGCCGCCGAGGCTGATGCGGTAGGGTTCCGACAGCGTATAGGTCGGGCTTTTCACCGCGCCCTGGTGGCCGGCCGCGTGCAGCAGCGCGCGCGTGAGGGCGGTCTTGCCGGCGCCGAGGTCGCCGTGCAGGTAGAGCACCAGGCCCGGCTCCAGTGCGCGCGCCAGGGCGCCGCCCAGGGCACGGGTCGCGTCTTCATCAGGAAGATAAGTTCTTATGGACTGCATCAATTAAAATAGTGTGTTGCGGACGCTTGCTCCGCATCGTGTTGTCAACTTTCCCGCCATGTCCGACGCTTCTCCCGACCTCGACCAACTCGCGCACGCCATCAAGGCATGGGGCGCCGAACTCGGCTTTGCCGACGTCCGCATCACGGACATTGATCTGGCGCATACGGAAGCGGGGCTGCAAGCCTGGCTTGACGCAGGCCACCATGGCGAGATGGATTATATGGCAAGCCACGGCATGAAGCGCGCCCGGCCGGCCGAACTGGTGCCCGGCACGGTGCGCGTGATCAGCGCGCGCATGGACTACCTGCCGCGCGCCACGGCGGACGACTGGCGCGCGCGCGAACGCCTGCGCCAGCAGGATCCGCAGGCGGCCGTGGTCTCGGTCTACGCCCGCGGACGCGATTACCACAAGGTCTTGCGCAACCGCCTGCAGGCGCTGGCCGAGAAGGTCAAGGCGGCCATCGGCGCATACGGCTACCGCGTGTTCACCGATTCGGCGCCGGTGATGGAATTGCCGCTGGCACAAAAAGCGGGCCTCGGCTGGCGCGGCAAGCATACCCTGCTGCTGTCGCGTGAAGCCGGATCGACCTTCTTCATCGGCGAGATCCTGGTCGACCTGGCGCTGCCTGTCGATGAACCTACCGGCGCCCACTGCGGCCAGTGCGCCGCCTGCATCGGCGCCTGCCCGACCGGCGCCATCCTGGGGCCGGGCCGGCTCGATGCGCGGCGCTGCATCTCCTACCTGACGATCGAACTGAAGGGCAGCATCCCGGAAGAATTCCGGCCGCTGATCGGCAACCGCATCTACGGCTGCGACGATTGCCAGCTGGTGTGTCCGTGGAACAAGTTCGCGCAGCGCGGCATGCTGCCCGACTTCGACGAGCGCAATGGCCTTGGCGCAGCGAGCCTGGTGGAACTGTTCAGCTGGGAAGAGGAAGAATTCAACCGCCGCATGGAGGGCAGTCCGATCCGCCGCATCGGCCATGAGCGCTGGCTGCGCAACCTGGCGGTGGGACTCGGTAACGCAGCGGCGGAGCGCCCGGGCGACCCGGCCATCGTGGCCACCCTGCAAGCCCGCGCGGCGCATCCGTCGGCGCTGGTGCGCGAGCACGTGGCCTGGGCGCTGGCGCGCCACGGGGTCGTGCTACAGCTCGATGCGCTTCATGCGTAGCGCCGACCAGTCGCCGTCGATCGAGATCATCGCCACACCTGTGATACCGTTTTCCTTTGCATAGGCATTGATCGAGTCGCGATTGATATCGGTGGCCTTGGAAGCGGTCTGCTTCAGGTACGCCACCCACAGCGACCCCTTGTCGCCCATGCGTTCCTTGGCGATCGGGAAATACTGCTCGAGTTCCTTGCGGTTCATTGCGAACAGCAATACCACGTCTACTCGGTCGTCAGCTTTACCTTGATCATTCTTGATCAGGTTGGGCGGCATTTGCGAGACCATGCCGGGGTGAACGCCCCCGTTCAAGATCAACATCGATTTCGCCGTCCGCAAAAACATCTTGTCTGCAATCGTCTTTTCGCTCATCTGTTCTTCCCTAAAGAATTTTTCTTGCAGGGCCAGTGGGGCCATCGGGGGTGCAATGATTTTACAAGCGAACTTGCGAAAAGCTTGGAGGCAACAACCTGTTGTGCGCGCCTGTTCCGTAGACGAGATTACTTCAACAACCCTGCCAATTCCACTGCCGTCTTGACCTGCATCTTGTCGAAGATGTGTGCCCTGTGCACCTCCACCGTACGCATGGAAATGCCGAGCTTGTCGGCCACGACCTTGTTCATGTTGCCGGCCAGGATCAGGTCAAGGACTTCGCGTTCACGCGCCGACAAGGTCGCCAGGCGCGCACGCACCGCGGCCGCGCCGGCGGCCTTGCGCGAGGCCGCCATGGCTTCTTCCACGCGGTCCATCAGCTGGTTGTCGTTGAACGGTTTTTCGAAGAAGTCGAAGGCGCCGCGCTTGAGCGAGTCGACCGCCATCGGCACGTCGCCGTGGCCGGTCAGGAAGATCACCGGCAGGCGCGCCAGCAGGCCGCGCGCGACCAGCTGGTCGAACACGGCGATGCCGTTCATGCCGGGCATGCGCACGTCGAGCAGTACGCAGTCGCCACTCGCACCGCTGGCGCCATCTGCGCCGTCGGCGGCTTGCGCCTGTTCGCCGAGGGCATCGAGAAAGGCCTGGCCGCCGGCATGGCCGCGCGCCGCCAGCCCGCGCGATTGCGCCAGCCATTCGAGGGCGTCGCGGATGACGTCTTCGTCGTCGACGATGTGCAGCATGCGATGGATCTCCTTTTATTGGGCGGTTATTTTAGCGCAGCGTTTGCCTGGCGGCGGGCGCTCATGCTTTTTGCAGGGCAAATGTGAAGACGGTGCCGCCGCCCGGATTGTCGGCGTGGCTCAGGGTCCCGCCGTGGAATTCGATTGCGGTGCGGCAGATCGACAGGCCCATGCCCATGCCTTCGGCCTTGGTCGAAAAGAAGGGCGAGAACAGGCGCTCGGCCACTTCGGGCGCGATGCCGTGGCCATTGTCGATGACCGAGACCGCCACCTGGGCGTCGGTTTCCTGCGCCGTGATGCGCAGCAGGCGCCGCTCGGGCGCGATGTCCTGCATCGCCTCGATCGCGTTGCGCGTCAGGTTCAGCAGCACCTGCTCGAGCAGTACGCGGTCGGCCAGTACCGGCGGCAGCGCGGGCGGGAAGTCGACCTGCAGCGTTACGTAGCTCTGGCGCGCCTGCATGTCGATCAGCGCGCGGATGCCGTCGACCACCTGCTGCATCGCCACGTTCTCGCGGTGCGGCTCGCGCTTCTTGACGAATTCGTGCACGCTGCGGATCACCTGGCCGGCGCGCCGCGCCTGGGTGTTCGCCTGTTCCAGCGCGCGCTTGAGCATGCCGATGTCCAGCGCCGGCGCTGCACCCGGTGCGCTGCCCTCATCCGCGTTGGCCCGGTTCAGCACGTTGAGGGCGCCGGCGGTGTAGCTGGAAATCGCCGCCAGCGGCTGGTTCAGCTCGTGCGCCAGCATCGACGAGATCTCGCCCATGGTCGACAGGCGCGCGCTGGTTTCCAGTTTTTCCTGCTGCTGGCGGCTGAGTTCCTCGGCGCGCTTGCGGTCGGTGATGTCGAGCACGGAGCTCATCCAGCCGGTATGGCGGCCGTGGTTGTCGACCAGCGGCGCCTCGAAGATCAGCACCGGCACGCGCACCCCGTCGGTCCGCTGGAACACGGTCTCGAACTGCGGCGTGGCCTGGCCCGCCAGCACCTTGCGGAAGCGCTGTTCATACTCGGCCATGGCTTCCGGCGCCCAGTAGGGCATCGGCGGCTTCTTGCCCAGCAGTTCCTCCGGCGGCAACCCGACCATGCGGCAGAAGGCCGGGTTGACGTAGGTGACGCGGCCTTCCAGGTCGCGCGCGCGCAGGCCGGTCAGCAGCGAATCTTCCATCGCGGTGCGGAAGGCCATCTGCTGGCGCAGCGCGTTCTCGGCGGCGATGGTGCGCGCGATGTGGCGCCACAGCGCGACCAGCGACAGCACCAGCCCCAGCGCCAGCACGATCACGGAACCCACCAGCAGGTTCGGCAGCAGCTTCGGCGCGCCCTTGACGCTGTCGGTGGCCAGCACGATCTGCGAGCCGGGCAGGTCGAGCGCGCGCTTGTGGGTATAGATCCCGCGTCCGGGGCCGCCGGCGGCGCGCTGCGCCACGACGCGGTCGTCGCGGTCGAGCAGCGACAGCGCGTTGTCCTGGGCGAACCACCAGGGTACGTTTTCGTCGAGCAGGGTCTGCAGGTTGTAGGTGGCGACCAGGCTGCCGGCATAGGTGCCGGCACGGTACAGCGGCAGGTGGAAGTCGACCAGGCCATGCAGCGCCGCGGTGGCGCCATACGGTTCGCTGTAGCGGCCGGCGCGCGTGGTGCGCGCCATCTCGGCCGCCTCGCGCGAGGATTCGGTCAGGCCGGCGGCCGGCAATTCCATGCCGCGCAGCGCCCGCACGCCCCCGTCGGGGCCGAGCCAGACCACGCGCCGCAGTTCGTGGCCGTTCTTGAACATCTGCGCCAGGCGCGCCTGCAGCACGTTCGCTGCCGGCGCTTCCACCACCAGGTCGGCGCCGAGCGTGGCCAGCGCCTCTTCGCTGCGCGCCAGTTCGAAGCGCAGCGTCTGCTCGACCCACAGGGTGTCGGCGATCAGCTGTTCCTGGCGCTCGTTGGCTTCCATCTGGCGCGCCTGCCAGGGCAGCCACAGCAGCACCAGCAGGAACAGCAGCACCAGCAGCACCGGCACCAGCCAGCGCCAGGGGCCTTCGGGAACGGGGCGAGGCGTCGTAAATGGATTCTTCATATCGATTGCATTGCTGCCCGCCTTGCGGTTTTCCACGATGGCGGCGGCGTCCGGGAAACGGCACACTGGGGCCAGCTTCAGAATATACCTGTATTGCTTCAGTCAGAGGAAAGATCATGCGGATCAAAGCCGCCCTGGCCGCGTTGGCCTCGCTGCCCATCATTATCGGCCTTTGTGCCGCGGTCGGCACCGGCAGCGCCCGTGCCCAGGCCCCCATCGTCATCAAGTTCAGCCACGTGGTCGCGCCGGGTGCGCCCAAGGGCCTGGCGGCCGAGCGTTTCCGGGTGCTGGCCGAACAGATGACGCGGGGTCGGGTCAAGGTCGAAGTCTACCCGAACAGCCAGCTCTACAAGGACAAGGAAGAACTGGAAGCCCTGCAACTGGGCGCGGTGCAGATGCTGGCGCCGTCGCTGGCCAAGTTCGGGCCACTGGGCGTGAAGGAATTCGAAGCCTTCGACCTGCCTTATATCTTCCCCACCAAGGCCGCGCTGAACGCGGTGACCGAGGGTCCGATCGGGCGCAGCCTGCTGCGCAAGCTGGAATCGAAAGGACTCACCGGGCTGGCCTACTGGGACAACGGCTTCAAGGTGATGTCGGCCAACCGGCCGCTGCACGACCCGGCCGACTTCCGCGGACTGCGCATGCGTATCCAGGGTTCCAAGGTGCTCGACGCCCAGATGCGCGCGCTGGGCGCGGCGCCCCAGGTACTGGCGTTTTCGGAAGCCTACCCGGCGCTGCAGTCGGGCGTGGTCGACGGCACCGAGAACCCGCCGTCGAACATGCTGACCCAGCGCATGAACGAGGTGCAGAAACACGTGACGGTGTCCAACCACGGTTACCTGGGGTATGCCGTGATCGTCAACAAGAAGTTCTGGGATGGTCTGCCGCGCGACATTCGTGCGCAGCTGGAAGGGGCGCTGCGCGAAGCCACGACCTATGAAAAAGCCATAGCCCAGCGTGATAACGAGCGCGCGCTCGAGACGATCCGCAAGACCGGCAAGACCACCGTCTACACCCTCACGCCGGAACAGCAGGCTGCCTGGCGCCGGGCGCTGCTGCCGGTCCAGAAGCAGATGGAAGGGCGCATCGGGCCGGAACTGATCGAATCGATCAACCGGACCACGGCCGCGAACCGTTGATCGTGCACCGTTTATACGCATGCCGCATGAGGATGGACGATCTGGCTTGACACTTTCGATTGCTAAATTTCTTGTCAGCAATGAAATGCCGGCTGAGCCCACTTTCTGTTGTTTTTGAGTTGGTTATAGCTGAAATATATTCCGTGAATGTATATAGAAATGTATTTCTTTCTTATGCGGATGCGTTATGATGGAGCACCTTCAGCACTACATTGGTGCGTAAGGAAGAGGTACCGGATACATGTTGGGGAGAGGTAGAAAAAGCGGTAATGGCGGTACCACAAGTACATCGCATACATTCACCGGAAAAAAGTTTGGAGGAGACACACGTTTTACATGATGCTGCCGGCACGACCGAGCGGCCGGGAACGTGAACCAGATTGAAGCGCACCCCAGGGTGCGCTTTTTTTTTCGCCTGTGCATCTATCGGCGGGCGTCGGCTCTTGTCGCAGCGCCGACGGGGTTTTACACTACGCTGATGAATACACAACAGGGCAGCGAGATCTTCAGCGCCATCACGGCCGCGCCGTTCGGGGCCATCGGTATCCGTACCGAACAGGACAGTTTGCGCGAGCTGGTCTACCTGCCGCCGCATTACCAGGAAAAGGCGCCGCTCGACGCCGTCGCCGAACAGGCTGCCGCGCAGGTCACGTGCTATTTTGCCGATCCCGAATACCGCTTCGACCTGCCGCTGCACGCGGCCGGCACCGCATTCCAGCGCCGCGTGTGGGACATGATCGCGGCGATCCCGCGCGGCAGCGTGCGCACCTACGGCCAGCTCGCCAAGCTGCTGGAATCGCATCCGCGCGCGGTCGGCCAGGCCTGCGGCGCCAACTGGTTCCCGCTGGTGGTTCCCTGCCACCGCGTGACCGCGGCCGGCGGCCTGGGCGGCTTTGCCAGCCACGACGACGAAAACGGCTTCCACCTCTCGGTCAAGCGCTGGCTGCTGCGCCACGAAGGCGCGCTCGCCACCGACATGCCATGGCAACAACAGCCGATTTTCCCCTGATCGACGCGTTCTGCGACACGCTCTGGCTCGAGCACGGGCTGTCGAAGAACTCGCTGGACGCCTACCGGCGCGACCTGCGCCTGTTCGCGCGCTGGCTGCAGGCCAAGCGTCCCGAACGCGCCGACCTGCACGCGGTGCAACCGCAGGATATCGCCGCCTATTTCGCCGACCGCCACGAGGAATCGAAACCGAGTTCGGCCAACCGGCGCCTGTCGGTGCTGAAGCGCTTCTACCAGCTGGCGCTGCGCGAACGCCGCATCAGCAGCGATCCCTGCCTGAAGATGGCATCGGCGAAGCAGCCGGCGCGCTTCGTGCACACCTTGAGCGAAGCCCAGGTCGAGGCCTTGCTGAATGCGCCGGACGTGAGTACGCCGCTGGGCCTGCGCGAGCGCACCATGCTCGAACTGATGTATGCGAGCGGCTTGCGCGTATCGGAACTGGTGACCCTGAAAGTGGTCGAGCTGAGCCTGAACGACGGCGTGCTGCGCATTACCGGCAAGGGCAGCAAGACGCGGCTGGTGCCCTTCGGCGAGCAAGCGCGCCACTGGCTGGAACGCTACCTCAAGGAGGCGCGCGGCCAGATCCTCGACGGCCAGGTCGACGACGCCCTGTTCGTCACCGGCCGCGGTGGCGCCATGACGCGCCAGATGTTCTGGGTCGTCATTAAGAAGCATGCGGCCCGGGCCGGCATCACCGCGCCGCTGTCGCCGCACACGCTGCGCCACGCGTTTGCCACCCACCTGCTGAACCACGGCGCCGACTTGCGCGTCGTACAACTGCTGCTGGGCCATTCCGATATCTCGACCACGCAAATCTACACCCACGTCGCGCGCGAGCGCCTGAAACACCTGCACGCCCAGCACCACCCGCGCGGATAAATCTCAAGGCCCGGCCACCGGCGTGCCCCATAATGGTTCGGTAGGAGTTTTCCCAACCGGGTCCCATTGACATGCTCGAGGTAATTATGCCCAGGACGAATTTCCAGTACGAGAAGCGGCAGCGCGAGTTGGAAAAGAAGCGCAAGGCGGACGAGAAGGCAAAGCGCAAGCTGGAGGCCAAGCTGCACAAGGGGCCTGGGGAGGCGGGCGAGGCGGTTGGGGAGGCTTCCGAGGCTGGCGAGGCGCAGGTCGAGGCGGAGCCGGTGGGGCAGGGGGAGCGGGATCCGGCTTGAATGGACGTGAAGGTTTTCTAATTGTTGGCCTGAAATCCGTCGCCCCTGCGAAGGCAGGGGCCCAAGTTTTGCGAGCAATCAGCCGCATACGCTGGCGGCCCGCGCCGAACTTGGGCCCCTGCCTGCGCAGGGGCGACGTTTTGCAGCTAACGCGGAAAATTACGCAGTTTGCTGTTCACCTGCCGCAGCACTTTCTTCCGCGGCAGCATGTTCCTCATTCCACCGGAACCACTTTACCGCCCGCTTGCCCAGCGCATCCAGGTAGGTATAAGCCACCGGCACCACCACCAGCGTCAGCAGGGTCGAGGTGATCACTCCGCCGATCACCGCCCGCCCCATCGGCGCCTGGGTCTCGCCGCCTTCGCCCATGCCGATCGCCATCGGCAGCATCCCGAAGATCATCGCCAGCGTCGTCATCAGGATCGGGCGCAGGCGCACCTGGCCGGCTTCCATCAGGGCCGCGAATTGGGACTTGCCTTCGCGCTGGCCGTGGTTGGCGAAGTCCACCAGCAGGATCGCGTTCTTGGTCACCAGGCCCATCAGCATCACCACCCCGATCACCGAGAAGATGTTGAGCGTGGTCTTGGTGACCAGCAGCGCCACCAGCACGCCGATGAGCGACAGCGGCAGCGACACCATGATCGCGATCGGCTGCAGGAAGCTGCCGAACTGCGAGGCCAGCACCAGGTAGATGAAGATGACCGCGATGCCGAGCGCCACGCCGAAGCCGGCCATGGTCTCGTCCATCTGCTCGGCGCGGCCGCCGACGTCGAAGCGCACGCCGTCCGGCATCTCGATCGACTTCATGGCCTGGCGCACCTCGGTCATCACGTCGCCCAGCGGCCGGCCGTCCAGGCCGGCGTAGACCGCCACGCGGCGCTGCAGGGCCTGGCGCTTGAGCACCTGCGGGCTGGTCGAGGGCACGAACTCCACCACCTGGCGCAGCGGCACCATGATCGGGTTGCCGGCCGCGTCCAGGCGGCTCGAAGCCACCGCCAGGTCGCCCAGGTCGGCGATCTTCTGGCGGCCGGTCTTCGGCAGCTGCACGTTGACTTCGTAGTTCTGGCCGTCCGGCGCCAGCCAGCGGTTGGTCTGGTCGCCGGCGACGAAAGGCCGCAGCGAGGCGCCGATCTGCTGCACCGACAGTCCGAGGTCGCGCGCCAGTTCGTGGTTGATTTTCACCAGGGTGGCCGGATTCGCGCCTTCCTGGCTGTATTCGATGTCGGCCACGCCCTTGATCGCTGCCATCTTGTCCATCAGGCGGTGGGCCACGGCATCCAGCTTGGCATCGTCGTTGCCGAGGATGGCGATGAAGATCGGGCGCTCGCCGACGCTGAGGGTGACGCCGGCGATCGGGGACAGGCGGTCGCGGATCACCTGTTCCAGTTCCTGCTGCGAGCGGCGGTGGGTCTGGTGCACGTCCGTCAGCTTCAGGTTGACCTGGGAGTAATTGCGGCCTTCCCAGGAGCCGACGATGGTCGAGATGCTCTCGATTTCCTTGAATTCGCCGAGCGCGGCCTCGATCTGGCGCAGCTTGGCGTCGGAGTACTCGAGGCTGGAACCGACCGGGGTCTTGAAGCGCAGCTGGATGAAGCCGTTGTCGACCTGGGGCGTGAACTCGCCGCCGATCTTCGGCACCAGCAGCAGGCTGCCGGCGAACAGGGCGAAGGCGAGCAGCAGGGTCGACTTGCGCCAGGCCAGCGCGAAGCCGAGCACCTTGGCATACCAGCCATGCACGTGCTCGATGCCGCGGTCGATGCGCGCCATCAGGCGGCCCAGCCAGGGCACATACTTGAAGCGGTCCTTGGCCGGGTCCGGCCATACCGAGGACAGCATCGGGTCGAGGGTGAAGCTGACGAACAGCGAGACCAGCACCGCGACCGCCACCGTGATCCCGAACTGCAGGAAGAAGCGGCCGATGATGCCCTGCATGAAGGCGATCGGCACGAACACGGCGACGATGGCAAAGGTGGTGGCCATCACCGCCAGGCCGATCTCGTTGGTGCCCTCCTCGGCGGCGCGCACGTGGTTCTTGCCCATGCCGAGATGGCGCACGATGTTTTCGCGCACCACGATGGCGTCGTCGATCAGCAGGCCGATCGACAGCGACAGCGCCATCAGGGTCAGGAAGTTCAGCGTGAAGCCGAAGTACTTCATGGCGATGAAGCTGGCCAGCACCGAGATCGGCAGGGTCAGGCCGGTGATGATGGTGCTGCGCCAGGAGTGCAGGAACAGGAACACGATCACCATGGTCAGGATCGCGCCTTCGATGATGGTGTCCTTGACGTTGTCGAGCTGGCCCTGCACGGTCTTGGCCTGGTCGTCCAGGACGGTGAAGCGGATATCCTTGGGCAGGCTGTCCTTCATCGCCTCGATCGCCGCCCGCACGCCCGTGCCCACCGCAACCGTGTTGGCATCCTGGACCTTGGCGATTTCCAGCGAGATGGCGCGCTCGCCGTTCACGCGCGAGATCGAGTCCTCTTCGGCGGCGCCGTCCGCGATCCGGGCCACCTGTTCCAGGTAGACCGGGCCGCTGGCGTGCTGGGCCACGATGATGCGGTTGAAGTCGCGTGCTTCCTTCATCTTGCCTTCGATGCGCACCAGGTTCTCGCGCTCGCCGCGGCTGACGCGGCCGGCCGGCAGGTTGGCGTTGGTGGCGCTGATCGCGGCCATGACTTCATCGATGCCGACGTTCAGGCTGCGCAGCTGGTCCGGACGGATGTCGACCAGGACTTGCCGATTCTGCTTGCCGTTGACGCGGACCTGGCCGACGCCTGACACCGCCTGCAGGCGCTTGACGATGACCTGGTCGGTCAGCATGGTCAGGTCGCGCAGGCTGCGCTCGTGGGACGTGAGCGACAGCTGGATGATCGGCTGCGCATTGTCGCCTTCCTGGCGATACACGGTCGGTTCCTTCACCTCGCGCGGGAAGCCGCCGCGCACGGTGCCGATGCGGTCACGCAGTTCCTGGACGGCGCGGTCCATGTTGACGGTCAGCTGGAATTCGACGCCGACCCCGGACCGGCCCTCGAAGGAAGAGCTGCGGATCGCCTTGATGCCGCCGACGGTATTCGCCGCTTCCTCGATCGGGCGGGTGACGTCGTTCTCGACCTGCTCGGGCGAGGCGCCCGGGTACTGGGTCTCGATAAAGACGGCCGGGATCTCGACATTGGGCATGTTTTCCACGCCCAGGCCGCGGTAGGAAAACAGGCCGAGCACCATCAGGCCGACCATCACCATGGTCGCGAACACCGGGTGCTTGATGCTGACGCGGGTCATCCACATGGTGTCAGCCTTTCACGGGAGTGGCAACGGCCGGCAGCTTGACGCGGTGGCCCGGCTTGACGCCGTCCAGCGGCAGCGCCAGCACGGTGGCGCCGGCCTGGATGCCGTCGAGCGCTTCGACCAGGCCTTCGTCCTGGTTGCGCAGGCCGAGCTTCACCGGCTGCGCCACGACCTTGCCGCCGTCGACGCGGTACACCACGTCCTCGCCTCGCAGTTCTCCTTCTCCGGTACGCACGGCGGTCAAAGGCAGCAGCGCGTGCGCTGCCGATTTCTCGGTCGTCACCGCGCCTTTCGCGAACATGCCGGCGCGCAGCAGGCCATCCGGATTGTCGACGCCGATATACACCAGCATGGCGCGCGAGCCGGCTTCGGTGGACGGGTTGATGCGCACCACCTTGCCGGCGAAGTTGCGCTCGCCGAAGCCGTCGACGCGGAACTGCACTTCCTGGCCCACCTTGATGCGCGGGATGTCGGAGGCCGGCACCTGGGCGTCCAGGGTTAGCTGCTGCAGGTCGACGATCGAAAACACCGGACTGTCCGGCGCCAGCTTTTCGCCGGCCTGCACGTGGCGCTTGCTGACCACGCCCGACAGCGGCGCGCGGATCACGGTGTCAAGCAGCGCGATGCGCGTCAATTCGAGCTGGGCACGGGCGGCATCGACCGCGGCCTGGGCCAGGTCGACCGCGTTCGAACTGGTGTCGTAGGCGCTCTGGGCGATGTACTTCTGCTGCAGCAGGGCCGCGCTGTTGGCCTGGTTCTTCTTCGCCAGCGCCAGGCGCGCGTTGGCGTCGGCCAGCAGCGCCTGCTGCTGCGCCACGCGGGCGCGCGCTTCGGCGTCGTCGAGGCGGGCGATCACCTGGCCGGCGGCGACCCGCATCCCTTCCTGCACGGTGGTGGCCAGCACCACGCCCGAGACCTTCGATTTCACGGTCGCCTGGGCCAGCGGGGTCAGGGACCCGGACAGGGGCAAAGTCACTGCCAGCGGACGCGCCTCGACCACGGCGATGTCGCGCTTCGACAGTTCGTGAACGGATTCCTTGTCCGCCTTGGCGGCGGCCGGCGCGGGCTGGGCGGGGGCCGCGGCGCGCTGGGTCCAGGCATAGCCGCCGGCGGCGCCGGCAAGGAGCAAGGCGGCCAGGCCGATGGCGGCGCGGCGGCGTTGATGGGGCACGGTGCTTGCGGCCGGTTCGGCCGGCGACAGGGGAAGCGTCTCGATCTTCATGGCCTCGTTCTTGTTGAGCGCGTTGGAAGGGGAGCGCACGTGTTCCGTCGGAGGGATGGAGCTCCATGCGCATGAAGGCATGGTAGGGAAGGCGATGACGAACAGCTATCGGAATGCGACGAGCGGTGAAAAAGGACCGCTGAATGGTGAAAAAGGCGGCGTGGGCGTTGCCGGCTCAGCCATCGCCCTCGGGTTCCCCTTCGGCGCGCTCGAACAGGCGCAGCCTGGCCAGCACCTGCCCGTGGTCCGAGGCTTCCGGCAGGCCCAGGTCGAGGTGGTCGTTCAGGTACACGACGTCGGCGATTTCGCCCAGCGCCCCCGGCAGCTCGGGATTGAACTCGCTCGACACCAGGATATGGTCGATGGTCGTGTACTGCCCCTCGTGCAGGTTCGAAAAGCCGACGTGGCGCACGCGGTCCTGGCGCCGCTGCATGCCGCAGGCGTCGTACAGGCGGTCGCCGGCCGGACCGCCGATGCCGAGCACGATGCCGGTGGTGACGGCGTCGGCGACGTCGTTGAAGTCGCCCAGCACGATCCGCGGCCGGTGGTGTTCGCGGCCGAGGCGCGACAGGATCACGCGCAGCGCCGCCGCCTCGGTGCCGCGCCGGATCAGCGAGCGCAGCGAGGCCAGCGCGAACAGCTGCGGATCGTCGCCGGTGTCGCCGGTGCGGTAATCGGGACGGCGCGACTTCAGGTGCACCACCAGCACGTCGGCCACCAGCCCGGGCGCGAGCTCGATCTGCGCGTGCAGCGGCGGGCGGGTAAAGCGTTCCGGGTCGCGGTTCCCGGGCGGCATCGCGATCCCGGAAGGAAAATAGGGCAGCGGTTCCGGCGCCGCCGCCAGCGGCAGGCGCGACACCAGGGCCACGCTCGGCGTCAGCTTGTCGGCGCCGGGATCGGGATCGAAGCCGATATGCAGGGCCTCGCGGTAGCGCCGCGTGCGCGACAGTACCTCGGCCAGCGTCGCCTGCGAAAACACCTCCTGGAAGCCGATCACGTCGGCATTCAGCGTGTCGAGCTGGCGCGCGGTCCAATCGATTTTCGCTTCGGTCTCCTCGGGCGTGTAGGGCGCCAGATTGTCGTAGAGCCGGGCGCCCGCCGGGGCCAGGTTATAGACATTAAAGGTGGCAAAGCGAATTTCTTGCTGCATAATCGGAACTCCTCCGTTTGCTTTTAGCGTAACACGCATGGCCAAGAAAGAGCACATCTCCGAAACGCCCGCCACCCAGTTCCTGCGCAAGCAGGGGGTGGCCTTTTCCGAGCACCCCTACGAATATGAGGAACACGGCGGTACGGCGGTCTCCTCGCGCGCGCTCGGCGTGCCCGAACACGACGTCGTCAAGACCCTGGTGATGCAGGACGAGGCGGCGCGCCCGCTGATCGTGCTGATGCATGGCGACTGCAAGGTATCGACCAAGAACCTGGCGCGCGCGATCCCGTGCAAGTCGGTCGAGCCGTGCAAGCCCGAGGTGGCGCAGCGCCATTCCGGCTACCTGGTGGGCGGCACCTCGCCGTTCGGCATCCGCAAGGCGATGCCTGTATACGTCGAGGAATCGATTCTCGAGCTCGACAAGATCTACATCAATGGCGGGCGGCGCGGTTTCCTGGTCGGGATCGCACCGCAGGTGCTGGTCGACGTGCTGAAGGCGCGGACTGTGCATTGTGCGCTGGCGGAGTAAAGGCTTGCCGCCGGGCATAAGCCATGGTGTATAGTCACGCGCCGGCCTCCCCCGTAGCGCCGGCCCGGGGATAAAGAAAGAGACACATGTATACAATCATCTTCACCATCGCAGCCTACCTGATCGGCTCGATTTCCTTTGCCGTCGTGGCGAGCCGCGCCTTCGGCTTGTCCGATCCGCGCACTTACGGTTCGAAGAACCCGGGCGCCACCAACGTGCTGCGCAGCGGCAGCAAGAAGGCTGCGATCGCGACCCTGATCGGCGATTGCGCCAAGGGCTGGCTGGCGGTGTGGCTGGCGATTCATTTCAGCGAACGGTTCGATTTCGGCGACGGCACCGTGGCGCTGGTCGCGATCGCGGTGTTCCTGGGCCACCTGTGGCCGGTGTTCTTCCGCTTTGTCGGCGGCAAGGGCGTGGCCACCGCGCTCGGCGTGCTGCTCGGCCTGAACCCCTGGCTCGGCCTGGCGACCCTGGTGACCTGGCTGGTGGTGGCCTACGCCTTCCGCTACTCCTCGCTGGCGGCGCTGGTGGCGGCGGTGTTCGCCCCGTTCTACTACGGCCTGCTGTTCGGCGCCGACGAAAAACTGTTCGCCGTGATCGTCATGAGCGCACTGCTGCTGTGGCGCCACAGCGGCAACATCGCCAACCTGATCGCCGGCAAGGAATCGCGCATCGGCAGCAAGTCCGCCGCCGCAAAAAAGAAATAGCCCAAAACCGGGGGTAGAGCCCGGTTTTTGGAAATAATTCGGGGTCAGAGCACTTTAGTGGGCTCTGGCCCCGAAACACATCTGGCCTCGAATTGCTCAGATTCCGCTCGGTTTTTTCCAGAAGATTGTGCCCTCAAGTACGCATTTTCGGTATTTAGGTAGGCGCGCTGACGCCTTTCTGACAATGTGTCAAGATAGGCAATCGTACATGCAATAAGTGGAAGGTGGTGAGTCGTGAGTCAGCAGATGAGAATCGATTTTGTATCGGATGTGTCGTGCCCGTGGTGTGTGATCGGCCTCAAATCGCTGGAGAAGGCGCTGGCGAACCTGCAGGACGAAATCGAGGTCGACATGCATTTCCAGCCTTTCGAACTGAACCCGGGCATGGGACCGGACGGCCAGGACATCTTCGAACACATTGCGGAAAAATACGGATCCAGCCAGGAGCAGCAGGACAAGTCGCGCGAGATGATCCGCCAGCGCGGCGCCGACCTCGGTTTTACCTTCGACATGAGCGCGCGCGGCCGCATCTATAACAGCTTCGACGCGCACCGCCTGCTGCACTGGGCCGCAACCCAGCCGAGCGGCCAGAAGGCGCTCAAGGAAAAGCTGTTCGAAGCGTATTTCACGAAGGGCGAGAACCCGGGCTCGCACGAGGTGCTGCTGCGGGTGGCGGGCGAGGTCGGTCTCGACCAGGACGCGGCGCGCCAGGTGCTGGAATCGAATACCTACGCCGACGAGGTGCGCCAGGCCGAATACTACTGGCAGCGTGCCGGTATCCGCTCGGTGCCTGCGATCGTCATCAACCAGCGCCACCTGATCTCGGGTGGACAGCCGCCTGAAGTGTTCGAGCAGGCGTTAAGGAAGATCGCCCGCGAAGAAGCGATGGCTTAAACCAGGTCCAGCACAATCGGCTGATGGTCCGAGACCGCCGTCTCGGACTGCACGTTCACTTCGTTCACGCGCGCCGCCAGGTCTTCGGTGACGAAGAAATAGTCATAGCACGCCGGCTGCTCCGGCCACGGGAAACCGTGCAGCCCGGCGGTCGGCGCGCGCGCCATGTCGCCGTGGCGGACGCGCCAGGCATCCAGCAGGCGCAGCGTATCGGGTTCGACCGGTGCCACCAGTTCCTGGTAATCCTCGGCATCCGGCGCAAAATTGAAGTCGCCGCAAAAGATCGCGCTGCCGGGACGAAAGCCTAGCTGAAAGGGCGGGTCGAGCTCGGGCTCGGACTGGTAGATTTGGGCGCGAGTGCAGGCCTCGCGGTGCAGTTCGCGGATGCGGCGCACCTGGGCGCGGCGCTGCAGCGGGGAATAGTATTCGAGGTGGGTGGTCAGCACGCGCAGCTTGCCGCCGGGCGCTTCCAGCACGGTTTCGATCATCCCGCGCGGCATGCCGGACGGGTGCAGGGGATCGGCCGGCCACGGCAGCATGTGGCGCTGGGCCTGGGTGATGCGGTACTTGGACAGCAGGATATTGCCGAACTGGCGCGGCAGGTTGTTCTTGTAGATCTCGCTCGGTGCCTGCTCGATCATGTGGTAGCCGCCGAAAGCGCCGGCCAGCTGCTTGAACTGGCTGGCGGTTGCACTGCCTTCGAGTTCGGGGTGATTGCCTGCCACTTCCTGCAGGCAGATGACGTCGGGATTCAGTTTGCGTAGAACATCGATCACAGCGTGGATCCGGATGCGCCCGTCCTTTCCACAGCCCCAGTGAATATTCCAGCTTACTACGCGCATGCAGCACCTCCGTAACACTCGACGGCCCGATATTGCCATCCTTTGGCTATCGGCGGTCACACGGTAGGATCGATATCAGGCTGGCAAGTTCAATCCCGGCAAGCTGCGGCCGGGACGGTTTCGAGACGGTGTCAGGCAGCTTCGATCTCGTCCAGCGGCCAGCGCGGACGCACGTTGAAGCCGTAGTCGCGCTGGGCCGCATCCGGATTCAGCTGCAGGCGCAGCGCCCCGGCGAACGCGATCATCGCGCCATTGTCGGTGCAGAATTCCAGCTCCGGGTAATACACCTTGAACTTTTTCTTGGCGGCCGCGGCATCCAGCGAGGCGCGCAGCTGGCGGTTGGCGCCGACGCCGCCGGCGATCACCAGCCGCTTCAGGCCGGTGTGCTTGAGCGCCGACACGCACTTCGCGGTGAGCACGTCGACGATGGCATCGACGAAGCCGCGCGCGATATTCGCCTTGTCCTGCTCGCAGATGTTGGCCATGCCGCCCTCGCGGTTCTTCACCACGGTCAGCACGGCGGTTTTCAAGCCCGAGAAGCTGAAATTGAAATCCTTCGAATGCAGCATCGGGCGCGGCAGTTTATAGGCGTCCGGATCGCCGAATTCAGCCAGGCGCGAGATCGCCGGCCCGCCCGGATACCCGAGGCCGAGCAGCTTGGCGGATTTGTCGAAGGCTTCGCCGGCGGCATCGTCGAGGGTCTCGCCCAGCAGCGTGTAGCGGCCGACGCCGTCGACCCGCATCAGCTGCGTATGGCCACCGGACACCAGCAGCGCGATGAAGGGGAATTCGGGGCGCTCGCTGGCCAGCAGCGGCGACAGCAGGTGGCCTTCCAGGTGGTGCACGCCGAGCACGGGTTTGTCCAGCGCCAGGCCCAGGCTGCAGGCCACCGAGGAACCGACCAGCAGCGCCCCGGCCAGGCCCGGCCCTTGGGTGTAGGCGATCGCATCGATGTCCTGCTTGGCGACGCCGGCCTTGTTAAGGGCCTGTTCCAGCAGCGGCAGGGCGCGCCGGATGTGGTCGCGCGAAGCCAGTTCGGGTACCACGCCGCCGTACTCCTCGTGCATCGCAACCTGCGAATGCAGGGCATGGGACAGCAGGCCGCGCTCGGTGTCGTACAGAGCCAGGCCGGTTTCATCGCAGGAGGATTCGACGCCGAGGACAATCATGGGGAGATAAAGAGAATGGTGGACGTAAAGCGTAATCCGCCATTGTAAAGCAGGCGCGAACGGCCTGCTCGGATGTGTTGCGGTAGGGTGGACGGGTTTCCCGTCCACGCGTTCGAGCGATGCGAGATTTGCCAGGCAATGTCGCTGAGATGCGAACTGCGCCTGAACGCGTGGACAGCGAAGCTGTCCAACCTACCGCAATGCAACGGATAACGATTTATGGCCGCTGCAGCAGTTCCTGGTGCGCGCTGCGCAGCATCGTCTCGGTATCTTCCCAGCCGATGCAGCCGTCGGTCACCGAGCAGCCATACGTCAACTGCGACAGGTCGCTTGGAATCGGCTGGTTGCCGCTGACGATGTTCGATTCGATCATCACGCCGACCAGGGACTTGTTGCCGTGCCTGATCTGCTGGATCACGTCCGACATCACCAGCGGCTGCAGCGCCGGCTTCTTATAGCTGTTGGCGTGCGAGCAGTCGACCACCAGGTTGGTGGGCAGCTTGGCCTTTGTCAGCGCCTGCTCGGCGATCGTCACCGACACCGAATCGTAGTTCGGACGGCCGCCGCCGCCGCGCAGCACCACGTGGCCGTAGGCGTTGCCGCTGGTGCGCACGATCGACACCGTGCCCTGGTCGTTGATGCCCAGGAAGGAGTGCGGGCTCGAGGACGACAGCACGGCGTTGATCGCGATCTCGACGTCGCCGTCGGTGCCGTTCTTGAAGCCGACCGGGGTGGACAGGCCCGACGACATCTCGCGGTGGGTCTGGGATTCGGTGGTGCGCGCGCCGATCGCGGTCCAGGCAATCAGATCACCCAGGAATTGCGGCGAGATCGGATCGAGCGCCTCGGTGGCGGTCGGCAGGCCGAGTTCGCACACATCCAGCAGGAACTTGCGCGCGCGCTCCATGCCGATATCGACGCGGAAGGAGTCGTCCATGAACGGATCGTTGATATAGCCCTTCCAGCCGGTGGTGGTGCGCGGCTTTTCGAAGTACACGCGCATCACCAGCACCATCGTGTCCGCGACTTCGGCCTGCAGCGCCTTCAGGCGGCGCGCATAATCCAGGCCGGCGACCGGATCGTGGATCGAGCAGGGGCCGACGACCACGAACAGGCGCTTGTCCTTGCGGTCGAGGATGTTACGGAGGGTCTCGCGGCCCTTCATCACGGTGGTGAAGGCCTTGTCGGTGAGCGGCAGTTTCTTGTGCAGTTCGACCGGCGACGGCATCGTCGCGAACGAGGTGACATTGGTATTTTCGATATCGGGCGTGATCAGCATGGCATGACATTCTTTCCTGAGGGATTGACCAGTCTAGCCGGAAATCGGCTGGCATGCAGCGGCCTGCGCAAAAATTCCGCAGATAATTTGCCAAGGTGCAACATCGAGCGGACGCGCCAGCCAGTGCGCGCAATGGTATTCTTCTGGCCATGGAAACCAATCACCAAACGACCAACGACCCGCATCCGGAACCGCAGTTGCAACCGCAGTTGCCACCATTCCCGGCGGCCCGCTTCATCAAGGAAATCGGCCGCGGCGTGAAAGGCGCGCGCAGCATGTCGCGCGACGATGCCCGCCTGCTGTATGGCGCCATGCTGGACGGGCGCGTGTCCGATCTGGAACTGGGCGGCATCCTGCTGGCGATGCGCATCAAGGGCGAATCCGTCGACGAAATCGCCGGCTTCATGGATGCCGCCGAAGCTTCGTTCGCGCCCCTTCCTGCGCCGCCGGGCGACTTCGCACCGGTGCTGATCCCCAGCTACAACGGTGCGCGCAAGCTGGCCAACCTGACCCCGCTGCTGGCGTTGCTGCTGGCGCGCGAGGGCGTGCCGGTGCTGGTGCACGGCGTCCAGCAGGATCCGGGCCGCGTCACCACCTTCGAAATCTTCACCGAACTGGGCATCGGCCCGACCGGCTCGACTGCCGACATGCTCGACGCCTTCGCGGCCGGCAAGCCGTGCTTCATGCCGATCGAGCGCCTGGCGCCCCAGCTGGCACACCAGCTGTCGCTGCGCCGCACCCTCGGCGTGCGCAATTCGACACACACCCTGGTCAAGATCCTGCAGCCCTTCGACAGCCCGGCGCTGCGCCTGGTCTCGTACACGCACCCCGAATACCTGGGCATGCTGACCGAGTATTTCGGCACGGCCGCCCCGCACGCCAGGGGCGACGCCTTCCTGATGCGCGGCACCGAAGGCGAAACCGTCGCCAATGCCAACCGCGCCCAGGAAATCAACTGGCTCCACGCCGGCCAGAAAACCCTGCTGGTCGAGCGCGATGCGCCGGCCGACGAACTGGCCCCGGCACCGGAGGGCCGCGATGCCGCCGCCACCGCCGACTGGATCCTGCGCGCCCTGCGCGGAGAACAGCCCGTGCCGCCGCCGATCGCGGCCCAGGTTGCGCAATGCGTGCGCGTGGCAAGGGCACTGCGCACTACCTCGCAATAACGCACTCGGCGGCGCCAGCTTCTGTCGGCGCCGCACCCCTTCCGCCTGCCTCTACCTGTTCCGCTTCGAAGGCGGAAGTCTTCCTTCACCTTGCTCAACTGCTGGATTTGATTGCCTTGCGAAATCGCAAAGCGATGCCGGAAGGAAAGCATAAGGTTTCCTTTGCGAAACGCGCTGCCGGTGCGAACGCCAAGCTCGCCGGCCTCCCCCATGCCGGTTATCCAACGTGAAGGAAGACCAATGAACAAGCAAGCCCGCTTCACCGCACATGGTTTCAAACTGGCCCTGATGGCAACGGCAATCGCCGCAACCGGTAATACGATGGCCGCCAACAACGCGACCGCCACCGCAAACAGCACCGTCGTCGCGCCGATCGCGGTGAGCAAGGCTGTCGACCTGTCGTTTGGCGCCATCGCAGGAGGGGCCAGCGCGGGCACGGTGACGCTCACCCCGGGCGGTACCCGCACTGTCGGCGGCGGTACGGTCGCCGCGGGGGGCACTCCCGCTGCCGCACAGTTCGACGTGACCGGTGCGGGCAATCTGACTTATGCGATCGATATGACCGGCACCGCCAGTACGCTCATCAGCGGGAGCGACAGCATGGCGTTCGCCCCGATCAGCGACACCAGCGCCAGCGCGAAGACCAGTGGCACCGTGACCACCGGCACCCTGTCCAACGGCGCCCAGTCGATCTACGTCGGCGGCATCCTGTCGGTCGGCGCCAACCAGAACGCCGGCACCTACAGCGGCAATATCGTCGTCGCGGTCAACTACAACTGACGTGCGGAGGATGCGGCGCTGTTCCCGTCCCATCCTCATCGCCGGCATCGCATCGCTGCCGGCGTTGCTATTGCCTGCCGGGCGCGAAGCCTGCGCCCAGGAGGCCACGGTGACGACTACACGGGGCCTCGATTTCGGCCGCATCGTTGCCGTCGGCGCCGGCACGGTGGTCGTCGCCCCCGGCATGCCGGGGGCGACGGGAAACGGCGTCATCGTGCTGCATGGCGGCAGCCCCGGCCCGGCAAGCTTCACTGTGAGCGGGAACGCCGGCAAGAAGCAGGCCGTGATTACGTTCGACAGCCCCAGTATCCAGCTCACCAGCGCCGCCAATGGCGTAACCAGCACCATGACGGTCGACACCTTCCGCAGCCTGCCGGCGGCGGATACCTTTGTCGCCCCGGCCGCTGCTGCCGACGTATCGGTCGGCGCCACCCTGCACGTCAAATCCTTCCAGGCAGCCGGCACGTATTCCGGTGCATTTTCCGTGACTGTCAACTTCAACTAACCTGGAAAGCATCCCATGTCTTTTCTCTCGTTCGCATCGGTTCGCCCGGGTGGGTTGCGCCAGCCGCTGCGTAGCATGCTGACTTCGCTGCTTGCCTGGCTGCTGCTGATGCTGGCCTTGCCGGCGCACGCGGACCTGATGCTGTACCCAACCCGCATCGTGTTCGAGAAAAACCAGCGGGCCGCGCAAATCGAATTGATCAATAACGGCAGCAAGCCCGCCACCTACCGGATCGCGCTGGTCAACCGCCGCATGACGGAGACCGGCCAGTTCGAAGTGGCGGACACCGCGGCGCCGGACGAACGCTTTGCAAACGACATGCTGCGCTTTTCGCCGCGCCAGGTCACGCTGCAACCGGGCACCGTGCAGACCGTGCGCGTGATGCTGCGCAAGCCTGACGAGCTGGCCGAAGGTGAATACCGTTCGCACCTGCAGTTCGACAAGCTGCCGGACGTCGAAGGCAGCGCCAGCATCGAACACCAGGGCCGGGCCGAGAAGGGCATCGGTATCGTCCTGAATGCCCTGGTCGGTGCCTCCGTGCCGGTCATCGTGCGCCATGGGGAGACCGGCGCAAAGGTCAGCCTTGGCCACCTCGCGTTGCAGAAGGACGATGCGCAGCACCCGGTGCTCAAGCTGCAGTTCGAGCGCGAAGGCAGCAGCTCGGTGTATGGCGACCTGAGTGTGACCTTCACGCCGCGCGGCGGCCAGCCGCAGGCGGTGGGCGAGGTCGGCGGCATCGCCGTGTACACGCCGAACCGGGTGCGTCACGCTGTACTCCAGCTGCAAGTGCCGGCCGGACTGACGCTGGCGCATGGCACGCTCGACGTGAGCTACCGGGGCCGGCCCGAAGCGGGCGGCACGCTGCTGGCGCAGGCAAACCTGGCGCTGCCGTAACGGCCGCTAGGCGATCGGGAAGTGCGTAGTCATTGCGCGGTGTAATTCATCGTATCGCAGGGCCAACCGCCGGTTGGCCGGCGATGCGTTCTGGCGATCCATGCAGGTATTCCGAAACGGCTTTCTTCTTGCCGGACTGGGCATGCTGTCCGCACTTCAGCCGGGTGTCGCCGCTGCTGCAACACCAACTGCAGCAGCGGCGGCAATGCCGTCGCCGACAGCCGAAGCCAATCTGATCCTGCTCGAAGTACGCCTCGACGGCCAGCTATTGTCCGATGGCGTCAGCGCGTATGAAATCGGTCGCCATGTGTTCCTGCCGCTCGGCGAGCTGGCGCGCATGCTGACCCTGGCGGTGCGGGTGACGGACGAAGGTCGTGCCAGCGGCTACATCCTGCGTGAAGATCGCAACTTCAGCCTCGACGTGCCCGAAGGGGCCGTCCACACCGGCGGCAAGCGCGAGGAACTCGAGCGCTCGCAGGTCAAGGTCGAGGCGGAAGACATCTATGTCGACAGCACGCTGCTGGCACGCTGGCTGCCGGTCGACCTCGATATCGACATGTCCAGCCTGACCCTCAAGGTGCGCCCGCGCGAGCCATTGCCGCTGCAGGAGCGGCTGGCGCGGCGCCGCCGTGGCAAGCTGCCGGGCAACCAGGGCGTGTATGCCGATCCCGGTTATCCGCGCCTGGCTGCGCCCTACCGGGTGGCGGGCCTGCCTTTCATCGACCAGACCCTGGCCGTCACGACGAACGGCAGCGCCGACGTACGGCGCGTGACCGCTACGTCGTATACCACTTACCTGACGGCCGACCTGCTCGGCATGGAAGCGGCGCTGTACGCGAGCCGCAACTCGGCCGATCCCCCGGCCGCCGTGCGCCTGACGCTGGGCCGCAACGATCCCGGCGCCGACCTGCTCGGCCCCCTGCGCGCGCGTACGGCGCTGTTCGGCAGTGTGGCGGTGCCGGGCGTGGCGAACATCTCGGCCAGCAGCGCGACCAGCAACGGCATCGCAGTCAGCAACCGGCCATTGAACCAGCCAAGCAGCTTCGACCGCCACACGCTGCAGGGCGACCTGCCGCCCGGCTGGGACGTCGAGCTGTACTACAACGAGGCGCTGGTCGGCTTCCAGCAGTCGCGCCCCGACGGCAAATACAGTTTTCCGGACCAGCGCCTGGCCTACGGGCCGAACGACTTCCGGCTGGTATTCCACGGACCGTTGGGACAGTTGCGGGTGGAGCGCCAGAGCTTCCTGCTCGAAGAGTCGGCGGTGCGGCGCGGCGAGCTGTTCTACGACGTGGCTGCGCACCGCGACCAGGTCGGACGCCCGCACGCACTGGCCCAGTTCGAATGGGGCCTGGGCGAACACCTGAACGCCAACGGCGGCTGGCAGCGCGTGCCTTTGCCCGGTGGCAGCCAGCAGGGCTATGCCAACCTCGGACTGCGCGGCTACCTGAGCGCCTTCATCCTGAGCGGCGATGCGGTCCGCGCCGACGACGGCGGCAGACTGGTCCAACTGGCCCTCAAGACGCGGGTCGGCAACCTTGCCTTGTCGGCCAGCCGCGCCCGGCTCGAGGGCTTCACCAGCGAGTTGTTCGCCCCGACCCCCGACCCGGTCCGCACCCGGGACGAACTGCGCGCCGAGGGCGCGGTCGGGCCGGGCGCCGGCATGTTCTTCCCGCTGGCGTTCGAGGTGCGGCGCGACATCCTGGCCTCGCACAAGGAAAACGTGCTGGTCCAGGGGCGGCTGTCAGCCTATCGCGACAGCACCGCGCTCACCAACGCGGTGCGCTGGCAGTCACTGGACGGCGTCAAGGTGGCGAACGGGCAACTGCAGGTGAGTCGGCGCGTCGCCGGCATCGGCCTGACCGGCCAGCTCCAATACCTCCTGAAGCCGGTGGCGCAGCCGGGCAGCGCTGCCGTGTCGGCCGACCGCTACCTGGCCGGCGGCTACCTGGTGAACCTGGGCCTGGGCCGGATGTTCGATACCCGCGAAACCCGCCTGAACGGCGCGCTGAACAAGAGCCTGGGCAGCTACGGGTTCGGGGTCAACGCATATTATTCGACCCGGCACGCATACGGAGGCGGCGTACAGTTCTTCATGGCGCTGGGACTGGAGCCGCGCCGGGCGCGCATGATGACCGATGCGCAGCCGATGGCGAACATGGGATCGGCCTCGGTGCGCGTGTTCCTCGACAAGAACCTGAACGGCGCGATGGATGGCACCGATGAGCTTATCAAAGGCGTCGGCTTCACCATCAACGGCGGCAACCAGCTGGCGCGCACCGACGCCGATGGCATTGCCTACCTGGCGCGCCTGCCGGCCCACCAGGACATCGACCTGGCGCTGGACCCGAGCACGCTCGACGACCCGCAATGGCAGCCGCAGACCAGAGGCGTGCGCATCGTGCCGCGGCCAGGCATGGTCAACCAGGTCGACTTTGCGGTGGCCATCACCGGCGAGATCGACGGCACGACGTATTTGGTCGACAAGGGCAAGAGCCGCCCGATCGGCGACCTGCGCCTGGAGCTGGTGAATGCGACGGGCGCGGTCGTGGCCGGCGTGAGCAGTGCGTCCGACGGTTACTACGTGATCACCGGCGTACTCCCCGGTGACTACGGGCTGCGGGTGGCGCCGGACCAGCTCGAGCGCCTGGGGCTGACCGGCACCGGCACCCACCCGGTCACGATCAAGCCCGACGGCACGGTGCTGAATGGCCGCGACTTCCATGTGATGCCTGCGCGAGAAAAATAGGCGCGCCATCCCGGGTTGTACGCGAAGGAGGCTCAGCGTTTACAATCACGGGTTCGGCAAAACGGATGTGCAGGCGGCAGCGATGGCAAAACAATATGATGTGGCAGTGATCGGCGCGGGCGCCGCCGGCATGATGTGCGCCGCCACCGCGGCCAACCGCGGCAAGCGGGTGGTGCTGATCGACCACGCCGCCAAGCTGGCCGAGAAAATCCGCATCTCCGGCGGCGGCCGCTGCAACTTCACCAACATCAATGCCGGCCCGCAGAACTTCCTGTCCGAGAACCCGCACTTCTGCCGCAGCGCGCTGTCGCGCTACACGGCCCAGGATTTCCTGGCGCTGGTGAAGAAGCACCGTATCGCGTACCACGAAAAGCACCGCGGCCAGCTGTTCTGCGACGACTCGGCCGAACAGATCATCCGCATGCTGAAAGCCGAATGCGACGCCGGCAGCGTCAGCTGGCGCATGCCGTGCAAGGTGAGCGGCGTCGACAAGGACGGCGAGCTGTTCCGTATCGCCACCGACGGCGAACCCATCTTCGCCAGCAATGTCGTGGTCGCCACCGGCGGCCTGTCGATCCCGAAGATCGGCGCCACCGACCTCGGCTACCGCATCGCCCGGCAGTTCGACCTCAAGATCGTCGAGACCCGTCCGGGCCTGGTGCCGCTCACCTTCGACGGCCCCAGCTGGCAACCCTTCGTGCCGCTGGCCGGTATCGCCCTTGAAGTCGAGGTCGAAACGGGTTCCCGCAAAGGGAAGGGCAGCAAATATGGCCACTTCCGCGAAGACTTGCTGTTCACCCACCGCGGCCTGTCGGGCCCGGCCATCCTGCAGATTTCCAGCTACTGGCAACCGGGCACGCCGATCGTGCTGAACCTGCTGCCGGAACTGGATGTGGCAGAGGAATTGATCTCGTCCAAGACGACCGTCAAGAAGCAACTGGGCAATATCCTGTCCCAATGGCTGCCGGCGCGCCTGGCCGAAGGGTTATTGATCGCGAACGGTTTTACGCCCGATGCACGCCTGGCGGACATGGCCGATGCAAAATTGCGCAAGCTGGGCGACGCGATCAACCGCTGGGCCATCGTGCCGACCGGCTCGGAGGGATACCGCAAGGCCGAGGTGACGCTGGGCGGCGTCGATACGCGCGAACTGTCGCAGCAGACGATGATGGCCAATAAGGCGCCCGGCCTGTACTTCGTCGGCGAAACGGTCGACGTCACCGGCTGGCTCGGCGGCTACAACTTCCAATGGGCCTGGGCTTCCGGGGTGGCGGCCGGCGGCAGTATCGAATAAGTCCCTGGGGACTTGACGGCGAGACTGATACTTGTAGCAATTCAGTCACGCCGGTCGAAAACCTTTTACAGAACTTGAAAAGCTGTTAGAATTTCGTTCTTCCCTAAATCCAACGGTTTCATTTTTACATGACCACTATCCGCCTTAAAGAAAACGAGCCGTTCGAAGTCGCTATGCGTCGCTTCAAGCGCACTATCGAAAAAACCGGCCTGCTGACCGAACTGCGCGCACGCGAGTTCTACGAGAAGCCGACTGCAGAGCGCAAGCGCAAGCTGGCAGCTGCCGTGAAGCGTCACTACAAGCGCATCCGCAGCCAGCAACTGCCGAAGAAACTGTACTAATTCGGTTCAGCTGCCTTTCCGGCGACGGCCTAGACGCCAGTCGCGGATCACAGGCCTGAATATGACGAAGCCCGCTCCGGTTTGTTGCCGCAGCGGGTTTTGCCTTTTCCCCCTTCAAAAATAATACGGAGAAAGAATCCATGAGCTTGAAAACCCAGATCAGCGACGACATGAAAGCCGCCATGCGTGCCAAGGAAGCCGGCAAGCTGGCGACCATCCGCCTCATCCTTGCCGAAATCAAGCGCAAGGAAGTGGATGAGCGCATCGAGCTGGACGACACCCAGACCGTCGCCATCGTCGAAAAGATGATCAAGCAGCGCAAGGATTCGATCACCCAGTTCGAAGCCGGCGGCCGTGCCGACCTGGCCGATATCGAAAAAGCCGAACTGGCCGTGCTGACCGGCTACATGCCGGCCGGCCTGTCGGATGAAGAAGTCGCCGCCGAAGTCGCCGCCGCCGTGGCCGCGACCGGCGCATCGGGACCGCAGGACATGGGCAAGGTGATGGGCGTGCTGAAGCCGAAGCTGGCTGGCCGCGCCGACATGACCGCCGTATCGGCCCAGGTCAAGAAGGCGCTCGCCGGCGCTTGATGTGCCATCTGTTGCTGGTGCCACACGTTGTCGACGGCGTGGCGCCGGCATCTTCGTTGCTTTGTCGAAAATCAACCGGTAACGAGCCCTGCGGTATAGTCTGACCTTAGACAAATACGGTTTATTCACGTGATCCCGCAATCATTCATTACTGATCTACTCAATCGCGTCGACATCGTCGACGTGGTAGGGCGTTACGTCCAGCTCAAGAAGGGCGGCGCCAACTACATGGGCCTGTGCCCATTCCACAACGAAAAGTCCCCCAGCTTCACCGTCAGCCCGACCAAGCAGTTCTATCACTGCTTCGGCTGCGGCGCCCACGGTACCGCGATCGGCTTCCTGATCGAATATTCGGGCATGGGATTCGTCGATGCCGTCAAGGACCTGTCACAAAGCGTAGGCATGATCGTGCCCGAAGCCGATGACAAGATCCCACCGCAACAGCGCGCTGCCCAGCAGGCGCAATCGATGGCCATGACCGATGCCCTGAACCAGGCCTGCGACTACTATCGCGCCCAGCTGCGCCAGGCCCCGGCCGCGATTGCCTACCTGAAAGGGCGCGGCCTGACCGGCGAGGTGGCCGCACGCTTCGGCCTCGGCTATGCGCCGTCCGGCTGGGACAGCCTGCGCTCGGTGTTCAACGACTACGACGCACTGGCGCTGGTCGAATCCGGCCTGGTGATCGACCGTGTCGACGAAGACGGCGGCAACAAGAAACGCTACGACCGCTTCCGCGAACGCGTGATGTTCCCGATCCGTAATACCAAAGGGCAGGTGATCGGCTTCGGCGGCCGCGTTATGGATGGCGGCGAACCGAAATACCTGAACTCGCCGGAAACCCCGCTGTTCAACAAAGGGCAGGAGCTGTACGGCCTGTTCGAAGCGCGCCAGGCGATCCGCGATGCCGGCTACGTGCTGGTGACCGAAGGGTATATGGACGTGGTCGCGCTGGCCCAGCTCGGCTTCCCGCAAGCGGTCGCGACCCTCGGCACCGCCTGCACCAACACCCACGTGCAAAAGCTGCTGCGCCAGACCGATACCGTGATCTTCAGCTTCGATGGCGACAAGGCCGGCCGCCGCGCCGCCCGTCGTGCACTGGAAGCCTGCCTGCCGCAAGTGTCGGACAACAAGACCATCAAGTTCCTGTTCCTGCCGCAAGAGCACGATCCGGACAGCTATGTACGCGAGTTTGGCGCCGACGCATTTGCCCAGGAGATCAACGAAGCGATGCCGCTGTCGCAATTCCTGCTGCGCGAAGTCACCACCGAGCATGAGCTCGACACGCCCGAGGGCCGCGCCCGCGTCCAGTTCGACGCCAAGCCGCTGCTGCAATCGATGGCTCCTTCGGCGCTGCGCCTGCAGATCGTGCGCGGCCTGGCGAATTTGACGGAGTCAACGCCGGCGGAGATCGAAGCGTTGTTCGAGTTGTCCAAGCCGGTATCGGTGGCGCGCAAGGCACCGCCGCGCCAGGGCCGGCCGGAACCGGTCGGACTGGAGCTGCAGATCATGCGCATCCTGGTGTCGCATCCCGCCATTTCGCTGGAACTGGACGATGCCGCACAACGCGCCTTCGACCACTTTGGCGGCGAAGCAGGGGAACGCCTGCGCCAGCTGGTCGAGATGGCCCAGGCCCTGGGCGCGAACGGCACCTTCGCCGCCCTGTCGCAGCAGTTGAAAGAAACGAGCAACGAGTACGATGGCCTCATTTCCGAGATCGCTTCGTCACCCGAATCGGATATTGACCAAGACCGCGTGTGGATCGTTAGCGCAGTGAGGCAAATCAAGATGGATGTCCTAAAACAGGAGTTGAACCAGTTGTTTTCGTCGGGGTTGACCCCAGATCAGGTGAGTGCCCGCTATCGCGAAATCACAGCACAGCAGGACCTCTTGATGCGCGAAGCCGCCAACGACACCCCAGCCAAATTCGCCTGAAGCACAGGCACCACGGTGGGGGTGTTCTCGACTGGAAAGTCTTGGGGCGCGTGCTATAATAAAACGCTAACTATTGCAAGCTTTGAAACGACTTTTCGTTCGAAACCTGCGTGGAGATTCAGTTAGTGGGGCAACAGATTTGTGCCTGCAGGTAGGATGTAAGGTAACAAAACTTTATCTTTAACCATCGTAAAGTGGTCGTTTGTGACTTCGAAAGCGCCTGTGCCAACCAAGAAACCCGAAACCAACGTGGCTACCAAATCCACCAGGATGTCCGCCAAGGCGGACAATTCGCAAGACAAGGCGGAAGCCCGCGTCGCGGGTGTTGCGCCTGTCAGCCAGACCACCGATGCGGAAGCACTCGCCGCCATCGACACGTCGGGCTATGTGCTGCCGTCCGTCAAAGTACCGGGACGGCGCGGCCGCAAGCCCAAGGAATTTACGCCTGAAAACGACGAAGTCGCCGCACTGAACGCGGTCGAACGCGCCGAACTGAAGGCGGTCGACAAGGCCAAGGCCAAGGATCGCAAAGCCAAGGAAAAAGCCTTGCTCAAGGACGCGTTCTCGTCCGACACCGAAGCCAGCGAAGAAGAACTCGAAATCCGCCGCCAGAAGCTCAAGGCCCTGATCAAGTCGGGCAAGGAGCGCGGTTTCCTCACGTATTCCGAGATCAACGACCACCTGCCGGACAACGTCGTCGATCCGGAAGCGATCGAAGGCATCATCGGCACCTTCAACGACATGGGCATCGCCGTCTACGAGCATGCCCCTGACGCCGAAACCCTGCTGCTGTCCGATAACGTCCCGAATGCGACCAGCGACGACGAAGCCGAGGCCGCCGCCGAAGCGGCGCTCTCGACCGTCGACTCCGATTTCGGCCGCACCACCGACCCGGTGCGCATGTACATGCGCGAAATGGGTTCCGTGGAGCTGCTGACCCGCGAGGGCGAGATCGAAATCGCCAAACGCATCGAAGACGGCCTGCGCGACATGATCCAGGCGATCTCGGCCTGTCCGGTGACGATCGACGAAATCATCGACGCCGCCCGCCGCATCGAGACCGACGAGATCAAGATCGACGAAATCGTCGACGGCCTGGTCGACGACGAGTCGTCCGAAGACACCTCGCCGACCGCGGTCGCCCCGACGTCCACCGAGTCCGACGACGACGAGGATGACGAAGACGACGAGGAAGAAGGGGAAGAAGAAGAAGAGGGCAATGCCGCCTCCGGCGCCGCCGGCTACTCCGCCGAGCAGCTCGAGCAGCTGAAAACCGCCGCCCTCGACAAGTTCAGCTTCATCGGCCAGCAATTCGACAAGATGCGCAAGGCCTATGAAAAGCAGGGCTACAACTCCGACGCCTACGTCAAGGCCCAGGAAGCGATCTCGAACGAACTGCTCGGCATCCGCTTCACGGCGAAAGTCGTCGAAAAGCTGTGCGACACCCTGCGCGGCCAGGTCGACGAAGTGCGCCATATCGAGAAGCAGATCCTGGACGTGGCCGTGAACCGCTGCGGCATGCCGCGCGCCCACTTCATCAAGGTCTTCCCGGGCAACGAGACGAACCTGGAGTGGGTCGACGGCGAAGTCAACGCCGGCCACGCCTACAGCGCCATCCTCGGCCGCAATATCCCGACGATCAAGGAGCTGCAGCAACGCCTGATCGACCTGCAGGCGCGCGTCGTGCTGCCGCTGCCGGACCTGCGCAACATCAACCGCCAGATGGCGGCCGGTGAAATGAAGGCGCGCAAGGCCAAGCGCGAAATGACCGAAGCCAACCTGCGCCTCGTCATCTCGATCGCCAAGAAGTATACGAACCGCGGGCTGCAATTCCTCGACCTGATCCAGGAAGGCAATATCGGCCTGATGAAGGCGGTGGACAAGTTCGAATACCGCCGCGGTTACAAGTTCTCGACCTACGCGACGTGGTGGATCCGCCAGGCCATCACCCGCTCGATTGCGGACCAGGCGCGCACGATCCGTATTCCGGTGCACATGATCGAAACGATCAACAAGATGAACCGGATCTCGCGCCAGATCCTGCAGGAGACCGGCGCCGAGCCCGATCCGGCGACCCTCGCGGTTAAGATGGAAATGCCGGAAGACAAAATCCGGAAGATCATGAAGATCGCGAAAGAGCCGATTTCGATGGAGACGCCGATCGGCGACGACGACGATTCGCATCTGGGCGACTTCATCGAGGACAACAACACGCTGGCACCTTCGGACGCCGCGCTGCACGCCTCGATGCGCGGTGTCGTCAAGGACGTGCTGGACTCGCTGACTCCGCGCGAAGCCAAGGTGCTGCGCATGCGCTTCGGCATCGAAATGTCGACCGACCACACGCTGGAAGAGGTCGGCAAGCAGTTCGACGTCACTCGCGAGCGCATCCGCCAGATCGAAGCCAAGGCCCTGCGCAAGCTGCGTCACCCGTCGCGCTCGGACAAGCTGAAGAGTTTCCTCGAGGGTAACAGCGGCTGAGGCTTGACGGGCCTACGTTAAGGCAATATGCTCTCGCCACTTCGGCTACGCGACATCGTCGCGTTGTCCGCAAGTGGCGAGTTTTCCAGCGTCCCTTGCGAGTAGATACACCAGTTTCGGGCCTCTAGCTCATGCCTGGTTAGAGCAGCGGACTCATAATCCGTTGGTGCCCGGTTCGACTCCGGGGAGGCCTACCAAGATAAAGGCTTACGCAAGCACTTGCGTAAGCCTTTTTGTTTTTATAAGCCGTCGCGCTTAGAAATTTCCAGCCCGAGCATAATCCCGTCGCGCCGATCAGGCGATCGGTAAGGTCGTCAGGATTGTTCACGACGCGGAGAAGTGAACGTGTTTGATTCCACTACAGGCGGCCCGTTAGTATCCGGCCCGGTTGATAGACGACACGCCCGACAATGCTGCACTGGCCACTGCGCACGTTGATCGGCCCGAAGTCCGGATTCATGGAGTGCAAAAACCACTCGTTGTTGCGCTTGATGAGCTGCTTGATCAAGGCCTCGCCATCGAAATTGAGCGCATAGATTTCGCGGCTGATCGGATTCTTGTCGGCGGTATTCACGACGACGACGTCGTCCTCGAACATCATCGGTTCCATACTCTGCCCGCTGACCCGGATCGCCAGCAGGTGATGGGGTACCAGATTCTGCGCCTCGATGACGGCACGCGGCAGATGCAGGACGCCGCCATCTTCCATGTCCGGCTCGGTCTCGAAGCCCGTGACGCCCGCATGCAGTTTCAACTTTACCCGCCGGATCGGTATCGTGTGGGGCTCGTCGCCGATGCGGATGCCTTTGGCATCATCTATGAATGGATTGTCGATCGCCGCCGGCAAAGCAGCGTCCGACGCCTGCGCCACCAGTCGTGGCGCAATGGCCATCGGCGGCGTCCCGGTTTCCAGCCATGTCGCCGAGCAGCCGAGCGCGCTTTGTGCCTTCACCAGTCCCGCCTTCGATATCCCGCGGGCTTCCCAATTGTTGACCGTTTGCTGGGACTGGTTCAACGCGCGAGCGATCTCGGCCTGCGTTTTGAGCCCTGCCAGCGCTTCGGCGGCCTCGTAGAGGCGTTTCATCTGTGTGTGCATAGCGCGATTGTCCATTGAACTAAACAAGGTGTGTTACACATTTTGTTGACACAGATTATAAACATGATGTTTAATTGTGTGTAGGGATTAGCTGCGCATTTGCAGAGAAGCGACGAAAAATTAACGTTGGAACGACCTCTCATGCCTGCTGTTCTAAACAAAATGTGTAATTCATCAAGGAGGTAACGATGAGAGTCGAGGAACACAGGGTGCCAGCCACACAATTGGCATCGGCAATCGAAGCATTGCTGGACACCGGGCCGTGCATCATCGAGGAGATCGCAGACACGCTTCGCTATTCGACCGCGGCAGTGCGTGTGCGCCTGCTTCAGTTGGCGAAAGAAGGGCGGGCGCACCGCCAGCGCATCCAGGCCGGGAATAACCCGGGGTTGTTTTATCGGTGGCATGCGGGTCCGCAGCCGGGGCGGCGCGATCACGACGCATGCACGGACCCGGTGGAACTATCACCGGTCCAGATTACGGTGCATTCCTACCCGGCGATCAATCGCCGCGATCCCATGGTGGCCGCTTTCTTCGGTCAGCATTTCAGCCCCCGGAAAATGGCCGGCCACCCCGTGCCGGCGTAAGCAGGGAACAGTACTAATCGAGGAGGAATCATGGGATTTGTTGACCGTTACGTGCGTGCGCTTGGCGCATCGAACCTGCAGGACGATGCCCAGCATCGCCAGGCCGAGCCACTGCTCGCTTCTGCCTTTGCCGCTGCTGCGGTGTCGGGCGATATCGGACCTTTGCTGCACCGTGTGAAGTATGCGGATGACCTGATGCGCGATCCCGGCAATCTGGCGCAATTGCTGCGTCTCTGGACTGCCGCGGTCGTCAAGCGTGGACGTCACCGCAAATGGGTACCTGAGAATACGGCATGGGATGCCCAGGCAGCGCAGAAGCTGTATCGGACTGTCGCCGAACTGTCGCTGGCGCATTGGCTCGACGGTATCTGCAAAGCCTGCGGCGGCGGCGGTCAGCTGAACCAGCAGGTGTGCCGCGACTGCGAGGGCAGGGGAGATGCCCCGATCCAGCATGCCGGCGGCTTCGTGCGCGAGCGCGTCAAGGATATGGTGAGCGAGTTGCATGGGATTGCATCGAGCCATGCTGCTCGGGCAAGCGCGCGCCTGAACGGCGGCCGCGCAAATAAGAGCGGCATGAAAAATAAATAAAAAACGCGGCGATACGCCGTTCGTTGTCAGTATTATTTATCTACATTCTTTCAGCACTCGTAATGTGCGGATTACCGCCACCGATAGCTGGAACGCGAACGATTGCACATATATGGCAATCGAATCAATCGAGCCCGGGAACTTAATCCCGGGCTTTTTATTTGGAATTTTGAAAACCAGGACCAAATAAAATACTGAGCCGCCCGACGCAATCCGGGCGGTTTTTTTATATCTGCACAGGCATCAATCGTCCACATAGAGGACACGCCACGAAGGATATACATGTTTCCGATATCAGATAAAGTGGCAAAAAAAACTACCGCAATTTGACTGCGAAATAAATCGAAGGAGAATACAATGCCGAAAATCAGTAAAAAACTTTTCGAAAAACTTGGTCAGCAAACCACCAAGGTCGATTGGACTAACGTCCTCAAAATGGAACTCGGTAATCAGCGGCGGCTGCGCGGCTTTTATACCAGCGATCCGACTGCCGATCCGGCAATCGATGGTGTCGAATTCCTGAACGTCGCTTCTGTCGGCGAATTACCGGTGCTCGCCGGTAATGTGGCCGGTTTCGGATCCCTTCAGTCAGCGACCGTGCGCGCTGCCGCCGATCTCGGTACCGGCGCGGCGATCCTGCATTTGGAGGGCAACGATCATTCGATCAGTTTCAGCCTTGGTCTGCCTTCGTCGGGTGCTGAATTCATCTTGCCCTCCAACCCGACCGGCGCACCAGACGAAGGTTTCACGTTCACCCGTAATTCTGGCGTAAACGCACCAGTAATGCTGGATTCCGGAACTGGGCCACTGGCACCCAAAGATGGTTATGTGGTCGCTGGATTTCGGCTCATCGACTACCCAAGCGGCGCTCGCCGCGTTGTCGGGACGGCCTGGTTCTCGAAACGGGTTCCCAACATCGTCATGGAGCACAGCTTTATGGGGGCTGCGTTGGGGGACGTTCGTAAAATGCAGGTTCCCGAAGGTGAAGGGATTATCTGGGGAACCGGCGGTGACACTTATCTGGTTGCCGGCGATACCCTGGTCGGCAATGCCGTACTCAACAGTCAGGCACCGGTCCCATTGCAGGAAAGTGAAGTTCGGATGGTGCCTTACAACCGTTGGGCGGGTTATCCGTTCAATGTCGGCTTTATCGTCGAGAGTGATTGCCTGATCCCCCCGGCACACAAGATCGAATGGCTGGATAAAGACAGCAACGTTGTCGACGTGACCGAAGACTACGCAACGCGTGACGCCAATAACACGCCGGGCAGCGGCCTGCCCGTGAACGATCCGAGTTTCAACGATGGTCACCCAATTACAACTGGGGTTCCCATCTATGAATGGTGGAACTGCCGCATGGTCCACCCCCATGTTTCGCATCTTCCGAAGATGCATCCGCTGGCGCATCACTTCTTGCCGGGTGTATGGGATCAGGCAATGCATGAAAGTCAGGTGCGTGAGCATGCGTCAGATGTTACGTACTGGCCACCGTTGACGGGAACCGGCGATGCGATGGGTCTGGGCGCATGGAAAATTGCGCCCAAATGGAACAAGCCTTACGGGGCCGCGCCAGACGTAACTATCCAAGACCCGTATTTCAAATACCCGTATAAGGACGGCGGCGGAACACAGTTGCTTGGCTACGGATTCACTCCCGGCGGCAGCGGTACTTACACCCAGGCCACGGGCAACGGTGGTGTGCGTAAGGATCGTTGTGGCTGGCCTCATCCCGTTGTGAAGTGGGTCACAAATCCAGACGGTGTTCGTGCACATGGTGCCATTCCGATGCGTACGATGGTGCATCACTGGTTCATGAACCAGTTCAATCAGCCATTGCACCTGTTCACCAACGTCTATACGGGCGAAGGAATCAGCAAATCCATTCTTTTGTCAGGCGACGCAGCATATATCGACGGCTATTATGACGGATCGGATAACAATTACGCGAATAACCTTGTTCGCTTGCTGTCGTCACTCTCCGGGAATGGGACAGGTGACCACTGGCGCGATAAAAACAAAAAACGGTTCAATAATGAGTGGAGCCGGGATATCGAGCACAACAATAATCAGGCTGCACCAGGTGCTTATTTTCTGCTATCTCCACGGTTTGTTCTGGAATCTAAACATACTTTTTCAGCCATGATCCTGGCTGCGCATGACATCACCCGTTCATTTTCTAAAGAAAACTTCATGACACGGGCTCATGCATGGCTTAACTGGGGATTTGCGAACCATTGGCTGATGGCCAACAATGGGCAGGGTGAAATGTCCACCGCAGAAATTGAAGCCGCTTGGGCACGCCATTGGGAAATGGTACATGCCGCTGTGATGCCGGCGTACAGCGATCCTAATAACTATTGGGGTGTTCTGCTGAAAACGCTCGGGATGCCAGCTGAAATCAAGTACAAAAAAGATCCAAAAACTGATCAAAATATTGCCTTCCGACTGGAACCTCAAACCGACTCCAAGACTTTTTATTTCGGCCATGTGTTCCAGCTGATGAAGCAATCTGGATCGTTTGAACGGATGATCAATTATTCGCCGAAGTGCAAAGAAATTATCGAACTTCAGCTGTATTCGCAAACGTTGTATGCCGTCGCAGGCTTCCGTGACACCAATGGTCGAATGGACAAATATTTCTCAGGCTCGCATACGGAGCATTACTATGCCCCGGAGTGGATCTGGCCGCTCGATACACCTCTTCCATACCCGAAGAACTGGGGTGAATGGTTTGTACCGAATGGGCAAGAAGACTGGATTCGTCAATACAACGGGGATTTTGGCGATTACAACAACTCTATCGACGGACAGAATACCGGCCACATGCGAGCTCAATGGCTGTCGATTATGAAGAACTTTTTCCCAGAATACGATTTTTCTGATCGTGATCTGGCATTGAATATTGCTTTGGCTTTCTACAAGGAAGTCGATGACCGATTCAAAATTGATGAAACGCAGTTCAATAACTACTTCTCCATGTTCGGGATTATGAAGGCGCCTGAACGTATCGGTCGTCCCGCATAAGAAAGGATATATTCATGGCAACAATCATCTACACCATCGGCTCTAATCCAGGCCGAAACTTCCCTGGCACTTCGACCGGCGTAGCCGCCGCCATTGCCGCCATTCCCAATGAGGACGACGGTAACCACTACGTGCTGGCTTTCGGTAAAGAGACCGAAATCATTTACGAGGGCACTCTCCGCTTCAACAACAAAGTACGCCACGCTGGCCGCACCATTACCGTGACCGCCGCGGCTGGGGAGTCCTACCTGGACCATCCGAATGTGGAGCAAAATCGCTATGCGTACTCGGCCGCCAATGGCGCAGCGATCGCGTTCAGTGGTAGCTACGGGATCGCGGTCGAAACGGACGCATGGGTTTTCCTGCGCGATCTGCAAATCTACCATATCGGTTTTGCGCCTGATGTCGGCATCCGTACCCATACGAATTCGGTGGTGGAAAACGTCATCATGAAACTGGCCTATGGCGGCAACTACACGCATGGTATCGACCAAGGCGGCGGTATCGTGCGCAATACCTTGGTGCAGCTCGAGAACAGCAATGTCGATGGTTTTCACTACGGTGAAAATAACGACACGGTGACCGAAAACTGCCAAGTGGTATGGGAGCCGGCTGTGGCCGGTTCACGTCCTGCCTTCGTCTCGGATTTATCGCGTACGACGCTGCGCAATTGCGCGGGTTTCGGTGGGTCTGCGTTTGTAAACAACGCAGCCCTGTTCAACGGCTCGAACAACGCGTCCGATGCGGCAATCGGGTTTGGATCAGGCAATAAGGACCTGGTGCAGGCTGCCGATCAGTTCATCGATTACGTCAGCACGACAACGGCCGATTACCGGACGAAGGATACATCGGTACTGGTCGATGCCGGCACCAAGCCCAGCAGCGATAACATCCGGTCGCCATCCGGGTCGCGTCAGCAAGGCACCGCCATCGATATCGGTGCTTGGGAGCAGCCTTCGCCGATCCAAAGTCCGACGGCAAATATCACATCGATCGTAGTGTCGGGCCAGAATGTCACGATCAGCGGCACGACAACCGCCGCTCCGACGAACGGCGTTTGCTCCATTCAGCCGGCATCGATCGCATATAACAACGCCGTTGCGCAGGGATCGATCGACCTTGTGCTCACTGAAGGACAATTCCAGGTGCAGTTCTCCGGTGTTAAAGTGGGGCGCTACTCGGCCTCGGTTTCCGTCAAAAACGCCTACTATGAAACAGCGGCCACCAACAGCATCGGCGATTTCAGCGTCGATGGCGCGCTCGCGACCAGCGTCGTCCAGGAGCCTGTCGATGGCCAGGTGTTGACGGTGCATGGCACCACCAGCGGAAATCCGACGTCCGGTATCCTGATCGTTCCGGCGGCTACGGCTAATCCAGGCGGCGCCGTCGACCAGCAAGTCCCGGTGACATTGGGCGCAGGGACCTTCACCGTGTCCGTGGCTCTGCCTGCCGGTAATTATGACGCGGGCATCCTGACCTTTACCACTGCGGCCGGCACCAGCCTGCCGCAGGCCGGCACACGCTCCGTCGTCATCCTCGGCATCAACGGCAACCCGACTGTCCCCGGCGACGAACCGGGTGCGGGCAAGACCGCATCGATCAACCTGGTATCGACGAACGGGATTGCCATCGACGCCGGTCCGGCCCTGAAGTTTGCATGGTTCGACCAGGCCACGCCGGACCTGTTCGACGCGCCCACCGACACCGGCACCGTCGTCGTCGGTGCCGGCGGCACGCTCAAGGTGGCGCTGGCGAATTCGCTCAAGGTATCCGGCCAGGTGGGCTGGCTTGTCGTCAGCAACAGCGACGGCGATCCCGCAGCGGTGCACAAGGCGTTTTCCGGACCGGTGAAGGTAGACTGATGAACATCTTCGACGATCAGCGTGCAAACGGGAGCGGTGTCTTTTCGCCGCAGCTGTATGCCCTCCCGGCGTCGGTGAGGGTATTCGCCGACCAGCGCGCCGGCAGCAATGCCGTATTCGGCGAACAAGTGCTCGCGCAAATCGATGTAGATGAACGCAGACAGGCGTGAGCATCAAGCAAGCAACCCGCTTCGGCGGGTTTTTTTTCGTCTGCGGAGAAAGGGCATCGCCATGTTGAAACTGAAATTTTCCGAGCTGACGAGCATCGTAGGCGCCTTGTCGTCGATCGGCGCGTCCCTGACGCTCGAGCAGGCCGGCATCATCGTCGGCATCGTCACTGCCCTGGTGACCTGCGCCATCAATGTGCTCTACATGATCCGGCGCGACCAGCGCGAAGAGCGCATGCTGGCAACCCAGCTGAAAGCCGGCCATGAACACCACTGATTCAGCCCGCAGGCCCGGGCAGCGGGGTCTTGTCGCGCTGGTCGGTGCAGCCGCCGCGGCAGCGCTGCTGGCATTCACGCCGGCGCGGGAAGGACGCGTGCTGCATACCTACCGCGACCTTGGCGGCGTGCTGACCTATTGCGACGGTGCCACCGAGAGCGCCGCCTGGGGCCGCAGCTACACGCCGGCCGAATGCGATGCCCAGCTCGATCGCGACCTGGAGCGTCATGCCGCCGGCATCGCCGCGTGCCTGCCGCTGGCGCGCCTGAGCGACGGACAGAAGGTGGCCTTCGTGGATGCCGCCTACAACATCGGTGTCGCGGCTTTCTGCGGATCGAGCATGGCGCGCCTGGCCAGGGCCGGCGACATGGCCGGCGCCTGCGATGCGCTGCTGTTGTGGAACAAGGTCGGCGGACGCGAAATCGCCGGGCTGACCCGGCGCCGCCAGGCCGAGCGCGCGCTGTGCCGCAAGGGGCTGCCATGATCGCCGTCTTGCTTACGCGCCTCGGCATCCCGGCCTGGAGCGCGGTCATGCTGGCGTGCGCGCTGGCCGCAGGCGCGGCCTTGATCTGGCGCTCGCACCTGATCGACCAGGGGATGGCCTTCGAGGCCGCGCGGCGCGACCAGGTCGATGCCGCCAATGCGCAGCGGGCGCGCGACGCCATGGCGCAAGCCAATGCGCGCACCGCAGCCGCCCAGGCACGCCTGGACGCCGCCATCGCCGAGCTCTCGGCCCTGCACAAGGAGTTTTCTGATGAACAATCCAACTCGGCTGCTTTGCAGTCTGAGCTTGCTGCTGGCCGTCGCCGGCTGTCAGTCCTCACCCATGCGCGAGCGCCTGATCCGGCCGGACCAGGTCGAGGTGCCGCCGCTGCCGGGGTGGATCCGGGAACCGCGCTTGCCGCCGATCTCGATGGACGAGTGGCAAGCGATCTTGAATGGGCGAGGCAGACCCGCAACGAAGCCATCCGGCGTCTCGATGCCTGCATCGCCGCCTACGATGCAGTAGCAAGGGCCAGGAGCGAATGAGCGCAGCGGCCTTGCTTCAGCGACGCTCATCGATGCTCATCAACCCCCACCTGCCGGCACATATCCAGCACCGGACAAGTCGAACATTTGGGCCGATTCCCGGTACAGATATGCTTCCCGAACGGCACCAGCAAGCGATTAATCGTGATCCAGTATGCCTGCGGCAGCGTCGCTTCCAGCGCCGATAAGGTCTTTTCGGGCGTCGACCCCTTGACGTAGCCCCAGCGCCCGGTTACCCGGTGCACGTGGATATCGACGCTGATCACCGGCGTCCCGCAGGCCACGCCCAGCACTAGGTTCGCGCACTTGGGACCGACCCCGGCAAATGACAGCAGCACGTCGCGGTCGCCGGGCAGGACGCCGCCGAATTGCGTTTCCACCTGTTGGGCGATAGCCAGTATCTGCTGGGCCTTGCGCTCATGAAAAGTGCTGGGGCTGATCAGCGCATCGAGTTCTTCCCAACTGAGCTGGCCAATCGATGCAGGCGTGCGCGCCCGTGCAAACAGGGTGCGCGATACCGGCAGCGTCACTTCGTCATAAGTGCGGATCGAGATCATGCAGGCGAGCAGCTGCTCGAAGACCGAGGTATAACCTTCTTCGGCCAGTTGGAACAGCGCCGCCTTGGGCCAGGGCTGCACGGCCTGCTCGATACGTTCGAGCGCGACGTCGATATCGAACGCTTGTTTTTCCATGGGCCGGACCTCGCCTTATTCATTGTCGGGAATGATGCGAGCATAAACCTTGCGCGTGCCGGTTTCCGTTGCATGCCGCACAGGTAAAAAATCTATTCAATTGTCACAACGACGCTGGAAAATGAAAAAAACGCTGAGGCCAGCAACAGAAAATGACCGGCATTTATCTACTGCTTGACAAAGGAATTGCCAAGATTAAATATTTGATATCTTTCCTTAATTCAAGCCGCCATGCCCAAGTTGATTCACGCGCTCTTTGCCGCGGTATGCATTACCACCAGCCTGCTTGCCCACGCCGACGACAAACCCAAGGTCGAAAGCTTTTTCGGCGACCCCGCCGTCAATTTCGCCACGCTGTCGCCCGGCGGCCATTATGTTGCCCTCCTGAGCCGTACCAGCGATGGCGGCCAGGCGCTGGTGGTGCGTGATACCGCCGACCTGACCAGGATGTCCGTTGCCGCCACGTTCGATACGGCACGTATCGAGGAAGTCCGCTGGGTCAACGAAAAGCGCCTCGGTTTCACCGTGAAGAATCCGAGGCTGGATTTCGTCGGCAATCAGGACGAATTCGCGGTGGACCGCGATGGCACGAATATCGTCCATCTGATTTCCGGAAGCTGGCGCCACGAGCAGGCCGCCCTCGGCTCGAATATCAAGGACAAGACGCTGACCGCCGATTACGGCTATTTCGGGGCGACCGAAGACGGTTCGGACGATATCATCGTGAGGCGCTATACCTTCAATAATCTCGACCGCACCGTGGAATCGTCGCGCCTGTACCGCCTGAATACGCGCACGCGCCAGCTGACCGACCTGCTGCCCGCCGGCCAGCCGGCCCGGGTACGCAGCTGGCTGCTGGATGCGGACAGCCGGCCACGCGTCGCGCTGACCGAGGCCAAGGGGCGTTGCGGCGTCTGGTACCGGGCTGGAGAAGATGCGCAGTGGAGCGAGATCAGCAACCGCGACTGCCTGAACGACGTGCGCTTCCAGCCGGTATTCTTCGATAGCCGCAACACCCTGTACGTGCGCGCCGGCTACATGGGCCGTTCGGCCCTGTTCCAGTACGACCTGAACAAGCGCGAACTGGCCAAGGAGCCTTTCGTGGACGTCGACGGTTTCGATTATGCCGGTGCCGTGGAGCAGGACCACGTCGCGCGCAAGATCATCGGCGTCCACCTGCGTGCCGATGCCGAAGGCACCGTGTGGCTGGATCCGGTCATGAAGGGGATCCAGCAGAAAGTCGATGCACTGCTGCCGGGTACGTCCAACTTGATCACCTGCGGCATCGATTGCGCGAATCCGCCGGCGGTGCTGGTGCGGTCGCAGTCCGATCGCCTGCCGACCAGCTTCTACGTTTACACGCCGGCGAACGGCAAGATCGTCGGCCTCGGCGGCATGCATCCCGACATCAAGGCGGCCCAGATGGGACGGCGCGAGTTCTACCGCTTCGCCGCGCGAGACGGCTTGCAGGTGCCGGTCTATGTCACCATGCCGCCGGGTAAGCCGACGGGTGCGCTGCCGGCTGTGCTGCTGGTGCATGGCGGCCCGTACGTGCGCGGCGCGTCGTGGGAATGGGAAGACGAAGCCCAGTTCCTGGCGTCGCGCGGCTATGTGGTGCTGCAGCCCGAGTTCCGCGGCAGCACCGGCTTCGGCTACGCGCATTTCAAGGCCGGCTGGAAGCAGTGGGGCAGGGCGATGCAGGATGACCTGGCCGATACCGTGCGCTGGGCGGCCGGCAAGGGCTGGGTCGATGCGAAGCGGGTCGCCATCATGGGCGCGAGCTACGGCGGCTATGCGGCGCTGATGGGCATGATCCGCGATCCGGAACTGTTCCGTTGCGGCGTCGAATGGGCTGGCGTGACCGATCTCGACCTGCTGTTCACTGCGGTGGAGAGCGACATGTCGGACGATGCGCGCCGCTATGGCCTGCAAACCGTGATCGGCGATCCGGCGGCCGATGCCGCGCAGTTCGCCCAGTTCTCGCCGCTACGCCGCGCGGCCGAGCTGAAGCAGCCTCTGCTGATCGCGCACGGCAGCGAAGACCGGCGCGTGCCGGTGATCCATGCGACGCGCTTCCGCAGCGCGGTGGCCGAGAAGAACCGGAACGTCGAGTGGATCAGTTATCCGAACGAGGGCCATGGCTGGCGCAACGAAGCGACGCGTATCGATTTCTGGAAGCGGGTGGAGGCCTTCCTGGCGAAGAACCTGTAATCGGCGGCCTGCCGTCCCGTTACATCCGCTTGCATTTGATACCGAATCCGGCTTTCCCCGAGCCCGTCTTGACGTTACTCTATGGGCATGTTTGTTACAAAAATACCTAAGGGGAAAACCATGAATTTCAAGTCGATCCGCAAAGCCGCTCTCGTCGCCGCATTCGTCACCGCCGGTGCTGCACCGGCCATCAGCCAGGCCGCACCGCAGTGCCAGAATTGCGGCACGGTCGTGTCGACCCATACCTACGAACGTGAAGCCGAGCGCGGCAGCGGCGTGGGCGGTGTCGGCGGCGCCGTCGTCGGCGGCCTGCTGGGCAACAAGGTCGGCAGCGGCAACGGCCGTACGCTGGCCACCGTCGCCGGTGCCGTCGGCGGTGCTTATGCCGGTAACAAGCTCGAGCGCAACATCAAGACCGATACCTACACCGACATCCGCGTGAAGATGGCCCGCGGCGGCCATCGTACCATCACCGAGCGCGGCAATCCGCATCTGCGCAATGGCGATCATGTGCGCGTGATGCAGGGTCGTGTGGTTCGTGACTGATCGTAGCTGACAGTTAATCAACGTTGTCCCCGCGCAGGCGGGGACCCAAGCTGAATTTCCGAATTCCGTCTATTCAAAGCACTTGGTATGCTTCGAATAGGCGGAATTCTGTTACTCAGTATGGGTCCCCGCTTTCGCGGGGACGACGTTTTAACGCTGCCGAATACGGTACTTTCATGACTTCTATGCAGTTAGTGCACTACCGGCAAAAACGCTGGATCCGGCGTATCCTGCAGCGCCCGCAGCAGATACAGCGTCACGGTCGTTCCCTCCCCAGGCACGCTCGCAATGCGGATATGTCCGCCGCTCTGCTTGGCAAAGCCGTGCGCCATCGATAATCCCAGGCCGGTGCCTTCGCCTTCCGGCTTGGTGGTGAAGAAGGGCTCGAAGGCCCGTTCCATCACCTCCGGCGGCATGCCGCTGCCGGTGTCGCTCACCGCCACCGTCATGAATTCGCCCGGCCGAATGCCGGTGTTGGCCAGCGCGTCGCCGGGCGCCACTGTCAGGTTGGCCAGCGCGATCGTGACCTCGCCCTGGCGCCCCATGGCGTCGCGCGCGTTGATCACCAGGTTGAGCAGCACGTTTTCCAGCTGGTTGGGATCGACCAGCGCGTACCACAGGCCGGGCGGCAGCGCGAAGCGGATCGCGATGGCGTCGCCGGCGGCGCGGTGCAGCAGGGTGTCCATGCGTTCGATCAGCTGGGCCAGGTCGACCACGCTCGGGTGCAGCGGCTGGCGCCGGGCAAAGGCCAGCAGCTGCGCCGCCAGCTTCTTGCCGCGTTCGACCCCATCCATGATGCTGACCAGGCGCTTGCGCTCGCCTTCGTCGTTGCGCAGCATCAGCTGCACGTTGGCGCTGATGATGTGCAGGATGTTGTTGAAGTCGTGGGCGACGCCGCCGGTCAGCTTGCCGACCGCTTCCAGCTTCTGCGAGCGCAGCAGCGCCGCGCGCGCATCTTCCAGGCGCTGCTGGGCTTCCTTGCGCGGGCGGATGTCGCGCACGAAGGCGGTCACGCCGTAGCCGTGCGCGGTCGGCAGCGAGGTGATCGCGATTTCCACCGGAATTTCGTGGCCGTGGCGGTCGAGCGCGACCGTTTCGGTCGGTCCTTCCAGCATCGCGCACGCGCCATCGACGGCAAACTGCGCCAGGCAGGCGCGCTCGTGCTCGCGCCGGGCGGCCGGCACCAGCAGCTCGATCACGTCGCGGCCGAGCACCTCTTCCTCGTGCCAGCCGAACAGCTTGCAGGCACGCGCGTTCCAGTCGGTGATGCGGCCGTCCGGGCCGACGCCGACGAAGGCGTCGTAGGCGGTCTGCAGGATCAGGCGGATGCGCTGGCGGTCGGCGTCGATGCGGTCGCGCGAGACGCGCAGTTCCTGGGTCATGCCGCTGGCCAGCTGCAGGGCGCGGCGGCGTTCGCTGGCCAGCAGCCAGATCACGAGGCTGAGCAGCAGGCCGAGGCCGATGCCGGTCAGCGCGATCGCCAGCGTGGTGCGGCGCCCGGCGGCCTTTTCGAGGGCCGGCGAGGAGGCGATCACCAGCGTCCACGGGTGCCCGGCGTTGTCGAGCTGCGCGGTGTAGCTGTAGCGCGGATGCTGGACGGCGCCGGCCGCCGCTTGCCGCTTGCGCGCGGCCGGCGAACGGTACAGCAGTGCCGCCGGCAGCGGCTGGCGGCCGTCGTAGATGGTTACTTCGAGTTCGCTGGCGTGCGCGCCGCCCAGGCCTTGCATCAGGTCGTTCATGCGGAACGGCGCGTAGACCCAGCCGATGATGGCCGCGCGCCGTTCAGCCAGCGTGGATTGCGGCAGTCCGGCGCGGTAGACCGGCACGTACATCAGGAAGCCGGGTTGCTCGGCCGCATGGCCTGCCAGCGGGCCTTCCTGCACCAGCACGACCTTGCCGGTGGAGGCGGCGCGGCCGCTGTCGCGTGCGGCTTCCATCCCGGCGCGGCGCACCGGTTCGCTGAACATGTCATAGCCGAAGGCGCGGTGATTGCGTTCGTTGAAGGGTTCGATATGGGTGATCGCGGTGTAGGGGTCGCGCTCGCCGCCGGGACGGATGTCGTAGTCGCGGAAGCCCTCGGCGCGCACGGCGGCCACGTGGGCGTCGAGCTGGTCACGCGGCACGATCGTCGCGATCCCGAGCGCCTGGATGCCGGGAAAGCGCTCGTTCAGGCGCAGCACACCGTAGTATTCGGCGAACTCGGCACGGCTCAGGTCGACCGAGCCGCGCAGGAAACCGCGCCCGCCGCGCAGCACCTGCTCGTAGACCGCCAGGCGGCGCCCCAGCAGCGTCTCGAGGTCGCGTGCACGGTAGTGGAAGGTGCTTTCCAGTTCGCTTTCGGTGGCGCGTTCGGCACTGTCCGCGACCATGTAGGTGACGACCAGCGACGCAAGGAAGACCAGGGCGGCCAGCAGCAGCGGAATGGATGCTGGGCTGCGCGCAGGGGCAGGGTGGACAGGAGGCGCGACGTGTGGGGAATCGGATGGCGGCATGTATACAATAGTGACAGACGAGACGCGACAGGGACGATCGTCAGTTCCGTTGCCGGCAGGGGACGCGCCGTCGCCAGAAAGCATACGCATCTCTGCCGATGGCAGGCGCACAAAAGAGCTTGTCATGGACAACATGACATTTACGGTGCGCAATTCCTCTCGCTACAATCGAAAACTATTTTCCTTGCTGTCATGATTCTCCATCAATTTCGCTTCCTCACGGTGGCTGTATGAGCCTGGTACGCCGCGTGCAACTGGCGCTGGCGGCGGTCCTGCTGGCAGTGCTGGCCTGGACCGCACTGGCGCCCTTGCGTTACCCCACACGCGAACTCGGTTTCGATTTCCCTCGCACTTCATCGCCAACTGCGTCGCCAACTGCGTCGCCGCAGCCTGGACGGGTCCGGGTGCCGGGCCAGGTGTGGCTGACCCTGGGCGTGCGCGACGTGCTGCTGCTGCGTAACCGCGACGGCGCGCCGCACGTGTTCGGCCAGGTGCGGGTGCTGCCGGGCCGCGAATTCCGCCTGCCCTTCGAGCAGGCCGGCGAGTTTCCGTTCGCCTGCGACCTCGCGCCCGGCGCGCGCGTGCTGGTGCGGGTGCTGGAGCAGCCCGATCCCGGCTGGGCACGGCTGCGCTGGCGCCTGCGGACGCTGTTCGACGCGCTGCGCACCTTGCCGCTGCAGGCGCCGGACGAGTGAGCCGAAGGCCGCCGATCGTGCCCGCGATCGTGCTCCCAATCGTGCTCCATGCGGCGCGGCGAATCTGTCATGATGCCCGCATGGCGACCATCTCCTTACCCTTGTTCCCGCTCAGCACAGTCCTGTTTCCGGATGGCGTGTTGCCGCTGCAGATCTTCGAGGTGCGCTATCTCGACATGATCAGCCATTGCCTGACCGAGGACGAACCCTTCGGCGTGGTGCTGCTGACCCAGGGCCAGGAGGTGCGCCACCCCGAAGGCATCGAGCGCTTCGTCGGCGCCGGCACGCTGGCCTCGGTGCAGGACACGACGGCGTCCACGCCGGGCCTGCTGCAGGTGGTGTGCCGCGGCGGCACGCGCTTCAACGTGCTCGATACCGAGCGGCGCGCCAACGGCTTGTGGATGGCCGAGGCCGAGCTGGTCGAGGAAGACCACGCGGTGCGCATCCCGTCCGACCTGAAGGGCGCGGCCGATGCGCTCGACCGCGTGCTGGCCTCGCTGCACGACGTGCCGCAGAGCCGCTGGCCGGTGCAGCCGCCGTTCCGGCTCGACGATTGCGGCTGGGTGGCCAACCGCTGGTGCGAGCTGCTGCCGCTGCCGAACGGGCAGAAGCAGAACATGCTGATGCTGGACAATCCGATGATCAGGCTGGAGCTGCTGCACGACGTGCTCGACGAGCACGGCCTGATCACGTCCTGACCGCCGCCGCGCGGTTTCGTTTATCGGCTTATTTGCTGCTTACTGGCCGGTCGAGGTGCCGCTTCCGCCGGCGCCACCGCTGGTGCTGGTGCTGGTGCTGCCGCTGCCGCTGCCGCCCGCCTGCAGCGAACCCTGGCCCGAACCCGAGACACCCACCGAAGACGCCGCCGCGCCGATGCCTTGCACCCCGCTCGCCGCGCCCTGTGGCAGCGCGCGTGCCGTGTCGCGCGCATTGGCCGCGCTCGAGGCCGCGTAGCCGCGGGTGCTGTCGACCTGGGCCGCGGCACCCTGGCGCACCGGGGCCGCCATGCGGCGCGCGGTGTCGGCGCTGGCGCCCGCAACGCTGCCCAGCCCGCTGGCACTGCCGCTCAATTGACCGGCTGCCTGGCCGGAGCCGGCCGAGGTGCCACTGGCACCACCACTGCTGTTGCCGCCACCGCTGCCGCTGCCGCCCGCCTGCAATGAACCGTTGGTCGAACCCGACACCCCCAGCGACGACGCCGCCGCGCCGATGCCCTGCACGCCGCCCGTTGCACCCTGCGGCAGTGCGCGTGCGGTGTCGCGCGCATTGGCCGCGCTCGACGCCGCGTAGCCGCGGGTAGTGTCGACCTGGGCCGCGGCCCCCTGGCGCACCGGGGCAGCCATGCCGCGCGCGGCATCGGCGCCGGCGCCGGCAACGCTGCCCAGTCCGCTTGCGCCGCCGCTCAGGGAGACGTCGCCATTGCCGGCCAGGCTGCCGCCGGCGCTGCTCCTGCCGCCGGCCGTGCCGCCATCGTTGCGCACCTGGCGGGGCGTGTTGCGAACCTGGTCCATGCCGGCGTTGCGCGTGGCCATGCCGCTCATGCCGCCCATGCCGCTCATTCCGTGCATGGCGCCGGCGGAACCGCCGAGCATGCCGCCGACCGAGCCGCCGAGGCGGCCGCCGCCAAGGAGCTGGGCCTGGGCCGAAGCCGCGATGCCGAGGGCGAGGACGAGGGTGATGTTCTGGACGATGCGTTTCTTGTTCATGATGGATCTCCTTGAAGTGGCGCGGACTGTCCGCCGCCTTGTAAGGAAAACGTGCCGGCTCGGCTGTTTATTCCATCGTCCGGAAAATTTTTTTAAAAAGTTGAAAACTAGCGCAGGCTGGCCGGATCGGTACGGATGTCGGCGCCGACGATGCCGCGGCCCAGGCCCTTGTCGGTACCATCGGTGGCGGTGCCATCGGTGGCCTGGCGTGCCAGGGCGGCAACGGCTGCGCGCGCGCGTTCGCGGTCGGGGCGCGGCAGTGCCGGCGCCAGCAGGCCGGCGACGATCGGTGCCGCGAACGAGGTGCCGCGTACCGTACGGTAGGGCGGTGTGCCGGGGCTGGCGCTGGCCATGTGATTGCCGGGGGCGGCAAACTGCACCTGGGGGCCGCGCGCCGCTTCCGGCAGCGCGCGGCCATCGCGGTCGACCCCGGTCACGCCGACCACGCCCGGGTAACTGGCCGGAAACAGCGGCGGGGCGGCCGGGCCGTCGTTGCCCACCGCGGCGACCAGCAGGTGGCCACGCGCGAGCATGGCCGCGACCATCCGTTCGAGCACGCCGTTGGACGGACCCACCAGGCTCAGGTTGATGACGCCGACCTGCTGGCGCGCCAGCCAGGCCAGCGCCTGGACGATGCGTTCTGCCGAGCCGCCGGTCGGGCTGTCGCAGTAGATGTCGGCGGCATACAGGGTAGCGCCGGGCACGGCGCCGCGAAAGCGCCCGTCGCGCCCGACCATCAGTGCCGCCACCGCGGTGCCGTGCGCGGCGGGATGGGCGGCGCCGTCGCAGCCCCACGACCGGACGGTGGCGCCGCGCAGCGCGCGGTGGTCCGCTTGTACGCCGCTGTCAACCAGTCCCATCCTCGGCGCGATGCCGGCCGCCGACGATGGCGGGTCCGCATCCGCCGCCGCAGCCGGCGCCGCGGCGGGCAGGGCGCCGCCGCTGCCCATATATAGATGGTTGAAATCGTAGTGGCCGTCCGGATCGAGGGCGCGCAGGGGCTCCAGCATGGCGGCGGTGGCGCCGCCGGCGGGGACGGCCAGCACGACCACCACCTGGTCCAGTTCTTCCAGCCGGTCTTCGCGCAGCACCGTCATGCCGGCCGCCTGCGCTGCCTGCAGGGCAGCCGGGGAGGGGTTCCAGGCCAGGAGCTCGCCGCGCAGCACCGGTTCGCCGCGCGGATCGGCTTCGATGCGGTCGGGATACAGGCGCAGCAGGCGTGCGCCCTGCTCGAAGCGCAGGCTGCGCAGGTCGGGCAGTTCGCGCCGGTCGACCAGGCGCTCGGCCGGCCGGATCAGCGAGCCGGCCTGGCCCAGGCCCTGGGACAGGCCGGACGGCAGGTTCAAGGGCAGGTTCGGGCCGGGCAGGTGCAACTGGGCGGATGCGTGGCCGCAGGCAAGCAAGGCGCACAGGAGGGCAAGACGGTTCATGGTGGGATAATATGCTCTGAATCAACTAGTACAACTATAACGAACCGGGCGTGGAATAAAATCCCTCCTCCACACGTTCTCTCATCGTGACCATGAGTAATTCGCTGGAAAACGACATCGCTGCCCTGCTGCCGCGCCTGCGCCGTTTCGCGCGTTCGATCACTTTCCACCGCGAGGATGCCGACGACGTGGTGCAGATCGCGGTCGAGCGTGCCCTGACCCGCAGCGCCCAGTGGGAACCGGGCACGCGCCTGGACAGCTGGATGTTCCGGATCGTGAAGAATGCCTGGATCGACGAGGTGCGCGCACGCGCCCGGCGCGACCAGCTGTTCGCGCCGGAAGAGGAGGGCGAGCATGTCGGTGACGACCGCGCCGAGGCGCAGCAGCAGCGCATGGCGGTCGAACAGGCCTTGCGCCGCCTGTCCGAGGAACACCGCATGGTGATCGGCCTGGTGCTGGTCGACGGCATGCCGTACAAGGAAGCGGCCGAGGTGCTGGACATCCCGATGGGCACGCTGACCAGCCGGCTGGCGCGGGCGCGCGAGGCGCTGCAGGCATTATTGTCCGATCGAACGAGGAACAAGGAATGAGCTTTTCCGACGAGACCCTGATGGCGTACGCCGACGGCGAACTGGAACCCGCGCTGGCGGCCCGCGTGGAAGAAGCCATGCGGGCCGATCCCCGTGTGGAAGAGGCGGTACGGCGCCACCGTGCCCTGCGTGCCGACGTGTTCGCCGCCTTTGCGGGCGTGCTCGACGAGCCGGTGCCCGCGCGCCTGCAGCCGGGGGCGGCACCGGCGACAGCTACCGAGCCCGTTTCCAGGCCGGTACCTGTGCCGGTTGCCGACGCCGCTGCCGCCACGGTGCACAGCCTGGACGCCCGGCGCGCAGCGCGGCAGGCGCAGGCCGCGCACCCGGCGCCGGTCCGGCCGCGCTGGGGTGCGCTGGCGGCATCGCTGGCGGTCGGTGTGCTGGCCGGGGCGCTGGGCTGGCAGGCGTTCGACAATGCCGGGCAGGCGCCGTTCGCGCGCCGCGGCGGCGCCATGGTGGCGCAGGGTGAGCTGGCCGATGCCCTGTCGCACCGCCTGGCCGCCGAGCCGGCGCAGGCGGACGCGGTGCGCCTGGGCGTCAGTTTCCGCGACCGCGAGGGCGCCTACTGCCGCAGCTTCATGCTGGGCACGACCGGCGGCTTCGCCTGTCGCCAAGGTGGCGAATGGCGCATCCCGGTCATGGCGCAAGCCGAGCAGGCGCAGGCCGGGGCCTACCGCCAGGCCGGCAGCGCGCTGCCGGCGGCGGTGCTGGATGCGATCGACCAGCGCATTGCGGGCGGCACGCTGGATGCGCCGGCCGAGCGCGCCGCACGCGACCGCGGCTGGCCGGGCGGGAAGTGATGCCGGGGAGAGCCGCGTTCAGGCCTCGACGCTGACGCCTGCGCTCGATGCCGTCGAGGCGGCCGAGGCGTCGGCGTCGCCGCTGTTGTCGGCGTACGCCTTGAGCAGGTGCAGCGCCTGCGCCAGTTCGCGCGCCGGGTCTTTTCCGCCTGCCGGTCCGGGGCCGCTGTCCGCGCCGCTTTCGGTGCTGTTGCCGTTCTTGTCGATTTCGCCGCTCGCGACTTTCTTGTCGTAGGCCGCCTGCTCGGCGTCGCTGACGGTGCCGTCGCCGTCGGTGTCGGCCGCCGCGACGTAGTCGGTGCTGGTGGTGCTGTCCGTGCTCTCGGTGCTTTCCGCAGCGCCGGCGCCACCTGCGCCACCACCGCCGCGCGGACCGCCGGCACCGCGCATGCCGCCCGCCTGCGTCATGCCACCGGCCGCACCGGCCGCACCGGCCGCACCGGCTGCGCTGACGCTGCCCTCGTCCGATGACGATGCCGCGCCCTCCGACGGCGCCCCGCCCGGCGGGCCCGGCGGCATCCCGCCCTGCACGCGCGAAGCGTCGAACTGGGCGTTGAGCTGGTCGGAGAGCTTGCTCACCGCTTCGCTCAGCTCGCTCTTGGTGACCTTGCCGTCGCTGTCGCCGTCGATGGCGCCGAACATGTCGTCGACCGTGCTGCTATCGCCGCTGCCGTCGCTGTCGCCGGTGGCCGAGAGGGCGCTGGCCAGGTCCGACTTGTCGATATAGCCCTGGTTCTTGGTGTCAAGCTTGGAAAAGACCGAATCGGTCCAGTTCGAGACACCGCTTGTGCTGCTGTTGACGCTGGCAACCATGATATTCCTCACTTATGTTTCGTTATATCAATTATCGGATGCAAAAAGAAGGAATGAAGATTTCCATTTGTAAAGCCGGGTAAAACGATGTAAAGCGAACTTGTGCGTAAATATTGGGCAGACTGCGTGCGAAAACAAAGGATTCCATATACAGGGGTTGCAATTTCGGGTAACCTTGAGCGCGGTTTAGACTCCCTTTGTCCGCGTCTACGTCCCAAGCCGCCACCGCGATCCGCCGCGAGCGCGCGTCCCGTCACCCCGGTTTTCCCGCGTTGGCCATGCCAGGGCTGCAGCGCTGCCGTGCAGTCAGACCATAGACGCAACGATTTAATGCCCGAAAGAACACATGTCTGAAACACCGACCACCATTGACGCCGACAGCGCACCGACTGTGCGCTTTGCCGATTTCGGCCTGGCGCCCGAGATCCAGCGCGCGCTGTCGGACCAGGGCTACGTGCATCCGACCCCGATCCAGGCCAAGGCCATCCCCATCGTGCTGCAGGGCCGTGACGTCATGGGCGCCGCCCAGACCGGCACCGGCAAGACCGCGAGCTTCTCGCTGCCCATCATCCAGAACCTGCTGCCGCATGCGAACACCAGCATGTCGCCGGCGCGCCATGCGGTGCGGGCGCTGGTCCTGACCCCGACCCGCGAACTGGCGATCCAGGTCGCCGACAACGTCAAGGCCTACGCCCAGCACACGCCGCTGCGTTCCACCGTCGTCTTCGGCGGCATGGACATGAAGCCGCAGACCGAGATCCTGCGCCGCGGCGTCGAGATCGTGATCGCCACGCCGGGCCGCCTGCTCGACCACGTCGAGCAGAAGAACATCAGCCTCGGCCAGGTGCAGATGCTGGTGATGGACGAAGCCGACCGCATGCTCGACATGGGCTTCCTGCCCGACCTGCAGCGCATCATCAACCTGCTGCCCAAGAAGCGCCAGAACCTGATGTTCTCGGCCACCTTCTCGCCCGAGATCAAGAAGCTGGCATCGAGCTTCCTGAACGACCCGCTGACCATCGAAGTCGCGCGCAGCAACGCCACCAACACGGCGATCACCCAGATCCTGTACAAGGTCGACGAAGCGCAGAAGGCCGACGTGGTGCAGCACCTGATCCGCTCGCGCGGCCTGAAGCAGGTGCTGGTGTTCTCGAACACCAAGATCGGCGCCTCGCGCCTGTCGCGCACCCTGGAGCAGGCCGGCATCAAGGCATCGGCGATCCACGGCGACAAGACCCAGCAGGAACGCATCGCGGCCCTCGACGCCTTCAAGAACGGCGAGATCGACGTGCTGGTGGCGACCGACGTCGCCGCGCGCGGCCTCGACATCACCGACCTGCCGTGCGTGATCAACTACGACCTGCCGTACAACGCCGAGGATTACGTGCACCGCATCGGCCGCACCGGCCGCGCCGGCGCCACCGGCGATGCGTTGTCGGTCTACTCGGACAAGGACGAGCGCCTGCTGGCCGATATCGAGAAGCTGATCAAGCAGACCATCACCCGTGGCGAGCTCACCGGCTACGTGGCACCGTCGCGCGGCCCGCGTGGCGAACGCGACAACGAGCGCTACGGCGACCGTGCGCGTGGTCCGCGCCGCGACGGCGATGCGCCGCGCGCCGATACGCCGCGCACCGATGCGCCGCGCGGCTACGACCGCGGCGGCGACCGTGGTGAACGCGGTGGCGAGCGCGGCTCGCGCGGCTTCGTGCCGCGCCGCGAGAAAATCGATCCGTGGTTCCTGAAGCCGTACGAGCCGTCGGCGGCGCCGCGCCAGGAGCCGGCACCGGCCCAGGCGTCGAGCCAGGCCAAGCCAAAGCAGAAGCTGGCGGCATTGCTGGGCGGCTTGCCGAAGCAGTAAGCCGGCAAACGATGTAGAAGGTGCGCTGCGGCGCTACAAAAAAGGGGCGCCGCAGCGCCCCTTGTTCGTTTACTTCAGCGCCGCCTGCACGTGTTCCAGCAGCGTCTCGTGGCGGTAGGGCTTGGCCAGGATCTTGAGGTCGGTCGAACGGCCGCGCTCCGGCAGGTCATCCATGTAACCGGTGGTGACCAGCACCGGCAGGCCCGGGTGCAGCTTGCGCGCCTTCTCGATCAGTTCCAGGCCATTCATCCCGCCGGGCATGATGACGTCGGTGAACAGCAGGCTGACCTCGGCGCCGCCTTCGATCAGTTCCAGCGCCTGCTCGCCGCTGGCGGCCGACAGCACCGTGTAGCCGGCCAGGCCCAGCACGCTGACGGCCAGTTCGCGCACGTCGTCGTTGTCTTCGACCACCAGCACGCTCGGCTTGTTGGCGGCCATGTCCTCGCTCGCCGCCGGCCCCGACGCGTCGCGCTGGCGCACTGCCCGCCCGGCATCGGCCGCGCTGTCGGCCACGGGGAAGATCATCTTGACCGTCGTGCCCTTGCCGGGTTCGCTTTCGATTTCCAGCTTGCCGCGCGACTGCTGCACGAAGCCATGCACCATCGCCAGGCCGAGGCCGGTGCCGGGACCCTTGGTGGTGAAGAAGGGTTCGGTGGCGCGCCGCAGCACTTCCGGCGGCATGCCATTGCCCTTGTCGATCACGCACAGGGTCACGTAGGTACCGGGCGGCAGCCTGTGCTTGTGGATGCGGTCTTCCTCGCGCACGATCGCGGTGCCGACGTTGACCTCGCCGCCCTCGGGCATGGCGTCGCGCGCATTGATCAGCACGTTCAGCAGCGCCATCTCGAGGTGGGTGGGATCCAGCAGGCAGGCGGGCAGGCCGGGCCGCAGGTCGAGGCGCAGCTCGACCCGGTCGCCCAGCGTGCGCACCAGCATTTCGGAAAACTCGACCACCAGTGAATTGATGTTGAGGCGTTTCGGTTCCAGCCGCTGCTTGCGGGCGAAGGTCAGCAGCTGCTGGGTGAGCTTGCCGGCGCGCATGGCGGCGCGCTGGGCGCGTACCAAAGCCTCGCGCGCCGCGCCCGGGTTGTCGAGGCTGACCACTGCGACTTCCAGGTTGCCGTTGATGACCTGCAGCAGGTTGTTGAAGTCGTGCGCCATGCCGGCGGTCAGCTGGCCGATCGCTTCCATCTTCTGCGCCTGCAGGTAGGCGTCCTGCGAGCTGCGGCGCTCGGTGATGTCCATCTGCGACGCGAAGAAGTACAGCAGCTGGCCTTCCGTATCGAACACCGGGCCCATGAACAACGCGTTCCAGAAGGTCGTGCCGTCGGCCTTGTAGTTCAGGATGTCGACCGAGACCGGGCGCCGTTCGTCGATTGCCTTGCGGATCTCGTCCACGGTGCGGCGGTCGGTGTCCGGCCCCTGCAGCATGCGGCAATTGTGGCCCAGCACTTGCTCTTCCTTGTACTGGGTGAGGTCGAGGAAGGCGCCATTCACGAACACGATCGGATTGTCGGGCTGGCGCGGATCGGTGACGACCATCGGCATGCGCGTCATTTCGACGGCCGCAAAAAACACATTGCTGCGGTCCTGCAAGCCTTCGCGGCTGATGAAGCTGGCCTGCCAGTGCTTGACGCCCGGGGCGCCGAGCGGGCTGTAGGCATTGCCTTCGACTTCGCCGGACGCGGGCACGCCGGCGCTCTGGCCCCCCTTTTCATCGAGCTGTTTTTCCAGTCCTTCTTCCTTGTTGCTACCCATTACCATCGTATCTTCCCCGCGGGTGTATTGAGGATGATTGTAGTAGCGAAAGAGGGGCACACAATGTTAGGGAGCGCACCCAAGGACGGGTGTGGCTCAGATTGTGCGATACCAATTGCCGCCGACGATGGCCTCCATCGCCTGGCGCGCGCTGGCATCCCAACCCAGGCAGGGCATGCCGGCCGATGACGGCGCCTTGCCGGCACGCCACAGGGCCAGCCAATTCGCCAGCGTGCGCGCCAGGTCGGCGGCGCCATGGCCTTCGAAATAATGGGCGTGGTCGCCGGCCACTTCGCGGAACACCGGCAAACCGCGCGCCACGATCGGGATGCCGTGGCGCGCCGCCTCGATCAGCGGCAGGCCGAAGCCTTCGCCTTCGGACGCCGCCAGCAGGGCGGACGCGCCGGCATACAGCGCCAGCAGCACCTCGTCGGCGACGCCGCCCAGCCAGAACAGGCGCTGGTCGCGTTCGGCATGGCTGCGCAGGCGCTGCATCAGCGCTTCGACCATCCAGCCTTCCTTGCCGACGATGACCAGGTTGACGTCGATGCCCTGGGCCCACAACAGCTCGAACGCGGCCAGTGCCTGGGCGTGGCCTTTGCGCGGCTCGACCGTGCCGACCATCAGGAAAGTCGGGCGCGCCGCCAGTGCCGCCAGAGCGGCCGCTGCGGCCGGGCTGGCCGGCGCCGGACCGCGGGCGGGCGCGCCGCCATCGATGTCGGCGCCGAGGTGGAACCAGCCCAGCTGCAGCGGCCGCCCGGCGCGCTGCGGCGCCAGGCCCTCGGCCTCGATCCAGCCGGCCAGCTCGTCGGCCACCGCGCGCGAGATGCACAGCACGCCGTCGGCCACGCGGTGCACGGTGCGCAGGAACGCGCCGAAGTGCTGCTCGGTGCCGAACGGGAAGGCGTCCGGGCGCAGCATCGGCAGCACGTCGTACATGCAGAAGTGGAGGGCCACGCCGCGTGCGCGCATTGCGCGCAGGGCTTGTTCGTTCTGCGCGGTGCCGCTCAGGTAGAGGTCGAGGCCGAAGAAGATGTCGCCGGGGTGCAGGTCGAGCGGCGCGTCTTCCAGCGCCAGGCCGCCGCTGGCCCCCGGGCCGGCCGCACCGGCCAGCGCCAGGCCGAACTGGCGGGCATAGCGATAGCCGCGGTTGACGCCGGGGGTAAACACCGGCTCGACCCGGTAGCCCGGCGGCGGCTCGGCGACCAGGGCCAGCAGGAGGCTGCGCACCACGCGCTGGATGCCGGTCTTGAGGTCGTCCAGCAGCAGTGCCGAGACGTCGACCAGCAGCTGGCGCTGCCCTGGGCGAGGGCGGTTGAAGGCGATGGCCGCGGCCAGCGCCGGCAGCGCATCCTCCGGGCACAGCGCAGCCGCGCCTTCCACCAGTGCGCGGTAGGCGGCGGGTTCGCCATGGCGCGCGAAGTGCTCGATCGCATCAAAGCACTGGCGCCCGGCATGGTGCGGCGCATGCTCGGCCTGCATGTGGGCGGCGGCGCGGCGCGACAGCCGGGCCCGCAGCGCGGCATCCGCGTGCAGGCGGCCCAGCGCTGCCGCCACCGCGGCGGTGAGGGCGGCCGAGTCCGGGAGGTCGGGCAGCTTGAGCACCAGGTCGTCGGCCAGCGCGGCGGCGGCGCCGTGCGCGTTGACGATGGTCGGCACGCCATGCAGCAGGCAGTCGAGCATGGCCGCCGAGGTCTCGCCGCGCGAGGCGCGGCGCAGCTGCACGGCGGCGTCGCAGGCGGCCAGCCAGTCGGCATAGGTGGCGGCAGCGGCGAAGCCGGTGATGCGGATCCGGCCGGCGGCGCCGGCCGCACGGATCGCCGCCGCGAGCTCGGCGCCGTACTGTCCGGGATCGTTCTCGCCGACGAACACCAGGGTGCAGCGCGGCGCCTGCGCCAGCGGCGAGGCCAGGAAGGCCGCCGCCAGCTCCTTGTTCAGCTTGGTCGGGCCAAGCATGCCGAAGCTGCACACGACGAAGTCGCCGGGACCGAGGCCGAGCCGTGCGCGTGCCTCGCTGCGGGCGTCGACGTCCGTATCCGCGCCTGCACCTGCATCTGCATCTGCATTTGCGTCGCGCGATGCCGGCCTGGCGCGCAGCAGCGGGATGGTGCGCCAGCCTTCGGCGGCGTCGGCGCCGTACCACTGGCGCGCGAGGGTTCGCGGATACTCGCCATGGACGATGATGCCGGCCGCATGGTCGAGGATGCCGCGGTTGACCGGCCAGGCCCACACGGCCGGGGTGCGTCCCTCGCGGCGCAGGCCGAGCAGGCCGGTATAGCCATGCGATTCGTACAGGGCGCGCACGAAACCCTGGGCCAGGTAGCCCTGGTGGTCGAGATGATCGATCACGTTACCGAAATAGAAGTCGTGCAGCACCACCACGCCGGGCACGTCGCGGATCAGGTCGAACATGTGCCTGTGCATCGGCGCATTGCCGAAGTGGTAGAGCACGCGGTCGTAGTCGTGTGCGTGCTGCCTGAGCCAGTCGACCGGGCGCCGCGGCAGGGCGTCCAGGCGGGCATCGCGCGGGCGCGTGTCGTCGTCGTCGTCGTGCGCAGCGGCCTGGTCGACCACCAGCTCGACATCGTAGTAGCGCGCCAGTTCCGGGGCCAGCGCGGCGCTGTAGTCGGCGATGCCCGAGCGTTCCGGCGGCAACGGCGAGACGTAGGCCAGGCGCGGCCGGGTGCCTGGTGTGGAGGGCGCCACGCGTTCGGCGGCGGTGGCGGCGAGGCGGGTCAGCAGGGTGGCGGCGTCCGCTTCGGGATCGAGGACGACCGTGGGCAGCGTATCGTCCGCTGGCTGGGGCGTGCGCGGCACCAGCACCACGTCCGGCGCCAGGCCGGCCAGCGCATGGCGCCGCAGCAGCGTTGTTAGCGAAGGCGGAAGCGGCGCCAGGCGGGCATCGCCGGGCAGTGCGAACGGGCGCAGGCGCGTGCGCGGCAGCAGGCCGGCAAAGACACGCTCCAGTGCCTCGCTGGCTGCCGGGTCGTCCGGCAGGGCCAGGCGGATGTCGTGGGCGGCGGCGCTGCGTACCAGTGCCTGCAACTGGGCCAGCGCGGCGGCATCGACGGCATCCGGACCGTCCAGCAGGTCGATCACGATGCGCATGGCTTGCTTTCCTGTTGTTGCTGATGCTGTTGCTGACGCTGCCGGCCGCGCGCACGGCGCAGGTCGGCCAGCACGCTGCGGGCCGAGGCCGGCAGGTGGCGCAAGTCTTCCGGCACCGCCAGTGCGGCGGAAGCGGCGGTGGAGACGGGCGGCGCCTGCCGGACGCGCCGCAGCAGGCTGGAGACGCGCCGGTTGAGTGCCGGATAACGCAGCAGCACCGGGATCAGGGTGCGCCGCATCCGCTCGCTGGTGCTTGCGTGCTGCACCACGCGCTGCAGCGTCCGGCGCGCCAGGCCGGCACCGTTCAGGCGCCGGGCAAAGGCGCCGAGCGTGCGCAGCGGCTCGGTCAGCTTCCACGAAGGGCTGGCCAGGGTCGCCAGCAGGCGCTGTTCGAGGTGGTGCGCCCACGCCGCCACTTGGCGGCCATTGGCCACGGCCTGTTCGTATTCGCCGTGCAGCCGGGCGATCTCGGCCTGGGCTTCGGCGATCCCGGCATGGGCGCGGGCGCCGGCGGCGTGGGCACGGACCAGCTCGGCCCGGATGCGGCCGGCCTGGTCGCGCTCGGCGGCGGCGTGGGTACGTGCCTGCGCGGCCTCGGCCTGGGCCGCGGCGGCGGCGTGGCGTGCCTGGGCAGTCTCGGCGCGTGCGCCGGCGGCGGCATCGCGCGCCTGCACGGTTTCCATGCGCGCCGCGGCGGCTTCGGCCAGCGCTTGCGTGGTCCTGGTCCATGCATTCGTTGCATCCTTGCGTGCCTGCAGGGCTCCGGCCTGCGCCCCGATCGTGGCCGCCTGCGCCGTGATGGTGGCTGCCTGGGCCGCAGCGATGCCGCGCTGCGCTTCCGCGGCCGCGGCCCGGGCGGCGTCGGCCTCGGCCTCGGCCTGCGCACCATGCTGTTCATGCGCGAGCGCATCGGCCCGGCGCAGCGCCTCGTCCAGCCTGGCGTCGCTGGCCTGCAGCGCCTGTTGGCTGCGGCGGGTGGCCTCCCAGGCGCGCTCGAGGTGGTAGGAAATATAGTCGTCGAACACGTTCGGCTGGACGCCGAAGTGGCGCAGCAGCGCCGCGTGTTCCGGCGCCACGTAGTACCGGTTCAGGCCGTCGAACCAGGCGAAGCGGTAGCCGTGGCCGGTAACCAGGTGTTCCCAGCCCTGGTGGCAGGTGGCGCGGCTGTTGGGCAGGGTCGCCTCGATCACCAGCACCCACGGGCGCCAGCGCCCGAAATCCATGCCGCGCAAGACCTCGCCCTCGAAGCCTTCGACGTCGATCTTGAGGAAATGGATCGGCCCGCGCACATGCTCGGCGCAGACCGCCGCCAGCGGACGCACCGGCACGGTCAGCTCGGCCACGGCATGGCCGGCGGCGCGGTGCATGGCGGCCACCGCGGGGTCCGGGGAGGCCCAGCCGCGTACCGCCGGCACGTCGTACAGCGTCAGGCTGCCTTCGGCGCTGCCGGCGGCGATCGCGAGGTTGAGGTCGCGCGGGCGCTGTTCGGCGAAGGCGGCGGCGTGCGCCGGCAGCGGCTCGATGTTGATGCCGCGCCAGCCGGCGTCGTAGAAGGCCTTGGTGACCGAATGCTCGACCGGGTCGCTGGCGCCGACGTCGATGTAGAAGCCGCTCGCCGGGTCGACATCGCCGATGGCGCGCCACAGCAGCACGTCTTCGTTGTTCTGGGCGTAGGACAGGAAAGGCATGCGCAGCTCACGCGGTGATGGAAGTGCGTTCGATGGCGATGGCCGGGTCGAGCCAGGCCGATCCTTCGAAATACGGGCGGCGCATGTTCACCACCGTGAACAGCAGCGCCAGGTCGCGCCATTCGTAGTTGTCGACGAGGTGGGTCTCGGTGCTGACGATGGCGGTGGCCACCGAATAGCTGCCCGGGCCCAGGTTCATCGGGAAGGCGAAGCGGTACACCACGTCCTCGCCGGCGGCGACGTCGGCCAGCGGCAGTTCCTTCAGGTGGGTATTGGTGCCGTACATCGGCTGGCCGAGGCGGTTCTTGATCATGTAGCCGAGCACCATGCGCGGGATAGTCGCATGTGCGCGCACCGTCACCCGCAGCGTGACCGGCGCGCCGACGTCGACCACTTCCACGCGTGCGCCGTGCTCGTCCAGCAGGGCGATGTCGACCACCGTGGCTTCGCCGGTGCCGGAGATCGTCTGCAGCTTGCCGGCAGGGGTGTCGATCACGCGCACGGTGGCACGCATCTGATGATTCTTCCGTTCGGCGATCAGGGCGTTGTAGTAATCCATGATCTCCTCGGGCGCGCCCATGCGCACCAGGCGCCCGCCGTCGAGCAGCAGCGCGCGGTCGCACAGCGACTGGATCGCCTGCTTGTCGTGCGAGACCAGCAGCAGCGTCGTGCCCTGGCGCCGGAACTGGCGGATGCGCTCGACGCTTTTATGCTGGAAGTAGGCGTCGCCCACCGACAGCGCCTCGTCGACCACCAGGATGTCGGGCCGGCGCACGGTGGCCACCGCGAACGCCAGGCGCACCTGCATGCCGCTCGAGTACACGCGCAGCGGCTGGTCGATGTAGTCGCCGATCTCGGCGAAGGCTTCGATCTGCGGCATCAGGCGTACGACCTCGGCGGCGCCCATGCCGAGCAGCTGGCCGGCCATGACGGCGTTCTGGCGGCCCGTAAAGTCGGGGTGGAAGCCCATGCCCAGTTCCAGCAGCGCGGCGAGGCGCCCCCGTAGCTGTACGCTGCCGGCGCTGGCCTGCGTGATGCCGGCGATCAGCTTGAGCAGCGTGCTCTTGCCGGCGCCGTTGATGCCGACCAGGCCGACCGCTTCGCCCGGCGCCACCGTGAAGCTGACGTCCTGCAGTACCCACTTCAGCGTATGGCGCGGCGCTGCGCCCGGCAGCAGCCACTCGAGCAGGCGCGACCAGCGCGCCGGGTACTGGCGGTAGGCCTTGCCCAGGCCCGAGACAGTGAGCGCACCCATCACAATTCGTCCGCCATTTCGCCGGCGCGGCGGCGGAACAGGTACAGCGCCAGCACGCACAGCAGCATGGCCAGCAGCGCCACCGGCGCCAGCCCGGCCCAGTCGGGCGCCGTGTGCGCCACCAGCACGTCCTGCCATGCCGCCACCAGGCGCGCCATCGGGTTCCAGTCGAGCAGCAGCGCACGCACGCTGTCGGGCAGGATCGCCGCCGGATAGACGATCGGGGTCAGCCAGAACCAGAACTGTATCGCGATGCTCACGAACGGGCCGACGTCGCGGAAGAACACGTTGAGCACCCCGGCGACGGTGCCGAGGCCGATCGCCAGCAGCGTCTGCAGCAGCAGCACCGGCGCCAGCGCGGCGAAGACCCAGCCGGGAAAATTGCCGGAGCCCAGCAGGAACAGCGTGAACAGGCCGAACATGATGCCGAAGTCGAGCAGGGCACTCAGCACCACGATTGCCGGCAGGCAGATGCGCGGGAAGCTGATCTTTTTGATCAGGCCGGCCTGTTCGATGAACATGCCCTGGGCGCGCGCGACGATGGCGGCGAACAGGTTCCAGCCGAGGATGCCGGCGCACAGCCAGATGCCGTAGGCGTAGGGGGCATTTTCAGCGGCGGCGGCGTCGACGCCGGGCAGGCGCGCATGCATCACCTGCGCAAATATCACGGTGTACACCACGATCATGGCCAGCGGCGACAGCAGCGACCACGAGGCGCCCAGCACGGCGTTGCTGGTCTTCGATGCGAATTCGCGCCGCACGCTGCCGAGCACGAAATCGCGATAGGTCCACAGGCCGCGCAGCGTGGCGGCCGGGAAAGCACGGCTGAGGTCGTTGTTCATGGCGGGCAGGGCCGGCTAGGGAAAAAATCACTCTACGTTATGCACACGCGATAGTCACTCCGATCATGACGACGGTTTGCGCTGCGCCAGCCCGGGCCATGCGGCAGGCTGAAGGTATGGCAACAATGTGACCCCTGCGCTACTGAACACCCGGTTTGAATGTGACACCAGGCACATGGTGCGACACTTTTGGTCCATAATTGGCGCGGATAAGTTTCTCAGAATCACGATTCGTCATCGAGGCCGCCCGCCCGGCCCACTCCCCCTCATATGAATACATCGCTGGAAAAGAAGAGCGAGATCGAACGGGTGCTTCGGTCTTTCAAAAGCACGTTCTTCACGGTCGGCGCGTTCAGCGCGATCATCAACCTGCTGCTGCTGGCGCCTTCGCTGTACATGCTGCAGGTGTACGACCGGGTGCTGGCCAGCCGCAACGAAGTCACGCTGCTGATGCTGACGCTCCTGATCGTCGGCGCCTACCTGTTCATGGGCGGCCTGGAACTGATCCGCTCGTATGTGCTGGTGCGCATCGGCGCCCAGTTCGACCTGCGCCTGGGCCAGCGCGTCTACACCGCGGCCTTCGAGCAGAACCTGAAGCAGGCCGGCGCCAACGCGGGGCAGGCGCTGGCGGACCTGACCAGCATCCGCCAGTTCCTTACCGGGAATGCGCTGTTCGCCTTGTTCGACGCGCCCTGGTTCCCGATCTACCTGGTCGTCATCTTCATCTTCGAGCCGGTGCTGGGCGCGTTCGCGCTGGCCGGCACCGTGGTGCTGGTGGTGCTGGCGGTCGTCAACGAACGCGTCACCCGGGCGCCGCTGACCCAGGCCAACGCGATGGCGATCCAGGCGGGCACCCTGGCCACGAACAACCTGCGCAACGCCGAAGTGATCGAAGCGATGGGCATGCTGCCGCACCTGTTCCAGCGCTGGTTCCGCCTGCACGGCACCTTCCTCGGCCTGCAGGCCGACGCCAGCCAGAAGGCCGGCCTGATCGGCGCCGTCACCAAGTTCGTGCAGGTGGCGATGGGGTCGCTGGTGCTGGGCCTGGGCGCGCTGCTGGTCCTGGAAAACAAGATCACCCCGGGCATGATGATCGCCGCCTCGATCCTGCTCGGCCGCACCCTGCAGCCGGTGCAGCAGGTGATCGCGGTGTGGAAGAGCGTCAGCGGCGCGCGCAGCGCCTGGACGCGCCTGGCGGCGCTGCTCGACGCGAATCCGGCGCGCGCGGCCGGCATGGCCCTGCCGGCGCCGCAGGGCACGCTGGTACTGGACAACGTCACCGCCGCGCCGCCCGGCCTCAAGAACCCGGTGCTGAAGAACGTGTCGCTGGCCCTGGTCCCCGGCGACGTGCTGGGCGTGCTGGGGCCGAGCGGCTGCGGCAAGTCGACGCTGGCGCGGCTGCTAGTCGGCGTGTGGCCGGCGATGATCGGCAAGGTGCGCCTGGACGGCGCCGACGTCCATCAATGGAACAAGACCGAACTGGGACCGCACCTGGGCTACCTGCCGCAGGACATCGAACTGTTCGCCGGCAGTATCAGCGACAACATCGCGCGCTTCGGCGAGGTCGATGCCGCCAAGGTGGTGCAGGCGGCCAAGCGCGCCGGCGTGCACGACATGATCCTGCAGTTCCCGCAAGGCTACGACACTCAGCTCGGCGACGCCGGCGCCGGCCTGTCGGGCGGCCAGAAGCAGCGTATCGGCCTGGCGCGCGCGATGTATGGCGACCCGGCACTGCTGGTGCTGGACGAGCCGAACTCGAACCTCGACGAGGCCGGCGAGGCCGCGCTCCTGGGCGCGGTGGCCGACCTGCGCCAGCGCGGCAAGACCATCGTCATGATCACCCACCGCCCGGGCGCGGTGCAGGTCACCACCAAGCTGCTGTTGCTGCGCGACGGCGCGGTGCAGGCCTTCGGCCCTACCGGCCAGGTGCTGGCCGCAGTGCAGGAAGCCGCCAGGGTAGCCGGCAAAAACCAGGCGATGCGTGCCCCGATGGCCGCCGCCACTGGAGAAGCGAAGCAATGAACGCGATACCGAACGAAGTCCCCCAGGTAAACACCGACGCCCGTGCCTACGCACGCATGGGCTGGCTGATCGTCCTGCTGGGTGTCGGCGGATTCTTGCTGTGGGCGCTGCTGGCGCCGCTCGACAAGGGCGTGCCGATGGGCGGCACCGTGGCCAAGGAATCGAACCGCCAGGCGGTGCAGCACCAGGCGGGCGGCACCATCGCGCAGATCCTGGTGCGCGACGGCGACGTGGTGCAGGCTGGCCAGGTGCTGGTGCGCATGAATCCGGTCGTGGCCCAGTCGGCGGTCGACATGACCGACAGCCAGTACCTGACCGCGCTGGCGGTGCAGGCGCGCCTGGAGGCCGAGCAGGCCGGCGCGAAATCGATCAAGTTTCCTGAAGCGCTGGATCAGCGGGCAGGCGATCCGCGCGTGGCCGGCATCATGAGCCTGCAGCGCGGGCTGCTGGCCTCGCGCCAGGCTTCGCTGCAGAACGAGCTGGCCGGCGTCGACGAGAGCATCGCCGGCCTGAAAATGCAGGTGCAGGGCCTGCAGGCGTCGCGCGACAGCAAGAAGGAGCAGGTCGCCATCCTCAAGGAGCAGTTGGCCGGCATGCGCGACCTGGCAAAAGAGGGCTACGTGGCGCGCAACCGCCTGCTCGACCTGGAGCGCACCTATGCGCAGCTGGGCGGCGCCATCTCGGAAGACATCGGCAACATCGGCCGCGCCCAGCGCCAGGTGGCGGAACTCACGCTGCGCAAGGCCCAGCGCCTGCAGGACTACCAGAAGGAAGTGCGCACCCAGCTGACCGACGTCCAGCGCGAAGCCGAAGCCCAGGGGGCACGCCTGCAGGCGCAGAAGTTCGAGCTGTCCAATGTGGAAGTGAAAGCGCCGGCCGCCGGCACCGTGGTCGGCCTGGCCGTGTTCACGCCGGGCGGCGTGGTGCCGGCCGGTTTCCGCATGATGGACATCGTGCCCAGCGGCGACGCGCTGGTGGTCGAGGGCCAGCTGCCGGTCAACCTGGTCGACCGCGTGCATCCGGGCTTGAAGACCGAGCTGATTTTCTCGGCCTTCAACGCCAACCGCACGCCGCACATCGACGGCGTGGTCGAACAGGTGGCGGCCGACCGTACGGTCGACGAGCGCAGCGGCACCGCGTTCTACAAGGTGCGGGTAAAGGTGACGCCCAAGGGCGCGCGCATGGTGGCCGAGCACAGGATGGACATCCGTCCCGGCATGCCGGTCGAGCTGTTCGTGAAAACCGGCGAGCGGACCATGATGAATTACCTGCTCAAGCCGGTGCTGGACCGTGCCCGTTCGGCCTTGAGCGAAGAGTGAATACGATGCATTTGAAACTCAAGATTGGCGCAGTGCTGGCGCTATCCACCTTGCTGGGCGGCCAAGCCGGCGCCGTCACCCTGCAGCAGGCCTACGAGGCTGCGCTGAAGAACGATCCAACTTACCGGATGGCGTATTACGACCGCGAGGCCAGCAAGGAAAACCGCGTGATCGGCCGCGCCGCCCTGCTGCCGAGCGTGTCGGCCAACTATGCGCTGAGCCGCAACGTGGCCGACGTCGACACGCTGCAGCAGAACGTCCTCGGCCTCGGCGACGCCCGCTTCCTGACCCATCCGCACTACCTGAGCCGCTCGGCCGGCGTGCAGCTGCGCCAGCCGATCCTGAACCTGGACGGCGTGGCGCGCTACCGCCAGGGCAAGGTGGCGGCCGAGCAGGGCGAAGCGGCCTTCGAGGCCAGCACCGACGACGTCGCGGTGCGCGTGGCCAGCGCCTACATGGATGCGCTGTTCGCCGACGACCAGGTCGCCCTCTCGAAAGTGGCGCGCGACATGTACGTCGAGCAGATGCACGTGAACGACCGCCTGTTCGAGAAAGGCGAGGGCACCCGCACCGACATGCTGGAAACCCAGGCCCGGCTCGAGCTGGCCGAGGCCCAGCTGACCGAAGCGCAGGACAATGCCGTCGCCGCGCGCGAGACCCTGGCCGGCATCATCGGCATGGACCCGGGGCCGCTCGACAAACTGGGCGAACACTTCCGGCCGGCCGGCATCAAGCCGTCCGGTTTCGAAGCCTGGGAAAAGATCGCGCGCGAGCGCAACCCGGAACTGGCGGCCGCGCGCCTGGCGGTGGAAAACGCGCGCCTCGAGATCGACAAGAACCGCGCCGGCCATTATCCGCGCGTGGACCTGGTCGCCGCCTACAGCCGCGGCGACGCGGAATCGATCAACACCTATACCCAGAACACGGTGAACCGCGCGATCGGCGTGCAGGTCAACATTCCGATCTACCAGGGCGGTGCCGTGAGTGCCGCCACGCGCCAGGCGGCGGCCGGCTACGGACGCGCCCAGTCCGACCTCGACGCCCGGACCAGCAAGGTGCTGGTCGAGCTGCGCAAGGCGCACAGCCTGGTGCAGTCGAGCGTGCGCAAGATCGAGGCGCTGGACAAGGCGGTGGCCTCCGGCAAGCTGCTGATGACGGCGACCGAAAAGAGCATCCAGGGCGGGGTGCGCATCAACCTGGATCTGCTGAATGCGCAGCAGCAGTTGTACACGAGCCAGCGCGACCTGGCGCAGGCGCGCTATGCGTACCTGATCGGCCTGTTGCGGCTGCGGGCGGCGGCGGGGACGCTGGATGGGGGGAGTGTGCGGGAGGTGGCGGCGTTTTTCAGCCAGTAACACTAGCTCGGCTGGCCGTCGCCCCTGCCTTCGCAGGGGCGACGTTTACACGCTAACGAAAAAATGAACGTTATCGATTACCGGGCCGCAGCCACATCCGCATCCGCATCTGCCGCCGTCTCACCCGCCGGCTTCGCACAATGCGGGCACGACACCCCCACCACATACTCCGGCGCCAGCTGCTGGCGCGGCGTCACCACCGCGCGGCAGGCGAAGCATTGCACGGTTTCGGTCGGCTCCAGCTTCGGGTTCAGCGCGGTACGGTAGTCGAACACGAAGCAGTCGCCGTTGTAGTGATCGCCGCCGACTTCCTCGAAATACTTCAGGATGCCGCCGTCGAGCTGGTACACGCGGTCGTAGCCGATGTTCTGCATGTGGATCGCCGCCTTCTCGCAGCGGATGCCGCCGGTGCAGAAGGTGACCACGGTCTTGCCCTGCAACTCGTCCTTGTGGGCGGCCGCCACGGCGGGAAATTCGGTGAACTTGTCGATGCGGTAGTCCAGCGTCTTGTTGAACGTGCCGACGTCGACTTCGAAGGCATTGCGGGTTTCCATCATGACGACCGGGACGCCGTCGTCGTCATGGCCCTGGTCGAGCCAGCGCTTGAGCGTCTTCGGATCGACCGACGGCGCGCGGCCGAGTTCCGGCTTGATCAGCGGCATGCGCATCGTGATGATTTCCTTCTTGATGCGCACCAGCATACGGCGGTGCGACTGCTCGTTCGACAGGCTCTCTTTCCACTCCAGGTCGGCCAGGCGGACGTCGCTGCGGACCCAGGCCAGGTAGTCGTCGATGTGCTCGCGCGTGCCGGACAGGAACATGTTGATCCCTTCCGGCGTCAGCAGCACCGTGCCCTTGAGGCCAAGCTTCTCGCACAGCGCCTGGTATTGCGGGCGCATTTCTTCGAGGTTGTCGAGGGAGATGAATTTGTAGGCGGCGATGTTGACGTACATGATGGAAGAAAATGAGGTGCTGGCGGACAGCCCGCTATTATAAGTCAGGGCTTGCGCGAGGTCAGCGGCCAGGGACATATTCCATACAAATACCGTCGCGTTTGCAGCGATTGCAGCTGGGTTCGCCGCATGCGCTCCAGCATGCAGGGCGAGTCGATCCGGCAATAAAAACCGTGGCAGTGGTACCACAAGACAGCGCGCGATTGCGGCGTACTGGAGCGCCACGAGCGAATACCTTCATAAAAGTTCACCAACGTCTCTGATTCGCCGCAAATATCGACACCAACCCATGCCCCTAGGATGAACTGCATGCACGGGGCACCCGCAGTGGGTGCTTCGGTTTCCTAAGGGGCAATCATGACCACACTGAAGAAGACGCTGAGATGGACGCGGGCCGCCTGGGCCGCCGGCTGTGCCATGCTGTGCAGTGCCGGCGCCATGGCACAGGAAGTTATTCCGGTCGAGCTGCCGGACGAAAGGAACATGATAGGGGCGGGCGCGTTTGCCGTGCCGGACTTCTACGGTGCCGAGGATTATCACGCCGAAGGGGCGGGCTTCCTGCACGTCAATCTCGGCAACGGCTTGTGGCTGGAACTGCTCGGCCAGGAACTGCGGCTCAACGTGGTGCCGGGCTATGTCGGACAGAACTTCCAGCAGCTGGGCACGGTGCGTGCCGGTTTCACCTATCGTGGGCGGCCGAGCCGCGACACCGACGTCGACGACGAAGTCGTCCGGCGCATGCAGCGGCTCCCGGTTGCCAGCGAGCTCGGGGTCTTCGCCAGCTACAGCCTGCCGATGCCCGGCGATCATCCCATGCACAAGATCGTGTTCAGCGGCGACGCTGCCTGGAGCACCAACACGGCGTACACCGGCGCTGTAGGCAATATTCGGGCGACCTACTTCTACCCCTTCCCGCAGGGCCTGGGCGGCAAGCCGTTGCTGGGTTCGGCCGGGTTCGGCCTGTTCTTCTCAAGCGACCATTTCAACGAGCATTATTTCGGCATCCAGGGCGCCGACCTGGCGCTGTATTCGGAACTGGGCGGGGTGCCTTTCCGTCCCGAAGGCGGGCTGACGTCGATCCGGATTCCGGTGTCGCTGACATCGCAACTCGATCCGCACTGGTCGGTCACGGTTGCCGGACGCTATGAACGGCTGCTCAACGATGCTGCCGACAGCCCGCTCGTGCGCACGCGCGGCAATGAAAACCAATGGACCGTGGGAGCGGCCATCAATTATTACTTTTGAATCGAAAGATAGCGAAACGGCGAGCACGGCCGTGTCTGGATGCTCGCCGTCGACCATTCATCGTGTCGGAAAAATTTACAATAAGAAAACTAAATTGCATTTAAATAAATTAACTAGTTGAAATACAAATGAATTATTTATATGGCATAATTTTTGCTGAATGAAGGAAACTAATTATTCCTAGGGAAAATCCTTCATGAAAGCCACTTCTGTACTCTTCGCCACTGTCCTGCTCGCTTCGTCGACCTTGGCCAATGCCAACACGATTTCGCTGGTCAACGACACGACGGGCCATGTCGTCACCACCGCCCTCAATACTGTCGAAAACTACAAGATGCCGACGGTGTCGGAAGCAAATGGCGTGTACATCAATTTCGATTTCACCTACAGCGGCGTCCTGGGCAACAACGACTTCTTCGGCGCCTTCTTCGGCAGCTCGACCGGTCCGAGCTTCGGCCTGAAAGCCAATGGCGGCGATGGCAGCACCACCAACGACCTGTTCGTGCGCCTGGGCGGTACCGACGGCACCTTCCTCGCGAACAGCAACCTGGTGGCCGGCACCCGTTACGCGCTGGTAGGCTACCTGTCGAAGAGCGGCAACAGCAGCGGCAACTACAACACGCTGTCCCTGTGGGTCAATCCGACCGCGAACGAAATCGCTTCCCTGAGCGGCGCCGATATCACGATCAAGGGCGACAGCGGCTTGTCGTCGATCACCAGCGCCGGCTACCGCACCGTCAACATCGACAACGGCGTCAGCCTGAACGTGGGCGCCATCAGCGTCAACGCCGTGCCGGAACCGGGCAGCCTGGCGCTGTTCGGCCTGGCCGCCGCCGGCCTCGGTTTCGTCCGCCGTCGCAAGCAGGCGTAAGGCTGCTATAAACCAGCACGAGCCGGCTTGCAAGGCCGGCTTTTTCATTTGACGGATTTGCCACGCCGGCATTCCGAACGGAAAGCCGGCGCTCCCGTCCCCGCCCGGGCGCGGTAAAATGAAAGGATGACTTCCCCGACCTCATTGCCAACTTTTACCCATCTCCGCGTCCACTCCGAGTATTCCATCGTCGACGGCCTGGTCCGTATTGACGACCTGGTGGCCGCCGCCGTGAAGGACCAGCAGCCGGCGCTGGCGGTGACCGACCTGGCCAACGCCTTTGCGCTGGTGCGCTTCTACAAGGCGGCGCGCGGCAAGGGCATCAAGCCGATCGTCGGGGTCGATGCCTGGATCACCAACGACGACAACCGCGACAAGCCGTCGCGCCTGCTGCTGTTGGCAAAGAATTACACCGGCTACCTGCAGCTGTGCGACCTGCTGGCGCGCGCCTGGCTCACCAACCAGCACAAGGGCCGCGCCGAGATCCGCACCGAGTGGCTGGAAGCGCTGGCCACCAGCACCTCGACGCTGCAGCCGGACGTGCCGCAGGCGAATGCCCTCATTGTCCTGTCGGGCGCCCACTTCGGCGACATCGGCTGTGCCATCGAAAACGGCGACCTGGCCAAGGCCGAAGCGTGCGCGCAGCGCTGGGCCGCCATGTTCCCGGGCCACTTCTACATCGAGATCCAGCGTGCCGGCCAGCCCAACCAGGAACAGCAGGTGCGCCATTCTGTGGCGCTGGCGTCGCGCCTCGGTTTGCCGGTGGTGGCGACCCATCCGGTGCAGTTCATCAACAAGGATGAATTCATCGCCCACGAAGCGCGCGTCTGTATCGCCGAAGGCGAAATGCTGGCCAACGCCAAGCGCGTGCGCCGCTTCAACGAAGAGATGTGCTTCAAGTCGCAGGCCGAGATGGCCGCGCTGTTCAAGGACCTGCCGGGCGCGCTCGCCAACTCGGTGCAGATCGCCAAGCGCTGCAACGTGACGCTCACGCTGGGCAAGCCGCAGCTGCCGGACTTCCCGACGCCGCCGGGCATGACCATCGACGACTTCCTGATTGCGGAGACCAAGAAGGGCCTGGAAGAACGCCTGATCCAGTTGTATCCGGATCCGGAAAAGCGCGAGGCGGAGCGCCCGCGCTACGACGCCCGCCTCGAGTTCGAGAACCAGACCATCATCAAGATGAAGTTCCCGGGCTACTTCCTGATCGTGGCGGAGTTCATCCAGTGGGGCAAGAACAACGGCGTGCCGATCGGCCCGGGCCGTGGCTCGGGTGCGGGTTCGCTGGTCGCGTACGCCCTCAAGATCACGGACCTGGATCCGCTGAAGTACAACCTGCTGTTCGAGCGTTTCCTGAACCCGGAACGCGTCTCGATGCCCGACTTCGACATCGACTTCTGCCAGGAAAAGCGCGAACTCGTCATCCAGCACGTGAAGGACCTGTACGGCCGCGACGCGGTGTCGCAGATCGCCACCTTCGGCACCATGGCCGCGAAAGGCGCGATCCGCGACGTCGGCCGCGTGCTCGATTTCGGCTACACCTTCTGCGACGGCATCTCGAAACTGATCCCGTTCAAGCCGGGCAAGCCGGTCTCGATCGCCGAAGCGATCGAAGAGGAACCGCTGCTCAAGGAGCGCCTGCACAACGAGGAAGAGGTCAAGCAGCTGCTCGACCTCGCGCAGCAGGTCGAGGGCATCACCCGCGGCGTCGGCATGCACGCCGGCGGCGTGCTGATCGCGCCCGGCAAGCTCACCGACTTCTGCCCGCTGTATTCGCAGAGCGGCGATGCCGGCGTGGTGTCGCAGTACGACAAGGACGACGTCGAAGCCGTCGGCCTGGTCAAGTTCGACTTTCTGGGCCTGACCACGCTGACCATCCTCGACCGCGCCGTCAACTACATCCGCGCGCTCGATCCGGCGGACGCCGACTTCAACCTGGAGTCGCTGCCGCTGAACGACCGGCCTTCCTATAAACTGCTGTCCGATGCCAAGACGGTGGCCGTGTTCCAGCTGGAGTCGCGCGGCATGCAGGGCATGCTGAAGGATGCGCGTCCCGACCGCTTCGAGGACATCATCGCGCTGGTGGCGCTGTACCGTCCGGGTCCGATGGACCTGATCCCGGACTTCTGCAAGCGCAAGCACGGCGAAAAATTCGATTACCCGGACCCGCGCACCGAGTCGATCCTGTCCGAGACCTACGGCATCATGGTCTACCAGGAGCAGGTGATGCAGATGGCGCAGATCGTGGGCGGCTACTCGCTCGGCGGCGCCGACATGCTGCGCCGCGCGATGGGCAAGAAGAAGGCCGAGGAGATGGCCGAGCACCGCGAGATCTTCCGCGCCGGTGCCGCCAAGGATGGCCTGTCGACCGAAAAGGCCGACGAGATCTTCGACTTGATGGAAAAGTTCGCGGGCTACGGCTTCAACAAGTCGCACGCCGCCGCCTACGCGCTGCTGTCCTACCACACGGCCTACCTCAAGCATCACCATCCAGCCGCTTTCATGGCCGCCAACATGTCGCTGGCGATGGAAGACACGGACAAGATCAAGATCCTGGTCGAGGATGCGCTCGACGTCTGCAAGCTGACCCTGCTGCCGCCGGACGTCAACGAATCGCAGTTCCGCTTCACGCCGGAAGGCCAGCCGAAATCGGTCACCGGCAAGCCGGTCTCGAACATCCGCTACGGCCTGGGCGGCGTGAAGGGGGCGGGGCAGGGCGCGATCGAGGCGATCATCGCCGCCCGTACCGAGGGCGGCAAGTTCAAGGACCTGTTCGACTTCTGCCTGCGCGTCGACCGCAAGCAGATCAACCGCCGCACCATCGAATCGCTGATCCGCGCCGGCGCCATGGATTGCTTCGGCGTCGACCGCGCGGTGCTGCTGGCGTCGGTGGGCTTTGCGATGGAAGCGGCCGGCCAGGCCGCGGCCGCCGCCAACCAGGTCAGCCTGTTCGGCGGCGACGACAGCGACCTGGTCGCCCCGCCGGAATACATCAAGGCGACGCCGTGGACCGATCGCCAGAAGCTAGCGGAAGAAAAGATCGCGCTCGGCTACTACCTGTCGGGCCACATGTTCGACTCCTACGCGCAGGAAGTCCGGCGCTTCGCCAAGACCAAGCTGAAGGACCTGGAGCCGTCGCGCGATCCGCGCATGCTGTGCGGCGTGATCACCGGCGTGCGCACCCAGATGACCCAGCGCGGCAAGCTCCTGATCGTCTCGCTGGACGACAAGACCGGCACCGTCGAGGTGACGGTCTACAACGAGCTGCTGGAGCAGAACAAGAACATCTTCCGCGAGGACGAGTTCCTGCTGGTGGTGGGTAAAGTGTCGGAAGACCGTTTCAACGGCGGCCTGCGGATCACCGCCGAAAAGGTGTTCGACATCGCGGCGGCGCGCATCCAGTATGGCCACAAGCTGGAGATGGATGTGGCGTGCACCATCGCCCCTGCCAAGCTGGCCGAGGTGCTGCAGCCGTATCGCCAGCAGGATGGCCTGCCGGTCAGCCTGCGCGTGACGCCGCAGGGGATTCCGTGCACCCTGCAGCTGGGGGATGGCTGGCGGGTGGCGCCGTCGGACGAGTTGAAGTATGCGCTCGAGATGCAGTTGGGAGCGAAAGAGGTCGCGGTCGAGTATTAATCGACTTGGTAGGGTGGGCACGGGGTGCCCACCCTACGATACATGATCGCGTAATCCTTTTACGGCCTGCGTGATTCCAGTTTCAACCCGCGCCAGCACCTCTTGCCGGTTACTCCCGGCCCGATCCCGCCCGGCCTCGCGGTGCCACAAATGAAACACCTCGGTCGCAAACGCCCCGTCGGTGCGGAGCACCCCGGCATGAAACAGCCGCAGCACCAGGTCCGAATCCTCGTAACCCCATCCCGTAAAACTCTCGTCGAAGCCGTTCACGCGCTCCAGGTCGCTGCGCCACACCGCCAGGTTGCAGCTCTTGATGCGGCGCCAGTTGAAGCGCCGCGCATTGCCCCCGCTGCGGCGGCCGATGTCAGGCCAGCGCACCAGCAACTGCGCCACCTTGTTGATGTGTCCGCCCATGCGCCAGTGCAGGTGTGTCAAGGCGGAAGCCGCCGCGACGTCGATGCCGTCGTCCAGCACGCGCCGCGTGAGCGCCTCGCTCATCAGTATGCGGCTGCCCGATACCAGCCGCCCCGGCCGCGCCAGCGCCCGGTGGCGTGCAATGAAGTCGCGCTGCGGGATGCAGTCCCCGTCCAGGAAGACGATGTAGTCGCCGCGCGCCGCCAGGATGCCGCGGTTGCGTGCCATCGCTGCGCGGAAACCCTGGTCCGGCTGCCAGACGTGTCTCAGCGGCACCGGCGACGCCCGCGCCAGCCGTTCGATGCAGGCCGCCGTGTTGGCAGCCGAACCGTCATCAGCGATAATGATTTCGAAGTTCTTGTCGTCCTGCATGAAGCAGGCACGCACCACGGCGGCCAGCGCGTCCGGCCGGTCATAGGTGGTGATCACGAGCGAGAGGGGCCGGGCGGGGGGCATGGTGTCAAGCCTAGCCTTGTTGGCCCCGTTGGAATTCGTTCCCGGCCAGTGTATTGATCTGGTTCAAACCGAGCCGGGGATGTCCCGGCGCACTCCCATGGTGTCGTCGCTTCCATGCATAATGATGGGTTGCGGGCACCGGCTTTCCTCATGGGCGTCCGCCTGAATGCGAAAGAGAAAAATTGGATAACCGTATCATCGTCAAACGCCTGTGGGCACTCGTCAAACCCTACCGCACGCGCGCTTTCCTGGCGTTGCTGGCGATGGCGCTGACCGCCGTCACCAATCCCCTGCTCGCCAAGGCGCTGGAACTGCTGATGGACGAAGGCTTCCGCGGCAAGCCCGGGTTTTCCCTGTGGTGGATTCCGGGCGTGCTGGTGGCGCTGTTCGTGGTGCGCGGCGTCGGCACCTTCGCCACCGCCTATTACAACAGTTGGGTGCTGAGCCGGGTCACCAACGACCTGCGCGCGCAGGCTTTTGATCGCGTGCTGCGCCTGCCGGTGGCGCGCTTTCAGGAAGAATCGACCGGCAAGATCATCAATACCGTGGTCGGCGACGTGCGCCAGGTGGTCGACATGATCAACTCGGTGTTCCTCTCCTTTGTGCGCGACGTGCTGGTCGTGGTCGGCCTGCTCGGTTCGCTGCTGTGGATGAACTGGTGGCTGACCCTGATCGCGATCGTGGTGGTACCGCTGACGGCCGTCATCGTGCGCACCACCAGCAAGCGCCTGCGCCACCTGAACCGCGAAAACCAGCGCGTGACCGCCGAGATGACGCAAGTCGTCGAGGAAGCCGTGCGCGGCCACCAGGTGGTGCGCGTGTTTTCCGGCGAGGCCCACGAAAACCACCGCTTCTGGCAGCGCAGCGAAGCCATGCGCGGCTTCTGGCAGCGCATGACGGTGGCCTTCGCCGCCACCACCCCGGTGACCCAGATCGCCACCTCGCTGGCGCTGTCGCTGGTGGTGGTACTGGCACTGCAGGCCGGCATGACCACCGGCGAATTCACCCGCTTCGTGACCCTGATGCTGATGCTGCTGACGCCGCTGAAGGCGCTGGCCGAAGTCAACGGCCCGATGCAGCGCGGCATCGCCGCCGCCGAGACCGTGTTCGAACTGGTCGACGCGCCGGGCGAGCACGATCCCGGCACCCGCACCCTCGACCGCGCCCAGGGCCACGTGCGCTTCGAGAACGTCAAGTTCCGCTACCCGGGCGCGCTGGCGCCAGCGCTGGACGGCGTCACGCTCGACGTCAAGGCGGGCCAGACCATTGCGCTGGTCGGCATGTCGGGCGGCGGCAAGTCGACCTTCGTGAACATGGTCACGCGCTTCTACGAGCCGGAATCGGGCCGCATCCTGCTCGACGGCGTGCCCTACCAGGACATCAGGATGGCTTCGCTGCGCGCCCAGCTGGCGCTGGTCAGCCAGAACGTGGTGCTGTTCGACGACACCCTGCGCGCCAACATCGCCTACGGCGCCGAGCGCGTCGACGAGACGCGCCTGATGGCGGCGGTGCGCGCGGCGCACCTGAGCGACGTGGTGGAGCGGCTGCCGGAAGGCGTCGACACCCGCATCGGCGAGAACGGCATGCGCCTGTCCGGCGGCCAGCGCCAGCGCGTGGCGATCGCGCGCGCGATCTACAAGGACGCGCCGATCCTGATCCTCGACGAAGCGACGTCCGCACTCGACAACGAGTCCGAACGCGCGGTGCAGGCCGCGCTCGACACCCTGATGGCCGGGCGCACCACCTTCGTCATCGCGCACCGCTTGTCGACCATCGAAGGCGCCGACCGCATCGTCGTGATGGAGCTCGGCCGCATCGTCGAGCAGGGCACGCACGACGAGTTGCTGGCGCTGGGCGGCTCGTATGCCAACCTGTACCGCCTGCAGTTCGCCACCCTGGCGGAGGAGTCATGAACCGGTCCTGGATATGGACAATGCGCGCACCCTGGTAATTTCGCCGAACTGGATCGGCGATGCCGTGATGGCGCAGCCGCTGCTGCGCCTGCTCAAGCGCGCGCGGCCGGAGCGCGCCATCGACGTGCTGGCGCCGCCCCAGGTGGTGCCGGTGTGGCGCCGCATCCAGGAAGCCGACGACATCCTGGCCACGCCGTTCCGCCACCGCGCGCTGCAGCTGGGCGAGCGCTTGCGCTATGCGCGCCTGCTGGAGCGGCGCGGCTACCGCGATGCCTACGTCCTGCCGAATACCCTCAAATATGCATTGATCCCCTGGCTGGCGCGGATTCCCCACCGTATCGGCTACAAGGGCGAATCGCGCTACGGCATCGTCAACGTGATGCACCACGACGAACGCCCGCAGCGCTCGATGGTGCCGTTCTACGCCGCGCTGTCGCGCGAACCCGGCCTGCCGCTGCACGACCCGCGCTGGGAAACGATGCGGCCGCGCCTGGTGGTGGCCGGCGAAGAGACCGAGCGGGTCGCGGCGCGCCTCGCCGTCGATCTCGGGCGGCCGCTGATCGCCTTTGCGCCCGGCGCCGAATTCGGCAGCGCCAAGCGCTGGCCGCCGGCCTATTACGGCGCGCTGGCACGCCAGGTCGTGCGCGCGCTGCCCGGCGCCCAGATCGCGCTGATGGGGTCGCCCAACGACCACGATACCTGCAAGCAGGTGCAGGCTTGTGCGGGCCAGGCCGGCACCGGCATGCTCAATTTGTCGGGCCAGACCTCGCTCGACGACGCGATCACGCTGCTCGCCCAGGCCACCGCGGTGGTCGCCAACGACTCCGGCCTGCTGCACGTGGCCTCGGCGCTGAACCGGCCGGTGGTGGCGCTGTACGGCTCGACCGACCCGGACTATGCGCCGCCGCTGTCTGACCTGGCGCGCACGGTGTCGCTGCGGCTGCCGTGCGCGCCGTGCCGCCAGCGCGAATGCCCGCTGGGGCATCACGACTGCATGAACAAGATGAGTGTGGAACGGGTGTGGGGAGAGTTGGCGGCGGTACTGCAGGCCGCCCGCGGCTAACGCGCGCGCAAGCCTTTGCCGACGCTATCCGCCAGCTGCATCAGCACCTCGAACCGGCGTCGCGCTTCGGCCCGCTTCTTCGACGCGATCGCTTCCATGTCGGGTGCCGCCAGCGCCGCGCAATCGATCTCGTAATCGCCGTCGGTCCGTTTGCGGGCGCCCAGTTCTTCCCACAGCCCGTCGTAGTCGGCCAGCACGCGTCCGTTGCGGATCGCCTTGTAGACCACGCGGTTGCGGTTCGAGACCAGCAGCACGCGCGCGCAGCCGTAGTCGTGGGCCAGCTGGCGCACCAGGGCGATCATCATCTGCTTCGGGCGCAGGCCGTGCAGTTCGCGGGTGGCACCGCGGATCGCTTCGCGCGCATCGTCGGTCTTGCCGCCCTGGATGCAGCCGACATGGATGTCGGGCACCGTCCCGCCGTCGCGCGCGGCGATGGTGAAGGCCACCGTGTACAGCGTCTTTCCGTCCTGGACCAGCTGCAGCACCATTTCGCCCTCGCGGTCGAACTGGGTCAGGGTGCGCAACTCGATGCGGTAGGCCAGGGCGCTGCGGCCCTGGACTTCGGCCAGCACCACCGGCGCCAGGCTGGCGCGCGCCGCCACCTGGCCCAGGCCGCGGCGGAAGATGAATTCGTAGTGGGCACGGATCGCCGCCAACCGCTGGCGCGGGCCGAGCGCGTGGCTGCTGTAGGGGCGATAGACCTTGTACAAGAAACGCGGGCAGCTGCGCACGTATTCGGAAAACGCAGGATGCGAATTCAGCAGCTGCAGCCAGTGGGGCGTCAGGCCGGGATGGAGGAGGGCGCGCAGCCGGATCTTGCCAAGTTCCCGCACAAACGCCAGGCGCGGTAATTGCGGCGGTACTGCCGAGCGTAGCGTGACCGAGGGCAGGGCCTGGGCAACCAGGCGTTCGGCCCAGCCCGGTTCATCACGATACAGTTTCATGCAGGCTCTCCGTACACTGGTTTCGTTAAGTAACGCTATGTAACACAGTGTAACGACGACGATGCTTGCAGTAAATATATTGTTCCGTTACAAAACGGTAATGTAGAAAAACCGGCCTGAGTCTTGACAGATCTCAGGCCGGCTGTTGTATTTACAGGAACAGGTCAGGCAATCAGCTGGCGTAATGCGCCGGCGCCGCTTCTTCCTTCTCGACCGCGCGCTCGCCGACCTCGCGTTCGTTCAGGTAACGCCCCAGCGCATCGCCGAAGGACGGCAGCAGCATGCCGCGTTCGCTCGAGAGGGCGCTGTAGGCCGGACGCGGGGCGCGCTGGCCAAGCGTATCGCCGCCGACTTCCTCGAGCGTTGCGGGTTCGATACCGGCGGCGGCGCAGGCGCGGCGTGCCAGTTCGGCCCAGCTCATGGCTTCGCCGTTGGTCAGGTGCCAGACACCGGATTCCTTGTCGATCAGCAGGTCGAGGGCGACGTTGACCAGGTCCGGCACATAGGTCGGCGACACCACCTGGTCGGCGCTGGCGGCGAACGGACGGCCGCTGCCGATCGCGTCCAGCGCCTGGCCGACGAAGTTGTGCTCGTCCCACGGGCCGAAGAAGGCGCTGGTGCGGATCACCAGGGCCTGCGGGTCGGAATCGAGTACGCGGCGCTCGGCCTCGGCCTTGCTGCGGCCGTACACGCCCAGCGGCGCCACCCGGTCGGATTCGACGTATGGGCGGTCGGCGCTGCCGTCGAACACCAGGTCGCTCGAGAAGGTCATCAGGCGCACGCCATGGCGGATCGCGGCCAGGGCCAGCACGGTCGGGCCGTGGGTGTTCTCGCGCATGCAACGCTCGGCTTCTTCGCCCTCGGCGTCATCCACGCGCACGTAGCCGCCGGCATTGATCACGGCCCACGGCTTGTAGCGCACGATTGCGGCCTCGACCGACGCCGGATCGGCAATGTCCATTTCCTGGCGCGTCAGCACGTGGTAGGCGAGGTTGCGCCGCTCGCAGATGCGGGCGAACGCGCGGCCCAGCGTGCCGGTGGCACCCGAGATCAGGATCGGCTGCGGGAAGGTCGAGCGGAAAGCGCCGCGGTCGGTGATGTCGGCCACCGCGGTGCGGGTGGCGACCGGCTTGGCAAAGAAGCGGCCCGGACGGCGCCACCAGCCCTGGCCCTGCAGCACCGGGTGCGACAGCGGACGGCCAGTGGCCAGCTCGCGCATCATCGAGGCGACCGCGGTCGGACGCGGCTGCGGGCCGCGTACGTCGAACGGCCCCGGTTCGTAGTAGCCGCGGCATTCGGTGACCAGGCAGTTCCAGTCGTAGGAACCGAGCAGGGCCCAGACCGTGACGGCGCGGACGTCGGCGCCGCTCTGCTGCACTTTCTTGGCGGCGTTCCAGATTTCGAGCAGCCAGCGCATCTGGTCTTCGCGGTTGGCGTCGATGTGGGCTTCGGTGATGGCGATCGGCAGGCCGTAGCGTTCCCAGGTTTCCTGCAGCAGCGGGCCGATGCCCGGGGTCGGCGTGGCCAGCACGCGCGGGCATTCGATGTCGGCGTGGGGCACGCCGCGGTATTGGGTGCGGCGGTTTTCCGGATAGCGTTCGATACGGTGGTCGAGCCAGCGTTCGCTGGTGGCATAGTAATTGACGCCCATGATGTCGGGCGGGCAGGCGTTGTCCTTGAACCAGAGCAGTTCTTCGGGCGTCGCTTCGGCTTCGAGCAGGTAGTCCCACAGCGCGTGGTCCTGGTCGATCTTCCCGCACAACATATCCCAGCCGAGCCAGCGGCGTTCATTGAAGAAATTGGCGAACTCGGCCATTTCCGGCGTACCGTAGGTGCGCGACAAGTCGTCGGTCTGCACCAGCTTGGCGTCCGGGTTGACCTTGCGGATCTCGCGCATCGACAGCACGGTCGCCTTGCACTGGACGATCAGGGCGCGGATAAAAGTGGCTTCGCTGTTGCCATGTGGGTACCACACGCCGTTCAGGCCGGAGAAACGGGCGGTCGTGCAGATTTCATTGACCGGTGTGTAATACTCGACCCAGGGATAGCGGCGCGCCACGGCGCCGGCATATTCGGCCAGCTTTTCTGGAAAATCCTCGGAGACCAGGCTCGTATGGCGCGGACCGCTGCCATGGTGGACCAGGCCGACGATGGGCGTGACGCCCAGTCGTTGCAGCGCGGGCAGGCGTTCGTCCGGCCAGGACCAGTCAGCCTTGTCGACCCCGTCAGGCGCGGTGCGTTCCCACAGCACGGGGTAACGGATCGCACGGATCCCGAGGGACGCAAAACGTTCGATGTCTTGCAGCCTTTCTGCGTGACCGTTACGGTCCATCTGGGAGAAGTAATTGTCGCGTACGCGATTGACGGTGCATTCGAGGCCGCCCCACAGCTGGAGCGAAGAGGTTGCTGGCTGGATAGGGTTGTTGAGATTCATGAGCGCTTCCTGCGTTTTAAATCGAAGCTTTACCTTAGTCGGCTGACACTGCTTCTTGTGTGAGCTACCGAACATATAAACGCGATTTAGGAGAAGTCCTACGTAATGTCAGCATCCGATAAGAAGATTCTATTTCTCTTGGGAATTTTTTCGACTGTTCGACTTGACAGTTTGGTGCGATGACCCCATTTCAGTGCAAGATGACAGCGGAAAGGAACAGAAGCATGTATATGGTGTATTGGACGCTGATCGAGGACGAAGCAAGCCGGCCCGAGGCGCAAGCCTTCGACACCACTGAGATGGTCGAGGCGATGAAGTTCATGGAAGGTTTGCGCAAGCGCCAGCGCGAGGGGGAGGGCGTGCGTTTCATCACGATGTGCTCGGAGCATCCGGATGTGGTCGGGCATCCGGGCGTGGATGTGACGGGGCCGGATTACAACTGGAAGAAGCGGCGGCGGTAGGGTGGACGGGTCTCCCGTCCACGCGTTCAAGCGCCATCAAATGGGCTGCAGTGTCCGCGTCAGTCGAACGCGTGGACAGCGGAGCTGTCCACCCTACATCAGCGCAGCGGCCATCTCTTTGAGTGCATGCTTCAATATCTTGCCGGTAGCCGCAGCCGGCAAGGCCTTCATCAGGACGATCCGCCCCGGCCGTTTATAGGGCGCCAGCCGTTCGGCGGCCCAGGCCTTCAGCTCGTTCACCGTCGGCGCCTGCTGCGGATCCGGCTGCACGAACGCCACCACCTCCTCGTTGCCGTCCGCCGCCGCCTTGCCGACCACGGCCGACTGCGTCACTCCCGGATGCGCATTCAGTACCGTCTCGACTTCCAGCGGAAACACGTTGAAGCCAGAGCGGATGATCAGCTCCTTGGTGCGGCCGACGATGAACAGCGCCCCATCTTCCCCGCGGCGCGCCATGTCGCCGCTGTTCAGCCAGCCGCCGGGGCGCAGCGCCGCTGCGGTCAGCAAAGGTGCGCGGTAATAGCCGCGCATCACGTTCGAACCGCGCACCCACAGTTCGCCGGCCTCGCCATCGGCCAGGTCGCGGCCGGCCTGGTCGACGATGCGCACTTCCACGCCCGGGATCGGCTGGCCGACCGCGGTGTCGGCACGCGGCGCGTCCAGGCGGGTCTGGCTGACCGTCGGCGCGGCTTCGCTCAAGCCATAGCCGTTGTGCAGCGGCAGCCCGAGCAGGGCTTCCACGCGGCGCTTGAGGTCCGGATCGAGCGGCGAACCGCCGGCGTAGGCAAAGCGCAGCCGCGACGGCAGGCGTGCGTTCCCTGCCAGCTCCAGCAGGCGCGCATACATGGCCGGCACCCCCTGCACGATGGTGAGGCCGTCGTCGCGGATCGCGCGCAGCATCGCCTCCGGCGTGAAGCGCGGCGCCAGCTGCAGGCAGGCGCCGGCGCTCAAGGTCCCCAGCAGCACCGAGGTCAAGCCGTACACGTGCGAGATCGGCAGCACGCCCCAGGCGCGGTCCTGCGGCACCAGGCCGCGCAGGCGGCTCGACACGGCGGCCACGAACAACAGGTTGCGGTGGCTCAGCATCACGCCCTTGGGCTGGCCGGTGGTGCCGGTGGTGTAGACCAGCGCAGCAACTGGATCGTCCTGCACCGCCTCCGGTGCGCAGGCTTCGTTCAGCGGGCCGATCATCAGCTCGCCGTCGGCCTGTGCCCCGGCACGCGCCGCATGCGCGGCCGCTTCCGGCGACAGCGCCGCCGTGTACAACGCCAGGCGCGCGCCGCAGTGAAGCTGGATGGCGTCGATCTCGGGCGCCGACAAGCGCGGGTTCAGGTTGACGATCCAGGCGCCCACGGTCGAGGCGGCAAAGATCAGCGCCACCTGGGCGCCGCAGTTTTCGCTGACCAGCAACACGCGGTCGCCGGGCCGCACGCCGCGGCCGCGCAGCAGGGAGGCGTAGCGGTCGATCTGGCCGACCAGTGCCGCGTACGACAGCGTGCGCCTGTCCTCCGCATTGCCTTCGATGAGGGCCGGCGCGTCCGGGGTGCGCGCCGCCGCGGCGCGCGGGATGGCATCGATGCGTGCCGGCAGGGCTGCCAGCAAGGCCTGTAGGTCGATCATGGAATCCGTCGCTGAAACAAAAGGCGCACATCATACGCCTGCCACGTTCCCCCGCACACGCCATGGTGGCGTCCCGTTTTTGCCAGCCATGGCACACTGACAAGATGAATCGAACCGATTTCTCTGCTGCAGTGCCACATCATCGGCCCGCGATGTCGGCGGCCAGCGCCGGCCTGACCCACGAAGTGGTGTCCATCGACGAGCGCGGCCGCCCATCCACGCTGCACATCCCGGCCGAGCGCCCGCTGACCGTGTATGTCGACAAGCGCGAACTGGTGACCCTGATGACGCTGGGCGGCGCGCCCGAGGCACTGACCCTCGGCTACCTGCGCAACCAGCGCCTGGTGCGCGCGCTGGACGACATCGTCTCGGTGCAGGTCGACTGGTCGGTCGACGCGGTGGCGGTCGTCACCCGCAACGGCATCGCCGACGTCGAGGCGCGCACCGCGAAAAAAGTGGTGACCACCGGCTGCGGCCAGGGCTCGGTGTTCGGCGGACTGATGGACGAAGTGGAGACGATCACGCTGCCCCCGGACGCGCGCCTGGCGCAGTCGGTGGTCTACCGCATCGTCGATACCATCCGCACCCAGCAGTCGGTGTACAAACAGGCGGGCTCGGTGCACGGCTGCGCGCTGTTCTCCAACAGCGGCGAACTGCTGTACTTCGTCGAAGACGTGGGCCGCCACAATGCGGTCGACGCCATCGCCGGCCTGATGTGGCTGGACGGCGTGGCCGGCGCCGACAAGGTGTTCTACACGACCGGCAGGCTCACCTCCGAAATGGTGATCAAGGGTGCCCAGATGGGCATCCCCTTCCTGCTGTCGCGCTCCGGCACCACCCAGATGGGGCACATGGTGGCCGGGAAGGTCGGCATGTCGCTGCTGGCGCGCTGCAGCGGCACCCACTTCCTGCTGCTGGCCGGTGCCGAACGGCTGGTGTTCGAGCCGGGGCTGCTGGAACCACTGAACGCGCCGCGGCGCGTGCCGGTGGCCTGAGATGGCACTGCCCCTGGTCGACGCCACCCTGCACGCCTTCAGGCTGCTGCTCACCGGCGACGCCGACCTGTGGCACATCATCTGGGTGTCGCTGAAGACCAGCGTGATCGGCCTGCTGCTGGCGGCGCCGCCGGCGGTGCTGCTCGGCTACCTGATCGCGATGAACCGCTTCCGCGGACGCCGCATCGTGATCTGGCTGGCGCAGGCGGCGCTGTCGCTGCCGACCGTCCTGATCGGCCTGCTGCTGTACCTGCTGCTGTCGCGGCGCGGGCCGCTGGGCGAGCTGCAATGGCTGTTCTCCCAGCCCGGCATCGTGTTCGGCCAGTGCGTGGTGGCGCTGCCGGTGCTGCTGGCGTTCACGCTGGCGGCGGTGCAGGGGCTCGATCCGCGCTACGCCGAAACCGCGGTGGCGCTGGGCGCCTCGCGCCGCCAGGTGATGCTGCGCGTGCTGTACGAGGGCCGCTTCGGCGTGATGGCGGCGGTGCTGTCCGGCTTCGGGCGCGTGATCTCGGAAGTGGGCTGCGCGCTGATGGTGGGCGGGAACATCGAAGGCCAGACCCGCACCATCACCACCGCCATCGCGCTCGAAACCAGCAAGGGCGAATTCGCCCAGGGCATCGCGCTCGGCATCGTGCTGGTGGCGCTGGCGCTGTTGATGAACGGCGCGCTGATGCTGTTGCAGGGCGATGCCCATGCGGCCAGGGAGCGCGGATGAGCATCAGTATCCACACCAGCATCAGCGCGGCGGTCTACGAAAACGAAAACCAGCGTCAGCGCGACGAGCGGCGCAAGGCCTTGCTGGGCGTGCGCGGCCTGCGCAAGCGCTTTCACGAGCACAAACGCGACCGCCTGCTGTTCGACATCGAGCGCATCGAAATCGCCACCCACGGCGCCTATGTGCTGACCGGGATTAACGGCGCGGGAAAGAGTACGCTGCTGCGCGTGCTGGGCGGCCTCGAACGCGCCGAGATCGACAGCCTGCGCTTTGCCTGCGACGACGTCTTGCGCGTGCACCCTTACCCGCGCGCGCTGCGCGAAGCCATCGTCTACGTGCACCAGCATCCGATCCTGTTCTCGACCAGCGTCGCCCACAACATCGGCTACGGCCTCGGCCTGCGCAAGATGCCGAAGGACGAGATCGCGCGCACGGTGGCGCAGGCGATGGCCTGGGCCGGCGTGACCCACCTGGAAGGCACCGACCCGGCCAGGCTGTCGGGCGGCGAAAAGCAGCGCGTGGCGCTGGCGCGCGCCAAGGTGCTGCAGCCGAAACTGCTGCTGCTGGACGAGCCGACGGCCAACCTGGACGGTGCGGCGCGCGAACAGGTGATCGCGCTGATCCCGACATTGGTCGAAGCGGGCAGCAGCGTGGTCATCGCCTGCCACGACCGCGACCTCATCAACCTGCCGGGCGTGCAGCGCATGAAGCTGCGCGACGGCCACCTGGAATACCGTTGATCGATTTATAATCTGGTGAATTTTATAACCAGACTGGGGATGTCCATGCAACGCCGTTCCGTACTCGCGCTCGTCTTGAGTGTCGCTTTCGCCACGCCCTTCGCCCACGCCCAGAACGACAAGGTGCTGCGCCTGTCGACCACCACCAGCACCGAGAATTCCGGCCTGCTGGCCTACCTGCTGCCGAGCTTCGAAGCGAAGACCGGCATGAAGGTCAACGTGATCTCGGTCGGTACCGGCAAGGCGCTGGAACTGGGCAAGAACGGCGACGTCGACGTCACCCTGGTCCACGCGCGCGCGCTGGAAGACAAGTTCGTGGCCGAGGGATGGGGCATCGACCGCCGCGACGTGATGTACAACGACTTCATCGTGGTCGGCCCGGAGGCCGATCCGGCCAGGCTGAAGGGCGAACGCGACGTGATCGCCGCCTTTAAAAAAATCGCCGCCGGCAACGTCAAGTTCATCTCGCGCGGCGACAATTCCGGCACCGACGTGATGGAAAAAGGCTACTGGCAAACGGCCCGTGCCAAGCCGGCCGGCACCAACTACGTCTCGGCCGGCCTGGGCATGGGCGAAGTCCTGAACATGGCCGCCGAAATCGGCGCCTACACGCTGACCGACCGCGCTACCTATGGTGCCTATAAAGCCAAGACCGGGCTGGCGATCGCGGTGGAAGGGGACAAGCGCATGTTCAATCCCTACGGAATCATTGCGGTGAATCCGGCCAAGCACAAGGGCATTAACTACAAGGGGGCGAAGCAGTTGATCGAGTGGATGACGTCTTCCGAAGGGCAGGCGAAGATCGCGGCTTTCAAGCCGGCTGGGGAGCAGTTGTTTTTCCCGTCGGCGAAGTAGTCGGCGACTCACGCGCAGGTTGAACGCGTGGACGGCAGAGCCGTCCACCCTACCGCAGCGGATGCGTCACCGGTAGGGTGGACAGGTTCCCCGTCCACGCGTTCAACGTACGCATGAATAACAAAAGGCCGCACGCAGCGGCCTTTTCACTATCACGGGCAATCGATCACGCCAAAGCGTGCATCACCGCCTGCACCGGAATCGCCTTCACCCAATCCCTGCGCTGGTCTGCCGTGATCACGGTGCTGTTGGCCTTGTCCACCGGCGCCCACTCCGGCGTCTTCTGGCGCATCAAGGCCACCACCGGCACGCCGACCGCGTTCGCCAGGTGCATCACCGCGGTTTCCACCGATACGATCAGGTCGCATTGCGCCAGCATCGCCGGCAGCTGGAAGAAATTCTCGTTGGCGCTGAACAGCTCGGTGCGGTCGAGCTGGCGCTCGGCCAGCATCGCTTTCACGTTGGCAATTTCCTGCGGCACCGCGTTGACGATGAAGCAGGCGTCGCGCCACTCGGGCTGGGCGCGCATGGTGGTGATCAGCTCGGCCACGCGCTCGACCGGCCAGCAGCGCTTGCGGGTCTTGGCGAACGGATTGATGAACACCAGCTTGCCCTGGCGCCCGGCGAAGCCCCATTCGGCCAGCTTGGCGCGGGCGCCGTCGATGTAGCGTTCCGGGATGTGCACGAACGGAATCCGTCCGGCCGGCGGAATGTCGACATTGGCCAGCTGGCGGAACCAGCCGGCGTAGACGTCGCTGATGTGCGGCGCGGCGCTGCGGTCGGCCGGGTCCGGATCCATGCTCGCATCCAGCTTGCGGTAGCTGAAGTAGCGGTGCAGGCCGAAGCCGAGCGGTTTCTTGAAGCCGGTGACGAAGCCGTTCGGACTGATCTCGCGCGCCAGGTGCGCATAGAAATGCGGACGCAGCGTGGCCAGCGACACCACGATCGGGTACTGCTCCTGGCGCGCATCCTGGATCGAGGCCTGGAACAGCGCGGGCGAGTAGTTCTGGTCGTACACCTTGTCGATGAAGTCGCAGGCGGCCAGCCAGTCGTACAGCACGTTCTTCTTCAGGTGCGGCCATTGCGACGCGTCCGCCGTGCGTCGCACTTCGTCCACCCACAGGTGCAGTTTCAGGTGCGGATAGGCGCGTGCGAATGCCGCGAAGCAGTTCTGCAAATACGTGTAGTCGCCCAGCGCCAGGTGGGCGATGAACAGGATCTTGTCCGACTTGGCCAGCAAGTCGGCAGGGATGAGAGGTGGGTTCATTATGTCTTACGGTGCCGCCAGTGCTCGTTAGTGTAGTCCAAACGAGCCGAAAATCACATCAGGATCACGTCGTACTGCTCCTGGTGATAGCCTTTTTCCACCTGCAGCGAAATCTTCTTGCCGATGAAGTCGCCCAGCATCGCCAGGTGCTGCGACTCTTCTTCCAGGAACAGATCGACCACTTCCTGCGAGGCCAGGATGCGGAACTCGCGCGGGTTGAACTGCTTGGCTTCGCGCAGCAGCTCGCGCAGGATTTCGTAGCAGATCGTGCGCGAGGTTTTGACCTGCCCCTTGCCGCTGCAGGCCGGGCAGGGCTCGCACAGGATATGGGCCAGCGATTCGCGCGTGCGCTTCCTCGTCATCTCGACCAGGCCCAGCGCCGAGAAGCCGCTCACCGACACCTTGGTGCGGTCGCGCGACAGGGTCTTCTTGAGCTCCGCCAGCACGGCATTGCGGTGCTCGTTGTTCTCCATGTCGATGAAGTCGAGGATGATGATGCCGCCCAGATTACGCAGGCGCAGCTGGCGCGCGATGGCGTGCGCGGCTTCCAGGTTGGTCTTGAAAATCGTGTCGGCGAAATTGCGCCCGCCGACGAAGCCGCCGGTGTTGACGTCGATCGTCGTCATCGCCTCGGTCTGGTCGACGATCAGGTAGCCGCCGGACTTGAGGTCGACGCGGCGTCCCAGCGCACGCAGGATCTCTTCCTCGACGCCGTACAGATCGAACAGCGGCCGCTCGCCGGTGTAGTGCTGCAGGCGCGACAGCACGCTGGGCGTGTAGATCTGGGCAAAGTCCACCAGGCGCAGGTAGTTTTCGCGCGAATCGACCAGGATAGCGGCGGTCTCGTCGTGCACGAAGTCGCGCAGCACGCGCTGGGCCAGGCTCAGGTCCTGATACAGCAGGCTGGTGGCCGGCCGCGTGCGTGACCCTTTCACGATCGCGCCCCAGGTCTTGCGCAAGTAATCGATGTCGGCCGCGAGGTCGGCATCCGAGGCATCCTCGGCCTGGGTGCGCACGATGTAGCCGCCTTTTTCTTCCGGCGGCAGCAGGCCCTGCATGCGGCTGCGCAGCGCGTCGCGCTCGGATTCCTTTTCGATCTTTTGCGAGATGCCGATATGCTTGTCTTGCGGCAAGTAGACCAGCATACGGCCGGCGATCGAGATCTGCGTCGACAGGCGCGCGCCCTTGGTGCCGATCGGGTCCTTGATTACCTGCACGGTCAGCACCTGGCCATCGTAGAGGATCTTTTCGATCGGGGTCGGGCTCGCCGTGCTGCTGCCGTTCGGACCGTCGTGCGGACGCGCTTCCCAGATGTCGGCGACGTGCAGGAAGGCGGCGCGTTCCAGGCCGATGTCGATGAAGGCCGACTGCATCCCCGGCAGCACGCGCACCACCTTGCCCAGGTAGATATTGCCGGCCAGGCCGCGCGTGAGCGTGCGTTCGATGTGCAATTCCTGCACGGCTCCCTGTACCACCAGCGCGACGCGTGTTTCCTGTGGGGTGATATTGATCAGGATGTCTTCAGTCATGAGCCAAGGCCGTGCATTTATTGTTCAGGGTGCCATCATACACGGGGACCGTGTGGCGTAGGGTGGGCGGCTCGACCGCACCGGTCCGAAACAACGTACCTTGTGCGCCGCCCACGCGTGACCCATGCACAGTATTGGCTGTAAGGGTTACAGCACCTTGATCCCGGCTTTCTGCAACAACTGCGCCGTCTCGAACACCGGCAAACCCATGATGCCCGAATGGCTGCCCTCGATATGCTCGATGAACAGTGCCGCCAGGCCCTGGATGCCGTAGGCGCCCGCCTTGTCGTAGGGCTCCGAGGTCGCGCAATAGGCCTTGATCATCTCTGGGGTCAGCTTGGCGAAACGCACGTCGGACACCTGCGTGATCTGCTCGGTCACGTCGGTATAGTGCAGCGCGACCGAGGTCAGCACCTGGTGGGTGCGGCCCGACAAGCTCTCCAGCATCGCGATCGCCTCGTTCGGGCTTTCCGGCTTGCCCAGGATCTCGCCGTCGATGGTGACGGTGGTGTCGGCCGACAGCACCGGACGCAGCGGCATGCGGCGCAGGTGCAGCACGTTCCAGGCGAACGCGCCTTTTTCGCGCGCAACCCGTTCCACGTAGGCCAGCGCCGGCTCGCTCGTGTGCACGTCCTCGCTCACGTCGACGCCGCGGCCCGGGTCCGAGCGCAGGCTCAGCAGTTCGAAATCGATGCCGACCTGGCGCAGCAGTTCGCGGCGGCGCGGGCTTTTCGAGGCGAGGTAGATTTTCTTGTCGAGCGGTCTCATTTAGACGCGGTGGTAGGGGTGGTTCTGGGTGATCGACCATGCACGATAAAGCTGTTCCGCCAGCATGACTCGTACGATACCGTGAGGCAGGGTCATGCTGGAAATGCGGATCAGCCCATCGGCGCGCGCCTTCAGTTCGGGATCGAGGCCGTCGGCCCCGCCGATCAAGAAGGCGACGTCGCGCCCGTCCTGCTGCCAGGCTTCCAGCTGCTGGGACAGGCCGACGCTGGTCAGGTCCTTGCCGCGCTCGTCGAGGGCGATGATGCGCACGCCCTTCGGCAGCACGGCTTCGATGCGCTCGCGTTCGAGCGCCATGGCGGTGGCCGCGGTCTTGCTGCCCGAACGCTCGACCGGCTTGATTTCCTTGAGCACGATGCGCAGCTCGGGCGGCATGCGCTTGACGTACTCGGCCAGCCCGGTCTCGATCCAGGCCGGCATCTTGTGGCCGACCGCGGCAATGATCAACTGCATCGGTTAATTACGCAAAAGGCAGAAGGCTTATTCGGCGACTTTCTTGACGGCGCGGCGGATGACCTTCTTCACCGGTGCGGCATCGGCTGCCGGCGCAGCGGCCTTGGCCAGGCGCTTGGTGGTCGCGGCTTTGGCGGCCTTGGCGGCGGCTGCATCGGCGGCAGCGGCTTTCGGCACGGCGACTTTCACGGTGGCGCCGGTCGGGATCTTCTTGGCGGCCGGTTTCTTGGCGGCGGTACCTTCCGTTGCCTTCTTCGCTGCCGGCTTGCGCTCGCGCACTGGCTTGACTTCCGGCTGTTCCTGGGTCGCGGCCAGGTGCTTCGATTTGGTCTTCGGTGCGGCGTCGGCTTCCTGCGCTTCGGCGCTCGACTTGCGCTTGGCGGCGCCCAGCTTGACGGGCTTCTCGCCCCAGATTTCTTCCAGGCGGTAGTACTGGCGGATGGCCGGCTGCATGATGTGGACGATCATGTCGCCCAGGTCGACCAGCACCCATTCACCCGTGTCTTCGCCTTCCAGGCCAACCACATCGCCGCCTGCTGCCTTGACCTTGTCGCGCACCGAGGCGGCCAGCGCCTTGGTCTGGCGATTCGACGTGCCGGACACGACCGCGATACGGTCGAACAGGCTGGTCAGGTGGGTCGTGTCGAACAGGACGATGTCCTGGCCCTTGACGTCTTCGAGGGCGTCGACGACGAGCGTTTGCAGTTTCTTGATATCCATTAGCTCTTGTATAAGTTATGTTGTTGAATATAGTCTAGCACTTGCGGTGCGAGGCATGCGCCAGCCTTGGCGGCGGCATTTTCCGCATTTACCGTGCCGGATTGAACGCGGTTTTTTAATGCCTGGCGCACCTCGGTCGCCGAGATATCGACCGCCAGCGTATGGGCCAGGCAGACCCGTCCGGCAGCGCTGGTGCGCACGTCTTCCGGCGTGCTCTTGCGCTGCGCCAGTTCGGCCGCCACGGCAGGGGTCAGGCCGGCTTCCTCGAGGCTGTAGCCGGGACGGGCCGCCACCACGAAGTTGGTCAGGTCGAACAGGCTGTGCCAGTCGCGCCAGGTGTCCAGCTTCTGCAGTTGGTCGGCACCCATCACGAACACGAGCGAGGCATCCGGCCCCAGTTCGGCACGCAATTCGCGCAGGGTCTCGACGGTATAAGTCGGGGTCTTGCGGTCGATCTCGCGGGTATCGATCCCGACCTTCACGCCGGGCGCAAAGCTGCCCGCCTGCAGGGCCAGCTGCAGCATCGCGACACGGTCGGCATCGCTGGCCTGCAGCCCGGCTTTCTGCCAAGGCTGGCCGGCCGGCATGATGCGCAGTTCGTCGGGATGCAGCAATTGCGCGCACAGTTCGGCCAGTGCGATGTGGCCATGGTGTACCGGGTCGAAACTGCCGCCCAGCAAAGCAACGCAAGTCGTCACGCTGTCAGTCACTGAGCAGCCAGTCCCGGTGCGGCAGGAAATCGCTGTACAGGGCCGCTTCCGCGCTGCCCGGTTCCGGATGCCAGTCGTAGCGCCATTTGACGATCGGCGGCATCGACATCAGGATCGCTTCGGTGCGGCCGCCGGATTGCAGGCCGAACAGGGTGCCGCGGTCCCACACCAGGTTGAACTCGACATAGCGGCCGCGCCGGTAGGCCTGGAAATCGCGTTCGCGCTCGCCGTAGGGCTGGTCCTTGCGCGCCTTGACGATCGGCAGGTAGGCGTCGACCAAACCGTTGCCGACCTGCTGCATCAGCGCATACGAAGCATCGAAGCCGAGCTCGTTGAAATCGTCGAAGAAGATGCCGCCGACGCCGCGCGCTTCCTTGCGGTGCTTCAGGTAGAAATAATCGTCGCACCAGCGCTTGAAGCGCGGATGCAGTTCGCTGCCGAAGGGCGCCACCGCATCGTGGCAGACCTGGTGGAAATGGCGCGCATCCTCGAGGTTGCCGTAATACGGCGTCAGGTCCATGCCGCCGCCGAACCACCACACCGGCTCCTTGCCTTCCGCCGTGGCCTCGAAAAAGCGCACGTTCATGTGCACGGTCGGCGCATACGGATTACGCGGGTGCAGTACCAGCGACACCCCCATCGCTTCCCACGCGCGTCCGGCCAGTTCCGGCCGCGCCGCCATCGCCGACGGCGGCAGGCTGGCGCCGCGCACGTGCGAGAAATTCACGCCGCCGCGTTCGAACACATTGCCTTCCTCGATCAGGCGCGACACACCGCCACCACCCTCGGCACGTTCCCAGGTGTCGCGCAGGAAGGGCTTGCCATCGACGTCTTCGAGCGCTTGCACGATGCGCGCCTGCAGGTCGATCAGCCAGGCCTTGACGGCGGCAGGGTTGGGGGTGGACATGTGGGAATTGGATGGGAACGAAAAAATGAACGGGGATTGTACACTGATGCGGGGGATTGTGATAGGAGACAGCTAACGCGTGGAGAAGGCACCTCGCTGCGTTCCTTACACTGTTACGCCCGCACGTCATTCCCGCGAAGGCGGGAATCCAAGTTGGACGCATAACCAGGATCTACGCATTTGAGACCAATCATCAATAAAAAGCACCTGATGTGCACCATAGCGACTTATGGAAAAGTCCAGCTACGTCTACATCCTCGCAAGCGCACCGTATGGTGTGCTCTATATCGGTGTGACATCCGATTTGATCAAACGGGTGTGGCAGCACCGTGGGGGTGTAACGGGTGGCTTTACCAAACAGCATCGCGTCAAGCAACTCGTATGGTATGAAATCCACGCCGAAATACTGCAAGCTATCACACGTGAAAAACAGATAAAGAAGTGGAATCGCGACTGGAAGGTAAATCTGATACAGGAGTTGAATCCTGATTGGCGTGATCTTTATGATGAGATTGCGAGGTAGGCGACGAACTTGGATTCCCGCTTTCGCGGGAATGACGTTGATTGAAGGTGACGGTCTCTTGCTGTTATGGCTACTGTTACCGATGCTCCAAAAGCAAAAGCGGAACACCGCCTTCCAGCAAGTGTTCCGCTTTTCAGGAACCGGAGCAGCAGTTCGTCAGGACTGCTTCACCCCACGCCACCCAATATCGCGGCGGTACTGCGCCCCATTGAAGTGGATCTTGTCGACGGTGTCGTAAGCCTGCTTCTGCGCCATCTTGACGCTGTCGCCCAGGCCCACCACGCACAACACGCGGCCGCCCGCGGTTTGCAGGGCGCCGTTCACCAGCTGGGTGCCGGCGTGGAAGGTGATGCATTCCGGGGTTTCCGGCGGGATGCCGTCGATGACGTCGCCTTTTTGCGGGTTGTCCGGGTAGCCGCCGGCGGCCATCACCACGCCCACCGCGGTGCGGCGGTCCCATTCGAGTTCGACCACGTCGAGCGTGCCGTTGCAGGCGTGCTCGAGCACGGTGACGAAATCGCTCTTCAGGCGCGCCATGATCGGCTGGGTTTCCGGATCGCCCATGCGGCAGTTGAACTCCAGCGTCTTCGGATTGCCGGCGGCGTCGATCATCAGGCCGGCATACAGGAAGCCGGTGAAGGTGATGCCGTCGCGGGCCATGCCCTGGATGGTCGGGTTGATGATCTCGCGCATCACGCGCGCATGCATCGACGGGGTCACGATCGGTGCCGGCGAGTAGGCGCCCATGCCGCCGGTGTTCGGGCCCTGGTCGTGGTCCTTCAGGCGCTTGTGGTCTTGCGAGGTAGCCAGTGCCAACACACTCTTGCCGTCGCACATGACGATGAAGCTGGCTTCCTCGCCGGCCAGGAATTCCTCGATCACGATGCGGGCGCCGGCGTCGCCGAAGCGGTTGTCGGACAGCATGTCGTCGACCGCCTGGTGCGCTTCTTCGAGCGACATGGCGACTACCACGCCCTTGCCGGCGGCCAGGCCGTCGGCCTTGATCACGATCGGCGCACCGTTGGCGTCGATGTAGGCGTGGGCCTGGGCGGCGTCGGAGAAGGTCTGGTACTTCGCGGTCGGGATGCCGTGGCGCTGCATGAAGGCCTTGGCAAAGTCCTTCGAGCTTTCCAACTGCGCCGCTTCGCGCGTCGGGCCGAAGATCTTGAGGCCGCGCGCGCGGAATAGGTTGACGATGCCGGCCGCCAGCGGCACTTCCGGACCGACCAGGGTCAGGGCGATGTGCTCGGCGACGACGAAGTCGGCCAGCGCGGCCGGATCGGTAATGTCGATGTTCACCAGGCGCGGGTCGCGCGCGGTGCCACCGTTGCCGGGCGCGACGTAGACCATCTGCACGCGATCGGATTGGGCCAGTTTCCAGGCCAGGGCGTGTTCACGGCCGCCAGAGCCGACTACCAGGATTTTCATGGGCGCTTTACTTGAATGGGCAGCTTATTCTTCGATGACCGCGTTGGTATACACTTCCTGCACGTCGTCCAGGTTTTCCAGGGCGTCGAGCAGTTTCTGCATCTTGATGGCGTCTTCGCCGGTGAACGCGGTCTCGGTGTCGGGCTTCATGATGACTTCGGCCGAATCGGCCTTGAAGCCGGCCGCTTCCAGCGCTTCCTTGACGCCGGCATAGGCGTTCGGGTCGCACAGCACTTCGAAACCGCCTTCCTCGTCCGCGATCACGTCGTCGGCGCCGGCTTCCAGTGCGGCATCCATCAGCTTGTCTTCTTCCACGCCCGGGGCAAACAGGAACTGGCCAACGTGCTTGAACATGAAGGACACCGAACCCTCGGTGCCCATGTTGCCGCCGAACTTGCTGAACGCGTGGCGGACTTCGGCCACGGTGCGCACGCGGTTGTCGGTCATGCAGTCGACGATGATCGCCGCGCCGCCGATGCCGTAGCCTTCGTAGCGGATTTCTTCGTAGTTCACGCCTTCCAGGCCGCCCGAGCCGCGCTGGATCGCGCGCGTGACGTTATCCTTCGGCATGTTCGCATCCGCAGCCTTTTCGACGGCAAGGCGCAGGCGCGGGTTGGTGTTCATGTCGCCGCCGCCCATGCGTGCGGCGACCGTGATTTCCTTGATGAGTCGGGTCCAGATCTTGCCGCGCTTGGCGTCGGTGGCGGCCTTCTTATGCTTGATATTGGCCCATTTGCTGTGTCCAGCCATGTTAAAAGTCCCTTAAAGGATTAAGCGTAATCCCCAGCATTTTAACATAGCCCCCTCTCTTAAAACTGTCAGGGAAACAACAGGGCGGTGCCCCAGGCAACCAGTCCGAGGCCCGCGGCACAGGCCAGGAGATGTCCGTTCGGCAACAGTTTTTCGGCCAGGACCAGCACCACCAGGCCGCCGATGACGGGCAGGTTCAGCACCCCGGTCGGCAACGCCAGCGCCAGCAGCAGCCAGCAGCAGCCGGTAGCACCGCGGGCATCGGCCACGCCCATCCGGAATGCCCCCGGCAGCCCGCGCCGCCATCCGGTACGTACGAAGGCCAGCGGTGCCCGGCAATGTTCGAGGCAGGCATGCTTGGCCGGCGTCCACTGGTAGACCCCGGCCGCGACCAGCGCCAGCCCGGTGGCCGTCGGCACGACCACCGCCATCGATTCGTCGAGCGCGCCGGCATCGTGCAGCAGCCAGGCCAGCGTGGCGGCGGCGAGGGCGCAGCCGCTCCACACGGACAGGCAGCCCAGCGTGAACACCAGGGTGGACAGGTAGACCCAGGGCTCGCGCCGCAGGCGCTTGGCGCGCGCATACAGCAGCACCGCGGGAACGGCCGCCGGCAGCATGATGGCGGCGATGACGGCCAGCCACAGGGCCAGCAGCAGCGCCAGGTCGGCCGGGTCCCAGGGCGCCGTATCGACGGCGTGCAGGCTGAAATCGGTCGTGGGCATGCTGCCGGCACGCAGCAGCAGGATGGCCCAGCACAGGACCATGAGCAGGCCCAGCAGGCTCAGGATTACGGTACGGTCGACGCCGGCACGCAAGGGTGCATGGTCGGGCAGGTGCGTGGCACCCTGGCCCGGCACCAGTGCGGGGACTTGCGCGGATAGCGGGGCGCCGCTTGGAAACGCCATGAATCCTCCAAGGATGAGGTGTGGACCGCGATTGGACCGCGCCGCCGCGATGGCGTTCACAGGCGTCCTCAGCCAACAAGCCGGATTCATCCTACAATTGCCTGATGAGCAAAACTGCAATCGACACTTCTGTTGCGCCGGTGACACGCCCGGCACAAATCGCCGGCCTCTCGATCGCCATTGGCGGAGCTATTTTGTTTTCCACGAAGGCCATTGTCGCCAAGCTGCTGTATCGCTACCACATCGATGCGGTGACTTTGATCGCCTTCAGGATGCTGTTCTCGTTTCCGGTATTTGCCGGTGTGGCGCTGTGGAAGATGCGCACCGGGCCGGCGCTGTCGAAGGGCGACCGCTGGCGTCTGGTCGTGCTCGGGCTGCTCGGCTACTACCTGTCGAGCTACCTGGATTTCCTCGGCCTGCAATTCATTTCGGTCGGCCTGGAGCGCCTGATCCTGTTCACCACGCCGACCTTCGTCCTCCTGATGACGGCACTGGTGTTCAAGCGCCGCGTCAACGGTGCCCAGTGGGCGGCGCTGGCCCTGTCGTATTGCGGCATCGTGCTGGTCTTCCTGCACGACCTGCAGGGCGGCAGCGGCAGCATCGCCGCCGGCTCGCTGCTGGTGCTCGGCTCGGCGGTCGCGTATGCGGTCTACCTGCTGGGCACCGGCGAGATGGTGAAAAGGATTGGCTCGCTGCGCCTGGTCGCGTATGCAATGTGCGTATCGAGCGCCGCTTGCATCGGCCAGTTCTTCCTGCTGCGGCCGGCAAGCATGCTGGTACAGCCCTTGCAGGTATATGGCCTGTCCTTCGTCAACGGGCTATTCTGTACCATCTTCCCGGTCTTCATGACGATGGCCGCGGTGCAGCGCATCGGCGCCCCCAGCGCATCGCAGGCCGGCATGATCGGCCCGGTGTCGACGCTGTTCCTCGGCTGGGCGCTGCTGGGCGAGCCGATCACGGCGATCCAGCTCGGCGGCACCGCGCTGGTGCTGGGGGGAATTTATATGCTGTCGCTGAAAAAATAACCTTAACGAAAAGAGAGACGATGAACCCACAGCTCAAGCCAAGAATCGCCCTGATTGCCCACGACAAGAAAAAAGACGACATGGTCGCGCTGGCCGGCGAATACCGCGACTTCCTGCGCACCTGCACGCTGTCGGCCACCGGCACCACCGGCGCGCGCCTGATCGCCGAGGTCGGCCTGGACGTCACGCGCATGCACTCCGGCCCCTTCGGCGGCGACTTGCAGATCGGCGCCAACCTGGTGAACGGCGAAGTCGATTGCGTGATCTTCCTGCGCGACCCGATGACCCCGCAGCCGCACGAGCCGGACATCAACGCGCTGGTGCGCGCCTGCGACGTCCACGACGTTCCGTGCGCCACCAACGTGGCCAGCGCGCGGCTGGTGCTGTCGCAGCTGATCGCGCAATCGGCACACTGATTTTTCCACGGACCCCTGAGGAGACAGGCATGGCAAAGGCAATCCGATTCGCGCGCACCGGCGGCCCCGAGGTGCTGGAACTGGCCGACGTCGACGTCGGCGAACCCGGTCCCGGGCAGGCGCGCGTGCGCAATCACGCGATCGGCGTGAATTTCATCGACGTGTATTTCCGCACTGGTTTATATCCACTCGATCTGCCCAATGGCCTGGGCCAGGAAGGGGCGGGCGTGGTCGAGGCCGTCGGGCCGGATGTGACCCATGTCAAACCGGGTGATCGTGTGGCCTATGCGGCGCGCCCGAACGGGGCCTACAGTGAAGTGCGGGTGATGCCGGCGGATATCCTGGTGCGCTTGCCGGACGACATCCCGTTCGACACGGGGGCCGCCATGTTGCTGCAGGGCCTGACCGTGCAATACCTGTTCCGGCAAATCTGGAAGCTCGAACCCGGGCAGACCGTGCTGTTCCATGCGGCCGCCGGCGGCGTCGGCCTGATCGCCTGCCAGTGGGCACGCGCGATCGGCGCGAACCTGATCGGTACCGTGGGGTCAAACGAGAAGGCGGAGCTGGCCAGAAGCCACGGCGCCGCCCATGTCATCAACTACAACACGGAGGACGTGGTGCAGCGGGTCATGGAGATCACGGGTGGGGCCAAGGTGCCGGTCGTGTTCGACTCGGTCGGCAAGGACACGTTTACGCGCTCGCTCGATTGCCTGGCGCCGCTCGGCCTGATGGTCAGCTTCGGCAACTCGTCCGGCGTGGTGCCGCCGTTCGCGCTGAGCGAACTGGTGTCGCGCGGCTCGCTGTTCATCACGCGCCCCACGCTGCAGACCTATGCTTCGACGCGCGAAAAACTCGAGGCGATGGCGGCCGACCTGTTCCAGATGGTCTCCAGCGGCCAGGTCAGCATCGAGATCAACCAGCGCTTCCCGCTGGCCGACGCCGCCCAGGCTCACATCGAGCTGGAAGCGCGCCGCACCACGGGCAAGACCATCCTGCTGCCATGAGCCTGCCATGAGGGAATTCAGCGACGACAGGGAACCGCCGATGGAACCGGAGCCGGCCACCGAGCCGCGTTTCGGGCGCCTGCTGGTGGTGCTGCTGCTGGCGATCTTGCTGATCGTGGCGATTACGTTTGGGTCGGAGGCGTATTTTTCTTGATAGGATACGCCTCCTGAACGCCATACAGCCACTGCGCATCGCTGCAGTCATTTTGACCGCGTAAATAAGAACGTCGTCCCTGCCTGCGCAGGGACGACGCTTTACCGGTCTCTATCAAGCCGGTAGCCGTTTCACCCTACCAGTCACCCATTCTGCTGCGGCTGCTGCTTCAACTCGATCACTCGCGACCCGCCATTCGGCCCCGGAAAACCTTCGAACGCGCTCTGCACCAGCGCCGGCATCACCGCCGGCGTCGATTCCTGCCTGCTGACGTTGCGCACGGTGACGTCGAACAGGCGCTTGCCGTCGCCCGCCTGCTGGATCCCGATCTGGACCTGGCGGTGGTAACGGTGCTCTTCCTGCACGTCGTACATCGGCATCGGGCCCCAGAACGGGTCGTAGAAGGGGCTGTACCAGCCGGCGCCGCCCCAGAAGCGGCGGCGGCCGCCAAAGTAGGCGAAGCGCGGCGAGTAGGCGTAGGTCGGCGCGAAAGCGGGGTAGACCACCTGGGTCGGCACGTCGATGGTCGAGAAGCGCATCGACACCTTCAGCGCCGGCGCCTGCGGCGCTTCATGGAAGCCGAGACGGGCCATCTGGCCGCGCACCAGGTTCTGGTAGCTCTGCAGCTCGAGGGTATTGTCCTGGGCCGGCGCGGTCTCGAAGGCGTAGCTCTTCTCGGGCAGCTGGGCCGGCCATTGGTTGAACGTCGTGACGTTGCTGCGAATCGTGCTCGCGCAGCCGCCCAGCAGCAGGCTCAATGAAGCCGCTGCCAAAATCATTGTGCGTTTCATGATGGATATCTCTCTGGTATCGCGCTTTGTGAGCGCGCTTTGTAATCGGTCTGGTGCAGGAATATATCTTATTCTGGTTGTGCGATATTCGCTTGGCCATTTACCGGCGGTTACCAGGTGTACATATCGATACATGAAATCGAACGGAAATGGTCAGCAAGCTGTTGGTAAAATAAGCACTTCACCAACGGCTTTTGCGGACCCTACCATGCGCACCGATACGCCCCAGACCATTTACCGGAAGGACTACACCGCCCCCAGCTACCTGGTCGAGACCGTGGAGCTCGGCTTCGACCTCGATCCCGCTCGTACCATCGTCGCCAACCGGCTGACGCTGCGCCGCAATCCGGACAGCGCCCAACGCGAAATCGAACTGTACGGCGAAGATATTGAACTGGTGGCGATCCGGCTGAACGGCAAGGTGCTGCAGGAGAGCGATTACCAGCGCGACGGCACGCTGCTGCGCATTCCGACGGCTGCGCGCGATACGCCGGATGAGGTGGTGCTGGAAATCGAGACCATTTGCGTTCCGGAGAGTAATACCACGCTCAGCGGCCTGTACGTGTCCAACGGCAATTTCTACACGCAATGCGAAGCCGAAGGCTTCCGCCGCATCACCTACTTCCCGGACCGTCCCGACGTGATGGCGAAATACAAGGTCATGCTGCGCGCGGACAAGGACAAGTTCCCGGTCCTGCTCTCGAACGGCAACCTGATCGAAGAGGGCGAACTGGGCGACGGCCGCCATTACGCGCTGTGGGAAGACCCGTTCAAGAAGCCTTCCTACCTGTTCGCGCTGGTCGCCGCCCGCCTGGTGTGCCAGGAAGAGACTTTCCCGCTGGCGGATGGGCGCCAGGCGCTGCTGCAGGTGTGGGTCGAAGACGGCAACCTCGACAAGACCGATTACGCGATGCAATCGCTCAAGCGCAGCATCCGCTGGGATGAAGAGCGCTGGAACCTCGAGCTCGACCTGGACCGCTTCATGATCGTCGCCGTCGGCGACTTCAACATGGGCGCGATGGAAAACAAGGGCCTGAACATCTTCAACACCAAGTACGTGCTGGCCAATCCGCGCGTTGCCACCGACGTCGACTTCCAGGGCATCGAAGCCGTGGTCGGCCACGAATACTTCCACAACTGGACCGGCAACCGCGTGACCTGCCGCGACTGGTTCCAGCTGTCGCTGAAGGAAGGCCTGACCGTGTTCCGCGACCAGGAATTCTCGGCCGACATGATCGGCACCGACACCGGCCGCGCCGTCACCCGCATCGACCAGGTGCGTACCTTGCGACAGGCCCAGTTCCCGGAAGATTCGGGTCCGATGGCCCACCCGGTGCGTCCCGACTCCTTTGTCGAGATCAATAACTTCTATACCGTCACGGTGTACGAGAAGGGCGCCGAAGTCGTGCGCATGTACCAGACCCTGCTGGGCCGCGAAGGCTTCCGCAAAGGCATGGACCTGTATTTCGCGCGTCACGACGAGCAAGCCGTCACCTGTGACAATTTCCGCCTGGCCATGGCCGATGCGAATGGACGCGACCTGACCCAGTTCGAGCGCTGGTACAGCCAGGCCGGCACCCCGGTGGTGCAGGCCGAGACCCGCTACGACGAGCAGGCCGGCACCTACGCACTGCGCTTGATCCAGTCCTGCCCGGCCACCCCGGGCCAGCCGGAAAAGCTGCCCTTCCACATCCCGGTCGCCGTCGGCCTGCTGGGCAAGGACGGCCGCGACCTGGCGCTGACGGTGGATGGCAAGGATTACGGCACCACGGCCGTGCTGGAATTGACGGAAGCCGACCAGACCTTCGTCTTCACCGGCATCCTTGAGCAGCCGACGCCGTCGATCCTGCGCGACTTTTCGGCGCCGGTGATCCTGAAATACGGCTATAACGACGCCGAACTGACGCTGCTGTTCAACCACGACAGCGATCCGGTCAACCGCTGGGAAGCCGGCCAGCGCCTGGCGATGAGCCGCCTGGTCCGGCTGGCCGGCAACCTGGCCACGCACAACGCGACGGTCGCCCTCGACGCCGATAAAGCTGCCGCCGCGCTCGACCTCGACGACGTGTTCGTCGAAGCGATGCGGAAGATGTTGACTGACGAAACCCTGGACCCGAATTTCCGCGAGCAGGCGCTGCTGCTGCCATCGGAAACCATGATCGCCGACCAGTTCGACGTGGTCGACCCGCTGGCCATCCACATGGCACGCCAGTTCGTGCGCGCCGACATCGGTGCCCGCCTGCGCAGCGAGCTGCTGGCCCAGTACCAGGCCAACCAGACGCCGGGCGACTACAGCCCGGATGCCGTATCGATCGGCAAGCGCGCGCTGAAGAACCTGGCGCTGGCCTACCTGTGCGCGGCGCCGGATGCCGAGACGATCGCCCTGGCGCGCAAGCAGTTCGACGAAGCGACCAACATGACCGACCGCGTCGCCGCGCTGTCGGCGCTGATCCATGCGCGTGCCGCCAGCGATGAAGCGGACGCCGCCGCCGGCGAGGCGCTGCAGCGCTTCTACGACGAGTTCCAGGGCGAGGCGCTGGTGGTCGACAAGTGGTTCGCGATGCAGGCGTCGGCGCCGAGCACCGGCGTCGAGGCAGTGCGCGAACTCATGACGCACAAGGCCTTCACGCTGCGTAATCCGAACCGCGCGCGCAGCCTGGTGTCTACCTTCTGCGCCGGCAACCCGGTCGCCTTCCACGCCCCCGACGGCAGCGGCTATGCATTCTGGGCCGAGCAGGTCGTCGCGCTGGACGCGCTCAATCCGCAGGTCGCCAGCCGCCTGGCACGTGCGATGGACCGCTGGCGCCGTTACGCACCGGCCCTGCAGGCGCACATGAAGAAAGCGCTGCAGGAAGTGGCAGGACAGACGACATTGTCGAACGACGTGCGTGAAGTCATCAGCAAAGCCTTGGCCAATTAATTATTTGAAACTGAGCATTTGAAACTGAATCAACCCTAAGGAAGTTCATGAAACGTGTCAGCCTGACCCAATACCTCGTCGAGGAACAACGCCTCCACGACAACATCCCCGCCGAGCTGCGCCTCCTGATCGAAGTCGTGGCGCGCGCCTGCAAGACCATCAGCCACTCGGTCGGCAAGGGCGCCCTCGGGGACATCCTCGGCAGCGCCGGTTCCGAGAACGTCCAGGGCGAAGTGCAGAAGAAGCTCGACGTGATCTCCAACGAAATCCTGCTCGAAGCCAACGAGTGGGGCGGCCACCTGGCGGCAATGGCGTCGGAAGAAATGGAATCGATCCACCCGATCCCGAACCGCTACCCGATGGGCGAATACATGCTGCTGTTCGATCCGCTGGACGGCTCCTCGAACATCGACGTCAACGTCTCGATCGGCACCATCTTCTCGGTGCTGAAGGCGCCGGAAGGCATGAGCGCCCCGACCGAAGCCGACTTCATGCAGGCCGGCAGCCAGCAGGTCGCCGCCGGCTACGCCGTGTACGGCCCGCAGACCATGCTGGTGCTGACCACCGGCAATGGCGTCAACTGCTTCACGCTCGACCGCGAGATGGGTTCCTGGGTCCTGACCCAGAAGAACATGCAGATTCCGGAAGACACCAAGGAATTCGCGATCAACATGTCGAACCAGCGTCACTGGCACCCGCCGGTGCAGCGCTACGTCAGCGAGATGCTGGCAGGCAAGTCCGGCCCGCGCGGCAAGGATTTCAACATGCGCTGGATCGCCTCGATGGTGGCCGACGTGCACCGCATCCTGAGCCGCGGCGGCATCTTCATGTACCCGGCCGACCTGCGCGACCCGTCGCAGCCGGGCAAGCTGCGCCTGATGTACGAAGCCAACCCGATGGCCATGATCGTCGAACAGGCCGGAGGCGCCGCCACCGACGGCCGCCAGCGCATCCTCGACATCCCGCCGACCAAGCTGCACCAGCGCGTGCCGGTGTTCCTGGGTTCGAAGAGCGAAGTCGAGCGCGTGACCAGCTACCACGCGGAATAATTCGTTCGCTAGCCGTGAGACCGTCGCCCCTGCGCAGGCAGGGGCCCAAGTTGCGTGCGTTTCGATAGCGCAGGCAGAACTTGGGCCCCTGCCTCCGCAGGGGCGACGATGATTCTGGCGTCTCAGCAAATCCATTCTGGAAGTCGCACACGCAAAATTGCCGAGCCGGACTAGCAAGTTTGCCTAGTTGTTTGTTAGAATACGGGACCCTGCTGCACGGCCAGTCCGTCAAGCAGTGTGTCGCCGCTGTAGCTCAGTCGGTAGAGCAGCGCATTCGTAATGCGAAGGTCACCAGTTCGATTCCGGTCAGCGGCACCAGAATTCAGTAAGAGATCAAAGGGTTGCAAGCGAAAGCTTGTGACCCTTTTCTCTTTTCAACTCTTGCGCCACGGCGTGCCAGTCGCCGGTCCGCGCCAGCTGCGCCGCCGGCTGCGCGGCGCTCCAGCGCAAGGGCAGCGCCGCGACATTGCGCACCACCTCGCGTACCCGCAAGCGCAGCAGCCGCTCGGCACCCTCGAAGGCCGCGACCAGCGGCCCATCCCAGACAATCTCGCCCTCGACCGCCAGGTGCAGCAGGTCGCCGCTGTCGAAGTCGACGAACAGCAGCCCCGCGCGCGGATAGAGCGCCAGGTTCCCCAGCGTGTTGAAGAAAGAATTCCCCATGAAATCGGGCACCAGCAGCGTGCCGCCGGCATCGGCATGCACGAAACCCGGCCGCCCGCCGCGGTGCGAGACGTCGACGCCGCGCGCCGTATCGGCTTGTGCAGCGGCCTGCGCATCGGCTCGTGCAGCGGAATGAATATCGGGGTTGGCGCTGGCGATGAACAAGGTATCGGCGCGCCCGATGAGGGCAAGGTCGCGGTCGTCCAGAGCGGCGGCGCGCACGACCAGCGGCGCGGCAGGCGGCGTCACCGCATGCGGCGCGCGCTGCTGGATATATTGCGGACAATTGCCGAAGCTCTGCTCCACGGCGACGGTCACCACGCCGCCATCCACCGCATCGATGACGCCGTTGACCCGGTTGCGGCGCCGCGTCGCCGGCACCAGGCCGAGTCCGCCCACGCGGCGCCCGGGCAGCAAATGGCCCTGCAGCGGGTCGCCGGGCAACAGGCCGCCGCCGATGCGCAGCGTGCGCGCATCGGGTGCCATGATGAAGCCAGGTTCGCCGGCCAGCACCGTGGCCCAGGGCTGGCCGTCCGCGTCCAGCGCGCCCAGGAAGAACAGGGGCAGCTGGCTGAAGAACTGGCGGTGCTGGTCCGGCATGTGGTCGCGGATGGCGGCAGAGGCGCGTTGCGTGTAATCGGCGGGAACACCGGCGCGGGCCTGGACCTGCAGTTCGCCGGCGTGAAAGCGCGATGGTGTCATGATGCGTACTCCTCGGGCGCGACGCCGGCGACGCTGGACGGCATGGCGACGAAGCCGGGCAGGGCGCGTACACGGTCGAGCCAGGCGCGGATGCGCGGATAAGGTGCGAGCGAGACGCCGCCTTCCGGCGCATGCGCGATATAGCTGTAGGCGGCGACATCGGCCAGGGTGGGCGCGGCGCCGAGCAGGAACGGTCCGGCGAGTTCGCCTTCCATCGTGTCGAACAGGCGCACCGCGATCGCCTTGACCACGTCGTGGTCGATGCCTGCGCCGAACACGGTCACCAGCCGCGCCGCCGCCGGGCCATAGGCGATCTTGCCGGATGCCGTCGACAGCCAGCGCTGAACCCGGGCCGCGGCCAGCGGTTCGCGCGGCAGCCAGTGTGCGCCGGCGTCGTATTGCAGGGCCAGGTAGACCAGGATGGCGGTCGAGTCGGCCAGGACGACGTCGCCGTCTTCCAGCACCGGGATTTCGCCGAACGGGCTCATGGCCAGGAAGGCCGGCGTACGGTTGCCGCCCGCGGCCAGGTCGACGCCGGCGAATTCGTAGGGGATTCCCAGCAGGCTCAGGAACAGCTGCACGCGGTGGGTATGGCCGGACAGGGGTATGCCGTGGAGTTTCATGGTGGCGCTTCCTTTCATGAGTAAGCCATCAGTGTAGGCACCGGCGACCGTTTCGATAAGACGGACAATCGGGGAATCAGTGTTCATCCAAAGCGTACAATCGACCCATGGATATCTCTGCCGTCAACCTGAATCGTTTGGCCATCTTCGTCGCCGTCGTCGAAGCGGGGTCGCTGACCGCTGCTGCCGGCCGCCTGGGCCTGGCCAAGTCGATGGTCAGCAAGCACATGCAGTTGCTGGAAGCCGAGGTCGGCGTGGCCCTGCTGGTCCGCTCGACGCGCACGCTGCGCCTGACCGAGGCCGGGCGCGCCTTTTATGACGCCAGCCGCCAGGTGCTGCAGGCGGCCGGGGAGGCGATCGAGCAGGCGCGCAGTGGACGCGACAGCGTACAGGGCAAGCTGCGCGTGGCGGCGCCGGTCGATTACGGGGTGATGGTGGTGGCGCCGCTGCTGTCCCGGCTGCGGGCGCAGTACCCCGGCCTGACGGTCGAGCTGCTGTGCGCCGACCACCGGGTCGACCTGATTGCCGAAGGCATCGACGTCGCCGTGCGACTGGGCAAGCTGGCCGATTCCGGCCTGCAGGCGGCACGCCTGGGGCCCTTGCTGCGCTGGCTGGTGGCCAGCCCCGATTTCATTGCCCGTTACGGCATGCCGGCTACGCCGGCGGCGCTGGCGGCCTTGCCGTACGTCGAACTGACCGTGGTAGCCCAGCCGGGCAGCCTGACCCTGAGCGACGCCGGCGGCCGGGTGCAGGAAGTGGCGATGCGCCATACTGTGTTTTCGACCAACACTGCCTATGCCTCGCGCGCGGCGACGCTGGCCGGTGACGGCGTGCTGCGCGCCACCGTGTTTTCGGTCGAGGATGACGTCGCGGCAGGGCGCCTGGTGCGCCTGTTGCCGGACTGGTCGTTGCCGGCGAGCGATATCCACGCCGTGTACCCGGCATCGCCGAACCTGCCACACAAGGTGCGCGTCTTCATCGATCAACTGAAAACGGTCGTCGATAAAAAAATTTGAATCCGAACGCAGCCCCATCCAGTACAAGCTTTACGCACATATGAGATTGCCATGTGCCGGCGATGTTTTTCGACCTCACTGAACGGGAGAAATACCATGACGGACACCAATGTGACCTTGGCTTTACTGGAGTCGCGCAAGCAAAAGCTGGAAAAGCGCCGCTCGTTTTTCAAGAATGTCGGCGGCCTGAGCGTCGGCCTCGTGGGCGGCACCCTGCTGAGCGCCTGCGGCGGCTCGGTGCACGATGCCATTGCCCAGTCGGCGCAGCCCACCGACACCGATATCCTCAACTTTGCACTGAACCTGGAATACCTGGAAGCGCAGTTCTATTCGTATGCGGTGTTCGGCACCGGTCTGGCCGCCAACATGCTGACCGGCACCGGTACCCAGGGCGCGGTCACCGGCGGCAAGAAGGTGCCTTTCAAGGATCCGCTGGTCGCGCAATACGCCAAGGAAATTGCGCAGGATGAGATCGCGCACGTCGGCTTCCTGCGCTCGGCCCTCGGCAGCGCCGCGGTGGCACAGCCGGCGATCGACATCGGCGGGTCCGATCCGAACGGTGCGTTCTCGAACGCGGCGCGGGCGGCCGGGCTGGTCGGTGCCGGCGTGGCCTTCGATCCGTATGCCAGCGACGAGAATTTCCTGCTGGGCGCCTTCATCTTCGAGGACGTCGGCGTGACGGCGTACAAGGGCGCATCGCCGCTGATCCAGAACAAGACCTTCCTTGAAGCGGCCGCCGGCATCCTGGCCGCGGAAGCCTATCACGCCGGCTTGGTGCGAACGGTGCTGTACACGAAAGGCTTGAGCACGCCGAGCCTGCGCACCGCCGCCGGCGCGATTTCCGATGCGCGCGACAGCCTCGACAACTCAGCGGACGTCGACCAGGGCATCGTCGACCCGGCCGACAACACGGCGTCGAACATCGTCCCGCTCGACAAGAACGGCATCGCCTTCAGCCGCAGCCCGGGCGACGTGCTGAACATCGTCTATCTGACCAAGGAATCGGTGACCATGGGCGGCTTTTTCCCGAAAGGTGCGAATGGCACGCTGAACCTGAGCACGGCGTACGCCTGATCCTCTAAGCCGGGGAGAGCGGGCATGACGCCACCCGTACTCACGCCGAGCCTGGAAGGTGGCGCCGAACCCGCTGCCACCTCCTGGTGGCGCCGCCTGTTCGGCTTCATCGGCCCCGGCTACCTGGTGGCGGTGGGCTACATGGACCCGGGCAACTGGGCCACCGACCTGGCCGGCGGCGCGGCCTACGGCTATTCGCTGCTGTGGGTGATAGGCCTGTCGAGCGCGATGGCGATGCTGCTGCAGATCCTGGCGGCGCGGCTGGGCATCGTGGCGGGCGCCGACCTGGCGCAACTGTGCCGCCGCCATGCAACGCCGCGCTCGTGCATCGCCCAGTGGCTGCTGTGCGAACTGGCGATCTGCGCCTGCGACCTCGCCGAGGTGATCGGCACGGCGGTCGCGCTCAAGCTGCTGTTCGGGATGCCGCTCAGCGCCGGGGTGGTGCTGACGGTGCTCGACGTGCTGCTGATCCTGTGGCTGCAGCAGCGCGGGATGCGCTACCTCGAGGCCTTCGTGGTCAGCCTGATGGGGATCGTGTTCCTGTGCTTCGGCATCAACCTGGTGCTGGCTCAGCCGGACTGGCAGGCCGTCGCCGCGGGGCTGGTACCGACCGCGCGCACGGTCACCGATCCCGGCATGCTCTACCTCGCCATCGGCATCGTCGGCGCCACCGTCATGCCGCACAACCTGTATCTGCATTCATCGATCGTGCAGACGCGCCGCCCCGGTGCCGGCGACGCCGGCCGGCGCAGCGCGATCGGCTTCGCCACCGCCGACATCGTGTTGGCGCTGGCCCTGGCGCTGCTCGTCAACGGCGCGATCCTGGTTACCGCGGCAGCGGTGTTTCATACCAGCGGCCACCAGGACATGGCGAACCTGGAAGATGCGTACCGCCTGATGGGACCCTTGACCGGCAGCGCGCTGGCCGGCGTCCTGTTCGCGCTGGCGCTGCTGGCGGCGGGGCAGAGCTCGTCGATCACGGCCACGCTGGCCGGCCAGGTGGTGATGGAGGGCTTTGTCCGCCTGCGCGTGCCGGCCTGGCAGCGGCGGCTGGCGACGCGCGCGCTGGCGGTGGTGCCGGCCTTCCTGGTCACGCTGCTGTGCGGCGACGAGGGCATCGGCCGCCTGCTGCTGCTGAGCCAGGTCATCCTGAGCCTGCAGCTGCCGTTTGCGATGTTCCCGCTGATCCGTTTTACTGCCGACCCGCGGATCATGGGCCGCTTCGCCAATCCGCGCTGGATGACGCTGCTGGCATGGGCCGCCATGGCGACGATCGTCGCCCTGAACACTGTGCTGATCGTAAAGGCCCTGTCATGAGCGCCGGCGGCTGCCTGAAAACATTTCGCGGTGTCAGCAGTGCAGGGAAGAAAGGTATGGTACTTTCCTTGCACTTGGCATTTTTTCAACCCACCATCTTCGACAAAGGCGCGCAGTGTCCGACGTCCATCCTCCCGATTCCATCCAGCTGCAGGCCTGGCTGCGCGCCGCCGCCCTGCAGGATGCGGAGGCGTTCCGCGCCCTTTACGAAGCCACCTCGGCCAGGCTGTACGGGTTTGCGCTGCGCATCCTGGTCAAGCCCGAGCTGGCCGAGGAAGCGCTGCAGGACGGTTTCGTCGCCATCTGGCACCACGCGGGAAGTTACCAGAGCCAGCTGGCGGCGCCCATGACCTGGATGACCACCATCGTCCGCAACAAGGCGTTCGATTTGCTGCGCGCCGGCGGCAACGGCGCCGACATCAGCCTCGAACCGTTCGACAGCGAGGTGGTGGAAGCATTGCGCGATCCGGACGCCACGCCGATCGAAGCGCTGGCGATCAGCCGCGAAGCAAAGGCGCTGGCGTATTGCATGTCGGCGCTGGAAGGCGTGCACCGGCAGGTGGTCGGCCTGGCCTTCTTCCACGATTTGTCGCACAGTGAAGTGGCGCAGCGGATGGCGCTGCCGATCGGCACCGTCAAGACCTGGATCCGGCGCAGCCTGGGACGCCTCAAAACCTGCCTGGAGAAAGGTGGGCAGCCATGAACCTGCGCGACAAACCCGAACTGCGCGACCGCCTCGCCGCCGAGTACGTGCTCGGTACGCTGAAGGGCGGCGCGCGGCGCCGCTTCGAGGCTTACCTGCATGGCGACGCGGCCCTGCGCCGCACTGCGGACGAATGGCGCGACCGCCTGGCGCCGCTGGCCGAATTCGCCCCGCCACGACAGCCGCGCAAGCAGGTGTGGAAGCGTATCGCCCAGCGCCTGCACCTGCGCGAAAGGCATCCCGCATGGCAGTTCTGGCACAGCGAATCGCTGCTGTTCTGGCGCTGGCTGGGCGGCTTGTCGACCGCGGCGGCGCTGGCGCTGGTCACTGTGCTCGCGCTCGGTCCGGGCAGCCAGGCGCAGCCCGATTACATCGCCACCCTGGCCGACGACAAGGCGCAGCCGGTGCTGCTCCTCACCGGCGACGAGGGGCGCCGCCTGCTGACCGTACGGCTGCTCGGCAACGTCGCCGTCGCCGCCGACCGCACGCTGCAGCTGTGGGCGGTGCCGGTGCAGGGCAACCCGCGCTCGCTCGGCCTCCTGGCCGGCCGCGAGAGCACGCTGGCGCTGGACCGTGCCGCACTCGGTGCCGGCGTGGCGATGCTGGCGGTATCGCTGGAGCCGCGCGGCGGCTCGCCGGATCCGAACGGGCCGACCGGCCCGATCCTGTACAAAGGCAACTGGGTGCGGGTGATGTGAGGGTCGTGCCGGTCCTCGGCCGGCACAATTTCCTGCGATCGAATAGCTCTGTTAGGCACCGCACAGTGCCGATCTGCCGAAAGTTATATTTTTTCTATCGTGAACTCCGCGAACTCAACAGCGCCGGAAACGGCGCCGCGGAACAGCAGCGAATGCGAGAGGGATCGGCTACTCCGGGAACTTTTGAGCAGCTTCACTGTCAACGGCGATAAGTCTTGATCGTGTGCACTGTTCAGTTGGTTACGTTGATGTAGCGCAGCCCACTCACGTGCCTTCGTTTTGTTTGGTAGGGAATGAGGGAAGAATGTGGTGATGGTCGAGTTTCGGTCTACTCCGCGTCGGTCTACAATTTAAAGAGGAATTCATCATGGATAATCAAAAGTCGAACGAAGCAAAAGGCACCAATGTGGGCGGTACTCCAGGTAACCAGGGCAACGCCGGCAACGCATCGGGCAGCCTGAACAAGAGCACCCAGCTGAACCAGGGCAAGGACCAGACCATCGGCGGCTCGACCGGTTCCAGCACCGGCGGCGCCACCGCCAGCACCCAGGGCGTCGGCTCGATGGGCGCGATGAGCGCCAGCGGCTCGACCGCGGGCGGCACCAACAGCCAGAGCGGCCAGCAGAACAGCCAGAGCGGCGCTGCTACCGGCTCCGGCACCGGCGGCGACCTGAAGGACGCAGCCAAGGACGCAGCTGGCAAGGCCCAGGACGTCGCCAAGGATGCGGCAGGCAAGGTCCAGGATGCGGCCAAGGATGCAGCCGACAAGGCCCAGAACGTGATCGGCAAGGCGCAGGACGCCGCCGACCAGAAGGCGCAAGACCTGCACCAGTCGATCGACAAGGCCGCTGACGCCGCCAAGCCGCTGGTCGACAAGGCCATCAACAGCGTGCAGCCGGTCGTCGACCGCCTGGCCACCAGCGCCCACGCCGGCGTCGACAAGCTGCAGGGCCTGCTGAGCGGTGCCACCTCGGGTCTGGGCGACCGCAAGGAGCAACTGACCGACGCCTACGGCCAATACGTGGACCAGGGCCGCGACTACGTGCGCCAGAACCCGGGTACCGCCGTGGCGATCGCCGCCGGCGTCGGCTTCATCCTGGCCAAGATCCTGGGTGGCGGCCGCCGCGACTACTGATATCGGTACCGGTCGGTCGTGCCTCCCGCTGCGGGAGGCAACCGATCCTCGACCTTTGAAGCCGGCGCGATGCCGGCTTTTTTATTGTCGTCGATCTGTCAAGAAGAACAGACCACTTTGTCGCGTTCCAGCAAAAATGCCAAATTTATTTCATTAATTCAATCGTGCGCTTACCCTTTTAGCGAGAAGATGTATTTATTGCTGACAGCGGCAATCAATAACATCAAATCAAGGGGGAGCAATGCAAAAGCAACAAAAATGGGGTACGGCGCTCGTGCTCGCCGGCATGGCCTTCGGTACCGTCATGGCACCGGCAGGGGCGTCCAGCCACCGCGAGGCACCTTTCCTCGCCAATTCGCCCAAGGTCGACGGTACCGACTTCTACATGTTCCGCAGCTATGCGTCGGGTCGCCAGGACTACGTCACGCTGATTGCCAACTTCATTCCTTTCCAGGATCCGCAGGGTGGCCCGAACTTTTACCAGTTCGACCAGAACGCCCTGTATGAAATCCATATCGACAATAACGGCGATGCCAAGGAAGACATCACCTTCCAGCTGCGCTTCAAAAATACGTCGAAGCGTACCGCGCTGACGATCGGCGGCAAGCAGGTGCTGATCCCCCTGATCAATTCGTCGACCATCAGCGGCGTCAATCCGGCATCGCTCAACGTGCGCGAGACCTACACCATCGACATGGTCAAGGGCGACCGTCGCGGCGGCACCCGCACGCGCCTGGCCGGTACCGGCGGCGCCACCGAATTCGACAAGCCGGTCGACAATATCGGCGACAAGACCTTCGGCGGCACCAGCGGTTACGAAACCTATGCCAACCAGCACATCTACGACATCACGATCCCCGGTTGCGGCACCGGCCGCGTCTTCGTCGGCCAGCGCAAGGAACCGTTCTATATCGCGGTCGGCAAGATCTTCGACCTCTTCAACCTGAATCCGTTGGGCGCCGAAGCGGCCGGCAACAAGAACGACCTCGAAGGCAAGAACGTCAGCTCGATCGCGCTCGAAGTGCCGATCGCCTGCCTGACCGCGGCCGGCGAGCCGGTGATCGGCGGCTATGCCACCGCCAGCGTGCGCCAGGGTCGCCTGATCAATCCGGCGCCGGGCTCCGGCATCAACAGCGCGGTGAAGGAGGGCGGTCCATGGGCCCAGGTCTCGCGCGTCGGCATGCCGCTGGTGAACGAGGTGATCATCGGGATGGACGACAAGGACCGCTTCAATTCCTCGAAACCGAAGGATGACGCCCAGTTCCTGAACTACGTCACCAATCCGGTGCTGCCGGCCGTGGTCGAGACCCTGTTCCCGTCCGCCAAGGCGCCGACCAACTTCCCGCGCACTGACCTGGTGACCGCCTTCCTGAAAGGCTTGCCGGGCGTGAACCAGCCGAAGAACGTGGTGGCCTCGGAAATGCTGCGCCTGAATACCAGCACCGCGCCGACCGCGCTGGCCAACCAGAACGTACTCGGCGTGGCCGGCGGCGACAATGCCGGCTTCCCGAACGGACGCCGCCCGGCCGACGACGTGGTCGACGTCTCGCTGCGCGTGGCGATGGGTGCGCTGTGCGTACTCACCGGTACGAGCGATGCGCTGGGTGTGGGCTGCAAACCGGCCGATGCGCCGGCCGGCGGACTCAAGCTGACCGACGGCGTGCGCAAGAGCGCGGCCGACTTCAAGCCGGCTTTCCCTTACCTGAACACCCCGCTGCCGGGTAATCAATAAAGGGAGGCGCAGATGATGAGCAAACTTCTGGCGAACCGGCGCGGCCGGCTGGCGCTGGCGGCCCTGCCGGTGCTGCTGGTACTGGCGGCCTGCGGCCACCACCATGACGACGACAACACCGGCGGTGGCGGCACCACCCCGCCGGGGGCGACCAGCGATGCCTTCGTCACCTATGTGTCGCAGCAGGTCGCGACCCAGAGCGAGACCGCGGAACCGCTGTCGACCGATGGCGTGAATCCGACCGTGCCGGAAAATACCGAGCCGGTGGCGCTGCCGGCGTCGTGATGGCGGGAGCCGTGTCACACCTGCGCGCTTGCGCTGGCGCGCTGGTGTTGAGCCTGGCCGGGGTGGGTGGGATGGCGGCTGCCGCGCCCTACATCCCGGCCGACCCTAACCAAGTGGTCGAACGCCTGCCCAGCCGCGCCGATCCGGTGCAGCGCGAGCTGCGCCGCCTGCGCGACGAACTCGCCGCCAAACCAAACGACCTGCGCCTGGCCGGCGCGCTGGCCCAGCGCTACATCGAGCAGGCGCGGATCGAAGGCGACCCGCGCTACCTCGGCTATGCGCAAGCGGCGCTGGCGCCGTGGTGGACGCAGGCCACCCCGCCCGACCCGGTGCTGGTGCTGCGCGCCACGCTGCGCCAGAGCACCCACCAGTTCCCGGCCGCGCTGGCCGACCTCGACCAGGCAGTCAAGCGCGACAGCGGCAACGTGCAAGCCTGGCTCACGCGCGCCACCGTGCAGATGGTGACCGGCAACCTCGCGGCCGCGCGCGCCAGCTGCATGCGCCTGTACTCGCGCGCGCCGGCGCTGGTGGTGCAGACCTGCCTGTCCAGCGTCGGCAGTATCAATGGCCAGGCCGCCGCCAGCTACCGCCAGCTGGTCGACGCCCAGGCTGCGCATCCGCTCGCCGACCGCGGCGTCGACGTCTGGGTCGCCACGCTGCTGGCGGAAATGGCGGCGCGCAGCGGCAACGACGGCGCCGCCGAGACCCATTTCCGTACCGCGCTCGGCCTGGGCGAGCCGGACAGCTACCTGCTGGGCGCCTACGCCGACTTCCTGCTCGACCATGGCCGCGCGCCCGAGGTAGTGCAACTGCTCAAGGATAAAACCCGGGTCGATGCGCTGCTGCTGCGTTACGCACTGGCCTTGCAGGCCACCGGTTCGCCCGAAGCGCGTCCGCAGATCGACGCCCTGCGCGCGCGTTTCGACGCCGCCGTGCTGCGCCGCGACACCGTCCACCAGCGCGAGCAGGCACGCTTCGAACTGGACCTGCGGCGCGACCCGGCCGCCGCCGTGCGCCTGGCCAAGGCCAACTGGCAGGTGCAGAAGGAACCGGCCGACTTGCGCATCCTGGCCGATTGCGCGGTCGCCAGCGGGGATGCCGAGGCGGCGCGCCTGGTGCGCGACTGGCTGCGCAGTTCGCGCATCGAGGACCGCCAGGTGGCTGCCGCCGCCGCGCGCCTGAAGGCGGCCGCATGATGCCCGGCTTGCGTACCCTGTGGCTGCTGGCCGCGGCGTTGCTGCTGGCGGCGGCCCCGGCCTGGGCCCACAAGCCGAGCGACAGCTACCTGACGCTGGACGTGCGTGAAGCCGGGGTCGACGGCCAATGGGACATTGCCCTGCGCGACCTCGACATGGCTATCGGCCTCGACCAGGACGGCAACGGCGAACTGACCTGGAGCGAGGTGCGCGCCCGCCACGACGCCATCGCCGCCTATGCACTGGCGCGCCTGAAGCTGGCCAGCGGGGGCGCGCCCTGTCCGCTGCGGGTGACCGAACAGCTGCTGGACAATCACAGCGACGGTACCTACGCCGTGCTGCGCCTGCATGCGGACTGCGGCGGCGCGGTCTCCGCCCTCGAGGTCGACTACCGCCTGCTGTTCGACATCGATCCCCAGCACAAGGGCTTGCTGCAGCTGCGCCATGCCGGCCAGGTGTCGACCGCGATCTTCGCGCCCGACAGCGCGCGCCAGTCGCTGCAGGTGGCCGATGCCTCCGGCTGGCGCCAGTTCGGCGACTACGTGCGCCATGGCGTCTGGCATATCTGGATCGGCTTCGACCACATCCTGTTCCTGCTGTCGCTGCTGCTGCCGGCCGTGCTGGTCTACCGCGACCAGCGCTGGGAAGGCCGTACCACCTTCCGCGCCGCCGCCATCGACGTGCTGAAGATCGTCACCGCCTTCACGCTGGCGCATTCGATCACGCTGACCCTGGCCACGCTGGGCGTGGTGGCGCTGCCGTCGCGGCTGGTGGAATCGGCGATCGCGGCATCGGTGGCGCTGGCCGCACTCAACAACGTGTGGCCGCTGTTCCATGGCCGGCGCGCGCTGGTCGCCTTTGCCTTCGGGCTGATCCACGGTTTCGGTTTCGCCAGCGTGCTGCTCGACCTCGGCCTGCCGAAGGCGGCGCTGCTGCTGTCGCTGGTCGGCTTCAATGTCGGCGTCGAACTTGGACAGCTGGCGATCGTGCTGTTGTTCCTGCCGCTGGCTTACCTGGTGCGCAATACGGTGCTGTACCGCCGCGGCGTACTCGGTCTCGGTTCCTGCGTCATCGTGCTGGTGGCGCTGGCCTGGCTGGTGGAACGGGGCATGGATGTGAAGCTGCTTGCTTGACGAGCCCGCCAGCGCGACCTTGAAGCCGGCCATGCGCCGGCTTTTTTATTGATGCGCCGTTTTGATTGCAAGTTGTAGCTAACCGACATTGCCATCGCAATTAGTTGCCAGATGGAACTTGTTCAGTTAGCCTTTCCTGTTTGCAAGTTTATTTGCTTGCGCCAGCGCCGACCCAGCCCACGCCGGCACGTCTTGTCCCATTTTCACGCATCCGCAACCGCCGCAGCGCGCACGGCAGGCTTGCGTTCATTCCTATTCCACTGTCGATATGAGTCTTCTTAATTTGAACATCGCCAACCGCCTGCGGCTTGGTTTTGGCATGCTGGTCGCCATCATTATTGCCTTGGCCGGTATCTCCCTGTATTACATGGATAACCTGAACCAGGTATCGTCCGACATGGCCGACGGCGTCTGGCCGCGCGCACGCCAGGCCAACCTGGCACTCGACAGCGCACGCCGCAGCATGGCGCGGCTGGGGCAACTGACCGCGAATACCGACCCGGCGGCGCAGGCCGGGATCGAGGCGCGCCTGGCCTCCGCCCTCGATGACGCCAACCAGGCCTTGACGAAGCTCGAACCGCTGCTGGTGACCACGACCGGCAAGGCGCTGCTGGCCGAAGCGAAGCCGCAGCGCGACACCTACCTGGGACTGGTCGTCCAGGTGCGCGCACTGGTCGGCGCAGGCAAACAGCAGGAAGCCAGCGTGCTGGCCTACGGCAAGGCCTACGATGCCCTGCAGGCGCTGTGCAAGACCCTGCGCAAGCAGGTCGATTTCCAGGAAGGCCGCTTCGACAGCATGAATGACGGCGCCGACGTCACCTATGCGCTGGCACTGCGCATCGTCGTCGCATGCGCGGTTGCCGCCGTGCTGCTGGCGCTCGGTGCGGCGATCCTCATCACGCGTTCGGTCGTGCGTCCGCTGCACCGCGCGGTCGAGGTGGCGCGCACCGTCGCCGCCGGCGACCTGACCAGCCGCATCGACGTCACGGGCAAGGATGAAGCGGCCCAGATGATGCAGGCGCTCAAGGAGATGAACGCATCGCTGCTGAAGGTGGTATCCGAGGTGCGCGGCGGCAGCGGCGAGATCGCCACCGCCGCCCGTGAAATCGCCACCGGCAACCTGGAGCTGTCCTCGCGTACCGAGCAGCAGGCCGGTTCGCTGGAAGAAACCGCGTCGTCGATGGAAGAGATGACCTCGACGGTGCGCCAGAACGCCGAGAACGCGCAGCAGGCCAACCAGCTGGCGGCCAGCGCCTCGGACGTGGCGCGCCAGGGCGGCGCGGTGGTGGCGCAGGTGGTGAAGACCATGGGCGATATCGACACGGCTTCGCGCAAGATCGTCGAGATCATCGCGGTCATCGACGGCATCGCCTTCCAGACCAACATCCTGGCGCTGAACGCTGCCGTCGAAGCGGCGCGCGCCGGCGAGCAGGGACGCGGCTTCGCGGTCGTCGCCAGCGAGGTGCGCAGCCTGGCGCAGCGCTCGGCATCCGCGGCCAAGGAAATCAAGGCCTTGATCGACGATTCCGTCGGCAAGGTCAGCCTGGGGTCGCAGCTGGTCGGCCGGGCCGGCAGCACCATGGACGAGGTGGTGGCCAGCGTGCAGCGCGTGAGCGACATCATGGGCGAGATCAGCAGCGCCAGCCGCGAGCAGGAAGGCGGCATCACGCAGATCAACCAGGCGCTGACCGATATGGATGCGGTGACCCAGCAGAACGCGGCACTGGTGGAAGAGGCGGCCGGGGCCGCGGGCAGCCTGCAGGAGCAGGCGGACCGGCTGCAGCAGATGGTGGCGGTGTTCAAGGTGGATGTGGCCGACAGCGCGGCGCCGGCCGTGCAGCCGCGGCGCGCCGCACAGCCGGCGCCGGCGCCGCGCTTGGCGACGCCCGTGAAGCCGCAACTGAAGCCGCAAGTGAAGCCGGTGACGAAGCCGGCGCCAGTGGAGGAGTGGGAAACCTTCTGAAGGGGGCCCTCACTTCACCGCTTCATGCCCCTTCACCGGCTGCCTCGGGTGCCGGCGCAATTTGCCGGCCATGCGCCCGAACCAATGCTCGATGTCGTCGACATAGGTGAACACCGCCGGCACCACCAGCAGGCTCAACAACGTCGAGGTGATCAGGCCGCCGATCACCGCGATCGCCATCGGCGCGCGGAAGCTCGGGTCGCCCGACAGGCCCAGCGCCAGCGGCAGCATGCCGGCACCCATCGCGATGGTGGTCATCACGATCGGGCGCGAACGCTTGTGGCAGGCGTCCACCAGCGCGTCGATGCGGTTCATGCCGGCCTTGCGCGCCAGGATCGCGTAGTCGACCAGCAGGATCGAGTTCTTGGTCACGATCCCCATCAGCATGATCAGGCCGATCATGGTCGGCATCGACAGCGCGCTGCGCGTGACCAGCATCGCCACGAAGGCGCCGCCGATCGACAGCGGCAGCGCGGCCAGGATGGTGGCCGGCTGCAGGAAATCGGTGAACAGCAGCACCAGCACCCCGTAGATGCACAGCACGCCGATCAGCATGGCGATCACGAAGCTGCCCATCAGGTTGCGCATTTCCTGGGCGTCGCCCAGTTCCGCGATCTGCACCGTCGGCGGCAGGTTGCGCAGCGCCGGCAGGGCGCGCGCCTCGGCATTCACTTCGCCCAGCGAGCGTCCGTTCAACTCCACGTCGAGGGTCACGTTGCGGCTGCGGTTCAGGCGGTCGATCTGGGCCGGGCCGCTTTCCACCGTGATGGCGGCCACGTTGGCCAGTAGCACCGGGCCGTTCTTGCCCGGCACGGTGAGCCTGCCGATGGCATCGAGGTCGGTACGCACCGCGTCCGGCAGCTTCACCCGGATCGGCACCTGGCGCTCGGACACGTTCATCTTGGCCAGCACCTGGTCGTAGTCGCCGGCGGTGGCCACGCGCACGGTCTCGCCGATCGCCGCCGCGGTCACGCCGAGGTCGGCGGCGCGCGCGAAATCGGGGCGCACGATGATTTCCGGGCGCACCAGCGAGGCGCTCGAGTTGACGTTGCCGATGCCGTGCAGCGTGCGCATCTCGCGCTCCGCCTGGCGCGCGGCCGCGATCAGGGCCACCGGGTCTTCGCTGCGCAATACCATCTGCATCTTGACGCCGGTGTCGGGCAGGCCGACGGTGAAGCGTGCGCCCGGAATGTCGGCCAGGCGCGCGCGCAGCGCCGACTCGATCTCCACCAGCTTTTCCTTGCGCGCGGTGCGCCCCACGGTGGTCAGCGTCAGCACGGCGCGGCGCGCCTCGGCGGCGGCGCCGGGCGCCAGGGCGTTGCCGCTGGAGCCGCCGCCGATCGAGCTGAACACGCCGGTCACGTTCGGCACCCGCATCGCCGCCTGGCGCACGCGCTCGGCCACGGCGCGGGTCTCCGCCAGCGTGGCGCCGGGCGGCAGCTCGACGTTGATCTGGGTCTGCGAGCGGTCGTTGGCCGGCACGAAGCCGGTCGGCAGCAGCGGCACCAGCGAGACCGAGCCGGCGAAGAACAGCGCCGCCGCGATCATGGTCAGGCGGCGGTGGCGCAGGCACCATTGCATGGTGCGCATGTAGCGCCGCATCAGGGGGCCGTCCTTGTCTTCCTGGTGCCTGGCCGGCTTCAGGAAGTAGGCCGCCATCATCGGCGTCAGCAGGCGCGCCACCAGCAGCGAGGCCAGGATCGCCAGCACCGCGGTCCAGCCGAACTGTTTGAAGAATTTGCCGGGGATGCCGCTCATGAAGGCGGTCGGCAGGAACACCGCCACCAGCGAGAAGGTGGTGGCGATCACCGCCATGCCGATTTCGTCGGCCGCTTCCAGCGCCGCCTGCATCGGGGTCTTGCCCATCTTGAGATGGCGCGAGATGTTCTCGATCTCGACGATGGCGTCGTCGACCAGCACCCCGACCACCAGCGCCAGCGACAGCAGGGTCACCATGTTCAGCGTGTAGCCGAACAGGTACAGGCCGAGGAAGGCCGGGATCACGGACAGGGGCAGGGCGGCGGCGGCGACCAGGGTCGCGCGCCAGTCGCGCAGGAACCACCATACCACCAGCACCGCCAGCAGCGCGCCTTCGTACAGCATCTCCATCGAGGCGTCGAAGTTGTCCTCGACCGGCGCGGCATTGTCGATCACTTCCTTCAGCACCACGTTGGCGTGCTGTTGCTGCAGCTCGGCGATGGCCGCGCGCACGCCGCCCGCGACGTCCATCTCGCCGGCGCCGCGGGTGCGGAAGATCTCGAAGCCGACCACCGGCTTGCCGTCCTGCTCGGCGATCGCGCGCGGCTCGGCGACCGTGTCGCGCACGTCGGCGATTTCATAGAGCTTGACGCGGCGGCCGTCCGGCAGCGGAATGTCCATGCGCGCCAGCGCCGAGGCGGTCTGCACCGTCGCCAGCGTGCGCACCGACTGCTCGGCGCCGCCGACGTCGCCGCGTCCGCCCGGCTCCTCGCGCTGCACGTTGCGCAGCTGGCGCGAGACGTCCAGCGCCGATACCCGCAGCGCCGCCATGCGCTCGTCGTTCAGCTCGACCCGCACTTCGCGGTTGACGCCGCCGACGCGTTTCACGGCGCCGACGCCGGGCACGCTGAGCAGGCGCTTGGAGACGGTGTTGTCGACGTACCAGCTCAGGTCGGGCGCATCGAGCGCCGGCTTGCCGTCCCTGCTGGCCGCCTGCGCGGTGAAGGTCTGCACCACGCGGCCGGCGGTGGTGGTCTTGGTCACGCTGGGGTCGCGCATCTCGGCCGGCAGGTCGGCGCGCACGCGCGAGACGGCGTCGCGCACGTCGTTGACCGCGTCCGACAGGTCCTTCTCGAGGATGAACTCGACGGTGACGGTGGCCACGCCGTCCAGCACCTTGGTGTAGATGTTCTTGACGCCCTGCAGGGTCGCGATCGAGTCCTCGATCTTGCGCGCGACCTCGGTCTCGAGCTGGGCCGGGGCGGCGCCGTCGAGGGTGGCGGTGACGGTGACGATCGGCAGTTCGATGTCCGGGAAGTCCTGCACCTTGCTCGCCTTGAAGGCCAGCAGGCCGGCGAGCGTGAGCAGGACGAACAGCATGATCGCCGGGATCGGATTGCGGATCGAGAAGGCCGAGAAATTCATCGCCCCTCCTCAGCGCGCCGCGACGCTGCCTGCAGCCTTGGCAGGAGCCGGCTGCGCCGCCGGTGGCGCGGGCGTCGCCGGCACGTTGCGGACCAGATCGCCATCGTTGAGGAAACCGGCACCGCTGACGACCACCTGGGCATCCGGTGCCAGCCCGTCCACCACCTCGATGCGGTTGCCCAGGCGGCGCCCGGTGCTGACTTTTATCTGGCTGACGCGGCTGTCGGCGTTCAGGCGGAATACGTACGGAAAGCCGTCGCGCACCGCGACCGCCTGCTGCGGCACGGTCAGGGCAGTCGAGTGGCCGAGCTCGAAGGTGCCGCTGGCGAACATGCCGGCTTTCAGCGGCGCGTCGGCCTTCATCATGGGCGGCAGGTCGACGTAGACCAGCGCCACGCGGCTCTGGGCGTCCACGGTGGGCGCCACCGTGCGCACGGTGCCGCGGATGATGCCGCCGGCGGCGGTTTTGATCTCGGCCTTGGCGCCCGGCTTCACGCGCGGCAGTTCGGCCGCGGTGACTTCGGCGCGCCATTCCAGCCGGCCCTGGCGGATCATGCGGAACATCTCCATGCCGACGCCGCCGACCGCGCCCACGGTCGCGTTGCGCGCCGAGATGATGCCGCTGTCCGGGGCCAGCACCTCGGCGTATTTCAGGCGCAGCGATTGCTGGGCCACGGTCGCCCTGGCGGCGGCCACGCGCGCGCGCGACGCGCGTTCGGTGGTCATGTACTGGGTGATCTGCTGCTCGCTCAGCGCGCCGGAGTTGGTGAGCGTGCGCGCGCGCGTGGCGTCGGCGCTGGCGGCGGCGGCATTCGCTTCGGCTTCCTGCACGGCGGCCTGGGCCTGCGCCAGGTCGGCCTTGACGGTGGCGGCGTCGAACACGGCCAGCACCTCGCCCTTCTTGACGACATCGCCGACGTTGACACGCACGTCCAGCAGGCGCAGGCCGTTCGATTCGCTGCCGATCACGGCTTCCTGCCAGGCGGCGACGTTGCCGTTGGCGGCCAGCTGCAGCGGCATGCGCGCGTTTTCCGGGCGCGCGGTGGTGACGGTGAGCGCAGGCCGCGGCGCAGCCGCTTTCTTGTCGTCGGCGGCGCGGCCGGTGGCGAGGAGCCCGGCGGTGCCGGCAACGAGGACCAGGGCGAGGCTGGCCAGGGCGAGTCGGGTACGGGGGCGGAATGGTGTCATGGTATCTGGAGGAAGGACGATCCGGCCATGGCGGATGGCATGGACTTTAACTGCCACAGTGTAACAAAGAGGCATCGTAAATATCGCCACAAATGGTTGGACGCGCCGTATTCGTGCCGCGATGTTACAAAACATTGCTTTCGCAGTCGGGCGGCAATAGGCAGACTCATACTATCGAGCCATTCCGCCATTGCCGGGAGCCAGCATGCGCCCTCATTCCTTGCCTGTTCTATTACTCTGCGCCGCGCTGTGCGCGCAACCGGCCCTGGCCGGGCCCGCACCGCCGACACCGCTGGCGCCGGACCAGCAGGCGGTCCACGTGCTCAACCGGCTGGCCTTCGGCCCGCGCCCCGGCGACGTCGAGCGTGTCACCCGGATCGGCGTGGGACGCTGGATCGACGAACAGCTGCAGCCGGAAGCGATCGCGCTGCCGGCTGCGCTGACGGCGCGCCTGGACGGCCTCGGCACCGTCACGCGCAGCGCCGGCGCTTCGCTCGACGAATACCTGGCGCTGCGCCGCCAGGTGCGCGACGAGGACGAGGGCGCGCGCCAGCGCCGGCGCGAACTCGACGCGCGGGTGGCGCGCGAAGCGGCCGAGGCGCGGCTGCTGCGCGCGCTGGACAGTCCGCGTCAGCTCGAGGAAGTGATGGTCGACTTCTGGTACAACCATTTCAATGTGTTTGCCGGCAAGGGAATCGACCGCGCGCTGGTCACCAGCTACGAGAACGAGGCGATCCGCCCGCATGCGCTGGGAAGGTTTCGCGACCTGCTGGGCGCCACCGCCAAACACCCGGCGATGCTGTTCTACCTCGACAACGCGGTGTCCTCGGCACCGGATCCGAACCCGAAAGCGAAGCGCAAGGGCGGCCTGAACGAAAACTATGCGCGCGAGCTGATGGAGCTGCACACGCTGGGCGTGGACGGCGGGTATACCCAGCAGGACGTGACCGAGCTGGCGCGCATGCTGACCGGCTGGACCTTCGACCAGCGCCGCCTGGCCGCCGGCGGCGAAGGTTTTCGCTTCGACCCCAAACGCCACGACCAGGGGAATAAAACCTGGCTCGGCCAGGCCATCGCGCCCGACGGCCAGCGCGAGGGCGAGCGCGCGCTCGACGTGCTGGCCGTGCACCCGACCACGGCGCGCCACGTCAGCCGCCAGCTGGCCCAGTACTTCGTCAGCGACGATCCGCCGCAGGCGCTGGTCGAGCGCATGACCGCCGCCTGGCGCGCCAGCAGCGGCGACATCCGCACGGTGCTGCGCACGCTGTTCACCAGCCCCGAGTTCATGTCCACCGAAGCGGCCGGCGCCAAGTTCAAGACGCCTTACCAGTTCGTGCTGTCGGCGCTGCGCGCGAGCGGCGTGGCGGTCGCCAACGTGGGGTCATTGACGAACACCATGTCCCAGCTCGGCATGCCGCTGTACGGTTGCCAGACGCCGGACGGCTACAAGAATACCCAGGACGCCTGGCGGAACCCGGATGCGCTGACGCGGCGGATCGCCTTTGCCACGGCGCTGGCGGGCGGGCGGCTGCCGCTGGCCGCTTCTCAGCCCGCTTATCAGCCGGCTTCTCAGCCGGCACCCAAGCCGGTGCCGCTCGACCCGGCCGCGCTGCAGGCGGCGCTGGCCGGATCGGTATCGCCACGCACGCTCGGCATCGTCGGCCAGGGGCCGGAACGCCTGCGCGCGGCGATGCTGCTCGGCAGCCCGGACTTCATGCAGCGCTGACGGACGACAGGAGGAGACAGATCATGCAACGCAGGGATTTCCTGAATGCGCTGGCGCTCGGCGCCGGCATCGTGCTGCCGCTCGGGCCGCACGCCTGGGCCGCGACCGCATCGGCATCGCCCACGCGCCGCAAGCTGGTGGTGGTGATGCTGCGCGGCGCCGTCGACGGCCTCAACGTGGTCGCCCCGGTCGGCGACGAGAATTACCTGCGCCTGCGTCCGACCATCGGCCTGGCGGCGCCCGGCATGGAAGGCGGTGCGCTCGACCTCGACGGCTACTTCGGCCTGCATCCGGCGTTGAGCAGCCTGCAGCCGCTGTGGCAGCACAAGAAGCTGGCCTTCGTGCACGCCAGCGGCTCTCCCGACGCCACCCGCTCCCATTTCGACGCCCAGGACTACATGGAATCGGCCACGCCCGGCCGCAAGAACACGCCGGACGGCTGGATGAACCGGCTGGTGGCGGCGCTGCCGGGCAGCGCGACGCCGAGCCGGTTGCTGGGCATCGGCCCGGTGATGCCGCGCATCCTGGCAGGTACGGCGGCCGCGGTCAACTTGCCGAACGTGGCCAGCGCCGCCAAGGCGGACGTGCTCGACCGGCCCGAGGTGGCGGCCGCGTTCGATGCGCTGTACGACGGCCACCCGCGCTTCGGGCGCGCCTATGCCGACGGCCGCACGGCGCACCGGGAAGTAATGGACGCCGCCACGGAAACGCCGCAAATGATGGCCGCCGACCGCGGCGCGCCGCTGCCCAACGGTTTCCCCGACGACGCCGCGCGCCTGGCGACGCTGATGCGCAACGATCCCAGGATCCAGCTCGCCTTCGTCGCGCTCGGCGGCTGGGATACGCACGCGGCGCAGGGCGCCGGCAGCGGCCAGCTGGCCAACCGGCTGGCGCCGCTGGGGCAGGGGCTGGCGCTGCTGGCCGAGCGCCTGGGACCGCTGTTCGACGACACGCTGGTACTGGTGATGTCGGAATTCGGCCGCACGGCGCGCGAAAACGGCAATGGCGGCACCGACCACGGCCACGGCAACGTCATGTGGCTGCTGGGCGGGAATGTCAATGGCGGCAAGGTGTATGGCGAGTGGGAAGGCGTCGGCGACGCTGCGCTGAATGAAGGACGGGATTTGCCGGTCAATACCGATTTCCGTTCGGTGCTAGCCCAGGTTGCTGAACGACATTTACTTTTGGGCGATAAGCAGCTGCTGCAGGTATTTCCCGCAATGCCGCAAAGAACCGCTTCATTTCAGGTGATGAAAGGCTAGGGTCCCTCTGGGTGCGCACGATTGAATACCGTAGTTTTACTGTATTGCAGTGCACAAAAATGAGGGCTATATTGGAACTGTCTCCTCCAGTTTTTCTCCGAAAACCTGGATTCCGGCCCGCACAACAGCGGGCCTTTTTTTTGCCTTGTGGGCAGTGCGTAAAACTTGGATTCCGCCTGCGCGGGAATGACGGTCTTTAGGCCAGCGGCTTTACAACGTCGTTCCCGCGCAGGCGGGAACCCAAGTTCGTATCCAAAGCTGGAATGACGGTCTTCAGGCCAGCGGCTTCAAAACGTCGTTCCCGCGCAGGCGGGAACCCAAGTTCAGCCACCGAAGTCAGAGAGCTGAAAAACAGCAGCGCTTCAGGCCCCGCTGACCTCGACATCATCCCCCTGGAACGCCCCCTTGCGCCAGGTAAGCACCAGCGTATCGCGGTGCCCGTGTTCGCCCACCGGCTGGATCGGCGTCGATTCGTGGATCACGGTCGCATCGTCCAGCAGCAGCAGGGTCCACGGTTCCGTCATGGTGAAGCGCTGCCCCTTCGGCCCGTTCGCCTCGAACACGCGGGTTTCGCCGCCCTTGATGTTGTGGCGCCCGATCAGGATCACGGCCACGAAATCGACGCCGTCGCGGTGCGCGCCTTCCGGCGTCGGACGGCCGATGCCGTCGGCGGTGTCGATGCGGAACTGGTGCGCCTCGACGTACCAGGTCTCGGGACCGGCTACCGCCGCACATACGCCGCCGAGGGCGCGCAGCAGTTTGCTCCAGGCCGGCTGCTCGACGGTCGCAGGTTCGATCGGCACGAACAGGCGGTGCATGCCGCCGTGCAGGGCGTTGTACTCGACCGGCTGCCAGTGCGCGCGGTGCGGGCTTTGCGTCAGGTCGGTCCCGCTGTCGACGAAGCAGGAATGGCGGCGGCGCCGGTAGCGGCCGCCGTCCTTCAGGTAGTTGTCGAGCTCGAGGCGCTCCCAACTCGGCGCCAGGGCCATCAGCTCCTCGAGCGGACAGCCGGCCAACGCGGCCACGGTGGCGGGGGAGAGAAGGGCGTAGCCGTCGCTGCGCAGCGCATCGACGACGCGGGCGGGATCGGTGTAGGGTGCTTGCGGTGTAGTCATCCCGATAGCGTAGCACCTTTTTTCGGCAGTCGGGACGTAGGGTGGACGGGTTTCCCGTCCACGCGGTGATTGTTGGCGGCTGCGCTATCGTGCACATGATCGAAACTTGCAGCTATCACCGCGTGGACGGCAGAGCCGTCCACCCTACGGCGCATCAGAAGTTTTTGATGAGCGTCAGCCTGAACGAACGCCCCTCGATCGGATGAAAATGAATGTCATCCCGCGCCTGCGCCTCACCGCGCAGCTGCGACGCATAATAATAGTCGATCGCCGATGCCCGCTTGTCGGCCAGGTTGAAGCCCTCCAGCTCCAGCCGCAGGTCCTTGGCCCAGCGGTAGCCGATGCGGCCGTTGAGCGTGGTGCTGGCGTGCGAGCGCACGCTGTCGTCCTCGATCAGCGGGCGCGGGCCGAAGTAGCGCAGGCGCAGCGCGCCTTCCCAGTTGCCGACCTGGCTGACGGTCAGCGCCAGCTGGCCGACGCCTTCGACGGCGCCCGGGATGCGGTCCTGGCCCGGCTCGACGCCGCGCGACCGCGCGCGCGCGAATGCGGCATCGACATCGATCGACAGCCATTTATACGGCTTGTAGTAGTTCGAGAACTCGATGCCGATGCGCCGGCTCGGCGGCCCGGCTTCGGTGTTGCCGGCGTCGCCGATGTAGGTCAGCTCGGAATCGAAGTCGAGGCGGTACAGCGAGATCGCGGTCTGGTTCTTGGGGACGATCTCGGTACGCAGGCCGATCTCCATGCCGCGCGAGCGCACCAGGCCCGGCGTCGTGCCGACCGCCTCGAGCGTCTTCGGATCGATGTTGGTGGTGGTGCCGCGCGCGTCGTTGCTGTGGAAGCCCTGGCCATAGTTCAGGTACAGCTCGCTCTGCTGCCACGGGCCGAACACCAGGTTCAGCGACGGGCTGACCAGGGTATCGGACGCCTTTCCCGAATTCTCGGGCCGGTCGCTACGGACTTTGAAACGGTAGTCGTCGGCGCGCAGGCCGACCACGCTGCGGAAGAAGTCGCCCCAGCGCGCGGCGTGCTCGATCCAGGCCGCCTTGCTGGTCTCGACGATGTGGTCCTGGCGCGTGACGGACAGCGTGCGCCGCCCCTCGGTGTTTTCCAGCGCGTTGAAGATGTTGTCGTTCTGGGCCTGGGCACCGACCGTGACGTCGGCCGTGAAGTGGTCCGTGCGGTGCGTGTGCCAGGTGTGGACGGCATTCACGCCGCCCGTCACGCGCCGGTCCGGCTGGGCGAACTGGTCGCCGTGGACCGGGTCGTCCATGAAATAGGTGAAGTTCGACCACAGGCCGAGCTGGTTGCGGATGACGTAGGCGTTCACCTTGGACGCGCTGTCGGCCGTGGTCTGGCGCCATACGCCGGACAGGCTGTAGCGGCGCGCCTCGCCGCCGTCGGTATTGTCGATGGCGTCCCAGCGGCCCAGCGTGCCGTTGTCGACGGCACGTTGCGGGATCTGGTCGGTCGAGTTCCAGCTGCCGTGGTAGGCCATCGCCGTCACGCTCCAGCCGTTGTTGGCGTAGCCGCGGCTGTAGCGCAGCACGCCGTTCAGCTTGCGGTAATCGTCGCCGCGGGTGAAGGGGCCGTCGTTGTGCAGCGCTTCCAGCGCATAGGTGAGAGTGCCGTCGGCGGCATCGCTGGATGCGGCCACCGCGGTCCTCACATAACCGTTCTGGCCGACGCTGACGGTGGCGACGTCGCGCACCAGGCGGTTCGCATAGGTCACGTAGGCGCTGCCGGCCGAGGCGAAGTCGCCGTCGCGGGCCGAATAGGGGCCCTTGCGGTAATCCAGGCGCGCGGTCAGCTCCGGGATCAGGAAGTTCAGGTCGGTCCAGCCCTGGCCGTGCGCATGGCTGCGCTGGTTGACCGGCATGTCGTCGACGAAGGTGGCGAGGTCGGTGCCGTGGTCGAGGTTGAAGCCGCGCAGGTAGAACTGGTTGGCCTTGCCTTCGCCGCTGTGCTGGCTGGCGATTAGGCCGGGCGTCGCTTCCAGCAGCTCGCCGGGCCGGTAGATGGTGCGCATCTCCAGTTCCTTCTGGCTGACGCTGCCCATGTTGGCGGAATCGGCGATGCCGAGCTGGCTGTCTCGCGCGCCTTCGACCAGCACGCGCTGGATCACGGGGTCGTCGGCCAGCGCATGTGCGTGGACGAACAGCGCTGCCAGCGCGCAGGGGAGGACACGTAATTTCATCAGTGGACGGACAGTTCGGATTGGCGGGCGTTGAAGCCGAAGGTACGCAGGCTGCCGCCGGCGCTGTAGTTCACGGTATTGACCTGGTCGGGCAGGAAGTCGACCAGCACGGCGGCGTGGATGGTCTCGACCTTCTCGGCCGGCGTGGCCGGGATTTCCTGGAACACGGTGACGCTGTCGGTGTCGACCGTCAGGCCGACCCAGTTCAAAGGCAGGCGCTTGCCGGCCTTGTCGGCCAGCCAGAACTGCTTTTCGAGGTACTTGCGCAGCACGGCCTGGTCATCCGCATCGGACAGGTCGAACTGGCGCTGGTACAGGTTGGCGAGCAGGGCTTCGACGTCGTGCGCCATGTAGGTGTGCACGACTTCGGTGTTGCCGGTGTGCGCGTTGAAGGCGATGTCGGTAATGCCCGCGTGGAAGCGGTGCGCCTGCCCAGCCACGCAGGCACAGGCCAGCGCAGCCGCGCAGGCGGCCTTGACCCAGATGCGGCGGACACTCATTCGACGGCCTTGCCCGCTTCGACGGCCTGCTCGGCCGCCTTAACCGCTTCCTTCGGATCCTTCACGTCTTTCACGTCCTTCACCTTAAGCTTCTCCCCGTAATCCTTCATCATGTCGTTCTGTGGGCGCTGTGTCTTGAACAGTTCCAGGCGCGACGGCGTGAGCTTGCGCGGCCAGGCGTTGTTGCTGATGTCGGTGTCGGCGGTTTCCAGGTACGGGTCCTGGGTCAGGCCGACCATCGGCTCGTCGGTGATGATCAGCTTGGTGATCTTCTTCGGCGAGTAGCGCCAGACTTCGGCCGGCACCCGTTCGACATACTTCTTGCCGCTCTGGAGCGTGATTTCCAGGACCAGCGGCGTCACCAGCCCGCCCAGGTTGGAAAAGTCGACCAGGTACAGGTGCTTGCCTTCCTTCAGCAGCGCCTTTTCCCAGTCTTCCAGGTCCTCGACCGCTTCATTGTACTTGTTGCGGTCACGGTTGGTGACGGTGAAATCGTCGTGCTCGTTGTAGAAGTCCTTCAGCTCCGGATGCGCATCCACGCGGCGCGCCAGCGTGCCCTTGTTGCGCTGGTCGGTGAGCGAGACCGGCTGGGCGTCGCGCTGGGCCTTCTGCCAGGCTTTCTCGATGTCCGGGTCCTTGGTGCCGATGGTGTACTCGGTGATGCCGTCGACGCTAACGTCGACCGCGTCGGTGCTGTAGAACCAGCCGCGCCAGAACCAGTCGAGGTCGGTGCCGGACGCGTCTTCCAGGGTGCGGAACAGATCGGCCGGGGTCGGGCGCTTGAACTTCCAGCGCTGGGCGTATTCCTTGAAGGCGAAGTCGAACAGCTCACGCCCGAGCACCGTCTCGCGCAGCACGTTGAGGGCGGTGGCCGGCTTGGCGTAGGCGTTGGCGCCGCGGTTCACGATCGATTCGCCGTTGGTCATGATCGGCTGCTGGTTGCGGCTCTTCATGTAGTCGACGATGTTGCGCGGTTCGCCGCGGCGCGCCGGGTAGTGTTCTTCCCAGGCCTGCTCGGCCAGGAACTGCATGAAGCTGTTCAAACCCTCGTCCATCCAGGTCCACTGGCGCTCGTCCGAGTTGACGATCATCGGGAAGTAGTTGTGGCCGACTTCGTGGATGATCACGCTGATCAGGCCATACTTGACGTTCTTCGAATAGGTGAGGGCGCCGGTCTTCTTGTCCTTGGTCGGGCGGCCGCCGTTGAACGAGATCATCGGGTATTCCATGCCGCCGACCGGGCCGTTCACCGAGATCGCCACCGGGTACGGATAGTCGAACGCGTACTTGTTATAGTTGTCGATGGTATGGATGATGGCCTGGGTCGAATACTTTTCCCACAGCGGGTTGCCTTCCTTCGGGTAGTAGGACATGGCCAGCACGTCGGTCTCGCCCTTCTTGAAGCCCTGCGCATCCCAGATGAACTTGCGGCTCGATGCCCAGGCGAAGTCGCGCACGTTTTTCGCCTTGAAGCGCCAGGTCTTGGTCGCCGTGGCGCGGCCCTTTTCGGTGGCTTCGGCTTCCGCCTGGGTCACGATGACGACCGGCTTGTCGGATTTGCGCGCACGCTGCAGGCGCTCGCGCTGGGCGCCGGTGAGCACCGCGTCCGCATTCTGCAGTTCGCCGGTGGCGGCCACGATGTGGTCGGCCGGGACCGTGATCTCGACCTCGTAGTCGCCGAACTCCAGCGTGAATTCGCCGTCGCCCAGGTACTGCTTGTTCTGCCAGCCGTGGACGTCGTAGTAGGCCGCCATGCGCGGGAAGAACTGGGCGATCTCGAACAGGTCGTTCTTGTCCTGCTTGTCGAAGCGCTCGAAGCCCATGCGCCGGCCCAGCACGTTCGTCTCGGGCACGTTGAAACTCCAGGCCATGTTGAACGAGAAGCTGGCGCCCGGCTTCAGGGGCTGCGGCAGGTCGATGCGCATCATGGTCTTGTTGATGACGTTGCGCAGCGGGCGGCCGCTGCCGTCGGTCACGCTGGCCACCTTGAAGCCGCCGTCGAAGGTGCGGCTCTCGACCAGGAAGCGTGCGGCTTCATAGCCCAGGCCAGTCTGGCCACCGGGCGTTGTAGCCGTGCGCCATGCTTCGCGCGACGGATAGCTCGCGACGCTGCGGTTGTCCGAATCGGCGCGGAACATGTTCTGGTCCAGCTGCACCCACAGGTAAGTCAGCGTATCGGGCGACTTGTTGTGGTAAGTGATCGTCTCGCTGCCGGTGATGGCGCGCTTCGCTTCGTCCAGCGTGACGCGGATGCGGTAGTCGGCGCGCTGCTGCCAGTAGGCGTGGCCCGGGGCGCCGGAGGCGGTACGGGTGTCGGTGGGCGTGGGCAGCAGTTCGTCGAGCTGGCGGAATTTGTCGTCGAAGGGTTCCGCGGCAAAGGCGGAAGAGACGAGGGAGGCGAGGAGGGTCAGCGCGGCGAGACGTTTCATCGTGGGTTCCAGATAGAGAAAACGGCAGCGGCACCTTGTGAGTGCGGCTGCCGGTAGGGTGGACGGCTCCGCCGTCCACGCGTCGATTGTTGGCGGCGCCGATTTCGTGCACGGGTTCGGACCCGGCACCTGTCACCGCGTGGACGGCAAAGCCGTCCACCCTACGTTAATGCCGTATAAAAATTACTCGGCTTTTTGGGCTTCGGTCTTGGCGTCCTTGTCCTTCGCCGTTTTTAGCTTCTCGGCGAAGTCCTTCATCATGTCGTTCTGCTCGCGCTGCGACTTGAACAGTTCCAGGCGCGACGGCGTCGCCTTGCGCGGCCAGGCGTTGTTGCTGACGTCGGTATCGGCGGTTTCCAGGTACGGGTCCTGGGTCAGGCCGACCATCGGCTCGTCAGTGATGATCAGCTTGGTGATCTTCTTCGGCGAGTAGCGCCACACTTCGGCCGGCACGCGCTCGATGTACTTCTTGCCGCTCGCCAGCTGGATCTCCAGGACCAGCGGGGACACCAGGCCGCCCAGGTTCGAGAAGTCGACCAGGTACAGGTGCTTGCCTTCCTTCAGCAGCGCCTTTTCCCAGTCTTCCAGGCCTTCGGTCTCCTCGTTGTACTTGTTGCGGTCCTTGTTGGTGACGGTGAAGTCGTCGTGCTCGTTGTAGAAGTCCTTCAGCTCCGGATGCGCATCCACGCGGCGCGGCAGCGTGCCCTTGTTGCGCTGGTCGGTGATCGAGATCGGCTGGGCGTCGCGCTGGGCCTTCTGCCAGGCTTTCTCGATTTCCGGGTCCTTGGTACCGATGGTGTACTCGCTGATGCCGTCGACGCTGACGTCGACCGCGTCGGTGGTGTAGAACCAGCCGCGCCAGAACCAGTCGAGGTCGGTGCCGGACGCGTCTTCCATGGTGCGGAAGAAGTCGGACGGGGTCGGGCGCTTGAACTTCCAGCGCTGCGCGTATTCCCTGAACGCGAAGTCGAACAGTTCGCGGCCCAGCACGGTTTCACGCAGCACGATCAGCGCGGCGGTCGGCTTCGCATAGGCATTGTTGCCGAACTGGAGCACCGATTCCGAGTTGGTCATGATCGGCACCTGGTTGCGGCTCTTCATGTAGTCGGCGATCACGCGCGGTTCGCCGCGCGACTGCGGATAGTGCTCTTCCCAGGCCTGCTCGGCCAGGTACTGCACGAAGGAGTTCAGGCCCTCGTCCATCCAGGTCCACTGGCGCTCGTCCGAGTTGATGATCATCGGATAGTAGTTGTGGCCGACTTCGTGGATGATCACGCTGATCAGGCCGTACTTGGTGCGCTTGGAGTAGGTCAGTTCGCCGGTCTTCTTGTCCTTGGTCGGACGCGGACCGTTGAACGAGATCATCGGGTATTCCATGCCGCCGACCGGGCCGTTGACGGAAATCGCCACCGGATACGGGTAGTCGAACGAATACTTGTTGTACTGGTCGATGGTGTGGATGATCGACTGGGTCGAGTACTGGCCCCACAGCGGATTACCCTCTTTCGGGTAGTAGGACATGGCCAGCACGTTGGTGCTGTCCTTTTTAAAACCCTGGGCATCCCAGATGAACTTGCGGCTCGAGGCGAACGCGAAGTCGCGCACGTTCTTGGCCTTGTAGTGCCAGGTGCGGGTGCCGCTGGCGCGCTGCTTTTCCTTGGCTTCGGCTTCGGCTTGCGTGACGATCAGCACCGGCTTGTCGGCCGTGCGCGCCTGCTTCAGGCGGTCGCGCTGGGCCGGCGTGAGCACCGCATCCGGGTTCTGCAGTTCGCCGGTCGAGGCGACCACGTGGTCGGCCGGGACGGTCAGCTGCACGTCATAGTCGCCGAACTCCAGCGTGAATTCGCCCGAGCCCAGGAACTGCTTGTGCTGCCAGCCGTAGACGTCGTAGTAGGCCGCCATGCGCGGGAACCACTGGGCGATCTCGAACAGGTCGTTCTTGTCGTCGAATTTTTCGTAACCCGAGCGGCCGCCCAGCACCTTCATGTCGGTGATGTTGTAGCTCCACTCGATGCTGAAGGCGGTGCGCGCGCCGGCTTTCAGCGGTTGCGGCAGGTCGATCCGCATCATGGTGCGGTTGATAACGAAGTTCAGCGGACGGCCGTTGCCGTCCTTGACGCTCTTGATGTTGAAACCGCCCGGGAAGGTGCGCGCTTCCAGCACGGTGCGGATGGCGTCGAACTTCACGCCGTCGGTCGCGCTGCGGCCCTGCCATGCTTCGCGCGAGGGCAGGGTGGCCGTGGTGCGGGCGTCCGAGTTCGGCTTGTAGATATTCTGGTCGAGCTGCACCCACAGATAAGTCAGGGTGTCGGGGGAATTGTTGTGATACGTGATCGTCTCGGCGCCGCTGATCGAGCGGTTGGCTTCGTCGAGGGTGGCGCGGATCTGGTAATCGGCGCGCTGTTGCCAGTAGGCGTGACCCGGAGCACCGGATGCGGTGCGGATGGTGGTCGGGGTTGGAAGCAGTTCGTCGAGCTGACGGAATTTGTCGTCGAAAGGTTCCGCTGCGATTGCTGACATGGTGAGGCAGAGCGCCGCCAGGCCGATCGGCAAACGTATCATGTTTTCCCTGTGTAAGAGATTGAAAGAAAGAAAATATTCTAGTCTTAGCTCTCTTGCATAGGTTTAGTTGATTTGTAACAAGGCTGTTACAAACAGGAAGGTGTAGCAAATGCGACATACGACGCCGCTACCGCGGTGCAGCGGTGCACCGGGCCGGCTCAGGATTCGGATGGCGTCCCCGAGATGGTGCGCGTGATCATGCGCAGGTACAGGGTTGCCAGGGTGATGCCCGTGCCCAGCAGGATCAGGACGGTGTTCATGCCAAGCTGCACCTGCAGCGCCATCGCATAGCCGCCGGTCATGGCCAGGATGGCCAGGTTCTCGTTGAAGTTCTGTACCGCAATCGATTGCCCCGCACTCATCAGGCTGTGGCCGCGGTGCTGCAGCACGGCATTCATCGGCACCACGAACAGCCCGGCCAGGATGCCAATGACCAGCAGCAGCGGCAGTGCCACCGCCACGCTATGCACCAGCGCCATCGCGCACAGCGCGAGGCCCAGCACGGCGCCCAGCGGCATCACCGACATCGAGCGCACCAGCGGCACCGCCTTGCCGGCCAGCGCCGCGCCCAGCACGACTCCCAGCGCGAACACCGCCTGCAGCAGCGCCGCCTTGTCGAGGCTGAGCCCGAGCGCGGTCTGGGCCCAGGCCAGCAGCAGGATCTGCAGCACCATGCCGGCGCCCCAGAACAGCGACGTGACGCCGAGCGACACGCGGCCGGCGCGATCGCGCCACAGCGTCGCATTGCAGCGGTAAAAATCCTGGAACAGCGCCTGCAGGTTGCGGCCGGTGCGCGCGTAGCGCTTGCCCTTGTTCAGCACGCCCAGGTTGAGCAGCGTGGCCAGCAGGTAAGTCAGGACGATGACAGTCACCGCCGCGTGCAGCGGACTCGGTACCACGTACCCGAACAGCGTGAAGCTGGCGTGCAGCAGCCAGGCGATGGTCTGCTCGTTCGAGGAAATCAGGCCGCCCAGGATGGTGCCGAGGATCATCGCGACCACGGTCGTGCCTTCGATCCAGCCGTTGGCGGCCACCAGGCGCCGCGCCGGCAGCACCTCGGCCAGGATGCCGTACTTGGCCGGCGAATACGCCGACGCGCCGAAGCCGACGATGCCGTAGGCGAGCAGGGGATTGGCCTTGGCCAGGATCAGCGAGCAGCCGAACATCTTGATGGTGTTCGTGACCAGCATCACGCGGCCCTTCGGAAAGGCATCGGCGAAGGCGCCGGCAAACGGGGCCAGCAGGATGTACGACAGCACGAAGCCCATCTTCAACATCGGCGTCATCCACTCCGGAAAGGCCAGCGTGGAGATCAGCGATACGCACAGGATGAACAGGGCGCTGTCGGCCAGCGAGGAGAAGAATTGGGCGCCAACGATGGCGAAAAAAGCCGGGCTCATGGGGCCTCGATGCGTGGAAGCGGTTTGCACTTATATCACAGGCAAACCGATACCGTTTTCGCTTGCGTGCGTCGACATGGCGTCCGAGCCTGTCCGGAGCAATTGATGTGTTTTTGCTACTCGAACAATGTGTCAGGTTTATCTATAGTAAATTCCGCCGCAGCGCAGCGAGCCCCTGCATACGCTTCGACGTCGGCGACGTCAACGCGATCAACGACCGCTACGACTGTGGCGGCGATGCCGCCATCCGGCGGGATTTACTTGATCCAGACCGCGTAGTTGGTCCCCGAGGTCTGCAGCGTCCAGCCGGTGCCCGGGCTCCAGCTGTTCGGACCGATCTTCATCGCCAGCTGGCGCGTGTTGCCGCTGACGATGGCCGCGTACAGGCCCTGGGTCGCCTGCTGGATCGCGACCGCGGAGGTCGAGGTCACGCCGGCATCCTTGCGCGCCTTCATCAGGGCGGCGATCGGGGTCTTCAGGTTCCAGTTGTAGATGTGCGGGTAGAACACGGTCGGGATGCCCGGGTGGCTCAGGATGTAGGCATAGCCTTCCATCACCTTGCCGCACGGCGCCGGCCACAGGTTCTGGCCGCTGCTGCAGCTTTCGGCCGGGCCGGTGTCGTGGTTGTCGACGAAGGTCACCGACATCGCCGGCCACCAGCCGAGCGCGCCCTGCGGCTTGCCATCGGTGGCTTTCAGGCGCCAGTAGTTGCCGTTGGCGAGGGCGTCGTTGAGGATGCCCTTGGTGGTGAAGTCGAAGGCGCCGCAGCTGCTGTTGGTGCCGTTGATCCAGTTCATGATCGCCTGGCGGTTGGCGTCCATGTTGTTCAGGTCGAAGTCGGGCCACAGCTCGCCGACGCAAAACTCGGCCTGGAAGGCGTTTGCGTACTGGGCTACGTAGCTCGGACTGAAGCCTTTCACGTAGTCGAAGCGCAGGCCGGAAAAGCCGACCGGCTTGATCGTGTAGTTCAGCCAGTTGATGATGCCGTTCTGGACTTCGCCGACGTTGGTGTGGGCCAGGTCGCGTCCGCCGCTGAAGCCGTCGCCGGTGTCGCCCGCGCCCAGGCCGCAATTGCATTCGTCGTTGTTGACGATGGTGTAGGTGGTCCAGTTCGGATTGGTGAAATCGGACCAGCCGGTGGTGCCGACACGGTGGTTGACGACCACGTCGGCGATCGCCTTGACGCCGCGGCTCTTGAAGGCGCTTACCACGTTGGTCAGCTCGGCCGCGCTGCCGTAGCTGGAATCGAGCTTGTTCAGCTGGCGCGGCAGGTAGCCTTCGCGCGCGGCCGAATCCGAAGGCGGCGGGAACCAGACATGGGTAAAGCCCATCGCGCTCAGGTCGCCGACGTTGTTCATCACGGTGTTGTACCAGTCCGGGCCGGCGTAGGCCGCCGAATTCCAGTGGAAGCCCTGCAGCAGGATGGCACTGCTGTTGCCCGCCTGCTGGGCTGGGGTGGCGGCGCCGGCATGTCCTGCAAGCGTGAGAATGCCTGCCGCCAGGATGGCGGCAATGTGACGGTGTTTCATACTCTTCTCCGATTTTTATACGGTAAGGTCCTGGCGGCTAAGCGCAGGTACTTTTACTACGTATCGGGACATAGTTATGTCAGTGTCTCCTCAATCCCGATGAAGGGATTGTTGAACACGTCTATTTATGTGTCAACCGGATTTTGAAGAGTATGTAGTTTTAATACTCACTGCATGAATCAGTCGAAGCCGCGTACCGGCAGGGCGGCATCGCGCTGGATCCAGTTGCGCGCCGAATAGGCAGTGTGCGCATCGGTCGCATGCAGCGTGAATGCATGGCGCGACACCGGCGACCGGTTCGGCGCGCTGTAGTGCGGCAGCAGGCCGTGGAAGCACACCAGGGTGCCGGCCTTGGCTTCCAGCGGCACCGCGGTGCTGTTGTCCGGCCACGGCGTGGCGTCCAGCTTTTCCATCGTGATGTGGTCGCCTTCGCGCAGGAAGCGTTCGCGCAGCGGGCCGCGGTGGCCGCCCGGCTCGGCCCACAGGCAGCCGTTGTCGACCGTCGCGTCTTCCAGCGCGAACCAGAAGGTGGTCACGCTGATCGGCGTGCTGTCGAAGAAGGTGGCGTCCTGGTGCCAGCGCACTTCGCCGCCGATGCCCGGCTGCTTGAAGATGTACATCGATTGCCAGACCTGCGGCTGTGCCAGTCCGAGGTCGCGTGCCACGGCGGCCAGTTTCGCATCGCGGGTAAAGGCGTCGAACACCGGGTCGAGGTCGTGCATCGCGTGGCCGATCTTGTTGATCGACAGTGCCTTGGCCTGCTTCAGCTGGCCGTCCGGGCCAAAGGCCTCTTCCTCGAAGAAGCAGCGCACCGTGTTGTCCGAGCCGAGGAACCAGGCGTCGCTGGCGCGGGCCTGGTCGCGCGTGGTGAAGATGGCGCGCGACTCGGCCGGGTCGAAGGCGTCGACGATGGCCTCGGCACGGGCGCGCAGGCGCGCGATCTCGTCCAGGGATTTGAAATCGGGGATGACGATGTAGCCGTCGCGTTGGTATTGCTCGCGCTGTGCGGTGGTCAGCATGGGGTCCTCGTTCATGGTTCTCTGCGCATGATAAGCCACAACTACGTAACCTGACGTATGTTCGCGGCGCTTCCCGGTGGCGATGATGAGCACATAACAACTCATCCACTCATCCACCAGGGACCAGGAATGACATCATCAGGGAAGAAGGGCTTGCTGCTGGCGCTGATCGCCATGGCGGGCACGCTGCCGGCACTCGAGGCGCAAGCCGGCGCCACCGTGAATTTCGGACCGGACCAGTCGGTCAGCCTCGGCTTCGGCATGCGCACCAGTTATTCCAGCGTCGAACACGGAGCGGCGGACGGCTCGCGCTCGAACGATTTCAACCTGGACAGCGCGCGCCTCTACCTCGGCGGCTCGCTGAACCGGCAGATCAAGGGCATGTTCAACACCGAGTGGGACGGCGAACGGATCCGCGTGCTGGATGCGGTCGGCGAATTCGCGTTCTCGCCCAAGCTGAACATCTGGGCCGGACGCATGCTGTCGCCGAGCGACCGCGCCAACATGGCCGGCCCCTACTATTCGCTGGGCGGCGGCTACTGGGCCGGCGTGGCGTCGCGCTACGGCTACAACGGCGGCATCTTCCGGGGCCGCGACGACGGCGTCACCGTCTGGGGCAACCTGCTGGACGGCCGCCTCGGCTATTCCTTCGGCGCCTTCGAAGGGCATACCTTCGGTATCGGCGCCCTGACCCAGGGCCAGGCCAACGGCGCCGACCTGCGCGCGTCCGACAAGCCGATGTTCGCCGGCCGCCTGCAGTACGACTTCTGGGACCCGGAGCCGGGCTACTACGGCACCGGCAACTACCTCGGCACCAAGGATATCCTCGCCGTCGGCCTGGCCGGGCGCTCGCAGAAGGACGGCGTGCTGACGCCCGCCGCCAGCGGCGACTACCGCTCCTGGAGCCTCGACGTCCTGCTCGAAAAACGCCTGCCGGGCCTAGGTGCGCTGTCGCTGGAAGGCGCCTGGTACGACTACGACACCGGCAACGTCATCCGCGCCGAGCAGGGCAAGGCCTGGCTGGTCGGCGCCGGCTACATCGTCAACCGCTTCCAGCCCTTCGTGCGCTACCAGAAGTTCGAGGCCGACACCGGCATCGACACGCGCCAGGCCGACGCCGGCGTCAACTACGTCATCGACGGCTACAACGCCCAGCTGGCGGCGCTGTATTCGCGCACCAAGGTGACCGGCGCCGACGACCGCTCGACCTTCTCGGTCACGCTCCAGCTCCAGTACTGATTCATCATCCAATCCAAGAGGCCAACCATGTCCAACCGTCGCACTTTTCTCTCGAACCTGACCCGCAGCGCCGCCGCGGCCGCCCTGCTGGCCAGCGGCCTGTCCACCCACGTCGCCCACGCCGCCGACACCATCAAGGTCGGCATCCTGCATTCGCTGTCCGGCACCATGGCGATCTCCGAGACCTCGCTGAAGGACACGGCGCTGATGGCGATCGACGAGATCAACGCCAGGGGCGGGGTGCTGGGCAAGAAGCTCGAACCGGTGATCGTCGACCCGGCCTCGAACTGGCCGCTGTTCGCCGAAAAGGCGCGCCAGCTGATCGCCAAGGACAAGGTGGTCGCCATCTTCGGCTGCTGGACCTCGGTGTCGCGCAAGTCGGTGCTGCCGGTGGTGAAGGAACTCAACGGCCTGCTGTTCTACCCGGTGCAGTACGAGGGCGAGGAACTCGAGAAAAACGTGTTCTATACCGGCGCGGCGCCCAACCAGCAAGCCATTCCGGCGCTGGAATACCTGATGAGCAAGGATGGCGGCGGCGCGAAACGCTTCGTCCTGCTCGGCACCGACTACGTGTACCCGCGCACCACCAACAAGATCCTGCGCGCCTACCTGCACAGCAAGGGCGTCAAGGACAGCGACATCCAGGAACTGTACACGCCCTTCGGCCATGCCGACTACCAGACCATCGTCGCCAACATCAAGAAGTTCTCGACCGGCGGCAAGACCGCGGTGATCTCGACCATCAACGGCGATTCCAACGTGCCCTTCTATAAAGAACTGGGCAACGCCGGCCTGAAGGCGACCGAGGTGCCGGTGGTGGCGTTCTCGGTCGGCGAGGAAGAACTGCGCGGCGTCGACACCAAGCCGCTGGTCGGCCACCTGGCGGCCTGGAACTACTTCGAATCGGTCAAGAACCCGACCAACGCGGAGTTCGTCAAGAAGTGGAAGGCCTATGCCGTGGCCAGGAAGCTGCCGAACGCCGCCGGCGCCGTCACCAACGACCCGATGGAAGCGACCTACGTCGGCATCCACATGTGGGCGCAGGCGGTGGAAAAGGCGAAATCCACCGACACCGACAAGGTGATCGCGGCGATGGCGGGACAGAGCTTCAAGGCGCCGTCCGGCTACACGCTGGTGATGGACAAGACGAACCACCACTTGCACAAGCCGGTGATGATCGGCGAGATCAAGGGCGACGGCCAGTTCACGGTGGTGTGGAAGAGCAAGGAGCCGATCCGGGCGCAACCGTGGAGCCCTTATATCAAGGGGAATGAGGGCAAGCAGAGTTTGTAAACGCGGCACCGCGGAGCAGCTGAACCGCTGAACCACAACCGTGAGACGGTAACCGAAAAACCGTCGCCCCTGCGAAGGCGTCAAGAATGCCATTGGCATTCTTGCCCCCAAGTTGCACGAGCTGCCGCAACGCATAAAACTTGGGCCCCTGCCTTCGCAGGGGCGACGTGCTACTTGAATAGGCTAGATCATGAGGCGCATGCTCACATATTCCTTCGCCGCGTTGACGCTGTGCTGGGCGACGCTGGCCCAAGCCGCCATCGCCCCCGCGCTGCTGCAACCCCTGGCCGGCGACGACCCCGACGCCCGCGTCGAAGCCGTCGCCCGCATCGCCGCCAGCGGCAGCCCGGACGCCCGCAAGCTGCTGCAGGCGCTGCTCGACGAAAAACTGATGGCCACGCCCGCCGGCCAGCTCTTGATCGTGCATGACGGCCAGGCGGTCGACGCCGCCAGCGGGCAAGCCGTGGCGCTGCCCGACGGCGCCGACGGCGTGGTGGTCAACAACCGCCTGCGCGGCGCGGCCGAGGCGGCGCTGTCCGGCCTGGCCCTGCTGGCGCCGGCACGCGAGCAGCGCCTGGCCGCCGCGCAGGCGCTGCAGGCACGCGACGTCGATCCGGCCCAGGCCCCGCTGCTGCGCCAGGCGCTGGCGCGCGAGACCGATCCGGACATCCAGGGCATCCTGCGCCAGCTGGTGGCGACGGCCGACCTGCAATCGGGCGACCCGGCCCGGCGCAAGGCTGCCGTCACGGCGTTGGCCGACAGCGGCACGCCGGCGCTGCGGCCGCAGCTGCAGGCGATCCTGGCGCGCAACCCGGACGGCACCTACATCGAAACCGATGAAGCATTGCGCACGGCCGCTGCCACCACGCTGGCCGCCATCGAACGGCGCGCCACCCGCAACGACATCGTCGCCAACCTGTTCTACGGCGTCTCGCTGGGCAGCGTGCTGCTGCTGGCGGCGCTGGGCCTGGCCATCACCTTCGGCCTGATGGGCATCATCAACATGGCGCATGGCGAACTCCTGATGATCGGCGCCTACACGACCTACGTGGTGCAGTCGCTGTTCCGCCACTACCTGCCCGGCGCCCTGGACTGGTACCTGGCGGCGGCGCTGCCTGCCGGCTTCGCCGTCGCCTTCGCGGTCGGCGTGCTGCTCGAGCGCAGCGTGATCCGCTGGCTGTACGGCCGGCCGCTGGAAACCCTGCTGGCCACCTGGGGCATCAGCCTGGTGCTGATGCAGGCGGTGCGCACGGTCTTCGGCGCCCAGAACGTCGAGGTGGCCAATCCCGCCTGGATGTCGGGCGGCGTCACCGTGCTCGGCTCGCTGGTGCTGCCCTGGAACCGGATCGCCATCATCGTCTTCGCGGTGCTGGTGGTGGGCGCTGTCTGGCTGGTCCTGAACCGCACGCGCCTCGGCCTGTTCGTGCGCGCCGTCATGCAGAACCGGCGCATGGCCGATTGCGTGGGCGTGCCCACCGGCCGCATCGACATGCTGACCTTCGGCCTCGGCTCCGGCATCGCCGGCCTGGGCGGGGTGGCGCTGTCCCAGCTCGGTAACGTCGGTCCCGACCTCGGCCAGTCCTACATCGTCGATTCCTTCATGGTGGTCGTGCTGGGCGGCGTCGGCCAGCTGGCCGGCACCGTGATCGGCGCGCTTGGCCTGGGCGAGATCAACAAGTTCCTGGAGCCGCTGGCCGGCGCCGTCATGGCCAAGATCTGCATCCTGGTCGTCATCATCATCTTCATCCAGCGCCGGCCGCAGGGCCTGTTTGCGCTGAAGGGCAGGAGCGTCGAATGAAACCCTTATTCAACAAGCGTGGCTGGACCGTGCTGGCTGCCTGCGTGCTGGTGGCCGTGCTGCTGCCGCTGCTGCACCTGGCGCTGCCGCCCGGGCATCCGCTGCACGTGTCCGGCTATGCGATGGGCCTGGTCGGCAAATTCATGTGCTACGCGCTGGCGGCGCTGGCGCTCGACCTGGTGTGGGGCTATACCGGCATCCTGTCGCTCGGCCACGGCGTGTTCTTCGCGCTCGGCGCCTATGCGCACGGCATGTACCTGATGCGGGCGATCGGCCGCGACGGCAGCTACGGAAGCATGCTGCCCGACTTCATGGTCTTCCTGGACTGGAAGGACTACCCGTGGTACTGGGCCTTCACCGACCACTTCTGGTACTGCATGCTGCTGGTGGTGCTTGTGCCGGGACTGCTCGCCTTCGTGTTCGGCTGGTTCGCCTTCCGCTCGCGCATCAAGGGCGTGTACTTCTCGATCATCACCCAGGCCATGACCTACGCCTTCATGCTGCTGTTCTTCCGCAACGACACCGGCTTCGGCGGCAACAACGGCTTTACCGACTTCAAGCGCATCCTCGGCCATGCGATCACGGCGCCAGAGACCCGCGTCGCCGTGTACCTGGCGACGCTGGCGCTGCTGGTGGGCGCGCTGCTGCTGTGCCGCTGGATCGTCGGCTCGCGCCTGGGCCGGGTGCTGCAGGGCGTGCGCGATGCGGAGTCGCGCCTGATGTTCATCGGCTACGACCCACTGGCGTTCAAGCTGTTCGTGTGGACGCTGTCGGCGGTGCTGTGCGCCATCGCCGGTGCTTTATATGTGCCGCAGGTCGGCATCATCAACCCGTCCGAGATGTCGCCGGCGAACTCGATCGAGATGGTGGTCTGGGTGGCGATCGGCGGCCGCGGCACCCTGGTCGGGGCTATCGTCGGCGCCTTTGCCGTCAACGGCCTGAAAAGCTGGTTCACGGCCGCCTTCCCCGACCTGTGGCTGTTCGCGCTCGGCCTGCTGTTCATCCTGGTCACGCTGTTCCTCCGCAAGGGCATCGTGGGCACGCTGCCGGACCTGAAACGCCTGCTGCCCGGCAGGGCAAGTCGCAAGCCGGCGCCTAACGCCAAGGAGGAAACCGCATGAGCATCGACATGGCCATGAAACGCCCCGGCGTCGACACCAGCCACGGCGCCATCCTGTACCTGGAAGACGTGACGGTCTCCTTCGACGGCTTCCGCGCCTTGAACAAGCTGACGCTGGACATCTCGGTGGGCGAACTGCGCTGCATCATCGGACCGAACGGCGCCGGCAAGACCACCATGATGGACGTCATCACCGGCAAGACGCGGCCGACCAGCGGCAGCGCCTGGTTCGGCCAGTCGCACGACCTGGCGCACATGACGGAATACCAGATCGCCCACGCCGGCATCGGCCGCAAGTTCCAGCGTCCGACCGTGTTCGAGCAGCACACGGTGTTCGAAAACCTGGAACTGGCGATGAAGATGGACAAGCGGGTGCGCCCGACGCTGTTCGCGCGCATGAGCGGTGAACAGCGCGACCGCATCGATGCCACCCTGCGCCTGATCCGCCTGCACGGCCAGGAAGAGCGGCTGGCGGGCCTGCTGTCGCACGGCCAGAAGCAGTGGCTGGAGATCGGCATGCTCTTGACGCAGGAGCCGCAGCTGATCCTGCTGGACGAGCCGGTGGCCGGCATGTCGGATGCCGAGACCGCGCGCACCGCCGAGCTGCTGAACGAATTGCGCGGCAAGCACTCGATTGTGGTGGTCGAGCACGACATGGGTTTCGTCGCCGAGATCGCGCAGCAGGGCAAGGTGACGGTGCTGCACGAGGGATCGGTGCTGGCCGAAGGGCGCATGGACGAGGTGCAGGCGCACGAGCGCGTGATCGAAGTGTATCTGGGTAGGTAATTCAGAGTAGATAAGTCGAGGGAGATAGCAATGCTGCAGGTGGAACAGGTGAACCAGTACTACGGCTCGTCGCACACGCTGCGCGGGGTGTCGCTGTCGGTGGCCAAGGGCGAATGCCTGGCCCTGCTGGGCCGCAACGGCGTCGGCAAGACCACGCTGCTGAAGTGCCTGACCGGCGTGCTGCCGGTGGCGCGCGGCAGCGTGCGCTGGAACGGCAGCGACATCACGCGCCTGAAGCCGCACCGGCGCGCCGCGCGCGGCATCGCCTATGTGCCGCAGGGACGCGACATCTTCGCGTGCCTGACCGTGGAAGAGAACCTGCTGATGGGGATGGCCACCTTGTCCGGCCGCGAAGCGGCGCGCATCAGCGGCGAAGTGTACGAACTGTTCCCGGTGCTGAAGGAGATGCTGGGCCGGCGCGGCGGCGATCTGTCGGGTGGGCAGCAGCAGCAGCTGGCGATCGCGCGCGCGCTGCTGGCGCGGCCGCAATTGATCATCCTGGACGAGCCGACCGAGGGCATCCAGCCGTCGATCATCAAGGACATCGAGCGCGTGATCCGGCTGCTGCGCGAGCGCGGGGATATCGGCATCCTGCTGTGCGAGCAGTATTTCGATTTCGCGCGGGCGCTGGCGGACAAGTTCGTGGTGCTGTCGCGCGGGGAGGTGGTGGCCAGCGGGACGGCGGGGGAGATGGATGGGGAGCATGTGCGGCGGCATCTGGCTGTCTAAGCGCGCTGCGTAACAGCTTTCTGTTAGCCCATGCACGTCGCCCCTGCGAAGGCAGGGGTCCAAGTTTGCATGCGCTTCGGCTGCTCCCGAAACTTGGGCCCCTGCCTGCGCAGGGGCGACGTTCGCAGGTTAGTGGATTTAACCCGACGACCGCATCTTGTTAGTCGCCAGGGTCGCCGCCGCAGTCCTGGTCTCCACCCCCAGCTTCTCGAACACATGCTCCAGGTGCTTGTTGACCGTGCGCGGGCTCATGCCCAGGATGTCGCCGATGTCGCGGTTGGTCTTGCCCTGGATGACCCAGTGCAGCACCTCGGATTCGCGCTGCGTCAGCCGGAACAGGGCCATCAGCGCCTGCACGCGCGCCGTGTCCGATTCCTCGCGCAGCACGATCATCCACTGTTCGCCGCTGCGCATGTCGGGGGCGTTGAAGACCAGGCGCGCGGCGCCGCGGATCACGGTCAGCGGCTGCGGCGCCGCACCGGCGCCCAGCCCGGCCAGCCAGGCGGCCAGCGCCGCCGGCGTGGCGGCATCGCCGTCGTCGCCGAAATACGCCTGCATCCACTGCCGCGCCAGCGGTGTCTGCCAGACGATGCGGCCATCGTGCGGCGTCACCGCCAGCACCGCGTTGCCGAAGGCGTCCAGCGCGCTGCGCGCCTGTTTCATCAGGCGCGCCGTCTGCACGTGGGCACCGATGCGCGCCAGCACTTCACTCTGGCGTACCGGCTTGGTCACGTAATCCGTGCCGCCGGCGCTGAAGGCCGCGACCACGTGTTCGGTCTCGGTCAGCCCCGTCATGAAGATGACCGGGATGATCCGCGTGGCGCTGTCGGCGCGCAGTCGGCGGCAGGTTTCGAAGCCGTCCATGCCCGGCATCAGGGCGTCCAGCAGGATCACGTCCGGAATCGTCTGGCGCGCGCGCTCCAGCGCCGCGGCGCCGTTGTTCGCGACCAGCACGGTGTAGCCCGATTCGTCGAGCGCGTCGTGCAGCACGGCGAGGTTTTCCGGCACGTCGTCGACGATCAGTACCACCAGGCTGGCGTGGCGGTCGAAGGCTTGATTACGCATGGTGTGCTCCACGGTCGAGGAAGGCGGACATCGCGTCCAGGTCGAATCGTGCAGCCAGCGTGCGCAAGGCGTCGACGAAGCCGGCGTGATCGGGGCCGAGCGCGGCGATCGCATCGAGCTGGCGGTTGATGCCGCGCACATAGCCCAGCGCGATCTGGGCGCGCAAGGCCTCCACCTGGTCGGCCGGCGGGAAGACCAGCGCGGGTGCCGGCGCCGGCGCCGAGACCGGGGCAAGGGCAGGGGCCGGGGCGGCCGCCTGCGCCGTCCACGTCAACCCGAGCCGGATGCCGATCCGCTCCAGCAGCTCGGCCACATTGACCGGCTTGACGATGAAATCCTCGGCGGCGATGCCGGCCGGATTGTCCAGTGCTTTGTCGTAGGCGTTGGCCGAGACGATCAGGATCGGTACCGTGACCCCGCGCTCGCGGCGCAGGATGCGGCTCGCTTCCCAGCCGTCCATCACCGGCATCGCCAGGTCCATCAGCACCAGGTCGGGCTTGGCGCCGTCGAACTGCGCGAGGCAGTCGGCGCCGGTCTCGGCCTGCAGGGTCTCGAAACCGAGCGGCGCCAGGATGTTGACCAGCAGTTCGCGGTCGACGCGTTCGTTGTCGACCACCAGGATGCGTTTGCGCGGCCCCAGGTAGCCGCCGGGCGCCGGCGCCGGCGCGATGCGCGCGTGCGCGGGCGCGTGCACGCGCGGCAGCTGCAGGCGGACCGTGAAGCTGCTGCCGCTGCCGGGCGTGGCGTCGATGGCGAGCTGGCCGCCCATCAGCTGCACCAGCATGCGGCTGATCGGCAGGCCCAGGCCGGTGCCGGCGGTGCCCACGCTGTTGGCGGCGCTGCCGCGCGCAAACGGCTCGAAGATGCGCTCGATTTCATCCGGCAGGATGCCGGGTCCGGTATCGGTAATGTCGAAAGTCGCCATCTCGCGCGCATAGCGCACGCGGAACACGACCTCGCCGCGCGCCGTGAACTTGACCGCGTTGCCGAGGATGTTCATCAGGATCTGCCCCAGGCGCTTGCGGTCGGCCCGGACCACGTCAGGCAGGGTGCCGGCGACCTCGTAGCGGAAGCACAGCCCCTTGTCCTGGGCCTGCTGCTCGAACATGCGCACGATCTGGGCCAGGAAGTCGGGCAGGGCCAGCTCCTTGATGTCGAAGCTGAACTTGCCGCCTTCGATGCGCGCGATGTCGAGCGAGCCTTCGATCAGCGACAGCAGGTGCTCGCCGCTGCCGCGGATCACGCGGATCGCCTGCTGGCGGTGAGCAGGAATGGCCGGATCGTTGTCGAGCAGCTGGGCGTAGCCGAGGATGCTGTTCAGCGGCGTGCGGATCTCGTGGCTGATGCCCGCGATGTAGCGGCTCTTGGCCTGGTTGGCATGGTCGGCCTGGCGCTTGGCCTGCTGCAGCTGGGCGTCGGTGCGGCCGTGCAGCTCGATCTCGCGCTGCAGCAGGCTGGTTTGCCGGTTCGATTCTTCCTGCGCCACGCGCCGGCTTTCGCCGGTCAGCACCAGCCACCAGGCGACGATGCCGCTGGCCAGCACCAGCGCGCTGAACACCTTGATAAAGGCCAGGCGCAGCGCCGGCAGCAGGTGGGCGCCGGCGGCGCCGATCGCGGCGTCCTCGTGCACGTACAGCAGCCCGAGCAGGCCGCCGAAGAAGCCCGCCGTCACCAGCATCAGCAGCAGGTAGTGGCCGAGGCGGCTGCTCATGTAAGGCCACATTGCCGCCGGCAGCAGCGCCTTGGCCGCCTGCTCCCATTGCGCGGACAGGCGCGCGTGCGGCTTGCAGGCGTCGTCGCAGCGCGCGTCGAGGCAGCAGCACAGCGAGCAGATCGGCCCCTGGTAGGCCGGGCAGTGCGCCATGTCGTCGGTTTCGTATTCCTTTTCGCAGATGCAGCAGACGCGCGTGGCGCTGCCGGCCGGCCAGCCGGGCTGGGCGCGCGCCAGGTAGTACTTGCCGCGCGTGGCCCAGGCGATCAGCGGCGCGCTGATCAAGGCCGTGGCCAGCGCGATGAAGGCCGAAAAAGCTTGCGCGCGCGGCCCGAACGCGCCGGCGAAGGCGGCCACCGACAGCAGCGATGCCAGCAGCATGGCACCGACGCCGACCGGGTTGATGTCATATAAATAGGCGCGGCGGAACTCGATGCCTTTCGGGCTGAGGCCGAGCGGCTTGTTGATGACCAGGTCGGCCACCACCGCGGTGATCCACGCGATCGCGATGTTGGCATACAGGCCGAGCACCTGTTCCAGCGCCTGGAACACGTCCAGCTCCATCAGCAGCACGGCGATCAGCGCATTGAACACGGCCCACACCACGCGCCCAGGATGGCTGTGGGTCAGGCGCGCAAAGAAATTCGACCACGCCAGCGAGCCGGCATAGGCGTTCGTCATGTTGATCTTGACCTGGGAGACGATCACGAACAGCGCGGTCGCCGCCACCGCCAGCGCCGGGTTGGCGAACACCAGGCGAAAGCCGGCCAGGTACATCTGGTTGGGGTTGACGGCTTGCGCCAGCGTGGCGCCGCCTTCGATCGCCAGCAGCGCCAGCAGCGCGCCGCCCAGCATCTTGGCCATGCCGAGCACAATCCAGCCCGGCCCGGCGGCCAGCACGCCCAGGTGCCAGCGCACCCGGTTGGCCGGCGTGCGTTCGGGCATGAAGCGCAGGAAGTCGACCTGCTCGCCGATCTGCGTGATCAGGGCCACGCCGACCGCGGTGGCGGCGCCGAACTGCAGCATGTCGAAGCCCTCATGCGCGCCGGAGGCGCCGCCGAAATGTCCCAGCTGCGCCAGCAATTGCGGCTGCTTGACGATGATCGCGACGAAGGGCAGGGCCAGCAGCAGCAGCCAGACCGGCTGGGTCAGCATCTGGATGCGGCTGACCAGGGTCACGCCGTGCGTCACCAGCGGGATCACGACCAGCGCGCTGACCAGGTAGCCCAGGTAGAGCGGCAGTCCGAAGTACAGCTCCAGCGCATACGCCATGATGGCCGCTTCCAGCGCGAACAGGATGAACGTAAAGGAGGCGTAGACGAAGGAGGAGATGGTCGAGCCGATGTAGCCGAAGCCGGCGCCGCGCGTGAGCAGGTCCATGTCGAGGCCGTAGTGCGCGGCGTAGTAGCTGATCGGCAGGCCGGTGAGGAAGATGATCAGGCCGATGGCGACGATGGCCCAGAACGCGTTGACGAAGCCGTAGTTGACGGCGATGGTGCCGCCGATCGCTTCCAGCACCAGGAAGGAAATCGCACCGAAGGCGGTGTTGGCGACGCGGAACACCGACCACTTGCGGAAGGAACGCGGCGTGAAGCGCAGCGCATAGTCTTCGATCGTTTCGTCGGCGACCCAGGTGTTGTAGTCGCGGCGGATCTTGACGATGCGTTGCGGCGGCTCCGGGTCGCGGGTGGGGTGGGTGGCGGTATTCATGCCGAAAAAACAAGCAAGAACCGCGCCTGATTCACCGACTTAACGACGTCGTCCCTGCGAAGGCAGGGGCCCAATTTTGCCTGAAGAGTCCGCAGCATGCGCTAGCGAACCGCCACGACATTGGGTCACTGCCTGCGCAGGGACGACGTTGCTAGCTTTCGACGGTCCAGGCCCCATCCGCATATACCCGCTCATCGTCGAGATACACCGCATCGGTCACCGCAAACACATCGATGTGGTAACGCGCATCCTTGCGCTTGAAGCCCGGCTTGGCATACACGCCATGCTTGGCGCCCAGCGACAGGTGGATGCCGCACATGCGCTCGTAGGTGCCGATGTCGTCGACGCGGCGCTCGCGTGTGAAGGCGCGGTTCATGCCGAAGCCGAGTTCGCGCACCCAGACCTCGCCCTCGTCGCGGCGGATGATGTCGAGCATCTGCTGGAACGCGGGCGTGGCGTCGATCGCCTCGACCACGCGCCCGCGCTCGATCACGATGGTGATCGGCTTGTCGGGTCGGTTGACCAGGTACTGGGTGTCCCCGAACACGTGGATCTGCGCGCGGCCGCTGACGGCTTCCAGGTCCTGCGCTTCGGTGAACACTTCGCCGATCGGGAACTGGCCGCCGGTATTGGCCATCGCGCTGTAGTCGCCGACGTTCAGCTTGGCGGCTTCCAGCGGCGAATCGAAGCGCAGGACTTCGCCGCCGCCATGCACCTCGGCGCGGCGGGCGCGGTCGATACGCTGTTTGAGCGCGTGGCCGACGCCGCGGAAGTAGCGCGGATCGTAGGCCAGCGATTCGATGTAGTGCTCGCCCTGCGTGCCCGGCATGCGCGACAGGTGCACGTGCTCGATCACCTTCAGGCCCAGCTTGAACAGTTCCACGCGCAGGCGGAAGCCGTCGAGGCGGAAGTTGGACGACTGCACCAGCACCACCAGGTCGCGCGGCGCGAAGGTCTTGAACAGGGCCAGCACCTCGCCCGGCTCGACGCTGTCGAAGTCGACGCAGACGGCGTCCGGCAGGTTGCGCCGGTAGGCCTCGGCCAGCGCGCGCGCCAGCCCGGTACGGGTGTCGTACACGACCAGCGCGCGTTGCCCGGGACCGTGTTCGAGGGCGATCGCCAGCACGTCGCGCAGGTGCGCGGTGGCGCTGTCGATGGCGGATGCGGGCAGGTCGGGGCTGGAGGGCGGGGCGGTGGTCATGGCGGCAAGGATGAGGAGGCAACCCGGCATTATAAGTCCAAACAAGGCCCGTCGAGCGGTGGCGGCGGCGCTTGCGGCAGCGCAGGGCCGGCAGCTGCGCTTTGCTGCACAGTTGGGTTGTCAGGAGCGCATCATGTTGATTCTAAAGGGAAAATTTCTAATATCCAAGTTTTTAGCCCCGCTCGGTGCGGCGCTGATGGTGCTCGCATTGGCCTGGATGGGGTCCGAGCAGGTACAGGCCGCGCCGCAGCGCCAGCCGGCGCCGGATGCGGTGGCCACCGAATTCTATGGCTGGTACCTGGACACGCTGGCAGCCGACCAGGATCCGCTCAGCGACCGCCACGCCACCTTCAACAATTACGTCGCCAGGGAGCTGACGGCGCGCCTGGTCGAACGTTTGAATACGCGCCTGGTCGGCGGCCGCGTGCCCGACACCGACTACTTCCTGCAGTCGTCCGGCTACCGCAGCGACTGGCGCCGCCACGTGGCGGCGACCACCGTGCGCCAGAGCGGCGCCGGCGCCGACGTCATCGTCACCCTGGGCGGCGAGGAAGGTGCCAAGCGGGTGCTGGCACTGGCCATGGTGCTGGAAGCGGGCAGCTGGAAGATCCGCCAGGTGGTGCTGGCGGAAGCGAGGCCTGCCGGAAGTTCCCCCGATCCGTCCACAATTTGACCGTTGAGGTACCGCGACACGCTACTCCGCGAACGGCGCGCCGTATGCTTGACGGTGGCGCTATGATTTCAAAGGCACAACGGCCCGACATCTGCGGCGGGCCGGTGCATTTTTGACGATCTAACGGCGGAGCTAATGGCATACCGATGGGAAACGCCAGCCAGCGTCTGGCTGGAAGACGACAGGACCGGCCAGTTCGAACTGGCCACCAGCGAAGGGCTGGGCCAACTTAATTGGAATGCACCGGCGCAGGCAGGCGCCCTGGCTGCGCACGACCCCACGCGTTTGCCGGCGCGCTTGCCTGCGCGTTTGCATGATATCGCACGCCTGCTCGGCGCCTCGCTGCCGGCCGGCTGCGCGCACGCGGCCATCTATCCCGAAGGCTTCGCCTTCTGTCCCGAATGCGGGCGCCCGCTGGAACGCTTCGCCGGCCGTCGCCAGCACCTGCCCGACTGGTGGGGGCCCCATGCCGATGCGCTGCTGCCGCGCCACGTGCCGCACGGGCTGCCGGTCACCTCGCTGGCCCTCGGCGACAGCCTCGAGGAGCGGCCCGCCGCGCCCGTGATCGGCCGCTTCGACGAGGCCATGCCGACGCCGCCCAACGCCCATTGCGTGTTTGCCGCCGCCGGCTACGGGTTTCCCGAGCAGCGCCTGCTGGCGCTGGCGCCCGGCCGCGGCGTGCTGCAATACTGGGACCCGCTGGCCGAGCTATGGCAGGTGCTGCTGCCCGAGGACGGCGCCGCCGACCTGAGTTTTACCGCATCCGACTACGGCTGGCTGCCGGTCGCCAGCCTCGGGCACGAGCCGCGCCGCGGCGAAGTGGCGCTGCTGCCCACCGCGCACGGCCTGCGCCGCCTGTGGATCAACCCGGTCAGCGAAACCTACCGCACCGAGACCCTGCTGGCCGCGCCGCTGGTGGCGGCACCGGGCACGATGCGGCGCCACATCGCCTGCCTGGCGCGCAATCCGGGCGGCGGCGTCAGCCTGTACGCGCTGGATGCCGACCTGGCCCCAGCGCCGGCCCAGGATTGCGGCGCGCTGCCGCTGAGCGGCTGGAGCCGGCCGGTCGGCTACGACGGCCGCCTGCTGTGGCTGCACCCGGAAGGGCAGCTGGCCTGGCGTCCGGGCGAGGCGCCGCAATTCCTGCCCTGGCCCGACACCTGGCTGCCCAGCCTCGACCTCGGCGGCCCGACCCTGAGCCGCGACGGCCGCATGTGGCTGATCGGGCATGACGGCCAGTCCTACTGCTTCCTCGAACTTGGGGCGGCATCGCCCCAGCGCGAACGCATCGACGGCGCGCGCCTCGGCTTCGCCAACCTGCTGTTCCGGCGTGGCCACCCGGTGCTGGACGAACCGTGGTCGGGCGAGCATGTCGAAGACCAGGGCGAGGACGATTCGCTGGTGTTGCCGCTGCTGCGCAGCTTTAACAACAACCGCAGCCAGCCGAGCGGGCTGGTGCTGCGATTTCACAAATACACCGGCCGCGCGGAAGACGCGCTGGCCAACCGCGTGATCCCGCGCACCACGGTGGAGTGGATCGGCCGCAGCAACGTGATCCTCGACGAGATCGCACGCCTGGCCCGTCCGCACGAATGCGTGCCCTTCGTGTACGCCAACCGGCTTTGGCTGCACCATCCCGACTGGAACCGGATCCGCGGCTGGCACCTGGAAGCGCTGACGTGAGGGGCCGTACGCTGCCATCCCGCCTGTCGCGGACCGCGCTGCTGCTGGGCGGCGCGCTTGGCCTTACCCTGGGCGCCGCGCAGCCTGCGCTGGCAGTGCCGCAAGTGGTGCTGGTCCAGAACTCGGGCTGGATGGAACCCTTCTACAGCGACCCCACATCGCAGTTCAAGCCGCTGGTGGCGGCGCTGGCCGGCAGCGTGGCGCAGCAGGGCGACGCGCTGGTGCTGGCCGCCTTCAACCAGTCGCGTCCCGGGGCACCGTCGCCGAAAGGGCTGCTCTCGGAAAAAGTCGATGCCAAGACCGTGCAGGCGCACGTCGGGGCGGCGCTGGCCGGGCTGGACCTGGCACGCAAGCCGGGTGGCGCTGCCCTGGCCGATACCGACCTCGGCGAAGCCGTCAACGCCGCCGTCACCCAGGTTCTGCAAGGCAAGCCGGGCCTGGTCTGGCTGGTCACCAACAACCGCAACAGCCCCAACAACGACCAGGCCACGAGCGCGCGCAACCGCGAGTTCTATACGCTGATCCACCGCGGCGCGGCCATCGACAAGGCGCTGGCCTGGCCGCTGCGCATGCAGGTCCAGGGCCCGCACTACCGCGCCAACGGCCTGATGATCTACGTGTTCGCGGTCGGGCGCGAGGGCGCGCAGGCACTCGACCGCCTGCTCGCCGCCGGCCGCATCCAGCGCGTGATCACCGAGCCGCCGGCGCGCCTGAAGCCGCTGGACCGCGATACCGTGCGCCTGGTGCCGCGCAAGGTCGAGAACGCGCCCGGCGTCGATTTCTCGATGGACGCGAACGGCCTGCTGCGCGCCGACGTCGCCCCCGATGCGCGCAGCCCGAGTGCCAGCATCCGCTGGAACCTCGAGAACACGATTTACCCGTACACGATCGCCGGCGCCTCGATCGCGGCGCGCTCGATGCTCGGTGGCGAAAACCGCCGGATCGCGCTGGCAAACAATAGCGTGGGACGGCTGGCGCCGGGCCAGGCCGCGCCGCTGGCCTCGACCATGCAGCTGCCGGTGGCGCAGCTGCCCGGCAAATGGTCGCTGGCGGCGCTCCAGTCAGCCGGCTCGGCCTATGTGCTGCCGGGACGGATCGAGCTCCAGCTGCAGGGCCAGCGCCTGGAATTGTCGCAGGCTTTCCGCGACCGCATGGCGGCGCTGTTCCCCGGCGACCCGCTGCCCGACATTTTCACGCCCCCCAGCGAGATCCAGGCGTCGACCGCGGTGCTGCCGATCGAGGTGCGCGTGCACTACGGGTCCGGCCCGCTGTTCGCCGCGATTGGCGCGGCGCTGGCGCTGCTGGGGCTGGGCGTGGGTGGCGCTTATGCCTATGCCCGCCCGCGACGCGTGGTGCTGACGGTGGAAGACGAACTGCGCACCGTGCACACCCGCGCCGGGGCCACGCAGCCGATCTACGACAAGGCGGGCCAGCAGGTGGCGCGCCTGAAGACGACCCTGTTCGGCAACCAGCTGCTCGACCTGCGCGAAGGCGCGCAGGTCCGGCTCGGCAGATAAATATAAAGGATACCCATGCAAGATCGCACCAGCCAACCCGCCCAGCCCACCTCCACGCCAAGCGCCGACCCCGGCTTCAAGCTGCCGGGCCAGACCCCGGACGAGGGCATGCCCAAGACCACGCCCGATACCGCCCGCCAGCCGGTCGAGATCGCGCCCGGCGGCGCCACCAATCCGTCGGCCGCGCCGCTGCGCGACACCTCGGCGCGCGACCTGGCGATTTCCGGCGCCGTGTTCCTGGTCCTGCTGGTCATTTACTTCTTCGTGCGTAACGCCTACGTGCACCACCTGGTCGTGCGCCGGGTGTCGCCGTCGTCGGCGGGGAGTGCCGGCTGGCTGCTGTTCGTCGGGCTGGGCTTCCTGTCGCTGGCGGCGGTGCTGGCAATCGTGAACGCCGCCAAATACCTGACGCTCGCGATTACCGGGCCGCTGGTGCTGGTCGGCGTGGTGACGCTGGTGGCGGCGCTGTTCGTCGGCCGCCGCTAAATAAAAGGATTCAAGATGGCAGATTTTCCCGATCCGGCAACGCTGAACGCCAACAACAAAGCAGAGCTGAAAGTCGACCTGCGCCCGACGCTGTTCATCGGCGCCGGCGGCACCGGCATGGAAGTCATGATGCGCATCCGCCGCAGGATTCTCGCGGCGGTGTGGAACCGCCAGCACCCGACGCGGGTGGAATCGCTGGCCGACTTCCCGGTGGCGCGCTTCCTGCATTTCGACCTCGACAACAACGCCATCATCGACGAGGGCAAGTCGCAGCGCACCGACCCCTGGTTCGAGCTGGTCAAGCTGACCGACGAGGAGCGGCTGGTGGAACCGCTCGACCTGCCGCAGTATCACGAGTCGGACGACAGCCTGGCGCGGTTCCCATTGATCGAGAACTGGATGCCGCTGCGCCCGAAAAAACTGCGCTCGCTCGGCATCGACCCGTCCAAGGGCGCCGGCCAGATCCGCGCGCTGGCGCGGCTGTATTTGTTCGACAAATACCCTAAGCTGCGCGGCCGCATCAAGGGCGCCCTGAATTTCCTGAGCAGTAATGCCGGCATCGAGCGCAAGGAGAATTACCAGCGCCTTGGCCTGCAGGTGGACACCTCCAAGTTCCGCATCGTCGTCATCGCTTCCAACGCCGGCGGCACCGGCGCCGGCAGCGCGATCGACCTGGGCTGGATCGCGAAGGCCATCGCGCGCCAGGAGGTGTCGGACAGCCAGGTCGACCTGGTGATGTTCCTGCCCTCGGGCTACGCCAAGGCCAACAAGGAGCGCACCGAGGCGAATGCCTATGCGACCCTGATGGAACTCGAGACCACGATGCGCGACATGAACGCGCAGGTGCGCTGGATGGACCCGGATAGCGTGGTCGGGCGCGGCACGCCCTTCGATGACGTGTATTTCGTCGACACCGCCAACCTGGCCAACAAGGCGACCCAGGACGTCAAGGATGTCTACCAGATGGTGGCCGACACCCTGTTCGAGGATTTTGCTTCGGCCGATTTCGCCAACCGCAAGCGCTCGGTCGCGGTCAACCAGCAGCAGCACAAGCTCGGCCCCTACAACCCGCGCGTGCCGGAAGCGCGCTTCGGCGAGATGCGCCTGTCCTATTCGAAGGTGTATTCGGCCTTCGGCCAGGCCGTGCTCGACACCCAGCAAAGCCTACGCGACGACATCCGCGCCTACGAACTGGCGGCGCTGATGGTCAAGGCCTTTTTTGGCCTGGCCGGCACCGACGGCGTGCAGGCGCGCCGGGCCACCGACGCCGAACGCGACGCCTTCATGCGCGAGCAGATGGGCATGGTCGAGCACCCGTTCTCGGAATTCCCGGACTTCCGCAAGGGTACCGTCGACGTCACGCCTTTCCAGGAATACGCGCTGACCGACATGCTGCTGATGGACCGCGACCAGCGCTCGCTGCTGGAGCGGATCGAGAGCAAGGTGCAGCTCGAGATCGACCGCATCATGGCCTCGTACGACCTGAAACTGTGGCGCGAGAAGGTGGTCGAGCTGCTGCCCAACCTGGAGCGCGACGCCATCCGCGAAGCCGGCGCCACCGCCGAGACCAGCGAAGACCGCATCAAGCGCCATACCGGTGAACTGCTGGCCAACCTGCGCCTGGGCGTGCGCGGGCGCCTGTACATGCTGCTCGACGACCGCAAGCAGGGCGGCCTGGAATTCGTGCTGTCGCTGCTGGAGCAGGTCAAGGCGCGCCTCAACCAGCGCGACCTGGTCAACGTCCAGCGCAACGGCAAGCGCTACCGCGACATCCGCGATGCCCTGCGCACGCGCCAGGTCGAGGAGTCGCTGAACAACCTGACCCAGGCCGCCAGCCGCCTGTTCGGCAAGGATGCCCAGGCGCGCGAAGTGATGAACCACCTGAAGCGCGACATCGCCGACTTCCTGCGCTTCCATTTGCTGGCGGTGGCGGCCGGCCAGGCGGTCGAGGTCATGCACAGCATGTCGGCCTGGCTGGGCAATCCGCAGGCGCCCGACGAGCAGGGCCAGGTGCAATGGAGCGGCATCGCCGGCGAATTCCAGGAAGGCCGGCGCGCGGTACAGGCCATGCTCGGCGCGGTCGACCAGCGCATCGGCCAGCTGCGCGCCGACGCCCGCCACGAGCATGCCACCTACATCAAGCTGGCCAGCGACGTGCTGCCGCAACCGGTACGCCTGAACGGCGACGTCGATGGCTGGAGCGAGGAAGTCCTGAACGAATTCGGCGGTTCGGCGCGCCTGTTCCCCCAGCTCGGCGACGAGCGCCTGCGGTCCGACTTGCTGCTTAAATTGTTCCGGCGCGCGCAGACCCACCTGAGCGCCGAGCACGCGGCCGGCACCGAGCCGGGCGATCCGCTGCTGGAGCGCCTGGGCGCGATGTCGCCGCAGGAGCGCCACCGCGTGTTCAGCGAATGGATCCGCAGTGCCATGCCCTGGATTAATGCGCGCTTCTCGGCCGAATTTACGCCCAGCGCCGACCAGTTCAAGTGCTTCATCGGCGTCGGCGATCCGGTGGCCTGGCGCCGCATGGAGGCCGAGATCCGCGGCGCCGTGCCGACCGGCTTCCTGCAGGGCGATGCGGTCGCCATCGTCAATACCGGCGTCGCCGGCAGGGCGGTGTGCTACATCGAACTGTCCGGCTACCCGATGACGGTGCTGCGCGGCCTGCCGACCTGGCGCGCTTCCTACCAGATCGAAAACCCGAAGATCCCGACCCACCTGCACTTCGATTCGACGCGCTTCCGTCATCCGATCTCGCCGTCGATGGACGAGCTGAATCGCCTGGCCGACGACTACGAATGGTTCCTGCAGGCGATCGCGCTCGGCGTGGTGCGGCGCAAGGGGGATGCCGGCGACCGCGAAGCCAGTTTCCAGCCGCGCGGCCAGTACCTGTTCGAAGTCGAGCCGGGCAGCGGCGAATGGCTCCAGATCGGCAACGAATACGCGATCCGCTCGAACGGCCTGCCGTCGTACTACCGCGAGCAGGTGATCGCCGGCGTGCGCAAGCGCCTGGCCGCCATGGGGCCGCACCAGCTGGCGCTGCTGGCGGCGCTGATGCGCCACTACCAGCTGCGCGTGTACGAACCCAAGCTCGAAGTCGACGAAACCGGCGCCCAGCTGCCGTCGCCGTCGCTGCCCAACATCACCGCGCGCCGCCTGTACGACGCCTGGTTCAGGCGCGCCGTCACGCTCGATCCGACGCTGTCGCCGGCCCAGGTCGAGGCCGCGCTGGCCCAGCTCGAGCAGTGGACCGACGCCGTGCCGGATTCGGCCAGCGACGCCTACAGCTGGGAAGTCGAGCGCGCCGTCGACAAGCGCGTGATCAAGCCGGATGTGCTGTCCCAGGATGCGCGCGCGGCGCAGGTGCTGGAACGGCGTGCGGGCGGCGGTGCGCCGTCTGCGGCTCCGGCCGCAGCGGTGGCCGGTCCCGGCACCGGGCCGCTCGATCCGACCATCGGCGGCGGCAGCGCGCCGGCAGCGTTCGTGGTGAGCCCGACCGGCGGCACGGCCGGCCTGCCGCCGGCCGCCATGCCCGGACCCGCGGCCAGCGTGATCGGCGCCACGCCGCTGGCGGCGCGCTACAAACTGTTCATCGGCGGCGCCCAGCGCGGACCGTATGCGCAGGAGGAAGTGGTGCAACAGCTGCTGCGCGGCGAGATCGACCTCAACACGCGGGTCTGGAACATGGGCTGGAATCCGCGCCAGGACAAATGGAAGACCGTCGGCGAACTGCCGGAACTGGCGGGCGCGCTCGCGTCGGCGATCCCCGATCCGGACGACGCCATTCCGGATCCGGAATAAGGGAGTGACGTGCAAGAAGATGTGATCTACCGCTGTATCAATCCGGCCTGTGCCCGGCCGATGCCGCGCCCGGTGAATTTCTGCCCCTGGTGCGGTACCGCGCAGGGGCAGGCGGCCGCGCGCGCAGGCACGGGCATAGGCGCGGAGGCGGACGTGCATGCGCGCCGTCCGGACGTCGCCGTGGCCGTTGCCGCCAATGCCGGGGCAGCTGCCGCGGCCGCCATGGCCGGCGGGCTGGATGTGCCTTTGTCGGAAGTACCTGTGCCGCCGGCGCCACCGCCGCCTCCATCCGAGCCATCGGCGCAGCCCAATGCCGCAACACCGCGCAAGGGCGTCACGGCCAACGTGCGCGGCCCCGGTGTCCCGCCCAGCGCGACCGATTTCGGGCGCTCGGCATCGTCGGGCGGCGGCAACGCGCCGGGCGCCGCCCCGCCGCACCAGGAAGTGCCGCGTCCGCCGATTCCGGCGCGTCCGCCGCAGCGCAGGCCGGTGCAGCTGCGCTGGTGGATCCTGGCGCTGGCCATCCTGGCGGGCGTGTGGCTGCTGGCCAGGCCGTCGCCGAAGAAGATCGAGCGCCAGATCGACCACGCCGTCGCGCTGGCAAAGGAGTGCAAGGGCAATGAAGCGCAGGCCGAGCTGATCGCGCTGCGCGGCAGCCGCGCCACCCCGGCGCAGCTGGAGCAGCTGCAGAAGACGCTCAACGAGCAGTCCGCGATCTGCACCAAGCGGCGCCTGCGCAACAAGGCCTGGCTCGACACCAGCGCCGCCGCCGACGCCGCACTGGATGCCGGCAGCAGCGACAAGGCGCGCACGCGCCTGCAGGGTTTCATCCGGCGCTGGGGCGAGGACGGCAAGACGCGTGAGCTGAAGGCGCGCATCGACGAGGCTGCGGCGCGCGAGAAGCATCCGCTGGCGGTGCCGCCGGAGCAGGGGGAGGTGGGTGTGGGACGGCGGGCGGACGGGGTGTGATGTCCTGCGGGCTTGGCAGGATTCGTTAGTCACGCACGTCGCCCCTGCGGAGGCAGGGGCCTAATTTGTACGCGTTTCGACGGCTTGTGCAAACTTGGGCCCCTGCCTTCGCAGGGGCGACGTGCTACTGTACACGGCCGGGACTCAACGAGCGTAGTCGCTCACCGCTCAGCGTTCACCCCTCACTTCGTCGCCGCAATCCACCGGTTCACCTGCGCCTCCAGGATCGGCAACGGCAAGGTCCCATCCCCCAGCACCACCGCGTGGAAAGCCGGGAAGCTGAACTTCGATCCCAGTTCCTTCTGCGCCTTGGCCCGCAAGGCGAGGATCTTCAGCGCGCCGATCTTGTAGGCCAGCGCCTGGCCCGGCCACACCATGTAGCGCTCGATCTGGTTGGCCGCCTCGGCCTCGCCGTAGCCCAGGTTCTCGACCGCATACGCGATCGCCTTTTCGCGCGACCAGCCTTGCGCGTGCATGCCGGTGTCGACCACCAGGCGCACGCCGCGCAGCAGTTCGTCGTTCAGGTGGCCAAAGTAGGCGGCGGGATCGTCGTACAGGCCGAAGTCGCGGCCCAGGGTTTCGCAGTACAGCGCCCAGCCTTCGCCGTAGGCGGCGGCGCTCGGGTGCTCGGTGAAGAACTTGCGGAAGTCGGGCAGCGGCAATTCCTTCAGCAGCGCCGCGTGCAGGTGGTGGCCCGGCACGCCTTCGTGCAGCAGCAGCGTCGACATGCCGACGGTGCTGTACTGCTTCGGATCGTTGACCACGGCCCAGAACACGCCCGGATGCGAGCCGTCGGCCGCGACCGGGGTGTAGTGGTCGGAGGCGGTGGCGCGCGTCAGTTCGGGTTCGAGCTGGATGCTCAGCCTGGCCTTCGGCAGCAGCGAGAAGTAGGCCGGCAGCTTGCCCTCGACCGTGGCGTAGATCTCGCGGTAGCGCGCCAGCACTTCCTGGTCGGTCTTGAACGGCTTGAACTTCGCCTGCTCCTCGACCCAGTGTGGGAAGCGCTCGAGCGGCCCCTGGTAGCCCAGCTGCGGCGCCAGCGCCGCCATCTGCTGGCGGATGCGCGCGACTTCCTTCAGGCCGAGCGCGTGGATCTCGGCCGGGGTCAGGTTCAGGTTGGTGTTGTTGCGGATGCGCGCCTGGTACCAGGCGGCGCCGTTCGGCAGGGCGCCATAGCCGGCGGTGGTGCGGCCGGCCTTCAGGTAGTCGGTATCGAGGAAGGCGACCAGGCGGCCGAGCGCGGCATCGATCTTTTCCGAAGCCTGGCGGTAGCCGGCCGCCAGGGCGCGCTTGTCGGCGTCCGGAAAGCCGGCCGGCATGCGCGCCACCGGCGAATAGAACACGCTGGCGTCGGCCTTGGCGCTCCTCAGCTGGCGGAACTGCGGCAGCATGCGCTCGGTGACGATCTTCGGCTGCACCACGCCCACGCGGATGCCTTCCTTCATGTTGGCGATGGCCTGGTCGATCCAGGCCGGCAGCTGTTCCAGGCGGCTCAGGTAGGCGCGGTACTGGGCCGGCGTCTCGAGCGGCTGCGAGCCGGTGCCGCCGGCGTAGTTCGCCAGGTTGCTCGGCATGTTGTCGAAATGGTTCAGCGGCAGCAGGTGCTCGGGGAATTTCTCGAGGTCGAGCTGGCTGCCGATTTCAAAGGCGAGGATGTCGTAGTTCAGGCGTCCCTTCGGTGCCAGGCGCGACGCATCGATCGTCTGCAGCTGGCGCAGCAGCGCATGGTTGTCGGCCAGGTAGCGGGCGCGCACCGTCGGTGCGATCGCCATGCCGAGCTGGTCGTCATAGCGGCTGTCGCCATTGGCGGTCGCGTACAGCATCGGATCGTACTTGGCGCGCAGGTCGTAGAAGCGCGCGGCGATGCGGTCGACCTGCTGCGCGGCGGCCTGCGCCTGGGCGGCGGTCGGCGCGGCGGCCTGCACCGGCATCATCGGGACAGCGGCGAGGGCGGCGGCAATCACGAGCGTGCGCAGCGGCTGGACGTTGAGGGACATGTTGAACCTTCGCAAATGAAATTCTGTAAAGGATACAACAGCTTGCGCATAAAAAAACGGCGTCCCGGCCATGAGGCAGGGACGCCGCTAACGGAAAACGATGCGCGTGCAGCGGCGCTCAGGCGCGGCGGCGCATGCTCGACAGCGCGACGCCGCCCAGGATCACGGCAAAGCCGGCCACGTGGTACAGATGCGGCGCCTCTTTCAACAGCGGCCAGGCGGCCAGCGTCGCGAACAGCGGAATCAGGTACAGGCTCATGCTGGCGCGCGTCGGGCCGGCCAGCGACACCAGGCGGTCGAAGCAGAAGTAGGCGCCCAGGCTCGGCACGACGGCCAGGAAGCCCAGCGCGATGTACAGGCGGCTGTCGCCAAAATCGGGAACGTTGCCGTGCAGGGTTTCCAGTGCGGCGAACGGCGCCAGCACCAGCGCGCCGCCGCCGATCAGCGACGCCAGCTTGACCGTGCTCGGTAGCGGCGGCAGCGGCACGCGCTTGTTGAATACCGTGTACAGCGACCAGCCGCAGCCGGCCAGCACCACCCACAGATCGCCGCGGCCGAATTCCAGCTGGCCGAGGGCGGCCGGGTTGCCCTTGGAGAGCACGATCAGCACGCCGAAGATGGCCAGCAGCATGCCGCTGGCCTGCTTGCGCTCGAGCGGCACGCGCCACACCAGGGTCTCGATCAGGGTGACCAGCGCCGGGCAGGCGGCGAAGATGATGCCGATGTTGGCGGCGCTGGTATGGCGCGCGCCGACGTATTGCGGCGCCACCGCCACGCCCATGCCGAGGCTGGCCAGCAGCAGGATGCGCGGCCAGTTGGCGAGCAGGGTGTGGCGTAGCGCGAACATGCGCGGGCCGACGGTCGGCAGCAGGATCAGGAAGGCCAGCGCCCAGCGCCCGAAGGCCAGGAACACCGGTGCGATGCCGGCGCCTTGCGCCCAGCGCGCCACGATCAGGTTGGCGGCAAACAGGGCGGGGGCAATGAACATCAGCGGCAATTCGGCGGCAAAGGCATTGCCCCGGTAGCCCAGACTGCCCTGCGAAATGGCTTCGGACACGCAAACTCCTCGATGGATGGTGAGGGTGAACAAAGCGCCGGCAGCGCATTCCTGGTAAGGAAGTGGCTCGGCGCATCAGTGTTTTGTGCGTTACATCAACGCGCGCGAGAATGGTAAGGCAGCACGAATAGAATGTGCTTTTGTTCGATAGCGATAACAGCGGGTTTTTCCAAGGATTTATCTTCGTAAAAGGTAAAATGAAGATATTTCTTTTCTGATTCATCGAAAACCCGTAAGGACACGCTTCATGAAAGATGGCCAACTCGACGAAATCGACCGCAAGATCCTGCGCACCCTGAGCCAGGATGGCCGCATCAGTAACCAGAAGCTGGCCGAGACCGTCAACTTGTCGCCGACGCCGTGCTGGCACCGTGTGCGTGCATTGGAAGAGGGCGGCTACATCACCGGCTACGCGGCGATGCTCGACCAGCGCGCGCTGGGCATGCCGGACACCGTGATCATCGAAGTCACGGTCGACCGCCATGACGACGAGATCTTCAAGGCCTTTTCCGATGCGCTGGCCGAGCTGCCGGAAGTGATGGAGGCCTATCTGCTGTCCGGCGAATACGATTACCTGATCAAGGTGGCGGTGGCGGGCACCGAAGGCTACGAGCGTTTTTTGCGGCAGAAACTGTATAAACTGCCGGGGGTGCGGCATACGCGTTCGACCTTTACCCTGCGTTGCCTGAAGCGGGCGCCGTCGGTGACGCCATAAACCCGATGGCCATGCCGCCTCTTCACAACGCACCCGGCCAGCGGCGGCAAGAGAGCGTCCTGGCGATCTTCGCGATCTTCCTGAAACTCGGGCTGAGCGCCTTTGGCGGCCCCGCCGCCCACCTCGGCTATTTCCGCAACGAATTCGTACTGCGCCGCCGCTGGCTGGATGAAGCCGACTATGCGGACCTGGTCGCGCTCTGCCAGTTTTTGCCGGGTCCGGCATCGAGCCAGGTCGGATTCGGCTTGGGCTTGTTGCGAGGACAGGGCCTGGCAGGCGGCTGCGCCGCATGGCTCGGCTTTACCTTGCCGTCCGCGCTGATCCTGTTCGCCTGCGCACTGGGCGCCGCCGCCCTCAGCGGTCCCTGGGCGGCGGCCGCCATCCACGGCTTGAAACTAGTGGCCGTCGCCGTCGTTGCCCATGCGGTCTGGGGCATGGCGCGCTCGCTGGCGCCCGACGGTCCACGTGCCGGCATCGCGCTGGCGGCCCTCGCCATCGTCGTCTTTGCGGGCGGCTCGTTCGGGCAAGTGGCGGCCATCGGTGCCGGTGCCCTTGCCGGCATGTGGCAGGGTCGCGGCCAGGTAGTGGCCGCGCTGCCGCGTTCCGGATCGCCGGGCGGGCACAAGGGCGGCATCGTGGCGCTGGCGCTGTTCTTCGGCCTGCTGCTGGCGGCCGTGCTCATGCCCGGCGCCGCCACTGCGTCCGTCACGTCGATCTTCGGCGCTTTTTATCGCGCGGGCGCGCTGGTCTTTGGCGGCGGCCATGTGGTGCTGCCGCTGTTGCGCGCGGAAGTGGTCGGGACCGGCTGGCTGGCGGACGACCGCTTCCTGGCCGGCTATGGCCTTGCGCAAGCGGTACCCGGTCCTTTGTTTACCTTCGCCGCCTACCTCGGTGCCAGCTTGGGCGCCGGCATCGGTGCCGGCATCGGCACAGCGGCATCCGGGGCCATCGTCGCGCTGGTCGCGATCTTCCTGCCGGGACTGCTGCTGGTGTATGCGGCGCTGCCGTTCTGGCGCCGTTTCCGGACCTGGCCGCAAGCGCAGCATGCGGTGCGCGGCGCGAATGCCGCGGTCGTCGGCATCCTCGGCGCGGCCCTGTATGACCCGGTCTGGACCGGCGCCGTCCTGGATGGGAGGGACTTTGCCGTGGCGGTGGCAGGCTTTCTTCTATTAGCTATCTGGAAATGGCCACCCCTGGCCGTGGTGCTGTCGGTTGCCGTCGCGGGCGCACTGCTGACGATGCTCGCCTGACGCGGCAAGCTGCGGCGCTGGCGCCCGAGGTAGTTGTGCTCAGTCGCCCAGCTTCACACGCCACAGCTGGGTCGGCAGGGCCGGCGGCGCATCCTTCTTGTAGAAGGCCGAATCCTGGATGCGCGAGGTGGTCACGTACAGGCTGCCGTCCGGACCCTGGCTGAAGGTGTCGGGCCAGCGCAGGCGGGCATCCTGGACCAGCGTGCGCGGACTGCCGGACGCACCCTGCGCCAGGTCGCGTACGCCGATCGCATTGTGTTCCATCAGGCTGACGTACAGCTGGTTGCCCGGCTTGCCGTTCTTGTGGCCGATCCAGAAGCCGTCGGTCGGACCGGTCTGGCCGTAGGACTGCACGTCGCCGGCCACGTCCTGGCCCTGGAAACCGCGCGATGCGAGCACGCTGGCCTGGATCCGGTACAGCGTCTTGCCGGTCAGCGCCTTCCAGTACAGGTAGCCGTCGCCGGACAAGGCGATGCTGTCGGCGGCGAACTGGACCTTGCGGCCGTCGGGCGAGCGGACCGGCTTGCCGTCCGAATGCACGACCACGCCTTTCTCGGGCTGGGTCGACGGATGGCCGTCCAGCACGCGCTTGGCCTTGCCGCTGGCCAGTTCGACCACGATCAGGGCGCCGCGCTGGCCGGAGTCGGTGATGAAGGCGAATTTGCCGTCGCTGGAGAAGCGTACGTCGTTCAGGTAGGATCCGGGAATCGCCACCGACTGGTCGAACGCGATCGTCTGGGCCACGCGGTCGGTGGCGAGATCGATGCGTACCATCTTGGGTCCGCCCGGGATCACGGCTTCGTGGGCCGGTGCCGCCGGGTCGAGGACCCAGACGCTGCCGCGGCCGTCGGCCACCACGCTCTGCACGCAGACCCAGTGGTCGGCCGGCGAGGTCTCGTCGCCGTTCGCGTTGCGCCAGGCGTTCCAGCGCGCATCCGGGTAGGGCTTGATCGAACCGTCCTTCATGACTTCGGCCACCGACACCGGCGCATCCTCGGTCCAGCGTGGAAAATTGACGAAGATGCGGCCGCGTTCGCTGACGGTGACGCCGGTCACCTGGTGCGCGAACTGCGCGACCGGTTCCAGGGTGGGCTGGGCCGGTGCGGCCCAGGCGGCGCTGCCAGCCATGCCGGCGAGTGCGAGAGCGGCACATGCGGATGTGAATTTCATTATTTCCCCCGTGAATTAATACTGAACAGTGTCATATAGATATTGAATTATGGTGGGATCGCGCCGTGTCCGGCGCACGCAAGGTGGGTAAGCCAGCAGATAGCAGAACGGCAGGTGTTGCGCAGCTTCGGTTTTTACGCAGTCGAGACCCCATAAATTTATATTTCTCTGAGGATTATCAGGTTATACACTTTGCTCATCGTCAACATAAACGACGACCTGGCGCCCATTACCCGGGCGGCAGAACTGATCGAAAGGACGCGACATGAAAGGCATGTTGTTGGTAAGGCTCATCGGCGGCCTGGTCCTGCTGATGGTGTTGTGGGCGCTGGCGCCGTTCGGCACCGTGCCGGCGGGCTACCGGGGCGTGATGACGACCTTCGGCAGTCCGAGCACCCAGGTGCTCAGCGAAGGCATCCATTTCCGCATTCCGCTGGCGCAGAAGCTCAACCTGGTCAACGTGTCGATCCAGAAGGGCGAGGGCGACGGCGATGCTGCCTCGCGCGACCTGCAGACCGTGCACACCCGGGTGGCGCTGAACTACCACGTCAGGCCGGAAGGCGCCGTCACCGTGTTCCGCGATCTCGGCAACGAACCCGGCCAGCGCATCATCATCTCGGCTGTGCAGGAAGCCGTGAAGGCCGTCACCGCGCGCTTCACCGCCGAAGAGCTGATCGCCAAGCGCACCGACGTGCGCGACCAGATCGTGGCGCAGCTGCGCGAGCGCCTGGCGCGCCATGGCATCATGGTGGACGAGTTCTCGATCGTGAACTTCAATTTCTCGCGCTCCTTCAACGACGCGATCGAAGCCAAGACCACGGCCGAGCAACTGAAGCTGAAGGCCGAGCGCGACCTGCAGCGCATCGAGGTCGAAGCCAAGCAGCGCGTGGCCCAGGCCCGTGCCGAAGCCGAGTCGCTGGCGGTGCAGCGCCAGCAGGTGACGCCGGAACTGATCCGCCTGCGCGAAATGGAAAACCAGCGCATGGCGATCGAGAAGTGGGACGGCAAGCTGCCGACCGTGGCCGGCGGCGGCGCAGTGCCCTTCATTAACGTCAAATAAGTGCAGCTGGCGCCGGCGGCGGCAGCCGTCCGCCCTCCGTGCTCATTCCAGTGTATTCTTGATAACAAAAAGGAGGCCATCATGAACCGCACATTCGTATTCACCACGCTGCTGGCCACGCTCCTGCTGGCCGGCTGCAAACCCCAGGCCGACGGTACCGGCCCTGCCGAGAAGGCGGGCCGTGCCATCGACGATGCCGGCGCCAAAGTCGCCGGCAAGGTACAGGAGCAAGTCGAGAAGGCCGATGCCGTTGCCGCGCAGGCGCGCGAAAACGCGAAGGAAGCGACGGCGCAGGCGAGCCGCAACCTGGACAAGGCGACCGAGGCGGTCGGGAAGAAGGTGGAGCAGGCCGGCGAGAAGATCCAGCAGGCCGCGCATTGAGGTAAGTCGTCACCGCCTATGCGGGGACGACGGTAAGGGCTGATCCCGATCGCTTAGGATACTGCCCTGAGCACCGGCATGCCACCCTGTACGACGGAGAGATCGACGAGTCCCGCGCGGCGGGCGCGCTCGATGTCCTGTTCGACTTCCAGCAGGGCCGCCGGATCGAGGCGCTTGATGCCGCGCACGCCGTAGGCGCGGTTGCGGCCGTGGCCCTTGGCCAGGTACAGCGCCATGTCGACGATGTTGACGGCGCGCTCCCACGACAGTGCCGCGCCGCGCGTCAGCGGGAAGGGGGCGAAGCCGATCGACACGTTGACCGACAATGGCGTGCCCTGGTAGTCGATGGTGCGCGCCGGGATGCCGCTCAGCAGGCGCAGTGCGACCTCGTCCAGGCCGCCGCGCGGCACCGCAGGCAGGAAAGCCAGGAATTCCTCGCCGCCCCAGCGCACGATCATGTCGGTCTCGCGCAGGATCTCGCGCAGGCCGGCGGCGATCTCGCGCAGCACCGCGTCGCCGGCGCCGTGGCCGTAGGTGTCGTTGATGTGCTTGAAGTGGTCGACGTCGAGCAGGAACAGGGCGCTGACCATGTCGTCGCCCTGCGGGTTCAGGCCGGCGCCGCGGCGTTCGGTGTCCTGGTGGCCGCGCATGTATTCTTGGAAGTGGCGGCGGTTGTACAGGCCGGTCAGCGGATCGCGCGCGCTCTGCTGTTTCAGTTCCTGGTTCTTTTCTTCCAGCTGGGCGTTGGCCTGGCGCACCTTGCGGTACAACATGAAGACGATCGCCGACGCCAGCGCGAAGACCGTGGCCAGCAGCCACCAGACGCGCTGCTGCAGGCGGCGGTTGTCGATCTCGGTCGACTTGACCTGGTTTTCCTGGCGCAGCAGTTCGATCTGGCGCTGGCGCTTGTCGGCTTCGTACTTTTCCTGCAGCTCCAGCATCGCCTTCTGGCGGCGCTTCTCGAACAGTTCGTTCGACAGCGCGCGCTCGCGGTGGTAGGCACCCAGCGCGCCGGCGTAATCGCCCACGCGTTCCAGCGCATCGCCGTATTCGGTCAGCATCATCTGCAGGTCGGGCTTGTGGCCGGACTTCTCGTACCAGGCCATGCCTTCCTCGATGCTTTTCTTGCCTTCCGCGAGGCGGCCCATCGCCAGGTAGGCCTGGCCGATGTTCAGGCGCGCGGTCGACATCACGCGTTCGTCCTTGAGCTTGCGGCCCTGTTCCAGCGCCTGCTGGGCATAGCTCAGCGCGGCGTGGTGGTTGCGCAGCTTGAGGTTGCAGTCGGACAGGTTGACCAGCGCGGTGGCGATCATCGGGTCGGCGCCGATCTGGCGCGACAGCTCGAGTTCCTCGCGCATCACCTTCAGGGCGCGCTGGAGCTGGCCAGAATCGATGGCGACGCCGTATTCCGTGTTCTTCAGCGTCGCCAGGCGTGCCGGCGAATTCAGTGTCTCGGCGGCGCGGTAGGCTTCGTCGAGCGCGTCGAAGGCCTTGCCGGGTTCGCGCATCTGGTTGTACAGGTAGGCCAGCGAATTCAGCGTGATCACGATGGACAAGGGGTCGCCGCTCTGGCGCGCCTGGGTGACGGCCGCCTGGATGCGGTTCAGGGCGCTCGGGAAGTTGCCGTCCTCGGCATGCGACTCGCCGGACGAGACCATGGCGCGGATGCGCAGTTCGCGGTCCTGGCTGTCGAGGGCCAGCTTCTCGGCTTCCCACACCAGCTGGTGCGATTGCGCCATCTCGTTCATCGCGAACAGCGCATAGGCCTTGGCCAGCAGGGCGCGCGCAATGGCATCCTCGTCGTTGTGCCGGCGGCCCAACACCAGTGCCTCTTCGCACAGCGGCAGCGCCCGTTCATTGTGGCCCAGGCGGTACTGGGCGATGCAGGACAGGCTGAGGAAATTGACGCGTTCGCCGGGCGTGGCCGTGGGCAGTTCGGCAGCCAGCTTGTCCAGCATCGGCAGCGCGCGCTGCGGGTTGACACGGGTGATTTCCTGGATCTCGGCCAGCTGCTTGTGCAGTGGCGAGGTGGCAGCGGCGGCCGGCGCTGCTGCCGGGGCCGCAGCGAAAGCGGTACCCCACGCCAGCAAGAGCGATAGCAGAGGCGCGCGCAAGACCGCGCGGCTGCTTCGATATTGCGATGCGCAATGCAGGCCTGCCAAGATAGCTCTCCCCGAGGATAGGCTGTCCCAAGAATAATTGCGACCCGTCTTGGAACCAAGCTTGGGATTATAGGCCTGTTGCATAGCAGAAAGACGTTTTTTTATCTCTCGTATGCGAAAAAAAGACACGCCATAAAGGGATGTCAAAACACATTTGCTCCGTTACGGTGCAAATGTGTCGTTAAAAGGCGGGATCAGGCGGCCAATTGCTGCAACAGGTAGAGCCGCTGGTAGAGGCCGCCTTCGATGTGCATCAGCTCGTCATGGCTGCCGGCTTCGCTGATGCGGCCGTGGTTCAGAACGATGATGCGGTCGGCGTCGCGGATCGTCGACAGCCGGTGCGCGATGGCGATGATGGTCACCTTGCCGCGCAATTCGGTCAGCGCCTGCTGCACGATCTGCTCGGTCTGGCTGTCGATGCGCGAGGTGGCTTCGTCGAGCAACAGCACGCGCGGCTTGCCGGCCAGCGCGCGCGCAATCGCGATCAGCTGTTTCTGGCCGGACGAGAGGCGCGAGCCGCCTTCGCCGAGCGGGGTATCGTAGCCGTTTTCCAGCGCCGCGATGAAGCCGTGGGCATGGGCCGCGCGCGCCGCCGCCTCGATCGCCTCGCTGGACAGGCCGCGTCCCATGTCGATGTTCTCGCGCGCCGACGCCGCCAGCAGGAACGGGTCCTGGGGCACCAGGCCGACTTCGCTGCGGAAGCGTTCGTTGTCGATCGCCGCCAGCGGCTCGCCGTACAGTTCGATGCTGCCCCGCGTCGCCGGATAGTAGCGCAGCAGCAGCGACAGCAGCGTCGACTTGCCGCTGCCGGTGTGGCCGACGATGCCGACGAAGGCGCCGCGCGGGATCTCGAGCGACAGATCGTGCAGCACGGTCTGGCCTTCGATGTAGGCGAAGTTCAGGTTGCGCACGCGGACCGCCGGCGCATTCGGGTCGATGTTCGACGGGCCATCGGCCTTGCGCCCTTCGGCGGCTCGACGGCGTCCATGTTCCGGCGCCCCGGTCTCGTCGAGCAGGGCCGACACGCGCGCCGTGGCGACCACCGCCTGCTGCAGGCCGCTGAACTGCATCGTGATCTGGATGAGCGGCTCGACCACGCGCGCGATGTAGCTGATGAAAGCGTACAGCACGCCGACTTCGACCCCGTTCAGGCTGCGCTGGCCGAAGCTGAAGATCACCACCGCCAGCAGCACCACGTTGAGGAAGTCGAGCGCGGGACGCAGCAGGAAGGCGTTGGCGCGCAGCTCGGCCACGCGCGCCGTGTAGTGCTGCTGGTTGGTGCCGGCGAAGCGCTCGCCGAAGCGGTGCTGTGCATTGTTCGCCTGCAGCACGCTCATGCCGCCGATCGATTCCGCCATCTGGGCGTTGATGTCGCTGCGCAGGGCGCGCGCGCGCGTGACCGCCGGCGCCGACGTTTTCTGGTACAGCCAGACGATGCCGAGCACCGCCGGCACCAGCGCCAGCACGATCAGCATCAGGCGCCAGTCGAGCCAGGCCATCGCGATCGAGGTCCCGACCAGCACGATGCTGCTGTCGAGGATCACGAACAGCACCTGGATGTACAGGGTCTTGACGGCTTCGGTGTCGTTGGTGACGCGGCTGACCAGCTGGCCGGTGATGGCCTTGTCGAAGAAGGCCATCGGCAGGCGCAGCACGTGGCCGTACACCCATTCGCGCAGGCGCTGTACCGAGCGCATCGCCAGGCCGGACAGGCGCACCAGCTGCAGGAAACGCAGCCAGGACGCGGCCCAGCCGGTGAGCAGCACACCTGCCAGCAGCAACGCCATGCGGGTCCAGTCGAGGTGGTGCGGCAGCAGGTGGTCGTCGATCAGCTTCTTGCCGAGCAGGGGGCCGAGCACCTCGAGGGCGGCGGCGACGATCAGCCAGCCGGTGGCCCATTTCAGGTGGACGCGGTCGGGTTCCGCGGCGCGCCGCAGCAGGCCGAGCGCCTGGAAGGCCTGGTCCTTCGATGCGCCCTTGGTCTTGTCGTTGTCTGCGTCAGACTGCATCGAGACTGGCCTCCAGTTGTTGATAGCGCCATTGGCTGGCATACCAGCCGTCGCGCGCCAGCAGTTGTTCGTGGGTGCCCGATTCGACGATGCGGCCGTCGCGCAGCACCACCGTCAGGTCGGCCTTGACCACGGCCGACAGGCGGTGGCTGGCGATGATCACCGACAGTTCCGGGCGCGTGCGGCGCAATTCATCGAAGTGCTCGAGGATGCTGGTCTCGGTGCCGGTATCGACCGCCGACAGGGCGTCGTCCAGCAGCAGCAGGCTGCTCTGCGCCAGCAGCGAACGCGCGATCGCCACCCTCTGGCGCTGGCCGCCGGACAGCGTGATGCCTTTTTCCCCGACCGGGGTGTCGTAGCCGTAGGGGAAGCGCAGGATGTCGTCGTGGATGGCCGCCATTTTCGCCGCCCCTTCGATCTCCTCGCGCGAGGCGCCGGGGCGGCCCAGTGCGATGTTCTCGGCGATCGAGGCCGAGAACAGGAAGGATTCCTGCGGCACCCAGCTCAGGCCCGCGCGCAGCGTCGCCAGCGTGTATTCGTCGAGCGCATGGCCGCCCCAGGTGACCGTGCCGCGCTGCGGCGTGGCCTGGCGCAGCAGCACCCGCAGCAGCGTCGATTTGCCGGCACCGGTGGCGCCGACCAGGCCCAGGGTCTGGCCCGGTTCCAGGCGCAGCGAGATGTCGTTCAGCGCCGGCGGAAGCTGCCCTTCCTGGCCGCCGTAGGTGAAGCTGACGTCCTTCAGCACCAGCGGACCGCGCGCCAGCTGCTGGACGGTGCCGTGGTCGTCGACCGTGAGCGGGGCGTCGAGCAGCGGCTCCAGGCGCGCCAGCGCGGCGCGTCCGCGTTCGATCAGCGACAGCACCCAGCCGGCCGCGAACATCGGCCAGATCAGCTGGCCGAGGTACATGGTAAAACTGGTCAGCAGACCGATGGTGAGCTGGCCCTGCCACACCAGGTAGCCGCCCAGGCCGAGCGTCAGGCCGGTGGCGGCGGTGAGGGTCAGGCCGACCGCCGGTTCGTAGGCGGCTTCCCATTTCTGGGCGGTGAGGCTGGCGTCTGCGGCGGCGGCGGCCAGTTCCGAGAACTGCTTGCTGCTGCGCTGTTCCAGGCCGAGCGCGCGCAGCGTGCGCACGCCGCTCAAGGATTCCTGCACGTGGTCGTTCAGCTTGGAAAAGCGCGTGAGCGAGTCGGCTGATGCGGTGTGGATGTGGCGCGAGATGTGCCAGAACGCCACCCCCATCAACGGGAAGGGCAGCAGCGCGATCAGGGTCAGGCGCCAGTCGACACCGAGCAGCATGATGCCCAGCACCATGATCAGCGTGAGCGTGCCGTCGAAGCCGGCCAGCATCGCTTCGCCGGACGCCTGTTCGATGGCGTCGATGTCGTTGGTGGCCAGCGCCATCAGGTCGCCGGTGCGCTGGCGCTGGTAGAAGGCCGGGCCCTGGGCCGACAGCCGCGCATACAGGCGCGTGCGCAGCTCGACGCCGAGGCGGTAGGCCGCTGAATACAAACGCAGCCGCCACGCTACGCGCAGGCCGTAGATCGCCAGGCCGAGGCCGAGCAGTTCCAGCAACTGGATGGTGAGATCGTGGCCGCCGAGGCGGTGCGCCGCCAGCCCGTCGATCATCGCGCCGACCTTGCGCGGCACCAGCACCGAGCACACCGATACGCCGAACAGCATCACGGCCGACGACGCATAAGAACGCCAATGCCGGCGCACGAAGCCGCCGATCAGGCTAGCCAAACCCATTGATTATCCCGTTGAAAAAAGAAAGCGAGCCGAAGCCCGCCAGCGATTTTCAGGGATCGTTGGAAGCGGGCCAAGGCCCGCTAATGTACTACCTTTGAGCAGCCCTTGCAGGCGGGGCGCCCACAAGCGGGACAGCGCGCGCCGTGCTCAGGCGCAATGGTCAAGCGCAGTACTTAAGATTTCTTGCGCGACGTGCGGCGGCGTTCCGACGCCGGGCCGTTGCTCAGCTGGACCGGCGGGGTGGTGTCGAGCGGCGCCACCGGCGGCAGTTCGACGTGCTTGCCGTTTTCCAGCGGCACGGTCGAGGCGAGCGGATGCTCGGCGCCGACCGGCTTGGGGGCCAGATCGTTGAGGGCTTCGACCAGCGGCTTGGCCTTGGCCGGCGGCGCCTCGTCGGCGATCACGATGTCGACCAGGGCATCGACGTTGGCGCTGGTTTCCTCGTCGAGCGCCTTGGCCTGCAGGGGAGCAGAATCGGCGGGCGCGGCATCGGCCGGGGCGGCATCGGCCGCCGCGGCATCGGCCGGCGGCTTGGCCGCATCCGGTTCGGGCGGTACTTCGGACGGCGCTTCGCCGGTCTTTTCGGCGCCAAGTTCGGTCGGTGCCTCCACCGGTGCGGCCGGCGCTTCCGCCGGTGTGGACGAGGTCTGGTCGCCCACGCCCATCGTGTCCTCGGCCAGCGCCGCATTGCTCTCGACCGCGGCCGTCGCGATCTCGGTCGTCACGGTGGCGGCATCGGCGACCGCGATGCCGGCCTGTTCGACGACGTGCGCGACCGGGGCCGCCAGCAGCGCCGGCGACTGGATCGGCATCGGCGCCGGCACGGGCATCGGGATGGTGCTCCAGTTGCGCTCGCGCGCGCCCATGGCGATGCCCATCAGTTCACGCGAATAGGAAAACATCTGCTGCCACTGGCCCTGGCTGCCGATGGCGAACAGGTCGCGCGGATCGCTCGCATGCAGCATCTGGCGCAGGGTGCCGGTGGCTTGTTCCACCGAGGCACGCGAAGTCTTGATGTTGAGAGCAAACAGCTGCTCGGCACTGTCGAGCGCGCGGGTGGTCAGCGCATGGAATGCGTCGAGCTGGGCCTCCCATTGGGGGCGCACGACGGACAGGCGATCGGGGAGTGAAGTCATCGGAAATTCCTTGTTCGTTCAGGTTATGACGCACTGCAATAGACCTAGTGTAAAGCCGTTCATCAGGGTTGAAAAGGAAATTCTGTGCAGTTTTTATAAGGAAATCTTGCGGCGCAGCATTAGTTTTGGATGTGATAAGCTGATCCCATTACCTGTGCCGAAGGAGAGAAAATGGACCTCGTCATTCGCAACGCCACCCTGGCCGACGGCCGCAAGCAGATCGACATCGCGATCCGCGGCGACACCATCGTCGAGGTCGGTCCCAGCCTGCCGTTGCAAGGGGCCCACGAAATCGACGCCGGCGGCGACTTGGTCTCGGCACCGTTTGTTGACGCCCATTTCCACATGGATGCAACGCTCAGCTACGGCTTGCCGCGCGTGAACCAGTCGGGCACTTTGCTCGAGGGTATCGCACTGTGGGGAGAATTGAAACCGCAACTAGCTCAGGAAGCGCTGATCGAACGCGCGCTGCAGTATTGCGACTGGGCAGTGGCGCGGGGGCTGTTGGCGATTCGCACCCACGTCGACGTCTGCGACGACCGGCTACTGGCGGTCGAGGCGCTGCTCGAGGTAAAACGGCGCGTCGCGCCTTACCTCGACCTGCAGCTGGTGGCCTTTCCCCAGGACGGCCTGCTGCGCAGTCCCACCGCCTTCGACAACCTGAAGCGCGCGATCGCGATGGGCGTGGACGTGGTCGGCGGCATCCCGCACTTCGAGCGCACGATGGCGCAGGGCGCCGAGTCGGTGCGCCTGCTGTGCGAATACGCGGCGGAGCAGGGCCTGATGGTCGACATGCATTGCGACGAAAGCGACGATCCGCTGTCGCGCCACATCGAGACGCTGGCGTATGAAACCCAGCGCCTCGGACTGCAGGGGCGCGTGACCGGTTCGCACCTCACCTCGATGCACTCGATGGACAATTATTACGTGAGCAAATTGCTGCCGCTGATCGCCGAGTCCGGCGTGGCGGCGATCGCGAATCCCCTGATTAACATTACGCTGCAGGGGCGCCACGACACCTATCCCAAGCGGCGCGGCATGACCCGGGTGCCCGAACTGCTGGCAGCGGGCGTGCCGGTCGCCTTCGGCCACGACTGCGTGATGGACCCGTGGTACGGCATGGGCTCGGGCGACATGCTGGAAGTCGCGCACATGGGCCTGCACGTGGCGCAGATGACCGGCCAGGCCGCGATGCACCAGTGCTTCCTGGCCGTGACCGAGACCCCGGCGCGCATTCTCGGCCTGCAGGGCTACGGCATTGCGCCGGGTTGCAAGGCCGACCTGGTATTGCTCGACGCCGGCGGCCCGGTCGAGGCGATCCGGCTGCGCGCGGCGCGGCGCGCGGTGATAAGGCGCGGGCAGGTCGTCAGCGAGGCGCCGCGGGCGCGCGCCAGCCTGCGTTTGCCGGGTCGGCCCGAGACGGTGGATTTCCGGCTCGGGCGCGAGGCCTGATCAGCAAGGAAGGGGTGGCAGCTCAGCGCGGGTAGATGAAACCGGTGCGGATATCCATCGGCACCAGGCGGCCGCCTTCGCGCACAGTCAAGCGCTGCGGCGGCTCGTCGCCGGCCAGCGCGCGCCAGATCACCGGCAGGCCTTCGCCCTTGCGCAGCAGCTCGTCACAGCGTTCGTAGACGTTGGGGCAGCCGGTGGCTTTCAGCAGGGCCTGCACGATCGCGACCTTCCATGCATCGACGCCGGCGGCATTGAACTGGCAGGTCAGGTAACCGGTACTGCCGCCGACGCTGTGCACCAGCAGGCCCGGCAAGCCATCCTTTTCGCCGTCGACCAGCTGCACCAGCGCCTGCGGATCGGCAGCGCGCAGCGCGCCGGCGCGGCGCTCCACGGCCGCCTGCACGCGGCGCTTGATCAGCGCATGGTCGACCGGCTCGTCTTCGCGCAGGGTCCAGACGCGGGCGGCGATCTGCGACTTGGCGCTGTAGGCGGCGCGCGCCAGGAATTGGCGCGACGACGATTGCACGATGGCGGTGGCGCCCGGCTTGTTGCGCTCCTGCGGCTTGCCGTCGACTTTGTCGATGGCCGAGACATAGATCCAGGGATCGCCGGCGAGGATGCTTTTTTCCTTGCCCTGTTTGATGGTGATGATGAGCATGTGCGTCTTTCTTTTGAAGGAGCGGATGATACAACAAGCGGGGGCCGCCTCCCGCAGCGTGCATGCCTGGATGCAGCATCTATTTCCTCTTGTAATTGCACAAAAATATAGTCGTCAAACCTGTCAGATTCGCTAGCCGTGCAGCCAAATCCTGGTGGTAAACTCTTGCGCTTTCGATACTTTAAGCAGGCCCAGCAAGTGACAGATATCCGTGTTCGTCCAGCGACCGATGCCGATTTCAACGCCATGTGGACAATCTTCCAGTCGCATGTCGCCGAGGGAGAAACATATGTTCACGACGGCACGACCAGCCGCGAAGCCGCCCTGGACTACTGGTTTGCGCCGGGCGTCGCCACCTGGGTGGCTGTCAAGGGTGGCGAGCGCATCCTCGGGATGTACCGGCTGCAGCCCAACCAGCTCGGGCGCGGCGCCCACGTGGCCAACGCTTCCTATATGGTCAGCCCGAATGCGCAGGGCGTCGGCATCGGTCACCTGCTGGGCGAGCACAGTATCGGCGAGGCGCGGCGCCAGGGATTCCTGGCGATGCAGTTCAATTTCGTGGTCAGCACCAACAGCCGCGCGCTCCACTTGTGGAAGCGGCTGGGCTTCTCGATCGTCGGCACCCTGCCCAAGGCCTACCGCCACCGCCGCCTGGGCTACGTCGACGCCTACGTGATGTACAAGCTGCTGGAAGACCCGGCCCGCTGGGCGCTTCCCGAGGAAGACTGAGGACCCCTTGCATATCCTCGCCACCGCGCGCCTGAACCTGCGCACCGTCGAACCCGGCGACGCTGCGTTTTACCTGGCGCTGCTGAACGACCCGGCCTTCGTCGAGCAGATCGGCGACCGCGGCCTGCGCACGCTGGAGGATGCCCAGCAAGCCCTGCTGGCCGGTCCGATCGCGATGCAGGAAGAGCGCGGCCACTCGCTGTACGTGGTGGAGTTGCGCGATAGTGGCGGGGTGCCGATCGGGATGTGCGGCCTGATCAAGCGCGACAGCCTGGATGGCGTCGACATCGGCTACGCCTTCCTGCCCGCCTGGCGCGGCCAGGGCTACGCCTTCGAGGCCGGCGTCGCGGTGCTCGGGTTCGCGCCCAGCCTCGGCCTGCGGCGCGTGCTGGCGATCACCTCGCCGAACAACATCGCTTCCAATTACCTGCTGCGCAAGATGGGGATGCGCTTCGAGCGCTTCACGCACCTGGCGCCGGGCGACGCCGGCACCAATCTATACAGCATCGACCTGGCGCCGCCGGACGACGACGGGCGCCTGCCGCGCATCGTGCAGGCGCTCGAGGCGCTGACGCCGCGCGCCGTTTTCGCGCCCGTGTCCGCGCCGTGTCCCGATAATCAGCGCACCCGCAGCAAACGCACGCCGTAGATATCGAAGCGGTTCGACGGCCCCTCGACGCCGCCGGCGGCGCTGAAGCTGCTGTTGCTCTCCAAATAGCTCATGTTGAAGAAGTCGCTCATCTCGATGCGGTAGCTGGCGTGCGCAGCGAGCTTCGCCGCCAGCGGCGTCGAGAACACCGTCGGCGTATTCGCCTTGTCGATGCGCGCGTGCGGCAACTGCACCACGCCCTGCGCCACGATGGCGCCGGCCCCGTCCTTCACCGTCAGCCACTTCACGCCGCCGCTGATGCCCAGGTTCACCTGGTTGGCGCCATTGTGGTAGCGCACCTGCACGGCGTAGTCGCCATCCTGCGGCACGCGCACGTCGCGCACCGCGAAATGGTCGTCCGGCTTGCCCCAGTTGGCCAGGTGGGTTTCGGCGAAACGGGCATTCGGGCCGGCCAGCGCCACGCTTGCCGCGACGCGGGCGTCGGTGGCGGCGATGTCGACCACGCTGCCGATGCAGAGCGGCTGGCTGTGGTGGCTGCGGTTGGCGCCCGCGCCGAATTGCGCTTCGACGGCGTAGCAGGCGTTGGCGGGGGCGCCGCGGTCGGTCCAGGCGCCGGCCGCCAGCCCCTGTGCGACCGGTTTGCCGTCGCGGTAGACGTTGTAGGTGACGCCGGCCGCTTCACCAGGGCCGCCGACCGTCAGCACCGGATGGCCGGCGGCGTCGCGCGTCATGCTCTTGACAACCGGCTCGCGCGGGCCGAACACGGCCGGATCTTCACGGTAGGGGTCGGCCTGCACGCGCCGCATCGGCTGGGCGTCGGCGGCTGCCTTGCCGAAGCGGATCTCGATGGTGTTTTCGGCGCGCAGCTGGTCCCAGCGGATGTCCGGTCCAGCGGGCTGGCCGTTCAGCAGGATGCCTTCGACCGCGTAAATGCCCGCGGCGTGATTGCTGCCCGCATCCGCCGGCAGATGCAGCGTGACGTCGATCGCATGGCCGCGCAGGCGCAGGTTGCGCAGCGTGGCGACGCCGTCCGCACCGATCATGCCGGCGCGCAGTCGGGTGGTGACGAAAGGCTGCAGCCGGATGCCGGCGGCCGTGGCCGACACGCCGAACACGTTGCGCACCACCATGCCGATATAGCCGCCGACGGACCACAGCTGGCGGCGCGAGTTGATGACGGGGCCGATCAGTTCGGGATGCGCTTCGTCCAGCAGCACCGGCTGGCCCGACAGCCACTCCAGGTTTTCCATGTTCGACAGGTTCAGCGCCGCGCCGCGGATCAGCGCATCGTAGGCGGCATCGGCGACGCCGGCGTGGCGGCCCAGGGCCGCGGCGCGCAGGCCGTAAGCCGTCACGAACGGCCACATGGCGCGGTTGTGGTAGACCGGCATGCCCTGCTGCTGCGGCCAGATCACCGGTGCGCCCATCGGGCCGTGCGGATAGCGGGCCAGGATGCTGCGCGCGCGTTCGCCGTCGGCGACGCCGGTGACGATCGCCAGCGCCTGGCCCAGCCAGTCGAACTTGTGCAGCGGCGCGCCGTCGAAGTGGGCGGCGGTGAGGCTGCTGTACATGCCTTCGTCGGGCAGCCACAGGCGCGTGTTGATGCTGCGCTTGAGTGCCGCCGCCCAGTCGCCGTAGCGCTTGGCGCGCGCCGGGTCGCCCTGTTCGCGCGCCAGCTGGGCGGCCAGCGTCAAGGCCTTGTAGTGGGCGACGTTGGTCGACAGCGCGGCGCTGCTGGCCATCGAGGCCAGGTCGCTCGGGATCCACGCCGCGTAGCTCTGGTCGCGCCAGTCGAGGAAGGATTCCTCGCCGGTGTACAGGCCGGTCGCCTGGTCGAAGGCGGCGAGGCGGTCGTTCTCGATCGTGTTCGACAGCGCCTGCAGCGCCCTGGCGGCAAAGGCCGGGCGCTCGGCGGGCGCCAGGTTGTTGAGCGTTTCCTCGGCCGCGAAGGCCCAGGTCACGCGGTCGGTGCTGACCGGCCAGCTGCCGCCGCTGCCGGTGTCCTGCACGATCTGCAGGCCGTCCGCCGTTCCGGCAACGTGCGCCGCCTTGGTGACGCCGTCGCGCCAGCCGGACAGCTTGAACTCGAGCGAATTGCGCACGCGCTGCGGATCCAGCATCGCCAGGCCGAGCTCGGCCGCATACGACAGGTCGCGCGTCCACACGTAATGCCATTTCTCGCCGGTCTCGAAGCAGTCGCAAGGGATCGGCGCGTTGCCGTTGTAGTTACCGTCACGGATTTCCTTGACCGAATCCTGGCGCATCTCGTGCACGGCCAGCGCGAACAGGGCGTCGAAGGCCAGGTTGCCGCTGCGGACCCGGGGCAGGGCGGCGTCTTCCTGGTAGGAGGCGAATTGCGGACCGGGGTCGCGCAGCTGCATCGTGGTCGAGTGCACGTAGGTGCGCAGCGGCGCCGCCGGATCGGGGCTGGAAAAGCGTGCGTGCTCCTGTTTGCCGTCCCAGGTCGCAAAGTCCAGGGTGCGGGTGGCGGCGGCATCCTTGTGCGGATCGAGCGTCGCGGTCTGCGCCGGCGCCGGCAGCCGTGTCACGCTCAGTACCGGCCTGGCCCGGTCGCTCACGTCGACCCGGAAGCGGAAGGTGGCGGTCTGCCGGGTGAACAGGTAATCCTCGGGACCGGCCTGGGTCGCCAGCGGATAGGCGCGTTCCAGGTCGACCCGCACGCTGGCCGCCGGATCGGCGACCCATTCCGCGCTCCAGTCCTTGCTGCCGATCTTGAAGGCATGGTTGCCCGGACTGACCAGCACATCCGCCTCATAGATGCCCTTGCCCTTGTAGGCGAGCAAGTTGTCGGTGCCCCAGCCGTTGAAGGCGCCGCGCACGTAGATGTCGTACTTCAGCGGCACCGCTTCGGCAGGCGCGGCAGGCGCGGTGGGGGCGGTCAGGACCAGCACGGCGAGCAGGGCGGCCAGGGCGATCACGGTCTTGTTCATGAGGCGTCTCGGGTAGGGTGGGGAACGGCGCGCATCGATCAGAGTTCCAGGATCAGCACCGACTTGGCAGGCAGGCGGATCTCGTCCTTGAGAGTGTACGTCTTGCCGCTCAATACGTCCCGTCCGGATGCCACGCCGTCCAGCATCTCGTGGAAGCGCGCCGCCGGCAACACCATTTCCTTGGCGTTCGCGTTCATCGCCACCATCACCTTCTTCACGCCGCGCGCCTGTTCGTCGTAGCGGAAGTAGACCCAGGTATTGTTTTCCGGCGCGTAGTGCATCAGCTTGCCGTCATGGATGACCGGGCTGTTCTTGCGCCAGGTGACCAGCTTGCGCACGAAGTCCTGGGCCGTGCGCTGGCGCGCCGTCAGGCCGGCGCCGGTGAAGGCATTCACCTTGTCGCCGGCCCAGCCGCCCGGGAAGTCGTGACGGTAGCTGTTGTCGTCGCGGGTGCCGACGGTACTGGTCATCAGCAGTTCGTCGCCGGTATAGAAGTGTGGGATGCGCGGCATGGTCATCACGAAGGCGATGTCCATGCGGTAGCGGTCGTAGTCCTCGTTCACCACGCTGAAGATGCGCGCGGTGTCGTGGTTACCCTCGAACAGCACCAGGCGCTTCGGGTCCGGGTACAGGTAATCCTGCGACAGGGTCTCGTAGACGTCGTTGAAGATGTTGCCGCCGTCCTTCTTGGCCAGGGCGTCGCGCATCGCTTCGGTCAGCGGGAAGTCCATCAGGCTCGGCATCGAGCTGACGTAGCCGTTGAAGTTGACCTTGCCGCGCTGCCAGTGCGAGACCAGCGACGGCAGCTTGCTCCATTCTTCGCCGACCATGTTCAGGTTCGGGTATTCCTGCATCAGGCGGCGCGTGTATTCGCTCAGGAAGCCGCCGTCGGAATAGCCGAAGGTATCGATGCGCAGGCCGGTGAGGCCGGCGTACTCGATCCACCAGATATTGTTCTGGATGAGGTAGTTGGCGACGTAGGGATTGGTCTGGTTCATGTCCGGCATGCCGGGGCTGAACCAGCCGGTGGTGAAGTTGTCGGCGTCTTCCTTCGACGCATACGGATCGTGCACCGCGGTGTGGGCATGCCGGGTCGCCACGAAGGTGCCGGGGTGGTTGATCCAGTCCGGGGTCGGCAAGTCCTTCATCCACCAGTGGTTCAAGCCGATGTGCGACAGCACCACGTCCTGGATCAGGCCGATGCCGTGCTTGCGCGCTTCGGTGGACAGGCGCTTGAAGTCCTCGTTGCTGCCGTAGCGCGGGTCGATCTTGTACAGATCGGTGGCGGCGTAGCCGTGGTACGAGGCGGCCTTCATGTCGTTTTCGACGAGGGGCGTCGGCCACAGCTGGGTGAAGCCCAGGCCTTCGATGTAGTCGAGATGGTCGATGATGCCCTGGATATCGCCGCCGTGGCGGCCGTGGCCCAGCTTGCGGTCGAGCTTGTCGGGCAGGGCGGCGACGCTGTCGTTCTTCGGGTCGCCGTTGGCGAAGCGGTCAGGCATGATCTGGTAGATCGCATCCTTGGTGTCGAAACCCTTGCGCTGGCTGGAACCCGGCTCGCGTGCCAGCAGCTTGTACGCATACGTCGTGCTGCGTCCGTCGGCGCCCTTGAACACGATGTCGAAGCTGCCCGGCTTGGCGTCGGCATCCACCAGCAGGTCGATGAACAGGTAGTTCTTGCTGGCGACCCGGCTAACCGAGGCGATGCGCACGCCCGGGTAGCTCAGGGTCGGTTCCAGTGCGGCGATGGCCGGACCGTGGACCATCAGCTGCAAGCCCTTGTGCTGCATGCCGGCCCACCAGAACGGCGGATCCATGTGGTCGATGGCCGGTGCCTGTGCCTGGACGGCGCCGGCAGCCAGCAGAGCGCCGCTCGCAAGCAAAGGGGTGAGCAGGCGGGCAAGGGTCTTGTTCATTGATGTCTCCAGGATAGAAAGGGCTGAGCGACCCCAAGGTCAAGTAGCCAAACTACAGGCCCACTGGACTTGTTTTCCTCAGAAAAATATGCTGTTTGCTTATTATTGCCGCGAGAATACTACAGGGCAGAGGTGCGGACAACGCACACGCAAAATTTGTTGGCTAGTTTTGCTACAACTACGGATGGAGGAAAAGTCAACGGACGCTGCCCAATCGTCCCACCATTCGGTAAACCTACTACGTAGTTTTGCACTAATTCAGTGCATTTTTGCATTATGTTGGTGCGAATCAACAGGGTTGTAGTACGACTACAATAACAAATACCTACGTTTGTAGCTCGAATACAACGTTAAACCCCCTGTTTTGCAGAAATTCACGTAAAAATTTTACATCTAAGTAGTCAAAGGCAAGTCTCGTTGACAGTGCATCTAGTTTTAGTACAGAATCATTGACAGAACGTCTAAGAAACGTTTATTCGAGGATCCCGTGTTGTTGGCTTCCGGCCGGTGTTTGCGGGAAAAATGTAGTTCTAAATGTATTCGAGGGGACAAATGAACCTTTTCGCAAACAAGCGCTCGGCGCGCAACGTGCCGGGCAATGTTGCATTCCAACTCCGTCCGGTTGCAGCAGGCTGCGCCGTCTTCATGGCACTGGCGACCCAGGCTGCCTTCGCGCAGGAACAGCAGACCACCAGCCAGGCGGTGGCACAGAGCAGCGGTGACGCTGCCGCGAACAATGGCAATGCCGGCGTCCAGACCGTGAAAGTAACCGGTATCCGCCGCGGTATCGAAGCGGCGATCTCGGTCAAGAAAAACAACGATTCCATCGTCGAAGCGATTTCGGCGGAAGACATCGGCAAGCTGCCGGACCAGTCGATCGCCGAATCGATCTCGCGCCTGCCGGGCCTGACCGCCCAGCGCGACGAGCACGGTAACGCATCGGTCATCTCGATCCGCGGCCTGTCGCCAGCCTTCTCGACCGGCCTGCTGAACGGCCGCGAGCAAGTGTCCGTCGGCGACAACCGCAACGTCGAATTCGACCAGTACCCGGGCGAGATGCTGTCCGGCGTGACCGTATACAAGACCCCGGACGCCGGCCTGATGGGCCAGGGCCTGTCGGGCACCATCGACATGCAGACCGTGCGTCCGCTGGACTTCAAGGAACGCACGATGGCGGTCAACTACCGCCGCGAGAAGACCGGCCTGGGCATGGATACCCATGGCTACAGCAACCGCTCCACCTTCTCGTACATCGACCAGTTCCAGAACCGCACCGTCGGTATCGCCTTCGGCTTCACCCGCCTGCAGGGCAAGACCGGCGACCAGACCCGCTTCGGCTCCTGGGGCAGCGGCACCACGACCTACAACGGCCAGACCGTCAACATCCCGTACACCGGCATGGAAGCGTTCACCGAGGTCTACACGCAGGAACGCAACGGCCTGATGGGCGTGCTCCAGTTCCGCCCGAGCCGCGAATTCTCGAGCACCATCGACCTGTTCTACTCGCGCTATGACCGCGACACCGCGACCCACGGTATTCAGCTGCCGCTGTCGGACAACCCGGCCACCACGCTGTACGACCGTCCGGGCCAGCTGATCAATCCTACGCTGTCGGGCAACACCGTCACCGCCGGCTCGTTCAACAACGTGCGCGCCGTGCTGCGCAACGATAACGAAGCGTACAGCGACACCAGCAAGTCGATCGGCTGGAACAACAAGCTGAAGCTGAACCGCGACTGGAGCGCCAACCTCGACCTGTCGTGGAACTCGGCCGAGCGTAACGGCGCCAACATCGAAACCTACGGTACTTCAAACGCCTTCGACACCGTCGGCTTCACCGCCGGCAGCCAGATCTTCACTACCGGCGTCAACTACGCCGATCCGAACAGCGTGCGCCTGACCGACGCCCAGGGCTGGGGCGGTACGCAAACCCAGGCCGGTTACGTCAAGTTCCCGCACGTGTACGACAAGCTGGGCGCGATCCGCTTCGACCTGACCCGTGACCTGGACAATGCCTGGGTGTTCAACAAGGCCAACTTCGGCGTCAACGTGACCAACCGTTCGAAGACCCGCGACTACACCGAGAACCTGCTGTCGATCGCCGGCAGCAGCAATCCGTTCGCCTCGGCGCCGTACCCGAGCGGCTCGGGCAGTGCCCCGGCCGGTGCCAGCGGGATCAACATGATCACCTTCAACCCGCTGCAAAACCTGGGTATCTACGATATCAACCAGAAGCTGCATCCGGAGATCTACAACAAGGACTGGACCGTCCGCGAAAAGATCTCGACCGCGTTCGCCAAGCTGGGTATCGACACCCAGGTGGGCCGCATCCCGGTGCGTGGCTCGCTGGGCCTGCAAGTGATCCACACCCAGCAGGAGTCGACAGCGTTCTCGGTGGATAACTCGGTCCCGGGCACCACCGATGCCAACCGTCCGACCGGCACCTACACCGACGGCACCAGCTACAACGACGTGCTGCCGACCCTGAACCTGATCGGCGACCTGGGCAACCAGCAGACCCTGCGCTTCTCGGCCGAGAAGATCATGGCCCGTCCGACCCTGAACGACATGCGCGCCTCGAAGACCTTCGGCCTGGATACGACCAGGAACGAATATTCCGGCAGTGGCGGCAATCCGCAACTGAAGCCGTTCCGCGCCAAGGGCGTCGACCTGTCCTACGAAAAATACTGGGACAACAAGGCCTACGTCAGCGCGGCCGCGTTCTACCGCAAGCTCGATACCTACATCGTGACCGGCGGCCAGAGCACCGACTTCACGCCTTACCTGCTGCCGACCACGGTGCGCGCGCCGAGCAACATCGGTATCTACACCGCGCCGGTCAACGGCTCGGGCGGCAACATGAAGGGTGTGGAATTCGCGGCATCGTTGCCGTTCAGCCTGGTCACCCGCTACCTGGACGGTTTCGGCGTGGTCGCCAACGTCGCCCAGAACAGCAGCGCCGTCACCCTGCCGGACACCACCAACGGCGGTTCGGGTTCGATGGCCCTGCCGGGCCTGTCCAAGCGTGCAGCCAGCCTGACGCTGTACTACGAGAAGGCCGGTTTCTCGGCCCGCGTGGCAGAGCGCTACCGTTCGGACTTCATCGGCGAAGTCTCGGACTACTCCGGTGCACGTGAACTGACCTACTTCCAGGGCGAAAAAGTGATCGACCTGCAGCTCGGCTACGAGTTCCAGACCGGCAGCCTGAAGGGTCTGTCCGTGCTGGCGCAGATGACCAACGTCAACGATGCGCCGTACATGCGCTATCGTAAGACCAAGGACAACGTCATCGAAGACAAGCGCTTCGGCCGCAACGTGATGATTGGCCTGAACTACAAGCTGTAATCGGCACCGATCGGTCAAACGATCTAAAGAAGCCCCTCACCCGGTTCCCGGTGGAGGGGCTTTGTCATATTCGTATATCCTGCGAAACCATGAACAAACAGACTCCACTCAAGAACATCGTCATCGTCGGCGGCGGCACCGCCGGCTGGATGGCGGCTGCAGCGCTGTCGCGCCTCCTGAAGAACAAGTACGCCATCCGCCTGGTCGAGTCGGACGAAATTTCCAGCGTCGGCGTCGGCGAGTCCACGATTCCGATGATGCGCCTGTTTAACAACGTCCTCGGCATCAACGAGGACGAGTTCATGCGTGAGACCAAGGCCACCTTCAAGCTCGGCATCGAATTCACCGACTGGGGCAAAATCGGCGAGCGCTACATGCACGGCTTCGGCCGGTTCGGCCAGGACCTTGAAACGGTCGACTTCTTCCAGTACTGGCTGAAGGCCTACCGGGCCGGCCAGGCGCCCGACCTCGAGCATTATTCGATCAACCGCATGGCGGCGCATGCGAACAAATTCATACGGCCGTCGCCCGAGATGGCCAATTCGCCGCTGGCCGACATCGTTTACGCCTTCCACCTGGATGCCGGCCTGTACGCGCGCTACCTGCGCACCTACGCCGAGAAGCACGGCGTGGTGCGCACCGAAGGCAAGATCGTGCAGGTACGCCAGCGTCTGAATGGCGGACCCCGCGACGGCTTCATCGAAGCGGTCGCGCTGGAAGACGGCAGCGTGGTGGAGGGCGACCTGTTCCTCGATTGCTCGGGCTTCCGCGGCCTGCTGATCGAGCAGGCGCTGAATACCGGTTTCGAGGACTGGAGCCACTGGCTGCCCTGCGACCGCGCCTGGGCGGTGCCATGCGAATCGGGCGGCGACCTGCTCCCGTACACGCGCGCCAGCGCGCGCCCGGCCGGCTGGCAATGGCGTATCGGCCTGCAGCACCGCACCGGCAACGGCCACGTATTTTCGAGCCGCTTCATGAGCGACGACGAAGCGGCGGCCATCCTGATGAAGAACCTGGACGGCAAGCCGCTGGCCGAACCCAAGCTGCTGCGCTTCACCGCCGGCAAGCGCAAGAAGGCGTGGCACAAGAACGTGGTCGCGGTCGGGCTGTCGTCGGGCTTCCTGGAGCCGCTGGAATCGACCTCGATCTTCCTGATCCAGTCGGCGATCTCGCGCCTGGTCAGCTTTTTCCCGGACGCCGGCTTCCACCAGGCCGACATCGACGAGTTCAACCGCCAGTGCGATTTCGAGGTCGAGCGTATCCGCGACTTCATCATCCTGCACTACCACGCGACCGAGCGCAGCGACACGCCGTTCTGGGACCATATGCGCACGATGGCCATTCCCGATACGCTGCGCCGCAAGCTGGATTTATATGGAGCGCAGGGGCGGGTGGTGCGAGAAAACAACGAACTCTTCACGGAGATCGGCTGGCAGCAGGTGTTGCACGGGCAGGGCGTCCAAACCGCAGGCTACAACCCGTTGGTGGACCTGTTGAGCGACAAGGAACTGGGCGATTTTCTCGGAAATATCGAACGCGTGGTCGGCAAATGCGTCGATGTGATGCCTTCGCATAAGGAATTCATAAGGGCAATTGCCACAGCAAAGCGTTAAATAACAGGCATTTATCTCAAATAATCACAGCGTCCAGCCCTTGAACGAGTAAACTACAGTGTTTTAATCAGTCGGGGTCAGAGCCCAACCGTGAAAACCGGGCTCTGACCCCGAACGTTTTTGCTTTTTACGAGATTTTCTTTCATGCTTGAAACCCCGCTCCAGACGTTTGCCGACCTGAATATTCCCGCGCCCATCCTCAAGGCGCTCAAGGAAGTCGGCTACGAAACGCCATCGCCGATCCAGGCGGCCACCATTCCGCTGCTGATGGAAGGCCGCGACGTGCTGGGGCAGGCGCAAACCGGCACCGGCAAGACCGCCGCCTTCGCGCTGCCGGTGCTGGCCCAGATCGACACCAAGCTGACCGCGCCGCAGGCGCTGGTACTGGCGCCGACGCGCGAACTGGCGATCCAGGTGGCCGAAGCCTTCCAGAGCTATGCGGCCCACATCAAGGGCTTCCACGTGCTGCCGATCTACGGCGGCCAGGCTTATGGCCCGCAACTGGCGGCGCTGCGCCGCGGCGTGCACGTGGTGGTCGGCACCCCGGGCCGCGTGATCGACCACATCGAAAAGGGGTCGCTCGACCTGTCGCAGCTGAAGACCCTGATCCTCGACGAAGCCGACGAGATGCTGCGCATGGGCTTCATCGACGACGTCGAACAGATCCTGCAGCAGACCCCGGAGACGCGCCAGACCACGCTGTTCTCGGCGACCATGCCGCCGGCGATCAAGCGCATCGCCAAGACCTACCTGCGCGAGCCGCAGGAAGTCACGGTCGCCGCCAAGACAGGCACCGCCGAAAACATCACCCAGCGCTACTGGCTGGTGGCCGGCCTGCAAAAGATCGAGGCACTCACGCGCATCCTGGAAGCCGAGCCCTTCGACGGCATGATCATCTTCGCGCGCACCAAGCTCGGTACCGAAGAACTGGCCAGCAAGCTGCAGGCGCGCGGTTTCCTGGCCGCCGCCATCAACGGCGACCTGGCCCAGCAGCAGCGCGAGCGCACCATCGACCAGCTCAAGAACGGCAAGATCGACATCCTGGTCGCCACCGACGTCGCCGCACGCGGCCTGGACGTGGAGCGCATCAGCCACGTGATCAACTACGACGTGCCGTCGGACCCGGAAAGCTATACCCACCGCATCGGCCGCACCGGCCGCGCCGGCCGCAGCGGCCAGGCGATCCTGTTCATCACGCCGCGCGAACGCGGCCTGCTGAAGTCGATCGAGCGCGCCACGCGCCAGCCGGTGGCCGAACTGAAACTGCCGACCGTCAAGGCGGTTAACGACGTGCGCATCGCCCGCTTCAAGGACCAGATCGGCGAGACCCTGGCCGCCGGCGGCCTGGAGGTGTTCCGTTCGCTGATCGAAGAATACGAGCGTGACCAGAACGTGCCGGCGATCGACATCGCCGCCGCGCTGGCCAAGCTGTACCGCGGCGACGAGCCGCTGCTGATCGAGAAGCCGGACCGCGAGGCCAAGCCGGCCTTCGAGCCGCGCGAGCGCGAGCCGCGTGCGGAGGGCCGCGAGCGTTCGTTCGAGCGCGACGAGCGCCCGGCGCGCGCTGGCCGCGAAGGCTTCGCACCGCGCGAAGGGGAAGGCCGCCAGGGCTTCCGGAAGGAACGCGTGGCGCGCGCACCGGAACCGGGCATGGCCACCTACCGCATCGAAGTCGGCCACGCGCACGGCGTCAAGCCGGGCAACATCGTCGGCGCCATCGCCAACGAAGGCGGCATCGCGTCCAAGGAAATCGGCCGCATCGAGATCTACGACGACTTCAGCACCCTGGACATGCCGGCCGACCTGCCGCAGGACCTGGTCGACCACCTGAAGAAGGTGTGGGTGGCGGGGCAGCAGCTGGGCATCACGCGCGACGGCGAGGAACCGCCGGAAAAGAAGCCGGCCGCCAAGCGCAAGTTCGCGGACAAGAAGCCGCGTCGGTAGGGTGGACGGCTGTACCCGTCCGGGTATTGAGCCTGCTGCCTAAATGCCGTCCACGCGTGGCGCTTGCGTCATGTTAGCCTCCCTTCGGTCGCGGCCAACATGACGTTACCGTCACGCGTGGACGGCGTATGTGACAACGGTATTCAGACGTAGCGGTGGAGCCGTCCACCCTACGTTCGTGATCCTGTTGTTTGACTACATAATTTCATCGTCCCCTGACTGTTGTGTGAATTGACACTCGTCAATCCCCATGTTATTTTGCTACATCAGGTAGTCTGGCATACGTCCGGGCACCATCAGGGGACAAAGATGGACATGCAACTTCACTCGCTCAAACCGCGCCTGTCGTTCTGGCAGCTGTGGAACATGAGCTTCGGCTTCTTCGGCATCCAGTTCGGCTTCGCACTGCAGAACGCCAATACCAGCCGTATCTTTGCCACCCTCGGCGCCAACATGGACGACCTGTCCCTGTACTGGCTGGCCGCACCCGTCACCGGTCTGCTGGTGCAGCCCATCATCGGCTACCTCAGCGACAACACCTGGCACCCGACCTGGGGCCGCCGCCGTCCCTTCTTCTTCCTCGGTGCGATCTTCGCCACCATCGCGCTATTCCTGATGCCGAATTCCGCCGCCGTCTGGATGGCGGTAGCGGTGCTGTGGATGCTGGATGCCGCGATCAACGTATCGATGGAGCCGTTCCGCGCCTTTGTCGGCGACAAGCTCGATCCGTCGCAGCAGACCGCCGGCTTCGCGATGCAGACCTTCTTCATCGGCTGCGGCGCGGTGATCGCATCGCTGCTGCCGACCTTCTTCTCCGAGGTGATGCATGTCTCGAACACGCCGGTGGCCGGCGCGATTCCCGACACGGTGCGCTACTCCTTCTACCTCGGCGGCCTGGTGTTCCTGGTGGCCGTCAGCTGGACCGTGTTCACCGCCACCGAACTGCCGCCGCCGGACATGGAGCGCTTCCAGGCCCAGCGCCGCGCGTCGCGCGGTTTCGGCGTGGCGCTGCGCGAGATCGTCGGCGGCTTTGCCCAGATGCCGAAGACCATGGTGCAGCTGGCCTTCGTCCAGTTCTTCACCTGGATCGCCCTGTTCTCGCTGTGGATCTATACCGGCACCGCGATCGCCGACAGCGTCTACGGCACCACCGATGCGCAATCGAGCGCCTACCAGGAAGCCGCCAACTACGTCGGCGTCATGTTCGCGGTCTACAACGGCATCTCGGCGCTGGCCGCCTTCGTGCTGCCGGTGCTGGCGCGCGCCACCAGCCGCAAGGCCTGCCACGCGGTCTGCCTGGCGATCGGCGGCCTGTCGCTCGCCAGCCTGTTCTTCATCCACGACCGCCAGGTGCTGGCGCATGTGTTCGGCATCGACATCACGATGCTGATGCTGCCGATGATCGGCGTCGGCCTGGCCTGGGCCAGCATCCTGACCATGCCGTACGCGATCCTGGCCGGTGCGCTGCCGGCCAGCCGCATGGGTTACTACATGGGCCTGTTCAACTTCTTCGTGGTGATCCCGCAGATCGTCAGCGGCCTGCTGCTCGGCTTCTTCACCAAGCACCTGTTCGGCGGCCATGCGATCCTCACGCTGGTGCTGGGCGGTGCCTGCATGGTACTGGCAGCGGTATTGACGCTGTTCGTCACCGACAACGCCAAGCAGGCCACGCGATAATTGCGACGTGTTTTGCGTTCCTGTCGTATTGTAATGGTTTGACAACAAACCCATGCATCAACAGGAGCGCAACATGACGATTCAAACGGTAGCCACCCAACCCTTCGCCGGACAGCGTCCCGGCACCTCGGGCCTGCGCAAGAAGGTGACCGAGTTCCAGCAACCCGGCTATCTCGAAAACTTCGTCGAGGCGATTTTCCTGACCTTGGGCGACTGCAGCGGCCGTACCCTGGTGCTCGGCGGCGATGGCCGCTTCTTCAACCGCGAGGCGATCCAGACCATCCTGCGCATGGCCGCCGCCCACGGCGTGGCCAAGGTGCTGGTCGGCCGCGGCGGCATCCTGTCGACGCCGGCCGTCAGCTGCGTGATCCGCAAGCACGGCGCCTACGGGGGCATCGTGCTCTCCGCCAGCCACAACCCGGGCGGCCCGGACGGCGACTTCGGCATCAAGTACAACATCGAGAACGGCGGTCCGGCCCCGGAAAAGATCACCGAGGCGATCTTCGCGCATACCCAGTCCCTGAGCCAATACCTGATCAGCGACGCCGGCCCGGTCGACCTCGACCAGCTCGGCACGACGCAACTGGAAGCGATGCAGGTCGAGGTGATCGACTCGGTCGCCGACTATGCAGAACTCATGGAAAGCCTGTTCGACTTCGATGCCATCCGCGCGATGTTCGCGAAAGGCTTCACGATGAAATTCGACGGCATGGGCGCCGTCTCCGGCCCGTACGCGAAGGCGATCATCGAAGGCATCCTGAGGGCGCCGGCCGGCACCGTCATCAACGGCGAGCCGCTCGAGGACTTCGGCGGCCACCACCCGGACCCGAACCCGGTCAACGCCGCCGAACTGGTGGCGCTGATGAACGGTCCGGATGCGCCTGAATTCGGCGCCGCCTCGGACGGCGACGGCGACCGCAACATGATCGTCGGCCGCAACCTGGCGGTGTCGCCGTCGGACAGCCTGGCCATCATCGCCGCCAACGCGACGCTGGCGCCGGGCTACCGCGCCGGCATCAAGGGCATCGCGCGTTCGATGCCGACTTCGCAGGCGGCCGACCGCGTGGCCGAGGCGCTCGGCATCGCCTGCTTCGAGACCCCGACCGGCTGGAAGTACTTCGGCAACCTGCTCGACGCCGGCCTGGCCACGCTGTGCGGCGAAGAAAGCTACGGCACCGGTTCCGACCACATCCGCGAAAAGGATGGCCTGTGGGCCGTGCTGTTCTGGCTGAACCTGGTGGCCGCGACCGGCAAGTCGGTGAACCAGCTGGTGGAAGAGCATTGGGCGCGCTTCGGCCGCAACTATTATTCGCGCCACGACTACGAGGCGGTCGATACCGGCGCCGCCGACGCCATGATGGGGGCCCTGCGCGGCCAGCTGGAAGGCCTGGCCGGGCAGACGCTGGGCGAGTTCCGCGTACAGCAGGCCGACGACTTCGTCTACACCGACCCGATCGACAAGTCGGTCGCCACGCGCCAGGGCGTGCGCATCATCATGACCGATGGCTCGCGCATCGTGTTCCGCCTGTCGGGCACCGGCACCGAGGGCGCGACCGTGCGCCTCTACCTCGAGCGCTATGAAGCCGACCCGGCACGCCACCAGCTCGACACCCAGGAAGCGCTGGCGCCGCTGATCGCGATTGCCGAGCAGGTGTCGGGGCTCAAGCAGCGTACCGGGCGCGAGCAGCCTACCGTTGTCACATGATTTACTTCCGTCGCCCCTGCGAAGGCGCAAACAGGGCCACTGGCCCTGTTTCCTCCAAGTTGCTGGCGTACCGGTAACGCTTGCAAAACTTGGGCCCCTGCCTTCGCAGGGGCGACGTTCATTTACTAACTCAGGAACCTGAATGAAACTCTCCGCTCTTGCCGTTTCCCTGATGCTCGCCCTCGGTACCGCCTCGGCCGCCACTCCGGCTCCCGCAGCCGGAGGCAAGCCGAGCGCGGCCCGACCCTTCACCTGGGAAAACGCGACCGTCTACTTCTTGCTGACGGACCGCTTCAACAACGGCAACCCGGCCAACGACCTCGCCTACGGCCGCAAGGCTGATGCCGCCACCGCGCGCGGCTACATGGGCGGCGACCTGGCCGGCGTCACGGCGAAGATCAAGGAGGGCTATTTCACGGACCTGGGCGTGGATGCGATCTGGATCACCCCGCCGGTGGAGCAGATCCATGGCGCCACCGACGAAGGCACCGGCAAGTCCTACGGCTTCCACGGCTACTGGGCCAGCGACTTCACCGCGGTCGACGCCAATCTCGGCACCGAGCGGGACATGCACGAGCTGGTCGACGCCGCCCACGCGCGCGGCATCCGCGTGCTGCTGGACGTGGTGATGAACCACACCGGCCCGGTGACAGCGCAGGATCCGGCCTGGCCGGCAGAATGGGTGCGTACCGAGCCGGTATGCGGCTTCAAGACCATGCGCACCACCATCGAGTGCACGCTGGTGAAGAACCTGCCCGACATCCGCACCGACAGCAACGCGAAGGTCGAGCTGCCGCCAGGCCTGGTGGCCAAGTGGAAGCGGGAAGGGCGCTACGAGCGCGAGGTGAAGGAGCTGGACGACTTCTTCAAGCGCACCGGCTACCCGCGCGCGCCGCGCTACTACCTGATGAAATGGCACGCCGACTGGGTCCGCAAGTACGGCTTCGACGGCTTCCGCGCCGACACCGTCAAGCACACCGAGCCGGGCATCTGGAAAGAATTGAAAACGGTCGCCAGCGCGGCCTATGAAGACTGGAAACGCGCCAATCCAGCGAAGAAGGTCGCCGGCGACCTGCCGTTCTTCATGACGGCCGAGGTGTACGGCTACTCGATCAAGTCCGGCCGCGAATTCGCCTACGACGACGGCACCAAGGTCGATTACTTCGCCAACGGCTTCGACAGCATGATCAACTTCAGCATGGCGGGCGACGCGGCCAAGGGCTACGAGCAGCTGTTCTCGGGGTATTCCGCCATGCTCAACGGCCCCTTGAAGGGCGTGTCCGTCCTCAACTACCTCGACTCGCACGACGACGGCAATCCGTTCGACGCCATGCGCCAGTACCCGCTGGAAGCCGCCAACAAGCTGCTGCTGGCGCCGGGCGCGGCGCAGATCTACTACGGCGACGAAACCGCGCGCGTGCTCAAGATCGAGGGCGCGCAGGGCGACGCCAACCTGCGCTCCTTCATGAACTGGGACCAGCTGAAATCGAATGCGCGTGTCGGCCTGTACGGCGTGGCCGACGTGCAGGCGCACTGGGCGCGCCTGGGCCGCTTCCGCCACGCCCACCCGGCGGTCGGCGCCGGCGTGCACCAGATGATCGCCTCGATGCCGTACACCTTCAAGCGCACCTACGACAGCAACGGCGTGCGCGACCGTGTCGTGATCGCGCTGAACCTGCCGCTGGACCGCGACCTGCCGATTTCGGTGGCGGGCGTGTTCAACGACGGCCAGACCGTGCGCGATGCGTATTCGGGCAAGAGCGCGGTGGTTGCAAACGGCAAGGTGCAATTCAATGCGCGTGCGCCGGTGGCCCTGATCTCCCAGGACTGATGCCTGTCCGCGTCGTCCCCGCCTGCGGGGGGGACGACGCTGAAGCAGCAGATCGGCTAGACTTCCAGGCACCGCAATCCACCAAGGAAGCACCATGCCTGCACCAGCACGATTGTCCGCACTGTTCGGCGCACTCCTCACCGTCGCCACGTGCGGCGCCCATGCTGCCGCGCCCGCCGCAGAACCCGCCTACGGCCCCGAACTGGAAGGCTTCGACTACCCGCACCCGGTACAGCAATACCGCTTCACCTCGCAGGGCGTGCAGCTGCACATGGCCTACATGGACGTCAAGCCGGCCAAGCCGAACGGCCGCACCGTCGTCCTCCTGCACGGCAAGAACTTCTGCGCCGCGACCTGGGAAGGATCGATCGACGCGCTCACCAGGGCCGGCTACCGCGTGGTGGCGCCGGACCAGATCGGCTTCTGCAAGTCGAGCAAGCCGGAACACTATCAATACAGCTTCCAGCAGCTGGCGGCCAATACCCGCGGCCTGCTGGAATCGATCGGCGTGAAGCAGGCCACCATCATGGGCCACTCCACCGGCGGCATGCTGGCGGTGCGCTACGGCCTGCTGTATCCCGAGCAGACCGAGCAGCTGGTGCTGGCCAACCCGATCGGCCTGGAAGACTGGAAGGCGCTCGGCGTGCCTTCGCTCGGGGTCGACAAGTGGTACGAGCGCGAGCAGGGGCAGAACGCCGACAAGATCCGCAACTACGAAAAATCGACGTATTACGTGAATCAGTGGAAGCCCGAGTACGAGCCCTGGGTGCAGATGCTGGCCGGGATGTACCGCGGCGCCGGCAAGCAGATCGTGGCCTGGAATTCGGCCCTGCTGTACGACATGATCTATACCCAGCCGGTGGTGTACGAATTCCCGTTACTGAAAATGCCGGTGCTGCTGCTGATCGGGACCAGGGACACCACCGCCATCGGCAAGGATGCCGCACCGGCCGAGCTGCGTCCCAAGCTGGGCAATTACGCCGAGCTCGGCAAGCGCGCGGCCAAGGCGATTCCCCATGCGACGCTGGTCGAATTCGGCAACATGGGCCATGCGCCGCAGATGCAGGATCCGGCGGCGTTTCATGCGGCGCTGCTGAAGGGGCTCGCAGCCAGGTAAAACCCGCGCCACGGCGGCGCCCGGCTAGCGGCGTTGCCGCGGGCCGGCGGCGTCGTTCTTGCGCAAGGCCTTGACGAAGGCATCGTTGATGTCGCCGGCCGTGAATGGCTTGCGCACGAACTGCACGTCGAGCGCCTGCAGCCGTTCCGGCGACAGCATGTAGCCGCTGGTCAGTACCACCGGCAGCTCCGGATGGCGCTCGGCCAGCCAGCGCGCCAGCTCGATGCCGTCCATCGTACCGGGCATCATGACGTCGGAAAACACGATGTCGATGTCCCGCAGATCCGCCTGGATCGCCGCATCGGCGCTGTCGATCACGCGCACGCCGGCCTCCATCGACTGCAGCAGGCCGACCGTGGCGTCGGCGACCGCGGGATCGTCCTCGACGTACAGCACGCGTAGTCCCGCCAGGCCGTCCGCACGCAGTGTGGACGGGTCGACGACCGCTGCCGCTACCTGCTCCTGGCTGCGCGGCAGCAGGATGCCGATCGTGGTGCCGACCGGCTCGTGCCGGATGAAGGCCAGGCCATGGCTCTGGATGGCGAATCCGTACACCTGCGACAGGCCGAGCCCGGTGCCCTTGCCGATCGGCTTGGTCGTGAAGAAGGGCTCGAACGCCTGCTGCGCTGTGGCTTCGGACATGCCTTCGCCTTCATCCGTCATGAACACGCCGACGAAGTCGCCGCTGAGGCGGTCCCCTTGCGGCAGCGCCGGATCGGGCAATACCCAGTTGCGCACCTGCAGGGTCAGGGCGCCGCCGTCGGGCATCGCATCGCGCGCGTTGCCGGCGATGTTCAGCAGCGCGGCGTCGAGCTGCGCCGGGTCGGCCAGCACCGCCCACAGGGACGATGCCAGCTCCATGTGAAAGCGCACCTCCGGCCCGAGTGTACGCAGTATCATCTCCGAGGTCGCGCGCAGGTGGAGTCGCATGTCGATGGCGACGCTGGCCAGCGGCTGGCGGCGCGCGTAGGCCAGCAACTGCTGGGTCAGCGAAGCGCCATGTCCGGCCGAGCGGCGGATGCCGTCGAGGGCGCGCGTCACGCGCGGATCGTCGCTCTTCGCCAGCAGCATGCGCAGCAGGATTTCGCTGCCCGCCACCACTTGCAGGATATTGTTGAAATCATGCGCGATGCCGCCGGTCAGCTGGCCCAGCGATTCCAGGCGGCGCGCCTCGGCCAGCGACTGCTCGGCCCGGTGGCGCTCCTGCACTTCATGTTCCAGCAGGCGCGTGCGCTCCTCGACGGTCGATTCCAGCCGGCCCGCGTGTTGCGACAATTCGTCCAGCTGGTCGCGCACCGCGAATTGCAGGCGGCGCGTACGCAGCGCCGAACGCAGCGCCATCGTCAATGCCAGGCGGGTGGTGGGGCGCGTCAGCAGGATCACGTTGCCGATGCCCGCCAGCCGCGTGTAGCGGTCGGTGTCGATGTCGCGGCCCTCGCCGCTGGCCAGTACCACGATCGGCAGGTCGGACCACGCCGGCTGATGGCCCAGTCTTGCGCTCAGGTCCTGCAGCGAGCAACGCGCCAGCCCTTCCTCGGTAATCACGAGGGCCAGGGCGCTGTCGTCCGCCGCCGCGTAGAAGGTGGCCGCATCGACGCACACGCAGGCCTGCACGCCTTCGTGCTCGATGAGCGCACGCAGGGTGACGGCGTCGCCCGCGACCGGGGCAAACACCACCAGCGCCTGGTTCGACTCAGGCATCGAGAGGGTCCGCTCCGAACTCGTCATTATTTCCCCGGATACGTTCGCCGATGCGGATGCCCGCGTCGGTCAGTTCGAGCGCGTGGATGTCATGCGCATGCGGCCCCTGGCGCTTCTTGAGCACGCACACCGCCTTGCACACCGTGTTATCACTTTCATAATAGCGCATGGAAATGATGTTGTCCGTAATAATGCTGAGCGCGTCCGGTTCCTTCGACGTATCCAGCTGCGCCGAATGGGCGCCGACCACGATCGCCGTCACATTCATGTTATTCAGGTAGGAAAACAGTTCATTCATCTGGAGCAGCAGCGATTTTTCCTCGCGGATCACGTCCAGATAGGAATTGATGCTGTCGATGATGACCAGTTTCACATCCTTGTCTTCCACCAGGCGCCGTACGTTCCAGATGAATTCGCCCGGCGAAATGCGCGAGGGGTTGACGCGGCGCAGGAAGAAGCGCTGAGCCCCGGTGTCCGCATCCGGCTCCTGGCTACCGGTATCGCCCTGTTTGGTCTCGCCTGCCGGCATGCCTGCCACCATGCGCGAACGCAGCGTCGTCTCCGACTCGTCGAAGTTGAAATAGGCGACCTTGTATCCGGTTTTCAGGGCCGATAATGCGTACTGCAAGGCGAGCGTGGATTTTCCGGTGCCGGAAGGACCCAGGATCATGGTCGAACTGCTGGCCGTCAACGGGCCGCCGAACAAGGTGTCGAAGGCCTCGACGCCACTCGGTATGCTGAACTCTTCAGGGGGACGATGATGTTCTTGCGCAATAAGGCTCGGGAACACCAGGATCTCGCCGGTGACGATCGAGTAGTCGTGCCATCCGGTTTGAAAACTACCGCCGCGCATCTTGACGACGTGCAGGCGGCGCCGTGCAGCTCCGAAGCTGCGCTCCATGTAGTCGAGCGAGATGACGCTGTGCACCGCGCTCTGCAACTCGTATTCGCGGCCATCGGCCGTGATATCGTCGAGCAGCAGCACGGTGGCGCCGATCTCGGTCAGGCGCTGGCGCAGGGCGATGATCTGGCGCCGGTAATGGGCACTGTCGCGCGCCAGCAGGCGGATCTCGACCATCGAATCGATCACGACGCGCACCGCGCCGGCCTGGCTGACGCAGTCGGCAATGCGGTTCACCAGGCTGACGAGTTCGGTGTCGGTCGGCAGCAGGATGGTCTGCGGCGACGTCGCCTCGGGCAAGGGGATCATTTCCACGATGTCGATGCCGTCGAGCGGCCAGCCGTGGTTGTTCGCGCTTTCGCGCAGTTCATCCTCGGCTTCCGACAGGCTCAGGTACAGCCCTGGCGTGCCCATCTTTGCACCTTCGAGCAGGTAACGCAGGCCGAGCGTGGTCTTGCCGGTGCCCGGCCGTCCCTCGATCAGGTGGATGCGGCGCGGTACCAGGCCGCCATGCAAGACCGCGTCGAACTCCGGGATCCCTGTCGGGATTCTTTCTGTATGAATAGTCATGGTGCCGCCTTGCCGGTAAATTGGTGAGCCGGTCCACAAGGTGAACCGATTGTTACCGTAATGATAATTTGGTTGTTCAATTAGTGTCGCAGGGGACATTTAAAAAATGCAATTCAATCAATGGTATCCTTGGTGCAATAAGGGAATTCACCCAATCGAGACATCATGACGACCCAGGCCCAGCCCCAGCCCGCTAGCGAATCCACACCCGAACCCAAATACCCGCGCGCCGCCTACAGCGACGGCCCGCGCCTGCTGGCCGACATCGGCGCCACCCACGCGCGCTTTGCGCTGGAAACGGCGCCGGGCGTGCTACGCGACGTGGCGGTGCTGCTGTGCGACGACTACCCGGGTATCGAACCGCTGCTGCAGGCTTACCTGGCGCAGGCGAATGCCGGCCGCATCAGCCACGCCGCATTCGCACTGGCCAATCCGATCAGCGGCGATTTCATCCGCATGACCAACCGCGACTGGCAGTTCTCCACCGACGAGGTAAGGCGCACGCTCGGCCTGAACACGCTCCTGATCGTGAACGACTTTACGGCATTGGCGATGGCCTTGCCAGGCTTCCGGCCGGAAGACCTGATGCAGGTGGGCGGCGGCAAGCCGCAGGCGAACGCGGTGGCCGGCGTGCTCGGCCCCGGCACCGGCCTGGGCGTCTCGGGCGTGATCCCGACCGTGGACGGCTTCGTTACCCTCGGCAGCGAAGGCGGCCACGTCAACTTCGCGCCCAGCGACGAGCGCGAGTTCGCGATCCTGCAGTATGCCTGGCGCGAATGGCGCCACGTCTCGAACGAGCGCCTGATCTCGGGCCCCGGCATGGAAATCATCTATCGGGCGCTGGCGCAGCGCAACGGCGTCAGCGCCAAGATGCGCAGCTCGGCCGAGATCATCACCGGCGCGCTGGACCAGCACGACCCGCTGTGCCTGGAGGTGCTGGAATGCTTCTCGGGCATGCTGGGCGGCGCGGCGGCCAACCTCGGTGTCACGCTCGGCGCTTTCGGGGGCATCTTCATCGGCGGCGGCATCGTGCCGCGCATGGGCGAATGGTTCAAGACCTCGCCGTTCCGCGCGCGCTTCGAAGCCAAGGGCCGCTTCACCGACTACGTGGCCCAGATCCCGACCTACGTGATCATGACGCCGAATCCGGCGCTGAACGGCGTGTCGGCGATCCTGTCCGAGCACCTGCGCAATCGCAGCGGCGCCAACACCCTGATGGAGCGCGTGCAGAACCTGCAGCACGAGCTGTCGCCGGCCGAACAGCGCGTTGCCAGCCTGGTCATCGAGCATCCGCGCAAGGTATTGTCGGAGCCGATCGCCGAGATCGCGAAGCTGGCCGACGTCAGCCAGCCGACCGTGATCCGCTTCTGCCGCTCGCTCGGCTTTACCGGCCTGGCCGACTTCAAGCTGAAATTCGCGGGCAGCCTGACCGGCACCATCCCGGTGCGCCACAGCCAGGTGCGCATGACCGACAGCACCCACGATTTGTCGGCCAAGGTCATCGACAACACGGTGTCGGCGATCCTGAAATTCCGCGACCAGCTCGACGTGCACTCGATCGACCGCGCGATCGAGATCCTGCGCAAGGCAAAACGCATCGAGTTCTACGCGATGGGCAATTCACGCGTGGTGGCGCTCGACGGCCAGCACAAGTTCTTCCGCTTCCGCATCCCGACCACCTCGTACGGCGACTCGCACCTGTTCTCGATGGCTGCCGAACTGCTCGGCCCCGGCGACGTCGTGATCGCGATCTCGACCGCCGGCCAGCTGCCCGAGCTCCTGAGTGCGGTCGATACCGCGCGTGCCGCCGGCGCCGACGTCATCGCCATCACCAGCAGCAAGTCGGCACTGGCGCGCAAGGCCAGCATCTGCCTGGCGGTCGACCACGCCGAGGATTCGACGACCTTCCTGTCGATGATTTCGCGCATCCTGCAGCTGCTGCTCATCGACATCATGGCGGTGGGGATTTCACTGGGGCCGCAGGGAGAGGCGGCGGGCGAGGGCGACAGCGAGCGCCGCCGCCTCTTGATCTCGCACCTGGACAGCTGAGCCGCGCCAGTCTTCAGAAGGCCTTGCAGGCGGTCAGCCAGCCGCCCGGGCCTTCCCACGTCAGCCCGATACCGGCACCCGACAGCGTGGCCCGGTTTTGCGCGGGCGTCCACGGGTCGCGGTTGATGCGCACGCGCGCGCTTTCGGCAGAGGCGAGCGCCTGCCAGCGGCCCGCCGGGCTCCCGAGTTCGTGGCGCAACTCGGCCGAGCCGACGTAGCCGGTCTTTTCATTTAACACCTTGAAACGTCTCTTACAGGCCGGGGAACAGCTTTCTTTGGCACTTGGCGGCACACTGTGAGCGTCCGTACAGAACGCACTCAAAGTTGCGCGGTAGCATTTGTCATCGATATAGAGAAGGAAAAATTATGAAATTCGCCAAGCCAACCATTATGCGTATCGCAGCCGCCCTGGCCCTGACCGCCGCGGCCACTTCCTCGTTCGCCCAAAGCCAGGAAGCGCGCCGTGGTTTCGACGCCGGCTACGAAGCGGGCCAGCGCGACGCCCAATACGACCGCGGTGGTCCGCGCGGCCCGCGCTGGGACCGTGTACGCATCCTGGAAGCCGAATATGGCGCGCGCGGCCGCATGTGCGACGCGCGCCGCGCGGTGCAGCGCGACGTCGTGCGCAACCGTGGCGCTATCCAGGTCGACAACGGGCTGTGCGGCGATCCGGCAGGCGGCATCCCGAAACGCCTGCGCGTGGTCTACCGCTGCCACGATACCGCCCCGGGACGCGTGGTCGCGCGCGAGGGCGAAACCCTGCGCCTGACCTGCCGCTGGTAACAGCTTGTCTCAGGCGGTAAGTCAGTCCTCGACGAAGACCACCGCCGTGCGCGGCGGAATCTCGTAGCTGCCGGTGGCGCTGTCGAAGCTGGCCTGCGTGGCCCGCTTGTCGGCGACGCCGGCGGCGGTGAACACCGGATGCAGGCGCATGCGCTTGCCCACCGCCTGCGGGTCGGTGACCGTGTGGCCGATCTTGTCGACGTTGATGAAGTAGGCGAGGCCGTTGAAGCCCGCGCCCTCGTAGCCGCGGCCGTCCAGCCAGGCCGCCGCCACGGTCGGGATCTGCTGCGCGCCGGTGTTGAAGAAACGCAGGCGGCGCGCGATCTCGGCAGCCGTCGGCAGGCGGAACAGCGTCGAGCTGGCGCGCACCGCCAGCAGGTCGCGGAAGGCGTCACGGGTCCAGGCGATATCGCTTGGCGCCGGCTTGAACGCGGCATTCGTCAGCAGCGGCTTGATCAGCGCATAGTCCTTGCCGTTGTCGGCTTCGGGCGGCAGGCCGGTGCCGAAGTAGTTGTCGCGGTAGGTCCAGTCGAGGCGGTTGAACCAGTCACCCGAATTGAAGCTGTTGCGGTCGAGCGACTTCGAGCGCAGCACGTCGATGCCGGCGTGGTAGTAGGCGATGCCCTGGCTGAAGGCATCCACCGCCATGCCCAGCACCTGTACGCGCGCGCGTTCCTGGCTCGACGTGCCCGCGGGCAGCTTGAACACGCCGATGTCGAACAGCGTCTGGTTGTCGTGGTTCTCGACGTAGTTGACCACTTCGCCCGGCTCCGCGGCGTAGCCGGCAGGCTGGCCGTTGTAGTCGATCGACGCCAGCGTCTTCACCTGGCCATCGTAGGTCTGCAGCGGATATGAACGGATCGAGCCCGCCAGGCCGGCGCGCACCAGGTCGGCCGCCCTCAGGAGTTCGGCCGCCGGCACCGGCCCTGCGTGCGCATTCGGGTCGTACACCAGGCCGTTGATCCAGCCCTGGCGCTTGAACAGCGCTTCGCCGGCATCGCCCGCGGAGCCGCCGCGCACCGCGTCGCGGGTACGGTCGTTGAAGGTGCCGATCCCGCTGCCGTTCAGGGATAGCTGCGACGCCTGCACGAAGCGCGCGCCGTCCGCCACTTCGCCGAAATTCCAGCCTTCGCCGAGCAGCTGCACCTGGCGGCCGGCCGCGGCGTTCACTTTCTGCTGCAGCTGTTCCATCACCGTGCGCGGCTGGTGGCCCATCAGGTCGAAGCGGAAGGAATCGATCCGGTACTGGGTCGCCCACAGCGCCACCGAATCGATCATCAGCTTGCCCATCATGAGGTTTTCGGTGGCGGTGTTGTCGCAGCAGGTCGACTGCTCGACGGCGCCTTTCGCATCCAGGCGGTGGTAGTAGCCGGGCACGATGCGGTCCAGCACCGATTTCTCGTCCTGGCCGGCCTTGAAGGTGTGGTTGTACACCACGTCCATGCCGACGCGCAGGCCGGCCTTGTGCAGGCTGGCGACCATCTTGCGGAACTCGAGCACGCGCACTTCGGCGCGCGCCGGATCGGTGGCGTAGCTGCCTTCCGGTGCGTTGTAGTGATACGGGTCGTAGCCCCAGTTGAAGCAGTCGGTCTGGGCGGTCTTTTTCACCAGCGCCTGCTGGGCCAGGCCGTCGGCCGGGCCGAAGGGGGCCGGCACGGCGCAGCCGGTTTCGGGCACGCTGCCGATGTCGTACACCGGCAGCAGGTGGACGTCGGTAAGGCCGGACTTGGCCAGCGCCGCCAGGTGCTGCATGCCCTTGCTGTTGGTGTCGGTGAAGGCGAGGTATTTGCCGCGGTGCTCGGATGGAACGCTGTCGTCGTTGATCGAGAAGTCGCGCACGTGCAGTTCGTAGACCACCATGTCGGTCGGCTGCTTCACCGTCTGTGGCGCCGGGGCGGCATCCCAGCCGGCCGGCTTCAGGCGCGGCGCATCCAGGCGCCCGATGTAGCTGCGCTTGGAGTCCGCGCTCAGGCTGACCGAATACGGGTCGGTCACCATGTTGCGCACGATGCCGGCGCCGTCGACCGGCACGTCGACCGCATATTTATAGTACTTGCCCGAGAGGTCGCCCGGCAGCGCCACGCTCCAGGTGCCGGTCTTGTCGTCGAAGCGCATCTGGTACACCGCGCCGGTTGGCTTGGCCGGTCCGTTGTAGATGCAGACCGCGGCCTGCTGGGCGGTCGGCGCCCACAGCGTGAAGGCGGTGCGGTTGGCGGCCACGCTCGCGCCCAGCTTGTCGAGGCCGGCCGCCGCCGCGTACAGGTCGTCCAGCGCACCGGCCACCTGGATGCGGGTGGCGGCGCGCACGGTGCCCTGTGCGTCTTCCTGCACCAGCACCAGCTGCTGGCGCAGCAGGGCGCGCAGGTCGTCGGCATCGCTCTCGCGCACCTGCAGGACCGGACCGTCGGCCAGGTACTTGAAGCGCGCCGCGGCGGCGGCCGGCACCGTGCCCGTGAAGCGCTCGAGCGTGATGAAGCCGCTCGCGCCGCCGGCCTTGCCGCCGGCCGGTGCCGTGATCGTGCCGTTCGCCGCGTAGTACAGCTTGAAGACCGCGCCGGCGTCGGCGCCCGGCCATTTGACCAGGCGTCTATCGAGCCAGACGGCGCGCGCATCGAAGCTGGCCGCGGCCGGGTGCTGGTTGATCTGGAAGGCGCTGCTTTCGCACGCCTCGGGGGTGACGGCGGCATGCGCGCCGCCGGCCAGCAGCGCCATCGACATGATCGATGCGGCGCCGGCGGTGGGGAAGGTTTTATTCATGAATCACAATCTGAGACAAAAAGCAGGCCACTCATTCAACTGAGCTAAGCGGCCTCGTTACGGTAGTTGTTAACCATGCGGTAGCGCGTCGCATACCAGCCGAAGGCCAGCGCGGCGATGAAGGCGAACGCGGCAAAGAAGTACATCTGGAAGGCCATTACGCCGAGGCCGGTGCTGGCGATGTGGCCCAGCACGGTCTCGTTGCGCACGCTGGCGTTCACGATCAGCACCCACAGGCTGCCGACCGTCACCGCCAGCGACCAGAAGGCCATGATCGCGCCCTTCATCGAGCGCGGCGCCTGGCTGTAGGCGAATTCGAGGCCGGTGGCCGAGACCAGCACCTCGCCCATGGTCAGCAGCGCGTAGGGCAGGATCTGCCAGGCCATCGAGACCGCCGTGCCCCCATCCATCACCACCTGGATGGTGCCGATCGCGACCCACGACAGCGCGGATAGTGCGATGCCGGCGGTCATGCGGCGCAGCGCGGTCGGCTCCCAGCCGAGGCGGCGCAATGCGGGGAACACGACGAGGTTGTTGACCGGGATGAGCAGCATCACCAGCAGCGGATTCAGGGCCTGCATCTGGGCCGGCTCGAAGCGGAACTCGCTGCCGAACAGATGCAGCGTCGGGCGCAGCATGCTGTTGGCCTGCACGATCCAGGTCGAGGCCTTCTGGTCGAACAGCGACCAGAAAGGCGTGACCAGCGCGAATACGATCAGTACGCGCAGCACGCCGCGCACGCCGTCGACCGCCTCGTCGGGGTGGATGCCGCGCGCGCGTTCCAGCTGCATGGCGACGCCGATGCCGCCGAAGGCGAGCAGCACCACCAGGGCCGTGCAGGCGGCGATCACGAAGCCCCAGGATGGGCTCATCGCCAGCGAAGCCACGGCACCCGCCGCGCCGATGCAGGCGACCGCCAGGCCGGGACGGCCGGCGCCCGGCTTCCTGGCCAGCAGGGCGGTGCGCGCCACGCGGGTGAACGAATGCGGATCGGCCGCGCTCGGCGGCACGTGCACATACTTTTTGCGGCCACTCCAGAACACCAGCGTCGCGATCAGCATCAGGATGCCGGGGATGCCGAAGGCCACCGCCGGCCCGTAGTCGCGCAGGAACACCGGCATGAGGAGGGACGCGAAGAAGGAGCCGAAGTTGATGATCCAGTAGAAGGCGTCGAACACCACCTTGGCGCGGTCCTTGTTGGTGTGGTCGAACTGGTCGCCCACGAACGAGGACACCAGCGGCTTGATGCCGCCCGAGCCGAGCGCGATCAGGAACAGGCCGAGATAGAAACCTTTGACGTTGTCCTCGAACGCGGCCAGGCAGGCGTGGCCGGCGCAGTACACGAGGCTGAGCCAGAACACGGTGTTGTACTTGCCGAAGAAGCGGTCGGCCAGCCAGCCGCCCAGCAGCGGGAAGAAGTAGACGCCGATGACGAAGGTGTGGAACACGTCCTTGGCCTCGCCGGCGCGCTGGGCTTCGGGCAGGAACAGCAGCAGCGACGAGATCAGGAAGGGCGTCAGGATGTTGCGCATGCCATAGAAGCTGAAGCGCTCGCAGCCTTCGTTGGCGATGATGTAGGGGATCTGGCGCGGCATGCGGCCGGTCCCGGCGGGGGCTGCTACCGATGGCGGCGTTTGGGTCATCGGGGTCTCCTGGCGTGTATCGTGCCGCGATCCTATGCAACCCTGCTCATCTTGGCAACAAGAACTTGTTCGGTAAGCTCATCCACGTGACATTGAATATGTAGTTTGACTACTGCTGTGCTTGATATTGTTCGGCTATATGCACGCTAATGCAATGATTTTTAAGGATATTTATCAAAGTATCCCGGATTGGCGCCGATTGTCATCGCAAGGCCTATCCTGTATATTGCGTAAAAATTACCAAACTCTACACAGCCATGACCCCTTCATCGAACGACAAAGCGCCGTGGTGGCAGGAAGCCATCATCTACCAGGTCTATCCGCGCAGCTACCTCGACACCAACGGTGACGGCGTCGGCGACCTGCCGGGCATCACCGCCAAACTCGATTACATCGCCAGCCTGGGCGTGGACATCGTGTGGCTGTCGCCGTTCTTCAAGTCGCCGATGAAGGATTTCGGCTACGACATCTCGGACTATTGCGACGTCGATCCGCTGTTCGGCACCCTCGACGACTTCGACAAGCTGATCGCCAAGGCGCACAGCGTCGGGCTGAAGATCATGATCGACCAGGTAATGTCGCATACCGCCGACGCCCACCCGTGGTTCGTCGAGAGCCGCGCCAACCGCGACAACCCGAAGTCGGACTGGTACGTGTGGTCCGATCCGCTCCCGGACGGCAATCCGCCCAACAACTGGCTGTCGGTGTTCGGCGGTTCGGCGTGGCAGTGGGACACGCGCCGCAAGCAGTACTACATGCACAACTTCCTGGTCAGCCAGCCGCAGCTGAACTTCCACAATCCCGATGTGCAGCAGGCGCACCTGGATGCGCTGCGTTTCTGGCTCGAGCGTGGCGTCGACGGCGTGCGCATGGATGCCTGCGTGTTCCACTTCCACGACCGCCAGCTGCGCAGCAACCCGCCGGCGCTGGTGCGCGACACCTCGACCGTCACCGACGTCAACCCGTACGGCATGCAGGCGCACATCCACGACAAGACCCAGCCGGAGAACATCGCCTTCCTGCAGAAGGTGCGCGCGCTGCTGGACGAATTCGGCGCGGTGTCGATCGGCGAAGTCAGCTCGGACGATGCGCTGGCGCAGATGGCCGAGTACACCTCGGGCGACGACAAGCTGCACATGGCCTACAGCTTCAACCTGCTGACGCCGGAATTCTCCAGCGCCCACATCCGCCGCCAGGTGGAAGAGTTCAACGAGCGCGTCAAGGATGGCTGGGGTTCGTGGTCTGTCGGTAACCACGATGCGATCCGCGTGGCCACGCGCTGGGCGAACGGTGAACCGACGCCGGCCTTGCGCACTTCCTTGTCGAAGCTGGTGCTGGCACTGCAGCTGTCCCTGAAAGGCACCCCTTGCCTGTACCAGGGCGACGAACTGGCGCTGACCGAAGCGGACGTGCCGTTCGAACTGCTGCAGGACCCGTACGGCATCACCTTCTGGCCCGAGTTCAAGGGGCGCGACGGCTGCCGCACGCCGATGCCGTGGACGTCCGAGGCGCCCAACGCCGGCTTCACCAGCGGCAAGCCGTGGCTGCCGGTGCCGGCCGAGCACCTGGCGCTGGCCGAGTCGGTGCAGGACCAGGACCCGCAATCGATGCTGAACTTCCAGCGCGCCATCATCCATTGGCGCCGCACCATGCCGCAGCTGCTGCGCGGCGAGATCGCCTTCTACGACGTGCCGGAGCAGGCGCTGGCCCTGCGGCGCGACCTCGAAGGTCACGCGCCGCTAGTCGCCGTGTTCAACGTGACCGACCAGCCGCTGTCGTTCGACTGGCCGCAAGCCGCCGGCGCGGCGCCACTCGAGGGCCATGGCCTGCCGGGCGAGGTCGCCGATGGCAAGGTCACGCTGCCGGCCTACGGCGGCTGGTTCGGCACCCTGAAGGCGTAAGGCCATGCAGGAACAGCCCGACGCCCGTACCGCCTTCGCCGACGGCCCGCGCCTGCTGGCCGACATCGGTGCGACCCACGCCCGCTTCGCGCTGCAGACCGCGCCCGGCACCTACCGCGGCGTAGCCGTGCTGAAGTGCGACGACTTCGCCGGCATCGTCCCGCTGCTGCGTTTCTACCTGCAGGAGCACGCCGACACGCGCCTGCACCATGCGGCGCTGGCGCTGGCCAACCCGGTCAGCGGCGACTACGTGCGCATGACCAACCGGCCCTGGGAATTCTCGACCGACGCCGTGCGGCGCGAACTGGGCCTCACCACGCTCCTGATCGTGAATGACTTCACGGCGCTGGCGATGGCGATCCCTGGCCTGAAGGCCGACGACCTGATGCAGGTCGGATCGGGCAAGCCGGCACCCAACGCGGTGATCGGCGTGCTCGGGCCGGGCACCGGCCTGGGCGTGTCCGGCGTGATCCCGACCCTGGACGGCTTCGTCACGCTGGGCAGCGAGGGCGGCCACGTCAACTTCGCACCCGCCGACGAGCGCGAGTTCGCGGTGCTGCAGCTGGCCTGGCGCGAGTGGAAGCACGTCTCGAACGAGCGCCTGATCTCCGGCCCCGGCATGGAAATCGTGTACCGCGCGCTGGCCCATCGCAACGGCGTGAATGCGCGCACGCGCGACTCGGCGGCGATCATCACCGGCGCGCTGGAAGAAAAGGATGCGCTCTGCATCGAGACGCTGGAATGCTTCTGCGGCATGCTGGGCAGCGCCGCGGCCAACCTGGCGGTGACGCTGGGCGCCTTTGGTGGCATCTTCATCGGCGGCGGCATCGTGCCGCGCCTGAAGGAGTGGTTCAAGACTTCGCCGTTCCGCACGCGCTTCGAATCGAAGGGCCGCTTCACGGACTACATCGCCGACATCCCGACCTTCGTCATCAGCACGCCCCACGTCGCCTTCGACGGCGTGGCGACCATCCTGTCCGAACACCTGCGCGGCCGCAGCGGCGCGAATACGCTGATGGACCGCATCCAGCAGCTGCAGCACGAACTGACGCCGGCCGAGCAGCGCGTCGCCACGCTGGTGCTGGAGCAGCCGCGCCTGGTGCTGAACGAGCCGATCGCCGAAATCGCCAGGCTGGCCGATGTCAGCCAGCCGACCGTGATCCGCTTCTGCCGCTCGCTCGGCTTCCTGGGCCTGGCCGATTTCAAGCTGAAGTTCGCCAGCTCGCTCACTGGCTCGATCCCGGTGCGCCACAGCCAGGTACGGATCAGCGACAGCACCCACGACCTGTCGGCAAAGGTCATCGACAACACCGTGTCGGCGATTCTGAAATTCCGCGACCAGCTCGACGTGCACGCGATCGACCGCGCGATCGAACTGGTCAGCCGCGCGCGCCGCATCGAGTTCTACGCGCTGGGCAATTCGCGCGTGGTGGCGCTGGACGGCCAGCATAAATTCTTCCGCTTCCGCATCCCGAGCGCGCTGTACGGCGACTCGCACCTGTTCACGCTGGCCGCCGGCCTGCTGGGGCCAGGCGACGTGGTAGTGGCGATCTCGAATTCGGGCGGATTGCCGGAACTGCTGGCCGCGGTCGACGCCGCCCGCGCCGCCGGCGCCGACGTGATCGCCATCACCAGCAGCCAGTCGCCGCTGGCGCGCCGCGCCACGGTCTGCCTGGCGGTGGACCACGCCGAGGACAGCACCCATTTCCTGTCGATGATTTCGCGTATCCTGCAACTGCTGCTGATCGACATCATGGCGGTGGGCGTGTCGGTCGACGTACACCATGCGCGCGCCGGGGCGGATGGCGGGCAGGAAGGCGAACTGGAAGGGCGGGCGCTGATTTCGCACCTGGACAGTTAGCACGATAGTTTGTGCAGCAGGGAGGGTGCTGCCGGCCGGGGGAGGAGTGGTACCGTTGCGCACGCATGAGGCGATGGCGTGGACGGCGGTACGCGCGGCCGGCAGCACTTCCCAAGATAGGCGTCACTCGGCGCAGTGGCTTGCGGCCGATCAAGCAATCATCTTGGTTCGTTCAGTAAGCGCTCAGCATTCGTGACGTATTTGTCAAAAAACTGCTCGAGGGTTTCCGCTACGAGGGGGGGCGGCTTTCCATCAAAGTAGTCGACATAGACTGCGCTGGTATCCATATCGTTGGGCTTGACTCGATAAACCCAGGCGTCCAACAAATAGTCAGAAAACAGCACGCCGAATTCGTTGGCTTCGGATTTTCGCTTGTCCACCACGGCAAGCGGCCACAGGCACCACAGTTGATTGTCGGGAATTTCCATGCCGCCGATGGTGTGGTACAGATCGACGAGATCTTTGGATGGTTCGATCCCGGCTTCCAGGGAAGTGGCACGTATGACCGCTTCGCTATATGGCGGGAATGCTTCGATGCCTTTCGCCTCCCATCTCTTCACGAGTACATCGAGAGATTTCATGCGCTGCCTTGGCTTTTAGGCACAGTCAATGCGACTTCAGCTCGATATTCCGAATATTGCGCCGCCACTCCGACAGCGACTGCACCGCATCCGTTTCCGCATCCTCGACCAGGATATCGTCACCCTGCTGCGCCACCAGGAAGCTGGCACGGCGGTGGATGTTCTGCTTGCGGTTTTCCACGAAGCTGAGCTGGTAATACGGCTTGCCGCCGATCAGGCGCGGGGCCGGATCGTCCTCGATCACCGCGCCGTGGGCGGCGCCGCGCGACCCTTTTTCGATTTGTTCCGACCAGGTCTTGATTTCGGGCAGGGCCAGCACGGAGGCGATCGCATGGTCGCGCGTGCGCACGGGCTGGGCCGGAGGCTGGGAAGCCGCCGGTCTGGCCGGGGCGGGCGGTTTTTCGCGCTGGCATCCTGCCAATGCCAGGCTGAGCATCAACGCCGCCGACACCGACAGCAAGGAATTAAAAGTCGACAATGTGCCTGGTTTGAACATGTGAGCCTTGGGGTGGGTTTGCCGCATACTAAACCAGCAGTAAATGAGTGGCAACAAGACGACGGATAGTCACCGGCTGCGGCTCGATGCCAATATTGACAATGAATGCTGCGGTGAGCAGGTAGTCAGCGCATGCAAGCTCGGTTGCGTCCGTTACACGGCTATCTTTTCCTTCAGCGCGCCATGTCGCCGATGTTGTGGAAGCACACACATCGGTTATCTCGTATTGATTTGGGGCAATATTTTCGCTAGTATGCGAACATATCCAGCCGTTCAAAATCTCTCCGAAACCACGCTGGTGCTTCGCGTGCCGGCCTCCCATCATCATGAAATTTCTCTCCGACCTGCGAATCGGCCAGCGCCTGGCCCTTGGCTTCGCCATCGTGCTGGCCCTGTCGATCTTCACCACCATCCTCAGCCTTGTCCAGCTGAACGCACTGGCCGACGCGGCCCAGGCCATGCTGGACGAACCGATCAAGAAAGAGCGTCTCGCCAGCGACTGGAGCAAGAACACCAACGTGTCGGTGACCCGCACCTCGGCGATCATCAAGAGCAGCGATACCTCGCTGGTGCAATTCTTCGCCAAGGGCACCGAGGAAACCAACCACACCACGAGCGCGTACGTGAAGCAGCTCGAACCGATGCTGACGAGCGAGGCGGAAAAAACTGCCTATGCCAAGGCGATGAGCGTGCGCACCACTTACCAGGACAGCCGCAACCGCGCACTCAAGCTGAAGGAAGCCGGCCAGCTGGAAGCGTCGAACGAGGTGCTGGAAAAGGTGTATCTGCCGGCCGCCGAGGTGTACCAGCAATCGATCGGCGCGCTGCTGACCCTGCAGCGCACGCGCCTGGACCAGCTGCACCAGCGCATCGAAGACATCCGCCACAAGGCGCGCAACATGGTCGTCCTGCTGGGCTGCCTGGCGATCGCCCTCAGCATCGCCTGCGCCATCTGGCTGACCCGCAGCATCGTGCGCCCGGTCGCCAGGGCGGTCGAGGTGGCCCGGCGCGTGGCCGATGGCGACCTGAGCGCGGACCCGCAAGTCGAGTCGAAGGATGAAATCGGCCAGCTGCAGGAAGCGCTGAAGCACATGAACGGCCAGCTGCAGCGCATCGTGCGCGAGATCCGCGAGGGTTCGGAAGCGATCACCACCGCATCGTCGGAGATCGCCAGCGGCAATCTCGACCTGTCGGCACGCACCGAGCAGCAAGCCGGCGCGCTGGAAGAAACCGCGTCGTCGATGGAAGAAATGACGTCGACCGTCAGCCAGACCGCCGACAACGCGCGCCAGGCCGCCCAGCTGGCCGCGGTGGCCAGCGACGTGGCGGCACGCGGCGGCGCCGTGGTCGCGCAGGTGGTCGACACGATGCGCTCGATCGACGCCTCGTCGCAAAAGATCGCCGACATCATCGGCGTCATCGACGGCATCGCCTTCCAGACCAATATCCTGGCCCTGAATGCGGCGGTCGAGGCGGCGCGCGCGGGCGAGCAGGGGCGCGGGTTCGCCGTCGTCGCCGGCGAAGTGCGCAGCCTGGCGCACCGCTCGGCCGCGGCCGCGAAGGAAATCAAGGACCTGATCACCGACTCGGTGGACAAGGTCGGCAGCGGCGCGCGCCTGGTCGACCAGGCCGGCACTACGATGGAAGAGATCGTCGGCAGCGTGCAGCGCGTGACCGGCATCATCGGCGAGATCAGCGCCGCGACCGAGGAACAGCGTGCCGGCATCGGCCAGATCAACGACGCCGTCACCCAGATGGATCAGGTCACCCAGCAGAATGCGGCGCTGGTCGAGGAAGCCGCCGCCGCGTCCGCGGCGATGCAGGACCAGGCGCGCCAGCTGGCGCGCGTGGTCGGCGTATTCAGGCTAGCCGACGCTGCGGCCGCGGTGCGCGGCCAGCCGCAGGCGCCGCGCCGCGGACAGGAACCGAGCCTGGCCCTGCCGCATCCCGCCTGATCGCGCTTGCGCGCCTCGCAAGCCCGCCGGCCCCGCCGTGCGGGCTTTTTTTATGCCACCTGCAGCCCGTGCTCGTCGCACCAGCGGCGCAGCGCGGTCTCGGTTTGTTCCTTGCGGAAGCGTTCCCAGTCCTCGATGGCGCCGCGTTCCTCCAGCAGCCGCTCGAAGCCGTCGGCATCGTCGGCGTCGAACAGCTCGCGCACGGTGGCCTGGTCGCCGGCCAGGTGGGCGCTGGCAAAGCGGAACACCAGCTGGTCGCCGATGCCGAGTGTGCCGGCGGGCGGCACCACCACGTAGCGGTCATTGCCCTCGGTATCGGACGGCAGCGGCGCTTCCTCGTCCATGTATTCGTCGTTGAGCAGGTGGATCATGCCGCTTTCGCGCGACACCAGCGCCTTGGCTTCGCCATCGCCGTCTTCGACGATGATGGCGGCGTGTTCGAGTTCATCCAGATTGACTTTTGGCATGAAATGCTCCTGAGCGAGTTGTCGAAGGCCCCCAGTATGCCGGAAATAAGAAAAAAGCCTGCAAGGCGCGAACCTTGCAGGCTTTTTGGTACGGCCGTAGCGCCGGCCCGAGGCCGGCGCTACGGCCGTCCGGCTAGTTTCAGGCGGCTGCATGTTGCGCCGCATAAGGGCTCAGAAAGCTTCCCATTCCGGGGCGGTCTCTACTACGGCCGGTTTGCGACCGGCAGGCTTGGCGCTGGTAGCGGCATGCAGTGCTGACAGGCGCGGTTGCGTCGCCGCAGAGGGCAAGACTGACGTGTGCGGTGCAGGGCGGCCGCGTGCTGCCGCGCCCCCGGCGGCCAGCTTGAATGTGCCGACCAGTTCGGCCAGTCTGGCTGCCTGGTCCTGCATCGCCTGCGATGCCGCGCTCGCTTCCTCGACCAGCGCCGCGTTCTGTTGCGTCACCTGGTCCATCTGCGAGATCGCCTGGTTGACCTGGTCGATGCCGCTGCTCTGTTCGCGGCTTGCGGCCGAAATCTCGGCCATGATATCGGTCACGCCCTTCACGCGGCCCACGATCTCGTCCATCGTGACCCCGGCTTCGCCGACCAGGGCCGAACCGGCGCCGACCTTTTGCACCGAATCGTCGATCAGCAGCTTGATCTCCTTGGCGGCCGAACCGGCGCGATGCGCAAGATTGCGCACTTCACCGGCCACGACCGCGAACCCGCGGCCCTGCTCGCCGGCACGCGCGGCTTCGACGGCCGCATTCAGCGCCAGGATATTGGTCTGGAAAGCGATGCCGTCGATGACGCTGATGATATCGGTGATCTTCTTGGCGGACGTCGTGATGGCGTCCATGGTGCCGACCACCTCGGCAACGATCCGGCCACCCTTCTGCGCCACCTCCGAAGCCGACACGGCCATCGTGTTGGCTTGCTGGGCATTGTCGGCGTTCTGGCGCACCGTCGACGTCAGTTCTTCCATCGAGGATGCGGTTTCTTCGAGCGAGCCCGCCTGCTGTTCGGTACGGGCCGACAGGTCCAGGTTGCCGGTCGTGACCTGGGCGGCGGCGGTGGCGATCGTATCGGTGCCGGCGCGCACTTCGGCAACGATGGCGGCCAGTTTGTCGCGCATGTCGCGCATGGCCAGCATCAGGCTCGTGCGGTCGTTCGGCTTGACGCGCACGTCCACCGTCAGGTCGCCGGCTGCGATGCGTGCCGCGACTGCGGCCGCTTCGGTGGGTTCGCCGCCCAGTTGCCTGAGCAGGGAGCGCGTGACCAGCAGCGCCGAGCCGGCACCGACGGCGACCGCGATCACGGCCAGCAGCAGCATGGTGGTGACGGCGCTGTGATAGGCCTCCCTGGATTCACGTGCGGCGTCATTGTTCAGTTTCTCTTCCCAGCGCGCCAGCTTGTTGATGGTGTCGAGCCAGGCAGCCTGCAGCGGCCCAACCTTGTTCATGAGAAGCGGGGTGGCCTCGTCGGCATTGTTCGCCAGGCCCAGCTTTTCAGCTTGCGCCATCAGGGGCAGGGCGGCACGCTCCTGTTCCTGCAACTGGCGGAAAAAGGCTTTTTCTTCCGGCGTGGTGACCGGGTCCTCGAACGTCTTGCCCAGCTGGGCCATTGAATCCTTGTAGACGGCTTCGAGGTCGCGGATGCGCTGGGCTTCCGGCCGCATCGCATCCATGTCGGTCAGCAAAGCCAGGTTGCGCAGGGCGATCATGCGGTCGCTGATGCTGTCCTGCATCTTCCCGATCAGGGTGATCTGGACATTGTTGACATCGGTGATATTCGACGTACGCTCCTGCATCTGCTGCATCTTGAGCAGACCGGTACCGACAATGCCGCCAAGCAGGCAGAACACCAATCCATAGCCAAGGGCGAGCCGGGTACCGACTCTCATATTCTTGAAGTTCATGGGTAATTAAGAAAAGAGTAATGCGCACCGAAAGCGGTGCCTGAAGAGCGAAGACCTGGCGCCACGCCTGGGCGCCACCTGGCCGGCGTCTTTACGGGGCCATGTGGCGAGTATAAAGCAGACTTGCTGTGGGGAAATTGAATAGTGGGTGCACTGTTGCGCAAATGTTGCACGGCGGGAGGGGGAGGTGTCGTACCTGCTACAACGCCATGGCGCACCGGCCAAAAAGAAAGCCCGCGGAGCGAACTCCGCAGGCTTTACTTTACGACTCGGTTGGCTTGCGCCGTCCGGCTATTACATCATGCCGTCCATGCCACCCATGCCACCCATACCGCCCATGCCGCCCATACCGCCGGCCGGCTTGTCTTCGGCGATCTCGGAGACCATCGCGTCGGTGGTCAGCATCAGGCCGGCGATCGACGCTGCGTTCTGCAGTGCCGAGCGGGTGACCTTGGCCGGGTCCAGCACGCCCATTTCGACCATGTCGCCGTAGGTGCCGTTGGAAGCGTTGTAGCCATGGTTGCCGGTACCGGCCAGCACGGCCGACACGACCACCGACGGCTCTTCACCGGCGTTCTGGACGATCATGCGCAGCGGCTCTTCCATCGCGCGCAGCACGATCTTGATGCCGGCTTCCTGGTCCGGGTTGTCGCCCTGGACGTTGATGGCAGCACGGGCACGCAGCAGGGCCACGCCGCCGCCAGGCACGATGCCTTCTTCGACGGCAGCACGGGTGGCGTGCAGCGCGTCTTCCACGCGGGCTTTCTTTTCTTTCATTTCGACTTCGGTGGCAGCACCGACGCGGATCACGGCAACGCCGCCGGCCAGCTTGGCCACGCGTTCCTGCAGTTTTTCGCGGTCGTAGTCCGAGGTCGCTTCTTCGATCTGGATACGGATCTGCTTGACGCGGCCTTCGATGCCTTCAGCCTGGCCAGCACCGTCGATGATGATGGTGTTTTCCTTGCCGACTTCGATGCGCTTGGCTTGGCCCAGCTCGTTCAGGGTGACTTTTTCCAGGGTCAGGCCGACTTCTTCGGCGATGACCTGGCCACCGGTCAGGATGGCGATGTCTTCCAGCATGGCCTTGCGGCGGTCGCCGAAGCCCGGGGCCTTGACGGCGACGGTCTTCAGGATGCCACGGATGTTGTTGACCACCAGGGTCGCCAGGGCTTCGCCGTCGATGTCTTCGGCGACGATCACCAGCGGACGGCCGGCTTTCGCGACTTGCTCCAGCACCGGCAGCAGGTCACGGATGTTCGAGATCTTCTTGTCGCACAGCAGGACGAACGGGTTCTCGTGAACGGCAACCTGCTTGTCCGGGTTGTTGATGAAGTACGGCGACAGGTAGCCGCGGTCGAATTGCATACCTTCGACGATGTCCAGCTCGTCGTTCAGCGACTTGCCGTCTTCGACGGTGATGACGCCTTCCTTGCCGACTTTTTCCATCGCTTCGGCGATGCGCTCCCCAACGGACGAATCCGAGTTGGCCGAGATGGTGCCGACCTGGGCGATCTCTTTCGAGGTGGTGGTCGGCTTGGCGATTTTCTTCAGTTCTTCGACGGTCGCCGCGACGGCCTTGTCGATGCCGCGCTTCAGGTCCATCGGGTTCATGCCGGCGGCAACGAACTTCATGCCTTCGCGCACGATGGCTTGTGCCAGCACGGTCGCGGTGGTGGTGCCGTCGCCGGCGTTGTCGCTGGTCTTCGAAGCGACTTCCTTGACCATCTGCGCGCCCATGTTCATGAGCTTGTCTTTCAGTTCGATCTCTTTCGCGACCGAGACACCGTCCTTGGTGACGGTCGGGGCGCCGAACGAGCGCTCGAGAACGACGTTGCGGCCTTTCGGGCCCAGGGTGACTTTGACTGCGTTGGCGAGAATGTTCACGCCTTCGACCATCTTGGCGCGTGCTACGTCGCCGAACACTACATCTTTAGCTGCCATTTGTTATTTCTCCGTTCGTAGGATGGACTGGATTACTGGGCCACGACGGCCATGATGTCTTCTTCGCGCATGACCAGCAGCTCTTCGCCATTGACCTTGACGGCCTGGCCCGAGTACTTGCCGAACAGGACGCGGTCGCCGACTTTCACTTCCAGCGGACGGACGTTGCCGTTTTCTTGCACCTTACCGTTGCCCACGGCGAGGACCTCACCCTGGTCCGGCTTTTCGGCTGCGGCATCAGGGATGATCAGGCCGGACGCAGTTTTCGTTTCCTGGTCGAGACGCTTCACGATCACGCGATCGTGCAAGGGGCGAAGGTTCATGCATTACTCCTTAGTTGGTAACTTAATTGGAAAATAAGTATAGTTCTTACGGAAGACCCCGGTTCAGACCAGGGCCGGTGTAAAGAGGTGTTAGCACTCTACACTAACGAGTGCTAATTATAGGGACGATAATTTGCCTTTTCAAGCAGCTATGTTGGCGTTTTAACTGTCTTTTTTGAGAAGGCGCAAGGGAAGATCGGCGCTGTGGCAATGTACCTTTCCACATTTTGGAGCGCAAACCGAAGCTGAGCAGCCGGCTGTGCAGTGGTGTTCGGTAAATGCATAAGCACGGAAGCCTATCATTCTTCGCCTGCGCAGGTGCGCACGCCAGCGAACCCTGTTGACGAAAAAATCGAGTCGGACCTATAGTTATGAATGATTTCCGAATTCCAAGACCTATCCGACAAGATCGACCGGCTCGCGCAGCTGGCGCAGTCGCTGCGCAGCGAGAATTACCTGCTGCGCCAGGCGAATGCGCTGCTGAGCGCCGAGAACGTCGACTTCAAGCACCGGCTGATCGCCGCCCAGCAACGCGTCGAGGCGATGCTGGCCCAGCTCGAGCCGCCGGCGCCCGCCGAACAAGATCCCACCCCTGATGACAGCGAGGCCGCACGATGATCAACCTGGACGTACTGATCATGGGCCAGCCCTACCGCCTGGCCTGCCGCGACGGCGAGCAGAAGACGCTGCGCGAAGCGGTGGCCTACCTGGACGCCAAGATGTGCGCGCTGCGCGATTCGGGGAAGGTCAGGGGCACCGACCGCATCGCGGTAATGGCGGCGCTGTCGGTCGCGGCCGAGTTCCTGTCGGTGAAATCGCCGCAGGGACCGCTGTCGGACATGACCATGATGGAAGTCAAGCAGAAACTGGAATCGATGCACGCGGTGTTGGATAGCGTGCTGGCCCCGCAGGAAAATTTACTCTGAGCCGGATTTCGTTTGACAAGCCGGTGCATCGTAGTAAACTGGCGCCTACCCTGCGGTGTTCGAGATTTGCCATATATTCCTTGAACCATTCAATCGCATAGGTTGCGGAACATTCTCGGTGGGCGTGATCGTCACTTGTTTGACGAACCCGAAATTGAGCTGACTGTGACCACCTTGAGCCGTCAGGTTCGGGATGCCGGCAATAACGGCACAGGCGGGGCTATAATCCGGAGCGGTTGCGACACCCAGGTGCGCAGCCGCTTTTTTATTTGTGCTGGAGTCTGTACGCATGCCTTACTGGCTGATGAAATCCGAACCCGACGAAGTGAGCTTCGACGACGTGCTGGCCGCCCCCGGCCAGACCGTCGCCTGGTTCGGCGTACGCAACTACCAGGCCCGCAATTTCATGCGCGACGGGATGCGGGTCGGCGACGGCATCCTGTTCTACCACTCCAGCTGCGCCGTGCCCGGGGTGGTCGGCATTGCGGTGGTGGCCAGCACACCGTACCCGGACGCCTCCCAGTTCGACGCCGCCAGCCCCTACCACGACCCCAAGGCCACGCCGGAAAACCCGCGCTGGATCTCGGTCGACGTCAAGGCGGTGGCGCAGGGGCGCTACCTGCCGCTGACCGAATTGCGCGGCGTGCCCGAACTCGAGGACATGGTGCTGCTGCAGAAGGGCAGCCGGTTGTCGGTGTCGCCGGTCACGGCGGGGCAATGGAAGCGCATCCTGGCGCTGGCCGGTGTGGCGGAGGCCGCCATCGGCCTGGCTGCCTGAGCCGCTGATCGATGGGTGCCGGCTTCCTCGGACTCGACCCCGGCCTGATCCTCATCCTGCTGGCGATGGGCTGCTTCGGCGGCTTTTCGGCTGGCCTGCTCGGCATCGGCGGCGGCATGGTGCTGGTGCCCTTCATGACCATGATCTTCACGGCGCGCGGCTTCGCCCCGCACCTGGTCGTGCACATGGCGATCGCCACCTCGCTGGCCACCATCCTGTTCACGTCGATGTCGTCGATGCGCGCCCACCACCGCCACGGCGCCGTGCTGTGGCGGGTGGCGCGGCTGCTGGCGCCGGGCATCGTGATCGGTTCCCTCATCGGTCCCTGGATCGGCAAGCAGATGAACACCGCCATGCTGTCGCTGTTCTTCGCCGCCTTCGTCGCCTTTTCGGCGACCCAGATACTGCTCAACAAGCGCCCCGGCGGCGGGCGCGACCTGCCCGGCACCCCCGGCATGCTGGCGGCCGGCGGGGTGGTCGGGCTGCTGTCCGGCTTCCTCGGCGCCGGCGGCGGCTTCGTCTCGATCCCGTTCATGACCTGGTGCCGCATCCCGATCCACAACGCGGTGGCGACCAGCGCCGCGCTCGGGTTCCCGATCGCGCTGGCGGGCACCGCGGCGAACATCTATTACGGCTGGGGCGAGCCCGACCTGCCGCCCGGCGCGCTCGGCTTCATCTGGCTGCCGGGGCTGGCCTTGATCGTCGTGGCCAGCATGACGGTGGCGCCGCTGGGTGCCAAGCTGGCGCACCGGCTGCCGGTGGTCAAGCTCAAGCGCATCTTCGCCGGCATTTTTTACCTGCTGGCGGCCTACATGCTGTGGAAAGCCGTGTCTGGATCATTTAACTAAGGATACCGCCGCATGCCGCCCCCATCGAACCGCTTCGAGCAGACCGGCAGCCATGCGGTGCCGGCGCTGCGCGCCACCATCGAACAATACCGCGATCCGCACTCGGGCGCGCGCCATATCCACATGGCCACCGACGCCCGGGAAAGCGCTTTCCTGGTGGGTTTTCCGAGCTTGCCCGACGCCGGCGACGGCCGCGCCCACATCCTCGAACACCTGGCCTTGAGCGGGTCGCAGCGCTTTCCGGTGCGCGCGCCGTTCTTTTCGATGCTGCGGCGCTCGCTCGCGACCCACATGAACGCCCGTACCGAGGCCGACCGCACCGCCTACCTGTTCGCCAGTACCGATGAGCGCGACTTCTTCAACCTGCTCGAGGTCTACCTGGACGCCTGCTTCCAGCCGACGCTGGACTACCTGGACTTCCTGCAGGAAGGCTGGCGCCACGTGTTCAAGGACGGCACGCTGGCCTTGCAGGGCGTGGTGCTCAACGAGATGAAGGGTGCCATGGCCGACCCGATGCATGCGCTGCGGCGCGGCATCCTCGCGCCGCTGCTGGCCGGCACCACCTACGCGGTCGATCCGGGCGGCGATCCGCTGGCGATACCTGGCCTGAGCCACGCCATGCTGCGCGCCTTCCACGCACGCCACTATCATCCCTCGCAGGCGGTGTTCATGAGCGCGGGCCGGATCGCGCCGTCACGGATCCAGGAGCGCATCGCCAGCCAGGTGCCGGTGCCCGCTGGCGGCCCGATGCCGCGCCTGCTGCCGGCACTGGCGGCGCCGTGGCGCGCGCCGCGCGCGCAGCAGCTGCGCATTCCCGCGCCGGGGCAGCAGCCGGACGGACACGGCCTGCAACTGGCCTGGCTGCTCGGCGAAAGCGGTGACCCTTTCGGGCGCTGCTGCGCCGACCTGGTGTGGGCCGGCCTGCTCGGTGGCGCGGCGGCGCCGCTGCGCGCGGCCCTGGAGTCGGCGGGGTTCGGGCGGCCGTCGCGCCTGAACGGGCTGGAGACGGACATGCGCCAGATGGTGTTCCACGTCGGCATGGAAGGCTTGCATGCGGCGCAGGTCGGCGACGCCTCCGGCCTGATCCTGTCCACGCTGGAGCGGGTGGCGGACGATGGCGTGCCGCCGGCGCCCCTGCGCGCGGCGCTGCGCGACCTGCGCTACCGCCAGCGCGATACCGACGGCGGCGGCCACACGCCGTTCGCGCTGCGCCGCCTGCTGCAGGCCTTGCCGCTGGCGCTGTACGGCGGCGACGTGCTGGACGGGTTCGACAACGAACGTACACTGGCGGCGCTGGACGCGCGCATCGAGGATCCGCGCTTCTTCAAGGGACTGGTGCGCGCACTGCTCGACAATCCGACCCGCCTGGCGACCCATGTCGTGCCCGACCCCGGCTTTTTCGCGGCGCGCGCCGAGGCCGAGCGGCAGATGCTGGCCACGCGCCAGGCGGCGCTGTCCGGCGCCGAACGCGTCCGCATCGACGCCGACGCCGCGGCGCTGGCCGCACGCCAGGCGCTGGCGGACGACAAGGCACTGCTGCCGCGCATCCGGCCCGCCGACATCGGTGCCGATCCCGGGCCGCCGGCAGCGGCGCCTCACAGCGTCGACGGCAGCGTGGTGGTCGCCGCGGCCACCAACGGCATCGTCCATGCCAGGGTGCTGTACCCCGTCTCGGACTTCGATGCCGACGACTGGCCGTGGCTGGACCTGTACGTGCGGCTGCTGCCTGGCATGGGGATGGGCACCCGCGATTTCGCTGCCGCCGCGGCCTGGCGGCGGGCGGCTGCACCGGACTTCCAGGCCGTCGTCGAGACCGCCCTGGCGCCGGACGGCAGGCTGCATCTCGACGTCGCCTTTGCCGCCGCCGGCCTGGATGGCGACGAAGCGGCGCTCGCCGGCCTTCTGGCGGCCAGCGTCGCCGGGACGCGCTTCGACGAGAGCGCGCGCCTGGCCTTCCTGGTCGAGCGCCTGGTGCAGGAGCGCTTCGACGGCCTGGCCGGCGCCGGGCGTCACTACGCGATGCTGGCTGCATGCGCGCCATGCTCGCCGGTGTACCGTTTCCGTCACGCGGTCGATGGCGTGCCGGCGCTGCCGTTTTACCGGATGCTGAGGCAGCTGTGCCGCACCCCGGCGGGCGTGGCGCAGCTGGGCACGCGCCTGGCGGCCCTGCATGCGCGGGTGACGGGCGCGGCGCCGGCGCGCCTGTGCATCGGCGCTGATGCCGCCGCAAGCGCGCTGGCACGCCTGCTGGCGGCGCCGAGCGCTTTCGGTACGGCTGCATCCGGTACCGCTGCCGCCGGCGCCGCACAAAGTGGCGCCTTCATTGCGCAGGCAGCGCCGGCCAACGTCGCCCTGCAGGCCGGCGGCCAGGTCAACCATTGCGCCATCGCCTGGCGCGCCCCCGGCATCGACCATCCGGATGCCGCGCCGCTGGCGCTGGCGGCCGAGCTGCTGGCGGCCCGGCTGCACCGCGCGCTGCGCGAACAGGGCGGGGCCTACGGCGCATTCGCGCACTACGACGGCGACGCGCAGCTGTTCGCCATGGGTTCCGTGCACGACCCGCGCCTGGCCGGCACCTATGCCGATTTCAGTGCGGCGCTGGACGCGCTGCTCGATGCCGACCCCGATCCCGCATCGTTCGAGGAAGCCATCGTCAGCGCGATCAAGGGCATCGACCGGCCGCTGCCGCCGCACCGGGAGGCGCTGCATGCCTGGCGCATGGAGCGGGCCGGCGTCGCGCCGGCGCTGCGCGGGCGCCTGCGCGCCGCCGTGCTGGCCTGCAGCCCGGCGCAGGTGCGTGCCGCGGCCGGCGCCTGGCTGCTGCCGGCGGGGGCCAGCCGCGCCGCCTTTGCCGGCGCCGGCGGGCAGGATCTGGCCGGACTGGAGCCGCTCGATCTGGGCGCCTTATTGGCGTCCTGAGTGGCGTAGCAAGCGGCGTACCAAGCGGCGTAATGACGTGCCGCGGCGGCCACGCTGCGCACGCTTGCCTGTTCATAATCTGCAGGATCGGCCGGATTTTGTCACAATGCTCATCGGCGGCACCGCAAGCGCCGCCGGCATTTTGTCCAACCGCGACATCCACCGAAGGAGACGCATCATGACCTGGCAAACCCCGCAAGCGATCGACGTTCGCCTCGGCTTCGAAATCACGATGTACATTTCGAACCGTTGATCGTCAACCGCCGGCAGGCCTCGGACGCGTTCCGTCGCCCGCCGGCACCGCTTGCCTCACTACCTGGAACACTCTTTGAAAATCCGTATCCTCGGTTCGGCGGCCGGCGGCGGTTTCCCGCAATGGAACTGCAACTGCGTCAACTGCGATGGCGTGCGCAAGGGCACCATCGACGCCGTCCCGCGCACCCAATCCTCGATCGCCGTTAGTGAAAACGACACCGACTGGCTCCTTATCAACGCCTCGCCCGACATCCTGGCCCAGATCCGCGCCAATCCGGCCCTGCAGCCGGCACGCGCGATCCGCGACAGCGGCATCGCCGCGGTCCTGCTGATGGATGCCCAGATCGACCACGTCACCGGCCTGCTGATGCTGCGCGAGCGCGGCAGCCCGCTGCCGCTGTACGCCACCGAACAGGTGCTGGCCGACCTGGCGCAGGCGCTGCCGATCACGCGCGTGCTCGGGCACTACTGCGGCGTCGATGCGCGCCCGCTCGCCCTCGACGGCGCCGCGCTGGCGATTCCGCCGCTGGCCGCCACCACCATCCTGCCGGTGCCGCTGCTGAGCAAGGCGCCGCCGTATTCGCCGCACCGCGACGACCCGCACCCGGGCGACAACATCGGCCTGACGATCCGCAACGGCGCCAGCGGCAAGCGCCTGTTCTATGCACCCGGCCTGGGCGAGATCACGCCGGCCGTGGAAGAGGCCATGCGCGGCGCCGACGTGCTGCTGGTGGACGGCACCTGCTGGAGCGACGACGAGATGCTCACCATGGGCCTGTCGAAAAAGACCGCGCGCATGATGGGCCACCTGGCGCAATCCGGCCCGGGTGGCATGATCGAGCTGCTCGACCGCATGCCCGCAAGCCGCAAGATCCTCATCCACATCAACAACAGCAATCCGATCCTGCGCGAGGACGCGCCGCAGCGCGCCGTGCTGGCCGCGCACGGCATCGAAGTCGCCCTGGACGGCATGGACATCGAACTATGAACGACATCACCCGCAGCGACGTCCAGCAGCCGTGGTCGCGCGCCGAATTCGAAGCGCAGCTGCGCGCGATGGGCAAGGGCTACCACATCCACCATCCGTTCAACGTGCGCATGAACGCGGGCCTGTGCTCGCCGGCGCAGATCCGCGGCTGGATCGCCAACCGCTTCTACTACCAGTTCATCATCCCCAAGAAGGACGCGGCGATCCTGTCGAACTGCGACGACCGCGAGACGCGCCGGCTGTGGATCGCGCGCATCCTCGACCACGACGGCTATGGCGACTACCAGGGCGATGCAGAGGGCGGCATGGAAGCCTGGACCCGGCTGGGCGAGGCCGCCGGCATCCCGCGCGCCGAGCTGTGGTCGCTGCGGCACGTGGTGCCGGCGGTGCGCTTCGCCTGCGACGCCTATGTCGACTTCGCGCGCCGTTCGCCGTGGCAGGAAGCGGTGTGCTCGTCGCTGACCGAGATGTTCGCGCCGCAGATCCACAAGGACCGGCTGGCCGGCTGGCCCGCGCACTACCCGTGGGTCGAGGCGGACGGACTGACCTATTTCCGTACCCGCATCCCGCTGGCCCAGCGCGACGTCGAGCACGGCCTGTCGGTCACGCTCGATTATTTCAAGACGCGCGAACAGCAGGAGCGCGCACTCGCCATCCTGAAATTCAAGCTGGACATCCTGTGGGCCATGCTGGATGCCATCGAAAAGGCCTATCCCGAATGAGTACCGCACCAACGCCGGCCATCCCGGCCACCCCGTCGATCAACCGCCGCTTCCGCCTGCAGTGGGAACCGGCCCAGGACAGCCACGTCCTGCTGTACCCGGAAGGCATGGTCAAGCTGAACGCCAGCGCCGGCGAGATCCTGGCCTGCTGCGACGGCGTGCGCAGTGTCGACGAGATCGTGGCGGTGCTGGAAGCGAAGTTCCAGACCCAGGGCCTGCGCGGCGACATCGAGCATTTCCTGGCCTATGCCAGCCAGCAGCAGTGGATCGTGTGATGCAGCTTGCCACGACATCCCCGGCAGCGCCGCCGCCGCCGTTCTGGCTGCTGGCCGAACTGACCTACCGTTGTCCCTTGCACTGCGCGTTCTGCTACAACCCGCTGCATTACGAAGGCGTGCGCAACGAGCTGAGCACCGGCGAATGGGTCGACGTGCTGCGCCAGGCGCGCGCGCTCGGCGCCGTGCAGCTGGGGTTGTCGGGCGGCGAGCCGTTGACGCGCGACGATCTCGAGGAACTGGTCGCGGAAGCGCGCCGCCTCGGCTTCTACAGCAACCTGATCACCTCCGGCGTCGGCCTGACGGAAACGCGCATCGCCGCGCTCAAGCAGGCCGGCCTCGATCACATCCAGCTGTCGTTCCAGGATTCGACGCGCGAGCTCAACGATTTCCTGAGCAGCACCAAGACCTTCGAACTCAAGCTGAAGGTCGCGAAGCTGATCAAGCAGTACGATTACCCGATGGTGATGAACTGCGTGCTGCACCGCTACAACCTGCCGCACGTCGGCAAGATCATCGAGATGGCGCTGGAACTGGGCGCCGAATACCTGGAGCTGGCCAACACCCAGTACTACGGCTGGGCCATGAAGAACCGCGACCAGTTGATGCCGACGCTGGAACAGGTGCGCGAAGCCGAGCGCGTGGTGGCCGAGTACCGCGAGCGCATCGGCGAGCGCTGCAAGCTGCTGTTCGTGGTGCCCGATTATTTCGAGAACCGGCCCAAGGCCTGCATGAACGGCTGGGGCCAGGTCTTCCTCGGGGTGGCGCCGGACGGGGTGGCGCTGCCCTGCCATAACGCGCGCGACCTGCCCGGGCTCGACCTGCCGAACGTGCGCGACATGCCGCTGTCCGCGATCTGGCGCGACAGCCGCGCTTTCAACGCCTACCGCGGCAACGACTGGATGCAGGAACCCTGCCGCAGCTGCGACGAAAAGGGGCGCGACCTGGGCGGATGCCGCTGCCAGGCCTTCATGCTGGCGGGCGACGCCGCTGCCACCGACCCGGTCTGCGCCAAGTCGCCGCGGCGGCACGAGGTCGACCAGGTGATCGCCTTTGCCGCGCGCGCCGGCGCCGCGCCGGCCGTCCATGCCGGCAAGGTGCAACCGATCCTGTTCCGTACCGATGCCAATTCGCGCAGCCTGAGAACCGGACAGGCCGAGTGAGCCTGGGGTGAGCTGGTCATGCGCTGACGCCCATCAGGGTGTCGCGCCGCAGCCGCAAGTGGCTGCCCTGTACCCGGATGCCGGCCGCCATGCCCCAGGCCGCGGCCCAGCGCAGCGCGCGGTCGGTCGCCGGGCCGAAAGGCCGTGCGGCCGCGGCGCGCCGCAGGGCGGTCGCCATGCGCTGCATCGCGTACATTTTTTTGGGTGAGATCTGCTTTGCCATATCAAAAAGATAATGGCGTGGCGTGTTCAGAACGGTGCTCTAGTTAACGGAAAAGGGAAGCGCGCGGCTTCCCTTTGTTGTTTGCGTGCGGCGGCTAACGCAGCTCAGGCATGCACGGTGCGTTTGTTACCGTTCGAGTAAGCCCAGCCCAGCATGACGATGCCGGCGACGATCATCGGCAGCGACAACACCTGGCCCGACGTGATCGGCAGGCCGAACACGTGGGTTTCCCAGTCCGGCACGCGGAACCATTCGGTGAAGAAGCGGGCGCAGCCGTACAGCAGGGTGTACAGCGCGCCGACCGCCAGGCGCGGCCGCGGCTTGCGCGCGAACAGCCACACGATGATGAAGCACAGGATGCCGTCGACCAGCATCTGGTACAGCGGCGACGGGTGCACCAGGCCCGGCACGCCCGGCCATTGCATGGCCCAGGGCAGGGAGGCGTCGGCGGCGCGGCCCGGCAGTTCGGCGTTGATGAAATTGCCCAGGCGGCCGCAGGCATAGCCGATCGGCACCATCGGCGCGATGAAGTCATACACGTCGAGCAGGTTGCGGCCGCGCTTTTTGGCCCACAAGGCCATTGCGATCAGCACACCGATGAAGCCGCCGTGGTAGGACATGCCGCCATGCCAGGTCATGAAGATCTCGGCCGGATGCGCGAAAAAGTAATCGGGCCGGTAGAACAGCACTTCGCCCAGGCGCCCGCCGATCACCACGCCCAGCATGCCGTAGAACAGCATGTCGTCCAAGTCCTCGTTCTTCCACCCTTGCGCGGCAATGTGGGGCTGGGTCTTGATGCGCACCCGGCCCAGGATCACGAACAGGGCAAAGGCGAGCACATACATGATCCCGTACCAGTGGATGTCGACGGGGCCGATGCTGAAGGCGATCGGGTTCGGTTGCGGGTGTACGAGCATATTAGATAGTCCTCAGTAATTCCAGAAAGCCCTGCAGTACCGGCGACGGATTGTCGCGGCGCCAGGCGATGCCGGTGTCGACGCGCGGCGTCGGGTCGGCGAGGGCACGGTATTCTACGCCCGGCCGCATCAGGTTGGCGACGGATTGTGGCACAAGTGCCAAGCCCATGCCCGCGGAGACCAGGCTGACGATGGTCTGCATCTGGATCGCCTGCTGGCCGACGGCGGGCGTGATGCCGGCCGCGCGCCAGCAGGACAGGATGGCGTCGTGCAGGGCCGGCGAGACTTCGCGCGGGAAAATGATCAGCGGCATGTGCGGCACGTCCTGCAGCCGCACCGGGGCGCCATCCGGCGGCAGCGCCAGGCCGGCGGGCGCGCACAGGATCAGCGGCTCGTCCAGCACCTTCAGGTAGTCGAGTTGCGCCAGCGCCCGGTCGGGCAGCGGCGGGATCAGGAAGCCGGCGTCGATGCGTCCGCGCAGCAGTTCCTCGACCTGCACGTCGGAAGTCGCTTCGTGCAGGCTCAGGTGCACGTCCGGATAGCGCTCGCTGTAGCGGCGCAGGAAGGGCGGCAGCACGCTGTAGTCCGCCGAGGTGATGAAGGCGATTGCCAGCCGGCCCGCTTCGCCGGCGGCGGCGCGCCGCACCAGCTCCGGCAGCGACTCCGCTTCCGCCAGCAGCCGTTTCGCTTCGGGCAGCAGGGCGGCGCCGGCCGGCGTCAGGGCCACGGCGCGGCGGTTGCGCAGGAACAGCGGCGCGCCGAGCTGGTCCTCCAGCGCGGCGATGGCCTGCGACAACGGCGGCTGCGTCATGTGCAGGCGCACGGCGGCGCGGCCGAAGTGCAGCTCTTCGGCGACGGTGACGAAATAGCGCAACTGGCGCAGTTCAAGATGCATGGTCTGACATTCGGCGATATGTATTTATAGGCGTTTTCAATGCTGTGATTCGCCGAGAATATCACACAGATCTATAACCCATTTGACCTGACGCTGTGTGCGGTGCATGCTTTTCGTGTACGGATATCGAGGAGACCGCCATGCCCTACAACCGCCGTTCCCGCCACGTCACCGAAGGCGTCGCCCGCAGCCCGAACCGCTCGATGTACTACGCGATGGGTTACCGCGAAGCCGATTTCGACAAGCCGATGATCGGCGTCGCCAATGCCCACTCCACCATCACGCCTTGCAATGCTGGCCTGCAGAAGCTGGCCGACGCCGCGGTGGCGGCGGTCAAGGAGGCCGGCGCCAATCCGCAGGTGTTCGGCACCCCGACCATCTCGGACGGCATGTCGATGGGCACCGAGGGCATGAAGTTCTCGCTGATCTCGCGCGAAGTGATCGCCGACAGCATCGAGACCTGCGTCAACGGCCAGTGGATGGATGGCGTGGTCGTGATCGGCGGCTGCGACAAGAACATGCCGGGCGGGATGATTGCGCTGGCGCGCACCAACGTGCCGGGCATCTATGTGTACGGCGGCACCATCCGGCCCGGGCACTGGAAAGGGAAGGACCTGACCATCGTGTCGGCCTTCGAGGCGGTTGGGGAATTCACGGCGGGGCGCATGAGCCGGGAAGATTTCGACGGCATCGAAAAGAACGCCTGCCCGTCGTCCGGTTCCTGCGGCGGCATGTACACGGCGAACACGATGTCTTCGTCGTTCGAGGCGCTCGGGATGTCGCTGCTGTATTCGTCGACGATGGCCAATCCGGACGACGAAAAGACCGATTCCGCCGCCGCATCGGCGCGCGTGCTGGTGGAGGCGGTGAAGCGCGACCTCAAGCCGCGCGACATCATCACCCGCGAATCCATCGAGAACGCGGTGGCGCTGATCATGGCCACCGGCGGCTCCACCAACGCGGTGCTGCACTACCTCGCCATTGCCCACGCAGCGGAGGTGGAATGGACGATCGACGATTTCGAGCGCGTGCGCCGGCGCGTGCCGGTGATCTGCAATCTGAAGCCCTCGGGCGAGTACGTGGCCACCGACCTGCACCGCGCCGGCGGCATTCCCCAGGTCATGAAGCTGCTGCTGGACGCCGGCCTGCTGCATGGCGGCTGCATGACCATCACCGGGCGTACGCTGGCCGAGGAACTGGCCGGTGTGCCCTCGAACCCGCCGGCCGGGCAGGACGTGATCCGGCCGCTCGACCGCGCGCTGTACGCGGAAGGGCACCTGGCGATCCTGAAGGGCAACCTGTCGCCGGAAGGCTGCGTGGCCAAGATCAGCGGCCTGAAGAACCCGGTGATCACCGGTCCGGCGCGCGTGTTCGACGACGAAGCCAGCGCCATGGACACCATCCTGGCCAACCGCATCAACGCCGGCGACGTGCTGGTGCTGCGCTACCTGGGACCGCGCGGCGGCCCCGGCATGCCCGAAATGCTGGCGCCGACGGCGGCGCTGATCGGCAAGGGCCTGGGCGAATCGGTCGGCCTGATCACCGACGGCCGCTTTTCCGGCGGCACCTGGGGCATGGTGGTGGGGCACGTGACGCCGGAAGCCTTCGAGGGCGGCACCATCGCGCTGGTGGAGGAGGGCGATTCGATCACGATCGATGCGCACCAGCTGCTGATCCAGCTGAACGTCGCGGACGAAGAGATCGCCCGCCGCCGCGCCGCCTGGACCCCGCCGGCACCGCGCTACACCCGCGGCGTGCTGGCCAAGTTTGCGGCACTCGCACGGCCGGCAAGCAAGGGCGCGGTCACCGACTGACGGGACGCCTCAATTCGGGGTCAGAGCAGAATGCGGGGGACTAACATAATTCTGCTCTGACCCCGAATGGGGGTTAGCGGCGCTTGTCGAAGCTTTGCTTGACGCGCGCCTGGCGGCGCTTTTCGTCTTCCGCGTGGGCTTTCTTTTTATCGAGACCGAGCATCTTTTCGATGAACTCGAACCAGACGAAGCCGGCGACCATCAGGCCGATGATCCACCACCACGACAGCGCGGCAAATTTCCAGACTTCGAAGAAACGCAGGACAACGAGGACGAGGATCAACAGGATCAATGGCATGGCAATTCCTTTCAACCGGCATCCTACAACAGTAATGCCTGTCGGCAACGAAATCCTGCCTGTTCGTCAACGAAAATGTGTTTCAGCCGTTACGGAATATGTCGATGCCACTCTGGTGAGTGAAACACGCTAGAATCGGGCATCTGAGCTGTAGAGCTTTTTCTATTGGAGGAGAAAAGAGAATGAAACGGTCCCTGATGATGTTGGTGGCGGTGTCGGCGCTGGCTTCGACGAGCGCCTTTGCGCAAGCCGATCTGGCCAAGGCCAAGAATTGCATGTCGTGCCACGCTGTCGGCAACAAGCTGGTCGGTCCCGCGTACAAGGACGTCGCCGCCAAATATGCCGGCCAGAAGGGCGCCGAAGACAAGCTGGTGCAGAAGGTCCTGAAGGGCGGTTCGGGCGTCTGGGGCCCGGTGCCGATGCCGGCCAATCCGCAGGTGAGCGAGGCCGAAGCCCGCACGCTGGTGAAATGGGTGCTGGCGCAGAAATGATCGTGTAATGCATAATAAAAAACGCCACTGCATGCAGTGGCGTTTTTTATTATGCCGTAAAAGCTCGTCTTAGCGCACCACGTCCAGCCTGGTCCGCTTGCCACCCTTGTAGGTGAACAAGGTCAGCGCCCCATCCTTGATGTCGCCCTTGTCATCGAACTGGATGGTGCCGGTCACGCCTTCGTACTTGATTTTCTTCAGCTCGGGCAAGTACTTGGCCGGGTCCGCCGATTTGGCGTTCTGCATCGCCGTCGCCATCACCATCACCGCATCGTAGACGTAGGGCGCGTACAACTGCACGTCCATGTTGAACTTCTTCTTGTAGCGCGCGCGGAAGTCTTCCATCACCTTTTCCTGTGGCCCCTTGACGCCGCCCGCTTCGGCACAGAACACCTTGCCTTCGCCGAGGCCGGCGCCGGCCAGGCGGCCCAGCGCATCGGTGCACATGCCGTCGCCGCCCATGAAGGTTGTCGGGATGCCGAGCGCCTTGATCTGCTTCAGCATCGGGCCGGCCACCGAATCCATGCCGCCAAAGAAGATCAGGTCTGGCTTCTTGGCCTTGATCGAGGTCAGGATGGCGGTGTAGTCGGTCGCGGTCGCGCTGGTGAATTCGCGCCCGACGATGCGCACGCCCGCGCCGCCCTTCACGCCTTTGGCGAACTGGTCGGCCACGCCCTGGCCGTAGGTGGTGCGGTCGTCGATGATGGCGATGTTCTTCGCCTTCAGGGTGTCGACCGCATACTTGCCCATCGTGGCGCCGAGCTTGACGTCGCTCGCCACCACGCGGAAGGCGCCGGGGAAGCGCTGCGCCGTGTATTGCGGCGCGGTGGTCGCCGGCGAAATCTGCACGATGCCGGCGTCGTGGTAGATCTTCGAAGCCGGTATCGAGGTGCCCGAGTTCAGGTGGCCGATGATGCCGTTGACGTGGGCGTCGACCAGCTTCTGCGCCACTGCGGTGCCCTGTTTCGGATCGGCGCCGTCGTCTTCCGACACCAGCTGGATGGTGACTTTCTGGCCGTTGATGGCGACACCCTTGGCATTCAGTTCGTCGACCGCCATGCGCGCGGCGTTTTCCATGTCCTTGCCGAGGTGGGCGCTGGGGCCGGAGATCGGCGCCACGTGGCCGAGCTTGACGACCTGCTGGGCGCCGGCCGAGCCGGCAAAGGCCAGGGCGATGGCAAACGGGATGACTCTGGTGATGACCTGCATGTTCTTCTCCAAGGGAATTAACCGAGCGCCTAACAAAACCTCCATGGCTGCGTTGCATCGTCTCGCCGTACTAGCGTACTGTCTTCGACGATGCGTCGGCAAGCCGCGTCTCTTGCCCTGAAGGCTTTGTTAGACGCTCTCAAGTTTTCAAGGCCGCAGTGCAAGGTATTTGCGCATGGCAAAGGTACAGCAAATTGCCGGCTTCGCAAAGCTTGATGAAGGCCGCACCTGTGCAGTGCGGCCACGCCCCCGGATGAGGCGGGAAGGGATCAGGGCGTGCGCGATTTCAGGTGCGCGAGTTCCTGGGACACGGCGCGCGACACGACCTGTTCGACGGTGTGCTGCAGGCCGTCGCGCAGCTCGGCGGCCAGGCGGGTGGCCACATGGTCGAGTACGGGCGCCAGGCTGGTGCGGATCTGGTCTTCGAGCGTCAGTTCGACGCGGTCCTGCAGGCGGTCGAGCACGCGCGCGACCAGGCGCTCCTCGAGGGCCTGCCAGGCGTTGTTTTCGTGGTCTTCGGCGGTCGGTGCCGCGGCCGGCGCCGCGGGCGCCACCGCTTCCACGGTGTCGGCCGCAGGCGCTACACCCACAGGCGCTACATCCACGGGCGGCGCTTTCGCAGGGGGTACTTCGGCAGGCGGCGCCGCCTCGGCCACCACCTCGGTCAGCACGGGAATGCTCTCGTCGTAGGCAGGCGTCGGGGTCATGGCTTGCCCGCCACGAAGTGGGTCAGTGGATACGACTGCCGTTTATAGGCGACGTAGCGTGCCCGGCCGGCCGCGGCGTCTTCCTCGTCGGTCGAGATGATCTCGAACACGCGCTCGAAGCGCTCGAAGCCGGCCGGGGTGCGGCGCGTCAGGTTGACCAGCATGTCGCGGTGCGGCAGCTCGGCAGCTTCGTCGAAGGTGACGATTACCGGCGTTTCCGGCGCCAGCGGGTCGCCCGCCATCACGTGCGGGATGAAATCAGTGCCGGACAGGGTCCACAGGGCGTCGTTCAGCTCGGCGGCCTGGGCCGGGCCGTCGGCCAGCAGTACCAGCTTGCCGCGCGCGGCATAGGCCTTGCGCGCCAGCCGGCATGCATAGCTGAGCTTATCGGGGATATTGGTATGGAAATCGATCCGGGTCATACGGGGCTCGGTGTGAACTTATTGCGTGGGCGGCGTGCCGGCCGCGGAAGACTGCCGGCTGCGCGGCTGCTGGTCGGCCGCCTGGGCCGCGGCCTCGTCCGGCGGCATCTTGATCTGCCCGCGCACGGGCGGGGTCGGCAAGGCGCTCGTGGTGGTGGCAGGGGTAGCGACGCCCGAGCCGGCACCCGCCGCCGGCACCGGCGCCGCGAACTGGTAGGACGGCGGCAGCATCTTCTGTCGCGGGTAGGCGGCCGCGCTCAAGGCATCCTGCCAGGCCGCGGCCTGGAAACCGGCGACCTTGCGGCTGCCGACCAGCAGTAGCGGCAGCTCGCTCCTGCCGCCGTTGGCGCGTTCCAGCTGCTGCTGGTCTTCACCGGTGTTGACGGTGCGTTCGGAAAACGGAATGCCGCGTGCGCGCAGCAGGGCGCGGCCCTGGTCGCAGCCGTCGCAGCGTGCGGTGGTGTAGAGCACGACCGGCGCGGCCTGCACGGCGCGCGCCAGTTCGTAGGGAAATACCGGTGCCCGCGCGGGCGCCGGCCTGTCTGTTTTGAGGATATCGGATTTGACGCGCGGCGGCGGCGTGTCGCCGTAGTGGGTCACGCCGTGCTCGTCTTTCCATTTGTAGACTTGCGCGGCGGCGGCTTCGGCGATCACCAGCAGGACCAGTCCGAGCAGGGCGGCTGCCAGCCGCCGGTGTCCGGGATGCCCATCGTGTGTTCGCTTCATCGAAGCCTCCGCAGCGTCATGGCGTCAAGCCTGCATCCCGCTGTGGCGCAGCAGCGCGTCGATGTTCGGTTCGCGGCCGCGGAAGGCCTTGAACGATTCGAGCGCAGGACGCGAGCCGCCCACCGACAGGATCTCCTGGTGGAAGCGCTTGCCGGTCTGGTCCAGCAGCTCGCCGCCGCCGGCCTCGACCGCCTCTTCGAAGGCCGCATACGCGTCCGCCGACAGCACTTCCGCCCACTTGTAGCTATAGTACCCCGCCGCGTAACCGCCGGCAAAGATATGGCCGAACGAGTGCTGGAAGCGGTTGAACGAGGGCGGCACCATGACCGAGAACTTGCTGCGCACGTCGTCCACCAGTGCCTGCACGGTCTGCTGGCTGTTGGGGTCGAAGTCGTAGTGCAGGTGCATGTCGATCAGCGAGAACTCGACCTGGCGCAGCGTCTGCATGCCGGACTGGAAGTTTTTCGCGGCCAGCATCTTGTCGTACAGCGCGCGCGGCAGCGGCTCGCCGGTCTTGATGTGAGCGGTCATGCCTTGCAGTACGTCCCACTCCCAGCAGAAGTTTTCCATGAACTGGGACGGCAGCTCGACCGCGTCCCACTCCACGCCCGAGATGCCGGAAACCGACAATTCATCGACTTCGGTCAGCATGTGATGCAGGCCGTGGCCGAACTCGTGGAACAGCGTGGTCACTTCGTCGTGCGTGAACAGCGATGGCTGCAGCTTGCCTTCGACCTCCGCCGGCGGGGTGAAGTTGCAGGTGAGGTAGGCGATCGGCGTCTGCACGATGCCGCCGGTGGTCAGCCTGCGGCCACGGGCGTCATCCATCCACGCACCCTGGCCCTTGCCCTGGCGCGCGTACAGGTCGAGGTAGAACTGGCCGATCAGCGCGCCGTTCTTTTCGATGCGGAAGAAGCGCACGTCCGGATGCCACACAGGCGCCTGGTCCGGGGCGATCGTCACGTTGAAGAGGCGCGAAATCACGCCGAACAGCCCGTCGATGACCTTGTGCTCGGGGAAGTACTGTTTGACTTCCTGGGCCGAGAAGGCATAGCGCTTTTCGCGCAGCTTTTCCGAGGCGTAGGCCACGTCCCAGGCCTGCATGTCGGCGATGCCCAGCTCGTCTTTTGCAAACGTGCGCAGCTCTTCCAAGTCTTTCTCGGCATACGGACGCGCGCGGCGCGCCAGGTCTTCCAGGAACTCGATCACGTGTTCCGGGCTCTCGGCCATCTTCGGTTCCAGCGACACGTGGGCGAAGCTGGTGAAATCGAGCAGCTTGGCTTCCTCGTCGCGCAGCCTCAAGAGCTGGGCGATGTTGCCCGTGTTGTCCCACTTCTCGACTTCCGAGAACACCACGCCCATTTCGGACGCCTTGGTGGCGTTGGCGCGGTAGATCTGTTCGCGCAGTTCGCGCTTGTCGGCGAATTGCAGGATCGGGAAATAGGATGGGAAATGCAGGCTGAATTGCCAGCCGCTCTTGCCGTCGCGCTCGGCCGCGGCACGGGCGGCGCTCTTGACGTCGTCGGGCAGGCCGGCCAGGTCGGCTTCATCGGCGACCAGCAGCTTGAAATCGTTGGTGGCGTCCAGCACGTTTTCCGAGAAGCGGGTCGACAGTGCCGCCTGCTGCTCCTGGATCTCGGCAAAGCGCTCCTTCTGCTTTTCCGGCAGCTCGGCGCCGCCCAGGCGGAAATCGCGCAGCGCGTTGTCGACGATGCGCTTGCGTGCCGGGCTCAGGGTGACGAATTCCGGGCTGGCGTGCAGCGCCTTGTATTTGGCGAACAGCGCTTCGTTCTGGCCCAGTTCGGTGAAGAACTCGGTGACCTTCGGCTGGTTTTCGTTGTAGACCGCGCGCAGTTCCGGCGTGTCCATCACGTGGTTCAGGTGGTTCACCACGCCCCAGGCGCGGCCGAATTGCTCGGTCGCTTCCTCGAGCGGCACGACAAAATTGTCCCAGGTGACGGTGTCAAAGGGCGCTTCCAGCTGCGTCACCACCTCGCGCGCATGGGCGATCAATTGATCGATCGCGGGCGTGACGTGCTCGGGACGGATCTTGTCGAAACGTGGCAGTCCCGAAAAATCGAGAAGGGGATTGCTGGTGTCGATACTCATGGTCTTCCTTCCATAGTCATGCGGTGGGTTATGCAACACCGGGCGCCGGGATCATGCCGGCTGCCTGTCCAAGGCGTTCCTGCTTCTTGCCGAGCACGCGTTCCGCGGATTCGACGGTATTCATCAACAGCATGGTAATCGTCATCGGGCCGACGCCACCCGGCACCGGTGTCACGTGCGAGGCCACTTCGCTGACGCCGGCGAAATCGACGTCGCCGCACAGCTTGCCCGCATCGTCGCGGTTCATGCCGACGTCGATCACGATCGCGCCCGGCTTGACCATGTCGGCGGTCACGGTGTTGCGGCGGCCGACGGCGGCCACGATGACGTCGGCCTGGCGGGTGTGGTAGCCCAGGTCCGGCGTTGCGCTATGGCAGATGGTGACGGTTGCGTTGGCTTGCAAGAGCAGCAAGGCCATCGGCTTGCCGACCGTGTTCGAGCGCCCGATGACGACCGCGTGCTTGCCGCGCAAATCGTAGCCGGTCGATTCGATCAGCTTCATGCAGCCATAAGGCGTGCACGGGCGGAAGCCGGGCAGGTTGGCGACCAGTTCGCCGGCCGACAGCACCGAGTAGCCGTCGACGTCCTTGGCTGTGGCGATCGCCTCGATCACTTTCGACGAGTCGATGTGCTTCGGCAGCGGCATCTGTACCAGGATGCCGTGGATTGCCGGGTCTTCGTTCAGCGCGGCGATGCGGTCCAGCAGCGCCTGTTCCGAAAAATCGGCCTCGTACTTTTCCAGCACCGAATGGAAGCCGACTTCGCCGCAGGCCTTGACCTTGTTGCGCACGTAGACGTGGCTGGCCGGGTCGTCGCCGACGATGATCACGGCCAGGCCCGGCTGGTGGCCGGCCTGGGTGAGGGTGGCGGCGCGCGCGGCGATGTCGGCACGCAGTTGTTTGGAAAGTTGGACTCCGTCGATCAGTTGGGCGGGCATGGCTGGAAACTCACTGTCTGGACAAAAACGAAATTATACGTGCCGCAGGTATCGCGCGCCGTCTCTCGACGTTCGTTGTCATATTTATAGATGCGCTTGCAGATACCGGAAAAGCCGCTGGAACCAAGATCCCATGCGGCTTTCATAGGGAAATTCCATATTATGAAATTGAATATCGTATTTTGAAAAACGGCTGATCCACTGGTAAAATCGTCAGGCTTTAGAGCGTCTAACAAAACCTTCAGGGCAAGGCGCATCGTCGAAGACAGTACGTTGGTACGGCGAGACGGTGCAACGCAGCCATGGAGGTTTTGTTAGACGCTCGAATTAGGGAAGTCTTTTCTGCCACCAAACGTCCACATATTTGACCAAGGTCGGGTGGGGCACCAACTCAAGGAGACGTAGTAATGTCAGCTCAACTCGACCAGTTGACGGCCCAAGCCGCCAACGACCCGGATACGCTCGAGACCAAGGAATGGCTCGACGCGCTCGAAGCCGTCATCGAATTCGAAGGCACCGATCGCGCCCACTACCTGCTGGAGCGCCTGGTCGACCTGGCCCGCCGCCGCGGTGCCCATGTCCCGTTCTCCAGCAACACCGCCTACGTCAACACCATCCCGGCGCACCTCGAAGAGCACTGCCCGGGCAACCTCGAATACGAAGAGCGCCTGCGCTCGTGGATGCGCTGGAACGCGATGGCGATGGTGGTCAAGGCCAACCGCGCCGACGGCGACCTGGGCGGCCACATCTCGTCCTTCGCTTCGCTGGCCAACATGCTGGGCATCGGCTTCAACCACTTCTGGAAAGCCCCGTCGGAAAACCATGGCGGCGACCTGCTGTACATCCAGGGCCACTCGTCGCCCGGCATCTACGCGCGCGCCTTCCTGGAAGGCCGCATCTCCGAAGAGCAGCTGCTGAACTTCCGCCGCGAAGTCGACGGCAAGGGCCTGTCGTCCTACCCGCACCCGAAACTGATGCCGGACTTCTGGCAGTTCCCGACCGTGTCGATGGGCCTGGGCCCACTGATGGCGATCTACCAGGCACGCTTCCTGAAGTACCTGCACGCCCGCGGCATCGCCGATACGGCCGAGCGTAAGGTCTGGGTCTTCTGCGGCGACGGCGAGATGGACGAGCCGGAATCGATGGGCGCGATCGGCATGGCCGCCCGCGAACGCCTCGACAACCTGGTCATGGTCGTCAACTGCAACCTGCAGCGCCTGGACGGTCCGGTGCGTGGCAACGGCAAGATCATCCAGGAACTGGAAGCCGACTTCCGCGGCGCCGGCTGGAACGTCGTCAAGGTCGTCTGGGGTCCGGGCTGGGACGCCCTGCTGGCCAAGGACAAGGATGGCATCCTGCAGCGCGTGATGATGGAAACCGTCGACGGCGAATACCAGAACTACAAGGCCAAGGACGGCGCCTACGTGCGCAAGCACTTCTTCGGCAAGGATCCGGAGCTGCTGAAGATGGTCGCCAACATGAGCGACGACGACATTTGGCGCCTGACCCGCGGCGGCCACGACCCGCACAAGATCTATGCCGCGTTCAAGAACGCGCAGGAGAACAAGGGTTCGCCGACCGTGCTGCTGGTGAAGACCGTCAAGGGCTTCGGCATGGGCAAGTCGGGCGAGGCGCGCAACACCGCGCACCAGACGAAGAAGTTAGATGATGAGGCAATCCGCGAAATGCGCGACCGCTTCGCCATCCCGATCCCGGACGACAAACTGGCCGACATCCCGTTCTTCAAGCCGTCCGACGACGCGCCTGAAATGAAGTACCTGCACGAGCGCCGCGCGGCCCTCGGCGGCTACCTGCCGTCGCGCCGCCAGCAGGCCGACGAGCAGCTGGTGGTGCCGCCGCTGTCGACCTTCAAGGCCGTCCTTGATCCGACCGCCGCCGGCCGCGAGATCTCGACCACGCAAGCCTACGTGCGCACCATCACCGCGCTGCTGAAGGACCAGAGCCTGGGCCAGCGCATCGTGCCGATCCTGGTCGACGAATCGCGTACCTTCGGCATGGAAGGCCTGTTCCGCCAGATCGGTATCTTCAACCAGCAGGGCCAGCTGTACGAACCGGTCGACAAGGACCAGGTGATGTACTACCGCGAAGACAAGGCGGGCCAGATCCTGCAGGAGGGCATCAACGAAGCGGGCGGCATGAGCTCGTGGATCGCCGCGGCGACCTCGTACTCGAGCAACAACCGCGTGATGATCCCGTTCTACACCTTCTACTCGATGTTCGGCATGCAGCGCGTCGGCGACCTGGTCTGGCTGGCCGGCGACATCCGTGCGCGCGGCTTCCTGATGGGCGGCACCGCAGGCCGCACCACGCTGAACGGCGAAGGCCTGCAGCACGAGGACGGCCACAGCCACATCATCGCGGCCACGGTCCCGAACTGCATCCCTTACGACCCGACCTACGGCCACGAAGTCGCCGTCATCATCCAGGACGGCCTGAAGCGCATGGTGGAGAAGCAGGAAGATGTGTTCTATTACATCACCATCATGAACGAGAACTACCCGCAGCCGGGCCTGAAGGAAGGCCAGGAAGAGGGCATCCTGAAGGGCATGTACCTGCTGCGCGAAGGCCAGGCCGGCGCCGCCAACCGCGTCCAGCTGATGGGCTCGGGCACCATCCTGCGCGAGTCCGAGTACGCCGCCGAGCTGCTCCAGAACGACTGGGGCGTTGCCGCCGACGTCTGGTCCTGCCCGTCGCTGACGCTGCTGGCCCGTGACGGCCAGGACGCCGACCGCTGGAACCTGGTGCACCCGGCCGAGGAAGCGCGCCTGCCGTACGTGACCCAGCTGCTGAAGGACACGACCGGCCCGATCGTCGCGACCACCGACTACATGCGCATGTTCGCCGAGCAGATCCGCGCCTACATCCCGAACGGCCGCACCTACAAGGTGCTGGGCACCGACGGCTTCGGCCGCTCGGACTCCCGCGCCAAGCTGCGCGAGTTCTTCGAGGTGAACCGTTACTACATCACGGTCGCCGCGCTGAAGTCGCTGGCCGAAGAAGGCAAGATCGCGGCATCGGTGGTTGCGGACGCGATCGCCAAGTACGGTATCGATCCGAACAAGCCGAATCCTGTGACCCAGTAATGCTTAGGAAGCGCGCACGTCGAACGCAATCGAAAGCGTGTGCGCACCGATCCGTCGCCCCTGCGCAGGCAGGGGTCCAAGTTCGTGGCGAACCATGACACTTGGGCCCCTGCCTTCGCAGGGGCGACGTTAAGCTAACGATAAAAATACGGAGCTAACACATTATGAGCATTGTGGAAGTCAAAGTCCCCGACATCGGCGACTTCAAGGAAGTGGAAGTCATCGAGCTGATGGTCAAGCCGGGCGACACCATCAAGGTCGACCAGTCGCTGGTGACGGTGGAATCGGACAAGGCGAGCATGGAGATCCCGTCCAGCCACGCCGGCGTCGTCAAGGAAATCAAGGTCAAGGTCGGCGATAAGGTCGCCGAAGGTTCGCTGGTGCTGCTGGTCGAAGAAGCCGCCGGCGCCGAAGCCGCGCCTGCCGCGGCGCCTGCCGCTGCTGCTCCCGCTGCCGCCGCACCTGCTGCTCCCGCTGCTGCCGCCGCACCGGCGGCGTCGGGTGGCATCGTCGAAGTCACCGTACCGGACATCGGCGACTTCAAGGAAGTCGAAGTCATCGAATTGATGGTGAAGCCGGGCGACCAGATCAAGGTCGACCAGTCACTGATCACGGTCGAATCGGACAAGGCCAGCATGGAGATCCCGTCCAGCCACGCCGGTACCGTCAAGGAAATCAAGGTCAAGGTCGGCGACAAGGTCGCCGAAGGTTCGCTGGTGCTGCTGGTCGAAGCGGCCGGTGGCGCCGCCTCGCCGGCGCCTGCTGCAGCCTCGCCTGCTGCCGCACCGTCCGCAGCCGCACCGGCGCCCGCCGCCGCACCGGCTGCAGCGCCGGCCGCTGCACCGGCTGCAGCGCCGGCCGCCGCGCCGGCCCCGAGCTTCGCCAACGCCCACGCCTCGCCGTCGGTGCGTAAATTCGCCCGCGAACTGGGCGTGGACCTCGGCAAGGTCAAGGGTTCCGGTCCGAAGGGCCGCATCACCCAGCAGGACGTGCAGGGCTTCGTGAAGGGCGTGATGAGCGCAGCCCCGGCCGCCGCACCGGCCCCGGCCGCTGCGGGCGCCGGCGTCGGCGGCATCAACCTGCTGCCGTGGCCGTCGCTCGACTTCAGCAAGTTCGGCCCGACCGAATCACAGCCGCTGGCCCGCATCAAGAAGATCAGCGGCCAGAACCTGCATCGCAACTGGGTCATGATCCCGCACGTCACGCATTTCGAAGATGCCGACGTCACCGACCTGGAAGCCTTCCGCGTCGAGTCGAATGCCGCCTACGCCAAAGCCAAGTCGCCGACCAAGCTGACCATGCTGGCCTTCGTGATCAAGGCGTCGGTTGCCGCGCTGAAGAAGTTCCCGGCGTTCAACTCGTCGCTGGACGAGCCGAATGGCGCGCTGATCCTGAAGCAGTACTACAACATCGGCTTCGCGGCCGATACCCCGAACGGCCTGGTGGTCCCGGTCATCAAGGACGCCGACAAGAAGTCGATCTCGCAGATCGCCACCGAAATGGGCGAACTGTCGGCACAGGCACGCGATGGCAAGCTGTCGCCGTCGAACATGCAGGGCGCGACCTTCACCATCTCGTCGCTGGGCGGCATCGGCGGTACCGCGTTCACCCCGATCATCAACGCACCGGAAGTGGCCATCCTGGGCCTGTCCAAGTCGGCGATGAAGCCGGTGTGGGACGGCTCGAGCTTCCAGCCGCGCCTGACCCTGCCGCTGTCGCTGTCCTACGACCACCGCGTGATCGACGGCGCCGGCGCTGCCCGCTTCGCGGCCTACCTGGCCGACGTGCTGGCCGACCTGCGCAAGACGCTGCTGTAAGGAGCCGACACTATGAGCACCGTTGAAGTCAAAGTACCGAACATCGGCGATTTCAAGGACGTCGAAATCATCGAGCTGATGGTCAAGCCGGGCGACACCATCAAGGTCGACCAGTCGCTGGTCACCGTCGAATCCGACAAGGCGAGCATGGAGATTCCGTCCACGCACGCCGGCGTCGTGCAGGAACTGAAGGTCAAGGTCGGCGACAAGGTGAACGAAGGTTCGCTGCTGCTGACCATTTCGGAAGAAGCCGGCGCTGCCTCGTCTGCACCTGCTCCGGCAGCTGCACCTGCTGCAGCCTCGGACAAGCCGGCCGCCCAGATCGGCGCCCAGGCCGTGGCACCGACCGCCGCCGCCGGCCCGACCGATTCGTACGCGCCGGCCCATAAAGCCGACGCCGCCGCACCGAACTCGGTGCCGGCACCGACTGCGTCGAGCTACAGCGGCCAGGTCGACGTCGAATGCGAAATGATGGTCCTGGGCGCGGGTCCGGGCGGCTACTCGGCCGCATTCCGCTCGGCCGACCTGGGCATGAACACCGTGCTGGTCGAGAAGTACGCAACCCTGGGCGGCGTCTGCCTGAACGTGGGCTGCATCCCGTCCAAGGCGCTGCTGCACGTGGCGCACATCATGGACGAGACCGCGCACATGGCCGACCTCGGCGTCAGCTTCGCCAAGCCCGACGTCGACATCGACAAGCTGCGCGCCTATAAAGACGGCGTGATCAAGACCATGACCGGCGGCCTGGCCGGCATGGCCAAGGGCCGCAAGGTCAACGTGGTGCAGGGCGTGGGCAAATTCCTGAGCCCGAACCACATCGAAGTCACCGCAGCCGATGGCGGCAAGAAGGTCGTCCGGTTCCAGAAGGCGATCATCGCGGCCGGTTCCTCGGTCGTCAAATTGCCTTTCGTGCCGGAAGACCCGCGCATCGTCGACTCGACCGGCGCACTCGAACTGCGCCAGGTACCGAAGCGCATGCTGGTCATCGGCGGCGGCATCATCGGCCTGGAAATGGCGACCGTGTACTCGACCCTGGGTGCGCGCATCGACGTGGTCGAGATGATGGACGGCCTAATGCAGGGCGCCGACCGCGAGGCCGTCAAGGTCTGGCAGAAGTACAACGCGCACCGCTTCGACAACATCATGTTGAAGACCAAGACCGTCGGCGTGGAAGCGCTGCCGGAAGGGATCAAGGTTAGTTTCGAGTCGGCCGAGGAAGGCAAGGCCGCACCGGAAGCGCAGACCTACGACCTGGTGCTGGTGGCCGTCGGCCGCAGCCCGAACGGCAAGAAGATCGGTGCCGAGGCCGCCGGCGTGGCAGTGACCGACCGCGGCTTCATCGGCGTGGACGGCCAGATGCGCACCAACGTGCCGCACATCTTCGCCATCGGCGACCTGGTCGGCCAGCCGATGCTGGCCCACAAGGCCGTGCATGAAGCCCACGTCGCCGCCGAAGCCGCCCATGGCGAGAAGGCCTTCTTCGATGCGAAAGTGATCCCGTCGGTGGCCTACACCGATCCGGAAGTGGCATGGGCCGGCCTGACCGAGGACGAAGCCAAGGCAAAAGGCATCAAGGTCGAGAAGGGCCACTTCCCGTGGGCCGCCTCGGGCCGCGCCGTCGCCAACGGCCGCGCCGAAGGCTTCACCAAGCTGCTGTTCGACGCCGAAACCCACCGCATCGTCGGCGGCACCATCGTCGGCACCAATGCCGGCGACATGATCGGCGAAGTGGCGCTGGCCATCGAGATGGGCGCCGACGGCGTCGACATTGGCAAGACCATCCACCCGCACCCGACGCTGGGCGAGTCGATCGGCATGGCCGCCGAAGTCTACGAAGGCAGCTGCACGGACCTGCCGCCGCCGCGCAAGCGTTGATCGGTCGTCAGTAGGTTAAAACGAAAACCGGGACCTTGTGTCCCGGTTTTTTTATGCCGGCGCCGGTCGCGGGATCCATGACCGGAATGTGTATTTGCTGACGATCCGCAGCTCTTGAAACAACATGTGGACCGTCGCATCGACAACCGTCGATTGCGGCAGCCACGCACCATTGCCGCTGCGTCCGAAGGTGATCGACTCGCGCAAGGATTTTGTCATTGGAATGCCTGAAAAGTCATGAACCACCCGCACAGGTAGTCCGCTAGCCTCATCGATCCATACCTTGCTGCTGAAAATCTTCGCGCCACTGTTGCCGTCGACAAGAAAAATCGCACACGGCTTGCCATCGCACAGCGCGGACCCAATACGCCGGGGACCGGCGCCATCGCGCAAGGCTGCCTCGGGATGGTCCGGCACCGCAATCCTGAAGCGGGTCCGGGCCACGGCGGCGTGCTGCGGATTGTCGTTACTCACGATGGTCCGTACCGGCTCGGCGTCCTTCCAATCTGAAATCTTTTCGACGATATGCATGACGCCCATGCTTTTGCCGTCACCGTCCATCATTTCCATGTCGGTGCCGACCTCGTCGGCGACCAGGGTCTTCGATGCAGCGAGCGCCTGCCTGGCCTTTTGCCAGAGCGGATCGACCGTCGGCGCCGGTGCCGCATGCAGGGAGAGCACCGACAAGGTCAGCGCAAAAAACACAGGAGGAAATGGAATGCGCATGATTGGTTGGGCAATGTGGAAATCGCTGTAAATAAAGCCTGGGACATGGAGAAAACAGTGGGGAAATCAGCGGCGCAAATCATTCGGCGCTGATGGGTGCGCGGCCGCGAAGTTCGCGCAAGATGCCGTGCCCATCCAGGCCAGGTATCGGCAACATATTGCACAGCGCAACCAGCATGGCGGTTTCAGCTGCGAGATACAAGCAGTGACCTTGCGGTGTCAGCGCCAGTGCAATCATCGCGAGGGCCATCTGGCCGACGATGCCGCCGCACAAGACAGCCAGCCGGTCGGCCCTCGTCATCGTGGAAAAGCCTGGAATCGTGGTGAAACAATAGGGCATGCAAGCCATGGTCCCGAGTCTCACCTCGCCGATACCACCGCCGCGCTCGATGCCAACCGCTGCATGGCATAGCTCGTGGAACAGGATGGATACGAACACAAGCACCAATACCGCAGCCTTGGCAATGGCGTCGAGTTCAGCATAATCGTGGAAAAACCCCGCGTGCGCCGGCAGATTGGCGACCAGCCAAACGGTTTCCAGGATCAGGGCTGCGCCCAGCGTGACCGGTCCGCACAGCAAGGCCATGGGTGCAGCGAGCAGGCGCACGATCCGGCGCGGCAATAAGACAATGCCGCCGTTCTTATCGCCCGAAAATGCACGCGTATTAAAAATAGATGACTTCGTCATAATCCGCGCCCGTCAGTTGCCGCACCAGGTGTTTGATCGTGGCCGAGGCCGCATCTCGGTTGTCGTCCAGACCGAGTTGTTCCTCGATGTGCCGGGTGGCGGCGGCGCCCAGTTTCCAGTAGCGCTGCCGCGTGGCGACAGCCACATAGCGGTGCGTACCGATCAGAAACGTGGTCAGGTCATTGCATGGATGGCCGCCCCGGTAGTACATGTGCATTTCGCAGAATCGTTCGAAATGCCCGGGGTGGCGTTCGATCAAATCCGCCAGGATGTCGAAACTGGCCTGCTGCGACGAATGGCCGTGGAAGACGATATCGAAGGCGTCCTCGTTGGGCACGCACAGGACCAGGGTCGGCAACAGGTCCAGGCGCTCCGCGATCTTGAAAATCGAGCGGCTGGCCTGGATTTCCCCGGCGCCGAGTTTGAAATAGTCATACCGGCGGTTCTCGATCACCGTGCGATGCCAGGGCACGTCGATCAGGGAAACCACCAATTCTCCCGCATCGACCGCGTGCCGGATCTTGCGCAATTGGGAAAAATCGCTGCGGATGATGGTTGCGTCGACACCGGCTTCGGCAAGGCTGTTGACGAGGTAATCCTCGAATTCCTTTGGCGGCGTGCCCACCACGATATGCACGTTCTTTTTATAGTGCCGTGCCAGCGCAATCGCAACGAAGGTATAGGCCGAAAAATGCGCCGTCACGAACAAGCACCCTGTTGGCTGCTCGGCCGGAAAGTCGACCAGATTGACCGACGAGACCTTGTAGAACTGCCCGGCAACGCGTTGCGTGAAACACGTATTGAACACGTTTTTCCAGATATCGGCACAGGCAAGTGCCCGGTCCCGGTTCATGCCGTAGCGGCGCGCATTCAGATACACGGCCGACGGACGGAGTTTTTGCAAGGGAACTTCGTCGAATATGCCTGCAGCAGATGCCATGACGATTCCAATCCTTTATACGGATATCGGTGCAAAGCTTTCGAAATGGCGCGCAGCGGCGCCCGCAAGAAACCAGGACGCGGACGCCCTGGAAAGGCCGGCATTACAGGCCAGAGATGAACCTGCTGGTTGCTTCGATGCAGACCGTCGCAGAGGTGCAAATCCCGGCCAACTCACCTTCGGCAGCCATCACTTCGTTCACGGAGACTTCAACGATATCGTTTTCGACTTGCTGGATACGGTCGTTCATGGTTTTCCTCACGTTTGTGTTCGATGCGAGTGCACACCCGCACGCCCTCTGTCATTTGCTTGATGAGCAACGCTGAGGGAAGCACAGTCTATTAGCGCGGGCATTCTCGACTTTGACGAAAATTCATTATTCGAGAAAAATAGGCCATGAAGAAATAAAGCAAGTATTGCCAAGCATCATCAGACACGGGGATGCTTGGACGCAAGCAATGACGGATTGCAATAGAAAGCGGTGAAGATGCCTGCTTGCCTCCTATGCAGAGATCAACTCCCGAATCCTTGCCGCCAGCGTATCGACCGGAAACGGTTTCGTCAAAACCGACATGCCCGGCTCCAGCTGTCCGTTGTTCAACAGCGCATTCTCTGCGAATCCGGTAATGAACAGTACCTTCAGGCCAGGCCGGTTGACCCGCGCCGCGTCCGCCATCTGGCGGCCGTTCATCATGCCCGGCAGGCCGACGTCGGAAATCAGCAGGTCGATGCGCGCCTGCGATTGCAGGATCTTGAGGCCGTCGCTGCCGTCGGCGGCTTCGATGGCGGTGTAGCCGAGGTCGTGCAGGATGTCGGTGACCAGCATGCGCACCGCTGGTTCGTCGTCCACCACCAGCACCGTCTCGCCGGCGCCGGCCTGGGCGGCCAGGGGCAGGGCGGGTGGGGCGTCGTCGGGGTCGGCGGCGCCGCGGTTGCGCGGCAGGTAGATCGAGACCATGGTGCCGTGGCCCACTTCGGAATAGATGCGCACCTGGCCGCCGGATTGCTGGGCGAAGCCGTAGATCATCGACAAGCCCAGGCCGGTGCCCTGGCCCAGCGGTTTCGTCGTGAAGAAGGGATCGAAGGCCTTGGCGATCACGTCCGGCGTCATGCCGGTGCCGGTGTCGGACACGCTCAGCGAGATGTACTGGCCCTCCGGCATGTCGAGCGTTTTCGCACCGTGGCGGTCGACCCAGCGGTTGGCGGTCTCGATGGTGATGCGGCCGCCGTCCGGCATCGCGTCGCGCGCGTTGATGCACAGGTTGAGCAGCGCGTTTTCCAGCTGCGGCTGGTCCACCAGCGTCGGCCACAGGCCGCTGATGCAGACCGCTTCCACCTCGATGCCCGGTCCGACCGTGCGCCGGATCATGTCCAGCAGCCCGCCGACCAGCGCGTTGGCGTCGGTCGGCTTCGGCGCCAGCGTCTGGCGGCGCGAGAAGGCCAGCAGGCGGTGCGTCAGCGCGGCGGCGCGCCGGCTGGCCCCCATCGCCACCGTCATGTAGCGTTCGATGTCTTCATGGCGGCCCTGCGCCATGCGCATCTTCATGAGTTCCAGGCTGCCCGTGATCCCGGCCAGCAGGTTGTTGAAGTCGTGCGCCAGGCCGCCGGTGAGCTGGCCCACGGCTTCCATCTTCTGCGCCTGGCGCAGCTGCTCCTGCGCCACTTCCAGCTCGGCCTGGCGCTCGCGCTCCAGGGTGATATCGCGCCCGGTCGCATAGGTCAGCTTGCCTTCCGCGACCGCGGCCCAGGAAATCCAGCGCAGCGAGCCGTCCTTGTGGCGGTAGCGGTTGACCATGCGCGGCATGCCGCCTGCGGCCGCCTCGACGTAGGCGTCGACCGTCTGCGCGTGGTCTTCCTCGACCACGAACTCGTTGACGTAATGGCCGACCAGTTCGTCGGGCGCATAGCCGAGCAGCGTGGTCCAGGCCGGGTTCACGCGTTGGAACACGCCGTCGAAGCCGATCACCAGCAGCAGGTCGGGCGAGGTGTCCCACATGCGGTCGCGCTCCGCCGTGCGCTCGGCCAGCGCCGCCTCGGCTTCCTTCTCGACCGTGACGTCGCGCGCCGAGCAGTACACCTTGGCGTCGTCCTGCACCGCCACCCACGACAGCCAGCGCCAGCCGCCGTCCTTGTGGCGGTAGCGGTTCTCGAAGCGCAGCGCCGGCAGGTTGCGTGCCAGGATGTCGTGCCAGGTCGCCTCGGTCCGGGCCAGGTCGTCGGGGTGGATGAAATCGGTGAAATGCATGCGCGCGACTTCTTCCTCGGCCCAGCCGAGCGTCGCTTCCCAGGCCGGATTCGAGGCTTCGAAGCGGCCGTCGGCATTCAGCACGCCCAGGATGTCCGGGCTGACCTGCCAGGTGCGGCCGCGCGCCAGCGCCTGGGCGACGACTTTCTGTTCGAGTTCCGCGTTCAGTGCGCGCAGCTTGACGATCGCCTGGTCGCGCTCGGCCTCGACCGCGCGCCGCTTTTCCACGTCGATCAGCACGCCCGGGAAGTACAGTCCGGTGCCGTCCGGCGCCAGGTCGACCCGGCCGTTGGCTTCGATCCAGTAATAGCGGCCATCGGCGCGCCGCACCCGGTACTGGTGGGCGTAATGGCCGCCGTGCGTGCGCACATCCTGGATCGCGGCTGCCAGCCCGGCCTGGTCGTCCGGGTGGACGGTGGCCACCACCTGGGCCAGGCTCAGCCCTTCGCGGCCAAGGGCCGGGTCGAGGCCGAAGGAACGGGCAAACGCTTCGTCCACCGTAAAGCGGTCGCTAGGCAAGTCCCAGAACCAGGTGCCGATGATGGCGCCGGCTGCCAGCGCCAGCTGCACGCGCTCGCCATTCTCGCGCGCGGCTGCCTCGCTCTTGCGCAGCGCCGCTTCGCTGGCGGCACGCTGCTTGCGGGACTGGACCGCTTCGGTGGTCTCGATGCAGGTGCACAGCAGGCCGAGGATCGGGCCGTCATCCTCGCGCAGCGGCGCGTACGAATAAGTGAACCAGGTGTCTTCCGGATAGCCCTTGCGCAGCATGAGCAGGGGCAGGTCTTCCATCATGAAGCTTTCGCCCTCGACCATCGTGCGATGCACCAGCGGCGCCAGCACGTCCCAGATTTCCGGCCACACCTCGCAAAAGGGCAGGCCGATGGCGCCCGGGTGCTTGTCGTGCAGGATGCCGGCATAGGCGTCGTTGTACAGCGTGACGCGTTCCGGCCCCCAGACGATAAAGGCCGGGAAGGCCGAGGCCAGCACCACATTCAGGGTGGCGCGCAGGGTGGTCGACCAGGTCTCGGCGGCGCCGAGCGGCGACCCGGACCAGTCGCGCGCACGGATCGCGGCGCCGGTCTGGCCGCCGCCGGGTGGGAATGCATGGGTAAGGTTCATACAGCGGAAGCGGGTTGCGGTGCCATACCGCCATTATCGCCCAACCATGTGGTTTTTCTGTTCACGATTCAGTCCCTGCCTGCCGCATCCAGCTCGGCCGTCTGCGGCTTGTCGGCTTCGCCCGGAGGCGCAGCCTTCTTGCGCCCGCCGAACAGGCGCGCCACCACGATATAGAACATCGGGATCATCAGCGGCGCCACCAGGGTCGCGGTCAGCATCCCGCCGATGACGCCGGTGCCGATCGCATGCTGGCTGGCGGCGCCGGCGCCGCGCGAGATCGCCAGCGGCAGCACGCCCAGGATGAAGGCGAGCGAGGTCATCAGGATCGGCCGGATCCGCATGTGGGCCGCTTCGACGGCGGCATCGAAGGCGCTGGCGCCTTCGGCCTGGCGCGCGTGCGCGAACTCGGCCACCAGGATCGCGTTCTTGGCCGACAGGCCGATCGTCACCAGCAGGCCGACCTGGAAGTACACGTCGTTGGTCAGCCCGCGCGCCATGGTCGCCGCCAGCGCGCCCAGCACGCCGATCGGCACCACCAGGATCACCGCCACCGGGATCGACCAGCTTTCGTACAGCGCGGCCAGGCTGAGGAACACCACCAGGATCGACAGCGCATACAGCAGCGGCGCCTGGTTGCCCGATTGCTGCTGCTGGTAGGAGGTGCCGGTCCAGGCGATGCCGATCCCTTTGGGCAGGGCTTTCGCCAATTCTTCCATCGCTTCCATCGCCTCGCCCGAGCTGCGTCCGGCCGCGCCCTGGCCCTGGATGTTCATCGACTCGACGCCGTTGTAGCGCTGCAGCTGCGACGGGCCGCTGGTCCATTGGCCGCTGGCCACCGCCGTCAGCGGCACCATGCTGCCCGACTGGCTGCGCACGTACAGCTTGCCCAGGTCCTCGGGATTCATGCGGAAGGGCGCATCGGCCTGTACGTAGACGCGCTTGATGCGGTTATCGGTATCGAGGAAGTTGTTGACGTAGCGCGAGCCCCAGGCGATCGAGAAGGCCTGGTCGATGTCGGCGGGGGCGACGCCGAAGGCGCCGGCCTTTTCGCGGTCGACGTCGACCTTGAAGCCGGGGCTGTCGGCCACGCCGTTGTAGCGCACCTGGGCCAGCGCCGGATGGCTGCGCGCCGCGGCCAGCAGCTGGTCGCGTGCCTGCGCCAGGGCATCGTGCCCGAGGCCGCCGCGGTCCTGCAGCTGCAGGTCGAAGCCGGCGGCGTTGCCCAGGCCGCGGATCGGCGGCGGGCTGGTGGGGAAGATGATGGCCACGTTGCTGCTGCTGAAGCGGTTCTTGATGCGGCTAGATAACGCCTCGACGCCCAGTTCCTCGTCCTTGCGGTCGTCCCAGTCCTTCAGGCGCACGAAGATCTGGCCCTGGCTCTGGCTGCGGCCGGCGTTGTTGTTGCCGTTGACGGTGAAGGTGGCGTCGACCATCGCCTTTTCGTCGCGCAGCAGATACTGGCTGATCTCGTCGAGCACCTGCCCGGTGCGGTTCTGGGTGGCGCCGGCCGGGGTCTGCACCTGCACGAACATGTAGCCCTGGTCTTCGTTCGGCAAGAAGGAGGTCGGCAGGCGCAGGAACATGAACGCGGTCGCCGCCAGCGAGGCGGCGAACACCAGCATCCACAGCACCCAGCGCCTGGCCACCCCCTTCACGCCGCGCATGTAGTGGGCGCGGGTGCTTTCGAAGGTGCGGTTGAACCAGCCGAAGAAGCCGTGATCGTGTTCGGCCGAATCCTTGAGCAGGATCGCGCACAGGGCCGGCGAGAGCGACAGCGCCACGAACACCGACAGCAGCATCGACACCACGATGGTCAGCGCGAACTGGCGGTAGATCGCGCCCACGGTCCCCGGCGAGAAGGCCACCGGCACGAACACCGCGCACAGCACCATCGCCACGCCGATCAGTGCGCCGCTGATCTGGCTCATTGCCTTGGACGTCGCTTCCCTGGCCGGCAGCTTTTCCTCGCGCATGATGCGCTCGACGTTCTCGACCACCACGATGGCATCGTCGACCAGCAGGCCGATCGCCAGCACCAGGCCGAACATCGACAGCGTGTTGATGGTGAAGCCGAGCGCCGCCATCAGCCCGAAGGTGCCGAGCAGGACCACCGGCACCGTGATCGACGGGATCAGGGTGGCGCGGATGTTCTGCATGAACAGGTACATCACCAGCACCACCAGCACGATGCCCTCGAGCAGGGTCTTGACCACTTCATGGATCGAGACCTGGATGAAGGGCGTGACGTCGTTCGGGTACACCACCTTCAAGCCGGCCGGGAACACCGGCTGCAGCTCGGCGATGCGGGCGCGCACCAGCTCCGCCGTCTCGAGCGCGTTGGCGCCGGGCGCCAGCTGGATGCCGAGGCCGGACGCCGGCTCGCCGTTGTAGCGGTTGTCGACGATGAAGTTTTCCGGGCCGCGCTCGATGCGCGCGACGTCGCGCAGGCGCACCAGCGCGCCGTTCTGCTGGGTCTTGAGCACCACGGCGCCGAAGTCCTCGACCGTGCGCAGCAGCGTGGCCTGGGTGATGGTGGCCGCCACCTGCGGGTTGCCGGTGGCCGGCAGTCCGCCCAGCTGGCCGGCCGAGACCTGCACGTTCTGGGCGGTGAGAGCGGCGGTGACGTCGGTCGGGTTCAGCTGGAACGAGTTGAGCTTCGAGAGGTCGAGCCAGATCCGCATCGCATACTGGGTGCCGTACACGTTCAGGTCGCCCACGCCGTTGACGCGGCTGATCGGATCCTGGACCTTGGAGACCAGGAAGTTGGCGATGTCGTACTTGCTCATGCTGTGGTTGGTCGACACGAAGCCGATCACCATCAGGAAGGAGGGACTCGACTTGGTCACGCGCACGCCGGACTGCTGCACCTGGGTCGGCAGCTGGGGGATCGCCAGCTGCAGCTTGTTCTGCACCTGTACCTGGGCGATGTCGGGGTCGGCACCGGTCTCGAAGGTCAGCGTCGTGGTCGAGCGGCCGCTGTCGTCGCTGGTCGAGGCCATGTACATCAGCTTGTCGATCCCGCTCATCTGCTGCTCGATCACCTGGACCACGGTGTTCTGCATGGTCGACGCCGAGGCGCCGGCATAGTTGGCGTTGATCTGCACCGAGGGCGGCGCGATCGGCGGGAACTGCTCGACCGGCAGCGAGAAGATGGAAAGCCCGCCCCCCAGCATGATCAGCAAGGAGAGGACGATGGCGAAGATCGGGCGCCTGATGAAAAACTGCGGCATGCTGTCCTTTTGCGCGTCTGGATGTTCAGTTGAACAGTCAGCTTACCCTGAAGGTAAAACGGGTGGCGCGGCGTTTCGCCTGTGTTTACGGGCGCCGTTTGATTGCTGGTCGGGATAGGCGTATGTTTTTTGCAACTATCCACGTTTAGAAAATTGATCATCTGAAATTTGCATTACTATCAACACATTTCACAAAATCGCTTTCCGATGAATTGCTCGCTGCGCCTCGAACACATCACGCACCGCTTCGGCAAGGTGCTGGCCCTGGATGGCCTGGACCTGGCCGTGCCCGAAGGCGAGATCTACGGCTTCCTCGGCCGTAACGGCGCCGGCAAGACCACCACGCTGCGCCTGCTGATGGGTTTGATTGCGCCGGATGCCGGCCGCATCGAACTATTCGGCGAGGCGGTGCGCTCGGTGCCGGTGCGGCTCAAGCGGCGCATCGGCTTCGTGCCCCAGGAGCCGCATTTCTATCCATGGATGACGGCGCGCCAGCTCGGCCGTTTCGTCGGCGGCTTCTATCCGCATTGGGACGATGCCGGCTTCGAACGCCTGCTGCGCCGCCTCGACATCCCGACCGACCGCAAGGCGTCCGCCATGTCGGGCGGCACCCGCACCAAGCTGGCGCTGGCGCTCGCTTTTGCCCCGCGTCCGGAACTGCTGCTGCTGGACGAGCCGACCACCGGACTGGATCCGGTGGCGCGCCGCGAATTCAACGACCAGTTGATCGAGCTGCAGCGCGAGCAGGGCACCACCGTGATGTTTTCCTCGCACCTGGTCGGCGAAGTGGAGCAGGTGGCGGGGCGGGTCGGCATCATCCAGGCCGGCGCGACGCGCTTCGAAGGCACGATCGCCAGCCTGCGCGCGCAGGTGCGGCGCATCGCCGGCCTCGACCAGCCTTTCGCAAATCCCGGCTTCGAGCAGGTGCGCGGCGACGTCTACCGCGCCGGCGCCGGCGCCTGGGACGCGGCCGGCCTGCCGCCGGGCGCACGGGTGGAGGCGCTGGGCCTGGAAGACATCTTCCTGGCCTTCGCCCGCACCGACGAAGTCCAGAGCGCATGATCGCGCTGCTGCGCAAGGAGGCGCGCGAACACTGGCGCTTCATGCTGCTGCTGTACCTGATCGGCGGCCTGATGTTCCTGCTGATGTGGATCCAGGCGCGGAGCGCGATCTCGCCGCTGGCGGCCTGGCGCAGCCTGCTGCTGGGGTTCGGCGTGCCGGCCGCCATCCTGCTGCCCAACCGCCTGGTGATGCGCGAATACGGCCTCGGCACCCAGCTGTTCCTGGAATCGCTGCCGATCGGGCGCGGCACGGTCTTGCTGACCAAGTGGCTGGCCGGCTGGATCGGGTTGCTGCTGTTCCTGGTGCCGGCGTTCGGCCTGATGCTGTACGCGGCGCGCCACCAGGTCTACCTGAATGGCGGCCTGGTGGGCCTGATGGCCTTGCGCAGTCTGGTGTTCCTGGCCTTCGTGTATGCCGGCGCCTTCGCCATCGCGCTGACCCTGCGCTTCCGCTTCGCGCTGTGGGGCCTGCTGCTCCTGGGCGTGGTCCTGCTGAGCGTCCACCTGCAGCAGCCGATGACGCAATGGCCGCCGTTCCTGGTGGCGGGCGAGGCGATGGCGCTGGAAGGGGTGCAGCCGCCCTGGCGCGAGATCGCGATCACCGCGGCCATGGCCGGCGGCCTGCTGGCGGCGGCGCTGCTGATGGCGCTGTCGGCGCGCGGGGCGCTGGTGGTGGTGCTGGCACGGCGCTTGTCGGCCGGCGCGCGCACGCTGCTGGCGTTCGCCTTCGGTGCCGTGTTCGCGCTGTCGACACTGCTCGAGAAACGCGTGCCGCCGCAGCCGTTCCGGCTCGAGCAGGCCGTGTCCAGCCAGGCCGAACCCGCGGTGCAGGTCGGCTGGACCGGCAAGGTCGGCGGCGTGGCCCCGGACCGGCTGGCCGAATCCATGTCGTCCGACCTGGCGGCGCTGCAGGCCTGGCTCGGCCTGGGGCGGCTGGCGCCGCTGTCGCTGGTGCCCGATGCCTGGCGCGAAGCGGACGACATCGGCTTCGGCAGGGCCGGCCGCGGGCAACTGGTGGTGCGGGCCGCGCTCGGCGCGCCCGACCTGGCGCTGCCGCAGTTGCAGGAGATGGCCAGGATCGCCCAGATCCTCGACCAGTCCCCCGCCTACGACTGGCGCGAAGACCGCACCTGGCTGCTGCGCGGCTTCAGCGCCTGGTGGGAGGCCGAACGTACCGAAGGCTATGCCGCGCTGCTGCAGCGGCGCGCCGCCTTTGCCGCGCGCCTGCTGCATGCGCATGGCCTCGACCCCGAGCGCGCGTTGCGCCAGTCCGAGACCACCGACCAGCTGCTGGGCGACTGCCTGGGCGCCGCCTACGCCTGGCGCGCCATGCAGGTCTTGCACGCGCGCCTCGGCGCCGAGGGCTTCCAGGCGCTGATGCGCGCCGCCCTGGCCCAGCACACCACCGACGATGCGCGCAGCCTGCTGCGGGTAGCCACCACGGCGGACCTGCTGGCGCAGGCCGGCGTGCCCTTGCCTCAGCTTGCCCAGGCCATGCAGCTGGCGCCGCTGCCGGCGCCGCCCACTACGCTGCAGGTACAGCCGGCCAGGCTGGCCGGCGCCATGTTCGAGCTGCGCTACCGCATCCTGGGTGCGCCGGCCACTGGCCTGATGCTGGGCTATAAGACGCTGCACCCCGGGGAATCGAGCGCCGGTCCGGATGCAACTTACCGGGCCGGCGCCGCCAGCGGCTTGCTCCCGGCCACGTTTACCGGCGGCAGCCGCGTGCTGGTCGTGGCCGAGGCCTACGACACTGGCCTGGCCTGCCGCTATCGCATCGGCGCCGTGCGCGCGGCCCTGCCATGAAGCGCGTCCTGCTCGCCAAGGAATGGACCGGCATGCGGCCTTTCGTCTGGCTGCTGGTGGTCATGCTGCTGCTCGACCTGCTCGAGCTGGCCGTGAGCGACCTGCAGGGCCTGCACCGTACCCATGTGCTGCTCGGCACCGCGCCCTGGATCGAGGATGCGGCGCTCTCGTTGCTGCTGGCCTTTGCCATGGGCAGCGGCCTGCTGGCGCGCGAGGTCGAGGACGGCACGCTGGCCTTCCTCGACGGCCTGCCGCTGCGCCGCGCCGACGTGTTCCTGGCCAAGCTGGCGGTCGCCTGGAGCTGCCTGTTCGCGTATGCCTTCGCGACGCCGCTGCTGGGCGGACTGCTGCACCTGCTGCTGCGCCATTCGGTCGACGAACCGATCGCGGCCTCGGCGCTGCTCTGGCTGGCGCCGCGCTACGCGCTGCTGGTGGCGGCCGGGCTGGCGCTGGGCGTGCTGTTCGGCTTCGTGCGCTACCTGGCGTGGGCCCTGCTGGCGCTGGCCGTGGCCGTCGTCACCCTGCTGCGCAGCACCCAGCCGCGCATCGCCGATGCCCTCGATCCGACCCAGCTGGTCGCCGCCGGCTGGTCGACCCAGGGCCTGGGCGGCGACACCGTCTGGGCCAGCGCCGCGCTGATCCTGGTCTGCCTGGCGCTCGCCTACCGGGTGTTTGCCGGCGCCGGCGGGGCCGGCATGCAGCGCCTGGCGCGGCTGGCGCAGCACCGCGGGATCGTGTTCGTGCTGTGTGCTACTGCGCTGGTGGCCGGCGCGGTGGCGATCTTCCAGGCACAAGACACGGAAGGCGACGGCCCGGGGACCGACGACGACGCCGTGGCCGTCGCCACCAGCGGCCAGCCCGCGGCGAAAGCGGGCCGCAGCCCGGCGCACGCGGCCGCGCCGGCTGCCCGCAAGTTCGTCACGGCCCACTACAGCTTCAATATCCCCGCCGGCCGCCGCGTCGACGAGGCCGACCTGAAGGCGGCCGACGCCGCCTTCGCCACCGCGGCCGAGGCGCTGTCGATCGAGGTCAAGGACCCGCCCCGCATCGACGTCGACCTGTCCGGCAGCATCCGCCACACCGCCGGCCTGGCCGCCCACAACCGCATCCGCATCACCCTGGAGCCCGACTGGCACGAGACGCTGGTGCACGAGACGGTGCACGTGATGGCCGGCTGGATCGCCGGCGGCGAGCATGCGCGCGACCTCGACCGGATGTCGCTGTTCAACGAGGGACTAGCGCACTGGGCCGAGCCCTCCTATTTACGCGACAAGGCGCTGCGCGCGCGCGAACAGCTGGCGCTGGCGACCCTGTTCCGGCGCAAGCTGCTGAACCAGGAGTCGCTGCTCGACAACCGCACGCTGGAGCGCCAGCTCGACTGGCGGCTGCAGTATCCGCTCGGCGCCGCGCTGATCGAGATTGTCGTCAGGCGCTACGGCGACGAGGCGCCGCGGCGGATATTGGAGGCGCTCGGCAAGCCCGCGTTCCCGCCCGAGCTCCAGGGCTATGAGCTGTACCGCAGCGCCTTCCAGCAGGCCGGCTTCGACCTCAACCTGGTGTTGAACGACTACGCGCTGCAGTTGCGGCGCTGGAGCGATGACGCCGGACCTGCAATCGACGCCATGGCGCGTCCGCGCGGGCTGCTGGTGCGCGCGCCCGGCCAGGCCGGCATCGCGGTGCAGCTGGACCGGCCGCTGGCCGCCGGCGAGCAGCTGGTGGTGCAGTTCCGGCCGCGCCCCGACAGCCGGCTCGACGACGTGACGGCGGTGGACCACCTGGAACGCGACGCCCGTATCAAAGGCCGCCCGGTGGCCTGGCTGCCGCTGTCCCGGGTGGCCGGCAACCAGGTGTGCTACCAGCTGGGCGTGCGCAACCGCTTTTACGACATGGTCGAGCCCTGGCAGTGCCTGCCGCTGGACCGGGCCGCCGTCGCCGGACCGTGACGGCTGACGGTCCGATTGGCGCCGTCCTCTGCGGGCCGGCGGGATTGCTGCTCTAATAGCGTTTTATTTCGCTGTCGGATAAAGGAGCAACAAGAATGACCATCGCCTTCCTCGGCCTCGGCGCCATGGGCCAGCACATGGCCACCAACCTGCTGCGTGCCGGCCAGATCGTCCACGTCTGGAACCGCAGCCCTGAACCGGTGCAGGCACTGGCGCAACAGGGCGCCAAGGCCGCCGCCACGCCCGCCGAGTGCGGCATCGCCGACGTCGTGTTCACGATGCTGGCCGACGACGCCGCCACCCGCGCCGTGCTGATCGACGGCGGCGTGCTGGACGCGATGGCGCCCGGCAGCATCCACGTCAACATGGCCACCGTCTCGGTCGCCTTTGCGCGCGAGATGGCCGACCTGCACGTGGCGCGCGGCGTCGGCTACGTGGCGGCGCCGGTGCTGGGCCGGGTCGACGTCGCCGCGGCCGGCAAGCTGAACATCCTGGCCGGTGGCAGCGACGAGCTGATCGCCCGCGTGCAGCCGCTGCTCGACCTGCTGGGTCAGAAGACCTGGCGCTTCGGCGACGCGCCGGAACAGGCCAACGCCATCAAGCTGGCCTGCAACCTGACGCTGGCCTGCGCCATCGAAGCCACCGGAGAGGGCGCCGCGCTGGCGCGCGCGCACGGCGTGCCGGCGGCGAATTTCGTCGACCTGATCACCAGCACCCTGTTCGCCGGCTCGCCGGTCTACAAGGGCTATGGCGGCATGATCGCCGAGGCGCGCTACAGCCCGGCGGGCTTCAAGCTGTCGCTCGGCCAGAAGGACGTGCGCCTGGCGGTGGAAGCCGGCCGGGCACAGGGCTTGCCGCTGGCCTTCGGCGATGCCCTGCAGGGCGTGCTGAAGGAAGCCGTGGACGCCGGCGACGCCGACCTCGACCTGGCGGCGCTGGGCAAGAACGCGGCGCGCCGCGGCGGCCTGGTCTGACGGGGCATTCGTGGACAACCTTACCGACAAGCTGGCCGCGGAACTGACGCGCCTGTACCTGGCTCCCGAAGCGCTGACGCGCGAGGCGCTGGCCCAGCACCTGCAGGGCAAGACCACGCTGGCCATCAAGCTGACCACCGCAGACAACCTGACGCGCGCGCTGGCGATCCCGTTCCGCAAGCTGGCCTTCGCCACCGAAGGCCAGCACTGGACCCGGCTGTGCGAGGTGGCGAATGCGCTGCAGGGCGAACTCGGCCTGCCGGCGCCGGCGGTCAGCATCGACGGCGCCAACGCTTATTATTTGTGGCTGTCGCTGGAAACGCCGGTGCCCACCACGCGCGCCCAGGACTTCCTGGCCGCGCTCAAGCAAGCCTACTTTCCCGAGACCGACCTGGCGCCGGACGCCGCCACCGCACCGGTCTACCTGCCACCCTGCCTGAACCCGCGCAGCGGCAAGTGGGCAGCCTTCATCCACCCCGGCATGGGGGCGTCGTTCGCCGACGAATCCGGGCTGGAGATGGCGCCGCCGGCAGCCGGGCAGGTGGCTTTCCTGGATGGGCTGGACAGCATCGGGGCGGCGCAGTTCGAGGCGGCGCTGGGCAAGCTGCAGCAGGGAAGGGGGGCGCTGCCTGCCGCACCCGTGGCACCGGTCGTGGCACCGGTCGTCGCTCCGGCGGTGGATAGCGTGCCGGCGGCGCAGCCGGTGGCGGCGCCGGAGGGATTGCTGCTGAAGGATGCGACGCTGGAGGATATCGTCAGGTTTCTGCACGCGAAGCATATCGAGCCGACGTTTCGGCATTTGATGCCGAAGTAAGGTGTGCTGGTGCTGGTGCTGGGTGCTGGGTGCTGGCTTAGCTGAAGCTTGTTGCTTCGTTAGCGTTTGCACGTCGCCCCCGCGAAGGCGGGGGTCCAAGTTCGTGGCGAGCCAATAGCATGTGCTGTAGGCTGTTCAAGCAAACTTGGATCCCCGCCTTCGCGGGGACGACGTGCATAGTGTGCGGTACTAGTTACTAGTTACGAGTTGCGAACGCAAGATCAAGGCTGCGGATTCCACCCCGCCCCGCCACCGTAACCCGCAAACACCTTGGCCCGCGTCGCAAAGCGTGCCGCCACCTCGGCATCGGTCAAGGCATACCCACCCACCCGCAAGCGCAGGTCGATCGGCACCCCGGCCAGCGTGGTGCTGCCATACTCGCGCCAGCCGGCGTCCGCGCTCGGTACGGCCGGATTCGGTGCCGGCTGGCCGTTCACGCCCAGGCCGGCCCAGCCTGCGGCCGCCACGTGGCTGTCCATCTTGCAGTTGACGAAGGCGATGTTGTCCCAGCTCGCGGTCCCGCCCGGGCTGCGTGCCAGGTAGGTCGTACCGGCCGGCACGTCGCCGTGGTTCGGGCCGGGACCGGGACCGTGGGTCAACGCACTGTTGAGGAACACGTAGCCGATGTCGGCGGCGACCGGCACCCGTGCCTGCAGCACGTAGCCGCCCGAGGTCGCGCTGGCGCTGTCGCCGACGCTGCGGATCTCGCTGTTCTCGAACAGCGCCGCATGGCTGCTGCCCCAGATGAAGTCGACGTTGCCCGCCACCAGCGTGTTGTAGAACCATGCCCAGCCCTTCAGGTTGAGCGTGTCCTGCTCGCTGTAGAAGCTGGCGTTCTTGGCCACCAGGCGCGTATCGCTGTTGAAGTACACGGTTTCCGCCTGGCCCGAGATCGATGCCGAACGGATGGTCGTGTTCGTCATGCTCAGGTTGTCGAGCACCAGCATGTCCGCCGCTTCGACCAGCATCACGGCGCGCCCGCCGGCCGGCGAGCCGGCGATGGTGGGCGACTGGCTCGATCCGGTGCCCGGGTTCAGTGTCTCGTTGTTGGTGTAGCGGATCGTCACGCCGTCGCGGCTTTCGCCCCGGATCGTGACGTTGTCCTTGCCATTCAGGTACAGCAGCTCCTCGTAGATGCCGTTCTTCACGTTGATCGTGACCGGCGTCGCCTTCGGTACCGCCCCCATCGCATGGTTCAGCGCGCCCTGCACGGTGCGGAAATCGGCGGCGCCGTCGTCGTCCACCGTGAGCGTGGTGGCGCTCGGCGGCGCCGCTTTCGTCGTAAACGACCAGCCGCCCAGCTTGCCGATGCCCACGAAGGGCAGGCCGCCGAGCGTGGTGCCGGTGAACACGCCGTCCGCGATGGCGACGTAGTACGCGGTGCCGTAGGCCAGCTTGTTGGCGTGCGGGACGATAGTCGCCGTGTTGCCATCGATCCGGATCGGCGCCGTGTTCACGCGCCGCACCAGCGCCTGGCCCGGATAGCCGAGCGCATCGGATTCGCCGCTCAAGCGGATCACGTCGACCAGCGCATCGTCGCTCTTGCGGAAGATGCGGATGCTGCCGGTGGTGCCCAGGGTCGGCGGCCGGTCGAAGGTCAGTTTCAAGGCACCATCGACGTTGACCGCGCCGGCTTGCGGGGCCGGCTGGCTGGCGCCCTGCAGCGGATAGGTCTGGACCGGCTGCACGAATTGCGCGCCGACCGTGGCGGCGATGGTGCGCGTCAGCGACGGCTCCGAGCCGCTGGTGAACACGATGCTGGCGCTGCCGGCCGCCAGCGGCGTCAAGGTCACGGTATTGCCGCTGGCGACCGCGCTGACCACGTTCGGATTGCTGGAGGCGACCGTGAAGGCATCCGGCGTGTTGTCCGCGGTGACGGCGGTGACCGCGACGTTCAAGGGCGCATCGCCCGCTTCGGCGCTGTAGGTGAGCGCGGCGGGATCGAGGGTCAGCTGCACCGGCTTCTGGCGCGGGTCGCCGACGCGCACGTCGTCGATCTGGAACGATTTGTTGGCCGTGTATAGGCCGATCAGGCCGCGCTGGGTGAATGCGGTGTCGGTGATCGACCCCAGCTTCCTGCCGTCCAGGTAGACGGTGAGGGTGCTGCCGATCAGTTCGAAACGCACGGTATAGAACTGGGTATCCATCGCGATCGGCTGGCGCGACTGGAAAGGACGGCTGAGCGAACCGGCCAGCATCTTGGCGATTTCGACTTGCGTGCTGGTGGTGCTGCTCTGGACGTTCAGGCCGCCGCCGTACCAGTTGTTCGCGTCGACGTAGCGCGTGACCAGGTACAGCTGCTTGTTGCCGGTGCTGCTGTTGGCCATCGGCTTGATGCGCGCCTCGACGTAATAGTCGCCAGACGGCACGCCGCCGAATGCCTCCGGCTTGACCAGCGCCAGCACACCGCCGGTGGTGGCCGCCGTGTACTGCAGCACCTTGCTCGGGCTGCCGGCCGCTTCGTCGACCACCCGGAAGGATCCGTTCGGACCTGAAACCGGCAACAGGTTCCACTTGGCGGTGCCGCCGTCCTGGAAGTCGTCGCAGAAGTACAGGCCACTGGCTGGGCAATTGAGGGCCGGGCCGGTCTCCACGACCACCGGACCGGTGCCGGTAATGGCGGTGGTCAGCTTGCCGCTGCCGGCCTGGGCCAGCGCATTGGCCTTGACCAGCGCCGCCGGACGCGGCGTAAAGGCGTACGGCGGCGTCCAGCCCGGCGTGGCCGGCAGCGCGCAGCTGCCGAGCGCCGCGCCGTTCAGCAGCGAGCCGCTGTCCTTGAAGGCGCCGGCCGTGGGGTCGCCCGGGTTCCTGACGATGGCGTCGCAATTGGCGGCGCCCGCGATCTCGAACACGTTGGCGTTCGACAGCACCTTGGCATTGGTGCCGGGGCCGATGCTGTAGCTGTTGCGGTACACCGCTGCCGTCTTGCTGCCGACGTAGTAATTGTTGAACAGGTGGACCTGGCCGAAGCGCACGCGCGGCGCGCGCGACTGCACGTCGCGGAACACGTTGTTGCTGAAGGTGACGCGCAGCTTGCCTTCGTCGGCGGTGGCCGAGCTGCTGGAGCCGATCAGGTTGTTCTTGTCGTGTTCGCCGAACACGTTGTACGACACCGTCACGTAATCCGACGCGTTGGTGATGTCGACCGCGCCATCGTGGCACTGCTTCACGTGACCGTTCTCGATAGGAAGGTAGTTGTCGGTCAGCGGCGCATCGGTAAAGGCATTGTGGTCGATCCAGATGTGGTCCGACCCGCTGATGCCGATCGCATCGTAGGCGGCGTTCCAGTTGCCGCTGGCGCCGTCGTTCGGATCGAAGACCGGCTCGACGTCGCAGGGGTTCACGATCTTCAGGTTGCGGACGATGATCTGCGAAACATTGGAGACGATGATGTGGCCGTTCACGATGCCGGCGTTGGCGCCGTCGCCGATCAGCGTGGTGTTGCTCTTGAGGCGGATGGCGCCGCGGGCCGACTGGTCGGCGGTGCTGGTGTAGGGCTTGCCCTCGGTCATGTCGATGGTGCCGACCAGCTTGATGATCTTGGGTGCCACGCCGCCGTTGACGATCGCGGCCAGCAGCTGGGCGCGGTTGGTGACGGTGTAGATCTGGTTCGTCGCCGCATTGGCGCCGCCGCCCGTGCCGCCTGCCTGGCTGGCCCAGCCGTCGAGCGGCGCGGTGGCGCGTGCCGCGTCCACGGCCGCGCCATGGACGGTGGCACCGAAGGTGGCGGCGCAAAGGGCGGCCGCGAGCAGGGCCGACGCGCGCAGCGCGGCCCTGGCATTCCGATATGTCATGTGGATTCTCCCGATACGGAATTGGTGGGCGTTCAGGCGTGCGCGGCGCGCTTGCGGCGGCTCATCGCCAGCCCGGCAACGCCGGCCAGCAGCAGGGCGGCACTGGCCGGCTCGGGTACGTCGGCCGCCGCGTCCGCGCTGCCGATCTGCGCGCTGACCGGGATGAAGTCCGCGTTCCAGTCCAGCCCGCTCAAGTCGAGCCCGATGCTGTGGCTGCTCAAGACCGACAGGCGGGGCAGGCCGCCGACGGCGCCGGCGTCGACTAGGGCGAAGCTGGTGATCGGCGCCGCCAGGGAGGTACCGAAATCGAAGGTGAGGAAGTAGCTGCCGTCCAGCGGCGGCACCATGTTGGCGTAGATCGACAGCAGGCCGCTGCGGGTGAAGTCGAAGCCGAACAGGGCGTCGCCGGTCAAGAATTCGACGTAGCTGTCGTTCGGGTCGAGGCCGCTGACATTGCTGCCAGGGCCGGGCAGGTAGCCGCTGTCGTTGCCGAGTACGTCAGCCGTGCCGTTGTAGGTGGCCGTGATGCTGGCGTTGTCCAGGGACAGCGGTGCCGCGTGTGCCTGGCCGGCGGCGAGGGCTGCCAGTACCAGGGTCTCCATGATCATTTTTTTCATTATTGTTCCAGTTGTGGTTGCTGCGGATCGGAACCGGTGCCGGCCTGCCGCGGGCATGCGGCGGCCCTGGCGCGGGCCGTGGGAAGGCTGCGCGGATCGGGCGTCTGCGTGCGGGCAGTAGAGGTGACAGCCGGATGGACAGCTGTGAAGCGAAAGGCGAGCGCTGCCTGCCGGGAGCGGTTTTTAGCCACACTCGGCAGGTTCTGGAATCTTAGCACGGCGCTATTAAATTGGTCTGACCAATTTAAGGGGAGATAATAATTTGTGGCGTAATTGACGCTAACTGGTCAGACCGATTTCCTTATTGATATAGCTATTGCTGCAGCGTCACATCTGCCTGAACACGTCGGCAAAGTTCCGGCTCACCACCAGCTCCTCCGGCCGTCCCTTCAGCTTGACCAGCATGCGCCCGCGGAAGTCGGTGCGCGTCCCGGCCACGTGGCGCGCGGCCACGATCACGCCGCGGTGGATCTGCCAGAACTGCTGCGGGTCGAGCTGTTCGCGCAGCTGGCGCAGCGGGGTGCGGATCAGGTGTTCGCCGTCCCCGATGAACACGCTGGTGTACTTGTCGTTGCTCTGGAAATAGATGACTTCATCCACCGCGATCAGGCGCGTCTCCTGGCCCTGGGCGGCGCGTATCCATTGCAGCGGCACCGGCACCGGGGCGGCGGCGGGCGCCTGCACCCCCAGCTGGCGCAGCAGGCCGGCCAGCGCCTCGGTGGCCGATGCAGGCGCCGGCGCCGGCGCCGGCGCGGCCAGCGCTTCCTTCAGGCGCGCCACGGTGCGTTCCAGCCGTTCGCGCCGGACCGGTTTCAGCAGGTAATCGAAGGCGGCGTGCTCGAAGGCCTGCAGCGCGTAGTGCTCGTGCGCGGTGGTGAACACCACGCGCGGCGCGCGGCTTGCGCCTGCCGCGTCGCCGGCGAGGCGCTCCGCCAGCTGCACGCCGTTCAGGCCCGGCATCTGGATGTCGAGGAAGGCGACGTCGGGCGCCAGTTCGTCGATCAGGCGCAGCGCATCGAGGCCGTTGGCGGCGCGCCCGGCGATGCGCAGTTCAGGCCAGACGGCAGCCAGCTCGCCGGCCAGGTAGTCGAGCAGGTGCGGTTCGTCGTCGGCAATCAGGGCGCGGATGGGTTCGATGGCGGCACCGTGGGGTCGGGATCGATGGGCAGCAGCAGGCGCGAGGTCACGCCGCCGCTCGGGTTCTCTATTAATTGTACCTGAGCATTTTTGCCGTACAGGCTGTGCAGCCGCTCGCGCAGGTTGCCCAGGCCGACGCCACCGCCGGGGCGCGGTGGCGCATGGCCGAGCCCGGTGCCGTCGTCACAGACCTCGATGCACAGGACCTGGCCGTCGCAGTGCGCGCGCAGCACGATCTGGCCGCCCTCGACCTTGGGTTCGATGCCGTGCATCACTGCGTTCTCGACCAGCGGCTGGACCAGCATCGGCGCGATCGGGCAGTCGCGGCAGGCCGGATCTGCCTCGATGCGGTAGCGCAGGCGCGTGCCCAGGCGCACCGCCAGCACGTCGAGGTAGGCGCCGGCCAGGTCGAGTTCGGCGCCGACGCTGGCGTGCTCGGCGCGGCTGGCCGCCAGGCTGGCGCGCAGGAAGTCGATCAGGCGCTCCAGCATGTGGCGCGCCTGGCCAGGTGCCGGGCCGATCAGGCTCACCACGTTGGCCAGCGTGTTGTACAGGAAGTGGGGTTCGATCTGGGCTTGCAGGGCGCGCAGGCGGGCTTCGGCGACCAGGCGCCCGGCTTCTGCGATCTTTTCCTGCTGGCGCGCCGCTTCCGCCTCGCGCGCCTGGCGCCGCGCGATGGTGCCCAGCACGGTAATCATCAGCAGCGCGATCAGTGCGCCGACGGGCAGCAGCAGCCCCAGCTTGCCGGGGTGCCGCAGCAAGGCATCGGGACCGCGCAACACCACCTCGGTCAGCGTAATGCCGAGCACGACGCAGCCGGCGATCAGTACACCCTGGCCCAGCAGCATCGGCCGGCTGCGGCGGCCATAGGCTGCCGGTGCCGCCAGGCGCAGCGCGGCCAGCGTGCCGTGGATCAGGAAGCCGATCGCGTTCGAGGCCAGCAGCGTCATGCCGAGCCGCGGCAGAAGCGGCACCGTGCTGCCCGTCACGACCCCGACGGCGAACGTCACCGCCACGCCGAGCAGGCTGCTCCACAACAGCGTGTAGACCAGGTCGCGCGCGGTGGAACGCGGCCAGCGCCGGAACAGGGCGATGACTTCCAGTGGGTGAGCGGTGCTGCTGCCTGGGCTCGTCGGCATGTTGTCCTCCATCGGATGCATGAGCCTGGGATTATGGCGCAGCGCATCGAGACCCAGGGCATCGTGCGATGAAACGCAGGCCCGGCGGCGCGAAAGGCATCTGGCGGGCGCCAGGCAAAAAAAATGCCGCTCAGCGAACTGAACGGCATGGTTGTCAGGTGGTTCGGCTTAACTGTAACTGGTCCAGCTTTGCGGAATTTCGATCTGGCCGGACTGGGCAGCCTGGGCATAGGCGCGCATTTCGGCGACCATCGCTTCCAGTTGCTCGTCACCGGGATTGGCCAGGAAACCCTTCATGCGTTCCTGGAGCGCAGCTTGCTGGTCGCGCCACTCATAACGGGACGACTTGCTCATACACCCTCCTTGCGGCGAACAGCCGTGCTTGTAGTTTTGTTTTCCATGGACATTCTCCTTCTAAGATCGACAGCATGCCAAATGGGTAGGGACGAGTCCGTGCGTTGACACACATTCTTTCCGCACCTTTTGGACAGCGGATTAGCATTATCTTAACACGCTGTGGTAGAAGAGCTCCAACCGGCCTTCCAGTTCGTGCAGGGCATCATCAGGCGTCCTGGGACGCTGGCAGATCAGGGTGCGCAACTGTTCGCCGCAGATGCAGGCCATCAGGAAGCCGGGCAGCAAATCGAGCGGCACGTCGGGACGCATCTGGGCGCGGATCTCGGGGCGGGTGAAGAAGCGTGCCAGCATCTCGCGGGTCTGACGCGGACCGCCGTTCCAGAAGGCATCCGCCAGCTCGGGGTTGGTCGGGGCCTCGGCCAGCACCACGCGCTGCATCTCGACGGCTTCGTCCGACACCAGCAGCTCGTGCATCTGGTGGGCGAAGTCGTCGACGATGTCGCGCAAGGGACGCGGATCGGTGTCCATCGGCTGGCTGTGGAAGAAACGGTCGCGCTTGGCGGCCAGTACGGCGCGCAGCAAGCCTTCCTTGCCGCCGAATTTGACGTAGATGGTGCGCACCGCAACGTGGGCGGCGCGCGCGATCGATTCCAGGCTGGTCTTGGTATAGCCGTTCTTCAGGAACAGGCTGCCGGCGATCTGCAGCAGCTCCTGCATGCGCGCCTCGACGTCGGCCGCCTTGGGCCGGCCGGCGGCCTTTCCCGGGCAACCGTCGGTGTCTTGCTTGAGTTTGTCCATGGTTCACACTGTAGGTCAAGATCAAATGAAATGCAACCGTTTCATTTCTTGACTTCGCCGGAGCTTTGTCGAATAATGCGATCAACCCATTTCATTTTTTCCTTCGGAGTCACATCCATGTCAGAGCAGGACACCACGGTTCAGCAGAAACCGACAGCCGCCCCCGGCGCAGCACCCGCAGGCGCCCCCGCCAATGCGGGCAAGGGCCCGCCGAAGCGCGTGCTGCTCGTGGTCGGCGTGATCGCCATCGCCGCCCTGGGCGTGGGCGGCCGCATGTGGTACCGCAGCGCCAATTTCGTCGACACCGAAAATGCCTACGTCACCGGTCACGTGCACCCGATGTCCTCGCGCATCCCGGGCGTCGTCACCAAGGTCATGTTCGACGATAACCAGGTGGTCAAGGCCGGCGACGTGCTGGCCGAGCTCGACCCGGCCGACCAGGGCGTGAAGGTCGACCAGATCCAGGCCCAGATCGCCAGCGTGAAGCAGCAGATCATCCAGGCCGACGCCTCGGTCGAGCAGGCCAGGGCCCAGGCTTCGGCCGCCGGCGCCCAGGTGGCGCAGGCCCAGGCCAACCTGGTGCGCGCCAACCAGGATGCGACCCGTTTCCGCCAGCTCTACAACACCCAGATGAAAGCCGTGTCGAAGGCCGAGCTGGACGCCGCCACCGCCGCCCGCGCCGGCGCCAACGCCGACGTCACCGCGCGCCGCGACAACGCCAGCGCCGCCAAGGCCCAGATCGCCGCCGCGGCTTCCGCGCGCGACGTGCTCAAGGCCCAGGTGAAAGTGCTGCAGGCGCAGCTGAAGGACGCCCAGCAGCAGCTCGGCTACAACCAGATCCTGGCCCCGGTCAGCGGCCGCATCGGCAAGAAGAACGTCGAAGTTGGCGCCCGCATCCAGCCGGGCCAGCAGCTGGCCGCCATCGTGCAGGACGACGTCTGGGTCACTGCCAACTTCAAGGAAACCCAGCTGCCGGGCCTGCAGGTCGGCCAGGCCGTCAAGGTCGAAGTCGACGCGCTGCCGGACCACGAGCTGATCGGCCGCGTGGACAGCTTCTCGCCGGCCTCGGGCAACCAGTTCGCGCTGCTGCCGGCCGATAACGCGACCGGCAACTTCACCAAGATCGTCCAGCGCGTGCCGGTGAAAATCACCTTCAAGCCGGAAGACCTCAAGAAGTACGCGGGCCGCTTGGCGCCGGGCATGTCGACGGTGGTCGAGATCGACCTGCGCCAGAAGCCGGCGCAAACGCAAACCGCTACCGCTCAATAACAGGGTAAGCCATGACGAGTTCCACCAAGCCGATGTCGGGGCCGCCGGCAGGCATGCCGGCAATGCCCGCGCCCAACGCGCACGTCGACGCGCGCACCTGGATCGCGGTGGCCGCCGGCCTGCTCGGCGCCTTCATGGCGGTGCTCGACATCCAGATCACCAACTCCTCGCTGCGCGACATTCTCGGTACGCTGTCGGCGACGCAGGAAGAGGGCTCATGGATCTCGACCGCCTACCTGTGCGCCGAGATCGTGGTGATCCCGATGACCGCGCTGTTTACGCGCGCCCTCGGCCAGCGGCGCTACCTGATGGGCACGACGGCCCTGTTCCTGCTGTTCTCGACCCTGTGCGGTTCGGCCTGGAGCCTGCAGAGCATGATCGTGTTCCGCATGCTGCAGGGCTTCAGCGGCGGCGCCCTGATCCCGATGGCGATGACCCTGGTCATGACGCGCCTGCCCGCCTCCAAGCGCGCGGTCGGCATGGCGATGTTCGGCCTGACCGCGACGCTGGCGCCGGCCATGGGCCCGACCCTGGGCGGCTACCTCACCGAGCTGTATGGCTGGCCCTGGATCTTCTACATCAACTGGGTGCCGGGCGTGCTCCTCATCGCCGGCATGTACTGGGGCATCGACCGCGAGCCGCAGAACCTGCAGGTGCTGCTGAAAGCCGACTGGCTGGGCATCGCCTTCATGGCCACCGGCCTGGCGAGCCTGACGATCTTCCTGGAAGAGGGCAACACCAAGGACTGGTTCGATTCCGCTTTCATCATCACCTTCGCCGCGCTGGCGCTGTTCGGCATCCTGGGCTGGGTCGTGATCGGCTTTACGCGGCCGGACCCGTTCGTGAACCTGCGCCTGTACGGCACCCGCAACTTCATGGTCGCGACCATCCTGTCGGCCGTGATCGGTATGGGCCTGTACGGTTCCTCGTACCTGCTGCCACTGTTCCTGGGCCAGATCGCGGGCTATTCGCCGATGCAGATCGGCGAAGTCATCGCCTGGATGGGTTTGCCGCAACTGTTCGTGATGCCCTTCGTGGCGCGCCTGTCGCAGAAGATCGACAACCGCCTTCTGTGCATGTTCGGCCTGGCGATGTTCGGCATCTCCTGCCTGATGAACGCCTACATGGACGCCTCGACCGGCTACGACCAGCTGATGCTGTCGCAGATCATCCGCGCCATCGGCCAGCCTTTCGTGATGCTGACGCTGTCGAACTTCGCGATGAACGGCGTGTCGCCGAAGGACATGCCGTCGGCCTCGAGCCTGTTCAACATGACGCGCAACCTGGGCGGCTCGATCGGCATCGCGATGCTGGCGACCTCGCTGACCATCCGCGAGCATTTCCACTCGGCGCGCCTGGGCGAAGCGGTGTCGCTGGCCTCGAGCGCGACCCAGGCCAGGCTGGATGCGCTGACCCAGGGCTTTATCGCCAATGGCATCGACCCGGCCACCGCGGCCAACCAGGCCCTCGCCGCGATCGACCGCATCGTGCGGCGCGAATCCTACGTGATGGCCTACAACGACGGCTTCTGGATCGTCGGCGTGATCCTGCTGGCGGCCTGCATTCCGCTGTGGTTCGCGGACAAGGTCAAGTCGCCGGGCGGGCCGAGCGCCGGTGGCGGCCACTAAAGAACGGATACGACGCAATACCGACTAATTAAACGTATTGTTTGCCCGTCGTCCCTGCGAAGGCAGGGATCCAAGTTGCTGAATCAGTTGCGAACTTGGGCCCCTGCCTTCGCAGGGGCGACGGCTAAAAGAGATCTTCGAATGAAAAATACTATGTTCAAGCCTGTCATCCACACCGCGCTGGCCGCCGCCATCGCCACGCTGCTGAGCGCCTGCGGTACCGTCGGCCCCAACTTCGTCGCGCCCAAGAGCGTCGACACCACGGCCTACCGCCACGCGGCGGAAGCGGGCGCCGCTGCGTCGAGTGCTGCCCAGACGGGTGCGCAGGCGGCCGCCCAGCCGAACGATACTGCGCGCCTGCCGGCCGAGTGGTGGACCGTCTTCAACGACGCCACCCTCAGCCAGCTGGAGACGCGCGCCCTGCACGACAACCCGAACGTGCGCGCCGCCGCGCAGCGCCTGCTGCAGGCGCAGGCCCAGCTGGGCGTGACGCGTGCCGGCCAGCTGCCGCGCGTGAACGTGTCGGCCGGTATCGCCAACCAGCGTACCTCGGCCGAGACCGCACAGGGCCTGGCGCTCGGCCACCGTTCGATCGAAGGCAACAACTATGCGGTCGGCGCCGACTTCTCGTACGAGCTGGACCTGTGGGGTCGCGTGCGCCGCGTGGTCGAGGCCTCCGATGCCCAGGCGCTGGCGGCCCAGGACGACCGCGACGGCGTGCTGCTGATGCTCTCTAGCCAGGTCGCCACGACCTACTGGCAGCTGCGCGGCCTGGACACCGAGATGGCGATCCTGCGCACCGCGCTGGCCACCCGGCGCGAATCGCAGGAACTGATCGAGGCGCGCTTCAACGCCGGCCTGTCGAATGAACTGGACGTCTCGCGCGCCCGCATCGAGCGCGCCAACGCCGAAGCCGACCTGCACGAAGTCCAGCGCCAGCGCAACACGCTGGAACACGCCCTCGCCGTGCTGGTGGGCGTGTCGCCGAGCCAGCCGATCCTGGCGACGGTCCAGGACAGCGCCTTGCCGCTGCCGCCGAGCATCCCGGTCGGCCTGCCGGCCAGCCTGCTGGGGCAACGCCCCGACCTGGCCTCGAGCGTCGAGACCCTGCGTTCGTTCAATGCCCAGATCGGCGTGGCCCAGGGAGCGTTCTACCCGGCGGTGAGCCTGACCGGCAACTTCGGCTACGCCTCGAAAAGCCTGAGCGACCTGGCCCAGGGCAGCGCGCGCCAGTTCTCGTTCGGTCCGCTGGCACTGTCGCTGCCGGTGTTCGACGCCGGCCGCAACCGCGCCAACCTGAACCTGGCCAAGGCTCGCTACGACGAAGCGGTGGCCAACCACGAAGCGCGCCTGCTGACCGCCCTGCGCGAAGTGGAAGATGCGTTGTCCGACGTGGCCCAGCGCCAGCAGCAGGGCGACGTCCAGCTGCAGGCCCAGGAAGCCGCCGCGCGTGGGCTGCTGGTGGCCCAGGCCAGGTACGACCGCGGCGTCTCGACCTACCTCGACGTCACCGACGCCCAGCGCAGCGCGCTGGCGGCCGACCGCGCCGCGGCGCAGATCCGTACCCAGCGCCTGGTGGCCGCAGTGTCGGTGGCGCGTGCGCTGGGCGGCGGCTGGACGCAGGGGGCGCCGGAGGCGACCATTGCCAAGGCCGGCAATTAAATAGACAAACTTGGCTCCCCGCCTGCGCGGGGATGACGTCCCGCCTGCGCGGGGACGACGTTGTTCAAGCCGCTGCACTTGAAACCGTCGTTCCCGCGAAGGCGGGAACCCAAGTTTTTCGAGTAGTGTTAACAACGGTGTAATATCGGCAACCACCACAACTCCCGCCGATACCGTCCATGTCCCTGCGCCCCCACGCCCTGTTCATCGCAGCACTCCTCGCCGCCAACCCTGCCTCTGCCCAGTCCTGGCAGCCGCAAGCCAGCAACACCAGCGCCGAACTGCGCGGCCTCTCGGTCGTGAGCGGCACGGTCGCCTGGGCCAGCGGCACCAAGGGCACCGTCCTGCGCACGGTCGACGGCAGCCACTGGCAAGCCATGCAGGTGCCGGACGCCGACAAGATCGATTTCCGCGACATCCAGGCCTTCGACGCCGACATCGCCATCGCCATGGGCGCCGGGCCGGGTGCGGCGTCGCGCCTGTTCCGCACCGTCGACGGCGGCGCCCACTGGACGCCGATCGCCACCAACGGCTACGCTGACGGCTTCTGGGACGGCATGGCCTTCTGGGACAAGGACAACGGCATCCTGTTCGGCGACCCGGTCAAGGGGCGCTTCCAGGTCTACGCCACGGGCGATGGCGGCGCAAGCTGGCGCGAAGTGCAAGCCACGGGACTGGATGCGCTGCCCTCGGAAGGCGCATTCGCCGCCAGCGGCACCAGCATCGCCGTGGCCGGCACGGGCGATGCCTGGATCGGCACCGGCGGCGCAAGCAGCGCGCGCGTCTTCCACTCGAACGACCGCGGACGCACCTGGCGCGCGGTGGCGACCCCGATCCCGGCCGGCGCGGCGGCCAAGGGCGTGTTCTCGGTCGGCTTCCCGAATCCGAAGGAAGGCATCGCGGTCGGCGGCGACTACAAGGAAAAACTGCTGGAAGGCGTCAACGGCGCCGTCACCCAGGATGGCGGCGCGACCTGGACGGCGGCGCCGGTGCAGCCGGCCGGCTACATGTCGGTGGTGGTGCCGGTGCCGGGCGCGGCGCGCACCTATGTCGCCGCGGGCCTGGCCGGTTCCGGCATCACGCGCGACGGCGGCAAGAGCTGGACCGTGCTCGACCGCACGCCGGTCAACACGGTCGGCTTTGCCGCCGGCGGCAGCGGCTGGGCCGTCGGGCCAAAGGGATTATTGATGAAATATACCGATACGGCCCCGGACGCCCGTCCGCGTTGACGCCATCGTTGGCGGTCCATGCCTCCCGGAACAGGATTACAATCGCGCGACTGCAACCTGTTCAAGGAAACCTATGAAGAACCTTCTCGCTCCGCTGGCCCTGGTGGCCGCTGCCGGCCTGGCCCACGCCGCCGAACCTGTGGCGCCGGCGTCGGTCGCCGACCTGAACGCGATGGCCAAGCGCTTCGCCCCGGTCGACCTTACTGCCGACACGGGCAAGCTCTCGGCCGGCGACCGCGTCGCCATCGGCAAGCTGATCGACGCCGCCAAGATCGTCGACACCCTGCAGCTGCGCCAGCGCTGGTCCGGCAACGAGACGCTGTGGGCCGCCCTGCAGAAGGACACCACGCCGCTGGGCAAGGCGCGCCGCGATTACTTCTGGCTGAACAAGGGACCATGGTCGATCATCGACGGCAACCGCTCCTTCATGCCGGCCGAGTACGCCGGCATCAAAATCCCGCTGGAAAAGCCGGCGGCCGCCAACTTCTATCCCGAAGGCGCCGGCAAGGCCGCGGTGGAAAGCTGGATGAACGGCCTGCCTGCCGCCGACAAGGAACAGGCGCAGTGGTTCTTCACCACGATCCGCAGTGGCAAGGATGGCAAATTCAAGATCGTGAAATATTCGGACGAATACCGTCCCGAACTCGAAAGATTGTCAAAGCTGCTGAAGGAAGCGGCCAAGGCCACCGACAACGCCTCGCTCAAGAAATTCCTGAACCTGCGCGCGGACGCCTTCCTGTCCAACGATTACCTGGCCTCCGACTTCGCCTGGATGGATCTGGATTCGCCGGTCGACGTCACCATCGGGCCGTACGAAACCTATAACGACGAACTGTTCGGCTACAAGGCCGCCTTCGAAGCCTACGTCAACGTGCGCGATGCGAAGGAAACCGCCAAGCTGAACTTCTTCGGCCAGCACATGCAGGAACTGGAGAACAACCTGCCGCTCGACGCCAGGTACCGCAATCCGAAGGTCGGGGCGATCGCGCCGATGGTGGTGGTGAACCAGGTCTACGGCGCCGGCGACGGCAACATGGGCGTGCAGACGGCCGCCTACAACCTGCCCAACGACGAACGCATCATCCGCCAGCGCGGTTCCAAGCGCGTGATGCTCAAGAACGTGCAGGAGGCCAAGTTCGACGCCACGCTGCTGCCGATCTCGAAGCTGGTGCTGCGCCCGGCCGACCAGAAGGACCTCGATTTCGATTCCTTCTTCACCCACATCCTGGCGCACGAGATCATGCACGGCCTCGGCCCGCATGCCACCACCACGAAGGACGGCAAGCCGTCGACGCCGCGCCAGGACCTGAAGGACGCCTATTCGACCATCGAGGAAGCCAAGGCCGACGTCACCGGCCTGTGGGCACTTGCGTATATGATGGAGAAGGGGCAGCTGAAGAATTCGCTGGGGCAGGGCGCGGCCGCCGAGCGCAAGCTATACAACACCTTCCTGGCCTCGGCCTTCCGCACCCTGCACTTCGGGCTGACCGATTCGCACGCGCGCGGCATGGCGATCCAGGTCAACTACCTGCTCGACAAAGGCGGCTTCGTCTCCCATGGCGACGGCACCTTCTCGGTCGACCTGGCCAAGATCAAGGGCGCCGTGGCCGATCTCGACCGCGAATTCCTGACCATCGAAGCCACCGGCGATTATCCGCGCGCGCAGGCGCTGATGCAGCGCTACGTCGTGATCCGTCCGGACGTGCAGAAGGCGCTGGACAAGATGAAGGCGGTGCCGAACGACATCCGTCCCGCCTTCGTCACCGCCGCCAAGCTGGCGCCCGCCAAGCCGCCGCTGAAGTGGATCGTGCGCTGACGTTGTAAATAGCAGACAGGAAATTATCCATGTAGAAATGTTGCTTACTCTAAGTTAATTTCCGCACGGAACTTTTTCATTGATGTGTGCTACAGTTTTTAAAATTCCAATTGGAAATTTCTAAACTCTTGCGGCCTTTTGGTCAACACATCATGACATCCACCGGCTTTACCATCGGCAAGCGCCTAGCGTTCGGTTTTGGCGGCATCCTGGCCTTGATGGCCCTGCTCGCCGGTCTGGCCATCCATCGGGTTGGCCAGATCGACGCGATCCTTACCCATATCAATGACGTCAACGGCGTCAAGCAGCGGCATGCAATCAATTTCCGCGGCAGCGTGCATGACCGCTCGATCGCGGTACGCGACCTCGTGCTGGCGCCCACGCCGGCCGCGGCCGACGCCGTCATTGCCTCCATCAAGCAACTCGATGCCAACTACCAGAAATCGGCGGGTCCGCTGGATGCCTTGCTCGGTGCCGGCCAGGGCGTCCTGGCGGAAGAAAAGGACGACCTGGTCCGGATCAAGAGTGTCGAGCAGCGCGCCCAGCCGCTGATCGCGCAACTGATCGCGCTGCGCCAGGCCGGGCAGGTTGCCGAGGCCACCATACTGCTGGAAAAGCAGGCCGCACCCGTGTTCGTCGAATGGCTGGCCAGCGTGAACGCGCTGATCGACCTCGAGGAAAAACTGAACAACGGAGCCGCCACCGATGCGCGTCAATTGTCCGGTACTTTCTTTGCGTGGATGCTGGCCCTGCTGGCAGTGGCCGCCGCCGCCGGCGCCGGCGCCGCCTGGATGATCAGCCGCAAGCTGCTTGGTCAGCTCGGCGGCCAGCCCGACGATGCGGTGCGGATCGCCGGCGCCATTGCCGCCGGCGACCTGTCGGTCGCGATCGACACCCGCCCCGGCGACCGTAGCAGCCTGCTGTTCGCGATGGCCAACATGCGCGATAGCCTGGTGGGCATCGTCAGCCAGGTACGCGCCGGCACCCTGACCATCGCCAACGCCTCGGCCGAGATCACGGCCGGCAACCAGGACCTGGCCGAGCGCAGCGAGCGCCAGGCCGGCACGCTGGAAGAAACCACTTCCTCGATGGAAGAGCTGACCGGCACCGTGCGCCAGAACGCCGAGAACGCGCGCCAGGCCAACGAGCTGGCCGAATCGGCTTCCAGCGTGGCCCAGCGCGGCGGCGCGGTGGTGGCGCAGGTGGTGCAGACGATGTCGTCGATCAATACCTCGTCGCGCCAGATCGCCGAGATCATCGGCGTTATCGACGGCATCGCGTTCCAGACCAATATCCTGGCGCTGAATGCCTCGGTCGAGGCGGCACGAGCCGGCGAGCAGGGCAGGGGGTTCGCGGTGGTGGCGGGCGAGGTCAGGAACCTGGCCCAGCGCTCGGCCGCGGCTGCCCGCGAGATCAAGCAATTGATCGGCGATTCGGTGACCAAGGTCGACGCCGGCACCAAGCTGGTCGACCAGGCCGGCGACACCATGCAGGAGATCCTGTCCAGCGTGCAGCAGGTGACCGACATCATGGCCGACATCAGCCGCGCCAGCCGCGAGCAGAGCGCGGGCATCGAGCAGGTCCATGTCGCTATCGCGCAGATGGACGATGCCACCCAGCAGAACGCATCGCTGGTCGAGGAGGCCGGCGCGGCTGCGGTGAGCCTGCACGAGCAAGCCGCGCACCTGGCCGACCTGGTCAGTGTGTTCAAGCTGGAAAACGCCGCACGGCCGGCTGCGGCGGCAGCTGGCACGCAGGCGCGGCGCCTGGCCATCGGTGCACCGTCGTCGTACGGCAACACCGCGTTTGACGCCGCTTAAATGGCGCTATTGTTATCTTTGCTGTTTTAGACAGGCAGCAAATTATTCCTGCACAGGGGGCTTTTCCTGGAGATAGAATTGCCGATAGGCATTTCATCTATCCCCGGATAAGCCTCCATGTTCAAAGCCTTGTTTGCCGCCACGGCCCTGTGGGCGCTATCCAAGGCGGCCACCGCCGCCGACCTGACTGCGCTGGAAACGCGCTGGCTGGGTGCTGCCTTTCCCGTCCTTCAATATGCCCGCAGCCTGGCGCTGCCGATCGACATCATCGTCCAGCCGCAGGCGCGGCCGAATGACGTGCCGATGGCGATGGGCTTCGCGGGCGGCCGCTGCAAGCTGGTGCTGTCGCTGCGCGGGAATGCCGGCGCCGAAGCCCAGCTGGCCGGCGTGCCGCAGGCGGCCCAGGGCGAACTGATCGAGGCGATGGCCGCGCACGAGCTCGGCCATTGCTGGCGCTACGCGCAGGGCGCCTGGCATGCGCTGCCGGCCGGCTTCGTCGAAGTCGGCGAAGAAAGGGCGCTCGACCCGGCCATGCTGGCGGCCTCGAAAGCAATGCGCGAGACCCGCCGCGAAGAAGCCTATGCCGACCTGGTGGCGCTGGCCTGGACCCGCCACAGCCACCCGCACGATTATGCGCGCGTGCATGCCTGGCTGGCGCGCCTGCGCCACGACCAGCCGGTGGCGCGCAACGGGCACGATACCCGTACCTGGGTGGCGCTGGCGCAGGACGGCAGCCGCTTCGGCGAGGCCGCCCGGCCCTTCGACGATGCCCTGCCGCTCTGGCGCGAAGGCTTGGTCAAGGAAGAATGATGACTAGAAGAAAAGTGGTTTTTTAGACAACCGTACGGTGCCGCACAGAAGCCGGGGCTGGTTGGGCGTCTAATCCCTGTATCACAATAACCGATCCAAGGGATATCGACCATGAAACTCCTGATTGCGACCCTTCTTGCGACGGCCGCGGGCGCCAGCTTCGCCGCGCCGACTTTCGCTTTGAACCACGACCCGGCCACCTACCGCAACGCCACCCAGAAGGCTGCTGCCGACTACCGGGACGCAATCGCCAAATGCGACACCATGAGCGGCAACGGCAAGGACGTCTGCGTCGCCGAAGCCAAGCTGGCGCGTACCCAGACCGAAGCCAAGGCCCTGGCCAAATACAGCAACTCCCCGGCCAGCCGCGAAAAGGCGCGCACCAACCTGGCGGAGGCCGAGTTCACGCTGGCCAAGGCACGCTGCGACGGCAAGAGCGGCGCCGAAAAAGACGATTGCATGAATAACGCCAAGTCGGTGCACACCGCTGCCCTGGCCGACGCCAAGGCCGGCCGCAGCAGCCCGGCCGCCACCGGCGCCCCTATCGCCACTGCCGCCGCCATCGACAAGTGCGCGCAAGCCGCCGGCGACAACAAAACCGCCTGCGTGATCGAGACCAAGCCGTCGGCCGTGCGCGAAGAGGCTGCCGCCGCCGCCAATCGCACCGCGAATGCCGCCGACAACGCCGGCGACAAGGCGCGCGATGCCACCGCGGACGCCGCTGCAAAGACGCGCGAGGCTGCCGCCACCGCGACTGAGAAAACGAAGGCCGTGGCCGCGACAGCTGCTGACAAGACCAAGGAAGTGGCCCAGGCCGCCGCCGACAAGACCAAGGACGCCACCGCCGAGGCGGCCGACAAGACCAAGGATGCGACCGCGAAGACCCGCGTCGCGCTGGCCGACACCGCCATCACCACCAAGGTCAAGGCCGGCCTGGTCAAGGAGCCGGACCTGGAATCGCTGGGCATCCACGTCGAGACCGAGAAGGGCGTGGTCATGCTGAGCGGCTTCGTCAATTCGAAGTCCGAGGCCGACAAGGCGGTCAAGGTAGCCAAGGGTATCGATGGCGTCAGCAACGTGAAGAGCGCGATCCAGGTGAAATAAACGGCAGGCCGGATCGGGTTCGATTGCCCATTGCGGCCGGTTGTCACCGGCCGCTTTTTTTTGCTCCAGGAATTGGCTTGAAGATAGATTAGGCGGGCCTACGCCCTTCTACTTTATAATCGCCGCCGTGAACAAGATCGAAACCTTTGGGATCATCGCCGCCCAGGCTGCGCGCGGCGAGCTGTCCTTTCCCACCAGCGTGAATGCCGTGCTGCGCCTGCAGCAGGCCCTGAACGACCCGGATTGCCACCTCGAGGAGGCGATCCGCCTGGTGCTGGCCGAACCGCAGCTGGCCGCGCGCACCGTGGCGCTGGCCAATACCTCCGCCTTCAATGCCGGCGGCGCCCCCATCACCAACGTCCGCGCGGCCCTCACGCGCGTCGGCTACCGCAACCTGCAGATGCTGGTGGCCAGCCTGGTGGTGCGCCAGTTCGGCAGCCGCATCAAGGATCCCGGCCTGCGCGCCAAATGCACGCAGCTGTGGGAGCATACGGCGCAGGTGGCGGCGCTGGCGCAGGTGTTCGCGCGCCGCGTCACCTTCGTCAACCCGGACACCGCCATGTTCGCCGGCATCGTGCACGAAGTCGGCGGCTTCTACCTGCTGTCGCGCGCCGACGAGTTTCCCGGCCTGCTCGAGCAGGACCCGGAACGCTGGGCCGAGCTGTGCGAAGACGTGCTGACGCGCGAAGTGGCGCGCCGCCTGGCCCTGCCGGAACCCGTAGCCGAGGTCATGTTCCAGCTGCGCGACGCCTGGCTGCACATGCCGCCCGCCTCGCTGCTCGACACCCTGCTGCTGGCCAACCTGTACGCCACGGTCCCATCGCCGCTCGGCCGCCCGCCGGCGCCGCTGCCCGAGCACGGCGACAGCGCGCTCGACTACCTGGTGGACGAGGCCACGCTGCACGCCATCATCGAGGAAGCGGCCGAGATCAGCCGGGCGATGGGGCAGGCGCTGCTGGCGTGAGTTAGCGTAAAACGTCGTCCCTGCCTGCGCGGGGACGACGCTATGCGGGCAGAGACGACGTAGTTTGCGAGCAGGCGGTATCCTTGCGGCTTTCCATCCTTCGCAAGGCATCGAAATGACAACGAAGTACAGTGCCCTGGTCGTGGGCGCCAGCGGCATCATCGGCAACGCCGTAGTCCGCGAACTCAAGGACAATCCCGACTGGCAGGTGCGCGCCCTCCCGCGCACGTTCATCGACGGCGTCGAGACCATCCAGGCCGACCTCACCGATGCTGTCGCCACCGCCAAGGCCCTCGAAGCCGCGCGCGACACCACCCACGTTTTCTACGCGGCCCTGAAGGGCGGCAAGGACCTGGCCGACGAGGAAGCGATCAACGGCGGCATGCTGCGCAACCTGCTGGACGGCCTGAAGGCGGTCGGCGCGCCGCTGCAGCGCGTGGTGCACTACCAGGGCGCCAAGGTGTACGGCGTGCACCTGGGTCCGTCGCTGGCGCCGTTCTACGAGGACGACCCGCGCCACCTGGGTCCGAATTTCTACTATGCCCAGGAAGACCTGCTGCGCGAACGCGCCGCCGCCGGCGAATTCGACTGGAGCATCCTGCGTCCGGACGTGGTGGTCGGCGACATCGTCGGCAACCCGATGAACATCGTGATGGTGATGGGTGTGTTTGCGGCGCTGAGCCGCGAAGCCGGCGTGCCGCTGCGCTTCCCGGGCTCGCACAAGACCTATAACGGGGTACTGGCGCAGATCACCGACGCCGGCTGGATGGCGCGCGCCAGCGTCTGGGCCGCGCTCGATCCGAAGGCGAAGAACGAAGCCTTCAACCTGGTCGGGGAACCATTCCGCTGGGAGCGCATCTGGAAAGCGGTGGCGCAGGACTTCGGCATCGACGTCGCCGCGCCGCAGCCGTTCTCGCTGGCGCGCCAGATGCCGTCCCAGGCCGCCGCCTGGCAACGCCTGGCCGACAAGCGCGGCCTGAAGACGGTGCCCTATGAGAAGCTGGTCGCCTGGCCCTTCGGCGACTTCATTTTCAATACCGAGTTCGACATGATCTCGGACATGGGCAAGATCCGCCGCGCCGGCTTTACGGAAGCGGTGGAGAACGAGGCCGTCATCCTGGCCGCGCTGGACAGCCTGCGCGGCCAGGGTTACCTGCCGTAAGCGTCAGCGGTTCTGGGCCGAGGGCACCAGCGTGGTGCCCTGGCGGCCATGCATCAGCATCCAGGCCGCCAGCGCCACGCCGCACAGCGCCAGGCTGGCCGCCACCCACTGCGGCGACACGAACGAGTAGCCCAGCGTCAGCGGGATACCGCCCAGGAAGGCGCCGGTCGCGTTGCCGATATTGAAGCCCGACTGCCCGAGCGAGGAGCCGAGCATCTCGGCTTCGCGCGAATGCTCGATCAAGAGCATCTGGATCGGCGGCCCCATTGCCAGCGCGTTGGCGCCGACCAAAAAGGCCAGCACCACCATCGCCGGCTGCGACCAGGCCAGCACCGCGTTCAGGCCCAGCAGCGCGGCCATCGAGATCAGCAGGAGCAGGATCGCGCGCAGCGGCGCCACGCGGTCGGCCAGCCGGCCGCCGATATTCACGCCGACCGTCATGCCGACGCCGACCACGGTCATGACCAGCGGGATCGCGTCGGGGTGGAAGTGGGTGACCTCGGTCAGCAGCGGCGCGATGTAGCTGAGCCAGGCGAACAGGCCGCCGGTACCGATCGAGGTGATGCCCAGGGCCAGCCACAGCTTGGGATTGCGGAAGATCTTGAGGTCCTGCACCAGGCCGGCCCCTTTCTTGCCTTCGAAATAGGGCACCAGCTTGTGCAGCATGATCATGGTCGCCAGGCCGATCGCAGCCACGACCAGGAACACGATGCGCCAGCTCATGTTATGGCCGAGCCAGGTGCCGACCGGCACGCCGAACACGTTGGCCAGCGTCAGCCCGGAAAACATGCTGGCCAGCGCCGCCGCTTCCTTGCCCTTGTCCGCCAGGCGCGTCGCCACGACGGCACCGACGCCGAAGAAGGCGCCGTGCGGCAGGCCGGCCAGGAAGCGGAACAGCAGCATGGTATGGAAGTTCGGGGCGCACGCGGACAGGGCGTTGAACACCATGAACATCAGCATGAACCAGATCAGCACGCTGCGCGGTGGACGGTGGCCCAGCATCGTCACCAGCGTCGGCGCACCGACCACGACGCCGACCGCATAGGCCGAAATCAGGTAACCCGCTTGCGGGATCGAAATCTGGAGGCCGGTGGCGATATCGGGCAGGATGCCCATCATGACGAATTCCGTCAGGCCAATGCCGAAACCGCCGAGGGCCAGGGGGGCCAGGCTCTTCTTGATCATGTATTGTTCTTTGAGATAGTTTTGGGCTCGCGTACTGATGAGCGACGCGTGCGCGAGCATGAGACCGGTCACTATAGCGGCTCGTGCGCGGTCAGTCCGCTTTTGAGTCGTGATGTCCGGTATGTGCGTGAATGATAGCGATAACAGGCTGAGTCTGCTGGCGGCGGCTCAATGCTGCGCAGGAAGGTCGGGTTCGCCAAGCCAGACGACGCGGCCGTTGCCGGCTTCGTTCAGGCGCGCAACCAGCGCATCGGCCTTGTCCTGCGGCAGCGAGAAGGTAAAGCCGACCGCATCGAGGTGGCTGACGGCGTCGAGCGTGGCGCCGGCCAGGTCCAGTTCGCGCCTGAGCAGACCCTCGAGCGGGTAGGGCACCTGGCAGCTCAGCTGGCGCAGGCGCACGATGGCAACCTTATGCGCACCCAGCAGCGCCTGGGCGACGCTGTCGGTATATGCCCGCACCAGTCCGCCCGCACCGAGCTTGACGCCGCCGAAGTAGCGCACCACCGTCGCCAGCACGCCTTCCAGGTCCTGGTGGCGCAGCACGTCCAGCATCGGCCGGCCCGCGGTGCCGCTTGGTTCGCCATCGTCGACCGCCGCCGACTGCCCGCCGGCCAGCAACGCCCAGCACACGTGGGCGGCGCCCGGATGCGCGGCACGCAGGCTGGCCACGATCTTTTGCGCGCCGGCCCGGTCCGGCATCGGCTGCACGCAGGCGAGGAAGCGGCTTTTCTTGATGACCAGTTCGTGGTCGACGGGGGCGAGGATGGTTTGCGGCATGGCGCTGCGATCAGGATTTTGGAAAGCAGAAACGAGAACGCCAACCCGAAGGTTGGCGTTCTCGTTCGATACTTTTTACTGCTTGTTCGTGGTAGGCCGTGCGGGATTCGAACCTGCGACCAACGGATTAAAAGTCCGCTGCTCTACCAGCTGAGCTAACGACCCGACAGGCGGCATTATAGCGGGTGCCTCCTGTCCGGCCAAGTACTTTCGTGTAGGCAATCAACAAGTGTTTGCGGTAGTAGGCAAATGTTTGTCGTAGTGAGCCGTTGAGTTCCGGTATGATCGATCGATTGCCAGACAAGAAAGCGCCGTGATCCGTACCACTCCCGACTTCGCCGGCGACCTCGCCGCCCGTACCCTCAATCTCGTCGACAGCGGCTTGATTGTGCTGGATGCCGACCAGCGCATCGCCTTGTGGAACGGCTGGATGACGCCGCGTTGCGGACGTGCGGCGGCGCGGGTGCAGGCGCAGCCGCTGTTCGCGGTATTCCCGGAACTGCGCGGCTCGCGCGTGGAAGCCGCGGTGCTGGCCGCGCTCACCCAGGGCCAGGGCGGCGCCGTTCCCATGGCCGACAACCGCACCCCGTTTCCGCTGCGCGAAGCCGGCAGCTTCGACGGTCCGCGCATCGAGCAGGCGGTGACGGTCACGCCGTTCAGCGAAGACGGCGCGCGCTTCTGCCTGATCGAGATCCGCGACGTCAGCAATACGATGGAGCGCGAAAAACGCCTGCTCGACCATGCCGAATCGCTGCGCGCCCGTTCCTATGTCGACGGCCTGACCGGCATCGCCAACCGCCGCTACTTCGACGTCGCCCTCGAGCGCGAACTGCGGCGTGCCCAGCGCCTCGACGGGCAACTGTCGCTGCTGCTCATCGACATCGATTCCTTCAAGGCCTACAACGACCACTTCGGCCACCAGCAGGGCGACACCTGCCTGGCCACCGTGGCGCAGGCACTCGCCGCCAGGCTCAAGCGCCCGGCCGACGTCGCCGCCCGCTACGGCGGGGAAGAGTTCGCCGCGATCCTGCCCGACACCGGACTCGACCAGGCCGAGTACCACGCGAATGCCATCCGCGACCACGTGATGGCGCTGGCCCTGGCGCATGCCCCGGCGGCACACTGGCCGATGGTCACGCTGAGCATCGGCGTCGCCGCCTGTGACCGCGACAAGTTGAACACGCCGGCGGCCTTGATCGCGGCGGCCGACAAGGCCTTGTACGTGGCCAAGCGGGAAGGGCGCAACCGGGTAGTGGTTCACACCCCGGCTTATTGAACATGACGCATAAACAACACTTGAGCTGAATCCAGAGCGCATATGGGCCGATATAAGCTTGGCTTAAGACGGTCGCCTTTTCAGTCGCCGCCGTCGCTTGTACTATAAGAGTCATTCTGCACGACAACGAAAGACCAGCATGACCATCTCGCTCATCTCACGCACGATGTGCGCCGCCACCCTCGTCGCCGCCTGCGCCGTGCCTGCCCGCGCCGACAGCGTCGCCTCGTCGGCCTCCAGCGCCGGCTCGGCATCGTCGGGCAGCGTGTCCGATTCGATCGGCGGCTCGAGCAACAGCTCGAACAACGACAAGCGTGTGGCTGCCGGCCAGTACCGGGTCATCGACGTCGCCCAGACGCCGGGCAAGGACGGCAGCACCCGCATGACCCTGCAGGCGCTGACCGGCGCCCAGGCGTTCCAGCTGGACGTGCCGGACCGCGCCCTGGCCGAACGCCGCGTCGTCAACGGCGAACTGGTGCAGGTCAACGTGCGCACCTACGGCTACGAATTCGCCCACGCCGACACCCAGCGCCCGTTCTTCCTGGCCCTGCAGGACGACTGGTACCAGGAACTCGGTTCGCGCCAGGTCACGATCTGATGTTCGCGCGGCTGCTACTGGCCGCGCTGGCTCTGTGTGCGAGCGCCGGTGCCTGGGCCGGCATCCCGACATTCTGTGATCGCTCGAACAACATCAACGCCGAGGACCAGGACCGCGTCCTGCAGTTCGCGGCGGTGGCCAAGCAGGCGCTGGAACACTCCGGCGCCCGCGTCGCCCTAATCTCGCGCGCCGGCCTCGACCTCAGCCGCTTCAGCCTGCTGTATTCGCACGCCGGCATCGCCCTCAAGGAAAATGCCAACGGCCCGTGGGCGGTGCGCCAGCTCTACTACGCCTGCGACGAGTCGCGCCCGCGCCTGTTCGACCAGGGCATGGCCGGCTTCGCGCTCGGCGCCGATGCCCCTCAGGGTGGTCATATTTCGCTGTTGTTCCTGCCCGACGAAGACAGCGCGCTGCTGGAACAGGCGGCGCGCGACAAGCGGCTCGCATTGACCCTGCTGGCCGGCCAGTACAGCGCCAACGCCTATGCCTTCAGTACCCGCTACCAGAACTGCAACCAGTGGGTGGCGGAACTGCTCGCCAGCGCCTGGGGCGGCTTCGACACCCATGACAGCACCCGCGAGCATGCCCAGGCCTGGCTACGCGAGCAGGGCTATCGCGCCGGTCCGATCAAGGTGCCGTCGCACTGGATGATGTTTGCCGGCCAGTTCGTGCCGCTGGTGCACGTGGGCGACCATCCGCTCGACGACATCCATGCGCTGTCGCTGCAAGTAAGCGTGCCGGCCTCGATCGAGGATTTCGTGCACAGTCGCGCACCGGGCACGCAGCGGGTAGAACTGTGCCACGACCGGTCGCGCATCGTCGTGCACCGCGGCTGGGAACAGCTGGGTGCAGATTGCACGCCGATGGCGGGCGACGAGGTGATTGCGCTGGCGCCCTGAGGCGGCCACCATCGCGATACGCAAATCCGCATATGTATCGCCCGTTGAGTAACATTTCGCATCGATCTGGATTCCCGCGCACTCAGACCGTTTCGTGATACCCGGATCGAATGCCTTGCGACGCGGGCAGGCCGCCCTAGAATGGGTTCACCGCTCCTGGCATCGGCCAGGATTGCGGCATCCGGAGGGCCGGCAGTGCACAGGCTGCAGCGCATCGCCGGCCGATCGCCCATCTTGTTTCGCGAAGGAGTGATCATGCGTTCAATGTTCCTGATGCTTCCCGCCTCGCTGTTGCTGCTGGCATCGCATGCCGGCGCCCAGACCCAGGCGTACCCAATGACCGACCCCGAGCAGACGTCCCGGGTGCAGGTGACGGCGCCGCCCCAGCCCTTCCAGTTCTGGGACTATGAAGCCGAGTTCATCAGCGGTGCCTATGCGATGTCGAACGGCTGGCACATGAAAGTCGACCCGGCCAGGGACGGCATCGTCGCCCAGATCGACAAGCAGCATCCGATGCGTCTGGTTGCCGTGTCGCAGAACCGGTATGCCACGCGTGACGGCAATGTGTGGATGGAATTCAATCGTGGCCCAGGTGGCGAAGACATGCTGATGAGTTATGTGCCGGATATGCGGAGCGCACAAACCGTCGTGGTGACGGCGACGGCAAGGCTGGCGCAGCGCTGAGCGGCAGGGAGAAGTCGCCAACCAAAACGCCGGGCCATGCCTGGCGTTTGCTTTTTTTATGATTGTGGTGAAAACGCACAAATCCGCCCTGTGATACAAAATATTGCTTTTGGTAAATAGGACTTGGGTAATATAGAAAGCCTTACCCAAGAGGTTTCGACAGTGCTTTCAAAACATTTTACAAAGATGTGTGCTGGTCTCGCTCTTTTGCTCGGGGCTGGCAGCGTCCTCGCCGATAACGGCGTCACCGAGAACCGCATCCTGCTGGGCCAGTCCGCCGCCTTGTCCGGCCCGGCGTCGGCACTCGGCACCGCCATGCGCGACGGTGCGCTCGCGTATTTCGATGCAATCAATGCGGCCGGTGGCGTGGGCGGCCGGCAGATCGTCCTGACGACGCTGGACGACGGCTACGACCCGGCACGCGCCGGCCCGAATACGGCAAGCCTGGTGGACAAGGAACGCGTGTTCGCCCTGTTCGGCTACGTCGGTACGCCGACCTCGAACGCCGCCCAGGCCTGGGTGGAGAAGAGCGGTGTGCCGTTCTTTGCACCGATGACCGGCGCCGAGTCCTTTCGCACGCCATCCAACAAAAACGTCTTCAATATCCGCAACGGCTACATGGAAGAGACGGAAAAGATCGTCGAGCACCTCGAAGCCATGGGCGTCAAGAAAGTCGCCGTGCTGTACCAGAACGATGCCTACGGCAAGTCCGGGCTGGACGGCGTGACGCAGGCACTGAAGAAGCGCAATCTCGAGGTGCTGGCCACCGCCGCCGTTGAGCGCAACAGCGTCGATGTTGCCGCAGCCGTGGCCAAGCTGAAGGCCGCGCAGCCGCGCGCCGTCGTTATGATCTCGGCCTACAAATCGAGCGCCGCCTTCATCCGCGCGATGCGGAAGAATAACGATCATGTGCCGTTTTTCTGGAACGTGTCCTTCGTCGGCAGCCGCGCGCTGGCCGATGAGCTGGGACCGGAAGCGAGCGGCGTCATGATCTCGCAGGTGATGCCCTCGCCCCTGGACGAGACGCTGAGCATCGTGAAGGAATACCGCAAGCTGTACCTGAACAAGCCAGGCCGCGAAGCCGACTATGCCAGCCTGGAAGGCTTCATTGCGGCCAAGGTCTTCGTCGAGGGGTTGCGCCACGTGAAGGGCGAGCCGACGCGCAAGAATTTTATCCATGCGCTGGAGACGATGGGGACGTATAACCTGGGCGGTTATACGGTGAAGTTCGCACCTGGGAATCACAATGGGTCGAATTATGTCGATCTCAGCATCATTACGCGGAGTGGGCGGATCCAATATTAATAGGAAGGTGCAAGTTAAAACAAAAACGCCAACCCGGAGGTTGGCGTTTTTGTTTGTGCACTTACTGTACTGCCGAATTCTTTGGTAGGCCGTGCGGGATTCGAACCTGCAACCAACGGATTAAAAGTCCGCTGGGTCAGGGTAGAAAATCTTTGTTAATCAATGACTTGCAGAGCTTGCCAAGCTCATCGGTCAATCTCACCCAAGGGGAACGGTCGGTAGTTGATGCGTTTCACGTCACAAATACGTCACACTGACTGTGCTCGACTATGTCCTGCTCACCTATCGTGATAACGGCGATCAATTATTTGAAGTAATATTCGCCATGCGGCCGGCATGAAGTTCCGAAGTCGATATGATAATGCTCATCATGCCGGATCCAGGGGACCTTTCTCATGAAGGGCATAGTATGGCGCAACTCTTCGCCGTGCCGACTGTTGCTGAACAACCTGTCCATCAGGCCTCGATCGAAAATGACGCGTTCAATGGTAAGGCCATGCTGATGAGCCGCTATTGAAATTTTGTACAGATGTTCGGCCATCGCATCAAAGTCTATGCGAAAGCCAGGGATGCGGCCCTGCTCGTCAAACTCGAGGCTGTAACCAAACTTGTTCATGGGCGTCGACGGCAACGGTACTGAGCGATTCGCGTCATTCAAGACTGGCACCATAAAGTCGACGGAGAGGCCCGCCTGATGCGTACAGTGGGGCCGTATTGTGCCTCCGCGTGCGAATCCGGTTTCACCGTAAACATATGTCTTATCAGGCATAGTTTTTTTGTAACGTTCGCGTACACGCCCAACACAGCTGCGCGCACGAGGTTGTGCACGTAAGTTCTGCCCAACTCAACGCCTGCCGGGCTGTATGCAACGAAATTGTCGCCTTGCGGCGGCAACTGGACACCGTCGGAAAGCCGTCCGTTGCCGACAGTGCCGAAACATGTACTCGCATTTACCAGACATGGCATGCCTAAGGCGAGAAGGGAAGCCACCAGAGGCGCTCGTTTCCAGATTCGCGTGATGGGGGCGTTTTGCCAAGGATTGCCACTACAGGGTTTGCTTGCAACAGTCAAATTGAAGAGATCAGTTTTGCGCCACAAGCAGTCAGATCACTGTCGTATGCGTAGGGGCGTCCCATATGCTTGGCCCCAGCGCCGTCTGGCTTGATGGGAAAGTTCCCTTTGCACTTTGGACAAAACGTCATATCGTCCTCAAAGGCGGCCTCCATGCCTAGGACAATAGTTCCCGATGAAACAGAAATAACCTGCCCGCCGTGATCGGTCTTATCATTTAATCGAACAACGCCTCGTCCTTCATGCACCATTTTGGTTTCTCTATGCGCAAGTTAGGGTTCTACTCAAAAACCAATAATGGTTGTGAGTGCAGGAAATATTGACTGGAAAAACCCAGTTCATTTTCATATGATTCATAAAAAATATATTTTTTTGAGAATCGGGGGTGCTTGGTCATTTGTTACGAGAAATTCTTTGGGAAAGTGTTTTATTCGTCTCCGCGCGACCACTCAGGGCGGTTCTCCAGTGGTACCTGATCTTGGTCGAAGCTCGTGATTTTCTTTAGTGATTTTGCATCATAAAGAATTTCCCAGCCTGCAAAATGTCTTCCACCACAGTCGATGGCAATTTGGCCTCCATTAAGCCAAAACCAGAAGTCTCGAATGAATAGTGAACACTTTATGGATCTCGTTTGCTTATTTTGATAAATTTTTAATTCTTCTGACTGTGGCTGGTTATCGCCTTCGGCAATCCATTTATTCATCACGAGCCAGGCCACTGTTTCGTTGTTGGGGGCGAGCTTTAAAGATGTTGCATCTTCTGTTTTTGTGATTTGAAGATCGTGCCCCGATGCGTTTACTACATGTACGTTATTTTTTTTGTCGAGGTAAACCCGTCTTAAAATTTCGGCTTCTACGTTAGTAGATGCTATTAATAGAACCAGCGGGAAAATATAGCGAAATATTTTCATTCGTCCACCCCAAGATATTTTATGCGGCGATTTGTTCCATTTACTCCGCCCTTCAGCCAAGCTTTTACTACTGCCTTTCCCGACCCAAGAAAATTGTCTATGTGATAGAGTTTTATTCCTCCGCCAGTGTCGTCCGCTATTCTCAGGCCTACCCCATCTATCTCCACTTTGGCCTTTTTTGGAATTATTCGGACATCTACTGCAATAGAATGATTTTCCGTAATATCCGCAAACTTTCCGTGAAATCCGGTGGCATATGCAAAGATGGCACTCTCCGGCATTTCCAATCGTTCAGGATTCCCCTTGCTGTTCTTTTTCCAGCCTGGCTTATTGACTATTCGAATATATTTGCTGTCCGTGGCTATGCCGGTTCCTTGCATAGCTACCCCAGTTGCGCTATAAAGAAAATCGTCCTTATGTTTTTCGTTAAGGCCATTTCCATCCACTAAGTCGCCAGAGAAGTCATCCTCCTTGCAGATGTTGTAACCTGTAATAAGGAATGGTGATTCATACCATGCTTCACGTAATTTCACAGGGAAACTTGCGATTGTAATTCCTGCTGAATTTGCAATTAATTCAAGCTCGCCGGCTTCACGCGTACTGAGGGTGAATGTGGCTTCTCCATCTTTGTTTGTATTGCCGTTGACTTCTATTTGATCACTAGTCCTACTGGACTGAATTTTCAGCTTATAGTCGGCTACGGGTTTTCCGTCGGTGTGGCGCGTCAGTTTCGCTCTGAGCTTTAGTTGGTAAAGGACTTTATTGCGCTCGGTGCGTGCAGCTGTAGGGATTATTGGCAAGAAATCTCCGAAGCTGTTTTGTTCTATCTTTAGAACGCAAATATATTCATCTATTTTTACGGTAGTGATAGAGTTGGGAACTGGGTTTGTAAGCGCCTGGCCGACAAGTACTTCAGACATGTGTTTCTCCCTTGATAAAATTAGTCTGGAAGAAGCAGAAGTGACAGCTTTACGCTGGATCGTGTAACTACACGTTGCGTCAGGCCGTGGTCGTCGCTTCGTCCTTCCCAAGTCTGTCCATCATCGGCAACAATGCGATATCGGCAATTAATGAGTGGTGTTTTTCCATCAGATCCTGTAATTTGAAATTGTTCGTCAAACACCTGTTCATGTACTAGTAAAGATGAATTTAGTGAGGAAAGCTGGTTCGATGAAAAAGGTTTGGGCGCAGGGGCAAGGGTTTCAGGGTTTCCATGAAACAACGTTGGGGATGCAGTAAAAAACTGAACTTTGTCGCTAATCTCCAGCATAGACCCTGCACCATGTAAGCGGATACCCTTTTTTCCTTTCAGCTCAATCCAGTTGGTTTCACTTAAAAGTGTGAGAACCTTCGCTGCGATAATTTCTATCTCATCTTGTTTGGCCACAATTGAGACCTTACCGGCTGCTGCGAGCAGTTTCATCCCAGCATTTTTGGCGAATAGTCGCAAGGTTTGAGCTACGCTTGCGAAGAGACTTTCTCCAGAGGCAATTGATACGTCCTGTTTGGCTGTTAGAGCTATATGTTCATCACTTGATAAGTGAGTGGACTGATTTGTTGAAGTCGATAGTCCTGCAGCACTCGCAAGAACTAAATGGGGAGCGGACAACTCAGGGAATTTTCCTGACGTACCTGCTACACTCTGATTGAGTCGATGCAGCGTATCGGCCACATAGTCTTGGTGTCCCCATTCTTGGGCTTGTTGATCGATGGCTTCTTTTGCCTGTTTTTGATGTAATTGATGAGCGTCGTCGAATCGCTGAAGCGTTTCCTTCATGTCGGTAATGTGCGACTCGCCGCGATCGCGCCGCTCTGTTGTGACGAGCATACCTTTGGCCGAGCGCAGTACCCCATGCCCGTCGGTTCGCAGTTCCCAGCCTTCTCCTCGCGCATCTGTTCGCCCACGGTTATCTTCGATTCGCGTGATATACCCGAGCGAGAGCTGGCTATGCAGATGATCACTCTTGAGCTGCGCTTGAATCTGTCCGCTCGTGTCGTCGAGGATCACGTGATTGCTCCGCCCAGCGGGGGCATTGCCGCCATTAGGCGTTAATTCCCGGCTTCGAAATCCAGTCAACGCATGTTGTGTTGGCACAGACCATGGCGGCATATTGCGCTCATTGAATACCGCTCCCGTGATAATCGGACGGTCAGGGCATCCACCCAGCCATTGAACAATGACTTCAGTTCCCACTCTTGGAATCGCTGCGGCGCCAAGTTCCGCCCCGGCCCAAGCACTCGATACCCGTATCCAGGTCGAGCTGCGTTCATCGTTGTCGCCTTCCCGGTCCCAATGAAACTGCACCCGCACCCGGCCGTATTCATCGGTATGGATGCTGTCCGGACCAGAAGGGCCGACGACGATGGCAGTTTGAGGCGCAAGGATTTTGGTATCCGTGCTATTGAAGTTGCGACCTGGTCTCCAGGGAACATTCTTGCGGGTGCAGGTCAACCAGTTGCGATAGAGGATTTTCTCATCCTCTTCCTGCAGATAATTGTTGGTGGCAATGTGGCGGACCGACAGGATTACGAAGTGGTCCTTACCAGCATCGCTGCTTCGGCCATAAACACCATGATTGAAGTGGTCGACCAGCTGGAACCAGCGGCCCGGCATCAGGAAACGGTTATTACCTTCCGCCTCGATGTGCTTGGCGATGGCTTCGATTTCTTCCATCCTGATTCGAGACTGAGCATCGCCATCCTGGAAACTTTTGAAACCATAAGCTCCGGTGTATTCGTAGCACTCAGTCTCCGGCACGGTGCCCTGCTGGTTCAAGGTAGGAAGGGTAACACTCGACGGTCTGGGATCCTTGAAGTTGAAACCGTTCAAAGCAACGCTGGCAGGCATGGTCTGTCGTACAGGTGACCAGCGATCAATAGCGTCTTCTTCCAGGGCACCGCCTTCTCCATGAAAACGCACTTCCGCGCCACCGTCCAGCGCCGGAGCTTGTGTGGAATCGCTGCTTACGATGAGTTTGTGTCCAGCAGCATCGTGTTCGTACCAGTAATACCAACCTGCAGACTCCCAACGACGACTCAGGTAGTTAAAGTCTGTTTCGTCAAACTGGCAGGCATCGGTCATGACAGGATCGTTACCCGTCACGTACCAATCCCACTGAGGGTAAATCCCATAGTCCCGGAAAATGATTTCAGTCTGTTCGCGCAGAGTCCTGTTATGGAATAAGTAGTTATCCTTGCGTAGACTGAGAAATTTCAGCCAAGGGCCGAGTTTGGCTTCGTAGAAAGTGATGCCACCATCTGAATGACGGCGGCGGAAGCTGAACACATACCCAGAAAAATAGCGAAGGCTGCCATCCTTGCGCACCAAACCGATATTGAGCAGCTTGCCTTGCATTTCCTTGAGCGCGACGCTGGCTGTGTCGGACAGCAATTCGACGGTGAACTCAAAGTCCTTGGATAAGCTTTCGGTTGCATCGATTTTGTTAACGACGAATTGGGCAGTCGGCGCATCATTGTCAGGGAAAGACAGGCGTAGGATACGGTTGAACTGCCTGCCGTAAACGAAATCGTGAATGGAGCGGCGAGAATCGGTCATGCGCCTTCCTGAATTTGAATACGCTCTGCGTGAAAGATCGATGCGTTTGGCTACGCGCTCGGCTGCCTGCTGAGGTCAGACCTTGTAATTATTCAAGAGCAGATCAGGAAAGCACTTGATTGAACGCAACTTGCCAATGGGAATGCAACGCGCAGAGTCTGAGCAGACGGCAATACAACACAAGCAGACGGCATGCTGCACGCATTAGCCAAGGTAAATAGGGTAAGGGGGAGATGTACTGCAGAAACAAAAAAAGGCGTCACGATCACTCGTAACGCCTTTATTTGATGCTGCAAATTCTTTGGTAGGCCGTGCGGGATTCGAACCTGCGACCAACGGATTAAAAGTCCGCTGCTCTACCAGCTGAGCTAACGACCCGAAGAGGCCGGCATTATAGCTGGCAGCCCCGGGCGGCGCAAGGATTAAGACTGACGACGGCGCAGGAGGCTCATGGCGCCCAGCGCCAGGCCGAAGAGGGCGATCGAGGCCGGTTCCGGCACGGCTGCCGGCGGCGGCACGACCGCGGCGGTCTGGCCGGCGGTGATCGACAGGCCGGTGTTTTCATAGCCGTAGCCAAGCACGGAGGCCGGGAAGCCGTTGCCGGCGGTCGTGCTCATCAGTGCCCAGCCGTAGTTCAGGATGCCGGTCGATTCGTTCAGGAAGCGCAGGCCGACGTATTCCTGGCCGGTGACGTCGAAGTTGTCACCCCGGGTCTGGAACTGGTTGTACTGGCCGGCGGCGGAGATCAGGTCGCCGAACTGTAGCACGCGGGCTTGCGCCGTGGTGCCGGGCGTGCCGGTGGCGAGGATGCCCGAAGGCGAGGCAGCGCCATAGAAGGTGAGGCCGCTATTGTTGTTGTAAGGATTGAAGTCGTAGCCGGCAAATTCCGTGGTGCTGCGTTGGCCGGTGACGAAATTAAAATAGACGCCGTCAATGTTGTTCGGAACTACGACCGGCGAATTGGCAAAGCTGACGGAAACCACCGCAGCCTGGGCTGCGGGGGCAAGAAACAGCAGGGCAGTGGCACCTGCAAGGAAGCTGCGCGCAATCTTGGAGAATTTCATGGTTTTCCCTAGTTTTGGATTATGGTGACTCGCGCAGCCCTGCGGCCAGCGCTTGCTTGATATTTAGCAAGAAACGGACCAGTTTGTAATTCTTAGTTAAATCAAGGCCTTGTATTTACGGAGACGAACTTTGTTTCCTAAATGTAAAAGAATCCGACAGAAAAGTTAGTTCCTGGCAGAAAAAAGCCCACGCACCGGAATGCGTGGGCTTTAATGATCGCCAAACAAAAACGCCAGGCAGATGCCTGGCGTTTTTGTTTCTAACAACTACTAGAATTCTTTGGTAGGCCGTGCGGGATTCGAACCTGCGACCAACGGATTAAAAGTCCGCTGCTCTACCAGCTGAGCTAACGACCCGAAGAAGGCACGCATTATAGCGGCTCGTTTTGATTTACGCTAGAGGTGCGTAAGTTAGTGCGCTACCGTAGCCTTCAACACTTCCTCCGCCGTCGTCACACCCTCGGCCACCTTGAACGCCCCGGCAATGCGCAGCGGCTTCATGCCGTCCTCCACGCTCTGCTGGCGCAGCGCAGCCAGGTCGGTTTCTTCCTGGATACGCCGCGCAAACGCTTCGCTCACGCTCAGCAGTTCGTACAGGCCGGTACGGCCGCGGTAGCCGGTCTGGCGGCATTCCGGACAGCCGATCGGACGGTACACCGTCGCTGGCTTCGGGATGTTCCAGGCGCCGCCGATGCTGTGCCAGACGTCGTCATTGAGCTCGCCGTCCGGCGACTTGCAGTGCGCGCATAGGGTGCGCACCAGGCGCTGCGCCATGATGCCGATCAGGGTCGCTTCGAGCAGGTAATAGGGCACGCCCAGTTCCAGCAGGCGCATCACGGCCGACGGCGCGTCGTTGGTGTGCAGGGTCGACAGCACCAGGTGGCCGGTCAGCGCGGCCTGGATCGCCATCTCGGCCGTTTCCAGGTCGCGGATCTCGCCGACCATGATGATGTCCGGGTCCTGGCGCATCAGCGCGCGCACGCCATCCGCAAACGACAAATCGATGCCCGGCTGCACCTGCATCTGGTTGAACGCCGCTTCGACCATCTCGATCGGATCTTCCACAGTGCAGACGTTGACTTCGCTGGTGGCGAGTGCCTTCAGGGTGGTGTAGAGGGTCGTGGTCTTGCCCGAGCCGGTCGGTCCCGTCACCAGGATGATGCCGTGCGGACGTTTCGTAAGCGCATCCCAGCGCGCGGCGTCGTCGGGCGGGAAGCCGAGTTCCGGCAAGGTTTTCACGACCACTTCCGGGTCGAAGATACGCATCACCAGCTTTTCGCCGAACGCGGTCGGCAGCGTCGACAGGCGCAGTTCGACTTCCTGGCCGGTATGGGTGCGGGTCTTGATGCGGCCATCCTGCGGCCGGCGCTTTTCGATCACGTCCATGCGCCCGAGCAGCTTGATGCGCGCCGTCATCGCGATCATCACCACGGCCGGCACCTGGTAGACCTGGTGCAGCACGCCGTCGATGCGAAAGCGGATGACGCCGAATTCACGCTTCGGTTCTAGGTGGATGTCCGAGGCGCGCTGCTCGAAGGCGTAGCCCCACAGCCAGTCGACGATGTTGACGATGTGCTGGTCGTTGGCGTCGACTTGCTTGTTCAGCTTGCCCAGCTCGACCAGTTGCTCGAAGTTGTTGCGCAGGGCCAGGTCCTGGCCGCTCGATTTGTTGGCGTCGCGGATCGACTTCGCCAGGCTGAAGAATTGCGAAATGTATTGCGCGATGTCGAGCGGATTCGCGATCACCAGCTCGATGCGGCGCCGCGAAATCCGCGCGATCTCGTCCTGCCACTCGGTATGGAAGGGATCGGCGGTGGCCACGACCAGCGTGTCGCCCTTGAGTTCCACCGGCAGGATGTTGAAGCGCGCCGCATAGCTGGCCGACATCACGTCGGCCACCTTGGTGAAATCGATTTTCAGGGGATCGATGCGCAGGAAGGGCAGGCCGACCTTGCCGGCGCACCATTCACTGAGCAGGTCCAGGGTCAGCAGTTTATGCGGCGCCTTTGCCGAGACGATCTTGCATTGCGCGATGGCGGTAAGCGGGTGCATCGAGTCCGCCGCACTCTTCAGGATGCCTTGCGCCTGCGCGTAATGCGGCTTGACCGTCGATTTCTCGACGATACCGTCGGCCAGCAGCCACGAAAACAGGGTTTGCAGGTCGAGTGCCTTCGGCATCGGTTTGGTTCGGGCTGGGGCGGCAGTGCTCATGGACGCTCGCGGTGGGATGAAGGTCAGGCGTTCAGGATGCCCTTGACCCAGGATTTGGCCGGCAACTTGGTGGCGGCCACGATCTGCGCCGCGCGCGCCGCCAGGCGGGCCGGATCGAGGTCCGGCTTGGTACGGAAGCACAGCGCGACAACGTTGCCTTCGTGGACTTCCGGCAGGCAAATCACGTGGTCGAAGGCGAAGCGCATGGCCTTGATGTTCTTGTTGAAGCTCGGATGGTCGCCGAACAGGTTGACGGTCATGACGCCGTGCTCGCTCAGGCAGGCGTTGCATGCTTGATAAAACTCAGGGGTGTCGAGCACCGGGCCGCGTGCGGTGGCGTCATAGAGGTCGCATTGCAGCACGTCAAAGGCGCCGTGATTGGCTTCATCGAGCACGAAATCCATGGCGTCCATTTCCAGCACCTGCAGGCGCTCGTCTTCGGGCGGCAGCTTGAACATCGTGTTGCAGATGGCGACCACGGCCGGATTCAGTTCGACTGCGGTTACGGTTGCTTCGGGAAACTGGCGGTAGCAGGCCTTGGTGAGGGTGGCGGCGCCGAGGCCGAGCTGGGCAATCGCCTGCGGCTGCTCGATGAACAGCATCCAGGCCATCATCTGCTGCGCATACTCGAGTTCCGGCCAGTCGGGTTTGCGGATGCGCATAGCGCCTTGCACCCATTCGGTACCGAAATGGAGATAGCGCACACCGTCCTGTTCGGACAGGGTGACGGGAGCGAACTTGGGCTTGCGCGAAGGACGGCGCGAGGATTCGGCCTGTTCGATGGATTTGCGTTTGATGAGCATAGGATGACCTAAAAGGAACATCCTATTATCAAGTCACGGCCTTCCCGATTGCAAGGGCAGGCGGAAAGGCCATGCTTTCCGTGATCCGACGGAAGTTTAGTTCTGATAACGGTCCGGCTCGACCGAGACGCGCAGACGGATGCGGTTGCCCGGATCGCGCGGCATCACGGTGGTGTAACTGTGGCCGCGGTAGTCGTAGGTCACTTCGTAGCCGTTGGTGCGCTGCTCGATGGCGTCGACGGTACGGCACTGGCGCACGGCCTGTTCCTGGGTTTGCGGCGCGTAGTTACGGCCGTCGTTGTCGACGCGGTCGCCGACCATGGCGCCGGCGATCGCACCGGCGGCTGCCGCGGCGACTTTACCGTTGCCGCTGCCGACCTGGCTGCCCAGCAGGGCGCCGGCGATACCGCCCACCACCGAGCCGCCCTGGCTGCGCTGCGGCTGCACCTGGCTCTGCACGTAGTCGGTGCGGCATTCCTGGCGCGGGGTACGGACTTGCTCGACACGCGGCTGGACGCGCGTGACGCGGCCGAAATCTTCGAAATCGCCGGACTGGGCCTGGGCCAGCGGCAGGGCGCACACGCCCAGGGCAGAGAGAATCAGTTTGGCTTTGAAGTTCATTATTTACCTCGTCTAATGACGCTTGGGTACTGCGCTTGGATTTCGGTTATCTGTAAAAGGAGACTGCCCACAACTGAATGGTAGCGCCACGGCGGCCCTGTAGTTGATCCGCGTGGCAACAAAATGTAACAGCAGGTATGCACTTGCGGATAAGAGCTACATGCTAGGAATGTGTGTAAATGCACCATCAATCAGTGTAAAAACCGGCCTTTTTTCACAAATCCGGGCATGCTCGGCCATATTCGGGTTGATTCAGTTAATACAAAACGTTACCCTTACGTGACTTAGGGTTTTATTGGCGCGTGGAAACGAGACCAGGAGAAAGCGAACAAGCCCGACGCTTCCACAGGAAACCACGCGCGCTTGCAGCAGCAAGGCCGGACTGGGTGACTTGAGGAAAAAATGAGTTTGTTGATGAGAGTACCGCCGAATCTTGTGCAGTCCATCCGTGCTTTCCGCATTCCGGAGCTGCAAAAGGAGGCGCTACGCCTGGGCCATCACTTCCTCTACGCCTTGTGTTCGAATGCCTTGACCAAGCAGCAAGTTTGCTCCCGCATCGGTGAGCAATTCTACCTGTCCAAACCGTGCAGCAAGAATTTCGATGCGCTGCGCAACTGCATGACCGAAATTATCTCGGATGCCGGACCGCAGCCGGGTTTTATTGCCGTGCTCGATCAGCTGCCGAATTCGCAAAAGTTCGACAAGGAAGCGCGTGAGTCGCTACTCGACGTGTTCCGTGACGCCGCCGAATTCTGGGCCGAAAAGAAAGTGCCGTTCCGGGTGTTTTACTCATTTGAAGAGCCGCAATCGCTGCAGTCTGTAGGTTGGGTAGGCGCAAGACCGTTTGAGTAAGAGCGCCTGATAAAAACCCCCACGGCAGCGTTGCATCGTCTCGCCGTACTATCGTACTGTCTTCGACGATGCGCCTTACCCTGAGGGTTTTCTCAGGCGCTCTAGAGGGCCGCAGGTTACAATGCCCGCTTATGAAAAATATCGTGATCCTTATTTCTGGTCGTGGCAGCAACATGGAAGCCATCGTGCGGGCTCTCGAAGCCGAACGCTGGCCGGCGCGTATCGCTGCCGTCATCAGCAATAAGCCTGACGCCAAGGGGCTTGCGTTTGCGCAGGCGCACGGTATTCCGACGGCAGTCGTGCCCAGCAAGGAATTCGCGTCGCGCGAGGCCTTTGATGCGGTCCTGCAACGAACCATCGACGGCTACGGGGCCGACCTGGTGGTGCTCGCCGGCTTCATGCGCATCCTGACTGCGCCCTTCGTCGAGCATTACGCCGGACGCATGCTGAACATCCACCCGTCGCTGCTGCCGCTGTTCCCGGGCTTGCATACGCACCGCCAGGCACTGGAGGCGGGTGTGCTCGAGCATGGCGCCACCGTGCACTTCGTTACCGCCGAACTGGATCACGGTCCGGCTGTGTTGCAGGCGCGCATCAATGTGCTGCCGGGCGATACGGAAACCAGCCTGGCCGAGCGCCTGCTGGAAAAGGAACACCTCATCTATCCACAAGCGGTGCGCCTGTTTGTCGAAGACAGGCTCAACATCGTAGACGGCGAAGTACGCATCGCCGAGACCATCAGTTAATTCAAGAATCATTCAAGGAACACCATGAGATTGCCCCCCGCGATACTCGGCAATGCGGAAGAGGTATTGCGCGAGATCCTGCGCTTTACCGCGCCGGCCGACGTCACCCTGTCGCGCTACTTCAAAGACCATTCCCGCCTGGGCGGCCGCGAGCGCGGCGCCATCGCCGAGTGCGTGTACGCCGTGCTGCGCAACAAGACCTTCTATACCGACTTCACCGGCGGCGGCCGCGGCGCGACCATGCGTCGCCTGGTCCTGCTCGGCATGGCGGAAACCGTCGGCATCGATGCCCTGGGCGGCCTGTCGGACGACGAGACCGCGCTGCTGGAACGCATCAAGGAAATCGACCGTTCGCTGTTGCCGGCGCGCCAGCGCGCCAACCTGCCTGATTGGCTGTACGACAAGTTCGTGGCCCAGTACGGCGAGGAAGAAACCCTGGCACTGGCGAATGTGCTGAACACCCCGGCCCCGCTCGACCTGCGCGTGAACACCCTCAAGGCTGACCGCGAGAAAGTGATCGCCGAACTGGCGACGGCGCCGATCGCCGCCGAACCGACCCCGTACTCGCCGACCGGCCTGCGCATTTTCAAGAAACCGGCACTGCAGAACCTGCCGCTGTTCAAGGAAGGCGCGATCGAAGTCCAGGACGAGGGCAGCCAGGTGCTGGCCCAGCTGCTGGGCGCGCGCCGCGGCGAGATGGTGGTCGACTTCTGCGCCGGCGCCGGCGGCAAGACCCTGGCCATCGGCGCCATCATGCGCAACACCGGCCGCCTGTATGCCTTCGACGTCTCGGAAAAACGCCTGGCCAAGCTGAAACCGCGCGTGGCGCGCAGCGGCCTGTCGAACGTGCACCCGGTGGTGATCGCGCATGAGCGTGATGCAAAAGTAAAACGTCTGGCCGGCAAGATCGACCGCGTACTGGTCGACGCGCCGTGCTCGGGCATGGGCACGCTGCGCCGCAATCCTGACGTCAAGTGGCGCCAGCAGGCGGACGGCGTCGGCGAGATGACTGAGAAGCAGACCGCGATCCTGGACAGTGCGGCGCGCCTGGTGAAATTCGGCGGCCGCCTGGTGTATGCCACCTGCAGCTTGCTGAACGAGGAAAACGACGCCATCGTCGAAGCCTTCCTGGCCGCGCATCCGGAGTTCGAGCTGGTGCCGATGCACAAGGTGTTGGCGGAACAGCGCATTGCCCTGGAGATGGGCGACTATTTGAAAATGCTGCCGCACAAGCACGGCACCGACGGCTTCTTCGCCGCCGTGCTGGAGCGCAAGGCCGGGGACAAGCCGGCCAAGCCTGCCGACGTGGCCGAGGACGAGGCAGCGGAGTAATCCTTGCAACCGATGCCTCTGTCCAGCCTGATCGACGACCTCTTCGATGACCTGAGCCGCCCCGGCATGCCGTGGCAGATCGGGGCTATCGTGGCGTGCATGCTGGTCGGCTGGCTGGTGGCGCGCCTGGTACGGGTGTTATGGAGCCGGCGGCCCGGCCATGAAGACAGCCTGCATACCGGCGTGGCCAGTTTTACCCACGTGATGGGACCGCTGCTGGTGGTTGCGCTGCTGAGCCTGGCGCAATTCCTGCTGGCGAAGTACCGCTTCCACACCAATATCGTCAAGGTGGCGATCCCGATCTTCTGGTCGCTCGGGGTGATCCGCCTGGTGTTCTACCTGCTGCGGCGCGTGTTCGCGCGCCGCAGGCCGCTGGACGACTCCTTTGTCACGCTGGAAAAGATCGTCGCCCTGGTGGTGTGGGTGGCGGTGGTGCTGTACATCACCGGCATGTGGCCGGACATCTTCGATTTCCTCGACAGCTATACGCTGAAATACGGGCCCAAGAAGTCGAGCCAGGTATCGCTGGCCGACTTGTTGCAGGGCATCGTGACGGTGGCGGTCCTGCTGATGCTGGCGCTGTGGGCCGGAACGGCGCTGGAAGAACGGCTGATGGGCATGACGGCACTGCACAGCTCGCTGCGGGCGGCGCTGGCGCGGGTCAGCCGCGCGGTGCTGATCGTCGGCGCCGTGCTGCTGAGCCTGAACCTGGTCGGCATCGACCTGACTGTGCTGTCCGTATTCGGCGGCGCGCTCGGTGTCGGTCTCGGCCTGGGCATGCAGCGCATTGCCAGTAATTATGTGTCTGGCTTCATCATCCTGCTCGAGCGCAGCCTGTCGATCGGCGACATGATCTCTGTAACCAATTTCACAGGTAAAGTTACTCAGATCAATACCCGCTACACCGTGCTGCAGGGCCTGGACGGTGTCGAAACCGTGGTGCCGAACGAGATGCTGATTTCCGGCACGGTGCAGAACCAGTCGCTCAGCAACCGCCGGGTGCGCGCCTCGACCAAGATCACGGTGGCCTACGGTTCCGATCTCGACCTCGTCATGCCGCTGCTGATCGCGCAGGCGGTGGGCACGCCGCGCGTGCTGGAGGAGCCGGCGCCCGGCTGTTCGCTGTCGCGCTTCGGCCCGGAGGGCTACGAACTCGACCTCGGTTTCTGGATCGCCGATCCGGAAAACGGGCAGGGCGGCGTGGTGTCCGAAATTAACAAGAAAATCTATGCGCTGGTGCAGAGCGGTGACATCAAACTTGGGTATCCATCGGTTGATACTCGCCTGCTCGACTCCCATATAGCGTCGATTGTGGCGCGGATCACGCAACCGGCCCCGGATTCCGGCGCTACATCGAATTGATTGTCCTCTGACGTTCCGTGCGTCATTGGATACGCGTAAAATGCGGGTGCGTCATCCAGCTGTAAGGACGACGTCTCGTCCTAGCGATCGTTCGGCAGAAAGAACGGCATCGCCAAGCCATCCATTTCTGGAGCATTAATGAATTTTCTGAGTAACATCTTCCACGCTGTCCTGTCCTTCCTGGACGGCGGTCTGGTTGACCTGTCGGCGTGGCAGATGGTTGGATACACCCTGGTCGTGACCCATATCACGATCGCCGGCGTCACCATTTACCTGCACCGCCACCAGGCGCACCGCGCGCTCGAATTGCATCCGATCATCAGCCATTTCTTCCGCTTCTGGCTGTGGCTGACCACGGGCCAGGTCACCAAGGAATGGGCTGCGGTACACCGCAAGCACCATGCCAAGTGCGAAACCGTCGACGATCCGCACAGCCCGGTAACGCGCGGCATCAAGAAGGTGCTGCTGGAAGGTGCTGAACTCTACCGCGCCGAAACCAAAAACCAGGAAACCCTGGACAAGTACGGCCACGGCTGCCCGAACGACTGGATCGAGAACAACCTGTACACCAAGTACAGCTGGCTGGGTGTGTCCGCGCTGCTGCCGATCAACGTCATGCTGTTCGGCGTGGCCGGCATCTCGATCTGGGCCGTCCAGATGCTGTGGATCCCGATCACGGCCGCCGGCATCATCAACGGCCTGGGCCACTATACCGGCTACCGCAACTACGATTGCAACGACGCCGCCTGCAACCTGATGCCGTGGGGCATCCTCATCGGTGGCGAAGAACTGCACAATAACCACCACACCTTTGCGACGTCGGCCAAGCTGTCGAGCAAGTGGTACGAATTCGACATCGGCTGGATGTACATCCGCACCATGGAAATCATGGGCCTGGCCAAGGTCAAGAAGACCATCCCGAAGCCGCGCATGGCCAAGGACAAGACCGTTGCCGACTTCGACACCCTGCAAGCCGTGATCGCCAACCGCTACGACGTGATGGCCAAGTATGCCAAGTCGGTCAAGGCCGCGTTCAGCGAAGAAGTCGAGCACCTGAAGCACAAGGCCGAGCTGGAAGCGCGCTTTCTGAAGAGCAGCCGCAAGCTGCTGCAGCGCGAGCCGACCAAGCTCGATTCGCCGCAGCAGGCGCAGCTGGTCGAGCTGTTCCAGCACAGCAAGGCGCTGGAAACCATGCACCAGATGCGCGTGGAACTGGGCGCGATCTGGGAGCGTTCGCATTCGACCCGCGACCAGCTGCTGCATCAGCTGCAAGACTGGTGCACGCGCGCCGAAGCGTCCGGCATCAAGGCGCTGCAGGAGTTTTCGATGCGCCTGCGTAGCTATGCTTGAGATTGTGTGTTGAATGAAAAACGGCTCCTGCGGGAGCCGTTTTTGTTTGCTGACTGATAAAGTACGTCCATCGACAATGCGTCGTCCCCGCCTTCGCGGGGAGTCGTTTCCGGCAATGCCGGGAACGACGGTGTGGCTGGGGGACCGGTTTGTTACTTGCACCCCACCGCCTGCAGGAACCCGCAGGCAATCAATTTCCCCACATCCGGATTGGCCAGGTAATTCATGTGCGCCGCCACCGGATTTTCGATCAAGCCCAGCCAGGTGCGTGCATTCGACACCAGTACGTCGGCCACCGCCACGTCCGGCGCCGCATAGCGCGCCGGCAGCAGGCGGTAGGACAGCAGGTCGTTCGGATCGGTAAAGGCCACCACGGCCAGGCGCTGCAGGCGGCCGGCGCGCTGGGTCGGCTGGCGGCGGCGCAGTTCCAGGAAACGCTGCAGCGCATCCTGGGCCGGCATGGCGTTCGCCACCAGGGCCTGTTCGGCCAGGCCGAGGATGGGCAGCTGGTTGCCCGCCATATAGATCAGGCCAAGGCGGCGCGCGGCCAGCTGGCCCAGCGCCTGGGTGCGCGGCTGGTTCGATTCGAGCATGCTGGACAGGGCGTCGAACAGCATCTTGCTGCCCAGGCTTTCCGCCACCACGACCAGGGTGCCGTCCGGGTCCGGATTGGCGGCGACGATGCGCGAGACGGTCTCGACCATCGCATTGCGGATCGCCGCATGGCTGGCGCCTTCGTAGATCACGGCGTCGGCCAGGCAATCGTCGAGCAGCCTGTCCTTCACCATGCCGTTGAGCACGGCGCGCACCGGCTTGCACACCTGGCCGGTAGCACAGTCGGTTGGCGTGGCCGTGTGGTCGTAGTCGAGCTGGCGCTTCAGCGGCACCGTTAGCGGCGACCACAGCAACGCATGGAACCGCACCGTGCCGCCGGCGATCTGTTGCGTGCGCTCGACGAGCTGGATGCCGCCGCTGTCCGCGCCCGGCGAGCGTATGGCTGCCGGCGCATGTTCGCTGACCGCGCCGGCGATGCGGTCGATGCTGCGCTCGGCCCAGTCGGCATCCTGGGTGCACATCCCATGCACCAGGATCAGGTCGACCGGGCGGGTGCCATTGGCGGCGACGATGCCGGCGACGCCGGGGAAGGGCGTGCTGTCGCGCACGACGACGGGCGGGCGGTAGGGGGTGGAACAGCCGGTCAGGAGTGAAAGTATTGCCAGCAGTCGAAGCAGGTACGGGATCGTCATCGCTCATCTCCAGGTCGGCGGATTGTCGACTATAGGCGCGCGGCCGGGCGGCAAAGCGCGGGATGTGGAGGCAGGCTGATCCGTGTCAACGCATCGGATGGAACTTGGAAACAAGTTTTAGAAATAAAAAAAGCCGCCCAGACGGACGGCTTTCTCTCACTACGAAAGAACCAGATTACTTGATCTTGGTTTCTTTGTAGATCACGTGCTTGCGAGCCTTCGGGTCGAATTTGGTGATTTCCATCTTCGCCGGCATGGTGCGCTTGTTCTTGGTCGTGGTGTAGAAGTGACCGGTACCTGCGGTCGATTCCAGTTTGATCTTGTCGCGGCCAGTTTTTGCCATGATAGCTCCCTAATTAGATTTTTTCGCCGCGGGCGCGCATGTCGGTCAGGACTGCGTCGATGCCGAGCTTGTCGATGACGCGCAGGCCAGCGTTCGAAATACGCAGGGAGACCCAGCGGTTTTCGGATTCTACGAAGATGCGGCGGTTCTGCAGGTTCGGCAGAAAACGACGCTTGGTTTTGTTGTTGGCGTGGGAGACGTTGTTGCCAACCATCGGGCCCTTGCCAGTAACTTGGCAAACACGTGCCATAGCGCACTCCTTGAGTAAACTTCCACAATCGGAAAAACGAGAGTATAGCGTGAAAACCGTCGCGTAATCAACAACTTGCAGAAAAAAATTGTGTCTCAGTAAATCGCATAAATTTAACAATCGTAAAATTTAGCAATTCTTGTTCGTAAACGCCTGTTTTCGCAGCATAAACTTCGATCTCGCCGACCCGATTTTCGTGCAGCGCTGCGCATATAATGTCTGTTGACTAACAGGCGACAACCGACGATTACGCGACGACATGAACGACACCAGCACGACCCAGCGCCCGCCGCAGATTCCGACATTCCGCATTTCCACCGGCATCGACGGGCTCGACGATATCCTCCGCGGTGGCCTGACGGCGCAGCGTGTGTACCTGGTCGAGGGTTCGCCCGGCACCGGCAAGACCACGCTCGGCCTGCAGTTCCTGCGCGACGGTGCAGCCCGCGGCGAGCGCGGCCTGTATATCACCCTGTCGGAGACCGCGGACGAGTTGATTGCGGTGGCTGCAAGCCATGGCTGGGACATGGACGGTATCGCGATCCACGAACTGGCCAGCGACAACGAGCTGGACCCGGACGCCCAGCAATCGGTTTTCCACCCGGCCGAAGTCGAACTCGGCGAGACCACGCAAAACGTGATGGAACAGGTCGACCGCATCCGGCCATCGCGCGTGGTGTTTGATAGCCTGTCGGAAATGCGCCTGCTGGCCCAGAATCCCCTGCGCTACCGGCGCCAGATCCTGGCGCTCAAGCAATTCTTCACCTCACGCGCCTGCACTGTACTGATGCTGGACGATAAGACCAGCCAGGTCGACCAGCACCTGCACAGCATCGCGCACGGCGTCATCAGCCTGGAACAGATCGCCCAGGAATTCGGCAAGGAACGGCGCCGCGTCAACATCATCAAGATGCGCGGCATCCAGTTCCGCGGCGGCTATCACGACTATGCGCTGCAAACCGGCGGCCTGCGCATTTTTCCGCGACTGGTCGCAGCCGAGCACGTACGCGAGTTCTCGCCGCAGGTGCATTCGAGCGGCTCGGACGGCTTCGACGCGCTGCTGGGCGGCGGCCTGGTGGCCGGCACCAATACCCTGATCGTCGGCCCGTCCGGCATCGGCAAGACGACGCTGTCGGTACGCTGCATGCTGACCGCCCTGCAGCGCGGCAGCAAGGCTGCCTTTTACCTGTTCGACGAAGGCATGGGCACCTTTTTCGCGCGCAACGCGACGCTGGGCATGAACCTGATGCCGTATGTCGAGAATGGCCAGCTGACGATCCAGCACATTGACCCGGCCGAGCTGTCGCCCGGAGAGTTCGCCCAGATGCTGCGGGATGCCGTCGAGAGTCAGGGCGTCAAGTTCATCACGATCGACAGCCTCAATGCTTATTTGCAGGCCATGCCGGGCGAGCAATTCCTGACCCTGCAGATGCATGAGCTGCTGAGCTACCTGAACCTGCAGGGCGTTACCACGGTGCTGGTGCTGGGCCAGCACGGTCTGATGGGGGAGTTGCGCACCGACGTCGACCTGAGCTACCTGAGCGACACCACGGTCCTGTTGCGCTTCTTCGAATCGCGTGCGCGGCTGCGGCGCGCGATCACGGTCATCAAGAGCCGGACCACGACCCACGCGCTGTCCATCCACGAGCTCTTGCTGAACAGTACGGGGGTGCAGATCGGCACGGCATTGCAAGGATTCGAAGGCGTGCTGACCGGCCTGCCAACCTACCGCGGGGACACGCCGATGATGCTCAACAGCGATGACGCTGAGTAAGCTGTACGAGCAGCGCATCCTGATCCTGGCTCCGCGCGGACGCGATGCCGAGGTGATCGGGGAAGTGCTGGCCCAGGATGGCCTTGCCTGCAGCGCGCAGCCCGGCATCGATGCCTTGCTGGGCGCCATGGACGAAGGGGCGGCGTCCGCCATCATCGCCGAGGAAGCGCTCGACGCGCAGGGCATCGACCGGCTGGCTGCGGCCCTGCAGCGGCAGGCGCCCTGGTCCGACTTTCCGCTGGTCTTGCTGGTGTCGCGACCGGTCGGCATGGCGGCCACCAGCGTGCGCAGCCGCCTGGCCGAGCTGGGCAGTGTCATCCTGCTGGAGCGTCCTCTGAACGTGCAGACCGTGCGCAGCGCGGCCTCGGCTGCCCTGCGTGGAAGGCGCCGCCAGTATGCGGCGCGCGACATGCTGGTCGAGCGCGAGCAGGCGGCCCGGGTCTTGCGCGCCAGCCAGGATCAACTGGTGCAGCTCAACGAAACCCTGGAGGCGCGCATCGACGAGCGCACGCGTGCGCTGGCCCAGGCCAACGACCGCCTGACCAATGAAATCATCGAGCGCGAGCGCGCCCTGCAGACGGTCAATCAATTGCAGAAGATGGAAGCGATCGGCCAGCTCACCGGCGGCATCGCCCACGACTTCAACAATCTGCTGAATGTCGTGCAGGGCAACATGGACTTGATCGTGTTGATGTCCGCCGACGAGGTGGCGCGCAAGCGGGCCACCGTCGCGCGCAACGCCTGCCAGCGCGGCGCCAAGCTCACCGGGCAGTTGCTGGCGTTTTCGCGCAACCAGAGCCTGGACCTGCGGCCGGTGGCAGTCGGTGCCCTGTTCGGCGGCATCCGCGACCTGGTGGCGACCTCGGTCGGTTCCGGGATCGCCCTGCGCTTCGATGTCGACGAGGCGTCCGAAGGCATGACGGCGGTGCTGGCTGACACCAATCAGATGGAAATGGCGCTGCTGAACTTGGCGATCAATGCGCGCGATGCGATGCCCGGTGGCGGCAGCCTGCGTTTTCATGCGCGCCGCGCCGATCCGCCGCCGGCCTTGCTGCCGGTCGGCGACTACGTGTGCATCGCGGTGAGCGACAGCGGGGAAGGCATGAGTCCCGACGTCGCCGCCCGCGTGTTCGAGCCCTTCTTTACTACCAAGGGCGTCGGCAAGGGTACCGGCCTGGGGCTGAGCCAAGTATACGGGGTGGCGCAGCAGTCCGGCGGCGGCGCCCGCATCCTCAGTACGCCCGGCGCCGGCACCACCGTCGAGATCTGGCTGCGTCACGCCACTTCCGGCATGGAACCCGCCGCCCCGGACGGCGCCCACCAGCGCACCCGCCGGCCCGGGGCCCGCATCCTGGTGGTCGAGGATGACGACGTGGTGCGCACCTCGATCGCCGAGCTGCTGCGGGCGCTGGGGCATTACGTGACCCAGGCCGCGGGCGGTGCGGAGGCGCTCGCGAGGCTGGAAAACGAGCGCCCCGACCTGATGATCACTGATTACCTGATGCCGGGCATGACCGGTGCCGAGCTGATGCGCAAGGCGCGCGAGATCCATCCGGACCTGCCGATGATCATTGCTACCGGTTACGCCGACATGCGCGCGGTCGAGGCCAGCATCGGCGGCGGCATCCTGCTGCGCAAACCCTTCCAGCTGGTGGACTTGGAAGCCAGTATCGAACAGGCGTTGGAGCGGCCGGCCTGAGGCATGCCGGCGGCACCGGCTAGAGCTGTCCGTTTTCCGCAAACGAATGCACCAGCGGCCCGGCCACCACGAAATGATCGAGCACGCGGATCTCGACCAGGGCCAGCGCCTGGGTCAGCAGGCGCGTCAGGTGCAGGTCGGCGTGGCTGGGCTCGGCCACGCCGGACGGGTGGTTGTGGGCGAGGATCACGCTGGCCGCGTTGCAGGCCAGTGCCGCCTTCACCACTTCGCGCGGGTAGACGCTGGCCTGAGTGAGCGTGCCGCGAAACAATTCCTTGTCGGCGATCAGGCGCGCCCTGACGTCCAGGAACAACACCACGAAGGATTCATGGTGCTGGCCGCCGAGCCGGATGCGCAGGTAGCGCTTGACCAGTTCGGGCGACTCCATGGTGGCGCCGGTTTGTAATTGCTCACCGATGGCGCGCCGCGCCAGTTCCATTACCGCCTGCAGCTGCGCATACTTGGCCATGCCGAGGCCGTGCACCTCGGAAAAATCGTTCAGCGTGGCGCCGAACAGGCCGTGCAGCGAGCCGAAGTGCTGCAAAATGTCGCGTCCGAGCTCGACCGCGCTCTTCCCGCGCACGCCGACCCGCAGCAGCAGGGCCAGCAGTTCGGGGTTGGACAGCGCCGCCGCGCCGTCGCGCACCAGCCGCTCGCGCGGCCGTTCCTGCTCGCTCCAGTCATTGATGCCCATGGTTCTCCTTGCCTAAAATATAAGCAAAAAATGGTGGAGCAAAGTGGGAGAAGGCGGGCGGAAAGGACGGCTCTGGCTTACAATAGCGGTTTGCACGCAACCTCGACACACCCAATGTCTTCTTCCACCGCTCCCGTTGTCACCGAATCGTCGTACCTGACGCTGCACTATCGCCTCGCCACCGCCGACGGTACCGATATCGTCACGACCTTCGGCGCCACCCCGGCCACGCTGCTGCTGGGTCAGGGCCAGCTCGCACCCTTCCTCGAACAGCGCCTGCTGGGCCTGGCGGAAGGCACGCACCAGACCTTTGAGTTGAGTCCGGCTGAAGGGTTCGGCGAACGTAACCCGGAACTGATCCAGGCCGTGTCGAAGAAGACCCTGGAAGAGAATTCGGTGCCGGACGCCGACTACCAGGTCGGCGACCTGGTCGATTTCGCGGCGCCGAGCGGCGGCCGCTTTGCCGGCGTGCTGCGCGAAGTGCGCGAAAACGACGCCGTGTTCGATTTCAACCACCCGCTCGCAGGCCAGCCGCTGACCTTCGAGGTGCAGCTTATTTCCGTACTCTAATTACCTACACATGGATAACGAGATTCTGTTGGCCCAGCCGCGCGGCTTCTGCGCCGGCGTCGACCGCGCGATCGAGATCGTCGAGCGTGCCCTGCAGCAGTTCGGCGCGCCGATCTACGTGCGTCACGAGATCGTCCACAACGCCTACGTCGTCAGCGATTTGCGCGACAAGGGCGCGATCTTCATCGAAGACCTGGATGACGTCCCGGCCGGCAATACGCTGGTGTTCTCGGCCCACGGTGTGTCGAAGGCAGTGCGCGACGAAGCCGAATCGCGCGGCCTGAAGGTGTTCGATGCCACCTGCCCGCTGGTGACCAAGGTCCACGTCGAAGTCGCCAAAATGCGCAAGCAGGGCGCCGAGATCATCATGATCGGCCACGCCGGCCACCCGGAAGTCGAAGGCACGATGGGGCAGGCGGAAGAGGGCATGCACCTGGTCGAGACCGTCGACGACGTGCAAACGCTGCAAGTCGCGAATCCGGACCTGCTGGCCTACGTGTCGCAGACCACGCTGTCGGTCGACGACACCGCCGAGATCATCGAGGCGCTCAAGGCGCGTTTCCCGAACATCATCGAGCCGAAGAAGGGTGACATCTGCTACGCCACCACCAACCGCCAGGAAGCCGTCAAGTTCCTGGCGCCGCAGGTGGAAGTCGTGATCGTGGTCGGCAGCCCCAACAGCTCGAACTCGAACCGCCTGCGCGAAGTGGCCGACAAGATGGGTACGCCGGCCTACATGGTCGACAATGCCGCCGCCATCGATCCGGCCTGGATCGAAGGCAAGAAGCGCATCGGCGTGACTGCCGGCGCCTCGGCCCCGGAAGTGCTGGTGCAGGCCGTGATCGACCGCCTCAAGCAACTGGGCGCCGCCAGCGTGCGTGCGCTCGAAGGCGTCGAAGAGAACGTCACTTTCCCGCTGCCCAAGGGCCTGGACGGCAACAAGGCCGCTGCCTGATCTGACCTGACCGGCCGGCCGTTCGGCCGGCCGTCTTTTATTCCTGAGTACTCTCCCCATGCGCGACGTCAATGTAAGCGAAGCCGAGCTCGGCTTCGACTCGATCCCCCTCGAATTCTTCCAGGACTATCCCGAACCCGGTGTCAATTTCATCGATGTCGGCTGCGTCTTCGACAACCCCGTCCACTGGCGCATTGCCGTCGATACCCTGGCCGCGCGCACCGCGCAGCTCGACTTCGACTTCATCGTCGCCATGGATGCGCGCGGCTTCATGCTGGCCGGCGCGCTGGCGTATGGGCGCGGCATCGGTTTCGCGATGGCGCGCAAGGCCGGCAAGCTGCCGGGCGAGGCGATCCGCATCGACTACCAGCGCGAGTACGGCAGGGCCACCATCGAGATCCAGCCGGAGCGCATCAAGGGCCGGCGCGTGCTGATCGTCGACGACGTGCTGGCCACCGGCGGCACGATCGAGGCGGCGGCGAGCTTGCTGCGCCGGATCGGCAAGGACGTGGTCGGCGCGGCGGCGCTGTTCGATATCGCCTTTTTCAAGGACAAGCGGGCCTTGACCATGCCGGTCGTGACCCTGCGCGACGTGTGAGTTTCGTGTTATTCCAGTGCGGGCCGGCACGCTTTTCAGGCACGCCGGCCTGCGTTGCATGATGCGGGTGCGTTCCGGTTCCTGGCGGTTTCTTCAATAAAGCGATAGTTGGTTATGCGTAGAATTTCCGATATTAGTTTTTGTAAAACATCGCTATGATGATGGCGCTCGGAATTCCTGCGCAGTCAGCACTGCAGTAAAGTACCTGCACCAGAGCGGCACTTCGGAGAACCCGGGTGCCGTTTTTGTTTTGCCTAGATAGAGACAACAGAATGGAAACTTTCATCCAACAGGTCCTGAATGGACTGGTGATGGGCAGCATGTATGCGCTGATCGCACTCGGCTATACGATGGTGTACGGGGTCCTGAACCTGATCAACTTCGCCCACGGCGACGTGCTGATGATCGGCGCCATGGTCGGCCTGTCGATCCTGCACATGCTGGAAAGCGCTTTTCCCGGCCTGCCGGGCGGCGTGCAACTGGCGGTCGCCATCGTCGGCGCGATTCCCGTCACCATGCTGGTCAATATCCTGATCGAGCGCGTCGCCTACCGCCGCCTGCGCAATGCGCCGCGCCTGGCGCCGCTGATCACCGCGATCGGCGTGTCGATCCTGCTCAAGACCTTTGCCATGATGATCTGGGGCCGCAGCCCGCTGCCATTCCCGCAATTGCTGTCGTCCGATCCGATCATGATCGGCGGCGCCGTCATTTCCCAGACCCAAGTGCTGCTGATCGTGCTGGCGGTGGTGTGCATGTTCGCGCTGGCGATGCTGGTCGAAAAAACCCGCATCGGCCGTGCCATGCGCGCGGTGGCGGAAAACCCGCGCGTGGCCGGCCTGATGGGCGTCGATTCGAACCGCGTGATCGTGACCACCTTCGCCCTGGGTGCCGCGCTGGCGGCCGTGGCCGGCGTGATGTGGGGCGCGAATTACGCCTCGATCCAGTTCGAGACCGGCACCCTGCCGGGCATGAAAGCCTTCTGCGCCGCGGTGCTGGGCGGTATCGGCAATATTTATGGCGCCATGATCGGCGGTATCGTGCTCGGCATCATCGAAAGCCTGGGTGCCGGCTATATCGGCGAACTCACCGGCGGCTTCCTCGGCAGCCAGTACCAGGACATCTTCGCCTTCGTGGTGCTGATCCTGGTGCTGACCGTGCGCCCGTCCGGCATCATGGGCGAACGCGTGGCCGACCGCGCCTGAGTTTGGGAGATTAACAACATGGCTCTCCTCACTTTCGACACCGCCCACAAACCACGCCAGTCGTACGCCAGCATGGCGCTGCTGCTGGCGGTAATGCTGGTCTTCCCCTTCGTCGCCTCGCAGTTCGGCAACTCGTGGGTGCGCATCATCGACATGGCCCTGCTGTACATCATGCTGGCGCTCGGCCTGAACATCGTGGTCGGCTTTGCCGGCCTGCTGGATCTCGGCTACATCGCCTTCTTCGCGGTCGGGGCGTATCTCACCGGCCTGCTGGCCTCGCCGCAATTCGCGGCGCTGCTGGAATCGGTCGTGAATTATTCGCCGGCCATGGGCGACGCCCTGGTGGCCCTGTTCGGGGAATCGATCCGCACCGAGGGCATCCACCTGTCGGTATGGGCGATCGTGCCGCTGGCGGCGCTGGTGGCGGCCCTGTTCGGCGCGCTGCTGGGGGCGCCGACGCTGAAGCTGCGCGGCGACTACCTGGCCATTGTGACGCTCGGCTTCGGCGAGATCATCCGCATCTTCATGAACAACCTGAACGATCCGATCAATTTCACCAACGGCCCCCAGGGCATCAACCTGATCGACCCGATCCGCATCTTCGGCGTATCGCTGGCCGGCGAGGCGGGTTCGAAAGCCACGGTCTTCATCGGCGGCATCGGGATCCCGTCGGTGAACGCCTATTATTTCCTGCTCCTGCTGCTGTGCATCGTGACCATCTTCATGACCAGCCGCCTGCAGCATTCGCGCCTGGGCCGGGCCTGGGTAGCGATCCGCGAAGACGAGATCGCGGCCAAGGCGATGGGCATCAACACCCGTAACGTCAAACTGCTGGCGTTTTCGATGGGCGCGTCCTTTGGCGGCGTGGCCGGCGCGATGTTCGCCGCCTTCCAGGGCTTCGTTTCGCCGGAATCGTTCTCGCTGACCGAGTCGATCGCGGTGCTGGCGATGGTGGTGCTGGGCGGCATCGGCCACATCCCGGGCGTGGTGATGGGCGGCGTCTTGCTGGCCGCGCTGCCGGAAGTGCTGCGCCACGTGGTTGAGCCAGCCCAGCAGGCGCTGTTCGGCAAGGTCCTCATCGAAGCGGAAGTGCTGCGCCAGCTGCTGTATGGCCTGGCCATGGTCCTGATCATGCTGAACCGCCCGGCCGGCCTGTGGCCGTCGCCGATCAAGGAAGACCGCCCGGTCGCCGCGACTGACAAGGATGAAAAGGAAGAAGAGGCGGTGGCTTGATGAATGAACTGATCCTGAATATTGCCGGCGTGAATAAACGCTTCGGCGGCCTGCAGGCGCTGACCGATGTGCGCATCCAGATTGCCAAGGGCCAGATTGTTGGCTTGATCGGCCCGAATGGCGCGGGTAAGACGACCTTCTTCAACGTGATCACCGGCCTGTACCAGCCGGACACCGGCACCTTCGAGCTGGACGGCAAGCCGTATTCGCCGTCGGCGCCGCACAAGGTGGCGCAAGCCGGCATCGCCCGCACCTTCCAGAACATCCGCCTGTTCGGCGAGATGACGGCGCTGGAAAACGTGATGGTCGGGCGCCACGTGCGCACCCGCCAGGGCGTGTTCGGCGCCATCTTCCGCCATGGGGCGGCGCGCCGCGAAGAAGCGGCGATCCGCGCCCGCGCCCAGGAATTGCTGGACTTCGTCGGTATCGGGCAGTTCGGCAACCGCACCGCGCGCTACCTGTCCTACGGCGACCAGCGCCGCCTGGAAATCGCGCGCGCGCTGGCGACCGAACCGCGCCTGCTGGCGCTGGACGAGCCGGCGGCGGGCATGAACGCCACCGAAAAGCTGGCGCTGCGCGAACTGCTGGTCAAGATCAAGGACGCCGGCATCACGATCCTGCTGATCGAGCACGACGTGAAACTCATGATGGGCCTGTGCGACCGCATTTCGGTGCTCGAGTACGGTAAATTGATCGCGGAAGGCTTGCCGGCCGAGATCCAGAAGAACCAGGCGGTGATCGAGGCCTACCTGGGTGGAGCACATTGAACGATGCATGAAAATATCCTGAACATCGCCGGCCTGAAGGTCGCCTACGGCGGCATCAAGGCGGTCAAGGGCATCGACCTGCGGGTCGACCGCGGCGAACTGGTGACCCTGATCGGCGCCAACGGCGCCGGCAAGACCACGACCCTGAAGGCGATCACCGGTACCCTGCCGCAGTGCAAGGTGGAAGGCACGATCAGCTACCTGGGCCAGCCGCTGGCGAGCGCGAAATCCTTCAAGCTGGTGCAGCAAAAACTGGCGATGGTGCCGGAAGGGCGGGGCGTGTTCACCCGCATGAGCATCCACGAAAACCTGTTGATGGGCGCTTATACGCGCAGCGACAAGGCCGGGATCGAAGCCGACATCGAGAAGTGGTACGCCGTCTTCCCGCGCCTGAAGGAGCGCTCGGCCCAGCTGGCCGGCACCTTGTCCGGCGGCGAGCAGCAGATGCTGGCGATGGCGCGCGCGCTGATGTGCCACCCGACCCTGCTGCTGCTGGACGAGCCGTCGATGGGCCTGGCGCCGATCATGGTGGAAAAGATCTTCGAGGTGATCCGCGACGTATCGAAGCAGGGCATCACCATCCTGCTGGTGGAGCAGAATGCGAAACTGGCGCTGCAGGCGGCCGACCGCGCCTATGTGATGGAATCCGGCGCGCTGACGATGAGCGGGAATGCGGCGGACTTGCTGCACGATCCGCGGGTGCAGGCGGCGTATTTGGGTGAATGAGCTGGGTAAATAAGCCGGGGAACTAAAACAAACGGCCCGGACCGCTTGCGCGATCCGGGCCGTTTGCTGTTTTACCGTCGATGCCTAGCGTTACGCTCAGGCAGCGGCAACCTTGTTGGCAGCCTGGGTGAACTGCGACACGGCTGCGGTCACGTTGGTTTCCATGGCTTCGCGTGCCTGCTTGGTGGTCTTGCTGAACTGCTCGTAGCCGGCGTTGGCGTTGCTGATGGCGGTCTTCAGGGCCGACACATAGGCTTCCGAACCGGCCGGGGCGTTCTTGGTCACTTCGTCGACCAGCGAGATCACCTTGCGGTTGACTTCAGCAAACTGGCCTTCGGCAACTTTCGAGAACTCGGCGCCGGTGTCGGCGGCGATCGACGCGACCTGGCGGCCATACGTCAGGGCTTTTTCTGCGTTCGGCTGGGCTTGCGAAGCCGACACCGAGAAGAATTCCTGGGCATCCTTGGCCGCCAGCAGCTGGCGTGCGGTTGCCGACGAGTTTTCGAGGGCGGCCTTGGCGGTGTTGATGTTCAGCTCGACCAGCTTTTCCACGCCTTCGAAGGTCTTCGAGGTCAGGGCGGAAATCAGGGCAAACTGGGATTCGAGGTTGGCTTTGGTCGCGTTCGAAAACTGCTCAGGGAATGCAAACATGTAGTTCTCCAGTGTGGAACGTTTATTGGACGTGTTGCGTCGGACGTGTTGCTTTGGACCAGTGATGCGGGGGTATTCTTGAAAACGAGGCGGCTTGTGCGCCGCAACATGAGCAAGTTTTACTCGTTTCCGATTATGCGTCAAGCACTTTTGATGCGGCGCACAATAAGAAAATGATACTTTGATTTATATCAATATATACAATCGTTTGCGTGCATTTTTTGTGTGCCGCCACAACAACAGTTCGAGGCTATGGTGCTTGTCCACAGGCCATGCAAGCCCATGCTAGACTTGCCGTGTTGATCTTCTGGCCAGATGATGCCCGACAGTCCCGCTACCCCGCCTGCCCCATCCACCGCCCACCAGGCCAGCTGGCTTTCCCCGGTCCCGCTGTTCTTCGTGCTGCTGTGGAGTACCGGCTTCATCGCGGCCCGCTATGGGCTGCCGTATGCGCCGCCCTTGTCCTTCCTGATCCTGCGTTGCCTCGGCGCGGTGCTGATCCTGCTGCCCGTGGTGGTCTTCACGCGCGCGCCATGGCCGCGCGGCCGCATCCTGCACGTGGCACTGGCCGGCCTGCTGCTGCAGGCGGGTTACCTGGGCGGCGTCTGGAGCGCCATCAAGATCGGAATGCCGGCCGGGCTGTCGGCGCTGATCGTCGGCATGCAGCCGATCCTGACCGCCTTTGCCGCGCCCCTGGTCGGCGAGCGGGTGACGCCGCGCCAGTGGCTGGGCCTGCTGTTGGGGCTGTCCGGCGTGGGGCTGGTCGTCTACAGCAAGCTCAACCTGGATGGGCTGGCGCCGGCCGCGGTCGGCCTGTGCGTGCTGGCGCTGCTGTCGATCACGGCCGGCACGCTGTATCAAAAGCGCTACTGCTCCCAATTCGACCTGCGCACCGGCACCGTGATCCAGTTCAGCGCGAGCGCGCTGTTGCTGCTGCCCCTTGCGATCGTCTTTGAAGATTTCACGCCGGCCCTGGCCAATATCCACTGGAACATCCACTTCGCCGGTGCGCTGCTGTGGTCGATCCTGGCGCTGTCGATCGGCGCCATCTTCCTGCTGTTCCGCCTGATCAGCCGCAACGACGCGACCCGGGTCACGAGCCTGCTGTACCTGACACCGCCGACCACGGCCGTCATGGCCTGGCTGATGTTCGGCGAAACCCTGGGCAGCGCCGGGCTGGCCGGCATGGCGGTGGCCGTGGCCGGCGTCGCATTCGTCGTCAAGAAATAACCAGGAGACACCATGATCGATACACCCCAGCAACAAGCCGTCGACGCGGCCATCACCTCGCGCCGCTCGATCCGCGCCTTCTTGCCGACGCCGGTGGCGCGCGAGGACATCGAAGCGATCCTCGACGTGGCGGCGCGGGCGCCGTCCGGCACCAATACCCAGCCCTGGCGCGTGTATGTGCTCACCGGCGAGCGCAAGACGCAGCTGAGCGACGCGGTCCTGGCTGCCTACATGGATCCGCAGGAAGCCGCCCGCCACACCGAGGAATACCATTACTATCCGCGTGAATGGAAGTCCCCCTTCCTCGACCGCCGGCGCAAGGTTGGCTGGGATCTGTATGCGCTGCTGGGCCTGACGCGCGACAACAAGGCCGGCATGGCCGCCCAGCACGGCCGCAACTACGCCTTCTTCGATGCGCCGGTCGGGCTGGTGTTCACCATCGACCGGGTGATGGAGCAGGGCTCCTGGCTCGACTATGGCATGTTCCTGCAGAACATCATGGTGGCGGCGCGCGGACGCGGTCTCGACACCTGTCCGCAGGCAGCCTTTACCCAGTTCCACCGGATCATCGCGGAACAGTTGCAGTTGCCGCCGAACGAGATGGTCGTGTGCGGCATGGCGCTCGGATTTGCCGATCCGGAAAAGATCGAAAATACCTTGATCACGGCGCGGGAACCGGTGTCGGCGTTCGCCTGTTTTCTCGGCTAGCGCGCTATACTCGGCGGCAGAGGTGTCGCAATAAGCTGTTGAAAAATCAAGAGATTTCTGCAACGCAGGTGGTCTTGCGCTGTAGTAAAAATTTGGCGCGGGTGATAAAGTCTGTTGCACCGCACCCGTCTTTCGTACGACGTTTCCGACTCATCCCTTCGCGCCCGAGGAATCCGATGTTCAAGTTCGCGCTGGCTGCCGCCATTTCCATGATGCTGATGTTCGAACCGGCCGTGGCCGAGGCGAAATCGAAATCGAAGAGCCGCGCGACCGCGGTCAAGCGCGTCAAGGCCAAGCGTGCCGAACCCGCCAGGCTGATCGCGAACCGCGGTCACATGGTGCGCCGGGTCGCCATGGTGCATGGCAAGCGCAAGGTCGTGTACCAGAACGTGCGCCGCGCCGCGCCGGCCCTGGCCATCCTCAGCGCCGGCGACATCGCCGGCCTGAACCGGACTGCGGATCCGCTCGAGCTGCGTTCCAGCGTCGCCTATGTGCTCGACCAGACCAGTTCGGAAGTCCTGTTCGAAAAGAATTCCACTGTGGCGCTGCCGATCGCCTCGATCACCAAGCTGATGACCGGCCTGCTGGTGGTGCAGGCGCGCCAGGACCTCGACGAAGTACTGACCGTCACCGACGCCGACGTCGACCGTCACAAGTACACCAGTTCGCGCCTCGCCGTCGGCACCCGCATGACGCGCGGCAACCTGCTGCATATTGCCCTGATGAGTTCGGAAAACCGCGCGGCTGCGGCACTGGGCCGCAATTACCCGGGCGGTATCGAGGCCTTTGTCGCGGCGATGAACGCCAAGGCGCGCGAACTCGGCATGAACGATACGCATTATGTGGATTCGAGCGGCCTGTCGAGCCAGAACGTGTCGAGCGCGCGCGACCTGGCGCGGCTGGTCGTGACCGCCCACCAGGAACCGCTGCTGCGCCAGTACACGACCGATCCCAACTACGTGGTGCAGGCCGGCAACCGCTCGCTGCAATATTCGAATACCAATTACCTGGTGGCGCTGCCGGACTGGAACATCGGCTTGCAGAAGACCGGCTTCATCAACGAAGCAGGGCGCTGCCTGGTGATGCAGGCCATGATCCAGGGCCGCAACGTGGTGATGGTGTTCCTGGATTCGAAGGGCAAGCAGTCGCGCACGGCCGATGCCGGGCGCATGCGGCGCTGGCTGGAGGCCTTGAAGCCGACCACGATGCCGGCGGCGGCGGCCGGCGTGCCGGCGGGGGGCGTGACGGTGTCGGCGGCCGCGGCGCCGGTGGTGCAGTGAGTCTCCGGTAGTAGCGTTCAGCCTGCTTTATTGCGTCGTTATCTTTAAAACGTCATTCCCGCCTTCGCGGGAATGACGGTCTCGGGTTGCGGGTACTTTTTCAGGCCACGTGTTCTTTCACACCGCCGGCACCACCCGATGCCCCAGCGTCGTCGAAATCTGCGACGCCGTATTCACCAGGTCTTCCAGCCACTCTTCCTGCAGCCGGTCCGCCGGCGCCGAGATCGACAATCCCGCCACCAGCTTGCCGCTGTCATCATGGATGCCGGCCGCCATGCAGCGCACGCCCACTTCCAGTTCCTCGTTGTCGCGCGCATAGCCGCGGGCGCGCACCAGCGACAGTTCGCGCTCCAGGCGCGCCAAATCGGTAATCGAGTTCTTGGTGTGGCCGGCCAGGCCGGTGCGGGTGGCATAGGCGCGCGTGGCTTTCGGTTCGTCCACCGACAGGAACAGCTTGCCGGTCGAGGTGAGATGGAGCGGACCGCGGCCGCCGATGGCGCGCACCACCTGCATGCCCGAGCGTTCGGAGAAAGCACGGTCGATGTAGACGATCTCGTCGCCCTGGCGCACCGACAGGTTGACGGTCTGGCGCGTCTTGTTGTGCAGTGCACGCATGAGCTCGACAGCGGCTTCGCGCACCGACAGGCGGCTCTTGACCACGTTGCCCAGTTCCAGCAGGCGCATGCCGAGGCGGTAGGTGCCGGGTTCGACCCGGTCCACGAAGCGCGTCACGACCATGTCGTTAAGGATACGGTGTGCCGTCGATGGGTGCAGACCCGAAACCCGCGACAATTCCTTGAGGCTGACAGGGTCGGGATAACTTGCCAGCGCATCGAGCAGGGCGACCATGCGCTCGATCACTTGGATGGAAGTCTTCGCCGGTTCAGGGGTTTCCATTTTCATGATGTGGTTGGTGCAGTGCGGTATATTGCTCTAGTTTATACCATAATGTGAAAAAAATTGGTAAAGCCTTTAGATTGGTGTTGCGTGATCGGCAAGCTGTGTGGGCATAATGCAGATCTCACACAGCACAACGATATCGATGGATCAATCCAGCAGCGAGTTCAAGAGTAAAGGCGGCCTGAAGCGGATCGTGTCCGCGTTCCGGTATTCGATCGACGGTTTCGGGCATGCGTGGCGGCATGAACATGCGTTTCGCCAGGAACTGATGGTGGCGGTCCCGGCCACCATGATTGCCCTGGTGCTGCCGATCTCGGCCTTCCAGAAACTGGCCCTGATCGCCGTGCTGGGTCTGGTGTTACTGGTGGAATTGATCAACGCGTCGATCGAGGCCGTGGTCGACCGCGTGTCGCTCGAGCGCCATCCGCTGTCCAAGGCCGCCAAGGACCTCGGCAGCGCAGCGGTGGCGCTGGCGATCACGATGGCCGGCGCGACCTGGGCCGTGGTGCTGTACAACCGGTTCTTTTGAAGAACCACATCTAAGGAGAAGATTATGACCTTGCGTCTGGGCGACATCGCCCCCGATTTCGAGCAGGATTCCACCATCGGCCGTATCCGTTTCCACGATTGGGCAGGCGATTCCTGGGTGGTGCTGTTCTCGCACCCGGCCGACTTCACGCCGGTGTGCACGACCGAACTGGGCCTGACCGCCAAGCTGAAGCCGGAGTTCGACAAGCGCAACGTCAAGGCGATCGCGCTGTCGGTCGACCCGGCCGAGCAGCACGCTGCCTGGATCAAGGACATCGAGGAAACCCAGCAGACCGTGGTCGGCTTCCCGATCATCGCCGACGCCGACAAGTCCGTCTCGGCCCTGTACGACATGATCCACCCGAACCAGTCGGCCACCGCCACCGTGCGCTCGCTGTTCGTGATCGATCCGGCCAAGAAAGTGCGCCTGATCATTACCTACCCGATGAGCACCGGCCGCAACTTCGACGAAGTGCTGCGCGTGATCGATGCGCTGCAATTGACCGACGGCTACACCGTGGCCACGCCGGGTAACTGGAAGGATGGCGACGACGTCATCATCCCGCTGACCGTGCAGGATCCTGAGCAGTTGCAGCAGAAATATCCTAAGGGTTTCAAGGCGCCTAAGCCGTATCTGCGCCTGACGCCGCAGCCTAATAAGTGATACGTAGGGTGGACGGCTGTGCCGTCCACGCGGCGATTGTTAACGGTGCCGATGCCGAATACGATCTGGCTGCCGCTACCTATCGCCGCGTGGACGGCGCCTCCTCCGCGGCGAATCGGTATGCAACGATCGAGCCGTCCACCTTACCCGTAACGCATCCAAAAACGCTTCCTGCATAAGCAAATAAGGAAGCTGTTGTTTGGTTTACGGTTGAGGCACCTTACCCTTGGCACTAGTCTGAGGGTAATGAATGTCCATCACTTATATTGTTTCGGGTTTTGCAGTAGGCTTGTTGGTTGGCATGACCGGTGTCGGTGGCGGCTCGCTGATGACCCCGCTGCTGACCTTGCTGTTCGGCGTTAACCCGTCGGTTGCCGTCGGCACCGACCTCGCATTCGCGTCCATCACCAAGAGCGCAGGCACCGTCACCCACCGTTCGCGCGGCACCGTGCAATGGGATATCGTGCGCCGCCTGTGCATCGGCGCGCTGCCGGCTGCGCTGCTGGCGACGCTGGCGCTCCAGTACTTCGGTCCGCTCGGTGCCGAAATCGGCCAGCTGATCCGTTATTCGATTGCCGTCTCGGTCCTGCTGACCGTGGTCGCCATCCTGTTCCGTGGCCAGATGATGGCCTGGGTGAACGCCAAGCCGGGCCGCCAGCTGCACGGCCGCAGCCTGGCCGCGGCCACCATCGCGTCGGGCGCCGTGCTCGGTACTCTGGTCACGATTTCCTCGATCGGCGCCGGCGCCATCGGCGCGACGCTGCTGGTGATGCTGTATCCGAAGCTGACCCCGGCCGAAGTGGCCGGCACCGACATCGCCTACGCGGTGCCGCTGACGGCCATCGCCGCGGTCGGCCACTGGTGGCTGGGCTCGATCAACTGGATGCTGCTGCTGACCCTGCTCATCGGTTCGGTGCCCGGCATCACCCTGGGCGCGTGGGCGGCGCGCATTGTGCCCGAACGCCTGCTGCGTGGCCTGCTGGCGCTGACCCTGGCCACGGTCGCGATCAAGCTCTTGGCTTAGTTCGTAACTTAGTTAGTAAATATCTTATTAGCCGAATCATCTATGCAAATAACGAATGCTTCGTTTGCAATATGAGTGATGAGTGCGATTATCTGACCTTATTAGAAGATTTAGTAATAAGGCGATTGCATGAATCCATTGGCTTCCCGCAGCAGCGCGAACCGGGTGATCCCCGGTTTCAGGCTTTCGCTCGGGTTCACGATTTTTTACCTGGGACTGATCGTCCTGGTGCCGCTGTCGGCGCTGTTCCTGAAGACGTTCACCATGACTTGGGACGCGTTCTGGACCGCCGTTACCTCGCCGCGCGTGATGGCGTCCTACCGGCTGAGCTTCGGCGCCTCCCTGGTCGGCGCCTTCATCAACGTCATCTTCGGCGGCATCGTCGCCTGGGTGCTGGTCCGCTATAAATTCCCGGGCAAGCGCTTCATCGATGCGCTGGTCGACCTGCCGTTCGCGCTGCCGACCGCGGTGGCCGGCATCACGCTGACCTCGCTGTATTCGGCCAACGGCTGGATCGGCCAATACCTGGAAAAGTTCGGCATCAAGGTCGCCTTCACGCCGCTCGGCGTGATGCTGGCACTCACTTTTATCGGTTTGCCCTTCGTGGTCCGCACGGTGCAACCGGTGCTGGAAGACGCCGAGCGCGAACTGGAAGAAGCCGCGGCCAGCCTCGGCGCGAGCCCGTGGCAAACCTTCATTCGCGTGATCCTGCCCGGTATCGTGCCGGCACTCCTGACCGGCTTCGCGCTGGCTTTTGCGCGCGCCACCGGCGAATACGGCTCGGTGGTCTTTATCGCCGGCAACATGCCGATGGTGTCCGAGATCACGCCGCTGTTCATCATCACCAAGCTGGAACAGTATGACTACACCGGCGCCACCGCGATTGCCGTGGTAATGCTGATCGTCTCCTTCATCCTGCTGCTGGCCATCAACCTGCTGCAGGCGTGGACCCGCAAGCGGGCAGGGAAATAATATGAGCGCAGTCCTCGATAGCGCCGTCAAAGACACGGCCACTCCCGCGCCGCGCAAGGCCACCAACACGCTGGAACCGAACTGGGTCCGCTACGCGCTGATCACGGTCGCGCTGCTGTTCCTGACCCTGTTCCTGTTCGTGCCGCTGGTCGCCGTCTTCTACGAAGCGCTCAAGCGCGGCTGGGCCACCTACCAGGAAGCCGTCGTCGATGCCGATGCGCTGGCGGCGATCAAGCTGACCTTCATCGCGGCCGGCATCTCGGTGCCGCTGAACCTGGTGTTCGGCGTGGCGGCCAGCTGGGCCATCGCCAAATTCGATTTCCGCGGCAAAAGCGTGCTGCTGACCCTGATCGACCTGCCGTTTTCGGTGTCCCCGGTCATCGCCGGCCTGATCTACGTGCTGCTGTTCGGCGCCCAGGGCTGGTTCGGCCCGTGGCTGATGGACCACGACATCAAGATCCTGTTCGCGGTGCCGGGCATCGTGCTGGCCACCATCTTCATCACCTTCCCCTTCGTGGCGCGCGAACTGATTCCGCTGATGCAGGCGCAGGGCAGCGAGGAAGAGGAGGCGGCGCTGGTGCTGGGCGCGTCCGGCTGGGCCACCTTCTTCCGCGTGACCCTCCCCAACATCAAGTGGGGCCTGCTGTACGGCGTGATCCTGTGCAATGCCCGCGCGATGGGCGAGTTCGGCGCCGTCTCGGTGGTGTCCGGCCACATCCGCGGCGAGACCAACACCATGCCGCTGCAGGTCGAGATCCTCTACAACGAATACAACTTCACCGCCGCGTTCGCGATCGCGTCGCTGCTGGCCCTGCTGGCGCTGGTCACGCTGGCGGTGAAATCCCTCATCGAATGGCGCCTGCACGCCGCCCGCAAGGTAAATTTGCAGATGCAAACCACGGAGCACTGACATGACGATCGAAGTCCAACACATCCGCAAGCAGTTCGGCCAGTTCACGGCCCTGGACGACGTGTCGCTGCAGTTCGACGACGGCGAGCTGACCGCGCTGCTGGGCCCATCCGGCTGCGGCAAGACCACGCTGCTGCGCATCATCGCCGGCCTGGAATTCCCGGATTCGGGCCGCGTGCTGCTCGACAGCGACGACGCCTCGGCGCGCCATGTGCGCGAGCGCCAGGTCGGCTTCGTGTTCCAGCATTACGCGCTGTTCAAGCACATGACCGTGTTCGAGAACGTGGCGTTCGGCCTGCGTGTGAAACCGCGCAAGGAGCGCCCGTCCGAGCAGCAGATCCGCGAGAAAGTCAAAAAGCTGCTCGAGCTGGTGCAGCTGGACTGGATCGCCGACCGCTATCCGCCGCAGCTGTCGGGTGGCCAGCGCCAGCGCATCGCCCTGGCGCGCGCGCTGGCGGTGGAGCCGCGCGTGCTGCTGCTGGACGAACCTTTCGGCGCGCTCGACGCCAAGGTGCGCAAGGAACTCCGGCGCTGGCTGCGCCAGCTGCACGACGAGCTGCACGTGACCTCGATCTTCGTGACCCACGACCAGGAAGAGGCGCTCGAAGTGGCCGACCGCGTGGTCCTGATGAACAAGGGCCGCGTCGAGCAGACCGGTACCCCGGCCCAGGTGTACAACCAGCCGGCTTCGCCCTTCGTCTACGGCTTCCTCGGCAACGTCAACCTGTTCCACGGCCGCGTCGACGAAGGCGTGCTGGCCAGCGGCGATGCGCGCCTGGCGACCCCGCAGCACACCGGCGTGCGCAACGGCGAAGCGATCGGCTACGTACGGCCGCACGACCTCGACGTCGAGCGCTACGTGGCGGGCAGTCCGCACAATGAGGGCGTGGCCGTGAAACTGCGCCGCGCCCACGCGATCGGCCCGCTGGCCCAGCTCGACCTGGAGCGCGCCGACAATGCGCAACTGATCGAAGCGGTGATCCCGAATGAGCGCTTCCGCGAGCTCGGACTAAAGGATGGCGAGACCCTGCTGGTCAAGCCGAAGCGGATGCACGTATTCGTCGATCAAGGAGAAGGCATATGAATTTCCAGCAGCTGCGTTCGGTGCGCGAAGCCGCGCGCCGCAACTTCAACCTCACCGACGTGGCGAATGCGCTGTTCACGTCGCAGCCGGGCGTGTCGCGCCAGATCCGCGAGCTCGAGGACGAGCTGGGCGTGGTCATCTTCGAGCGCAACGGCAAGCGCCTGACCGGCCTGACCGATCCCGGCAAGGGCATCCTGAAGATCGTCGAACGCCTGCTGGTCGAGGCCGAGAACCTGCAGCAGGCCAGCAGCGAATACGCGGCCCAGGACAGCGGCACGCTCACGGTCGCCGTCACCCACACCCAGGCGCGTTATGCGCTGCCACAGGTGGTGCAGGCCTTCCGCAACTCGTTCCCGGGCGTGCGCATCTCGCTGCAGCAGAGCGCCCCGGAGCACATCGCCGAATGGGTACTGTCCGGCCGCGCCGACATCGGCATCGCGACCGAGGGCTTGAGCGCCTTCCCCGACCTGGTGTCCTTCCCGTGCTACCGCTGGAGCCACCTGGTGGTGGTGCCGGACGGGCACCCGCTGCTGGGCCAGAGCCCGATCAAGCTGGCCGACCTGGCCGAGTATCCCTTGATTACCTACGACGTCGGCTTTACCGGCCGCAGCCACATCGACGCCGCCTTTGCCAGCGCCGGCGTCAGCCCGGACATCGTGCTGACGGCGATGGATTCGGACGTGATCAAGCAGTACGTATCGCTCGGCATGGGCGTCGGCATCGTCGCCTCGATGGCCTTCGACCACGGGCGCGACCGCGGCCTGCGCGCGATCGAATCGTCGCACCTGTTCGCGCCCAACGTGACGCGCCTGGCGGTGCGCCGCGGGGCTTACCTGCGGGCGTACGCGTACGACTTCATCGAACGCTTTGCGCAGGGGTTTACCCGGGCGGACATCGAGAAGGCCTTGCATCCGGTGGTGGTGGAATAGGACTGGCGGACGTGCGCTAAAGCGCATCTGGCGGAAAGCCGCGCCATAAAACACCGTCGTCCCCGCGGAGGCGGGGACCCAAGTTCTGTAAGCGCTGACGAAATGCACGCAACTTGGATCCCCGCCTGCGCGGGGACGACGGTTTCAAGGATAACGCTCGGACTGAATTTGTCTTACTGCCCCGGGTTGGTGTACCGCGCATGGATCGCATCGATCGCGGCCACCGCCTCATCCGGCAGCGTGATCTGCTCCGCATCGATATTCTCCTTCAGCTGCGCCAGCGTGGTCGCCCCGATGATGGTCGACCCCGTGAACCAGCGCGAATAGCACCAGGCCAGCGCCATCTGTGCGGGCGACATGCCGTTCTCGCGCGCCAGCGCCGCATATTCCTTGACCGCCGCGAACACCGCCGGGCGCAGGTAGCGCGGACTCCAGGTCGGTGGGTAGATCGTCAGGCGGCCGCGCGCCTGCGGGTTGTCGACGTACTTGGCGCTGAGCTGGCCGAAGGCGAGCGGGCTGTAGGCCAGCAGGCTGACCTCTTCGCGGTAGCAGACTTCGTCCAGCAGCGTGGTTTCAAAAGCGCGCGCGGTCAGGTTGTACAGGTTCTGGATGGTGGCGATGCGCGGCAGGCCCTTCATCTCGGCCTGCTTGATGTATTCGCTCACGCCCCACGGGCTCTCGTTGGAGACGCCGATGTGGCGGATCTTGCCTTCCTTGACCAGCTCGCCCAGCACGGCCAGCGTCTCCTCGACCGGCACGCTGGCGCGTTCCTTCCGCGGGTCGAACTGGTTGGCGCCGAAGATCGGCACGTTGCGGCTCGGCCAGTGCAGCTGGTAGAGGTCGACGTAATCGGTCTGCAGGCGCTGCAGACTGGCATCGAGGGCAGCGCGGATGTTCGCAGCATCGAGGTTGTGGCGGCCGCCGCGGATCCAGGTCTGGCTGGCGTTCGGGCCGGCGGCCTTGGTGGCCAGCACGACGTCGGCGCGCTTGCCGCTCTTTTTCAGCCAGCTGCCGATGAAGCGCTCGGTGGATCCCTGGGTGGCGGCGCTGGGCGGCACCGGGTACATTTCCGCGGTATCGATGAAGTTGATGCCGCGCTCCATCGCGTAATCGAGCTGGCTGTGGGCGTCGGCTTCGGTGTTCTGTTCGCCGAAGGTCATGGTGCCGAGGCAGACGCGGGAGACGGTGAGGTCGGTGCGGCCGAGTTTTTGCAGCTTCATGAAAAATCTTTCTAGTCAGTCGGGGTCGGAGCCCACCCGGATGAACCGGGCTCTGACTCTCTAGTCAGTCGGGGTCGGAGCCCACCCGGATGAACCGGGCTCTGACTCTCTAGTCAGTCGGGGTCAGAGCCCACCCGGATGAACCGGGCTCTGACCCCGAAGGATATTATTTGCCGCGCAGCGCATCCGCACACTCGCGCACCAGCGCCGGCCCGCGATAGATCAGGCCACTGTACAGCTGCACCAGCTGCGCCCCGGCCGCGATCTTGGCCTTGGCATCCTGGCCGCGCAGGATGCCGCCGACGCCGATGATCGGGATGGTATCGCCGACTTCCTTCTTCAGCGCGCGGATCACGATGTTCGACAGGTCGAATACCGGCGCCCCGGAGAGGCCGCCCTGCTGGCCGGCGTGCTTCATGCCTTCGACGTCGCGCCGGTTGAGGGTGGTGTTGGTGGCGATCACGCCGTCGATGCCGTGACGGAGCAGGGCGGCGCCGATGTTGCGGATCTGGTCGGCATCGACGTCGGGCGCGATCTTCAGCGCCAGCGGCACGTAGTGGCCGTGCTTGTCGGCCAGGCGCGACTGCTCGCCCTTGAGTTCGGCCAGCAGGGCATCCAGTTCGGACGCGCCCTGCAGCTGTCGCAGGTTCTTGGTGTTGGGCGAGGAAATGTTGACCGTGACGTAGCTGGCATATGGATACACCTTGCGCAGGCATTCCAGGTAGTCGTCGGCGGCGCGTTCGATCGGGGTGTCGGCGTTCTTGCCGATGTTCAGGCCGAGTACGCCTTTCTGTTCCTGATAGAAGCGCGAAGCGCGCACGTTGGCGACAAAGGCGTCGACGCCGCCGTTATTGAAGCCCATGCGGTTGATGATGCCTTGTGCGGCCGGCAGGCGGAACATGCGCGGACGCGGATTGCCGGGCTGGGCGCGCGGCGTGACGGTGCCGATTTCGATCGAGCCGAAGCCGAGCGCGGCCAAGCCGTCGATGTAGGCGCCGTCCTTGTCGAGGCCGGCCGCCAGGCCGACCGGATTGGGGAAGGTAATGCCCATCACCGTGCGCGGGTCCGGCGCGGGTTTGCGCACGACGCCGGTCAGGCCCAGCGCGGCCGCGCGGCGCAGGGCCGGCAGGGTCAGGTTGTGGGCCGTTTCGGCATCGAGCGAAAACAGCAGGGGACGGGCAAGCGCGTACAGGAATTTGTCGGACATGTGTCGGTCGATCGTGAATTCACGACATTTTAACCTGTACGCCGGAGGGTAGGCGGCTCTTACGTGCTGATAAGACAAGACCCGGCAGAAATGCCTCGCACCCCGCATCTCATGCCGGCTTCAACGCTCCAGCACGCCCCACGCGCCGTCGATGCGTGCTTCCAACGGCCGGAAATTGATCTTGTAGGCCATCTTGGGGCTCTGTTCGATCCAGTAGCCGAGATAGACGTAGGGCAGGCCCAGTTCGCGCGCCTGCTCGATCTGCCACAGCACGTTGTAGGTGCCGAAGGAGGCCCCCACCACGTCCGGATCGAAGAAGGTGTAGACAGAAGACAGGCCGTCCGACAGCACGTCGATGATCGAGACCATGCGCAAGGTGCCGTCCGGCTCGCGGAATTCGACCAGCCGCGTATTCACCCGGCTTTGCAGCAGGAACTGGGCGTACTGGTCGCGGCTGTCCTGGTCCATGCCGCCGCCGACGTGGCGCGTGGTCTGGTAGCGTAGGTAGAGTGCGTAATGCTCGTCGGAGAACGACAGGTTGGCGACCATCGCCGTCAGGTCGCCGTGGTGCTTCCAGGCGCGCCGCTGGCTGCGGTTGGGCACGAAATCGTTCACTGCCACGCGCACCGGGATGCAGGCGCGGCAGCCGTCGCAATATGGGCGATAGGTAAAGATGCCGCTGCGCCGGAAACCGTTGCGCACCAGTTCGGAGTAGACGTCCGCGTTGATCAGGTGCGACGGCGTGGCCACCTGCGAGCGCGCCTGGCGCGCATCGAGATAGCTGCACGGGTAGGGCGCCGTGGTGTAGAACTGCAGCGTGGAAAAGGGCAGATCGTTTAGGTGCGTCATGAATGCTCTCGGGACGACATGTAGGCCCATTGTAGCCAAAGACAGCGCACCGCAACGTTAAGTCGTCAACGGTGGCGCGACTTCCCAGTGTTCGATTGGCGCTTCGGTGATCGCGTGGCGCAAATGCTCAAGGAATTGACTGCGCGGGATCGGCTTCGCACCCAGCGAGGCCAGGTGCCCGGTTTCCTGCTGACAATCGAGCATGCGCACGCCGTGGCTGCGCAGGAAGGCGACCAGGTAGGCCAGCGCCACCTTGGACGCGTCCGACACGCGCGCGAACATCGATTCGCCATAGAACATGCGGCCGATGCAGACGCCGTAGGCGCCGCCGACCAGTTCGCCGTCCAGCCATACTTCGGACGAATGCGCATAGCCCATCCGGTGCAGGCCGCCGTAGCCGGCGATGATGTCTTCCGATATCCAGGTGCCGGGGCCATCCTTGCGCGGGGCGGCACAGGCGCGCATCACCTGCTCGAAGGCGCTGTCGAAGCGCACGTCCCAGCCGCTGTCGGCAGGCTCGGCACCCGTCGTTTTTGCCGTGCGCGCGCGTTCGACCTTGCGCAGGGTTTTCTTCAGGCTGTCGCTGATCTTGAAGGCGTCCGTATGCAGCACCATGCGCGGGTCGGTGCTCCACCACAGGATCGGCTGGCCTTCCGAGAACCACGGGAAGATGCCGTTGCGGTACGCCTGCAGCAGGCGCCGCGGCGACAGGTCGGCGCCGGCCGCGAGCAGCCCGGGCGCATCGGTCGTCAGCGCTTCGGAAACGTCGGGGAAGGGCGTGTTCGCCTCGAGCCAGGGAATCATGACGGTGCTCGCTCGGGCCGCTCAGTCGGGTTGTTCCGGAGCCGGCCCGTCGGCGCTGCGCATGGGGCGCGTGACGTCGCCGCCGTGGAAACCGTAGTCGCCGCCCCCTTCGCGGATGCGGGCGCGGTCGGCGAAGAACAGCTCCAGCGTGGTGCGGATGGTTGGGAAGGCCAGGTCGTCCCACGGGATCTCGTCTTCGGCGAACAGGCGCACGTCCAGGCTTTCGATGCCGGCCGCGAAATCGAGGTCGAGCAGCTCGGCCAGGTAGAACAGGTGGACCTGGTGCACGTGGGCCACGTTCAGCAGCGTGAACAGCTTGCCGAGCCTGACGTTGGCGCCGGCTTCTTCCTCGGTCTCGCGCACCGCGGCCTGCTCGGTGGTTTCTTCGTTTTCCATGAAGCCGGCCGGCAGGGTCCAGTAGCCGTAGCGCGGCTCGATCGCGCGCTTGCACAGCAGGATCTTGAATTCGCCTTCGCGCTGCCACACTGGAATCGAGCCGATCACCAGCTTCGGGTTCTGGTAATGAATGGTGCCGCAATGGGTGCACACGTAGCGTGGACGGTTGTCGCCTTCGGGGATGGCCACCGTCAGCGGATGGGCGCACTCGGAGCAGAATTTCATAGAAAACAAAGGTTATGGGCTTGCCCTTACTTTACACCGTAATGCGGCGGCTGTGCCGCCCCCGGGCAGGCGCGATGGGATCGCCATTGCCTAAATCCGCCAGGCCCCGTATAATACGAACCATCAGACGCGGGGTGGAGCAGTCTGGCAGCTCGTCGGGCTCATAACCCGAAGGTCACAGGTTCAAATCCTGTCCCCGCAACCAAATTCAGGCCGATGTCGAGTGTGACATTGCCTACTGAAGCTCGATCGACGCAGCGTCGATCGGGCTTTTTTCGTTTCTTGCGTCGTTCCCAGGCAGTTTTAAGTGCACGATTGCCTTTGCTCTAATAAAATCTGCTATATTAAATGTCGATTAGGAAAGATTTTTTGCCTGCCGATTGAAGTTCAGCGATTTTCATCCCACTATGAGCGACGCGACATTGAACGTTATGCAACCCGCCCGTCTGCCGAGGGTGCTGGTCAGTATTCTCAACTGGAACGGGACCGCCAAAACCCTGGCTTGCCTGGATTCGGTGAAAAACGAAGTGGCGGTTGCCCCTGCCGACGTGACGACGCTGGTCATCGACAACGGGTCGCGTGATGAGGAGGCGGCGGCGCTGTCCGCGGCCTTGGTGGCGCGCGACGTGGTGCTCAAATGCCTGCCGCAGAACCTGGGCTTTACTGGCGGCCATAATGTCGCCATCGAACTGGCGATCCGCGAAGGCTACGATTACATCTGGCTGCTGAACAACGATTCCACGGTCGAGCTTGGCACCCTGCGTGAGCTGGTTGCGGAACTACAGGCCCATGCCCGTTGCGGGGCGGTGTCGCCGGTTCTGCGCGACATCCATGACGGCCACATCGCACGCTGCGTCAACTACCATGACTGGGATAAGCGCAAGACCCGGCTCATCCTCGACATCGAGGAGGCGCGCCGTTTCCAGGACGCACATCCTGAAGAAGTCTGGGTCGACGGCACCGCGGTGCTGTACCGGGTGCAGGCGCTGAAGGATACCGGGCCGCTGGACGACCGCCTGTTTGCCTACTACGACGACGACGATATCAGCATGCGCCTGGTCAAACACGGCTGGATGGTCCGCTGTGCCCTGAATGCGACGGTGTTCCACGAAAACCGCAAGGAACTCGAAGAGTTCCCGCTGTACCTGGTCTATCTGCTGCAGCGTAACGAGATGCTGTTCCTGGATACGCATACGCCGCCGGCCTACCGTCGCCTGTTGCGCCTGAAGCTGGTGGACAAGGCCATGTACGACGCCGTCCGCTATCGCGAATATGGTCGCTACACCTACAGCGACGCGGCCCTGCTCGGCATGTGGGACTACCTGCGCGGCCGCTTTGGTCCGCCCGCGCATCAGCGCAAGGTGCCCCTGTTCCTGCGCACGGCCTGCATGCTCGCGCAGCGCGTGTACGCGATCAAGAACGCGAATGCGCGCAAGGTGTCCAGACGAGGGCTTGCGCCCGAACAGCACCAGTCGACCTGAGCCGAGGCGGCTCGACACAGCGCAAATCCCGTTCAAGCTGACGCAACAGTGTCGGCGTGCGCCGGTCAAATCAGCGTTGCCTGACATTGACCAATGGAGCATGCGTTCATGATTACCGTTGACGAGATAAACGAAGCCTGGGGCTGGGTCGGCCTGGATGCGGCCGAGGTGCTTGGTGAAAACGCCTTCGGCAACCTCATCATCCGCGATGCGGACGGCATGTACTGGCGCCTGTCGCCCCAGGACCTGCGCTGCGAACCGGTGGCCGAAGACCGCGCCGCCCTCGATGCGCTCTCCTATAACCAGGATTTCCTGCGCGACTGGTACATGCCCGAGGCCGTGCAACTGGCCGAATCCACGCTCGGACCGCTGGCGGCCGGGCGCAAGTATTGCCTCAAGATCCCGAGCGCGCTCGGCGGCCATTACGGCAGCGACAACCTGGCCACCGTGCCGCTGTCCGAACTGATCCGGTTTGCCGGCGAGGGCGCGCAGCAGTTCGAAGGCTTGCCGCGCCTGAACTGAGGGCCGCGCTTACCGGAAACGCCTTAGGATGCCTATCTGCAGCAGATCGCGGTCATTGGTCCGGCGGAAGGTCTTGACGCGGTTGAAATTGACGAAGGCGCGGGTTTCGCTCGACAGCGCGCGCTCGGCCTGGAAACTGATCAACAGGTTGGCGCGCGTCTTGTCGTCTTCGTCGCGGTCGTTGCGGGCGACGTAGGGGCCGACGCCCGCACTCATCGCAAAGCGCGGCGTCACCTGCTGCACGTAGGAGAGCTGGGCGGCGACGCCGTCGCGGTCGACCCGCCGGCCATCATCGCCTTCCCAGATCAGCTTGCCAGACAAGGCCCAGTGCGCGAAGCGCTCATCGAGGTATTTGCGGGCTTCCAGCACGCCGGCATTCGCGCCATCGGTATCCGACATATTGGTGATCGACCTGCCGATCGAGCCGCCGAACCACCATGGGCCGGTCTTCGGTTCGGTATCGGGTTCGGGCTGCGCCGGTCCGAACTGGCGCCCGAGGCCGAGCAGCACGGCGGCCGAACGGTGCGCGCCGGGCATCCATGCGTAATTCACACCCAGGCGCAGGTGGGTGCCGGGCGGCAGCGAGCGCAGCGGCAGACGCAAGGCGCCCCCCAGCAGCAGGCCCCAGTGCGAATCGTCGACCTCGCGGCCGTCGATGGTGGTCGTGTTCATGCTGAGGTAGGGGCCGATGCCCAGTTCGCCGGTGAGGGTGCTGCCGAGCGGACGCACGCCCACCCATTGCAAGGCGAAGCCGTCGCGGTGGTTGTTGTCGGGATGGCCCTCGTTGTAGTGGACGAAGTCGATGCGTCCCGGGCCCAGCGGGGAGGGCTCTTCACGTCCGGCGCGCGCCTCGAAGGCGCGGCGGCCCATCGAGCGCGAGCCACCGGGAGCGTCGTCGGGGTTGCTGCCGTAGATGCGGCCGTTGCCGAACTCCAGGGACAGGTAGGCGCCGGGTTCGCCGCTGTCGGTGGCGGGCACGGTCCCTGTTTGCGCCCGGGCGTGGTGACAAGCGGCGCTGCCCAGCAGCAGTGCCAGGATGACTGTTTTCTGAATCACGGGATCCTCGCGGAGTCGGCCTATGCCGTTGGGATGTAAGGCCAGTCTAGCGGCTTGACCGCAGAAAGGGTGCAGTCTAGCGCAAGCTGTCGGTTGCGCACCACTGTCATCCGATACATTCAGCCACTGAGCTGGTTCAGGCTGGCCCACAGGTAGGCCGCCGCCATCGTGCGCTGCGGACGGTAGGCTTGCAGGAAGGCTTCGGCTTCGGCGATGTTCGGCCGGGTGTCCGTACCCAGCAGGCGCCCGATCGCGCTGCGCACGGCGATGTCGCCGTGCAGGGAACAGTCGGGATCGCCATAGCCGCGCAGCATCGCGTAGTTCACGGTCCAGGGGCCGATGCCCTTGATCGCCAGCAGGCGCGCGGCGGTCGCGGCCAGGCCGCCGTCCGGCGCCGGATCGAGCGACAATTCGCCATCCGCCACCAGCTCTGCCAGGCGCAGCAGGGTGTCCGCCTTGGCACGCGAGAACTTGCGGCTGGTCAGTTGTTCAACGTCGAGGCGAGCCACGTCCGGCGCTTCCGGATAGCACCACAAGCCGTCCGCATGCGGGCGGCCGGCCTGCTCGATGAAAGTGCGGCGCAGCGCGATCGCGAACGGCAGGTTGATCTGCTGGCCGATGATGGCCCAGGTCAGCGCCTCGAACACGGTGGCGGCCTGGATCACGCGCAGGCCCGGCGTGCGCCGCACCACCGGGCCGAACAGCGGATCGTCGCGCACCGCTGCTTCGAACGATGCCGGGTCGATGCGCAGGCCGAGCATGTTCACCAGCGCGGCCTCGGCCAGCGGCGGGATGCTGTCCGCGGCGGCATCGACCGTGCAGCGGGCCAGGTCGCCGTCGAGCACGATCTGGAGCTGTACCGGCACGCCGTCCAGCAGCACGCCCTTGCGGATCGTGCCGCCCTCGATCCGTTCGGCCAGGCCTTCGGCATCGCGCCCGTGGAAGGCGAGTGCATCTTCGCGGCGGTAGCCGGCGGGCAGGGCGATGTCGAGCCGGCGGCGCATCACTTGGCGGGTGCGGACAGCGACGCGGCGCGCCCGAAGCGGGGCACGAAGCCGGTCACCAGCGCGGTACCGACCAGCACGATGGCCGACCCCACGATGGTGTACCAGCCGATGGTCTCGTGCAGGAACAGCGCGCCCCACAGGATGCCGAACACCGGGTTCAGGAAGGTCACCGTGAGGGCCGAGGTGGTGCCGACTTCCTCGATCAGCTTGAAGTACAGGATGTAGGCGATGCCGCTGCACAGCACGCCCAGCGCCAGCACCGCCGCGGCGATGCCGGGCGTGAAGCTGCCCGTGGCCGGGAACAGCGGCAGCACCGGCAGCACCATCAGGGCCGAGGTCCACATGGTGCCGTGGGCGTTGGCGAATGGTTCCACGCTCTTGGCCGAGCGCGCGTACAGGCTGGCCACGCTGTAGCTGAAGGCCGCCAGCAAGGCCGCCGCCACCGCGATGCCGGCGCCGGGCCGGGCCGCCACGTGGTCGAAGCCGACCAGCAGCGCGACGCCCACCGTCCCCAGCACCAGGCCGATGCCGCTCTTCAGTCCTACCTTTTGCCTCGACCACACGGCGCCGAGCAGTGCGCCCCACATCGGCGCGGTCGCATTCAGCACCGACAGCACCGAGGCCGACAGCGTGCGCGCGGCAAAGGCGAACAGCAGGAACGGCAGCGCCGAATTGAAGAAGCCGAGGATGAAGTAATGCTTCCAGTGCGCGCGCAGGTGCAGGCGCTTCTTCAGCACCAGGCCGACGGCGGCCAGGAACAGGGCGGCGAACAGCACCCGCAATCCGATCAGGACGGCGGGCCCGAGCACTGGCGCGCTGATGCGCATGAACAGGAAGGAACCGCCCCAGATGGCGGCGAGCAGGATGAGGCGCAGCAGGTTTGCGGTGTTCATGGTTGTGCTATCCCTGGGGAAGGGAGAGGATTATCGACGGCGGCGCACGCCCGGGCTTCCCGGTTCTTGCTTTTGAATTCGGGGAAGGGCGCGGATTGGCAATGGTACAAGAAACGGAGGAGGGGTGCTGCAAGGAGGGTAAGAGCAGGGCCACCACGTCGTTCCTGGCAATGCCAAGAACGACAAGCTGGAAGGTATTACGGCATCAAGGCCTTCTTGCCGGAGCGCTTGCTCTTGACTTCGTTCAGCGCCCGCTCCACCGCCGCCATGCGCGCCGGCAGCGCCGGGTGGTTCGCCGTATAGCCGTTCAGCACCGATGCCGGATAGGCCTCGGCCAAACGCCGCCAGAAGGCCGGGGCGTCGGCCACGTCGTAGCCGGCGCGGGCCGCCAGGTAGATGCCGAGGCGGTCGGCCGCGGCGTCGGCGTCGGCCGGCATGGCCTTGATCCCGCCGCTGCCGATCAGCATCGAGGTGTCCGGATTGATGCTGCGCAGGTTGTCGATGATGCTGCCGATGGTCGCCTGGTTGCGCTGGGTCGCCGGGTGGCCGAGCATGTTGTGCGCCATGGTCTTGGCGACCACGAAGGCCAGTTCGTCGTCGTCGCGCGTGAAGCGGATCATGCCGCGCGTGACCAGCACGCGCGAGCCGTCGCCGTAGGCATTCACGTTGTCGGCGTTGCCGACGTCGATCGCGAAGGCGCAGGCGCGCGTGACCGGGATCGCCATCTGGCGTTCGCTGCCGCGGCGCTCGATCGTCAGCGGCATGCTGGCCTGGGAAGCGATGATGCGGTTGAAGATGGTGCCGGCCTGCGACAGCGCATGCTGGCCGGTCGGCAGCGGCTTGCCGCCGGCGGCGAGCAGCACGTCGCCGCCCTGCAGGCCGGCGCGCGCGGCGCCGCTACCGGCCAGGACGCCCGTCACCTGCAGGCGTTCGTCCATGCCGAAGGCGACGTGGGCAGCTTCGTTGTAGTCGCCCGGGTAGGACCAGCGGTTCTTGGCGGTGAAGCCGAGCAGCGGTCGGGCCTGGCCCTTGCACAGTTCCGCGTTCTGGATGAGGAGCGGCGCCGCGACCTTGTACAGGCGGTCCTGCAGGTCGGCCATTTTGGTCAGCGTGTCGGCGGCGGCGCTGATCTCCGGCGACAAGGCCGGTGCTTCCGGCTGGCGCTGCACCGTGCCCGGCGTGGTCGGGAGCGGACGGATGTCCTGCGTGGCGCAGGCCGACAGCAGCAAGGCAAGGGACATGCCCAGCGCGGGCAGGCGCAAATGGCGAATCATAGGCTCCTCATATTGTTTATATCGTTTATTCTTTTCCGGTGCTGCCGAAGCCGCCGGCACCGCGCTCGCTCGACGTAAAGTCGTCGACGACGTTGAAGCCCACCTGCAGCACCGGCACCACGACCAGCTGGGCCAGGCGGTCCATCGGCTGCAGGGTGAAGGCGGACTGGCTGCGGTTCCAGGTGGACACCATCAGTTGCCCCTGGTAATCCGAGTCGATCAAGCCTACCAGATTACCGAGCACGATGCCGTTCTTGTGGCCGAGTCCACTGCGCGGCAGGATCATGGCGGCGTAGCCCGGATCGCCGAGGTGGATGGCGAGGCCGGTCGGCACCAGCACGGTCTGGCCGGGCTCGATCGTGAGCGGCGCGTCGACGCAGGCGCGCAGGTCCAGGCCGGCGCTGCCGGTCGTTGCATAGGCCGGCAGGAAGTCCTGCATGCGCGGGTCGAGGATTTTGAGGTCGATCTGTTTCATTGATGCTTGATACGTGAGGCTTGCTTAGTAAAGCGTGTTGAATGGTCAGTCCAGCAGCGAACGCTGTTCCAGGCGCTTGGCGATTTCGGACACCAGCTGACGCGCCAGCGCCAGCTTGCCTGCGCGCGGCAGGACCGTGTGGCCGCTGTCGTCGAACAGCACGATAGCGTTCTCATCCTGCCCGAAGGTCTGCGGGCCGATATTGCCAACGAGCAAGGGTATGCCCTTCTTTTCGCGTTTGACGGCGCCGAATTCGATCAGGTTCTGCGATTCGGCGGCAAAGCCGACGCAGTAGGGCCAGCCGCTCAGCGAGGTGGTGGCGGCCACGCTGGCGAGGATGTCGGGATTCGGCGCAAACTGCAATTGGGGCGCGGCGCTGCCGTCCTTCTTGATCTTGTGCTCGCTCGCGTTCTCGACGCGCCAGTCGGCCACCGCCGCCACGCCGATGAACACGTGCTGGCCGGCGACGCCCGCCATCACCGCGTCCAGCATCTCCTGCGCGCTGCGCACGTCGATGCGGCGCACGCCGTGCGGCGCATCGAGGGCGGTCGGACCGGATACCAGGGTCACCTCGGCGCCGGCTTCGCGCGCCGCGCGTGCGATCGCATAGCCCATCTTGCCCGAGGACAGATTGGTGATGCCGCGCACCGGGTCGATCGCTTCGTAGGTCGGTCCGGCCGTGATCAGGACGCGCTTGCCGGCCAGGACCTTCGGCTGGAACGAGGCAATCAATTCTTCCAGCAGTTCGTGGGGTTCCAGCATGCGGCCCATGCCGGTCTCGCCGCAGGCCTGGGAGCCGGCAGCGGGGCCGAAGATGCCGATGCCGTCGTCGCGCAACTGGGCCACGTTGCGCTGGGTCGCCGGCTTTTCCCACATCTCGACGTTCATGGCCGGCGCCACCAGCAGCGGCACCGTGTGCGGACGCGCCAGGCACAGCGTCGACAGCAGGTCGTCCGTGGCCCCGTGCGCCAGCTTGAAAATGAAATCGGCCGAGCAGGGCGCGATCAGGATCGCGTCGGCGCCGCGCGTCAGGTCGATGTGGGCCATGTTGTTGGGGATGCGGCCATCCCACTGGTCGGTATACACCGGATGCCCGGACAGCGCCTGCATCGTCACCGCGCCGATGAAGTGGGTGGCGGCGTCGGTCATCACGACCTGCACGCTGGCCCCTTCCTTGGTCAGGGCGCGGCACAGTTCCGCGGCCTTGTAGCAGGCCACGCCGCCGGACAGGCCGAGGACGATCTTCTTGCCCTTCAGGTCCATGCTCATGGAATTTCCTTCCGTATTTACTTCTTGTTCACCCGACGCAGCTCGTCGACGATGAACAGGAAAGCGCCGAGACAGATCGCGCTGTCGGCAATATTAAAGGCCGGGAAGTGGCCGATGCCGCGCCAGTAGAAATCGAGGAAGTCGATCACGTGGCCGTAGGCGACGCGGTCGATCAGGTTGCCGAGGGCGCCGCCCATGATCAGCGCCAGCGCCCAGCAGAACATGCGCTGGCCGGCGTGCTTGCGCAGCAGGTGCAGGATGAAGCCGACCGCCACCAGCGCGATGGCGCCGAAGAACCAGCGCTGCCAGCCGCCCTGGGCCGCCAGGAAGCTGAAGGCCGCGCCCGGGTTATATGCCAGCACCAGGTTGAAGAAGCTGGTGATCGGCTTTTCTTCGCCGTGCATGAAGGTGCGCGTGATGGTGATCTTGGTGATCTGGTCGACCAGGATCACGATGAAGGCGACGCCCAGCCAGGGCAGGAGGCTGGAACCGGCGGCGGCGCCGGACGATGTTGATTTTTTTTTGGTGGCCATGTCGATGGAGAGGATGGGAACTCGCGGAGCGCCTGCACCCGGACGTGCCGGATGCAGGACACTTTTTTTTATTTACGCGAAGCGGCGCTTCTCACCGCTGCCGAACAGGTTGCTCGTGCAGCGGGCGCACAAACCCGGGTGGGCCGGGTCGTGGCCGACGTCGCGGCGGTAGTGCCAGCAGCGCTCGCACTTCTCGGCGTCCGACGGGGTCACGGCCACGGCTTCCTGGGCCGCGTCCTCGACCTGCTCGACGCTTGCCTGCGAGGTGATGAACACGAACTTCAGGTCGTCCTCCAGGCTGGCCAGCGCGCGGTACTTGTCGCCCGCCGCCTTCAGCGCCAGTTCGGCCTGCAGCGAGGAACCGATCGCACCCGAACCGCGTACTTCTTCCAGCTGCTTGGTGACGTCGTTGCGTACGCTCCTGATCAGCGCGTACTTCTCCAGCAGGGCGGCGCTGTCCGCGATTTCCGGGAAGGCCCACAGGGTCTGGGTGAAGATGGTGTCGTCGGCCTCGGCAAAGGCCTTGTCGCCGGCGAACACGGCCCAGGCTTCCTCGGCGGTGAAGGACAGGATCGGTGCCATCAGGCGCAGCAGGCTGTGCGCGATGTGCCACAGCGCGGTCTGGGCCGAGCGGCGCGCCAGCGAATCCACGCCGGTGGTGTACAGGCGGTCCTTCAGCAGGTCGAGGTAGAAGCCGCCCAGGTCTTCCGAGCAGAAGATCTGCAGGCGCGAGACCACCGGGTGGAATTCGTAGCGCTCGAAGTGGGCGGCAACGTCCGCCTGCAGGCGCGCGGTTTCGGCGATCGCATAGCGGTCGATCTCGAACATCTCGGCCACCGGCACGGCGTTGACGGCCGGGTCGAAGTCCGAGGTGTTCGCCAACAGGAAGCGCAGCGTGTTGCGGATGCGGCGGTAGGATTCCGTCACGCGCTTCAGGATCTCTTCGCCGATCGACAGCTCGCCGGTGTAGTCGGTCGACGCGACCCACAGGCGCAGGATGTCGGCACCGAGGGTATCCGAGATCTTTTGCGGCGCCATCGTGTTGCCGAGCGACTTCGACATCTTCTTGCCGTTCTCGTCGACCGTGAAGCCGTGGGTCAGCAGCGCCTTGTACGGCGGACGGCCGTTCAGCATCGACGAGGTCAGCAGCGACGAGTGGAACCAGCCGCGGTGCTGGTCCGAACCTTCCAGGTAGAGGTCGGCCGGGAACGCGGATTGTTCCTTGTGCGAGCCGCGCAGCACGGTCTGGTGGGTCGAGCCGGAGTCGAACCAGACGTCCAGGGTGTCGCGGTTCTTTTCGTAGGTGTCGGCCTCAATGCCGAGCAGTTCGCGCGCGTCCAGCTGGTGCCATGCGTCGATGCCGTTCGCTTCGATCAGCTTGGCCACCTGTTCCAGCAGTTCCGGGGTGCGCGGGTGCAGCGCGCCGGTTTCCTTGTGGATGAAGAAGGCCATCGGCACGCCCCACTGGCGCTGGCGCGACAGGGTCCAGTCCGGACGGTTGGCGATCATGCCGTGCAGGCGCGCCTGCCCCCAGTCCGGGAAGAATTGCGTTTCCGCGATGCCGGCCAGCGCGGTCTCGCGCAGGGTCGGGCCGCCGTCCTTCGGCGTGATGTCCATGCCGGCGAACCACTGGTTGGTGGCGCGGTAGACGATCGGGGTCTTATGGCGCCAGCAGTGCATGTAGCTGTGCTCGAACATCTTGAATTCGAACAGGGCGCCGGCTTCGGTCAGCGCCGCGACGATCGGCTTGCTCGCTTCCCAGATCGTCATGCCGCCGAACAGCGGCAGGGTGGCGGCGAAGCGGCCGTCGCCCAGCACCGGCTTCAGGATGTCCTCGTCCTTCATGCCGTGCGCCTTGCACGACTGGAAGTCTTCGATACCGTAGGCCGGCGCCGAGTGGACCACGCCGGTGCCGCTGTCGGTGGTGACGTAGTCGGCCAGGTAGACCGGCGAAGTGCGGTCATAGAACGGATCGGCGGCGTGCAGCGGGTGCTTGAAGCGGATGCCGTCCAGCTGGGCGCCCGTGGTCTCGGCGACGATCTCGCCTTCCACCTTGTAGCGCTGCAGGACGGATTCGACCAGGTCCTTGGCCAGGATCAGCAGCACCGGTTTGTCGTTACGGACGGTCTTCACCAGCGCGTAAGTGACTTCCGGGTGCGCGTTCAGCGCCTGGTTCGACGGGATGGTCCACGGGGTCGTGGTCCAGATCACGATGAAGCCGTCACCGGCCGGCAGTGCGTCCAGGCCGAAGGCGGCGGCGAGCTTGTCCGGTTCCGCGAACGGGAAGCCGACGTCGATCGCCGGGTCGCGCTTGTCCTGGTATTCGACTTCCGCCTCGGCCAGCGCCGAACCGCAATCGAAGCACCAGTTGACCGGCTTCAAGCCGCGGTAGACATAACCCTTGTCCAGCAGCGTGCCGAGGGCGCGCAGCTCGTCGGCTTCGTTACCGTAGGCCATGGTCATGTAAGGGTTGTCCCATTCGCCGAGCACGCCCAGGCGGATGAAGCCGGCGCGCTGGCGGTCGATCTGCTCGAGCGCGTAGGCGCGCGCCTTTTGCAGGACCTCGGCGGTCGGCAGGTTCTTGCCGTACAGTTTTTCGATCTGGATCTCGATCGGCATGCCATGGCAATCCCAGCCCGGCACGTAGGGCGCATCGAAGCCGGCCATGGTGCGCGATTTGACGACCATGTCCTTCAGGATCTTGTTGACTGCGTGGCCGAGGTGGATGTCGCCGTTGGCGTAGGGGGGACCGTCGTGCAGGATGAATTTCGGACGGCCGGCGGCGGCCTTGCGCACGCGCTCGTAGATTTTCTTGTCTTGCCATTGCTTGACCCAGCCCGGTTCGCGTTTGGCGAGGTCGCCGCGCATCGGGAAGGGGGTATCGGTCATGTTGACCGGGTATTTGTTTTCGGGCTTCTTGGCGCCTTTTTGGCCTGGTTTGGTATCGGACATAGGACTTTTCTAAGGTGGACTGCTGTTGGGTGCGAACATGGACAAGCAGGGCGCGGCGGCCGAAGCCGCGGCGCCGCGGATGACGGTGTTCAAATTCGATCGGTGGCGGTGAGGGCGCCGGCGCGCTGGGCGAACCAGGCACGCGCCTGTTGGGCGTCGCGCTCGATGGCGGCCGTCAGCGTGGGCAGGTCGACGTATTTTTCCTCGTCGCGCAGCTTGGCGAGGAATTCCACTTGCACCAGCTTGCCGTAGCAGGGCTGGTTATAGTCGAACACGTGTACTTCGAGCAGCATGCGGCCCGCGTCCTCGACGGTCGGACGCACGCCCAGGCTGGCGACGGCCGGCAGCGGCTGCGGTCCCAGGCCGTGCACCTGCACCACGAAGATGCCGGCCAGGGCCGGGCGGTGCACCACGCGCAGGTTCAGCGTCGGGAAACCCAGCGTGCGGCCCAGCTTGGCGCCGTGGATCACGTGGCCGGACATCGAATACGGGTGGCCGAGCAGGGCGCGCGTGGCGTCGAAATCGGCGGCCGCCAGCGCGCTGCGCACGGCCGAGGACGAGATGCGGGTGGCGTCGTGCAGCACGGCGGGCAGGCTGTGCACTTCGAAGCCGTACTCCTTGCCGGCTTCGGCCAGCAGGGCAACATTGCCGGCGCGCCGGGCGCCGTAGCAGAAATCGTCGCCCACCATCAGCCATTTGACGTGCAGGCCTTCGACCAGCACGCGCTCGGTGAATTCCCGCGGCGACATGGCGGCGAAATGCTCGTTGAAATGCTCGACGATGACGCGGTCGATGCCGGCATTCGACAGCGATTCCAGCTTGTCGCGCAGGTTGGCAATGCGGGCCGGGGCCTTGGACAGGTCCCCGCTGCGCTGCGCAAAATATTCGCGCGGATGCGGCTCGAACGTCATCACGGCGGATTCCAGCCCGAGGCGCCGCGCACTGGCGGTCACGTGGGCCAACAGCGCCTGGTGTCCGCGGTGGACACCGTCGAAGTTGCCGATCGTGAGTGCGCACGGGGCACGCGCCCTGTCGTTGGGAAGTCCGCGAAATACCTTCATTGGATGATTCGTGCTCCGAGGCGAAATACCAGATTATACGGCAACTGCGATGTTGCAAAGCGCAATGGCCGAAAGCACGGGGCAGGGGAAAGGCATGCGCAGTGGGCCGCGTCGGGTCGCGTAAACGTAAAAAGCGCCGCCTGCGGGAACGCGGGCAGCGCTTTGGAGGCACTGCCGCATGGGCGGCAGTGCGTGCCGGATGGCGCGTTGACTTACGCCAGCGGCTTGTTGATGGCCATGATGAAGTAGCGGGCCAGTTCGGCGGTGCCGTCCTTGCCGCCCACGCCTTTCAGCGTGTTGATGGCCTGCTGCTTCTTGCCGGCGACGGCGTAGGCTTCGCCCAGGTGCAGCTTGGCATCTTCCGGGTACTTCAGGTTGCCGGCCTTGATGGCGGCTTCCATCATCTTGAGGCCCTTGTCGGCCTGGCCCGACTGCACCAGGCTGTAGCCCAGGGCGACCAGGCCGTCGTTGTCGTTGGCCTTGGTCAGCGCGGCTTCGTCGGCGGCGGCGGTCTTGTTCTGCTCGGCCAGGGTCTTCTCGGCCAGGTCCTTCAGGCGCTGGTGACGCGCGGCGTCGGCACCGGTACCCAGTGCGCCGGCCTTGTAGCCCTTGTCGATGATCTTGATCGCTTCGGCCGGGGCCTTGGCCTGCAGGACCAGCTGGGCCATTTCCATGTACTCGCTCGGCTTCTTCAACAGGCCGTTGGCCAGCTTCAGGCGGTAGATGTCGACGGCCAGGCGGCCGGAGAAGCCAGGCTTGCCTTGCACGCGGTTCAGCAGGTCGGTCCAGTACTGGGCCTTCGGATAATTCGCGGCCAGTTTCTCGATGGTGTTGACGTAGCCGACCTTGTCGCCCTTCTTGAGCTGGATGTTGGCGAGCATGCCGAGCTGGTCTTCGCTCATGCGGCCGTTCTTCTCGGCATTGCGCAGTTCGGTTTCCAGGGCGGCGGTGTTGCCCTGCTTGTAGTAGTTCTGCAGCAGGTAGGCGCGCAGTTCGGGATCGTCGCGTTCTTTGAGCTGGGCCTGGATGGCAGCGTTTGCCTTGCCCAGGTCGCCACCACGCATGTAGATGCCGATGAGGCCTTTCGACATCTGGGCTTTTTCGGAGGCCGACAGCTTGCCGGAGCCGATCAGGTATTCGAAGGACTTGGCGGCGGCGGCATAGTCACCTGCGCTCGAGGCGGCACCGGCACGGGTGCGTTCGATCAGGTAAGTTTCGTTTGCCGACTTGTTGCCGACCTTGTCGAGGTCATGCAGACGGTTCAGGGCTTCCTTGTTCTTGCCCTGCTTCATCAGTTGCTGCGCTTCTTGCAGCGGCTTGCCGACTTCGGGACGGAGGGTCTCGGCGGCGTAGGCCGGGGCCAGGCCAACCACCGGGACGGCGGCGGTGAATCCGAGTGCGGCCAGTGCGAGGCCGAGGTGTGCGAGGCGGAACTTGGACATTATCGACATTCTTTCATTCAAAATAGACACGGCAGGGAAACCCTGCCGTGTTCATTATAGCCAAAGCGATTTACTGGAACTGTTCGTTGCCGACCATACCGATCTTGGTGACACCAAGACGTTGAGCCGACGCCATCACCCCAGCGACAACCTTGTACTCGACCAGCTTGTTCGGACGCAGATGCACTTCCGGCTGATCGGCCATCGCCGCCACGTTGGACAGCTTGGCTTCGAGAGTGGCGCGATCCGGGATCGGGGTGTTGTCCCAGAGGACAGTACCATCGAAGTCCACGTCGATCGTGACCACTTGCGGCTCGTTGGTCGACGGTGGCGGAGTGCCGACCGGCATGTTCAAGTTGACCGAATGGTTTTGCTTTGGAATGGTGATGATCATCATAATGATCAGCACCAGCATGACGTCGATCAGCGGCGTCATGTTCATTTCCATCATCGGTTCCGGATCGGCGCTTGCGCCTCCGGGTGAACCAACGTTCATAGACATGAGTGCTTCCTTTCAAATCTTGGGAACCAGCCCGATACGGGTTTCCCGCGAGGGATCTTCCTATACCGGGCTGCGGGGTCATCATCGGAAGAGGGGCGGGCCCCTCTTCACTTCGATCAGCCCTTATCAGGAATTTCGGTGATGAAGCCGACTTTCTGAATCGCCGCACGCTGGGCCGTGTAGAGCACCCTGCCGATTGCTTCGTAGCGGGTTTCCTGGTCGCCACGAATCTTCACTTCCGGCTGGGGCACTTTCACCGCTTCTTTCTTCAGGAATTCGAAGAGTTCGTCGGTATTGGCCAGCTTGTGCTGGTTCCAGTACATATCGCCATCCTTGTTGACGACAATGTTCACGTCTTCCGGCGTGGTTTTAGCAGTCTGGTTGGTCTCGACGGGCAGTTTGATCTTCTGCAGTTTAAGAACAACCGGGCTGGTGATCAGAAAGATGATCAGCAGAACCAACATCACGTCCACGAGGGGCGTGGTGTTGATCTCTGACATGACGGTATCTTCTCCGCTATCGGAGCCAACACTCATCGACATGATTAGCCAACCTTTTTAGTGCCAGCGACAGCGCGGGCAGCTTCCGAGGTGTGCATTGCGCCCGAGATCAGGACGGAGTGCACGTCGGCGCTGAACGAACGGACGTCTTCCATTGCGGTCTTGTTACGACGGACCAGCCAGTTGTAGCCCAGAACGGCCGGAACTGCAACGAACAGACCGAATGCGGTCATGATCAGTGCTTCACCCACCGGACCTGCAACCTTGTCGATCGACGCGTTACCGGTCATACCGATGTTGGTCAGTGCGTTGTAAATACCCCAGACGGTACCGAACAGACCGATGAACGGTGCGGTCGAGCCGACGGTTGCCAGGAACGACAGGCCATCCTGCAGACGCGACTGGACTTTGTCCACAGCGCGCTGGATCTGCATGGTGGTCCAGGTCGACAGGTCGATCTGCTCGAGCAGGGCGCCGTCGTGGTGCTGGGTTGCCTTGGTGCCGGTTTCAGCGATGAAGCGGAACGGCGAGCCTTCGGTCAGTTGTGCCGAACCGGCAGCGATCGACGGTGCTTTCCAGAACTTCTGGTTGGTTTCCTTCGACTGACGGAAGATCTTCGACTGGTCGATCAGCTTGGTGATCAGGATGTACCACGAACCCATCGACATCAGGGCCAGGATGATCAGGGTGCCGCGCGACACGACGCCGCCTTCCCACACGGCCTGGATGCCGAACGGGTTCTCGACTTCTTCTTTCTTGCCTTCAGCTGCGGCCGGGGCGCCTGCAGCCGGAGCTGCTGCTGCGTCGGTAGCCGGTGCTGCTGCAGGTGCTGCTGCGTCAGCCGCAGGAGCTGCCGGGGCGGATGCTGCAGCCTGGTCTTGGGCCACGGCCGGTGCGGACACCAGCGCCGAAGCTGCCGTAACCGAGAACAGGACAGCCGCCAGCAGAGCGGACAAACGGGTATTCTTAAACATGCTTCCTCCAAAAATTAAAATGAACAGTTCGCTGAACAGATGACAACGAAAATCACAGTTTGAGACGTTGCTGCCGTCCCGGTTTATTCCAAAGTCCAGACGTACTGCACTGCTACCCATGCTTGTTGGGGCGCCCCATCAACCATTGCTGGCTTGAATCGGCATTTACCAAGAGCTGACTGCGCAGCTTTATCCAGATCGCGGAAGCCACTCGACTTCGCCATCTTGGAATCCATCACATGACCATCCACGCCAATCAGGAACGAAATGGTCGACACACCCGTTTCTTCATTACGCAGCGACGATTTCGGGTATTCCGGTTTCGCGCAGGTGTTGAAGTCTGCCACTGCCTCGGTACGCGAAGGACCCTTGGCCGGTGCTGCCGGTGCCGGAGGGGCCGGCTGTGCCGGTGGCGTGCGGTTGATCTCCGTCGTTGCCGGTTTCGCAGTGGTCGTGTTAGCGATCACATTCTGCGGCGGCGGCGGGGTCTGCACCTGCACTTCAACCGGCGGGATGAATGGAGGCGGTGGAGCCTTCATTTCCGGCGGTGGCGGCGGGGGCGGAACATCCGGTGGTGGCGGCGGTTTCACTTCCTCGATAATCTTGGTCTCCACTGGTTCCATCATCTTGGCGACCATGCGCTTTCCGAGACCGGTAACCAGCCCGTAAGCGACAATCAGGTGCAAGACGATAACAATGGCGATACCAGTGAAATTCTTCCCGGCGTTCTTCTCTTGCGAAAAATTCATCCTGCTTTCTCCAATACCAACCTTTTTTGTTGCTACCAAACCCACTAAACACGACAAAATGCTAAGAGCCGCATCCGGGACATCGGCGAATTATACCTACGAATTCTTTTTTGCACATACATTTTTATGCCCTCAAAGAGAGGCTATTTGCCTGTAAAAACAAGCAAACAAGCACATCAGTATGAAGAATCCGCAGGCCCATCGACGACGCAAAAACTTAGCCGTTTAACAATGTCAAGTGGTGCCCTTTTTTGATGCGTGGAAGATCAGGCAATAGAGACCTTCTGCCAAATTTTCCATGCTGAATTTGCTACTTAGCAAATATATGGTGAAACCGTCGTGGTGTTTCTGCTAACTATAACCAATTTACATGCCAGTGGGTGTCCTGTTGAACAAAAAACCCTTTAAAAACAAGGCGAAAGCCATAAGAGGACCTTATATGGATATCGGCTCTTGATATGGCTCAGTGTGCATGTAAGATGGTTTTTGAACAATATCAGATAAGTAACGTAATGACGAGAAGCGCTCTCTCAATCGGGCGACCCTGTTCGACCACGAATGTTTGCGCTCGCACCAAGCAGGTGCCGGGGCACGCGGGCGCGGCACGCTGGCGGTGCACTCTATATATAGAGGGAGATGGCGCGGTCGCTGCAGCAGCCGAAAAAAAGCCCGCACGGAAGGGTACGGGCGGAGGGAAAGAAAGCCTGGACCTCAGTAACGCGCGCGCTTTTCGCGCCGGCACTCGAGGCTGCTTACCACGCGGCCGGATGGGTCGACGGTTTCGAGGCGCACGTCGAAGCCCCATAGGCGGGCCACGTGCTTCAGTACTTCATGCGCCTGCTGGTTGAGCGGACGGCGCTGGAATTGCGTATGGCGCAGGGTGAGGGCGCGGTCGTCGCGCGTATTCACTTGCCACACCTGGATATTGGGTTCGCGGTTGCCCAGGTTGTACTGCTCGGCCAACTGCTGGCGCACGTAACGGTAGCCGGCTTCGTCGTGGATCGCCGAAATCGTCAATTTGTCGCTGCGGTCGTCGTCCAGCACGGCGAAGAAGTGGAATTCGCGGATCAGCTTGGGCGACAGGTACTGGGCAATGAAACTTTCATCCTTGAAGTTGCGCATGGCGAAGTCCAGCGTCTTGATCCAGTCGCTGCCGGCAATGTCCGGGAACCAGGTGCGATCTTCCTCGGTCGGATTCTCGCAGATGCGCTTGATGTCCATCATCATCGCGAATCCCAGCGCGTAGGGATTGATGCCACTGTAATAAGGGCTGGTGGCGGCCGGCTGGAACACGACGTTGGTATGGCTCTGCAGGAACTCCATCATGAAGCCGTCGCCGACGATGCCTTCCTTGTGCAGCTCTTGCAGGATGGTGTAGTGCCAGAAGGTGGCCCAGCCCTCGTTCATCACCTGGGTCTGGCGTTGCGGATAGAAGTATTGCGAGATCTTGCGCGAGATACGCACCAGCTCGCGCTGCCAGGGTTCCAGCAACGGCGCGTACTTCTCGATGAAGTACAGCAGGTTTTCCTCGGGCTCGACCGGGAAGCGCGGCGGTGCGGCGGCATCCTTCTGGGTTTCCTCGCGGCGCGGCAGCGTGCGCCACAGCTCGTTCACCTGGGACTGGATGTATTCCTCGCGCTCCTTCTGGCGGTTCTGTTCCTGCGCAACCGACAGCTTGGCCGGCCGCTTGTAGCGGTCGACGCCGTAGTTCTGCAGCGCATGGCAGGAGTCGAGCACGTCTTCGACGGCGTCGATGCCGTGCCGCTGCTCGCATTCGGCGATGTAGTTCTTGGCAAAGACCATGTAGTCGACGATGGCGTCGGCATCGGTCCAGGTGCGGAACAGGTAATTCCCCTTGAAGAAGGAGTTGTGGCCATAAGCGGCGTGGGCAATCACCAGCGCCTGCATGGTCAGGCTGTTTTCCTCCATCAGGTAGGCGATGCACGGATTCGAGTTGATCACGATCTCGTACGCCAGGCCCATCTGGCCGCGCTTGTAGCTTTTTTCCGTGCTGAGGAAGTGCTTGCCGAAGGACCAGTGGTTGTATGACACCGGCATGCCCACCGAGGTGTAGGCATCCATCATTTGTTCGGCAGTGATGATTTCGAGCTGGTTGGGGTAGGTGTCCAGGCCGAACTTTCTGGCCACCCGGCGGATTTCCTCGTGCGCCTGTTCGATCAGGTCGAAGGTCCACTCCGACTGTTCGGGCAGGGCGCGCGGGTTGTTGGGATCTCTTGGCATGAGCGGGCCTCGCTTTGCATTGCTGCTGTCTACCGTTTATTTGGGCTGCTTCTTGAACAGTTCACGGAACACGGGATAAATATCGGCCGGCGTCACGATCTTCTGCATGGCGAAGTTCGGATGCGTGGTCGCCACTTCGGCATACTGCTCCCACAGGTTCTGGGGCGGACCGTCGGTGATCTCGACATAGGTGTAGTACTGCACCCGGGGCATGATCTGGCTGTTGAGGATCTGCTTGCACAGCACCGAGTCGTTGTCCCAGTTGTCGCCGTCGGACGCCTGCGCCACGTAGCTGTTCCAGTCGCCGTTGCTGTAGCGCTCGGTAACGATCTTGTTCAGCATGTGCAGCGCCGAGGACACGACCGTGCCGCCGGATTCGCGCGAATGGAAGAACTCGTTCTCGTCGACCTCGGCCGCGGCCGTGTGGTGGCGGATGAAGACCACTTCGATCTTTTCGTACACGCGCTTCAGGAACAGGTACAGCAGGATGAAGAAGCGCTTGGCGGTGTCCTTGCGGCTCTCGTCCATCGAGCCCGATACGTCCATGATGCAGAACATCACCGCCGCGGTCGACGGCTTCGGGATCTTGATCCGGTTGCTGTAGCGCAGGTCGATCGGGTCGATGAAGGGGATCGCCAGCAGCCGCGTGTGCAGGTGGTGGATCTTGTGCTTGAGTTCGAGGACTTGCGGGTCGTCGTCCTCGGCACCGTTCTCGCGCAGTTCGCGCAGTTCGTGCTCGAGCGCGGTGAGTTGCTTGCGCGACGGTCCGCCGACGGCGATGCGGCGTCCCAGCGCCCCGCGCAGCGAGCGCAGCACGTGGATGTTCGAGGGCGTGCCGGAGATATTGTAGCCGGCGCGCTGGTTCTTGAATTCGACGACCTGGGTCAGCTGCGTCTTGATCATGTTCGGCAGCTCGAGATCCTCGAAGAAGTAATTCATGAATTCTTCGCGGCTCAGTTCGAAGATGAAATCGTCTTCGGTGGTCTGCTCGCTGTTGCCCGCCTTGCCGCGGCCGGCGCCGCCGCCGCCGCGCGGACGGTTGAACTGGTCGCCTTTCTGGTATTCGGTATTGCCGGGGTTGACGGTCTCCCAGACACCGCCATGCGCGTGTCCGAAGCGGGGTTCGTTCACGTCCTTGACGGGAATCGAGACCTTTTCGCCATTTTCGATGTCTGTGATCGAGCGACCCTTGATCGCCCGGCCCACCGCATCCTTGATTTGCGCCTTGTAGCGGCGCAAGAAGCGTTCGCGGTTGACCGCAGACTTGTTCTTGCCCTGCAAGCGTCGGTCGATGAGGTAAGTCAAAACAGGCCTCCTGCTCAAATTCGCGGCGGGCCGGAATACCACCCGGTCCCACTATAGTAACGCGCCACGGCGTTACGTGGTTGGCATACCGGACTTTGGTGGGACAGGGACTACACTTCAAGCGCGCCCATCCACGGTTCCGCCAACCATCCTCTTGTCGAGGTAGCTTGGGAGCATCCCCCCCACGCGTTACGCGTGGACGGGGACTCCTTCCACCTACGAGGATTTACGTACCCGCAGATACCACTCGCACAACAGTCGCACCTGTTTCGGCGTGTAGCCTTTCTCGACCATGCGCGCCACGAAGTCGGCATGCTTGGTCGCGTCCTCGGCGCTCGCTTTGGCATTGAACGAAATCACCGGCAGCAATTCCTCGGTATTCGAGAACATTTTCTTCTCGATCACGGTGCGGAATTTTTCGTAGCTGGTCCAGGCCGGATTCTTGCCACCGTTGGTCGCACGCGCCCGCAAGCCGAAGTTGACGATCTCGTTGCGGAAATCCTTCGGGTTCGAAATGCCGGCAGGCTTTTCGATCTTTTCCAGTTCGGCATTCAGCGATTCACGGTCGAAGCTTTCGCCGGTATCCGGATCGCGGAATTCCTGGTCCTGGATCCAGAAGTCGGCAAAGGTCACATAGCGGTCGAAAATGTTCTGGCCGTATTCCGAATAGCTTTCCAGGTAGGCGGTCTGGATTTCCTTGCCGATGAAATCGACGTAGCGCTGGGCCAGGTGCTCCTTGATATACGACATGTAGCGCTGTTCGGTCTCCGGCGGGAACTGCTCGCGCTCGATCTGCTGTTCGAGCACGTACAGCAGGTGCACCGGATTGGCGGCCACTTCGGTGTTGTCGAAGTTGAAGACCTTGGACAGGATCTTGAAGGCAAAGCGGGTCGACAGGCCGTTCATGCCTTCGTCGACGCCGGCATAATCGACGTACTCGTGCATCGACTTCGCTTTCGGATCGGTGTCCTTCAGGTTTTCGCCGTCGTACACCAGCATCTTCGAATAGATGCTCGAGTTTTCCGGATCCTTCAGGCGCGACAGGATCGCGAATTGCGACATCATGCGCAGGGTGCCCGGCGCGCACGGCGCTTTATCGAGCGAGGAATTGCGCAGCAGCTTGTCGTAGATCTTGATTTCGTCCGACACGCGCAGGCAATACGGCACCTTGACGATATAGATCCGGTCGAGGAAAGCCTCGTTGTTGCGGTTGTTGCGGAAGGTCTTCCATTCCGATTCGTTGGAGTGGGCCAGCACGATGCCATCGAAGGGAATCGCGCCGAAGCCTTCGGTGCCCTTGTAATTGCCTTCCTGGGTCGCGGTGAGCAGCGGGTGCAGCACCTTGATCGGGGCCTTGAACATTTCGACGAATTCCATCAGGCCCTGGTTCGCCAGGCACAGGCCGCCTGAATAGCTGTAGGCGTCCGGATCGTCCTGGGAATAATCCTCGAGCTTGCGGATATCGACCTTGCCGACCAGCGAAGAAATATCCTGGTTGTTTTCGTCGCCCGGTTCGGTCTTGGCGATCGCGATCTGTTTCAGGATCGACGGATAGCGCTTTACGACGCGGAACTTGTTGATGTCGCCGCCGAATTCATGCAGGCGCTTGACCGCCCACGGGCTCGGCACATTGCGCAGGTAGCGGCGCGGAATGCCGTAATCTTCTTCGAGAATGGCGCCGTCTTCGGTTTCGCTGAATAGCCCGAGCGGCGATTCATTGACCGGCGAACCCTTGATCGCGTAAAACGGCACCTGCTCCATCAGCGATTTGAGCTTTTCGGCGATTGATGATTTGCCGCCGCCCACCGGGCCCAGCAAATACAGGATCTGCTTGCGTTCTTCCAGGCCCTGGGCCGCATGGCGGAAATAGGAAACGACCTGCTCGATCACTTCCTCCATGCCGTAGAACTCGCGGAATGCGGGATAAATCTTGATGACCTTGTTGGCGAAGATGCGCGACAGGCGCGGGTCGAGGCGGGTATCGACCAGGGTAGGTTCGCCGATGGCGGCCAGCATGCGCTCGGGAGCGCTGGCGTAAGTCAGGGGATCCTTCTTGCAAAGCTGAAGATACTCGGACAGCGAGTATTCCTCTTCGCGGGTACGCTCATAGCGGGCTGCGTAGTTATCAAAAATGGTCATGTGAATGTCCTCTAATGTGCTAACACTGATCACTGTCCGGCAGCCGATGAAAGACGGTTGCCCAAGCCCGGCCGGATGAGACTTCCGCAGCATGGTGGAATGCTGCCCGCCGGGGTCGCCATCGAAGTTTGGCAGCCAGGAAACCTGACACGAAACGGAAGGCGATGTTCTTGTCGTCCGGTTTTTTGAGGGCCGCGGAAAAAGCTGCATGCAACAATTTCCATGACGTGCACCGGTTGGTTAGCGCCCGCTGAGAGCGTCTTATTACGCTTATGAAATTTATTATGTGCCTATTAGTTCCCGAAGTCAAAACCGTGTCACATTCTTGTGTGATCTGATTCCAAGTCCTTGAAACGAATAAGGAAATAAGGTTTTTGAAGAGTCCGGTGCGATGGGGTTGCAGGCCTCTGTACATTGTTCGGATGGGGCTGGCAGGTGGGACTTTTGGCGCCACGAGAACCCATCAGATTTATCAAATGGTAAATGGATAGTGCACCATCTTGCTAAGCAGTGGCGCACGCATATCGCGTCGCGATTTACAAAAATTCCAGAGTGAAATGAGCCTTGTCCGCGCATGCGCTACACTCTCTTCCAATGCCCGAAACGGCCCGATCCACCGCGGAGATCCCATGCTGAACGAACCCTTGCGCCGCATGTTGCAGGCGATGCCTAAAGCAGAATTGCACATCCATATTGAGGGCTCGCTCGAGCCCGAACTGATATTTGAGTTCGCGCAAAGGAACGGTGTTTCGCTCCCCTATGCCTCGGTCGAAGCGTTGCGTCAGGCGTACGCTTTCACTGATCTGCAATCGTTCCTCGATATTTATTATGCGGGTGCAAGCGTTTTGCTGACCGAGCAGGACTTTTACGACATGACCGCGGCCTACCTGGCGCGTGCCGGCGCCGACAACGTGCGCCATACCGAGATCTTCTTCGATCCGCAGACCCACACCGCGCGCGGCGTGCCGTTCGAGACCGTCGTCAACGGCATCTGGCGCGCCTGCCAGGACAGTCCGGTAAGCGCCAGCCTGATCATGTGCTTCCTGCGCCACCTGTCCGAGGACGACGCCCTGGCCACGCTGGAACAGGCGCTGCCGTACCGGGAGAAGATCATCGGCGTCGGCCTCGATTCGTCCGAACTCGGCCACCCGCCCGAGAAATTCGCGCGCGCGTTCGAGCGCGCACGGGCGCTTGGCCTGCACCTGGTCGCGCACGCGGGCGAGGAGGGGCCGCCGAGCTACATCGAAAGCGCGCTCGACGTGCTGCACGTGGAGCGTATCGACCACGGCGTGCGCTGCCTCGACGACCCGGCCCTGGTCCAGCGCCTGGCGCGCGAACGCATGGCGCTGACCGTGTGCCCGCTGTCGAACATCAAGCTGCGCGTGTTCGACGTGATGGGCAGCCACAGCCTGCGCACGCTGCTCGACGCCGGCCTGGCGGCCACCGTCAACTCCGACGATCCGGCCTACTTCGGCGGCTACGTCAACGACAACTACCTGGCCGCGTTCGAGGCGCTGCCGCTGGACGCCTCGCACGCGCGCCAGCTGGCCGTCAACAGCTTCGAGGCCGCCTTCCTGGCGCCGGCGCAGAAGCGCGCCTTCCTCGACGAAGTCGAGCGCTTCTTCGCGGCCGCCGCATAACGCAAGGTACACAGGTACAAAGGGATATCGCCATGCGGCTGCCGTTACTGACCCAAACCCTGCGCATGACCGCGCGCGACTGGCGCGCCGGCGAGCTGCGCTTCCTGCTGGTGGCGCTGGTCGTCGCCGTGTCGGCGCTCACCGCGGTCGGCTTTTTCGTGGACCGCATGCGCAGCGGCCTGAATCGCGACGCCCACCAGCTGCTCGGCGCCGACCTGCTGGTGAATGCCGACCAGCCGCTGCCGCCGGCGTGGCGCGCGGAGGCACAGCGGCGCGGGCTGGTGCTGGCCGATACCGTCACCTTCCCCAGCATGGCCCAGGCCGGGGAGGGCCAGGACTCGCAGGCGGTGCTGGCCTCGGTCAAGGCGGTGTCCGCAGGCTACCCGCTGCGCGGCCAGCTGCGTACCACCACCAGTCCGGACGATGCCAGCGAAGCGCTGGGCGACGCCGCCGAGGGCATCCCGGCAGCCGGCACGGTGTGGGTCGACGTCAACCTGCTGCCGCCGCTTCGCATCAAGGTGGGCAGCACCATCCAGCTGGGCGACAGGAATTTCAAGGTGGCGCGCCTGATCGCGACCGAACCGGACCGCGGCGCCTCGTTCTCGAACTTCGCCCCGCGCGTGATGCTGCCGCTGGAAGATTTGAAGAGTACCGGCCTGGTCGACAATTACGCGCGCGTGACCTACCGCATGCAGGTGGCATCGGCCTCGCCCAACGACATGGCGCCGATCGCCGGCTACGAGCGCTGGCTGCGCGCGCGCATCGAGGCCGACAACGTGAAAGGTGTGCGCATCGAGACCCTGGAAAACGGCCGCCCCGAGATGCGCAGCACGCTCGACCGCGCCGAGCGCTTCCTGGCGCTGGTCAGCCTGCTGTCGGCGATGCTGGCGGCGGTGGCCGTGGCGATGGCGGCGCGCCGCTTCATGCAGCGCCACCTCGACGCCTGCGCCATGCTGCGCTGCCTCGGCATGACCCAGAACCAGGTCGGGCTGATGTTCCTGCTCGAATTCGCGCTGGTCGGCCTGGCCGGCAGCGTGCTCGGCGTGCTGGCCGGCTTCGGCGCCCACTTCGTGCTGCTCGAGATGATCGGCAACCTGATCCCGGCCGAGCTGCCGCCGGTCTCGATCCTGCCGGCGCTGCAGGGCATTGCCACCGGCATGCTGCTGCTGGTCGGCTTCGCGCTGCCACCGGTGCTCCAGCTGCGCAACGTGCCGCACAACCGCGTGATCCGGCGCGAACAGGCGGCGCCGCAGCCGATGGCGCTGGTCACCTATGGGCTGGGCATCGCCGTGTTCTTCGGGCTGCTGCTGTGGCAGGCCGGCGACGTGCGCCTGGCGATGCTGACCGCCGGCGGCTTCCTCGGCGGCCTGGCCGTGTTCGCGCTGGTCGGCTGGCTGTGCCTGCAGGCGCTGCGGCGGCTGCGCGGCGCCGCCCGTCACCAGGGCTGGCGCTTCGCCATCACCTCGCTGCAGCGGCGTCCCGGCGCCACCATCGTGCAGATCGTGTCCCTCTCGCTGGGCCTGATGGCGCTGCTGGTGCTGACCGTGGTGCGCGGCGACCTGATGCAGGCCTGGCGCCTGTCGACGCCGCCCGATGCGCCGAACCGCTTCATCATCAACATCCAGCCCGACCAGAAGGATGCGGTCGCGCGCCAGATCCGCGGCGCCGGCGTCGCGGAGCTGCCGCTGTACCCGATGATCCGCGGCCGCCTGACGGCGGTGAACGGCAAGGAGGTGACCGCCACCACGTACACCGATCCACGCGCGAAAAGCCTGTCGGACCGCGAATTCAACCTGTCCAGCGTGCCGGACCTGCCGGCCGGGAACGAGGTGGTGGCGGGGCGCTGGTACGACGACAAGCCGGGCATGGCCGAAGCCTCGGTCGAGCAGGGCATCGCCAACACGCTGCGCCTGAAGCTGGGCGACACGCTGCGCTTCGACATGGGCGGCCTCGCGGTCGATGCCAGGGTGACCAGCCTGCGCAAGCTGGAGTGGGGCTCGATGCGCGCCAACTTCTTCGTGATCATCAACCCGGCCGCGATGCGCGACGCGCCGACCACCTACATGACCGCGTTCCGCCTGCCGGCCAAGGGCATCGGCCTGGCCAACACGCTGACGCGCCAGTTTCCCAACCTGACCGTGGTCGACGTCAGCGGCATCATCCGCCAGCTGCAGGAAGTGCTCGACCAGGTCGTCACCGCGGTCGAGTTCCTGTTCCTGTTTACGTTGGCCTCGGGCGTGCTGGTGCTGTACGCGGCGCTGATGGGCTCCCAGGCCGAGCGTACGCGCGAAGCCGGCCTGCTGCGCGCGCTGGGAGCCACCCGCGGCCAGCTGGCGCAGGCCCAGCGCATCGAGTTCGCGCTGGTCGGCGGCTTGTCCGGGCTCCTGGCGGCGTCGGGCGCCGCCGCGCTGGGATGGGCGCTGGCCGAGTACCAGTTCAAGTTTCCCTGGCATTTCGATCCGACCGTGTGGGTGGCCGGGCTGGTGGTGGGCGCGGCGTGCGCGCTGATCGGCGGCTGGCTGGGCCTGCGCAATGTGTTGCGCCAGCCGCCATTGCAGACCTTGAGAGAAGCGTAGGGTGGACGGCTCTGCCGTCCACGCGGAGATACGCGACGGATGCGATATGGTGCACGCCATCGGAGGGACGATTGATCACGTGGCGCTTGAACGCGTGGACGGGAAACCCGTCCACCCTACCCGCAACGTCGCCGCCGCGTTATGATTGACGGATGCCTGATACCGATAACACCCAAGAACGTACGCTGTACGAGATCATCGGCGGCGAAAGCCGCCTGCGCGAACTGGTCGACCGCTTTTATGACATCATGCAGCTGGAGGCCGATTTCGCCGGCATCCACGCGATGCACCCGGTCCCCAACGACAGCTCGCGCGAGAAGCTGTTCATGTTCCTGTCCGGCTGGATGGGCGGCCCCAATCTCTTCATCGAAAAATACGGCCACCCGATGCTGCGCGCGCGCCACCTGCCGTTCGCGATCGGCACCAGCGAGCGTGACCAGTGGCTGCGCGCGATGGCGATGGCGCTGGAAGACCTCGGCTACGACTACGACCTGCGCCTGCGTTTGATGACCGCCTTCTTCCAGACCGCGGACTGGATGCGTAATCGGCCGCACTAAGAAGCCGCACTAAGAAGCCGCACCGAGAACACCATGTCCACCATCGAATTCATCGTCCTCGCGATCGGCCTGGCGGCCGTGATCGCGCTGCAGTTTGTCCTGCTGGCGCGCAGCCGCGCCGGCACCAGGAACGACGGCTCGGCCCAGGCCTTCGAGCGCCTCGAGCGCGAACTGCGCCACGAACTGCAGGCCAGTGCCCAGGCCACGCGCCAGGAACTCGTCGCCCACCTGGCGCAGAACCAGGGCGCCACCGCCCAGCAGCTGGAAGCCATGCGCCAGCAGATCCAGATGCACGCGGCCGGCGGCCGCGAAGAGCAGGCGCGTACCCTGAAGCGCTTCGCCGACACCCTGAACGGTGCGCTCGCCAACCTGACCGAATCGAATGCCCAGCGCATGCTCGAAGTGCGCGCCACGCTGGAATCGAAGATCCGCGACCTGCAGAACGACAACGGCAAGCGCCTGGAAGAGATGCGCCAGACCGTCGACGAAAAGCTGCACGCGACGCTCGAGACCCGCCTCACCGAATCGTTCCGCCAGGTGTCGGACCGCCTGGAGCGCGTGCACCAGGGCCTGGGCGAGATGCAGCAGCTGGCGGTCGGCGTCGGCGACCTGAAACGCGTGCTCACCAACGTCAAGACGCGCGGCACCTGGGGCGAAGTGCAACTCGAGATGCTGCTCGAGCAGGTGCTGACGGTCGACCAGTACGCCAAGAACGTCGAGACGGTGCGCGGCACCAATGCGCGCGTCGAATTCGCGATCAAGCTGCCGGGCACCGTCGACGGCGGCCCGCCATTGTGGCTGCCGATCGACGCCAAGTTCCCGAAAGAGCAGTACGAGCGCCTGGTGGACGCGGCCGACAGCGCCGATGCCGATGGCGTCGCGCGCTTCGGCGCCGAGCTGGAACGCGCGGTGCGTAACGAAGCGAAAACCATCTGCGACAAATACGTGTCGCCGCCGCAGACTACCGACTTCGCGATCCTGTTCCTGCCGACCGAAGGCCTGTATGCGGAGGTGATGCGCCGGCCCGGCCTTGCGGACGATTTGCAGCGCACGCTGCGCGTAACCATCGCCGGCCCGTCCACCCTGACCGCGCTGCTCAACAGCCTGCAGATGGGCTTCCGCACGCTGGCGCTGGAAAAGCGCTCGTCCGAGGTGTGGCAGGTGCTGGGCGCGGTGAAGACGGAATTCGGCAAGTTCGGTGACGTGCTGGCCGCCACCAAGCTGACGCTGGAGCGCGCCGCCAAGAACATCGAAAGCGCCGAAGTCAGGAGCCGCCAGATGGCGCGCAAGCTGAAATCGGTGGAAGCGTTGCCGAACGAGGCGGCGCAGCTGATGCTGGGCACGGCCGAATCGTCCGCAGCCGCCGAGCGCGACGACTGAACGGGGCGCTGGACGTCACGCCGGGCCGGCGTTTCGTCACACCGCAGGCGGGCGGGCAGGGAGGCTGCCCTACAATAGGATCACCATGAAAACCACTCTCCGCCATCTCCTTGCCGCCGCCCTGTGCGCCTCCGCGTTGACCGCGCCCGTGCTGGCCGCCGACTGGAACGGACCGCAGGAACCGTTCGCCCTGTTCGGCAACACCTATTATGTCGGCACCGCCGGCCTGAGTTCGGTGCTGATCACCTCGAAGGCCGGTCACATCCTGATCGACGGCGCCACGCCGCAAGCCGCGGCGCAGATCGCGCAGCACATCCGCCAGCTCGGCTTCCGGGTCGAGGACATCCGCTACATCCTGACCTCGCACGAACACTTCGACCATGCCGGCGGCATCGCCGAACTGCAGAAGCTGAGCGGCGCGACCGTGCTGACCAGCCCGGAAGCGCTCAAGGTGCTGCGCACCGGCCAGGCCGACAAGGGCGATCCGCAATACACGGGTCCGGACGGGGACCTGCCGCCGATGACGCCCGTCGCCAAACTGCGCGCGGTGCGCGACGGCGAAGTGGTCACGCTCGGCCCGCTGGCCGTGACCGCCCGCTTCACGCCCGGCCACACCCGCGGCGGCACCAGCTGGACCTGGCGCGCATCGGAAGCCGGCAAGACCGTCGACCTCGTCTACGCCGACAGCCTGAACGCGGTCGCCGCCGACGGCAAGCGCTTCGACGGCAACCCGGGCTACCCGACGGCCCGCGCCGACATCGAACGCTCGATGGCCACGGTGGAAGGGCTGAAATGCGACGTGCTGGTGTCGGCGCATCCCGAATTCAGCGGACTGTGGGAGCGCAAGGCGAAGCAGCCACAGATGGGCAACACGGCGTTCATCGATGGGAATGCGTGCCGGGCGTACGTCGCTACAGCCCGTGTTCGCTTGCAAAAAAGACTCGAACTGGACGCGAAAATGTAGGGTGGACGGCTCAGCCGTCCACGCGTGCGACCACCGCCAGCAATCTCGAATATCCGCCGGATCCCACCGGTATGGCGGATCATTCGAAATCCAAACCGTCCAATTCCGGACCCCCGCCCCAATCCGCAGCATATAACCCGGCCTTCACCCATCGTCCAAACGTCGAATACGGCCATGCCACGACACGCTCGACATGCCCATGTTTGACCGGATTGAAATGCACGTAATCCATATGCCGTTGCATATCGAGGTCATCGCGAATTTGATGCTCCCAGAAACGCCGTTGCCAGACGGTTGCCTCACCCCGTTTCAGGCCCGATATGCTCGGGCACATGCGATATGCATCACCACAGGCGTAAGACACACGATGTTTGATTTGTGACCAGCGTTGCGAAAAATCCGTATCGTCCGCCGGCAATGTCCAAATGCAATGCAGATGATCGGGTAATAGTACCCAGGCATCGATTGTGAAAGGACGAAGGGTGCGTACGGCATGGAGCGCATCACGTAGCGCCGTACGGATCATCGGGTCGCACAAAATCGGGCGTCGATGATAGGCAACGACCGTAAAGAAGAAGGTGGTACCAGTGTTAGCGCGGCGGTATCGGGACATCGGCGCAGTATGGCCGGGTGATGCCGGAAGCGCATGCGGCGGATCAACGGTGAGTTGGACGCGTGGACGGCGGAGCCGTCCACCCTACGTCAAATTAAACCTTCGAACAGTAATACGTCTACCATGTCGCCTGCTGCGATATTGCCCTGCTCGTCATGCAGCACCACCATGCAATTCGCCTCGGACATCGAGCGCAGGATGCCCGAGCCCTGCGATCCGGTGATGCGCACTTCCGGCTGCCCGTCGGCGCCGCGCGCCAGGATGCCGCGCTGGTATTCGGTGCGGCCCGGTTTCTTGCGGATGGTGGCGCTGGAACGCGCGCGCATCAGTTCCAATGGCGCCTCGGCGCCCATCATGCGCAGCAGCGCTTCGCGCGCGAAGAAGTAGAACGAGACCATCACCGCCACCGGATTGCCCGGTAGCCCGAACAGGAAAGCGCTGCGCCCGTTCGAGCCGATGCGGCCGAAGGCCAGCGGGCGGCCCGGGCGCATGCCGATCTTCCAGAAGGTGACGTCGCCCAGGCGCGCCATGATGTCGCGCGTGTAGTCGGCGGCGCCGACCGAGACCCCGCCCGAAGTAATGATGGCGTCGGCGCTTTCGCAGGCATCAACCAGGGCCTGCTCGAGCGCCTGCGGGTCGTCGCGCACCACGCCCATGTCGATGATGTCGCAGCCGAGGCGCTGCAGCATGCCGTAGATGGTGTAGCGGTTGCTGTCGTAGACGCAGCCTTCGCCGAGCGGCTGGCCGATCGAGCGCAGTTCGTCGCCGGTCGAGAAGAAGGCGACGCGCAGGCGGCGCCGCACCGGTACCTCGGCCACGCCGAGCGAGGCCAGCAGCCCGAGGTCGGCCGGGCGCACGACCTTGCCGGCGGCCAGCGCGGCACTGCCCAGCTTCAGGTCTTCGCCGGCGAAGCGGCGGTTGTCGCCGGGACGGATCACGCCCGGCGCCAGGACGACCGCGTCGCCATCCACCTGCACGAATTCCTGCGGCACCACGCTGTCGCAGCCGGCCGGCATCACGCCGCCGGTCATGATGCGGATGCATTCGCCGGCCTGCGGTGTACCGTCGAAGGCGCGGCCGGCATAGGTGGTGCCGATCACGCGCAGGCGGGTGGGGGCGTCGGGCAGCAGGTCGGATCCGCGCAGCGCGTAGCCGTCCATGGCCGAATTGTCGTGCGAAGGCACGTTGATCGGCGAAACGACGTCAAGCGCCAGCACGCGTCCGAGCGCAGCGCGCAGCGCGACCTGTTCGGTGGCGCGCACCGGCGTCACGAAGTCGCGGATGATGCGCTGGGCATCGCGTACCGGCAGGGCGTCCGGGTCGTAGCTGGACAGGCAGCTGACGACGTCGGCCAGCCGCGGCGAGGGTTTGGCTTGAGGGGCCGGATCGAGCTGCTGCAGCTCTTCCCGGGTATTGATGTTGCGGAAGGCGTCGGCATCCTCGAACAGCACCTCGGCCACCTTGATCTGCGGGTACCAGCCGTCCATGCGCCGGCCGCCGGCCGCCAGGTAGGCGGACAGCACCGGCGCCAGGCTCGCCTTGAGCAGGCAGAACACCGGATGCGGCTGGCGCAGGCCGTTTTCTTCGGTGACGGCGACGGCCAGGTCGGCGTCGCTGCGCTGCAGGCCCTCGAACAGGCGCGCGGCCAGGTCGGCCGGCAGGAAGGGCGAGTCGCAGGGCGCCGTCAGCAGGTAGGGCGTGGTGCAGCGGCGCAGGCCCGCCTCCAGCCCGGCCAGCGGACCGGCGAAGCCGGGCGTATCGTCCGGCCATACCGGCACGCCGAAGGCGGCATAGGTGTCGAGGTTCTGGTTGGCGTTGATGGCCAGCGTGGCGACTTGCGGTGCCAGGCGCGCCAGCACGTGCGCGGCCATGGTGGTGCCGCCGAACGCTTGCAGGCCCTTGTCGACGTGGCCCATGCGCGTGCCGCGTCCGCCGGCCAGGAGCAGGCCGCTGATCGATTCCTTGTTCATCCCGTTATTTTATCCGACCCCGGTTAGCCGCCAATATAGGACATTTCGATACGCTTCTGGCCGGTTGCGCCGCTGCGCTCCAGCCCGGCCGTCTTGATGGTGCGGGTCTCGGAATAGCGGTCGGCGCGCTTGCGCCACAGCTGGGCGATTGCGGACGACAGCTCGGCATCGCTGCGGCCCTCGCGCATCAGCGCGCGCAGGTCGTGGCCGCGGGTCGCGAACAGGCAGGTGTACAGCTTGCCCTCGGTCGACAGGCGGATGCGCGAACAGTCCTGGCAGAACGCCTGGGTGACGCTGGAGATCAGGCCGATCTCGCCCTGGCCATCCTGGTAGCGCCAGCGCGCGGCGGTCTCGCCGGCGTAGTTGGCGCTCACCGGCACCAGCGGCATCTCGGCCGAGATGCGGCGCACCACTTCGCCCGAGGGCACGACTTCATCCATGTTCCAGCCGTTGGAGGCGCCCACGTCCATGTATTCGATGAAGCGCAGGATATAGGGCGTGTCTTTGAAATGGCGCGCCATCGGCAGGATCTGGTCGTCGTTCATGCCGCCCTTGACCACCATGTTGACCTTGATCGGGCCGAGGCCCACGGCGTGCGCCGCCGCCATCCCGTCTAGCACGTCCGATACGGCGAAGTCGACGTCGTTCATGCGCCGGAACACCGCATCGTCGAGCGCATCGAGCGAGACCGTGACCCGATCCAGACCCGCATCCTTCAGCGCCTGCGCCTTGCGCGCCAGCAGCGAGCCGTTGGTGGTCAGGGTCAGGTCGAGCGGCCTGCCGGACGGCGTGCGCAGGGCGCGCAGCTGGGCGATCAGACCCTCGATGTTCTTGCGCAATAGCGGTTCGCCGCCGGTCAGGCGCAGCTTTTCGACCCCATGGGCGACGAACAGCGCGGCCACGCGCGTGATTTCCTCGAAGCTCAGCAGCGAGGCGTGGGGCAGGTAGGCGTAATCCTTGTCGAACACTTCCTTCGGCATGCAATACACGCAGCGGAAGTTGCAACGGTCGGTGACGGAGATGCGCAGGTCGTGCAGCGGTCGCGCGAGCGCGTCGGACAGCAGCCCGGTCGGAGCTTCGAGCGCGTCCGGGACGGGCAGGGACGGCGCCCTGGCATCTGCCAGCATAATGATTTTTTCAGACATTTCGTTACGATAGCACGGGGGACGAAAGCGCACAGGACACGGCCATATTTACAGGCCTGAATTGGGAAGGGAGGGAGTAATAAAAAAGGGAAGCCGGAGCTTCCCTTTTTTATTTCAACAAGCCTTGTTCAACAAGTCTTGCTTACTGGCGCATATTACTGGCGCGTATCGACCTGGATCAGCGGCTCGTCGACCGGCGGCGGTGCGACCTTGCGGGCACGGCCGACGCGGACCGGGGCCGCTGCCTGGGCGGCGGCTTCCTGGGCGGCGCGCAGCTTTGCCGGGTCGGTCGCGGCCAGGGTCAGGCCGGCCTGGGCCAGGGCTGTATCGATGTCGGCCGGCGCGGCGGCCGGGGCGCTTGCCGGGATCGGTGCCGGTGCCGGCGCCGGCGCCGCCGTGACAGCCTGGACTGCCGGGGCGGTGTCCACCGGGGTGGCTACCGCGGCCGGTGCTGCTACCGGTGCTTCCACTGGCGCAACTGCTGGGGCTGCAGCGGGCGCAGGCTCGGCAGCAACCGGTGCCGCGACAACCGGTGCCGCAGCAACTGGAGCAGCCTCGGCCGGCGCAGCAGGCGCAGCGTCAACCGGTGCCTCGGCAGCGGCAGTGCGTGCCACGGCGTCCGCCACCGACTTCGAGGTCGGGAACGGCCACGGTGCCTGGGCCGAAGCGGCTTGCGGCTGTGCCACCGGCGCGGCCTTGGCGGCCTTGGCCGCAACGGCAGCCGCAGCAGCTTCGGCCTCGGCCGCCTGCTCGGCGGCAGCCTTGACCGCGGCGGCTTTTACCGATGCGGCGGTCGGGAAGGGCCACGGACCCGTGTCGGCGACCTTGGCCGCTTTCGGCTCGGCCTTCTTGCGTGCGGCCCGGGCTTCGGCCTGGACCTTGGCGGCTTCCTCGTCGGCCACCGGCGTGAAGGCCGGGGTGGCGTCGCCGTCGATGCCGTCCTGCTCCATGCCCTCGACCTGGTCGCGGTCGCGGCGGTTGCGGTTGCGTCCGCCACGGCGGCGGCGGCGGCGCGGTTCGTCGCCGTTGGCGTCGAGTTCGTCGGCATCGCCGTTCGGGCCGATTGCCGTGACCGATTTCACGACTTGTTGCTGGACGATTTCCTGCTCGCCATCCGGACCGGTGGTGGCCACGGTGACGGTCGTCGCCGACGTTGCCTGGACGATACTTACCTCGTCCAGCTTGGCTTCGATCGCCTGCTGGGTGCGCTCGGTACGCTCGGTACGTTCACGCGGCTGGCGCGGTGCGCGTTCCTGGCGCTCGCCACGCTCGGCGCGTTCGCCACGCTCCGGACGCTCGGTGCGCTCGGCACGTACTGGCGCCGCCGCGGTCTGGCCCTGGGCGTCGACGGTCTCGCGCGGTTCGCGCGGTTCACGGCCTTCGCGTGGCGGACGCGGCGGGCGCGGCGGACGCGCCGGCTTGCCTTCGAGGTCAACCGGCTTGACGCTGTCCTCGCCCGGCGCGGCTTTCGCGACCTGCTCGCGCTCGTCGCGCTCGCGGCCCTTGCCGTTGCCGTTGCCGTTGCGGCCGCCGCGCGCGTTGCGCTGGCCGCGGCCATTGCGGTCGCCGCGTTCGCCTGCAGCGGCCGGGGCCGGTTCAGCGGGCTTGGCCGGGGCCACCGGGGCCGGCGGCGGCGTCACCGGTGCCGGCTCGCCGAAGAAGAAACTGCGCAGCTTGGCAAAGAAACCTTGCGGCGGCGGCGGCGGGGTGAATACCGGTTCGGCAGGGGCCGCAGGTGCAGGTGCAGGCTCGGGCTTGGCCGGACGCTCAACCACCGGTGCCGGCTGGGCCGGGGTGATCGACTTGACCACGGCTTCCTGGCGCGGCTTGGCTTCTTCCTTCTGGCGCTTGGCGTAAGCCATGTCGGTTTCGGTCGACTCGGCCAGGGTATAGCTGGCGGCGGCGTCTTCCAGGCGCGGATCGTCGACCTTGATGCGCTCGAGCTTGTAGTGCGGGGTCTCGAGGTGCTTGTTCGGGATCAGGATGACGGTGATGCGGTGGCGGTTCTCGATCTTGAGGATCTCGCCGCGCTTCTCGTTCAGCAGGAAGGCGGCGACGTCGACCGGCACCTGCACGTGGATGGTCGCCGAGTTTTCCTTCATCGCCTCTTCCTGGATGATGCGCAGGACTTGCAGGGCGGACGATTCGGTATCGCGGATGTGGCCGGTGCCCGAGCAGCGCGGGCAGGTCACGTGCGAGCCTTCAGACAGCGACGGACGCAGGCGCTGGCGCGACAGTTCCATCAGGCCGAAGCGCGAGATCTTGCCCATCTGCACGCGTGCACGGTCGTGGTGCAGGGCGTCCTTCAGGCGCTGTTCGACTTCGCGCTGGTTCTTGGCGACTTCCATGTCGATGAAGTCGATCACGATCAGGCCGCCCAGGTCGCGCAGGCGCAGCTGGCGCGCCACTTCGTCGGCCGCTTCGCAGTTGGTGTTGAAGGCGGTGGTTTCGATGTCGGAGCCGCGGGTGGCGCGCGCCGAGTTGACGTCGATCGAGACCAGGGCTTCGGTGTGGTCGATCACGATGGCGCCGCCGGACGGCAGCGGCACGGTGCGCGCGTAGGCGGTTTCGATCTGGTGTTCGATCTGGAAGCGCGAGAACAGCGGCACGTCGTCGCTGTAACGCTTCACGCGGTGCGCCATGTCGGGCATCACGTGGCTCATGAACTGCTGGGCCTGGTCGTAGATCTCGTCGGTATCGATCAGGACTTCGCCGATGTCAGGCTGGAAATAGTCGCGGATGGCGCGGATGACGAGCGAGGATTCCTGGTAGATCAGGAACGGACCCGGCGCCGACTTGCCGGCGCCTTCGATCGCGCGCCACAGCTGCATCAGGTAGTTCAAGTCCCACTGCAGCTCTTCGACGTTGCGGCCGATGCCGGCGGTGCGGGCAATCACCGACATGCCTTGCGGCAGGTCCAGCTTGTCCATGGTTTCGCGCAGTTCCTGGCGCTCTTCGCCTTCGACACGGCGCGACACGCCGCCGCCGCGCGGGTTGTTCGGCATCAGGACCAGGTAGCGGCCGGCCAGCGAAATGAAGGAGGTGAGGGCGGCGCCTTTGTTGCCGCGCTCCTCTTTCTCCACCTGCACCATGATTTCCTGGCCTTCACGCAGGGCTTCCTTGATGGTGCAATTGCGGACATCGACACCGTCACGGAAATACGAGCGGGCGACTTCTTTGAAGGGGAGGAAACCGTGGCGGTCTTCGCCGTAGCTGACGAAGCAGGCTTCGAGGGAGGGTTCGATGCGGGTGATGACACCCTTATAGATATTGGACTTGCGTTGCTCGCGACCAGCGGTCTCGATATCGATGTCGATCAGTTTTTGGCCGTCGACAATCGCTACGCGCAACTCCTCTTGCTGCGTAGCGTTAAACAACATTCGTTTCATTTTTATAGACTCCGCGACCCGAGGGCCGTTCTCATGTACAGGGATGTACGCGGGGAGCGGAGTGTTGGCGGTGGTATGCCCGGAGCGTGGCACGGCTGGCCGGCCACAGGGCGCAAATGGCATCGAACGTCATTGCCGCGCGCATAGCTGTCCTGCAAGGCCCGGGCGGCCCGATCGGGGCGGCGCAGGGGGTCTTCAGGCAGTGCGGCACGGGCCGGATTTAGCCGGCGAACACTTCATGGATCGCGCCAGGCGATAAACCAGCCTCGGCGTCCAGGATTCCACGAAGGTGACTGCTAACAAATCCGGCGGAAACAGCAAGCGTTATCGACGCCATTACCCGGCGAGCCTACCTGTACGGGACCTGAGGTTCCGGTAGGCTTTCCGGTACTTATCCTTTAATTCCAAACAATCCTATCCTGCAATCCTGTGCGCTGCCCGATTACAACTGCGGTGCAACCCTGGTTCGCACAGGAATGTGCGTACACGTTAGTTTCCATCGAATTTGCATCTTAGCGAGGCCGATGGACACGCCCCTGTGTAAAATATCGTTTTAATTCTTACACCAGCAGAGGTTTGACCGCCGCCTGTCGATTATATATTCAAAATGAAGGACTTAGAGAGAATTTCTGGGAAGACAGAGCGAATGACCTTGCAAAACGATGTTGTTCCCCCTTCATCACAGACAGACAGCCGCCCCGCCGCCACTGCACAGTTCGTCACGATCACCGAGGAAGAAGCCGGCCAACGTATCGATAACTACCTGCTACGTGTTTGCAAGGGTGTGCCAAAAAGCCATATCTACCGCATCCTGCGTTCCGGCGAAGTCCGCGTCAACAAGGGTCGTATCGACCAGTTGTACCGTTTGGCGACAGGTGACCTGGTGCGTATCCCGCCGATCCGCATCGCCGAAAAGGCCGCCGGCAGCGCGCCGGTACCGGGTGCCGAGTTCCACATCGTGCACGAAGACAATCACCTGCTCGTGATCGACAAGCCGGCCGGCGTCGCCGTGCATGGCGGTTCGGGCGTGTCGTATGGCGTCATCGAGCAATTGCGTGCTGCGCGTCCGGAGGCCAAGTTCCTGGAACTGGTGCACCGTCTCGACCGCGAAACCTCGGGCTTGCTGTTGCTGGCCAAGAAACGCTCGGCCCTGACCAATTTGCACGAGCAGATGCGCGACGGCAAAACCGACAAGCGTTATCTGACCCTGGCCGTGGGTGACTGGAAAAACCCGCGCCAGCATGTGAAATTGCCGCTGCATAAGTACACGACACCGGACGGCGAACGCCGGGTGGTGGTCCAGGCCGGCGGCCAGGAATCGCATACCGTGTTCAACCTGCTGCGCAAATGGAAAGAGTTCGCGCTGCTCGAAGCGGAACTGAAGACAGGGCGCACGCACCAGATCCGCGTGCACCTCGCTTCCAGCGGCTTCCCGATCGCGGGCGACGAGAAATACGGCGATTTTGCATTGAACAAGCAGCTTCAGAAGGCAAGCGACACGCGCGGCGCCTTGCGGCGGATGTTCCTGCACGCTTACCAGATCACCTTCCAGCACCCGGAAACGGGCAAGCCGATGACCCTGAAGGCGCCACTGCCGGCGGAATGCGATCGTTTCTTGGTAAGCTTGGGACAACCCATTAATGACAACAACAAACGCTGACACGGCGACATGAGGAGCGGGTGCCTACCAGGCGCCGTATAACATGGCAAGAAAGCAATTCGACCTGATCGTCTTCGACTGGGACGGGACGCTGATGGACAGCACCGCCACCATCGTCAAATGTATACAGTCGGCCGCCAAGGATCTGGGCTTGCCGGTGCCGAGCGACATGGCGGCGGCGCACGTGATCGGCCTAGGGCTGTCGGAAGCGATGCAGGCGGCCATGCCGAATATCGATCCGGCCCTGTACCCGCGCATGGCGGAACGCTATCGCTACCATTTCCTGACAAAAGACCACGAATTGGTACTGTTTAAAGGCGTGCGGCCGATGCTCGAAGAACTTTCGCAGCAGGGCTATTTCCTGGCGGTTGCCACCGGCAAAAGCCGGGTCGGCCTGAACCGTGCCTTGAACGCCACCGGGCTGCTGTCGACCTTCGATGCGACCCGTTGTGCCGACGAGACATTTTCCAAGCCGCATCCGGCCATGTTGCAGGAATTGACACGGGAACTGGGCCAGGACATGCGGCGCACCGTTATGATCGGCGACACGACGCACGACCTGCTTATGGCCAATAGCGCCGGTGCATACGGCATTGCGGTCGAGTATGGCGCGCATCCGGTGCAGCAGTTGCAGGCATGTCACCCCGTATTCACGGCAAAGAGCGTGCCCGAGCTGCACGATTGGCTGGTCGAGAACGCATGAGCACCCCGGAAGGATTGTTCGTCTGCGCATCGGGCGACCTGCTCGATGGCGGGCTGGGGGTGCGTTTTCCAGTCGTCGCCTTCGGCAGCGAGGCGACCGGCTTTGCCGTGCGCTACGGCGGCAAGGTGTATGCCTACCTGAACCGCTGCGCCCACGTCCCGGTCGAACTGGATTGGTTCAAAGGCGAATTTTTCGAATCGGGCAAGCTGCACCTGATGTGCTCGACCCATGGCGCGATCTATGTCCCGGACACCGGCGTCTGTGCCGGCGGCCCCTGCCGCGGCGGCAAGCTGCGGCCGATCGGCGTGCACGAGGTCGAGGGCGACGTCTACTGGCAGCCGGATCAATTTATCCGGCCGCCTGCCGCCCAGTAATAAAGCGAGTGCGATACTGAACAGGCATTTATGAGCGATAACACCCGTAACGACAACCCGAACGAGCCGCGCCCGTCCGCGCCGGCCACGTTCAACAACTGGGAACGCGACACCCTCGAGCGCCTGGTCTTTGCCACCGTCAGGGAACAGCGGGCGGCGCGGCGCTGGGGCATCTTCTTCAAGCTGTCCTTCCTGGTACTGGCATTTTTCTCGATCTGGGCTTATTTCGACTTCAATTTCGGCACATCCGACATCGAATCGCTCGGGCGTCACACGGCCCTGATCGAAATCGAGGGTTCCATCGACGAAGAAGGCAGCGGCGCCGCCGACACCGTGATCCCGTCGCTGAACAAGGCCTTTTCGGATGCGGGCTCGGCCGCGGTCGTGCTGCGCATCAACAGCCCGGGCGGTAGTCCGGTCCAGGCCGGCATCATCGTCGACGAGATCCAGCGCCTGAAACGCGGCTATCCGAACAAGCCGCTGTACGTGGTGGTCGACGAGATCTGCGCCTCGGGCGGCTATTACATTGCCTCCGCCGGCGACAAGATCTTCGTCAACAAGGCCAGCATCGTGGGTTCGGTCGGCGTGCTGATGGATGGCTTCGGCTTTACCGGGCTGATGGACAAGCTGGGCGTGGAGCGGCGCCTGCTGACCGCGGGCGAAAACAAGGGCTTCCTGGATCCGTTCAGCCCGCAGTCGGACAAGCAGAAGCAGCACGCACTGAGCATGCTCAACGAAATTCACGAGCAATTCATTGCCGTGGTGCGCGCTGGCCGTGGCAAGCGCCTGAAGGAAAACCCGGAAATCTTTTCCGGACTGTACTGGACCGGCGCCAAGGCGGTCGAGATGGGCCTGGCCGACGGTTTCGGCACGGTCGATACTGTGGCGCGCGATGTCGTGAAAGCGGAAGACATCATCGACTACACCGCGCATGAAGGTTTGCCGGAGCGCGTGCTGAAGAAATTCGGCGCTTCGGTAGGGGCGGGGGCGGTGAAATCGGTCTATCGCGGCGCGGTTCCGAGCCTGCGTTGATCAATTTTCCTTGAAACTTATGCGAAGTGGGCTATAGTGAAGACGTAGGGCGTTCGCAAGTCGGCAACAGCCAGCCGGTCAACCATCCCATCGGCAAACTGTCCGGCCCCTTCTACGCTGCTGCAACCCGCGACATGCGGTTCAGAGAGATCTTCATTCCTCGAAGCTGGAATCCCTCAGGGGAAAAAACGACGGCGCAAGCCGTCGTTTTTATTTGGTGCAGACGCAGCAATCGGGCATCTTATTTAGCGCAGTCGCTGTCCTGGGACACGCGGCAGCGCGTGATGTCGTACCAGGCAGGGTTGCGTGTGGCCTCGGCAGCGGGAGCGGGCGCGGCGGCAGGACGATGCCCGTGCGATGCGTCCCGGGTAGCGCTATCAGCATGGTCGGGATCGTGCAGGTGGAAACCGCCCGCCTCGATCCAGGCCTGGAAGCGCGCCTGGGCTTCGTCGTACCACGCGGCACGTGCTATATGATGGGCGCACGAGTGAACGTGAGGCACATCCCCGCCATACATCCAGCGCGCCAGCGCGAGCTGGGCAGGAAACAGGGATGAATGGGACTGGGCCGCTGTCGCACCGCAGCTCGTGGCAACGGTTGCAAGCGGATCGATGCATCCTTGGGGTTTTTTGATCTGCACTATTACCTCATCTCTCGGTTAATTTTCTGACGGGTAGCTCTCTCACATTCCTAGGTTTCGTAGTCTTCTACGCGAGGAGTGTAGGGCAATTCCTAACGTAGATTCAGTGTATCGACGAGATTCTGAACGCACTTGATGTTTGTCAAACGAGTTCTTGTTGTCCTTCCATACTGTTGAGTTCCTTGGTTTTTCGGCTTGCGCCTGCCCTGGCCGTCCCGCTTCTGTTACAGTCTCGCCCATGAGTAAATTATCCCTTGACCGCGTGCTGCAATCGCAGGGCTTTGGCACGCGCAAGTACTGCCGTGCACTGATTGAGGATGGCGACGTTGCCGTCAATGGCGACGTCGTCGACAACTACAAGACCCTGGTCGAGACGGATGGCCTGGTGCTGACCGTATTCGATGAAGAATGGGTGTATCGCGAACACGTCTATATTGCGCTGAACAAGCCCGCCAATTTCGAATGCTCGCGCAAGCCGAGCCACCGCCCCGGCGTGCTGACCCTGCTGCCGGAACAATTCACCTGGCGCGACGTGCAACCGGTCGGCAGGCTCGATCACGACACGACCGGACTGTTGCTGATTTCCGACGACGGCCCCTTCAACCACGCCCAGTCCTCGCCCAAGCGCCATATCTCGAAGGTGTACCAGGCCACGACTCAGGAGCCGGTAACGCCGGCGCTGGTCGAGCAGCTGCTGGCCGGCGTCCAGTTGCACGACGAGCCGGCGCCACTGAAAGCCCTGTCCTGCGTACAGCGCGGCGAACACCAGCTGGAAATCGTGCTGGAGCAGGGCAAATACCACCAGGTCAAGCGCATGTTGGCGGCGGCCGGCAACCACTGTGCGGCGCTGCACCGCTCGCAGATCGGTGGCCTGACCCTCGAATCGCTCGGCCTGGCGGAAGGCGAGTGGTGTTTCCTGGAGCAGGCGCAGCTGGATCTCCTCGTGCCCGATTAAGGGCGGCCAATAAGGACGGTCGGGCGCCACGCGCTCGCGCCTGCCCACGCCGCCATCTGTCCTGGATACTGGCGTGCGACGCCCTTGGCGTTTTTCCGCGACACTCGTCATCTATCTCTTGTCAATCTTGCATTCAAGTGGACAAGAGCCTGCTCAAACACGATGACGATATGGCTGCGACACACACACGACTTCTCCCTCTACTGCCGCTGCTGGTGCTGAATTCCGCACTGGCGCAGCAAGCCCAGCAGATCCAAGCGACCCAACAAACCGATGGCGGACTGGCCGGTTGCGCCCGCATCACGGAGGCCGGCCAGCGCCTGGCCTGCTACGACCGTCTCGCCGGTGCCATGCCGCCTGTAGCCGGGCCCAGCACGGCAGCCGGCACGGTCCCCGCTGCGGTACCGGCAATCGGCGCTACGACGCAGCCCGCCATTCCGCCAGCCACCTCGTCGGTCGCGCAAACCGACCCGGCAGTCGAAGCGGCACTCGATCTTTCGCCCGAGAAGACGCGCGGCTTCAGCCTGGCCGATCATTGGGAACTGGACCAGGCGCACAAGCGTGGCGTGTTCAATTTACGGCCGCACCATGCGAATTACCTGATGGCGACACGCACGGCGCACCCCAATAACGAACCCTACCGTCCGTTCCAGGACCTGGGCGCCCTGGCCAACACGAATCTATCGCACTCGGAACTGGTGTTCCAGCTCGGCTTCAAGATGAAGCTGGTCGAGGACGCGTTCAAGAAACCGGTCGACCTCTGGTTCGGCTACACCCAGAACAGCTTCTGGCAGGCGGGCAACCACGAGGCGTCCAGCCCCTTCCGCGAAACCAATTACCAGCCCGAGCTGATGGCGGTGACGCCGCTGAACTTTAATATACTCGGCATGCATGCCAGCTTCTTTAACCTGGGCCTGGTTCACCAGTCGAACGGACAGGCGGGATCGTTGTCGCGCAGCTGGAACCGGACCTATGCCCAGGTCGGCCTGGAGCGCGGCGGCTGGACCGTCGTCGGCCGCGTCTGGAAGCGCGTGAACGAAGCGGCCAACGACGACAACAACCCGGACATCGTCGACTACATGGGCCGCGGCGACGTGGTCGTCACCTACCGCAATAACGGCCACGATTATTCGGCCCTGGTGCGGCGCAATTTCTCGACCGAGAAGGGCGCGGTGCAGCTCAGCTGGGCCTTCCCGCTGGCCGGCCATGTCAAGGGCTATACGCAGTACTTCTCGGGCTATGGTCAGAGCATGATCGACTACAACTACTACCAGAACGTGGTCGGCGTCGGACTGCTGGGCACCTTTTAAACAGGGCAGGGCGCTGCGCTAGAATAGCGCCCATGAAACTTGCCACCCTCAAGGACGGATCGCGCGACGGCCAGCTGGCCGTGGTCGCGCGCGACCTCAAGACCGCCCACATCGCCGACGGCATCGCCCCGACCCTGCAGGCGGCGCTCGACGACTGGCCCTTCATCGCGCCGCAGCTCGACGCCCTGTACGCCGAGCTGAACGCCGGCCGTGCGCGGCGTCCCTTCGAGTTCGATCCGGCGCGCTGCATGGCGCCGCTGCCGCGCGCCTTCCAGTGGGTCGACGCTTCGGCCTACCTCAACCACGTGGAACTGGTGCGCAAGGCGCGCGGCGCCGAGATGCCGCCTTCGTTGCACGACGACCCGCTGATGGTCCAGGGCGGCAGCGACGATTTCCTGGGCCCGCTGGACGACATCGTGCTCGCGCACGAGGAGTGGGGCATCGATTTCGAGGCCGAAGTGGCGGTGATCACCGGCGACGTGCCGATGGGCGCCACGCCGGACCAGGCCCACGGCCAGATCCGGCTCTTGATGCTGGCGAACGACGTTTCGCTGCGCAGCCTGATCCCGCCCGAGCTCGCGAAAGGCTTCGGCTTCCTACAATCGAAGCCGGCGACTGCCTTCTCGCCGGTGGCCGTGACCCCGGACGAGCTGGGCGACGCCTGGCGCGGCGGCAAGGTCCACCTGCCGCTGCGCTCGGCCTGGAACGGGCGCCCCGTCGGCCAGCCCGACGCCGGCGTCGACATGGCCTTCAATTTCCCGCAATTGATCGCCCACCTGTGCAAGACGCGCAAGGCGCGCGCCGGCAGCATCGTCGGCTCGGGCACGGTGTCGAACCGGGATGTATCGAAGGGCTACTCCTGCATCGCCGAGCAGCGCTGCCTGGAGACCATCGAGCACGGCGAGCCGGTGACGACCTTCATGCGTTTCGGCGACACGATCCGGATCGAGATGCTGGACGAGGCCGGGAAATCGGTGTTCGGGGCGATCGAGCAGACTGTCAAACTGCCGTAGGGTGGACGGCTATACTGCACGGTTTGCGTGACGGTGGCGACGACGCCGTCCACGCGTCAGCCTGTGGTTGCATATATTACTTGCGAGCCTGTTCGGTACCGCCCCAAAACGCCCCACCCACGGCGTCGCCCCGCAAATCCACCTCCACCGGCGCCGTCATGCGCCGTACCGTATCCGCCAGCCGCAATGCGCCGTTCGGCTCGTGCAGGCGGTACCACAGGAAAGCCACCCCGGCCAGCCGCAGCCGCTGACCGCTGAACAGGTTGTCCTTCACGATCGTCATGCCCTCGAGCCGCAGGTCGAAATCGAGCACCAGCATGTCGCGCGTGCGCGCCGCATACCCGAGGTAGCGTGCGGCATTGAACAGCGGACTGCGCTCGCCGGTTTCGCCGGCCCGGAGCGAATCGATGAAGGCGTCGGCACTCTTGAGCAGGGTGCCGCCGACCGCCGCCAGCGCCGCCAGTTCCTTTTTCTCGTCGCCCTTGGCCGCGTCGGCCAGCCGCTGCACCAGGGCGGTCCGGTTGGCCAGCTCGCCGCGCTGGGTGGCCAGGCTGCGCACTTTCGCCAGCAGGCTGTCGTAGGGCTTGGCGTCCAGTTCGCCCAGATAGCCGGCGCCGAGTCCGGCGACCTTGTCCGGACACTGGCGCGCCAGCGCCGTGACGAACAGGCTGCGCGCGCCTTCGCCATAGGCCAGGCCCTCGACGCCGACGTCGGTCTTGAACAGCGCCGACAAGTCGGCCGCGGCGCGCAGGGTCGCCGGCACCGCGCTCAAAGCTGGCAGGATCAGGCCAGCCTTGCTGCCCTGGGGCGCATGGGCGTCGATGGCCTGCTGCAGCAGCTTGTTCTGGCGGCCGAGGTCGTCGCCGAAGCGCTCGATGGCATCCTGCACCAGGCGGGCGGCCAGGATGCCCTGGGTGGCGCCCGGTTCGTAGACGCTGGTTTTCCTGTCGGCGGGGAGAGCGCTGCAGACGTCGCCGGCCAGCTGGCGCGCAAGGTCGAAGGCCTTGACCAGGCCGGCGGCGCCGAACTGGCGCAGCTCGACGGCGCCGGACAGGGGTTTCGAGGTGGCTGGCGGCAGGCGAGCGAGAAGTTCGGCGCGTTCGGCTGCGGCGATGGCGGCGCGGGTTTCGGCGTCTTGCCTGGCTTGAAGGGCGTCGTCGTAGGCGTGCGCGGCCGAGGCTGGACAAAGCAAGGAAAGCATAGTCAGCGTGGAGCAAAGCACAGCACGCGTCGAAATCATCGTCGTCAACGTCATTCTCCTACTATTCGTAGAGCCATCATCGCTGGCCATTTGATAGCTAGCGGCAAGTATTTGATGCACAAAATCTATCCAAGAATCACTTGTTTCTATACATCATTTAAACAATATATCGAACAAGAAAGACAATTCTCATTAATGCTTCCCAACATAATCAAAGATCTGTGGTCGGAATGTGGCAGATATGCCGAAGCAGATATGCGGCACAGCTGATCTGTGGTCACACTGTCAACGAACGATTTCCCATATCCCATTTCTGTCGGGTAAAATGCCGCGTTACTCCATAAGCGTCCCGCCTGATCCTTCTTAATACATGTTCAAGTTCACCAAGAATTTCGCGGCCGTAGCGCTGGCTGCCACGTCCGTTGCAGCATTTGCCCAGGATATGAACGCCAACAGATCCGACCTGTTCAATCAGGAGCCGTCTGGCAACACATCGATGTCGATGATGGGCGAGGGAATGGCGTCGCCGGCCCAGCAGCGCAGACTGAGTATCACAAACAGCCAAGTTGGCGAACTTGGCGCGGCTGCCATGCGCAACGGCACCATGTCGGGGACGATGGGTGCCCAAGGCCGTCAGGGTATGTCTCCCGATGGGGAAAATGGCGATATCGACCGCCGCGAGTGGAACAACCGCCCTGTGCGTATCGAGAAGAAGCCGAGCGAATTCCAGAAATTCGTGGCCGATAATACTGGGAAGATGCTGCCGATTTTTGGATCGGAATTCTTCGCCAATACGCCGTCGACCTTTGCGCCGGTGTCGAATACACCGGTGCCGTCCGAATATGCGCTCGGTCCAGGCGATGAATTGATGATCCGCGGCTGGGGGACGATCGATATCGACTTCCGCGCCACCATTGACCGCAACGGCACCATTTCGATCCCGACGATCGGCAGTGTCCCGCTGGCCGGCGTCAAGGCCGGCGACGCGCAGAACGTCATCCGTGCCGCGGTCGGCCGCTTGTACAAGGGCGTCACCGTCACCGTGACCTTCGGTCAGTTGCGCGCGATGACCGTCTACGTGGTCGGCCAGGCCAACCGTCCTGGTACCTACACGGTATCCAGCTTGTCCACCCTGGTCACGGGACTGTTCGCAAGTGGCGGTCCGAACGCCAACGGCAGCATGCGCCATGTGCAGGTAAAGCGCGGCGGCAAGGTCGCTGCTGAACTCGACCTGTACGCGTTCATCGCCAAGGGCGACAAGTCGGGCGACATCAAGCTGCAGGATGGCGACACCATCTTCATTCCGCCGGCCGGCGGCTTCGTTGCCCTGACCGGCAAGGTGAATTCGCCCTCGGTATTCGAACTGAAGACCGGAACCGATACCGTGGAATCCCTGCTCGACGTGGCTGGCGGTCTCCCGGTGGTGGCAGATCCGCGCCGCGCCTTCCTGGAGCGCATCGACCCCGCGACCAATCGTCCGCGCACGGTCGAAGAGTTCGCGCTCGAGGGGAAGGGGCTCAAGCGTACGCTGAAAAATGGTGATGTGCTCAACATCACGTCGATCACACCTGCCTTCTCGAATGCCGTGGTCTTGCGCGGCAATGTCGACCAGCCGGTACGTGCGCCATTCACGAGCGGTATGCGGGTCAGCGACCTGATTCCGAGCCGCGAATACCTGATCAGCCGGAAATCGACCCGGCGTCAGAATAACGTGATTGCCGCCTCGGGAAACAACGAACGCAGCACCACCGAGCGCAACGGCAGCCGCAACGTGAACGGCATGGGCGATGTCCAGTCGGGTATGGGCCCGTACGGTATGGACGGCCTTAAAAATAGCAACAACATCAACAACATCAACAACATCAACGGCTTGGGCGCCACCAATCGCCGCGGTAACGACACGGAAGACCGCCGCTCGAATGTGGAAGCCGAATCGATCGCGGCCAGCATTGGCGGCTTGATCGATCAGATCAATTGGGATTATGCAGTCATCGAGCGCGTCAACCGTAGCGACCTGAGCGTGAAACTGATTCCATTCAACCTGGGCCGGGTGTTCAGCAACCCGAATGGCCCGGACAACGTCCAGTTGCAGCCGGGCGATACAGTCACGATTTTCTCGCAGGACGACGTGGCCGTACCAATGGACAAGCGTCAGGTATTCGTGCGCATCGAGGGTGAAGTGAACGTGCCTGGCGTTTACCAGATGACGGCCGGGGATACCTTGCAGACGTTGATCGCCAAGGCCGGCGGTCCAACCGGCAATGCCTATCTGTTCGGTACCGCCTTCTACCGCGAAGAGGTGCGCAAGGAACAGCAGGCGAACCTGCAGCGCGCTGCCGACCGCCTTGAGACCCAGGTGCGCAGCGAGCAATCAGCGCAGATGGCGAACTTGCGCGCAATGTCACCGACCGAAGCGGCAGCTTCCACGGCCCAGTTCGAAACCGAGCGCCGCATTGCCGAAGAGCGCATCGCGCGCTTCCGTAACCTGCAATCGACCGGTCGTATCGCTTTCGGTCTGGAACCGACCGAGCGTTCGTTCGCGCGCTTGCCGCAGGTGACGCTGCAGAACGGCGATCGCCTGGTCGTCCCGTTCAAGCCTGCTTTCGTGCACGTGTTCGGTTCGGTCAATGTCGAGGCATCGCCGCTGTGGCGTCCGAACAGCCGCGTCAAGGACTATTTGAAGCTCGCCGGCACCACTTCGGATGCGGATGTCGACAATACCTTTGTTCTGCGCGTCGACGGCACCGTGGTGTCGGCGGAGTCGCAAGGCTGGTTCTTCGGCAAGATCGGCGGCTTGGAAATCATGCCTGGCGATACCATCGTCGTACCGGAGAAGATCGACAAGACCACAGCCTGGAGCAGGTTCACACAGGGCGCACGCGAGTGGACGCAGATCCTGGCGAACTTCGGCCTGGGCGCAGCGGCGGTCAAGACGCTGAAAGACTGATCATGACGACGATTTTGAAGCGAAAAGTGAAGGTATGAGTGAATCGCAGATGACTGCACATGAGCTGCCGGGCAAGGCCGATAACGAGGCCGGCCTGTTCGATATGCTGCTTATTTTGGCAGAGTACAAGAAACGGATCGTCCTGGTTCCCCTGGCGGCAGCTGCCATTGCCGCGGGCGTCAGCCTGGTACTCCCTAATGTTTACGAAGCCACCACCAAGCTGTTGCCTCCACAGCAAAACCAGTCCGGCGCAGCTGCATTGCTGTCCCAGCTCGGTGGGGCAGCCGGCTTGGCGGCGGGCATGACCGGCATGAAGAATCCTGGCGATGTGTATATCGGCATGCTCAAGAGCCGGACCATTGCGGACCGCCTGATTGCTAAGTTCGACCTGAAAAAAGTGTATGAGACCGATTCGCTCGAGAAAGCACGTGCCGCGCTCGAGAAGAACACGACCATCACCGCCGGCAAGGACGGTTTGATCAGCATCGAGGTGCAGGGCAAGAACCAGCAACTGGTAGCGCCATTAGCGAACGGGTACGTCAACGAACTCGTCCAGCTGAACAAGGTGCTGGCGGTGACCGAAGCCGGTCAGCGCCGCATGTTCTTCGAGCAGCAGCTCGAGATGGCGAAGGACAACCTGGCCAAGGTCGAAAGCGAACTCAAAGGCTCCTTGGATCGGCGCGGTGTCATCAGCGTCGATGCAGAAAGCCGGGCCATGCTTGAGACCGTCGCGCGTTTGCGTGCTCAGGCATCCGCGAAGGAGATCCAGCTGAATTCCATGGCGGCTTTCGTCACCCAGGACAATCCCCAGTACAAGCAGGCGGCCGAGGAACTTTCCAGCCTGCGCGCCGAACTGGCAAAGCTCGAAAATGGCCGTGGTGCAACGAGCGGCGATAGCCAGGCATCGACAGCCAACGGTCAAAGCGGTTTCCAAAACATCAAACTGCTGCGTGACGTGAAGTACAACCAGATGCTTTACGAATTGCTGGCGAAGCAATATGAAGTCGCGCGGCTGGACGAAGCGAAGGACCCGTCGATCATCCAGGTGCTGGATCCGGCAGTGGCGCCCGAGCGCAAAGCCAAGCCGCAGCGCTTCCTCATCGTCCTGCTGGCCACTGTGGTGGCAGGATTGGTCGCGGTGCTGTCCGCCTTCGGTTCACGGGCAAAGCGTAATTTCTTGAAAACCGAACAAGGGCAGACGCAGTGGCGCGAGTTCAGGCTCTTGATGGGCAGGAAGTCGTAGGCGAGCAATGGCAGAAATTATCCTGAGCTCGGGGGACCGCTTCGACATCCAACCCGGCGTTTCCATCCTGGATGCCGCGGGAAAGAGCGGCGTCTTCATGCCGTACAGCTGCAAATCCGGTAGGTGCAGCACCTGCAAATGCAAAGTGCTCAGCGGTGAAACGACCGTCCTGCAAGCCGAAATGGGTCTGACCGACGGCGAAAAGGCCGAAGGGTGGATCCTGAGCTGCGTGCGCTCGGCCAGCGCCGACGTGGTGCTCGAGTCGGAAGACCTGGGCGGCATCGAGTTGCCCGCGGTAAAAACCTTGCCTTGCCGTATCGGCAGCCTCGAAAAACTGGCGCCGGATGTCCTCCGTGTCGTCCTGCGCTTGCCGCCGACGGCCGTATTCGATTTTCTGCCGGGCCAGTACATCGATATCATCGGTGCGGACGGCGTGCGCCGCAGTTACTCGCTGGCCAGCGCGCAAGCCGGCAGCAAGACGCTCGAACTGCATATTCGCGCGGTCGAGGGCGGGGCCATGAGCGCTTACTGGTTCGGACAGGCAAAGGTCAACGATCTGCTCCGGCTGAACGGACCCTTGGGCACCTTCTTCCTGCGCCGGGTTGCCGGCCTGGACCTCATTTTCCTGGCAACCGGCACCGGCATCGCACCGGTCAAGGCGATCCTCGAATCGATCGAGGGACTGGCAGAAGAACAGCGCCCTAGGTCGGTCACCGTCCTGTGGGGCGGGCGCGTTGCGGAAGACTTGTATGCCGATATCGCGGCCATCGGGGCCCGTCACCGTTACGTGCCGGTGTTGTCGCGTGCGGACGCCGGGTGGACCGGGAGCAGGGGCCATGTGCAGGACGTGCTGCTCAGCCTCGAGCCCGACCTGGACAACGCGGTCGTCTACGCCTGCGGGTCCGATGCCATGATTCATGGCGCCCAGGATCGTCTGGTGCGTGCCGGCCTGCCCGCCAATCGTTTTTATTCTGACGCATTTGTTTGTTCAGCGCCCACTTCGGCAAATTAGGAAATTAATATGAAAGCAGTGATTTTGGCAGGCGGCCTCGGCACGCGCTTGAGCGAGGAGACTTCGACCCGGCCCAAGCCCATGGTGGAGATCGGCGGCAAGCCCATCCTCTGGCACATCATGAAGATGTATTCGTATCACGGCATCCACGATTTCATCATTTGCTGCGGCTACAAGGGTTACGTCATCAAGGAGTACTTCGCGAACTACTTCCTGCACATGTCCGACGTGACCTTCGACATGCAGGCTAACACGATGCACGTGCATGAGAAGCGCGCCGAACCGTGGAAAGTCACGCTGGTCGACACCGGCGACGAGTCGATGACCGGCGGCCGCTTGGCGCGTGTGGGCGATTACCTGAAAGACGAGGAAGCATTCTGCTTCACCTACGGCGACGGCGTGGGCGATATCGATATCGGGGCAACGATCGAGTTCCATCGCAAGCACGACAAGTGGGCGACCCTGACCGCGACTTTCCCGCCGGGCCGTTTCGGCGCGCTGGACATCGTTGATTCGCAGGTCAAGAGCTTCAAGGAAAAACCGAAAGGCGACGGTGCCATGATCAACGGCGGCTTCTTCGTCCTGTCGCCGAAAGTGCTGGACGTGATCAGGCAGGGCGACGGCACGATCTGGGAACAGGAGCCGCTGTCGGAACTGGCCGAACTGGGCCAGTTGATGGCTTACGAGCACCATGGCTTCTGGCAGCCGATGGATACCCTGCGCGACAAGCAGCACCTGGAAGGCTTGTGGGCAAGCGGCAAGGCACCGTGGAAGAAATGGGACTGATCATGAGCGTCAATCCTGATTTCTGGCGCGGCAAGCGCGTCCTCCTGACCGGCCATACGGGTTTCAAAGGCAGCTGGCTCAGTCTCTGGCTGCAGTCGATGGGTGCGGAACTCCACGGCCTGGCACTGGCACCGCCGACGTCGCCGGCCCTGTTCGACGAAGCGAAGGTCGGCGCCGGCATGGCCAGCACGATCGCCGACATCCGCGATTACGCGGCCGTACTGGCTGCCATGCAGGCGTGCAAGCCGGAGATCGTCATTCACATGGCGGCCCAGCCTCTGGTGCGTTACTCGTATCAGCACCCGGTCGAGACCTATGCGACCAACGTCATGGGCACCGTGCACATGCTCGAAGCCGCCCGCCAGGTCGGTAGTGCACGGGCCATCGTGAATGTCACAACCGACAAGTGCTACGAAAACAAGGAGTGGGTGTGGGGCTATCGCGAAGACGAGCCCATGGGCGGCTTCGATCCTTATAGCAACAGCAAAGGCTGTTCGGAACTGGTCACCAGTGCCTACCGGCGTTCCTTTTTCCAGCAAAGCGGCATCGCACTGGCTTCCGCCCGTGCCGGCAATGTCATCGGCGGCGGGGACTGGGCCGCGGATCGGCTGGTGCCGGACATCCTGCGGGCCTTCGAAAAGAACGCGCCGGTCGTCATCCGCAATCCGCATTCCACGCGGCCATGGCAGCACGTCCTTGAACCCCTGTCCGGCTATCTGTCGCTGGCCGAGCGCCTCTACGAGGAAGGCCAGGCTTACGCCGACGGCTGGAATTTCGGTCCGCACGACGACGATGCACGGCCTGTCCAGTGGATCGTGGAGCACATGGTTCGCACCTGGGGCGGGGAGGCTGCGTGGCGCCTGGACAAAGGCCAGCATCCGCACGAGGCCCACTACCTGAAGCTGGATATTTCCAAGGCCAAGACGCAATTGGGATGGCAGCCGCGCTGGCAGCTCGCCACTGCGCTTGGCCACATCGTCGACTGGCATCGTGCTTGGCTCGACCAGGCTGATGTGCAAGCCAAGTGCCTCCAACAAATTTCACAATATCAAAACGCCGCCTAAACGGGCTTAATAACATGACTACCTCGAACATCCAATTCATGCCGAAATCTCCGAACGCGATTCGCCAGGAGATTGCCGATCTGGTGCAGCAATATGCAGACATCGTCTACGCGCCGCAGCCCTTCGTTCCCGGCCAGACCCCGGTGCCCGTCTCCGGCAAGGTGATCGGCGCCGCCGAACTCAAGAACATGGTCGAGGCCAGCCTCGACGGCTGGCTCACCACCGGCCGTTTCAACGCCATGTTCGAGGAACGCCTCGCCAAGTACCTCGGCGTGAAGCATCTGATCACCGTCAATTCCGGATCGTCGGCGAACCTGGTCGCCTTTTCGACCCTCACTTCCTCCAAGCTGGGCGAACGCGCCATCAAGCCGGGCGATGAAGTGATTGGCGTCGCCGCCGGCTTCCCGACCACGGTCAACCCGATTTTGCAATTCGGTGCGGTGCCGGTGTTCGTCGACGTAGATCTCGCGACCCACAATATCGATGCGAGCAAGATCGAAGCGGCGATCTCGCCGAAGACCAAGGCCATCATGCTGGCGCACTCGCTTGGTAATCCATTCAATCTCGACGTCGTCACGGCGCTGTGCAAGAAGTACAACCTGTGGCTGGTCGAGGATTGCTGCGATGCCCTGGGCGCGACCTACAACGGCCAGCTCGTCGGCACGTTCGGCGACATCGCGACGCTGAGCTTCTACCCTGCCCACCACATCACGATGGGCGAGGGCGGTGCCGTTTTCACCAACAACCCGGAACTCAAGCTGATCGCCGAATCCTTCCGCGACTGGGGCCGCGACTGCTATTGCCCGCCCGGAAAAGACAATACCTGCGACAAGCGTTTCTGCTGGAAGCTGGGGGACCTGCCTGAAGGCTACGACCACAAGTACACGTACAGCCACCTCGGCTACAACCTGAAGATCACCGACATGCAGGCCGCCTGCGCGCTGGCCCAGCTCGACCGCGTCGATGAATTCATCGCCACCCGCAAGGCCAACTTCAGCTACCTGAAGGAACGCCTGCAATCGTGCGAACAGTTCCTGCACCTGCCGGAAGCCACCCCGAATTCGGACCCGTCCTGGTTCGGTTTCCCTGTGGTGCTGAAGGAGGGTGCCGGCGTCAAGCGCGTTGACCTGCTGAATTATCTGGAGCAGAACAAGATCGCGACCCGCCTGCTGTTCGCCGGCAACCTGATCCGTCAGCCTTACATGATCGGGCGCAATTACCGCGTCAGCGGCGAGCTCACCAACACCGACGTCGTGATGAACCAGACCTTCTGGCTGGGTACCTTCCCGGGCCTGGGCACGGCGCATCTCGACTACATCGCTGCCAAGCTCGAAGAGTTCTTCGGCTTGAATTTCTGATGTTCACACTCAAGCCTTCCGCCATCCCGGGATGCCACGAGGTGCTGCCGCGCATCATGCATGATGCACGCGGCAGCTTCGTGAAGGTCTTCCATGCAGACGCCTTCCGCGAACTGGGCCTGGAAACGGCGTTCACGGAAGAATACTATTCGCACTCGCACAAGGGCGTTATCCGGGGCATGCATTTTCAGACGCCGCCCGCCGACCACGTCAAGATGGTGTATTGCGTGCAGGGCGAGGTTTTCGACGTCGTGCTCGACCTGCGCGTCGGTTCGCCGACCTATGGCCAGGCTACTACCTTCACCCTGAGCGCGGAAGCGGGTAATTACCTGTACATCCCGAAAGGACTGGCACACGGCTTTTGCGCGGTCAGCGACACGGCGACGCTGGTCTACAAGGTGAGCACGGTGTACGCACCGGAAAACGACGCCGGCGTCCTGTGGTCGTCGGTGGGCGTCGACTGGCCCGTGGACGCGCCGATCCTGTCCGACCGCGACGCCCGTTTCAGCCCGTTTTCCGAGTTCGAAAGTCCTTTTACGTATGAATGAACGCGATTCGAAACGCGCGCTGGTGACAGGTGGCACCGGCTATGTCGGTGCCATGCTGGTCCGGCGCCTGGTCGCGGACGGCTGGGACGTGCATCTGATCGTCAGGCCGGACAGCGACGCCGGCGTGCTTGGCCCGGCGCAGGACAAGGTCGTTTTCCACCCGCACGACGGCAGCACCGAAGGCATGATCGGCATCGTCCGGGCGGCGGCGCCCGACGTCGTCTTCCACCTGGCTTCGCTGTTCCTGGCCCAGCATACGGTGGCGAATCTGGAGCAACTGGTGCGTTCCAACATCCTGTTCTCGACGCAGCTGGTGGAAGCGATGGCGAGCAACGGCGTGCGCCACCTGGTCAATACCGGTACCTCCTGGCAACACTACGAGAACGACGACTACAACCCGGTCAATCTGTACGCCGCCACCAAGCAGGCGTTCGAAAGCCTGCTGGCCTACTATATCGAGGCACATGGGCTGGTGGTCACGACGCTGGTCCTGTTCGATACGTATGGCCCGGATGACTGGCGCTCGAAGCTGATCGCGCTGCTGTGGAAAACCTCTGCCGCGACCGAACCCCTTGCCATGTCGCCGGGGGAACAGATGATCGACCTGGTGCATATCGACGACGTGATCGAGGCCTTCCTGCTCGCCGCAGCCCAGCTGCGCATGCGCGAGCATGGCCATGAACGTTACGGCATCTCGTCCGGCCAGCCGCTGCGCCTGCGCGACCTGGTACTGGCGTTCGAGCGGGCGACCGGTACGCGTGTGCCGATCACCTGGGGAGGGCGGCCTTACCGTCCGCGCGAAGTCATGACGACATGGACCCGTTTCGCGCCGGTCCCCGGCTGGCAGCCTCGCATTCCCTTCGAAACAGGCATTCTCCAGACGCGTCCGGCAACGGCGCCCGGCGCTTGACGCATGGGCAGGCAAATCACACGGAGCGACATGATATGGGGATATCTCGCTCAAGCGCTGAATCTGGGCGGCGGCCTGTTGCTGCTGCCGATCAGTGCGCGTTACCTGTCCCCTGAGGATCTCGGCCTCTGGTTCGTCTTTTCTGCGCTGGCCGGTCTTGCGCAGCTGATGGAGCTCGGGTTCCAGCCGACCTTCGCGCGCAATGCCGCCTATGTGTATGCCGGCGCACAGCAGCTGGTGAAGACCGGATTGCCCGAGCGCACGGAAGGCGGCGCTCCAGCCATCAACGTCGATCTGCTGGCCAGTCTGCTGCAGGCCGCGCGTACCGTGTACCGCGCCGTTGCGGCACTTGCAGCAGTAGTCATGCTGCTCTTCGGCAGCCTGTACATCACGACCTTGCTGACGCGGCAACAGGACGTCGCCCAGTCCCTGCTTGCATGGGGCATGTTTTCGCTTGGCGCGATTATCAATTTCTACTTCGGCTATATCAATGCTTTCCTTCAGGGGCGCGGCGACATCACGCAAGGGAGCAAGGTCACGGTCTTCAGCCGCGGCTCCATGGTGCTGCTCAGCGTCAGCGCGCTCCTCATGGGCTACGGCCTGCTGGGCCTGGGCGTCGCATCGCTGTTGTCGGCCGCGGTCGGCAGGGTGACTGCCCACCATTACTTCACCAAGGATGGCCTGATCGAGCGGCTGCGCACGGCTGCGGTCACGGCCGCGAACAACAAAGCACTCTTGCGCACGCTGTGGCACAACGCGGGCCGCCTGGGCGTGGTTCAGGTCGGGGCCTTTCTCATCCAGCGCGGGAACGTGCTCATCGCCGCCAGTTTCGTAGGACTTGCCGCCTCGGGCAGCTATGGCATCACCGTCACCGTGCTGATGGCCTTGTCCGGCATGGCAAGCGTGATTTGCCAGCTGCAACTGCCCCATCTTGCCAGCCTGCAGGCTGCGTATAACCGGAAGGGTGCCGCGGAAGTGCTCGGCGAGACGCTGCTGATGAGCTGGATCTTCTACTCTCTCGGGTTGACGGTACTGGTCGTTGCCGGCAACGAGGTGCTTAGCATGATCGGCAGCCGCAACCACCTGCTGCCCTGGCCGCTTTGCCTGATGCTGGGCATCGTCCTCCTGCTCGAGATGAACCACAGCATCGCCGCGAGCTACCTGACCACGCTGAACAAGGTACCCTTCGTCGGCGCGGCCATCGTATCGGGCGTTGGCGTCACCTTGCTGACCCTGTTGCTGATCAAACCGTTCGGCATCGCCGGTATGGTAGCGGCCCAAGGTATCGTGCAACTGGCCTACAACAACTGGAAGTGGCCGATGGAAGCGGTGAGGCACCTCGAGCTCAGCCCTTCGAACATATTGGTTCTGGGGGCGCGGAAGATCGTTTCGCGCTGTGTCTGATCAGTACAAATTCGAATCAAATGGACTCACAAGAAACTGCAGGTTCCGGTAGCCGGATACTGATGGATAGCTCGGCACGCGATGCGGCGCCCCTGCTGTCGATCGCGATTCCGACCTACAAGCGTTTCGATCTGCTGGCGGAAACGCTTGCGTCGGTGTTTGCTCTCAAGTTCGACTTTCCGGTGGAAGTGCTGGTGGTCGACAACGACCCGGGCGACGATGCCGTGGCCTTGGGCGAAATGGCGCGTTTTGCCGGCCACCCTTTCGTCTACTACAAGAATGTCGACAATCTCGGCATGTTCGGGAACTGGAACCAGGGGCTCAAGCTTGCCCGTGGCAAGTACGTGACCATTCTCCACGATGACGACCTCCTATTGCCGGCGTTTGCGGCCGAGCTGAATGCCCGCCTGGCGCAGCCCAGCGCCGTACTCCCGCCGATCCTGGCTTTCCACGTGGCCATCCTTGACCAGCGCGAGAATCGTCCGCACGAGGCCATCGCAGGACGCGTCGTCGATGCGGCATCGCTGACGGCAGTCGAGGCCCGGGGCACGGGCGAAACCCGCTCCCGGGGCGTGCGCGAATTCTTCTTCGGCAACCCGTTCTGCGGCACCCTTGGCATCGTCATCAGCCGCGACCTGGCCCTGTCGATCGGCGGATTCGATGCCTCATGGTTTCCGATCGCCGATTACGAGTTCTGGTGTCGCTGGGTGGCATTGGTCGGCCGGATTCCGATCGTTTCCGAAAAGGTCGGGCTGTACCGGATGCGGCAAAACGAGTCGATGGTGCCGCAAACCAGGCGCGCCTTCATCACGAAATCGCGAGAACTTCGGGCCAGGATGATCAAGGATGGCGTCGTGCCCCGTTTTTACGCCCTGCTGTTGTCCGCCTCGGCGAGGGTGCAGAAGCTCATGATCGACCGCGACTGGCGCGCCGAAGGGGAGCGCGCCACGCGTTCATCGGTGCTGGTCGTCTTTGCCTGGCGCTGCCTGGTATTTTCGCTGACGCGTGTCGTTTCACGCCGCTAACCTGATCGGGCTCTCATGAAAGTATTATTGATCGGCGGTGCGGGATTTCTCGGCACCAATCTCGCCGAAGCGTTGCTCGACGCCGGGCATGACGTGCACCTGCTCGACAGGGCTTTCGCCAGTCGTGCCGGCGCCGCGCCGCTGGCCGTCAGCGGACGGCACGAGACCGATATCGGCGACGATGCTGCGATTGCCCGCCTCCTCGATGCGCTCGGCATCGACTGCGTGGTGAACCTGGCGTCGAGCCTGCTGCCGTCGAGCGAGTATGCTGCCTTCGATGCCGAATTCAGGAACATGATGCTCCCGGGCTTCCAGTTGCTGAACCACATCGCGTCGCGCAAGATCAGATACGTCTATTTCTCGTCCGGTGGTGCCATCTACGGCGACACCGCGGGCAAACCGTGCGAAGAAAGCAGCCGACTGCAGCCGATCAATCATTACGGCTACTCGAAAATGCTGTTCGAGCAGTACATCGAGTTCGTGTCGCGTACGGCCGGTCTGGACTACCTCATTGTCCGGCCATCCAATCCATATGGGCCACACCAGAATCCGAACCGGAAACAGGGCCTGATCGCCGTCGCTGTCGACAAGATCGTCAATCGCCAGCCGATCGAGATCTGGGGTGACGGTTCCATCGTCCGTGATTTCGTCTGGGTCGGCGATCTTGCAAGGGCGGTCACGGCCCTGATCGGCAGCAGCATGTGGAACGCCACTTACAATGTCGGCTCCGGCATCGGCGCCTCGGTCAAGGAGACGATCGCACTGATCGAAGCCATCGTGGGCGTGCCTGCGGATGTGGTGTACAAACCGGCGCGGCAGGTTGATGCGCCAAGCATCGTGCTGGACATCTCCAGGCTGCAATCCACGGTGGAATACCGGCCGATCGACCTGCCGGAAGGGCTAGAGAAATATTTCAAAACGGCATATGCAACGACATCCTAATCCCCGGCTCGCGCTTGCGATACCGACCTACCAGCGCAGCGAGATCCTGTGCGAGAACCTGAAGGAAATGCTGCCGGAAATCCGCGAACATGCCATTCCGGTGTACATCTCCGATGACAGCAAGGATGAGGCAACGGCGCAAATGGTCGAAGCGCTGCGAATGGAGTACGAATTCATCTACTACCGGCGAAATGTCCCGGGCCTGGGGCATGACCGGAACTTCTTTGCCACGATCGCGATGCCGGACAGCGACTATGTATGGTACCTGGGGGATTCGTTGTCATTGAGGCCGGGCGTCTTGGGCGAGGTCCTGGCACAGACCCGGGACGGCCGCGACTTCTTTTTCGTAAACGCTTATGTACCCGATCAGCGCGATCGCGTGCTCTCCGGTGCCGAAGTGAAAGATTTTCTGCTGGACCGTGCTTGGTATCTGACGCTATCCGGTGCCACGGTCTATGGACGGCGGCCAAGGTCGCTGCAGGTCGCGGAAGAACGGCGCAAGCAGTGGAAGAATTTTCCGCAATTGGGGCTGATTCTCGAGTTCGCCTCGCAGCATGCAGCATCCTGCGCATGGGTCGGAACGCCATCCATCCAGTTCAATAAGAAAAAGAAGAGTTATTGGCAACGCACTGCGCTCGACGTGTTCGTACGCGACTGGGCTGCCCTGGTGAGATCGTTTCCGGCCCTGTTTTCGCCGGCCGAGGCCGATCAGATCATTCGCTCCCACGGTGTCAATACCGGCGTGTTCGGCCTCAAGTGGCTGGTGATGCTGCGTGCCGCGGGTGGCCTCAACGCAGCCGAACTCAAAGCGCTGGGCAGCGATTTTGCGCTGGCGTCGCCAATCAGCCCACAATGGGCAAAACTGGTCTGTCTGATACCGCCTTTGCTTGCCAAAGCCGTCTGGAGCGGCGCGAGAGCAATCAAGGGAAGTATCCGGCGTTCCGCCTAGCCGATAAAACAACAATGGCCGCAATTGCGGCCATTGTTTATTTCACGCGCCGGACAACACGCGATCAATTCATCCTGATGCAGGTTTTGCTGTTGATTGTCTTGAGAACGGCGTCTGCAATGACGCGATGGCCGGCGTCGTTGGGATGGATACCGTCGCCGGCACTGTAGACGGGCGCAATACGGCCATCTGCACCGGCCAGCAGGCCGCGTACATTCACGAAACAAGTGCCGACGGCATTCGAAAGCTGCACGTCGATTTGCTGCAATTGTGCCAGTTGCGCATCCGTTAGATCGCGCGGCTGGGTCGAGAATACCAGCACCGGTACTTTTTTCTCGAGTGCGGTGTTACGAATCGTCAGGATATTCTTAACGGCTTCATCGACGCTGTAACCATGCGCGATATCGTTGGTCGGATATGACACCAGCAGCACGACCGGATTGCGCGACAGCGCTTGGTCGATATTCAAAGCAGGATCAGGCGCTGGACGGTTCTGCACGGCAGGGGAAGACGCGCTCAAGCCATGATAGGTGACGGTCCCGCCTTTTGCGATGTTGGCGAACACTGCACCGCGACTCGTCAGGCTGTTCTGCACGAGGTCAGTCCATCGATTGCCCGGCGTTGCGCCGGTGCCTGAAGCAGTTGACGAGCCCATCACGACCCACGTTCCCGCACTGACCAGAGGCACCGAGGGATCGATTGTCTCGGGTGGCTTTGGCGGCGCGTCACTGCCACCACCGGCGCAACCGACGAGCAAGCTGGCGCACAGGGCAACCAGGCCGGTCAGGAGGAGAGAGGAAAAGGTATTGGTGTTGCCGGGAGCGCTGCGTACTTGAGCTGCTGTATTAATTATTAACATTGATTTCTACGTAAGGTTCAATAACTCGCGGATGCAAGCGCTCCAAAGTTGCAACTAAACAACGGCCGAAGAATCATTTCCTAGGCGCATTGTTAAGGCGAGCCGATAATAAGGATCGACTTTTATCAAAGCTGCGTAAAGACGCGGCATTTAATAATAAATCAAATTCGATAGAAAGTCTGCAGCTAAAAAGTCACCAAATTCCACGCAATTGTAAGTCAATTGAAAATGAACTAGGTGACAGGTCCGTTACAACCCCTGAAAGTTTACAAAATATCACCATGAAGGAAAAAGAATTCTGGGCGCTGAACTGGTTGCGATTCGGCCTGGCGCTCTACATCGTCCAGTACCACACCTTGAACGGCCATTACGAGACGCTCGACGACACCTGGATCGGAGCTGCGCTCGACCTGGGTAATATGGCGACAACGGTGTTTTTCGTGCTTTCCGGTTTCCTGCTGACGCATGTTTATGTGGTGCTCAAGGACGCGCGCTACATGAACAAGAAAACCTTTTTTGTCGCACGTTTTTCGTCGCTGTACCCTTTGCACTTGATCGGTCTTTTGCTGGCGTTGCTTCCCGCATGTCTGACAATTTATGCGCGCGGCGGCATCAGTGTGCCGATGGACACGCTCGGTCTCGAGACCCGCATGCTGGACCAGGCCGAGGTTTTACTGGCAGTGGTCGCAAGCTTCACATTGCTGAATGCCTGGAATCCTTACTATATTATTTTGAACGGCCCATCCTGGTCGCTGTCGGCGCTGGCGTGCTACTACGCGCTATTCCCCTTCGTGGCGCCGAAACTGTACCGATTGAAGTCGCCAGTGCTCGGCCTGGCGATCCTCGGGGTGTTTTTCTGCCTGCCCGGCATCATCGCCGACCTTCTGCACCGGAACGACCTGTTCACCGTTGGTCTCCTGCATCACAATCCGCTGATCCGCCTGCCCTTATTTCTTTCTGGTATGGTCCTGTGCATCCTGTTTGCGCGCATCCGCAGCTTCGCGCCGCAAGGGCAGCACCTTGCGCTACTCGGCGCCATCGTGCTCGCCACCTTCATTGGCGCGGCCTACCTGCGCATGGAAGGCCTGCATAACTACCATGTCATCAAGAACGGTATGTATCTTCCGGCAGCGCTTGCCCTGGTGTGGTTATGCGCCTATGCGCCGCCTTCGGTCGGCACGACGGTGAAATACTGGGGCGCGCGCCTCGGCAGCGCGTCACTGCCCATGTTTTTCCTGCACGTTCCACTGTTCCAGTTGTTTGCCAAGGTCGAGAAAATGGCAACCGGTTTCATCAATGCCCCGTCAGCCTCGCTGTCGTCGCTGATCTCGGCCGGGCAGGACATGCAGCAGGCGCTGATCGTTTATCCGCTTTACATCGTCCCGCTGGTCGTGAGTTGCGTCCTGTTCCAAGAGAAGTTCGTCGTGCCGATGCAGGGCAAAATAAAAAGGTATCTGCTCGACATGCCCAAGCGGACCACATTGCCTCAGCAGGTCGCCGTGCAAACCAGGATTGTGGACTTGACGGACCACGAAGCCATGCAGCACCGGGAAGCCTAATGGCGGGGTAGCGCTTCAGCCGCAAGGGAGGCGGCTGGCCTACGCAGCCCGGCATGACCTGGTCAGGACGGAATGTGGCGATGCTCACACGCTTGCCAAAAAATTCTTCATGCCAGTTGTCCTCGGTTAAAATGCAACGCTGTTCAAAGGCGCTGACACGTATGCTGCCATCGACGCGGCCGGCCAAGCCTCCAGTCCGGACCGTGCTCATCCTATTAATTATGCGGATTTATCCGAGTAAATTCCTGTGTTATTTATAATTTCTGCATTGTAAGAATTACGTGGATACTTTCTGCAAAGCGCCGCGCCGTAAAACATTCTCGAAACTGGCAACAGCCGCGCTGATACTGCTTTTCGTATTGCCCCCGGTGTTCTTCGGTGCTCGCTTGACGTCGTCGATGGCTGTCGGGACCGTGCTTGCTGCATTTGCCGCCATGTTCGTCGGCATCGTGCGTATGTCCTCGACCTTGCATCTGGCGGGTGCGCTACGATCTGTTCCTGTCATCGCACTGGTCGTCACGCTGCACCTGGTGCTGGCTGGATATGTTGTTGAAGTCGATTTTGTTCGTGCGTTGAGTTCCCTTATCATGCTCGGCATTTGTGTTGCCGGGGCAGGGGCATTGGCCGATCTCCTTGCCGACGTGGACAGTTCGCGCTTCGAACGGCTCATGCACCGGTTTTTTTACGGACTGCTTGTACTCGGCATGGCTGCGCCGATCAGCGTACTTCAGCCATTTCGCGGCAGTTTCGAGAAACCGGTTTTTCCGTTTACCGAACCCTCCCACTTCGCGCTTGCGACCACACCTTTCCTCATATTTGCGTGCGTATCTTCGTTACCCAGGAAGCGCTTGCTCTATATCGGCATTGCGCTGTTTGAAGCCCTGATGCTACAGAACCTGACCTTCCTGGTCGGCTGCCTTTTCGCAGCGTCCATTACCTTACGCCGCAAACACCTGATCATGTTTGCAGTGCTCCTGTTGCCCGTCCTGTTGGCGCTTGACCTGAGCTATTACCTGGAGCGAGTCGATTTTTCGGGAGATGTACAAAATCTTTCGAGTCTCGTTTATTTGCAGGGCTGGCAACTTATCGACGAGTCACTGGCCGCGACACATGGGCTGGGGCGGGGGTTTCAGCAACTTGGTTTGAGTGGCACCGCAGTCAGCGCGGCGGACCTGATCCACGCCATTACAGGCAGTGAACTGAACCTTCTCGACGGCGGCTTCAACATGGCGAAGCTCGTATGCGAGTTTGGTATTCTGGGGGCTGCGTTGTGTGCTTGGTACATTGCCGTCGCATTTGGCGCGTTCAAAATGCTTCGTTCGGTCGTCAGCGGCCGCCGGTTCGAAACGCCCATCCAGATATTTTGCGCTTCCGTCATTCTCGGCTATCTGCTCGAACTCGTGCTTCGCGGTGCCGGCTATTTCACGCCGACAGGTGTTCTGGTACTGACGGTCTTCATGCTGAGACAGCGCAAGCAAGGATTCCTGTCTCGCATGGCGAAATTATTACCCAATCGACGAATATTGGAAAATGAAGTTAATAGTTAACGGGATCGCTGCGTATCGCTCTTCTTTTGGCGTACGCCGATATTACGAAAGCGTCATGCAGCATATTAACTGGCCAGGCGAAGTGCAGGTCACGCCCATGGGCCGCTCCAAGGTGATCGACCGGCTTTCCGAGCTTTGTTATCCAGGACAGGCCGATGCCGTGTTGTGGTCGCCGTCGCAACGGGGACCAATCAGAGCCAGGCACCATGTCGTTACCGTTCATGACTGTATCAACGTGGAGTATGTCTATGCCGACGACTGGCGTCGTCCAGCGCTCCAGTGGACGTCTCAGCAACTGCTGGGCAATGCCGAGACAGTGGTCACGATTTCGCATGCCACGCGCGCTGCAGTACTTCGCAATTACGATGTCGATCCGGCCAAGATCGTCGTCATTCCCTCGCCGAGTCATGTCGAGTTGCCATATGAAGCGCGACAACTGGATGATGGAAACCAGCCCATTCGTCCATTTGTCCTCATGGTAACGAACGCACTGGCACATAAAAATACGGAACTTGCCTGCCGCGCCTTGATTGCTGCGGACATCCACAAGCGCGGGATTGCATTACATGTCGTTGGCGCCTTGGCGCCGGCAGCACAAGGCCTCTGCGAAGACGCTAAAGTGGACCTCACGGTATCCAGGGGGTTGAGCGACCAGGACCTCGGGAAGCTGTATCAGCAAAGTCTTTTTCTGCTGAGCCCGAGTCTCGAAGAGGGGCATAATTTGCCGATCGCCGAAGCCATATCGCTCGGTGCGAACGTGCTTTGTTCGGACATTCCGGTCCATCGCGAATTCTACGAAGGGATGGTCGAGTTTTTCCCCCCCACTGATGAGGGCGCGTTAGTCGACGCGCTGGACCGTGCGTTCGCGCGCAAAGGCGACTGGACACCTCACCGGCCGCCACCGAAGCGCAGCTTTGCCGACGTTGCTGCCGCCTATCGCGAGCTTTTCTCGTCGCTATACGAGAAGGGTGGCCTGGTACGGCCCGAATTGCTCTCTCAGATTACCGAATTGCCCCAAGATATGAGTAAAAACGAAAATGCATCAACCACACCGCGCGCCCAGGCTGGAAGGACGTCCAAATGACAGCCGCGACAATCTCCATCGTCAGCCATGGACATGGCGCGCTGCTGCGCGCCTTGCTCAAGGACCTGTCTGGTCAGCAGCAAATTAAAGAATGCCGTATCGTCATTACCTTGAACTTGGCAGGTGAGCAGCTCGATCCTGCCGATTTCCCGTTGCTTTCCATCACGCTGATCCATAATGCCAGCCCCAAAGGCTTTGGCGCCAACCACAATGCAGCGTTCAAGTATTGCGATTCGCCGTGGTTCATCGTCCTCAACCCGGACATCCGCTTGCCCGAGCCCACGCTGGTCCGGCACATGATCGCCGGCCTACCAGGGGCAGGCGAAGGTATCCGGGCGCCCCTGGTCGGCAATTCCCATGGCGGCATGGAAGATTCGGTTCGCGTCAACCTGAGTCCGCTGTCGCTTGCGCTTAGGGTACTCGGCAAGCGCGAACCCTATGCGCCGGACGGGCCATCGAAGCAGGGCCGGCGTTTCTATTGGGTCGCCGGGATGTGCATGGTCGTTAACGCGCAAGCCTACAGGAAGCTCGGCGGCTTCGACGAGCGCCTGTTCCTGTACTGCGAAGATTACGACCTGTGCCTCAGGACTTACCTGGCCGGCTACACGACAGACCTCATGAAGAACGTACTGGTCATACACGATGCCCAACGCGACAGCCATCGTTCAATGAAGCATTTGCGCTGGCACATCTCCAGTCTGCTGCGCGTGTGGATGTCTGCGCCGTTCTGGAAGCTGGCTGTCGCCAGCAACGGCTACGATGCCATCGAACAGCGCTCGAACGATGTCAGCTAAGCTGCCTGAACAACTTGACGCCGCACTTCCGTTTACGGGGCGCGTGGCCGGCAACGTGGCTGCGGTCGTGGTCAATTACAAGGGGTGGCAAGACACCATCCAGTGCATCAAGTCAATCGAGCAGTCGGCCGTCGCGCCAGCTTATGTCGTCGTCGTGGACAACGGCTCGCCCAACGATTCGTGGCAGCATCTGACCCGGCATTACGAAGGGTACAAGACGGCGCCGGCGACCTGCGCCGGCGGCGCCGGCGACACACTTGGGCAAGTCTGTTTGCAACAGGCTGATTCCGCTCCGGCGCTCAGGCTGATCCTGATCCGGTCCGAGCGAAACGGCGGATTTGGTGCCGGAAACAACGTCGGCGTGCGGGAATTATGGAAGCGGGGCTTCCAAGGCTATTTATGGATATTGAATAGCGATGCCGAAGTCTTGCCGGATTGCCTATCGGTATTGAAGGATCTGAGCGACAGACAGCGCCTGCCGGCCCTGATCGGTACCGTACTGGTCGATCTGGATCGCCCTGACCGGGTCCAGGCCTGCGGGGCCGCGATGTCGAAGCCGGCGCTGCTGGCCAGGCATCTGTGCGAAGGGGAGCCGCTCGAACGGCTCCAGGCAAGCAGCGAAATCACCTATGCGGATTATCCGGTAGGTGCATCCTTTCTCCTGCATTCAAGCCTACTGCAAGGACAGGATCTATTTGACGAGCGCTATTTTCTGTACTTCGAAGAAGTTGCACTGATGCAGCGTCTCGGTATTCCACGGGTGCCGATTGCCACCCGCGCGGTCGTCAAGCACAAGGGCGGGGCGACGACGGGTGCCTTCGACAGGCCGCAGGCCTGGAATGCGCTCGCCGACTATCATTCGATCCGTTCGCGCGTGCTGTTCGGGCGCCAGTGCGGCCTGGTGCCGGCAATGGGCGCGGTCGCCTCAGGCGCTGCAATTGCGCTGAAGCGCTTCCTGAAAGTCGGCCCGAAGGCGGGGATCAACGCGTTGAACGGCCTCTGGAGTGCACTTCACGCTGCGCCGGCCCCAGGCCCGGTAGGGCGGCGTTAGGACCTCGACCTATAATCACCCTGCACCTTCGTTTACATCAAGCGGCACTGGACTGCGTCCAGTGCCGTTCCACACCGTGACCGTGACTGTTTTGCACGGAAATAAACCGCATTAGGTTTGTTTTTTTGGAAAATGTCACGCGTTCAACTAATACTCAAAGTAAAATTGTTGTTTTGTCGGTCATCAACGATTTCTGATTTTGTCAGCGCGATTCCCAAGGCCGTCCCTTATATATTGGAGCAAAGTATGATTTTGACAACCGGAACTGCCGGGTTTATCGGCAGCAACTTCGTTCTCGACTGGTTTCGCGATAGCGATGAGTCCGTTGTTAATCTGGACAAGCTGACTTATGCCGGCAATCTGGAAAATCTCGAAAGCCTGCGCGGCAACCCGAACCATATTTTCGTCAAGGGCGACATCGGCGATGCAGAGCTGATCCGGCGTCTGCTGGCAGAACACAAGCCACGTGCGGTTGTGAATTTCGCTGCCGAAAGCCATGTCGACCGCAGCATTCACGGTCCGGAGGACTTTATCCAGACCAATGTGGTCGGCACGTTTCACCTGCTGGAAGCCGTTCGCGCTTACTGGAGCGGCCTGAACGATACTGACAAGGCTGCCTTCCGCTTCCTGCACGTGTCGACCGACGAGGTCTACGGTTCACTCGGCAAGGAAGATCCTGCCTTCCGCGAGACCAACCGTTATGAACCCAACAGCCCGTACTCGGCGAGCAAGGCGGCCAGCGACCATCTGGTGCGCGCATACCACCACACTTACGGTCTGCCGGTCCTGACCACGAATTGCTCCAACAACTATGGCCCATATCACTTCCCTGAGAAGCTGATTCCGCTGTGCATCCACAACGCGCTTGCCGGCAAGCCTCTGCCCATCTACGGCGACGGCCAGCAGATCCGTGATTGGCTGTATGTCAAAGACCATTGCTCGGCGATCCGCCGTGTCCTCGAGGCGGGCCAGGTCGGCGAAGTGTACAACGTTGGCGGTTGGAACGAGAAAGCCAATCTCGATGTCGTCCATACCCTGTGCGAGATCCTGGACGAGCTGAGCCCGCGCAGTGACGGTCAGTCGTACAAGACGCAGATCACCTTCGTCACCGACCGTCCGGGCCACGACCGCCGCTACGCGATCGATGCTTCCAGGCTCGAGCGCGAACTCGGCTGGAAGCCTGCGGAAACCTTCGAAACCGGCATCCGCAAAACCGTGCAGTGGTACCTCGACAACCAGGCGTGGGTGCAGAACGTCACCAGCGGTGCCTACCGCGAGTGGCTCGGCGTCCAGTATGGAGCCTGAATTGAAGATCCTCGTTACCGGCAAAAACGGCCAGGTCGGCTTCGAACTCCAGCGCGCGCTGGCGCCGCTGGGAGAGGTGGTCGCGGTCGACCATGCCGATTGCGACCTGGCGCAGCCGGACGCGATCCGGCAACTCGTGCGCAGCGTCGCACCCGACGTCATCGTCAACCCGGCGGCCTATACCGCGGTGGATAAGGCCGAGTCCGACACTGCGACCGCTTTCGCCGTCAACACCCAGGCACCGCAGGTGCTCGCGGAGGAAGCGGCCAAGCTGGGCGCTTTCGTCATCCATTACTCGACCGATTATGTGTTCAACGGCGGCAAGGACGGCCTGTATGCGGAAGAGGACACGCCGGATCCGCAAAGCGTCTATGGGCAAAGCAAACTCGACGGCGAGAAGGCATTGGCTGCAGCCAACCCGCGCCATCTGGTCCTGCGCACCAGCTGGGTGGTCGGTGCTCATGGCGGCAACTTTGCTAAGACCATGTTGCGCCTGGCTGCGGAGCGCGAGCGCCTGACCGTGGTGGCCGATCAGTTCGGGGCGCCCACGTCGGCGGCACTACTGGCGGACCTGACGGCCCACCTGGTGCGCCAACACCAGCGCAGCAGCGAGGTTTTCCCATATGGCACCTATCATGTGGTCGCCGGCGGACACACCAGCTGGTGTGATTACGCAAAATTCGTGATCGGCGAGGCACTGGCGGCGGGCAAGCCGCTGAAAGCGACGCCGGAAGCGGTGGCGCCGCTTGCTACCGCCGATTACCTGACCCCGGCAAAACGCCCGGCCAATTCCAGGCTCGACACGTCGCGTTTCCGGGAGACGTTCGGACTCCATTTGCCGCATTGGCAAGAAGGCGTTCGTCAGGTCCTGCAACAAATATTCTGAATAAAAAAATGTCAAATATTAAACGCAAAGGCATTATCCTCGCGGGTGGTTCGGGTACCCGGCTTTATCCAGTGACACAGGCCGTGAGCAAACAGCTCATGCCGGTATATGACAAGCCGATGATCTATTACCCACTCAGCACGCTGATGCTGAGCGGTATCCGTGATGTGCTGATCATCAGTACGCCGCACGACACGCCGCGCTTCGCCGAACTGTTGCGCGACGGCAGCCAGTGGGGCATGAACATCCAGTACGCCGTCCAGCCGAGTCCGGACGGGCTGGCGCAAGCCTTCATCATTGGCAAGGACTTCGTCGGCAATGATCCAAGTGCGCTCGTGCTGGGTGACAACATCTTCTACGGTCATGACCTAGTCAAGCAGTTGTACAGCGCCAACGAGCGGACCGACGCCGCGACCGTGTTTGCGTATCACGTCCACGATCCGGAACGTTACGGTGTCGTCGAGTTCGACGGCAACCAGCGCGCCCTCAGCATCGAGGAAAAGCCTGCCGTGCCGAAATCGAATTACGCTGTCACTGGCCTGTATTTCTACGACAACGATGTCTGCTCGATCGCTGCGGACATCAAGCCATCGGCCCGCGGCGAGCTTGAGATCACTGACGTCAACAGATGCTATCTGGAGCGGGGCAAGCTGGACGTCGAAATCATGGGCCGTGGTTATGCATGGCTCGATACCGGTACGCATGACAGCCTGCTGGAAGCAGCGAGTTTCATCGCGACGCTGCAGAAGCGTCAGGGCTTGCAGGTTGCCTGCCCTGAAGAAATTGCATACCGTCAAAACTGGATCGACGCTTCAGCCCTGCAGAAACTGGCCACGCCGTTGTCGAAGAACGGATACGGGCACTATCTGTTGAATTTGCTGAAATGAGGTTGTAAAGCATGCCCTACACCGTTACTCCAACCGCCATTCCCGACGTACTGGTGCTGACACCCAAAGTCTTCGGCGACGCCCGCGGTTTCTTTTTCGAGAGTTTCAACACGCATGATTTTGCGCAGGTTACCGGACTGGACGTCAATTTTGTCCAGGACAATCACAGCAAGTCGGGCAAAGGCGTGTTGCGCGGGTTGCACTATCAGATCCAGCGTCCGCAAGGCAAGCTGGTTCGGGTAGTGCAGGGCGCGGTATTTGACGTCGCTGTCGATCTGCGCCGTGCGTCACCGACTTTCGGACGCTGGGTCGGGCAGATGCTGACTGCAGAAAACCATCATCAAATGTGGATTCCTCCCGGCTTCGCACACGGTTTCGTCGTCCTCTCGGAAACTGCCGAGTTTCTCTACAAGACCACTGACACCTGGTTCCCGGAACACGAGCGCAGCCTGCTGTGGAATGATCCGGAAGTCGGTATCGAATGGCCGATCGATTTCGAACCGCAGCTGGCTGCCAAGGATGCGGCCGGCAAGCCCCTGTCCAGCGCCGACCTGTTCGACTGACTATCCCAGGTTAGCCTGCCGGGTTCGCCGGCAGGCGCCCATGCCTCGCCTTTCCCGATCTGTCGTTTCCTGAGCACGTTCACGCTCGGCATATTTTGGTATCAACAGTGCTTAAAAGTTCTTTCAAATATTCGTGCTATGGCTGGCTCGTACTGAGCGCCGCCAATGCACTCGCCACGACCCCCTCGACCCAGGGCCAGTCGGGCTACATCAACATGCCCAGCGCATGGGTCGAGCCGGACGGTACGTTCAGCACCGGCTACAGTTACGACCGTCCTTACGGCAGTTTCTGGGCAACGTCGACATTGCTGCCATTTCTCCAGGTAACCGGACGCTACGTTTCGATCAACGGTATCCCGGGCTTTACCAATGAAGCCGGACAGTACGGCAGTCAGTACGGGCGCTACAAGGACAAGGTCTTCGATGCCAAAGTCCGTCTCTGGGAAGAGACGGAATGGCTGCCGAACATCGCGGTCGGCAAGACCGACCTGTTCGGTACCGAATTGTTCAAGGGCAGTTATATCGTCGCTACTAAAACCTTGGGCAGCAACCGCAACATGGAAGCCAGCATCGGTTACGGCCACGGCCGGCCCGACGGCGTGTTCGCCGGCATCCGTTGGGTGCCGCTGTTCGCGCCACGCTGGGCGGTCGTGGCCGAATACGATGCCAACGATTACAAGCGCGATTTCCGTGCGGCCGAAACGGCTGCGGGACGCCGTGACAAAGGTCCTGCAATTGGTCTTGAATACCGCTGGGGTTGGCTCGGAGCTCAGGTTGCCCGCCATCGCGACCATTTCAGCGCCAACGCGTACCTCAGCATTCCTTTTGCCGAACGCGAATTCATTCCTAAATTCCTGGAGCCGGCGCCTTACCAGGCCAAGGATGCACCGCCGCGCGGTTCGGTGGCTGAATGGCGCGAAAACCCTGGCTATGCTGCCGCACTGGTCGCGGCGCTCGTGAAGCAGGATTTCAAGAACGTCCGCGTCGACATGGATGGTGCCTCGCTGAAGATCGCGTTGACCAATAGCCGGATCTCGAATACCGGCCGCGCCGTCGGGCGTGCAGCGCGCACCGCACTCGCTTTCGCGCCTGAGGGAACGCGCAGCCTCCAGATCACCTACACCAGGCTCGAGCAGCCCATCGCTACTTATGAATTCCACGACCTGCAGCGCCTGAGCGATTACTTGACCGGCCTGGCCGACCGTGAAGCGTTTCGGTCGACCGTGCTGGTGCGTTATGCCGTACCGGATGACCGGGCGCGCGAGGATCAGGAACTGTACAGCGAGATCAAGGGCGATGGTGCGATCGGTGTCCGGGTAGGACACGACGGAGAAATGGTGCAAGTCAGCTCCGAGGACCGCGAGGCGAACCGTTTCCGGGTCGTGCCGAAGACCTCGTTCTTTTTCAATGACCCGAGTGGCGCGCTGCGCTACGAACTGTGGGCCGCCATCAATTATGATCGCCGCCTCGCGCAAGGCCTTTACCTGGACAGCGATCTCTCGCTGAGTGTGCTCGAAAACGTGTCCGGCGTAACGCAAAAGTCGAACAGCTTGCTGCCGCACGTGCGTACCGATGTGGCAGAGTACAAGCGCGGCGATCGTCTCAAGCTGAACCGTTTGCTCGTCAATAAATACATCATGCCCACCGAGCGCGTTTACCTGCGTGCATCCGGCGGCTTTTACGAAGAGATGTACCGCGGTGTCGGCGGCCAGGCCCTGTACCTTCCAAAGGACAGCCGTTGGGCAGCGGATATCTCGATCGACGCTTTGCAACAGCGCGGGTACAAGGGCTGGTTCGACAAACTCGACTACAAGACGGTTACCGCAATCGGCGCGCTGCACTACAAGCTTCCGTACGACATCACTGCAACCGCGCGTGCCGGCCGTTTCCTGGCCAAGGACGAAGGCGTACGCGTCGAATTCAAGCGGCGCTTCCAGTCCGGCATGGAGCTCGGTATCTGGTACACCCGGACCAACGGCAAGGACATCACGAACCCCGGCAGCCCGACCAATCCTTACCACGACAAAGGCGTGTTCCTGTCGGTGCCATTGAATATCATGTTGCCTCAGGACTCCCAGGCGATCGCAGGCGTTGCGCTGTCGCCATGGACCCGCGACGTCGGCCAGATGGTAGCCAGTCCGGGCGACCTATACAACCTGATGGAACAGCCACGGCGTGCCCTGACCCTGTACGACGGTCTCGGCAACTTCGCTGAGCGCAGTGACGAGCAGAACCTGCCGGAAGTGAATCCCCCGGTACGTCCGCTCAATAATCCCTGGCCGGAGTTCCGCTGGCGCGTGGAGCAATCGTTCTCCAACACGCCGACGCTGCCGCAATGGGCCAAGGGTAGCGCCGTCGCCGGCGGCGCGATCCTGGGCAGCGCTTTGCTGGACAAGCCTGTCGACCGTTTCATGAAGAAGCATGCCGGCGCAGGCATCACGAAGGCCTGGAATAACGTCGGCAAGGCGACGCCTCTCGTGCTCGCCGGTGCGGCGGCGGGCGCGGTCGCCTTCGGCGATTCGCGCATGCAGAACCTGGGCATCATCTCGCTCGAATCGGTGGTGGGTGCTGCGGCATTGTCGATGGCCACGAAAAATCTGGTCAACCGTGCCCGTCCTCGCGACGAGCTCGGACAGTGGAGCCGCAGTCCCAACCGTTCGGATGCGTCGTTCCCGTCGAATCACGCCACCGTGGCATTCGCCGCAGTCACGCCGTTTGCCCAGGAATACGACGCGCCATGGTTGTATGGCGTGGCGGCGGTCGGCTCGCTTGGACGCACCGCAGGACGCCAGCACTGGGTGTCCGACGTCGTCGCCGGCAGTGCGCTAGGCTATGTCGTCGGCAGTTGGTTATGGCATACACAGCGTGACAATAGCAGGTCCGGGTTTGCAGTCGCTCCCGGGCCGAAGTCGGTCAGCATGTCGTGGAGTGGAACTTACTGACGAAGCAGTCCGCGAAAGCCACGTCGACCGACAACGTCTACGGCTCGTTCGGCAAGGAAGACCCGGCCTTCCGCGAGACCAGCCTGTATTCGGCCAGCAAGGCTGCTGAAGGCAACTCGTTTGCCAGTGCAGCACTTTCGAATAACCAATCCAGATAAGATCGATGGCAATCACTACTCTTCGGCACATCGTTGCCATGTCTGGTGTCCAGTTCGGCACCAGCGGCGCCCGTGGCCTTGTTTCCAGCATGAGCGACGAGGTCTGTTACGCCTACGTGCAAGCTTTCCTGTGTGCTGTAGCGTCAGCTGCCGGCACCGTGGTACTTGGTCACGACCTGCGGCCAAGCAGCCCGGCAATCGCCGCCGCTTGTGCGCGTGCGGTGCGCGACGCCGCCAAGCAAGTCCTGTTCGTCGGCGCCTTGCCCACCCCGGCAATCGCCTACTATGCCGCCAAGCACGGCGCACCGGCAATCGTCGTCACCGGCAGCCATATTCCGTTCGACCGCAACGGCATCAAGTTTTACCGCGCCGACGGCGAAATTTCGAAGGAGGACGAACAAGCCATGCTGGACGCCGTCGTCGATGTGCCTGCCCTTGCTACGGCGAGCGCGACACCGCCCCCGCCGGCAACGACTGAGGGGGCTGCGGAGGCTTACGTGCAGCGTTATCTGAACATGTTCGGCGATCAGGCCTTGGCAGGGATGCGCATTGCAATATATGAGCATTCCAGCGTTGCACGCGACATCCTGCGCACCATTCTCGAAGCACTTGGCGCCAGTGTGCTGGCGCTGGGTCGCACCGATGAATTCGTGCCGATCGATACCGAGGCCGTACGCGCAGAAGACATCGAGCGCGCCGCGCGCTGGGCGCAGGAGCATACCTTCGATGCCATCGTCTCGACCGACGGCGATGCGGACCGGCCGCTGATCGGAGACGAGCAGGGCAGGTGGCTGCGCGGCGACATCGTCGGCATTCTCTGCAGCCAGTACCTGGCTGCCGACTACGTCGTCACTCCGGTTAGCAGCAATACCGCTGTCGAACGTTGCGCTCGGTTCAAGGAGGTCATCCGTACCCGCATCGGTTCGCCGTTTGTCATCGCCGGGATGGAGCAGGCTGCCGCGGTACACGGAAAGGAGGCGATTGTCGCAGGCTACGAAGCCAATGGCGGCTTCCTGCTCGGAAGCGACATTGCCCGCCATGGCACCGTATTGAAGGCCTTGCCCACGCGCGATGCGGTACTGCCGATCGTGGCGGTGCTGGGTCTGGTCCGCGACCGAGGATGCCGGGTGTCGGAAGTCGCGCGCGACTTGCCGCCGCGTTTCACGGCCAGCGACCGCTTGCAGAATTTTGCGACGGAGCTGAGCCGCGACCTGATCGCGCGCCTGTCACAGGAGCCGGCCCAGGTCACTCTGCTACTGGCACCGCAGTCAGGGCAGCTTGCACACGTCGATACCACCGACGGCCTTCATGTCACTTTTACCAACGGTGATATCGTGCACCTGCGCCCATCCGGCAATGCACCCGAGCTGCGCTGCTACGCCGAAGCATCCAGCCAGGAAGTTGCCGAGGCACTATGCCAAGCCTGTCTCGCACGTATCTCTGAGACAGCGCGCGCATCACACGTATAAAAAAACGGCTGCCGAGGCAGCCGTTTTCACTTCCAACCAACATCGCTGGAACGCATATGCGTCCCGTCGATAATTAATGGTGGGTGGTGGTCGAGTGGTTGGTGGTCGAGTCGCTGTCCGAAGCAGCAACAGCAACAGCAGCCACAGCCACGCCGATGGCGACAGCAGCGCCGGTCGACAGGCCACCGATGGTGGTGCCGCCGAAGAAGCCGCCGGTCGAGCTGGTGCCAGCTGCGGTGCCGGTCGATGCGGTCGATGCGGTGCCGCTCTGGCCCGAAGCGGTGGTAGCAGCTTCTTGTGCGAACACTTGTGCCGACAGCATGCTCAGGATAGCGCCGGTGACGAGAATTTTTTTCATGTTGAGATCCTTTGTTTCAATTGAAGGGACATCTGCAGCAATAATCTATTGCTTAGCTATTATAGCAACCAAGATATTGCTTCAGCTCACTATAGGCCTGCCGAACCGGCAACTCCTGCGTTAAGTGTGATGACTTTTCCACTTGTCCGCAACACATTAGTGTACAGTAAATATTTCCAAATACTGTCACGTTTTGTCACAGACCTCCCCATTCGTCGTCGATTTGACGTCACATTTGCCTTTTGTTCGACTTACAGCCGTGCTGCCGGATCTGGAATAATTCCACTGTAATATAAACCGGCCCCTTAGCCGGACCACCGGAGTTCCAGGATGGCGGAAGCCAGCAACGCAGAAAAGACCGAACCAGCGTCACAGCGGCGCCTCGACCAGGCGCGCAAGGAAGGCGACATACCGCGTTCGCGCGAGATCGGCACGTTCACCGTGCTGATGACGGCCGGCGCCGGGCTGTGGGTGACGGGCGACAGCCTGGTCGCGAAGCTTTCCGCCGTGGTGGAGCATGGGCTGTCGCTCGACCGCGAACAGATCTACAACCCGGCCGTGCTGATCGAGCGCGTAACCGCCGATTTCATCAGCATCCTGCTGGCCTGCCTGCCGCTGGCCGGCGCCATCATCCTGGTGATGCTGGCCTCGCCGATGCTGATCGGCGGCTGGAATTTCAGCGCCAAGTCCTTCATGCCGAATTTCGGCAAGCTCAACCCCATGCGCGGACTCGGCAACATGGTGTCGACGCATTCGCTGGTCGAACTGCTGAAGGCGGTCGCCAAGGCGCTACTGGTCGGCGCCGTGGCCTGGTACATCGTGATCAGCCAAAAGGATGCCGTGATCGGTTTGGCGGCCGAGCCCTTCGGTACCGCCGCGCCGCACCTGGGCAGCCTGATCGCCAAGGCCTTTCTCACCATGGTCGGTGCGCTCGGTGCGATCGCGATCCTGGATGGTCCCTATCAGCTGTGGCATTACGCCAACAAACTGAAAATGACGCGCCAGGAAGTCATCCAGGAATCCAAGGAATCGGACGGCAATCCGCAAATCAAGGGCAAGATCCGCCAGTTGCAGCGCGAGATGGCGCGCAAGCGCATGATGTCGAACGTGCCGACCGCGGACGTCGTCGTGACCAACCCGACCCACTTCGCGGTGGCGCTGAAGTACGGGGAAGGGCAGCGCGGCGCACCGCGCGTGGTGGCCAAGGGTACCGACGAGGTCGCAGCCAAGATCCGCGAGATCGCGAAAGAGAACAAGGTGGCGCTGCTGGAAGCGCCGGCGCTGGCGCGTGCGCTCTACAAGCACACCGACATCGACGACGAGATCCCGGAAGCGCTGTACTCGGCGGTGGCCGAGGTGCTGGCCTACGTCTACCAGCTGCGCGCCTACACCAAGGGCACGACCGACCAGTATCCTGACCGTCCGCAAAAACTGCCGGTACCGCCGGAGCTCGACCCGTTCAATCCGGCCTCGCAGCGTGCCAATGAGCCACCCGGTAACAAGCCGCCGGGCAACCTGCAGTGACGCAGCGATGAAATAGGGCGGTTTTTCCCGTCTCCTCAGCCCATGGTTTCCATTGGGCATCAGTAATAATGTTGTTTGTGGGTAAGCTTGATGCTTGCAGGCACTAACAACATTACTGATCGACGGGGTAAGAATGAACGGTTTCAGACTGCCAGGCTGGTTGAGCGGCATCGCGGCGCGCGGCAATGCGCTGGCGGCGCCGATCCTGATCATCCTGCTGCTGGCAATGATGATCCTGCCGCTGCCGGCCTTTGCCCTGGACCTGTTCTTCAGCTTCAATATCGCACTGTCGGTGATCGTGCTGCTGACCGCGCTGTACACGGTCAAGCCGCTCGACTTCATGGCCTTTCCGGCCGTGCTGCTGGTCACCACCATGCTGCGCCTGGCCCTGAACGTGGCCTCTACCCGCGTGGTGCTGACCGAGGGCCATACCGGCGGCGCCGCGGCCGGTAAGGTCATCGAGGCCTTCGGCCACTTCCTGATCGGCGGTAACTACACCGTCGGCCTGGTCGTCTTCATCATTCTTACCATCATCAACTTCACGGTCGTCACCAAGGGTGCCGGCCGTATCGCCGAGGTCGGCGCGCGCTTCGCCCTGGACGCAATGCCCGGCAAGCAGATGGCGATCGACGCCGACCTGAATGCCGGCCTGATCGGCGAGGAAGAAGCCAAGAAGCGCCGTGCCGAGGTCGGCATGGAAGCGGAATTCTACGGTTCGATGGACGGTGCCTCGAAATACGTCCATGGCGACGCGGTCGCCGGTATCCTGGTCACCGTCATCAATATCATCGGTGGCCTGATCGTCGGCATGGTCCAGCACAACATGGCCTTCGGCGACGCCGTCACCAACTACACGCTGCTGGCCATCGGCGACGGCCTGGTGGCCCAGCTGCCGTCGCTGATCATCTCGATCGCGGCCGGTATGGTGGTCTCGCGCGTGGCCAGCGACAAGGACGTCGGCGAGCAGGTCGTCGGCCAGCTGTTCGGCCGTCCGATGGTGCTGTACATCACCGGCGGCATCATCGGCGGCATGGGCATGATCCCGGGCATGCCGAACCTGGTGTTCCTGCTGCTGGGCAGTGCCCTGATGGGGGGCGGCTACCTGATCGAAAAGCGTCTCAAGAATGCGCCGCCGCAGGAAGCCGGTGCGGCCCGCGCCGCCGGTGGTGCAGCGGGTGCGCCTGGCGCCGCAGGTTCAGCGGCAAGTGGCGCCGCCCCGGCCAACCCTACCGAGCAGGAAGAAGCCAGCTGGCAGGACGTGATGCCGGTCGATACCCTCGGCCTGGAAGTCGGCTACCGCCTGATCCCGCTGGTCGACAAGGGCCAGAACGGTGAACTGCTGAAGCGTATCAAGGGCATCCGCAAGAAGTTCGCCCAGGAAGTCGGCTTCCTGGCGCCGCCGGTGCACATCCGCGACAACCTGGAACTGAAACCGACTTCCTACCGCATCACCCTGAAGGGGGTGGAAGTGGGCAGCGGCGAAGCCATGAACGGCCAGTTCCTGGCGATCAATCCGGGCATGGCCAGCGGCACGCTGCCGGGCCTGGTGACGGTCGATCCGGCCTTCGGCCTGCCGGCGATCTGGATCGACGCCGGCCTGAAGGACGACGCCCAGAGCATGGGCTATACCGTGGTCGATGCCGGCACCGTGATCGCCACCCACCTGAACCACCTGATCACGACCCATGCGTCGGACCTACTGGGGCGCATGGAAGTGCAGGCGCTGCTGGACCACCTGGCCAAGGACGCGCCGAAGCTGGTCGAGGACCTGGTGCCGAAAGTCGTGTCGCTGTCGACCTTGCAAAAAGTGCTGCAGAACCTGCTGACGGAAGGCGTGCACATCCGCGACATGCGCACCATCATCGAAACCCTGTCGGAAAACGCCGGCGTGGGCGATCCAAACGACCTGACCGCGCTGGTGCGCGTGGCACTCGGCCGCGCCATCGTGCAGCAACTGTTCCCGGGCACCAACGAGCTGTCGGTGATGACCTTGGACAACCGCCTGGAACGCCTGCTGGTGCAGGCCTTGAGTGCCGGCGGCGACGGTACCGGCATCGAACCGGGCCTGGCCGACACCATCGTCCAGCAGGCTGCGAATGCGACCCAGCAGCAGGAAGCGATGGGATTGACGCCGGTGCTGCTGGTGCCGGGCCCGCTGCGCACGCTGCTGTCGCGCTTCCTGCGCCGGGCGCTGCCGCAGCTGAAGGTACTGTCGCACTCCGAGATCCCGGAGACCAAGACGATCCGGGTTACCAGCCTTGTCGGTATGGCATGATATGCCCCCATTTGGGCAAAGGGTAAGAGCGCTAGCGGCGCTCTTACCCTTTGTCAATGGTGTTCCGCTAGCGGGTGCGGCAGTTGCTGCATCGCGACAAGACGAGTACGCTAGGAGCACAAAGTAAATTTAGGGTATTGATATGTGCTAACATTTCTATTGTTCTTAAAAAAGCAGAATAAACTTCTCGCGAGGCGTCGGCTGGTCCCCAGCATCCGGACCAGAAAACCTCAATGATGCAGTTGCATCGCCGTCAAGCACACGCTGTCGACGCGGCCTTCACGCGCAAAGGAATTAGTAATGCCGGAAATTCAGTTCTTTCAGCTTGGAGCAACCGCTCTGGCCGTCAGTGTTGTAGTCAGTTTACTCATCGTTCTTTCTCAGAAATGGCATGGTGGACTGTCGCACGATCATGATCTGAATGGCGTGCAAAAAGTCCATACGACGGCCGTGCCACGTATCGGCGGACTTGCCGTCGTGGCTGGTGTGCTGCTCGGGCTGCTGATTTTCCGTCGGCTCAATCCAAGTTTCCTAAACGAAACTCGTTATATGGACGTGTTCATGCTGCTCGCCGCAAGCGCGCCGGCATTCGCCGCAGGCCTGGTCGAAGACATGACCAAGCGCGTGTCGGTGCGCGCCCGCCTGGCAGCGACTGCGCTGAGTGCCGTTATTGCCAGCGCAATGCTGGGCGCAACCGTGAGCGAACTGGATCTCTGGGGCATAGATGCCCTGCTGATGTTCACGCCATTCGCCGTGCTGGTCACTGCCATCGTGGTGGCGGGCGGTTCGAATGCCATCAATATCATCGACGGCTTCAATGGCTTGTCGTGCAGCACGATCGTGATCATGGCCGGCGGCCTGGCAGCGGTTGCGCTGCAGAATGGCGACAATTTTGTTGCTATCCTCGGCGCACTCGGCATCGGGGCGACCATTGGCTTCCTGGCACTGAATTACCCGCGCGGCAAATTGTTCCTGGGTGATGGCGGTGCCTATTTCCTTGGTTTCTGGGTGTCGGAAATGGCCGTCCTGCTGCTGGTGCGTAATCCGGCAGTGAATGCATGGCAAGTCCTGGCCATCTGTGCTTACCCGGTCATCGAGGTGCTGTTCAGCATTTACCGTCGCAAAGTCATCCAGGGCGTGAGCCCCGGCGCACCGGATGCCTTGCACCTCCACACTCTCGTGTTCCGCCGTCTGGTTTTCAAGCATGTGACGCCGGATGCCAAGCGTCCCTGGAAGCGTAATGCCGCCGTTCCCTGCGTGATCGCGCCGGGTGTCGCCATGTGCGTGGGCGTGAGCGCTGCGTTTGGCGGCTCCGCCCCTGTCAGCTTTGCGATTGTGCTGGCACAGCTGGCCATTTATGTCGCAGTCTACGGCCGTCTAGTACGTGGTCGTTGGACAAGCAATGGCAGGGTAGGCGCCGTGATGCGCGCCAGTGCCAAGATACAGTGAGTGCTACCTGGAGCGAAACAACGGCAGCACGATAAAAAAACGGACCCTCACAGGGTCCGTTTTGCTATCCACCAATGCTGGAACCACATCGAAAGCTGGAACAGCATACCGGTAACAAACAGGAAATCGCCGATGGGGCCGAGACGCGCTGCAGCGGCGAGAAGGCCGGCAATGATGAGTATCGTTCTCAGAACAGGGATGCTGCGGTCCACCACCCCGCAGAATTGAACGAGGGGCGCTTCGACACTTGGTGTACCAGGCTGACGCTTCGGTAGTCTGAGTTTCATGTTCTGGCCTTTCGATATGACCAAGTAAAATTCCCTGTCAACACAGTCTAACATGAGCTTGTTGATGCTTGTTACAATTGAACACAATTTAAGGCAATGGATCAAATTTGAGACATTTAACCTTATCAACTTTTTATATTGTTTTAAAGACAATTTAATTATATTGTGCACAAGTTTTTACGGGTCTGTCGCACGCTTCGTATTGGCATTCTGTAATCTGTTCGTTCATTTTTTCCGATCCATATTCAGTGAATGATGTCGTCGTTTGCGTTTTTCAAGCGCAATCACTGCGGAAATAACCGTGTTTCCCCGTCCTTTTCTCCAGATCGTTTCCTCCCGGCATCGTCAATAATCTGTCCATGATGAGCACAAAGTTCATCGAGCAAGATTGTGACTGACCCAAACCCACTGCCTGCCGAGCGGAGAATATCAAGATGAACGTGAAGAAATTTACTGCACCGACTTCCCGGGAAGCCTTGCGCAAAGTGCGCGAAGCCCTCGGGCCGGACGCGGTCATCTTGTCGAACCGCCCGGTCGACGGCGTGGTCGAGATCCTGGCCCTGGACAACGACGACGTCGCCTCGCTGGCGTCGCCGTCCGCGGCATCGGACATGGATGCGCCGCGTCCGCAGCTGCAGGTCGACACCCCGGCCGAACCGGCCCCGCGCGCCACTCCGGCGCGCCGCTTTGCCGATGCGCCGGCAGCGCATCCTTTCGACACTGCGCCGGCAGCGCGTTCGTTCGCCGACGCGCCGGCAGCGCGTTCCTTCGATACCGCCCCGGCAGGGCGTCCGTTCGACGACATGGCAGACCTGCGTCCGTACCAGCCGGCGCCCGCCGCCCGTGCATTCCAGCCGGAACCGGCCTTCGACGATGCCCCGGCCGTCCACACCTACGCTGAACGCCGCGCCGCCCCGGCACCGGCTGCGCCGGCCGCCCCGGCCATCGACATGGCCGCCATGAGCGCCATGATGGCCGCCGCCATCGCCCAGGCCAAGGAGTCGGCCGCCGCCGAAATGCACGGCATGATGAGCGAACTGCGCGCCATGCGCGGCATGATGGAGACACAGCTGTCGGAACTGTCCTGGGGCAGCACCCAGCAGCGCGAGCCGAACAAGGCGATGGTGCTGCGCGAGATGCTGGGCGCCGGCTTCTCGGCCAACCTGTCGCGCTACCTGATCGACAAGATGCCGGTCGGTAAGGATGCCGCCGAATCGATGCGCTGGATCAAGACCGTACTGGCCCGCAACCTGACCACCGTATCCAACGAAGACGCAATCCTGGACCGCGGCGGCGTGTTCGCCCTGGTCGGCCCGACCGGCGTCGGCAAGACCACCACCACCGCCAAGCTGGCCGCGCGCTGCGTGATGCGCCACGGCGCCGACAAGCTGGCCCTGATCACCACCGATGCCTACCGTATCGGCGGCCACGAGCAGCTGCGCATCTACGGCAAGATCCTGGGCGTGATGGTGCACTCGGTGAAGGACGAAGCCGACCTGCGGATCGCCCTGAAAGAACTGCGCAACAAGCACACCGTGCTGATCGACACCATCGGCATGTCGCAGCGCGACCAGATGGTGACCGAGCAGGTGGCGATGCTGACCGACAGCGGCGCCAACGTGCAGCGCCTGCTGTGCCTGAACGCGACCGCGACCAACGAAACCCTGAACGAAGTGGTGCGCGCCTACCAGGGCAGCGGCCTGGCCGGCTGCATCATGACCAAGATGGACGAAGCCGCCTCGATCGGCAACGTGCTGGACGCGATCATCCGCAACAAGCTGAACCTGCACTACATCTCGAACGGCCAGCGCGTGCCGGAAGACCTGCACCTGGCCGACCGCGCGCTGCTGGTCGACCGCGCCTTCCGCAGCAAGCGCGACGCCGCTTCGCAACTGCTTGACGCCGACCTGGCGCCGCTGATGTCCGGCCTGGGCAACCTGAACAACGACCGTTCGCTGCGCGAGGTGTATGTTGGCTAGTTTCGACTTTGACCAGGCCGAAGGCCTGCGCCGGATGCTGGCCGGCCCCAAGCCGCGTATCGTGACTTTCCTTTCCGCCACGCCCCAGGACGACAAGGGCGCAATGCTGGTCAACCTGGGCGCCTCGCTGGCCCAGTCCGGCAACGACGTGATGATCGTCGACGCCTGCGCGCGCGACTACGGCGTGGCCCGGCGCCTCGGCGTCGACCACGGCGCCAGCCTGCTGCAGGTGGCGCGCCAGGAGTGCGCGCTGAACCAGGTGATCCATGCGGTGCCGCAGGGCTTTTCGGTGGTATCGATGGGCAGTGCGCCGCGGACCCATGACGATGCGCGCCGCCTGGCCAACACCTTCGACGTGCTGGTCAAGCAGTCGGCCGGCAGCATCATCATCGTCGACGGCGAGTTCCCGGCGGACGGCGCATTCCCGGTGCCGGTCATGGCGTCGTCGGAGATCGTGGTGCAGGTGTCGACCAGCGCGATGTCGATCACGAATGCCTACGCACTGGTCAAGCGCCTGTCGCAGCACCTGGGACGGCGTCCCTTCGGTATCCTGGTCACCGGCGCAACCGAAGCCGAGGCGAAAGTGGTATACGATAATATGGCATCTGCGGCAACTCGTTACCTGGCGGTAACCTTGAGCTCGATGGGCTCGGTACCGGCCGACGAATACCTGCAGCGCGCGGCGCGCCTCGGCCGCGCCGTGGTCGACGCCTTCCCGCTGGCGGGCGCGTCGGTGGCGTTCCGGCGCCTGGCCGGACGCTTCGCAGGATCGGGTGCAGGCGCGGGCATGGGTGCGCAGGGCAGGGCCGCGTGAGCGGCGGGATCAATCTATCATCGAATTCAATGTACACGGTCAAAGGGAAAGCGGACAAGAATACTTTGCTGACGGAGCACATGCCGTTGGTGAAGCGCCTCGCCCACCAGATGAAGGCCAAGCTGCCGCCGTCCGTCGAGGTCGATGACCTGATCCAGGCCGGCATGATCGGCCTGCTGGACGCGATTCAGCGCTACGAGGAAAACCACGGCGCCCAGTTCGAGACCTATGCGGTGCTGCGCATCCGCGGCGCCATGCTGGACGAATTGCGCAGCAGCGACTGGATGCCGCGCTCGACGCGCCAGAACATGCGCAAGGTCGAGGCCGCGATGAACGCGCTGCAGCAGCAGCTGGGCCGCCCGCCGAGCGAGTCGGAAGTGGCGAAGTCGCTCAAGCTGTCGCTGGCCGATTACCAGGACATGCTGGGCGATTCCGGCGGGCACCAGTTACTCTACTATGAAGATTTCCACAGCGGCGACGGCGACGAGGGCAGCGACAGCTTCCTCGACCGCTATGCGGTCGACGACGCCGATCCGCTGCGCGCGCTGCTCGATACCGACTTCCGCCAGGCCGTGATCGACGCCATCGACAACCTGCCGCCGCGCGAGAAGATGCTGATGGGCCTGTACTACGAGGAAGAGCTGAACCTGAAGGAAATCGGCGCCGTGATGGGCGTGTCCGAATCGCGCGTCTCGCAGCTGCATACCCAGGCCGTGGCGCGCATGCGTGCCTACCTGAAGGAGCTGGCGTGGACCTGAGCAGCCTGCTCGGTCTGGCGCTGGCGCTGGCCGGCATCTTCGTCGGCCATTCGCTCGATGGCGGCAAGATGTCCTCGCTGGTGCAGCCGGCGGCGTTCGCGATCGTGGTGGTCGGCACCTTCGGCGCGGTGCTGCTGCAATCCAAGCGCAAGGCCTTCATGCGCGGCGTGCGCATGCTGCGCTGGGTGTTCGTGCCGCCGAAAGACCGCCGGCCCCAGCTGGCGCGCGAGATCCACCTGTGGAGCCTGTCGGCGCGGCGCGATGGCCTGCTGTCGCTGGAACAGTACATGGCCAAGGCCGACCCCTTCATCCAGAAGGGCCTGCGGCTGGTGGTCGACGGCATCCAGCCGGACAAGCTGCGCAGCCTGATGTACACCGAGATCAACAACTACGAATTCCGCGAACGGCAAGCCGCGCGCATCTGGGAATCGGCGGCCGGCTACGCGCCCACGGTCGGCATCCTGGGCGCCGTGCTCGGCCTCATCCACGTGATGGAAAACCTGAGCGACCCGTCGCGCCTGGGCGCCGGCATCGCGGTCGCCTTCGTGTCCACCGTGTACGGCGTCGGGCTAGCCAATTTGTTCTTCTACCCGGTCGGCAACAAGATCAAGGGCATCGTCACCGAGCGCGTGGCCGAGTACGAGATCCTGACCGACGTCTTTCATGACATGGCCACCGGCGACTACACGCGCGTGATCGAAGAGCGCGTGGCCTGCCTGCTGGCCGAGCACTGAGCGCCGCACCCACCATGCCGCGCCGCAAACGCTACCAGGAAGACGACGAGAACCACGAGCGCTGGCTGATTTCCTATGCCGACTTCATCACGCTGCTGTTCGCCTTCTTCGTCGTGATGTATGCGGTCTCGGTGGTCAACGTCGGCAAGTACACGGTGCTGTCGGAAGCGCTGGGCGACGCCTTCGGCGGCCGCGGCGCGGCGACCCGCCCCAACACCCAGGTCGAGCTGGAGGCGCTGCCGCTGTCGAACATCATCGCCCACAAGCGTCTTGAGGCGGCCAAGCGCGACCGCGAGCGCCTCGACCTGCTGGCGCGCAAGCTCGACAGCGTGCTGGCGCCGCTGGTCCGCAGCGGCAAGGTGCGCGTGACCCGCAACGCGCGCGGCATCACCATCGACATCAACGCCAGCATCCTGTTCATGGAAGGCGACGCCGGCCTCACCGGCCGTGCGCGCGAGACCCTGCAGGCGGTGGCGCAATTGCTCAAGGACGATCCGCACGCGATCGAGGTCGAGGGCCACACCGACGACGCGCCGATCGCAAATGCCGCCTTTCCATCCAACTGGGAACTGTCGGCAGTGCGTGCCAGCACCGTGGTGCGCCTGTTCGTCGACAACGGCGTGGCCGAGCGCCGCCTGGCGGCGGTGGGGCGCGGCGCCAACCGGCCGCTGGCCCCGAACGACGACCCGCTGGGACGGGCGCGCAACCGGCGGGTGGCGGTAACCATTTTGGCGGGCAGCACCGTCGAATAATCTGTTCCCGCAGAGCGGTGCGCCTGCGGTCCTGTGCTTGCGTTAATCTGCAGTGACCTGCGCACGCATCGCACCCCCATGGACCCAGAAAAACAAAGCCAGGCCGGGCCGTCCTCCATTCTCGAGGCCGGCTTGCCGTTCCCCGTGGTCGGCATCGGCGCCTCGGCCGGCGGTTATGCCGCCCTGATGACGCTGCTGCAGAACATGCCGCCCAATCCCGGCATCGCGCTGGTGGTGATCCTGCACCTGGCGGCGGACGAGCCGAGCGCGGCCGACAAGGTGCTGCAGCGCGCCACCCGGATGCCGGTAGTGCAGGTGACCCATACCATGCCGATCCTGCCCGACCACGTCTACGTGATTCCGCCCGACCGCAGCCTCGCCATGCACGATGGCCACCTGGTGCTCGACCAGCTCGAGCGCAGCCGCGGGCGGCCGGTGGCGATCGACCTGTTCCTGCGCACGCTGGCGACCGCGTACAAGGAGCGCGCCGTCGGCGTGGTGTTGTCCGGCATGGGTTCGGACGGCACCGCCGGCCTGGCCTGCATCAAGGAAATGGGCGGCGCCACGATCGTCCAGTTGCCGAGCGATGCCGAATATGGCGGCATGCCGCGCTCGGCCATCGAGGCCGGCATGGCCGACTTCGTGCTGGCGGCCAGCGCGATCCCGGCCAAGCTGGCCGAGCTGCGCGACCTCGCCAACGCCATCCGCAGCCGCGCCCTCCACGGCCAGGCGCTGGACGGCATCCCGCTCGACCTGGGGCCGTGGCCCGAACACACGCTGGGCGAGGTGCTGGAGGTGCTGCGCGAGCGCACCGGCCACGATTTCACCCACTACCGGCGGCCCACGCTGCTGCGCCGGCTGGAGCGGCGTCTGCAGGTGCGCGGCGTGCCCGACCTGGCCGCCTACCGCGAGGTGCTGCGGCGCGATTCCAGCGAGCCGCGCGCGCTGCTGAAGGACCTGCTGATCGGCGTCACCAGCTTCTACCGCGACCCCGAGGCTTTCGAAGCGCTCGAGCGGCTGGCGCTGCCGGCCCTGTTCGAGCCCGGCCGGCCGGCGCCGCGCGCCTGGGTGGCGGCCTGCTCGAGCGGCGAGGAAGCCTGGACGGTGGCGATGCTGCTGGCCGACCAGGCCGCGCGCAGCGGGCAAGGGCAAGGCTGGCAGGTGTTCGGGTCCGACCTCGACTAGCACGCGATCGACGTCGCGCGCGCCGCCACGTATCCGGCCTCGATCGCCGAATCGGTGCCGGTGGCGCAGCTGCAGCGCCACTTCACGCTGGAAGCGGGGGAGTACAAGGTGCGCAAGGCGCTGCGCGATCAGGTGCTGTTCACGCGCCACAACCTGCTGCACGAGCCGGCATTTTCGCGGCTCGACCTGATCAGCTGCCGCAACTTGCTGATCTACCTGAATCTGGAAATGCACCGCCAGCTGCTGAAACAGTTCCACTTCGCGCTGAACCCGGGCGGCATCCTGATGCTGGGCAGCGCCGAGTCGGCCGAGGCGGCTGCCGACCTGTTCGAACCGGTCGACGCGGGGCAGAAGATCTATCGCGCGCGTCCGGCGGCGGTGGCGCGTACGCCAGCCCTGCCCTTCGTGCGGGCGGCACAGGCGGTGCCGGCACCGGACGGGCCGGCCGCCGTGGAGGTGGACGGGGACGTGCCGGCGCGGATGCGGCGGCGCGGGCGCCTGTTCTCGTTTGCCGAGATCCACCTGCACAAGGCGGCCGAACTGGCGCCGCCCAGCATCCTGCTGAACGCCGACGCCGACATCGTCCACGTCTCGGAACGGGCCGCGCGCTTCCTGCGTCCCGGCGGCGGCGAGCCGACCCGCGAACTGGCGGCGCTGGTGCTGCCGCCGCTGCAGCCGGCACTGCGCGCCGCGCTGTTCCAGGCGCGCCGCAGCGGACGCCAGGCCGCCAGCGGCCCGGTGAGCTACGAGGGCGGAGACGGCATCCATGCGGTCGACATGCAGGTGCTGCCGTTCCGCGATCCGCATGCCGAGGGCGAATTGCTGCTGGTCGAATTCCACGAACCGCCGCCGGACACGAAGGACAGCGCGGATGTGGCCGCGGCGCATGCGCCGCTCGAGGACGGTGCCCTGCTGCGCCAGCTCGACGAGGAGCTGCGCCACGCGCGCCGGCAGCTGCAGGACACGGTCGAGCAGACCGAGGTGTCGAGCGGCGAAATGCGCATCCAGGCCGAGGAAATGCAGACCATGATCGAGGAACTGCGCGCCGGCGCCGGGGAGCTCGAGCGCGGCCGCGCGGAACTGCTGTCGGCCAACCAGGAACTGACGGCCGACAACCGTGAATTGCGCCGCCGCGCCCAGGAAAGCAGCAAGGCGCACGACGACCTGGCCAACCTGGTCGCCTCCAGCGGCGTGGCCACCATCTTCCTGGACCGCGACATGTGCATCCTGCGCTACACGCCGCGCATCGCCGATTTCTTCAACGTGCGGCCGTCCGACATCGGCCGGCCGCTGCTGCACATCATCAACCGGCTCGACTACCCGCGCCTGGCCGAGGATGCGGCGGCAGTGTTCGGCACCCTGCAGGCGCTGGAGCGCGAGGTGCGCAGCAAGGACGGGCACGACTATATCGTGCGCGTGCACCCGTACCGCACGACCACCGACCGCATCGAGGGCGCGGTGATGAGCTTCTTCGACATCACCAGCCGCCGCGCCGCCGAGGATGCCTTGCGCGCCAGCGAAGCGCGGCTGTCCTCCGTGTTCGACAGCCTGCCGCTCGGGGCCTGCGTGATGGAGGCGGATGGCGTGATGCGGATGTCGAACCGGGCCATGCACCGCTATCTGCCGACCGGCATCATGCCCTCGCGCAACCGCGAGCGCGGCGGCCGCTGGCGTGCGTGGCATGCCGACGGGCAGCCGCTCGCGTTCGCGGACTTTCCCGGCGCCCGCGCGCTGCGCGGCGAACGCGTGGTGCCCGGTATCGAGATGCTGTACCGGCAGGACGATGGCCGCGAGATCTGGACCCAGGTCGCGTCGGCGCCGGTCAGCGACGATACCGGGTGCTACACCGGCGAGGCGACCGTCGTCATCACCGACATCGATCTCCTGAAACGCACCGAAGCGACCTTGCGCGAGAACGAAGACCGCCTGCGCAGGCTGATCGGCAGCCTGGCGCTGGCGCTGTGGGAAGCGGATGCGGACGGCATGATCGTGGAAGACTCGCCGAGCTGGCGCGCCTACACCGGACAAACGCCCGCGGCATGGCTGGGCGAAGGCTGGCTGGACGCGGTCCACCCCGAAGACCGCGAGCGGGTCGGCAAGCAGTGGCGCGACGCCGTGGCGCGGCGCGGCGTGGTGGATGCCGTATTCCGCCTGTCCCGGCCGGAAGGCGGCTGGCGCTGGACCCGGGTTCGTGCCGAACCGCTGTTCAACGTCGACGGCAGCGTGCGCAAGTGGGGCGGCATGAACATCGAGGCCGGGACCGGCGTGGCTGGCGGCACATCGGCGCCGGCCGTGGCAAAATCGCTTCAACCCGACAGGAGCTGACGATGCGACGACGCACCATGATGATTGCTGCCATGCTGGCGGCCGTGATGGCGGCAAGCGGGGCCTATGGAGAAGAAACGATGAACGTGCATACCAGCCTGAGCGTCGACGCCAGGCACGAGAAGGTGCTGGTCACCTTCAAGATCGAGAACCGCGCCGAGCGCCGCGTCTGGCTACCGCGCGCGATCGCGTCGGCCGACGGCCTGACCGGCCAGCTGTTCGAAGTGCATGCGCTGCCCGGCGGCGAAGAAGTGCCCTACATCGGGCCGTGGATCAAGCGCGGCCCGCAGACGGCGGCCGACTTCTTCGAGCTGGCGCCGCATTCGGCGCACACGCACACCATCGACATCACGCCGTTCTACGACTTCAAGCCGGGGCAGCACAGCTACGAGATCCGTTATGCGGGCGAGGCGCTGGGCGACGTCAAGCAGCTGGAGGCGACCAGCGCACTGCAGACCGAGGCGGTGCGCTTCAGCCACGCCGCCCCGGCCAAGGTAGAACAATAGCAATAGCCGGGGCAACCCCCTAGCGCATGTCCTGGTGCGGGGTGTTCTCGCCGAAGTACTCATGCGAATCGGCGTTGTCGATCGCCCGCTCCGGATTGCCCGCCGCCAGCGCCGCCGCCGCCTCGTGCCCGTAGGCCCAGTCATTGGTGCCGGCCACCACCGTGAAGTGGCTCATCTCGTGCACCAGTGTGCCGCCCTTGGAATCGGTGCCGGTCATGGGCGCGCTCCAGAACGCGTTGCACACGTAAATCTTGTACGGCTGGTTCGGGAAGACGTAGGCGTAGTAATCCTCGCGGCAGCCGCAGTCGACCGTCACCGGCTTGCCCGCGAACGCCTCGTCGATCGCCGTGAAGTGGCGCGCGACGTTGGCCGTGCGCGCCGCGTCGACGGCGCCGAACCAGCCGCTGTAGCGCGGCCCCTGCGTGCCCTGCAGGTAGGCGCCGGCTTCCTGCGCCATCGCCTGGGCCGCCTTGAACGCCTCGGTGACCGACTGCTGCTGCGGGTTCGAGCACTGGTTGAAGCCGAGGCCGGCGCCACCCTGCGGCAACGGTTTCGGCGCCGCCACGCCGCGCGGCAGGCGCCCGGCGATGTACACCGAAGCCGCCGGATCGGCCGGTTGCGCCAGCGCAGGCGCCGGCGCATGGCTCGACGACGGTTTGCCGAACAGCTGCAGCACGCCGTCGCGGTAGCGGATGCTGTAGGCGCCGGTGACGTCCATCCGGTACAGCGCCGACAGCTCGACCCGGACGCTGCGCGACGCTCCCGGCGCCAGTGCGATGTAGTCGTCCGCCGAGGGCGCGGCGCGCTTGACCATGCGGCCCAGGTAGGGCACCGGCTGGCCGTCGCGCATGACCTCGAACAGCGGCGCCTCGACCGCGCCGAAGGGCGTCTGCCACTTCAGCAGGTAGACGGTGGCGCTGGACGTGTTGGTGATGCTCACGGCCACCGTGACCTCGTCGCTCTTGCCCAGGCTGGTGCGCTCCGGCGTGACGGTCACCCGCACGCCGCTTGCCGCCGGTGCTGCCGGTGCCGCCTGCGCCATCGATGCCAGCGCAGCCACGACGGCCAATGTGGCCGATGCGGCCGCAGCCCTTCGTTTGCCGACCATGTCGACCTCCTGTCGAATGATGAATGAATTCCCGTTGTAGAAGGATTCGCGCACCGCTGCATTGCCTAGGAGCAATAATTCTCGCACCACCCCGGCTCGGCAATGTTACTGGTGCTGCATGGCCACAACAGTCCTGACTATTGGTTGCAAAGATTGCTCGATGCAAATGCAATAAATGGATAGAATGCAAAGATGCAGAACGCTAACAAATCTTTCGCATAAGAATCCACCAGTTTCCATGAGCATCGCGCCTGGCACAGCACGCAGGCGCCATCGTTGCCGGGCTTCGACTTCCGGATTCGCCCATCCGAGCGCACAACGCTCGACGACATGACCCTGCCGCCGTGCTGGCGCGGCGCCAACCTGGTTACGATTTTGAACAACGATGCAGAAGGCGGCCACGAGCCGGCCAGCGGTATCAGTACAACAGTGGCCCACACGATGGCCGACACGGTGCTGCAATACCAGAATTACCTTGAACAAGTGATTGGTGGCATGCCGGCCGGCCTGATCGTGGTCGACGCCGCACGCCGCGTGCTCTCGATCAACCGCAGCATGAGCGAGATGCTGGGCGTGGCGGATGCGCTCATCGCCGCCCGTCCGGCCCTGGAAACGTTGGTGCCGAGCACCGAGCTGGTACTGCGCATGGCGACCGCCCTGGCCAGCGGCGAGCCGCAGGACGGCGTGCCGGTCGCGCTCGACGGCGCGGCGGGTGACGGCGGCCAGCCGCGCTGGCTCGAATTCAATATCCGGCGCACGCGCCAGGCCGGCGGCGACCTGTTGCTGCTGATCGGCCAAGACGTGACCTTTCGCCGCCAGGCGCGCATGCGCCTGCAGGAAAGCGAAGCGTTTTTCCGGCTGACCTTCAGCCAGGCTGCGATCGGCATCGCGCTACTGTCGCGCGAGGGGCGCTTCCTGCGCGTGAACCGCAAGCTGTCCGACATCATCGGCTACAGCGAGATCGAACTATTCCAGCGCTTCTTCCACCAGGTCACGCATACCGACGACCTGCCCGAGGACAGCGCCATCATGGCTACCCTGGCAGTCGGCGAGATCGGCGACTTCCAGCGCGAGACGCGCTATGTGCGCAAGGACGGGCGCGTCGTGTGGGTGGCGCTGAGCGCGTCGACGATGCGCGACGCGGCGTCCGGCCAGCTGCGCCTGATCCTGGCGGTCGAGGACATCTCGCGCCGCAAGGAAGCCGAGGCGGCGCTGCTGCGCATGGCCAACCACGACGCGCTGACCGGGCTGCCCAACCGTGCGCTGCTGCAGGACCGCCTGACCCAGGCCGTGTGCAAGGCCCAGCGTTCCGGGCGCGAGGTGGGCGTGATGTTCATCGACCTCGACCGCTTCAAGCACATCAACGACAGCCTCGGGCACGAGGCCGGCGACCAGCTGATTATCGAGATCGCGCGCCGCCTGGCCGGCAGCCTGCGCGAGAGCGACACCGTGGCGCGCCAGGGCGGCGACGAGTTCGTGGTGGTGCTGGACGACCTGGCGGCGCCGGAAGACGCGGCGCTGGTGGCGCAAAAGGTGCTCGACCGCCTGTTCCAGCCGCTGGTGCTGTGTGGCCAGGAAGTGTTCCCGACCGGGAGCATCGGCATCGCCATGTACCCGCGCGACGGCGCGGACAGCGCCGCGCTGCTGAAGGCGGCCGACAGCGCGATGTACCGCGCCAAGGCGATCGGCGGCAACCACTATCACTTCTATGCCGCCGACATGGGCATCCAGACCCAGGCCCACCTGCGTCTCGAGACCGGGCTGCAGCGCGCCCTGCTGCACGACGAGTTCGTGCTGCATTACCAGCCGCAGGTGGATACCGCCAGCGGCCGCATCATCGGCCTGGAAGCGCTGCTGCGCTGGCAGCCGCAGGGCGCGGCGCTGGTGGCGCCGTCCGACTTCATCGCGCTGGCCGAGGAGACCGGCCTGATCGTGCCGATCGGCGAATGGGTATTGATGACGGCGCTGCGCCAGCAGGCAAAGTTGGCGCGCCGGGGCCTTGCGCCGCTGCGCATGAGCGTCAACATGTCGGCGCGCCAGTTCCGCCAGCCGGACCTGGCCGGTCGCGTCGCGCGCCTGCTGGCGGAGGCCGGCTGCGAACCGTCCTGCCTGACGCTGGAGATCACCGAGAGCGTACTGATGGACAATCCGGCCGCCGCCGAGACCATGGCGCGCCTGGCGGCCATGGGCGTGCAGCTGGCGATCGACGATTTCGGTACCGGCTATTCGAGCCTGTCCTCGCTGCGCCGCTTCCCGATCCACAGCCTCAAGATCGACCGCTCCTTCGTCGCCGGCATCGGCGGCGGCGACGCCCATCTCGACAATGCCGCCATCGTCACCGCCGTGATCGCACTGGCGCGCTCGATGAAGCTGGACGTGATCGCCGAGGGCGTCGAAACCGCCGGCCAAGAAACCTTCCTCGGCGCCCACGGCTGTCACCGGATGCAAGGCTACCGCTTCAGCCGGCCGCTGGCCGCGCCCGACCTCGAGCCGCTGCTGCACGCCCAGCTCGAGGACGCGGCGGCATGAGGCCAGACCTGCGCCTGCCGCTGGGACCGCCGGCACTGCTGGTCTGCCTGCTGGCCGCCTTCATGGCCTGGCTGGTGCTCGGCGGCGGCGCGCTGCTGCCGTGGGCGCCGCGCTGGTACGTGCCGGTGCATACCGTGCTCGAAGTGTTCTCGGTGGTGGTCACGGTGCTGGCCTTTTCCACCGGCTGGCACGGCACCGGCCGCCAGATCCCGGTACGGGTGGCGTTGCTGGCGCCGGTGGCGCTGGCGATCGGCCTGTTCGACGTCGGCCACCTGCTGCTGGCGCGCGGCCTGCCGGGCATGCCCGACGCCGCGACGGAGGCCGGCGCCTCCGTGTTTTCGCTGCTGTCGCGCACCCTGGGCACGCTGGCGCTGTTCGCGGCCGCGCTGGTGCCGCGCGAGCGCGTGGTCGAGCGGCAGGCGCGTACGCTGGCGCTGCTGGCCGGGCTGGTTGCGACGGCCGCCGGGTACTGGCTGGCGCTCGATGCGCAGCCGCTGCTGCGCGCGGTGCGGGTGCCGGGGCAGGGGCCGACGCCATTCAAGATCGGCTGGGAAGCCGTCCTCATCGCCATCAACTTGGTGGCCGCATTGCTGCTCGCGGCGCGCGCGCGCGACAGCCGGCTGCGCACCGACCGCTACCTGGCGGTGGCCGCCGCGGCAATGGCCCTGGGCGGCTGCGGCTTCGCCTTGTGCGGGCAGCACAACGACGTGCTGTTCGTGAGCGGCCACGTCTACAAACTGGCCGCCTACCTGTTCCTGTACGGCGCGGTCCACGTGGCGGCGGTGCAGGCGCCCTACCTGCGCCTGATGCGCTCGGAGCGCTCGCTGCTGGAGAGCGAGAACAAGTTCCGCAGCCTGATGGAATGCGCGCCGGACGCGATCCTGCTGGCCACCGCGGACGGGCGCATCGCGATGATGAACGCGCGCGCCGAAGAGCTGTTCGGGGTCACGCGCGCGGCTGCCGCCGGCATGCCGCTCGAGGTGCTGGTGCCGATGGGTCTCGCGGCGGACGGCGAGACCGAATGCCGGCGCCTGCATGGCGCGCCGTTTCCGGCCGAGGTGCGCCGCGCCGCCACCCCGGCCGGCCAGCACATCGCCATCGTGCGCGACGTGTCCGAGCGCCGCGGCCTGGAACGCGCGCTGCTGCAGCAGCTGACCTACGACGCCCTGACCGGGCTGCCGAACCGGCGCCGCATCCTGGAGACCCTGGACGAGGCCACGCTGGCGGCGCGTCAGGACGGGCGCACGCTGGCGGTGCTGGTGTTCGACCTGAACGCCTTCCGCAAGATCAACAGCGGTTACGGCTGGTCCGGCGGCGACGAAGTGCTGCGCGAATGCGTGGCGCGCCTGTCGCGCCAGCTGCGCATTGGCGATACCCTGGCGCGCCAGGGCGGCAACGAATTCATCGTGGTGCAGAAGCAGTCGGGGCGCGCGGAGGCGCTGGCGCTGGGCGAGAGCCTGCTCGGCTGCATGCGCGACCCCTTCGTGCTGGGCGGCCAGCACGTGTTCCTGTCGGCCAGCGCCGGCATCGCGCTGCTGCCGGCGGAGGCAAGCCGGTTGTCGTCGACCGAGCTGTTGCAGTCGGCCCAGCTGGCGATGAGCGGCGCCCGCGCCGACGGTCCGGGACGCCTGCGTTTCCACACCGACGAGATGGCGCGCGTGATCCGCGAACGCGTGGAGCTGGAGACGCTGCTGCGCCATGCGATGGTGCGCGGCCAGCTGACCCTGCAATACCAGCCGCGCATCAGCCTGACGGATCCGGCGGCGGCCACGCGCATGGTCGGGATCGAGGCGCTGGTGCGCTGGCGCCATCCGACGCTGGGCCTGGTGTCGCCGGCGTACTTCATTCCGCTGGCCGAGGAGACCGGCCTGATCGTGGAACTCGACATGTGGGTGCTGCGCGAAGCCTGCACCCGTGTTGCGCGCTGGCGCGCCGATGGCCTGGATCCGGGGCGGGTCTCGGTGAACCTGTCGGCGCGCCAGTTCCAGCAGGCCGGCCTGGCGCAGCGGGTGCGCAGCGTGCTGGAAGACAGCGGCCTGCATCCGGCCTGCCTGGAACTCGAAATCACGGAAAGCACGGTGATGCGCGACACCGAGGAGGCGGCCGAGGTGCTGCGTTCGCTGAAGGCGCTCGGGGTGGCGCTGTCGATCGACGACTTCGGCACCGGGTACTCGTCGCTGAGCTACCTGAAGCGCTTCCCGATCGACGTGCTGAAGATCGACCGTTCGTTCGTCAAGGACGTGGCCGAGGACGCGAACGGGGCGGCGATCACGCGCGCGATCATCGCGCTGGCGCATGGCCTGAACCTGGAAGCGGTGGCGGAAGGGGTGGAGACGGCGGCGCAAGCGGAATTCCTGCGCAACAACGGCTGCGACGAGATCCAGGGGTATTATTTCAGCCCGCCGGTGTGGCCGGAGCAACTGGAAGCGATGATGGCGGAAGATTATTTCAGTTCGCCGGCACTGCTGAAATAATATGTCAACGAATCCGGCGTGCCTTGAACCCGTGGACGGGGAACCCGTCCACCCTACGGCCCGAATACGCTACCGGTAGCATGCGTGGACGGGGTCCACCCTACGATAGGAATGCACCGCAGGTAGGGTGGACGGCTCTGCCGTCCACGCGTCCAACCGGAACATGCATTATCGGCTTCAGCCGACCACGAAGCGCCGCGACGGCCCGGTCGCCAGCGTCTGCCCGCTGGCCCCGTACACGCCGCCGGTACCGGCACCGCTGCTCCCGCGCAGGGCATTCAGCACGCCGGTCGTATTCGCCAGCTGCTTGTTGAGCAGCATGCCGTTCACCCGGTTCAGCTCCTTGGCCTGGCGCGTCAGGTCCAGCAGGCGATCCCAGTCGGCACGCGCGCTGCCGTTGCCGCCGACGGCCAGCCAAGGCTCCATGCCGGCTTCGCCGGCTGCGAAACCGGCGGCGGCCAGCGCCTTATGGCGCAGCAGCGAGCAGGCGCCCAGCTGCTGGGCCAGCTTCAGTTTTTCGGGGGTGAGGGTGGCGAGGCCATCGGCATCCGCACTGACCAGCAGCTGCTGTTCCTGTTTCATGACTTCCACGATGGAAGCGATCAGTTGCTGTTCGTCGCGCAGGGTAGCGCTTGGTGATGCGATGGCCATAAGTAAATTTAGAAAATGAGCTATTGTTTGCGGGAGTGCAGCAGGCCGCGTACCGTTTCCAGCAGGCCGTCCGCCACTTTCTCCGAGTTCACTTGAAATTGGCCATCCGCGATGGCCGCCTTGATGCGTTCTACTTTCTTGGTGTCAAACACCTGGTTTGCACTGCCGGTCGCCGCCAGCGCCTGTCCTTGCGAAGACAGGCGCACGGTCTCGGTGGCGGCAGCGCCGGTCGCGCCCGTGGCCGCAGCCGCGGTGTCGCTGGTCCTGGCATTCGTGGCCGGCGTGGTGGGGGCCGGAATGCCTGCATTGCCTTTGAGTGTATCGTTGATTTTCACAGCATCATCCTTCTCAGGTCGGAGCCGAACGTCCGGGATCTGCTGTCGTTATCGGAGGCCTCGCCGAAAACTTTAGGCGCACCTGACAAAACCTTCATGGCTGCGTTGCAGCGTCTCGCCGTACTAACGTACTGTCTTCGACGCTGCGTCGGCGGGCCGCATCCCTTGCCCTGAAGGCTTTGTCAGGCGCGCTAAAAAATGTTAAATCAAAATGCCACTTCGACTATGCCGCCGGCTTTCGCCGTACCGCTGACCACCGAGCCGCCCGCCGTGCGCACCTGCACCACCTGGCCTTCGCCGGCATTGCCGATGGCCTTGCCTTCGCCCGACACCGAAAAACCGTTGCCGTTCGACACCAGCCGTACCGCCTGGCCCTGCTGCACCACCGGCCGGCTGCGCAGGCTGTCCAGGCGCAGCGGCGTGCCGGCCGCCAGCGAGACCGTGGGCGTGCGCCCGATCGCCTGGGCCATGTCGGTGACGATGCCGTTCGGCATGGCGGCGATGTCGCCTTTCACCAACACCAACTGGCCCTGTTCGATCGGCTGGCCCTGCGCCAGCGGCAGCGCGGCCGCCACGTACTCGGCCTTGACGTTGACCTGGGCCTGCACGAAGAGGGTCCAGTTCGACGGCGCGCTGCAGCGGATGCCGACCGTGGTCTTGCCCCAGGCGCGCGCACCCGGCTGCAGGAAGGCTTCCGGGACCGGGCAGGCGGCCAGCGCGGTGCGCGGGTCGATCGTGCCGACCTTGACGCTCACTTCGCCGGGCAGGCCGGCGGTTTCGGTCTTCAGGAACTGTTCGGCGACCGTGCGCAAGGCAGCCAGGTTCTGGCGGCCTGCCGGCGTCTGCGTTTGTGCGGCAGCCAGCTGGGATACCAGCACCAGCGCAACACTAATAAGAATGCGTTTCATGGGATCCAAAGGGAAGTGGATTTCTTCAACGCTGCCATCTTAGGCCGGTTGATTCCACAGTGAAACTTCGAATAGCCCGGTTTTGCCACCCCTTATTGCCCGATTGAAAGAGCGTACAGGTCCGTATGATCCATCCTGTTCAAGCAAAATTGCTCTACGGTAATCCAAGGAGTCACACATGATCGGCAAACTCGACGACTATCTGCGTTTCAATGAAACCGCGCTGAGCCTGCGTGCCCAGCGCCAGGAATTGCTGGCGTCGAACATCGCCAACGCGGACACGCCCAACTATAAAGCACGCGACATCGACTTTTCGAGCGCGCTGCAGGGCGCCCTGGCCCGCGCCGGCGGCAGCGCCGCCAGCCCGCTGGCGACCACCAATGCCGCCCACATGGGCGCGCCCGCCGACGGCAAGACGCTGGCGGACGGGACCCCGGTCCTGTACCGCAGCGTGACCCAGGGCGCGGTCGACGGCAACACGGTCGAGATGGATACCGAACGCACCCAGTTTGCCGACAACGGCCTGCGCTACGAGGCCGGCATCAGCATGATCAACCACCAGATCCGTGACCTGATGGCGGCGATCCAGGGAGGCCAGTAATGTCGCTCTTTAATGTCTTCAACGTCGCCGGCTCGGCGATGACGGCCCAGTCGCAGCGCTTGAACACCACCGCCAGCAACCTGGCCAACGCCGACAGTGCGACCAGCGCCAGCGGCGAAGCCTACCGCGCCAAGCAGGTCGTGTTCGAGGCGGTGCCGGTCGCCGCCGGCGCCACCGCCGTCAAGGTGCGCGAAGTGGTCGAGGACCCGTCGCCGCTGAAGCAGATGTACGACCCCAAGAATCCGCTGGCCGACGACAAGGGCTATGTCTCGATGCCCAACGTGAACGTGGTCGACGAGATGGTCAACATGCTGTCGGCTTCGCGTTCCTACCAGAACAACGTCGAAACCATGAACGCAGCCAAGACCATGCTGTTGAAAACCCTGACCATCGGCCAGTAACCCCTCACTTATCCTTCTTTCCATGGCTACCGTAAATTCCACTACCGGCTCCCCGACGACCATCAACAACCTGATGTCGACCATGAACACGCAAAAGGCCGGTACCACCGGCACCGACAGCGTCAAGGCCGACACCGACAAGTTCATGACCCTGCTGGTGACCCAGCTGCAGAACCAGGATCCGATGAACCCGATGGACAATTCGCAGATGACCAGCCAGCTGGCCCAGCTGCAGACCGTCACCGGCGTGAACAAGCTGAACGACACGTTGGAATCGCTGAAGGCCAGCTACCAAAGCTCGGAATCGATTTCGGCCACCAACCTGATCGGCCACGGCGTGCTGGTCGAAGGCGATGGCGTGGCGCTGTCCAGCAGCAAGGGCATCCTCGGCGTGGAACTCGGCAGCGATGCCGACGCCGTGCAGGTAGTGATTACCGATAGCAAGGGCAAGACGGTACAGACCATGGACCTGGGCGCGCAAAAGGCGGGCGTGCTGCCGCTGGCCTGGGATGGCGTGCCGGATGCGAACAACCTCGACAGCAACGGCAAGCCGGTGACGCTGGCCGACGGCAACTACAAATTCACGGTGACGGCGACCGCCGGCGGCCAGGCCCTGACCGGCGTCAAGGGCCTGCAGTTCGACAGCGTTGCCAGCGTGACCACCGGCGGTACCGACGGCGTCAAGCTGAACCTGCCGTCGAAGGGCGCGGTCACCATGGCCGACGTCAAGCAAGTCCTGTAAGCGGCACGCTTACATCCGTCCTATTTCATACGAATATTCAGGAGTAAAGCATGTCTTTCCAACAGGGCCTGAGCGGCTTGAACGGCGCCGCCAAATCGCTGGACGTCATCGGTAACAACATCGCCAACTCGAGCACGGTCGGCTTCAAGGGCTCGACCACCGAATTCGCCGACGTCTATGCGCGTTCGCTGAACGGCGCCGGCGGCAACCAGGCGGGTATCGGCGTGGCCGTGGCCGGTATCGCCCAGCAGTTCACCCAGGGTAACATCGAGACCTCGAACAACCCGCTCGACATCGCCATCAACGGCGCCGGCTTCTTCCGTACCCAAAGCTCGGGCCTGACCCAGTACACCCGCAACGGCCAGTTCTCGCTCGACAAGAACGGCTTCATCGTGACCCCCCAGGGCGCCAACCTGACCGGCTATGGCGTCGGCAACAGCGGCCAGATCCTGGCCGGCACCCCGCAGCCGCTGCAGATCAACACCGCCGACATCAAGCCGGTCGCCACCACCAAGGTCGACACCTCGATCAACCTCGATTCGCGCGAAAGCCCGCCGGCCAACTACCCGTTCAGCGCCACCGACCCGACCACCTACAACAAGCAGGTCCCGATCGACGTCTATGACACCCTGGGCAATGCCCACGTGATGTCGATGTACTACGTCAAGAACGCCGAAACCGGCAGCTGGGACGTCTACGTCGGCAGCGACGGCACCGAAATGACCAACACCGACGTCGCCGGCGCCAGCCAGGCGGACGCCACCGCGGTCGCCGCGCGCGCCGGCTGGACCGCCGCCACCAAGGCAGTGCCGGCCGACGCCGCCGCCGTCAGCAGCGCGCTGGCCGACTACGCCAGCAAGTCGGCCGACGCGGTGGTCGCCGCCGCCACCGCCGCCGGCGCCAGCCAGGCCACCCTCGACGCCATCCGCGCCGCCGCCACCAGCGCCGGCGGCACGCCGGGCTACACCCCGGAAAAGGTCGATGCCGACATCGCCGCCGCGGTCCAGGTGCCGTCGGTCCCGGTCGGCACGCTGCGCTTCGACTCGAACGGCGCGCTGTCGGCCTCGCTGATGGCCCCGCAGACGCTGCCGCTGACCGTGAACTTCCCGGTCTACCCGGCCACCGGCGCCCGCGAAACCATCCCGATCAAGCTCGGCTTCAACGGCAGCACCCAGTACGGCGCCGACACCAGCGAAAAGAAAACCACCCAGGACGGCTACACCGCCGGCCACCTGCAGCGCTTCTCGGCCGGCCAGGACGGCATCCTGCTGGGCCAGTACAGCAACGGCCAGACCAAGCCGCTGGGCCAGATCGTGCTGGCCAACTTCACCAACCCGAACGGCCTCGAGCCGCTGGGCAACAACGCCTGGGCCGAAACCTCGTCGTCCGGCAACCCGGTGGTCGGCGCACCCGATACCGGCAGCATGGGCGTGCTGCAGTCCTCGGCCACGGAAAGTTCGAACGTCGACCTGACCGCGGAACTGGTCAACATGATCACGGCCCAGCGCGTGTACCAGGCGAATGCGCAGACCATCAAGACCCAGGACTCGGTGCTGCAGACGCTGGTGAACCTGCGTTAATAAGTTTCAGTAACACGTGAGCCGCCGCGCGGCTTATCAACGTCGTCCCTGCGTAGGCAGGGACCCAAGTTCTGTTGCGCTAACGATTCGCCTCCAACTTGGACCCCTGCCTTCGCAGGGGCGACGGTGAGGATGCGCGGGTCCAGGTGGTGTCCAGTCAACTTTAGGAAACAAAAATGGATCGCTTAATCTACACAGTCGCCAGCGGCACCAAGCACATCCTGGAGCAGCAGGCCACCACGTCGAACAACCTGGCCAACGTCAGCACCACGGGTTTCCGTGCCCAGCTCGACAGTTTCCGGGCGGTGCCGGTCCAGAGCGAGGGCTTGCCGACGCGCGCCTTCGTGGTCGACAACACGGTCGGCAGCGATTTCTCGGCCGGCGCGCTGCAGGCCACCGGGCGCGATCTCGACGTCGCCGTGAAAGGGAAGGGCTGGATCGCGGTGCAGATGGCGGATGGCAGCGAGTCGTACACGCGCAACGGTGCGCTCGAAGTCAGCGCCAACGGCATCCTGCAGACGGCGAACGGCTTGAGCATCGCCGGCGAGAACGGCCCGATTACCATTCCACCCGATTCCCGGGTGTCGGTGGGCCGCGACGGCAGCATCTCCGCGCTGTCGACCACGACCGTACCGGCCACCTCGACCGTGCTCGGGCGCATCAAGCTGGTGAGTCCGAACGACGCCGACCTGGTGCGCGGCGACGATGGCCTGTTCCGCCTCAAGGACGGCAGCAGCGCCCCGTCCGACCCGGCGGTGGGCCTGGTCGGCGGCGCGCTCGAGGGCTCCAACGTGTCGGCGGTGGACTCGATGGTGAACATGATCAGCCTGGCACGTTCTTTCGAAACACAGATGAGCCTGTTGAAGAACGCGGAGAATAACGCGGCGAAAGCCGCCCAGATCCTTGCTTTGAATTGATTGCCGCTGGGACATAATTTCATGGTGGGTGACGGACTTTCTCCGTTACCGTTAGGAGAACACCATGATCCGTTCGCTGCATATCGCCAAAACCGGCCTCGAAGCCCAGCAGACCAACCTCGACGTCATCAGCAACAACCTCGCCAACGTCAGCACCAACGGCTTCAAGAAGTCGCGTGCAGTGTTCGAGGACCTGCTATACCAGAACGTGCGCCAGCCCGGCGCCCAGTCCTCGCAACAGACCCAGCTGCCGTCGGGCCTGCAGATCGGTACCGGTGTGCGCACCGTCGCCACCGAGCGCATCCACACCCAGGGCAATCCGCAGCAGACCGGCAACGCCAAGGACGTCATGATCAACGGCGACGGCTTCTTCTCGGTGCTGCTGCCAGACGGCACCCAGGCCTACACCCGCGACGGCTCCTTCCAGACCGATAACCAGGGCCAGCTGGTCACCTCCAGCGGCTACGTCATCCAGCCGCCGATCACGGTGCCGAACAATGCGGTGTCGATCACCGTCGGCCGCGATGGCACCGTGTCCGTGACCACCCCGGGAACCACCGCCACCACCCAGATCGGCGCCCTGCAGGTCTCGAACTTCATCAACCCGGCCGGCCTCGAGTCGCGCGGCGAGAACCTGTACGTCGAGACCAGCGCCTCGGGCACCGCCCAGGCCAACGTGCCGGGCACCAACGGCAGCGGCTACATCATGCAGGGCTTCGTCGAGACCTCGAACGTCAACGTGGTCGAGGAAATGGTCAACATGATCGAGACCCAGCGCGCTTACGAGATCAACAGCAAGGCGATCACCACCTCCGACCAGATGCTGCAGAAACTGGCGCAATTGTGATGAAAAATATCATTAAAAATTGGATCCCCGCCTTCGCAGGGGCGACGCTGGCGATGCTGGCAGGCTGCGCCGCCACCCCGACCTCGATCGTGAAGGGCCCGACCAGCGTGCGTCCGATGCTGGCCGACGCCGGCGTCCCGAGCGAAGGCTCGATCTACAACGCCAACACCTTCCGCCCGATGTTCGAAGACCGCCGCGCGCGCCACATCGGCGACATCCTGACGGTCAACATCATCGAGAAGACCGCCGCCAACAAGAGCGGCGCCAGCACCGGCAACAAGTCGGGCAGCGCCAATTTCGGCGTGCCGGGCCCGCTGGCGAGCAAGATCGGCGCCAGCGTCAGCACCAGCGGTGCGACCAAGTACGCCGACGGCGACACCCAGACCGCCTCGAACGCGTTCACCGGCACGATCGGCGTGACCGTCTCGGAAGTGCTCGCTAACGGCAACCTGGTGGTGGTCGGCGAGAAGCAGATCGCGATGAACAAGGGCGTCGAGTTCATCCGCTTCTCGGGCATGGTGAATCCGGACAGCATCCAGGCCGGCAACATCGTGCAGTCGACCCTGGTGGCCGATGCGCGCGTCGAGTACCGCACCAACAGCCAGATCGACAAGGCCGAGATGACCTCGATGATGTCGCGCTTCTTCCAATCGATGCTGCCATTTTAATAATTCGGGGTCAGAGCAGAATCATGATTCTGCTCTGACCCCGAATAATGCGCCCTGAATGAATCTGCTCTGACCCCGAACGATACGAAACCATGCGCCTGAACCTGAAACTGATCGCCGTTGTCGCTGCCCTGCTGGGCCCCGTCGTTGCGACGCCGGCCCACGCCGAACGCCTGAAGGACCTCGCCAGCATCGGCGGCGTCCGTCAAAACCAGTTGTCCGGCTACGGCATCGTCGTCGGCCTGGACGGTACCGGCGACCAGACCACCCAGACCCCGTTCACGGTGCAGTCGATCGCCGCGATGCTGCAGCAGAAGGGCGTCAGCCTGCCGCAGGGCACCCAGCTGCAGCTGAAGAACGTGGCGGCGGTGATGGTTACCGCCTCGCTGCCGGCCTTCGCCCAGCCGGGCCAGACACTGGACATCACGGTGTCGTCGATGGGTAACGCCAAAAGCCTGCGCGGCGGCACCCTGATCATGACGCCGCTGCACGGCGCCGACGGCCAGGTGTACGCCATGGCCCAGGGCAACGTGCTGGTCGGCGGCGCCGGCGCATCGGGCGGCGGCGCCTCGACCCAGGTCAACCAGCTGGCGGTCGGCCGCATCTCGGCCGGCGCCACCGTGGAACGCGCGGTCGCCTCCAACCTGGGCGCCGACAGCCAGGTCAAGCTGGAACTGAACACCACCGACTTCGCCACCGCCAGCCGCGTGGTCGAAGCGGTCAACGACAAGTTCGGCCCCGGCATCGCCACCGCCCTCGATGGTCGCGTGATCCGCGTGCGCGTGCCGTCGTCGAGCGACCAGCGCGTGGCCTTCCTCGGCATCCTGGAAAACATGGACGTCAAGCCGTCCGAGGCCGCGGCCAAGGTGATCCTGAACGCGCGCACCGGCTCGATCGTCATGAACCGCGCGGTGACGCTGGACAGCTGCGCCATCTCGCACGGCAACCTGTCGGTGTCGATCGGCGCCGATACCCAGGTCAGCCAGCCCCCGGCAGGTTCGCGCGGCGCCACCGCGATCACCCAGAACCCGTCGGTCTCGGTGAAGAAGGATGCCGGCAAGGTCATCATGCTGAACGGCGGCGCCTCGCTGGCCGAAGTGGTGAAAGCCATGAACGCGATCGGCGCGACCCCGCAAGACCTGCTGGCGATCCTGCAGGCACTCAAGGCCGCAGGCTCGCTGCGCGCCGAACTCGAGATCATCTAATTAAGTAGAAGAAGGATACGGCCTCCATGCTCGGTTCCACCCAAGACCTGTCCGGCAAGTTCGCGCTCGATACCAAGGGCCTCGGCGACCTCAAACAGTCGGCCAAGACCGGCTCGCCCGAAGCCCTGAAGGGCGCGGCGACACAATTCGAATCCATGTTCATCAACATGATGATGAAGAGCATGCGCGCGGCCACGCCCCAGGACGGGCCGATGGACAGCCAGGAGACCAAGACCTTCACCTCGATGCTCGACCAGCAGATGAGCCAGAAGCTGGCCAAGCGCGGCGTCGGCCTGGCCGACGTGCTGGTGCGCCAGCTGAACAGCCAGGCCCAGGGCCAGGCGGCACTGACCCAGCAACTGGACCAGCAGGCGCTGGCCATCGGCGGCGGCCAGGGTGCCACCAGCAGCGCCGACAGTATCATGAGCAGCCTGGAAGCCCTGCGCGGCGGCCGCTCGGCCGACACGCTGTCGACCGACCGTCCGGCCACCAGCGCGGCATCCAGCGTCGGCAGCGCCGCCAGCAGCACGAACGCCGGCAAGCCGGCCCACGTGCGCGCCTTCCAGGACAAGATGGCCGACGCCGCCGAGGAAGCCGAGGCCGCAACCGGCGTGCCGGCCAAGTTCATGATGGGGCAGGCGGCACTGGAAACCGGCTGGGGCCGGCGTGTGATCCGCAACCAGGATGGCAGCTCGAGCAACAACCTGTTCGGCATCAAGGCCGGTCCTGGCTGGAAAGGCAAGGTTGCCACCGCGGTCACCACCGAATACGTGAACGGCAAGCCGCACCAGCGCGTCGAGAAGTTCCGCGCCTACGACAGCCACGCGGACGCCTTCAAGGACTACGCGAACATGATCAGCAATAACCCGCGCTACGAAAAAGTGCTGAACCACGGCGGCGACGCCACCACGTTCGCCCATGGACTGCAGCGCGCCGGCTATGCGACCGACCCCCAGTACGCGGCCAAGCTGTCGCGCATCATCAAGCATTCGCTGGCTTGAACGTAAAGTTTTGGCGGATTTTGCCGTCAACGACGTAAAGATAGAGAGTTAATCCATGTCCCTCCTCAGCATCGGCAAATCCGGCCTGTTCGCCGCCCAGGCGGCGCTCGCGACCACGGGCCACAACATCACCAACGCCAACGTGGCCGGCTACAGCCGCCAGGTGGTGGTGCAGGAAACGTCGATCGCGATGGGGGGCAACAACGGCTACATCGGCACCGGCACCCAGATCGCCCAGGTCAAGCGCTATTCGGACGAGTTCCTGAACGCCCAGGTGCGCACCGCCCAGGCCTCGAGCAGCGGCTTGCAATCCTACGAAGCCCAGGTCAGCCAGATCGACAACCTGCTGGCCGACAGCACCTCCGGCCTGACCCCGTCGCTGCAGGATTTCTTCGCCTCGGTGCAGAACCTGACCGGCGACCTCGGCGGCGTGCCCTCGCGCGGTTCGCTGCTGACCTCGGCCGATACCCTGGCCTCGTCCTTCCGCGGGCTGAACAGCCGGCTGGAACAGATCCGCAACGGCGTCAATACCGAAGTCACCAGCAGCGTCGCCCAGATCAACACCTATGCCAGCCAGATCGCCGACCTGAACGACCAGATCGGCAAGCTGGCCGCCGGCGATAACCTGAACCTGCCGAACGACCTGCTCGACAAGCGCGACCAGCTGATCATGGACCTGAACAAGCAGGTCAAGGCCACCGTCATGCCGGGCGATAACAACAGCCTGACGGTGTCGATCGGCAGCGGCCAGCCGCTGGTGGTGGGCGCGGACGCCTTCCAGCTCGCCGCCACCTCGTCGCCGACCGACCAGACCCGCGTCACCGTCGGCTACGTCACCGGCAACAAGGTCACCCCGCTGGCCGACTCCGCCCTGACCGGCGGCGCCCTCGGCGGCGTGCTGGAGTTCCGCACCAAGTCGCTCGACAGCGCCCAGAATGCGCTGGGCCGCGTCGCCATCGCCCTGGCCAAGACCTTCAACGACCAGCACCACCTGGGCGTCGACGCCAACGGCAACCCGGGCGGCGACGTCTTCGCGGTGGCGCCGGCCGAGGTGACCAAGAACGTCAACAACAACATCACCAGCACCACGGCGATCACGGCCACCGTCAGCGACGCCACCAAGCTGACCACCAGCGACTACAAGATCGACTTCGACGGCAGCAACTACAACGTGATCCGCCTGTCGGACAACCAGAAGACCGTCATCAACCCGTATCCGCAGACGGCGCCGCAGACCATCGACGGCCTCGATTTCGCGATCACCGGCAAGGCCGACGCCGGCGACAATTTCATGGTGCGCCCGACCATCAACGGCGCCGCCAACTTCAAGCTGCTGCTGACCGACCAGTCGCAGATCGCGGCCGCGGCCCCGATCGCGACCAGCGTCCCGCTGACCAACACCGGCAGCGGCAAGATCAGCGCCGGCAAGGTCGACAAGGACTACCTGGCGTCGCCTTTGACCTCGCCGCTGACGATCAGCTATGCCAGCAACGGCGCCGGCGCCGGCGGCAGCCTGTCCGGCTTTCCGTCGGGCCAGGCCGTCAAGATGACCGTGGGCGGCGTGACCACCTCGTACGCGGCCGGCAGCACGGTGCCGTTCCAGGACGGCGCCAGCTACACCGCGGGCGGCATCAGCTTCACCCTGAACGGCGCGCCGGGCAACGGCGACACCTTCAAGATCGCGCCCAGCAGCGCCACCGGCGACACCCGCAACGCCGGCCTGCTGGGCGACCTGCAATCGAAGAACATCCTCGACAACGGCAAGGCGACCTACCAGTCGGCCTACGCCAACCTGGTCAGCACGGTCGGCAACAAGACCCGCGAGGTGCAGGTGAACGCCAGCGCCGCCGAAGCCCAGCTGAACGTGGCCAAGGGCGCCGCCGACAACGTGTCGGGCGTGAACCTCGACGAAGAGGCGGCCAACCTGCTGAAGTACCAGCAGGCCTACCAGGCGTCCGGCAAGGTGATGCAGATCGCCGACACGATCTTCAACGCGCTGCTGCAGATCGGCCACTAAGCGAAAATAATTCAGGATACCCGCCATGTCCCTGCGTATCAGCACCAACTCGATCTACGAATCCGGCACCAGCCAGCTCAACACGCTGCAGAGCCAGATGGCGAAGACCCAGAACCAGCTGTCGACCAACAAGCGCATGCTGACCGCGGCCGACGACCCGATCGCCTCGGCGCGCGCGCTCGAGCTGACCCAGTCGCAGTCGATGAACACGCAGTTCGGGACCAACCGCAGCAACGCGAATGCGTCGCTGTCGCTGGTCGACAAGTCGCTGAGCGACGTCAGCGGCCAGATCACGGACATCCAGTCGCTGATCGTCACCGCCGGCAACGGCGGTTATTCGCAGAGCGACCGCGAAGCCCTGGCCACCGAGCTGGAAGGGCGCCTGAGCGACCTGATCGGCCTGGCCAACACCTCGAACGGCGTCGGCGGCTACCTGTTCTCGGGCTATGCCTCGACCACCCAGCCGTATTCGCAGACCCCGACCGGCGCGGCCTACCAAGGCGACCAGGGCCAGCGCACGCTGCAGGTGGGCTCCACGCGCAAGATGGCGATCAGCGAAAGCGGCAGCGCCATCTTCGACGCCATCGGCACCGGCAACGGCACCTTCCAGACCCAGGCCGCGGCCACCAACACCGGTGCCGGCATCGTCTCGCCGGGCGCCGTGACCGACCGCAGCAAGCTCACCGGCCACGACTACGCGGTCAACTTCGCGGTGAGCGGCACCCCGGCCGTGACCACCTACTCGGTGGTCGACAACTCGGTCTCGCCGGCCGCCAACGTGCTGCAGGACCAGCCATACACGGCCGGCGCCTCGATCAACTTCGACGGCATCTCTTTCGACGTCAAGGGCGCCCCGGCCAACGGCGACAGCTTCACCGTCAAGCCGAGCCAGAAGCAGTCGGTGTTCACCACGGTCACCGACCTGATCAAGACCCTGCGCACCCCGGACAACGGCTCGACCGGCAAGGCCAACCTGGCCAACGGCCTGGCCACGGCCGGCGCCAACATGCAGAACGCGCTCGACAACGTGCTCACCGTGCAGGCCTCGGTCGGCGCGCGCATGAAGGAACTCGATTCCCTCGACAGCACCGGTTCCGACCTCGACACCCAGTACCAGGCCACGCTCTCCGGGTTGCAGGACCTGGACATGGTCAAGGCGATCTCGCTGTATTCGCAGCAGCAGACCACGTTGCAGGCGGCGCAGCTGTCGTTCAAGACGATGTCGAGTTTGTCGCTGTTTAATTACATCTCTTGATTGGGCGCTGCAGGGATAGCGTTGCTCGCGGCCATCACGTTAGCCCGTGGCCTTAAAACGTCATCCCCGCGAAGGCGGGGATCCAAGTTGCTGGCGCTGACGATACGCGTCTGACTTGGGCCGCTGCCTGCGCAGGGGCGACGGTTTTGCGGGTAACTGAATCGAAGGGTGTCAGCGCGACGCCGGCAACGTTGCCGCGGGCACCGGTACCGCAGCCCCCGGCACCCCCGGCTGCCCCGGCCGCTCCGCACCCACGCGCGGAATCCGGCGTCCCGCCTCGATCCCCTGGTTGAACAGGTTCTGCAACGGCGTCCCCAGGTAGGGCAAGGTCAGGCTGATCACCAAAAAACCGGCCCCCAGCGTGATCGGAAAGCCGATGCCGAACAGGTTCAGCTGCGGCGCCGCGCGCGTCAGGATGGCGAGGGCGATGTTGGTGATCAGGAGCGCGGCCACGATCGGCATCGACAGCTGCAGGCCGGCGGAAAAGATGCGGCTGCCCCAGCGCACCATCTCGAGCGGGGCGCTCAGCGACATCGGCGTCGTGGAGATCGGCAGCGTGAAGAAGCTCTCGACCAGCGCCTCGACCAGCACCAGGTGGGCGTTCACGGCGAGGAAGGCCATGGTCGCGACCAGTGCCAGGAACTGGCTGATGGCCGACGAGCGGCCGGCGGAGGTCGGGTCGAAGAAGGTGGCGAAGCTCAGGCCCATGCTCGAGCTGGCGACTTCGCCTGCGAATTCGACGGCGGCGAACACCAGGCGCATGGCGAAGCCCATCGCCGCCCCGATCAGCAGTTCCTGCCCCAGGATCAGGATCCCGGCCCAGGATGTCGGGTCGACGATCGGCACCGGCGGCAGGGTGGGGGCGACGATGGCGGCCAGGGTCACGCCGAGCGTGGTCTTGATCAGCATCGGCACGCCGGTATTGCCGAACACCGGCGCCGCCGCGACCAGGCCGAGAATGCGCGTCAGGGGCCATAGCAGGCCCCCGATCCAGGCATACAGCTCGGCCGTGGTAAAGCTGATCATGTGAACGACAGCACGGCTGCTTTATCCGATCATCTGCGGGATGCCGGTGAAAATGGTCCGCATGTAATCGGTCATGATGGTGATCATCCAGGGCCCGGCCAGCACCAGGGTCACGAACACGGCGACCAGCTTCGGGATGAAGGACAGGGTCTGCTCGTTGATCTGGGTCGCGGCCTGGAAGATGCTGATGATCAGGCCGACGATCAGGGCCACCAGCAGCAGCGGCGCCGCCACCATCAGGGTGACTTCCATGGCCGTGCGGCCCATCGCGATGACGCTTTCGGGTGTCATGCGTTCCTCTAATAAAAACTTTGAGACAAGGAGCCCAGCAACAGCTGCCAGCCGTCGACCAGCACGAACAGCATCAGCTTGAACGGCAGCGAGATCACCGCCGGCGACATCATCATCATACCCATCGACATCAGCACCGACGCCACCACCATGTCGATGATCAGGAAGGGGATGAAGATGGCGAAGCCGATCTGGAACGCCGTCTTCAGCTCGCTGGTGATGAAGGCCGGGACCAGCACCCGCAGCGGCACGTCTTCCGGACCCTGCAGCGCCGGCGTGCGCGAGATCTTGACGAACAGGGCCAGGTCGGACTGGCGCGTCTGCTTCAGCATGAAGGCCTTCAGCGGCGCCGCGCCCTTGTTCATCGCCTCTTCCATCTGGATGCGGTTTTCCTGCAGCGGCACGTAGGCTTCGGTGTAGATGCGGTCGAACGTCGGCCCCATCACGAACAGCGTCAGGAACAGCGCCAGGCCGACCATCACCTGGTTCGGCGGCGCGGTCTGGGTGCCGAGCGCCTGGCGCAGCAGCGACAGCACGATGATGATGCGGGTGAAGCTGGTCATCATCAGGAGCGCGGCCGGGATGAAGGTCAGCGCCGTCATCAGGATCAGCGTCTGCACCGGCAGCGAATAGGCGGTGCCGCCGCCCGGGGCCGCGCTGGTGGTGAAGGCGGGGATGCTCGGTGCTGCGATTGCCGTTGCGGACAGCACCAGCGGCACGGCCAGCAAGCCCGCTGCCAGCAGGATTCTTCGTTTGCTCATTGCTCGGTTGCTCACTTGCTTACTTGCGCTTGTCGATGGTCTGCTTCAGCCAGTCGGCAAAGCTGTTGGCGGCCGGTCCATGGGCGGCCAGGGTGGCGCCAGGCGCCGCGCCATCCGCGCCGTCCTGCCTGGGCATCGTCGCCAGCGCGTTGACGCGGCCGGGCGAGGCGCCGACCACGATCCACTGGTTGCCGACTTCGACCACCAGCAGGCGTTCGCGCCCGCCCAGGCTGAGCGAGCCGACGATGCGCAGGTTGGCGCCGCCAAAGCCGGCCTTGGGGCCGTAGCGCTTGAGGAACCAGGCCAGCCCGGCCAGTACCGCCAGCACCGCGACCAGCGCGAACAGGGTCTGCAGCAAGCTGCCGGTCGTGCTCCCGGCCGGCATCGTGACCGGACCGGCGGCGGGCGGCGGCATGGTGCCGGGCATCGCCGCGGGGGCGGCCGGCGCGGCAGGCGCGGCGGCCATGCCGGGCACCGGCTGGGCCGCAGGCGTTTCCTGTACCGGGGTGCTGGTCAGCGGCGCGCCCGGCTGGGCGGCGGAAGCCGGGCGCCCGCCGGCGGCGGTGACGCGCGTGCGCGCGGCAGGGGCCGCAGTGACCGGGGTCTCGCTGCGCGGCTGCGCGGCCGTGGTCGAAGCAGGGGAAGAGGGCACAGCGGCGGAGGGGGCCGCGGCAGAAGGCGCAGAGGCAGCGGGCGCCGCAGAGGCAGTCGGCGCAGGCGCGGACGCCGCAGCGCCGCCCGCCTGTACCTGCGTCTGCCCGCTGTCCGCCGCCCCGGCCTGGCGCACCGCGCAGGCGCCCAGTGCCAGTGACAGGGATAAAAGGGCCAGCAGGCGCGCGGTCGTCGTCATTTATTCAGTTTTCGGATACGCTCGGACGGCGTGATGATGTCGGTGAGGCGGATACCGAACTTGTCGTTCACGACCACCACCTCGCCCTGGGCGATCAGGCAGCCGTTGACCAGCACGTCCATCGGTTCGCCGGCCAGGCCGTCCAGCTCGACTACCGAGCCCTGCGCAAGCTGCAGCAGGTTCTTGATGGCGATCTTGGTGCGGCCCAGTTCCACCGTCAGCTGGACCGGGATGTCCAGGATGAAGTCGATGTCGTTCGGGGTCTCGGGGCGCGGGCCCTTGTTCGAGAAATCCTTGAACACGGCGGCGCTGGCCGCCTGTTGCTGGGACGCCAGCGCGGCGGCTTCGGCAGCGGCCTGCTCGGCAATCGCGGCACCCCAATCGTCGTCGAGTGCGTCCTGGTCGTCTTGGGTATCGGACATGTCGTTCTCCTGCGTCTACGCTGTTCTGTGTTCGGTTATTTATTGAAGGTTTCGCTGTTGGCCATCAGCTTTTCGACTTTCAGCGCGTACTGGCCGTTCAGGACGCCATAGCTGACTTCCATCACGGGCACGCCGTCGACGGTGGCCTCGATGGTTTCCGGCACCTGGATCGGGATCACGTCGCCGACCTTCATGTTCAGGATTTCATCGAAATTCGCCTTGCCGTGGCCGAGCACGGCGACCAGCTCGACTTCCGCCACCTGGATCTGCTGCGTCAGCAGGCGGATCCAGCGCTTGTCCACTTCCAGGGCTTCGCCCTGCAGGCTGGAGGTCAGCGTGTCGCGGATCGGCTCGATCGTCGAATACGGCATGCAGAAGTGGATCTGCCCCGACACCGAACCCAGTTCGATGGTGAACGTGGACGATACTACCACTTCGTTCGGGGTGGCGATATTCGCGAACTGGGTGTTCATCTCGGAGCGGATGTACTCGAATTCGATCGGGTACACCGGTTCCCACGACTTGGCATAGGCCTCGAACACGATGTCGAGGATGCGCATGATGATGCGCTGTTCGGTCTGGGTAAAGTCGCGGCCTTCCACGCGCGTGTGGAAGCGGCCGTCGCCGCCGAACAGGTTGTCCACGAGCAGGAACACCAGGCCCGGGTCGAACACCATCAGCGCAGTGCCGCGCAGCGGCTTCATGTGGATCAGGTTGAGGTTGGTCGGGACCACCAGGTTGCGGATGAATTCGCTGTACTTGGAGACCCGCACCGACCCCACCGACACCTCGGCGCTGCGGCGCACGAAGTTGAACAGGCCGACCCGCAGGTACCTGGCGAAACGCTCGTTGATGATCTCGAGCGTCGGCATGCGGCCGCGGACGATCCGCTCCTGCGTTGCCAGGTTGTAGCTGCGGACTCCCGAGGTATCTTCAGGCGCCGCGACGTCGTCCTGATCGCCGTTGACCCCCTTGAGGAGGGCATCGACTTCTTCCTGTGAGAGAAAATTATCGGCCATGTTGCTTTATCGGTTGATAACGATGAATGGGCTTATTGGATGATAAACGAGGTAAACAGGACGTCCGAGACTTCCTGCTCGTCGCCGTGCGAATCGAACGGTTCCTTGACCACCGCCAGGATCTCGCCGGCCAGCTGCTGCTTGCCTTCGACGGTGCTGATCTCGGACGCCTTCTTGCCCGACAGCAGCAGCAGGACCCGGCTGCGCACCTTGGCCATGTTGGTCTTGATGAGCTCGGCCTGCTCCGGACCGTCCACCTGCAGCGTGAACGCGACCTGCAGGTACTGGTCGCCGTTTTCCGGCTGCAGGTTGACGGTGAAGGGTTCGACCGCCAGGTATTCAGCCGGATGCTCATCCTTTTTCTTCTTCTTGCTGCTCTTTTCTTTCTTGGGTGCTTCCGCCGTTTCCTCGGCGGCGCTGCCATGCATGAAATACCAGGCGGCGCCACCGCCCAGGCCGAGCACGATCACGGCGGCCAGGACGATGATGATCAATTTGCTTTTGCCGCCACCTGCCGGCGCTGCTGCTGCGTCCGCCTTGGGATCAGCTTTCATTTTCGGATTCGCTTTCAATGTGCTTCGGGTCTGCTGTGGTGCGTTCCCGTCATTATGTCATTATCGGGAAAAAGTGCGCAGCGGCAATGGTCGAAAAGAGCGGGTAACCCGGGGTAAATCGTGGATTACGCGAATGTATCCACCATCCCGCGGTCGCCGAGCGTCACGGTCCGCGTGACGGGCCGCGGCGCCGCATCGTCCACGCCACCGACGCGCTCATCGCCGCGGCCGGCCGTGCGTCCGAAGCCGCGGCTCGATGACGCCTGCTGGTCGGGGGCCTGGCGGCCGTCCGGCATGCCGGCATTGACGCTGGCGTTGCCCAGCGCGATGCCGCTCTCGCTCATCATTTCGCGCAGGCGCGGCAGGGCGTTCTCGAGGGCCTGGCGGACTTCTTCCTGGTTGGCCGAGAAGGTCACGCTGGCCTGGTCGTTGCTGACCGAGAGCACCACCTGCAGCGGTCCCAGGTCCGGCGGGTTCAGCGTCAGCGAAGCGGTCTGCTCTTCGCTGCCGACCATGTAGACGACCTTCTGGCCGACCTGGTTTTCCCACTGGCTGGTGCCGACGCGGGCACTCAGGCTTTCGCTCGCGGCGGCGGCGGCCTCGGCCGCTTCCAGCATGGCCGGCTGGGCCAGCGCAGCGGCAACCGGCGAAGCATCGGCTTGCGCAGTCGCCTGCAGCGCGGCGTCGCGTGCCTGGCGCAGCACCAGGTCGGCGCTGTCGAGCTGCGGCTTGGCTTCGCCCTTGACGGCGGCGGCAGCGGCATCCAGCGCGGTGCGCAGGTCGGCGCCATCGGCGGCGGCCGCCTTGCCGGTATCGAGGCCGAGGTCGGCGCCGGTCGCGGCCAGGGCAGGATTCTTGACCGTGGCCGCGCTGAACACCTTGCCGGACGCGCCGGCGGCGTCGCTGCCGGGTTCCTTGCTCACCGATTTCATCGCCGCCTGCAGCGCCGCCAGCTGGGCGTCGCCGCGCCGGGTCTTGCCGCCGCCGAGGGCGTCGAAGGCCTGGCTGGCGGCGCTCGCCTTGCCCTTGGCCGCGCCGGCGGTGTCCTGGCCCGGCTGCTGCAGGCTGGCCATCAGGGCCAGCATCTCGGCTGCCGGATCGGCCTTGGCGGCGCCGTCGTCCTCGGCCTGGTCGGCGTTGGCATCGGCCTCATCCGTGGACTCGCTGGCATCGGCCTTGGCGGTCTGGGTCGAGGTCGAGGCGGGCGCCGCATCGTCGTGCTGGGCCGGCTTGTCGGCGGCCTGCGGCTTGGGCGCGTCGGCTTTCGGGGCCGGTGCAGGCGCGGATGCCGGCGGCAGCGGCAGCGCCGCCTGGCGCTCGACCATCTGGTGCGACAGCATGGCGCCGAACTGGCTGCCGTCGCTGCCGTTCGATGCATTGCGCGCGGGCGCGTTGCCGTTGTTGATGCCGGAGGTGGACTGGGTCGAAAGGAGATTGGTTTGCATGGTCGCTCCCGGTGGATGCAGCGGTGTTAGGTCGTAATGCGGGTGATAACGTCGGTGGTAAAGGCCGTGATGACTCAGCTGCTGCGGCGCGCCGAGCGGGCCGCGAAGTCGTCCATCATCTTCTGGTCGCGCTTGTTGTCGATGGCCAGCTTCTGGGCCGCCGCGCGTTCGGTCAGGGTGCGGTAGGACAGGCGCTTGCGCTCGCTCTCCTGCCAGGCCTTGCGTTCCATCTCGGCCTTGAACTCGGCATGCTTGATCACTTCCTTCTGGCCGTTGATGGCGGTTTCCAGCTTGCCCAGGAAGGCCATGAAATTCTGGTAGGCGAAGGGCGTGATGCCGGCCTGCTGCGCCGCGTCCAGCTTGCGCGCGTAGTCGTCGCGGTAGCCGTTCAGCATCTGCAGCTTCTGTTCGCCATCCTCGACCGCCTTCAGGGCCGCGCCGAGGCGCTTGGCGCGGTTGTCGGATTCGCGCTGGGCGAGGTCGATCAGGGTGTCGAGTGCGGAGGATTGGGCCATGGTGAGGCACAGTATAGCGATGCCCAGCAGCAACCAATCAGCCGAACAGAGAGGTCAATTCCCCCAAGCTCTGCAACATGTCGGTGTTGTCGTGTATTTCCTGGCACAGGAAAGCCTCGATCCGGTCGTGCAGCTGGATCGCCTTGTCCAGCACCGGGTCGGAACCGGCGGCATACGCGCCCACCGTGATCAGGTCGCGCGCGCGCTCGTAGCGCGAGTACAGCTGCTTGAGCGTGCGCGCCGCCATCTGGTGGTCGCGCGAGGTGATGTTGTGCATGGCGCGCGAGATCGATTGCTCGATGTCGATCGCCGGGTAATGGCCGGCTTCGGCCAGCCGCCGGTTCAGCACGATGTGGCCGTCCAGGATACCGCGCGCGGCATCGGCGATCGGATCCTGCTGGTCGTCGCCTTCGGACAGCACGGTATAGAAGGCGGTGATCGAGCCGCCGCCTTCGTGCCCGTTGCCGGCGCGTTCGACCAGCACCGGCAGCTTGGCGAACACCGAGGGCGGATAGCCTTTCGTCGCCGGCGGTTCGCCGATGGCCAGCGCAATCTCGCGCTGCGCCTGCGCGTAGCGGGTCAGCGAATCCATGATCAGCATGACGCTCTTGCCCTGGTCGCGGAAATGCTCGGCGATCGCCGTGGCATAGGCCGCGCCCTGCATGCGCAGCAGCGGCGGCGAGTCGGCCGGCGCCGCCACCACGGCGGAACGGGCCAGGCCTTCCGGCCCCAGGATCTGCTCGATGAATTCCTTCACTTCGCGGCCGCGCTCGCCGATCAGGCCGACCACGATCACGTCGGCCGTGGTGTAGCGCGCGATCATCCCCAGCAGCACCGATTTACCCACGCCGGTACCGGCGAACAGGCCGAGACGCTGGCCGCGGCCGACCGTCAGCATGGCATTGATGGCGCGCACCCCGACGTCGAGCGTTTCCGAGATCGGCGCCCGTTCCAGCGGGTTGATCGGACGGGCGTTGAGCGGGCCGAGGTCGCTGGTGTCGAGCGGGCCCTTGCCGTCCAGCGGGCGGCCGGCGCCGTCGACCACGCGGCCCAGCAGGCCCCAGCCCACCGGCAGGTGGCGCGCGCGGTCTTCCGGACGGCGGCGCGGGTGGTCGACGCTGCCCGGCTTCGGGATGCTCGGTTCGTTCGGATAGACGCGGGTGCCGGGCACCACGCCTTCGACGTCGCTGTGCGGCATCAGGAACAGGCGCTCGCCCTCGAAGCCGACCACTTCGGCGTCGATGCGGGTGCCGTTGGCGATCGGGATGCTGCAGGCGCTGCCCACGGGCAGCTTCAGGCCGACGCATTCCATCACCAGGCCGGCCACGCGGGTGACGCGGCCCGACACCTGCATCGGCTCGACGAAATCGAGCACGTTGCCGCAGTCGTTCAGGTAGGACTTCCAGCGTGCGGTGTGCGGATCCATGCGGGTCGTCATCGGTTCAAGCCAGCCAGTCGAGGTCTTTGTGCAGGGCCTGGGTCAGGCGCTGCCAGCGCGACGCGATCTGGGCGTCGATCTGGTTGCTTGCGGTGTCGACGCGGCAGCCGCCGCGCGCGATGGCATCGTCCTGGACGATGCGCCATCCCGCTTTTTCGAGGTCCGGGCCGATGCTGTCGCGGACGATCGCGGCATCTTCCGGGTGCAGTACCAGCAGCGCCGGCTGCTGCAGCGTCGGCAGGTAGTCGACCGCCTGGCGCACCACCGGGATGATCAGTTCGGGACGCACCTCGAAGGCGGTGCGCACCATGTTGCGCGCCAGGTGCAGCGCCAGTTCCAGCACGTCGTGCGAGATCGCTTCGTCGGCCGCGGTGACGGCGTCGCCGAAGCTGACCGCGAGTTCCTGCAGGTGGGTGAGTTCACCGGCGGCTTCGGCGCGGCCCTGGTCCAGGCCATCCTGGTAGCCGCCGGCATGGCCGGCGGCCGTGCCTTCCGCGTGGCCCTCGGCATAGCCTTCCTGGCGCGCCGCTTCGCGGATCGCCTCGATCTCTTCGACGGTAGGCATCGGGATCGCCGGCACCGACTGCGCCTCGGCCAATGCCTGCGCGCGGGCCGCGGCGGCAGCGGCGAGCGCCGCCTGCATGTCCTGGGCTTCGGCGTCGCGCGCGGCGGCGCGCTGGGCCAGGGTGCTGGGGCGTTCGTCGCCGAACGAGGTCATTTCCCAGCGCTTGAATCCTGCCGCATTGTCCTTCGAGATGGCCATCAGACGAACGAATCCTCACCTTTGCCGCCGAGGACGATCTGGCCTTCATCGGCCAGGCGGCGGACGATCTGCAGAATCTGCTTCTGCTGGGTTTCCACTTCCGACAGGCGCACCGGACCTTTCGATTCCAGGTCTTCGCGCATCATCTCGGCGGCACGCTGCGACATGTTCTTGAAAATCTTGTCGCGCAAGTCCTGCGACGCGCCTTTCAGGGCGATGATCAGCATCTCCGACTGCACTTCGCGCAGCAGCAGCTGGATGCCGCGGTCGTCGATGTCGATGATGTTGTCGAACACGAACATCTCGTCCATGATCTTCTGCGCCATGTCGTTGTCGTAGTTCTTGATGTTTTCCATGACCGAGTTTTCCTGCTCGCCGCTCATGAAGTTCAGGATCTCGGCGGCGGTGCGCACGCCGCCCAGTGACGATTTCTTGATGTGCTCGTTGCCCGACAGGAGCTTGGTCAGCACGTCGTTCAGCTCGCGCAGTGCGGCCGGCTGCACGCCGTCCAGGGTGGCGATACGCAGCACCACGTCGTTGCGCAGGCGGTCGGTGAAGTGTGCCAGGATTTCGCAGGCCTGGTCGCGCTCGAGGTGGACCAGGATGGTGGCGATGATCTGCGGGTGCTCGTTGCGGATCAGTTCCGCCACCGATTGCGAATCCATCCACTTCAGGCTTTCGATGCCGGAAGCGTCCTTGCCGCCCAGGATACGGTTGAGCAGCACGGCGGCCTTGTCGTCGCCCAGCGCCTTGGTCAGCACCTGGCGGATGTATTCGTCCGAATCGAGGCCGACGGTCGACTGCAGGTCGACGCGCTCGCGGAACTCGGTCAGCACGGTGGTGACTTCCTCGTGCTGCACCGCCTTCATCTGCGCCATCGCGGCGCCCAGCTTCAGCACCTCGCGCGGGCCGAGGAATTTCATGACTTCGGCCGCTTCGGATTCGCCCAGGGCCAGCATCAGGATCGCCGCTTTGTTGACCGCTTCCTTGTCTTTATCGCTCATTATTCAGCACCCAACCATTCCTTGATTACGTTAGCCACGATACGCGGGTCATTCTGGGCCAGGGTCTTGGCCATGTCCAGATTGCTCTTGTAGATGATGACCTTCTTCTGCTCTTCCACTTCCTTCGCCACCCGGGCTTCCTCTTCCAGGTCGGGTTCCGGTTCCGGCTCCGGCTCTTCCGGTTCCGGTTCCGGCGGCATCTCGACCGCCTCGTCGAACTTCTTCATCACCGGCTTGAACAGCGGACGCAGGATGCGGTACCACAGGAAGGCGATCACCATCGCGATGAACACGTATTTGGCGACGTCCTTCAGCAGCGGCAGGTTGCTCGGGTCCTTCCACCAGTCCGGGGCCTGCTCGTCCGGCTTGTCGACGCCGTCGAACGGGGCGTTGGTCACGTTCAGGGTGTCGCCGCGCGCCTGGCTGTAGCCCATCGCCTGCTTCACCAGTTCGTTGATCTGGGCGACTTCGGGGCCGGTCAGCGGTTTCACCACGACCTTGCCGGTCTTGGGATCGATGCTGCGCCGGTAGTTGACCACCACGCCCACGGTCAGGCGCTTGATGCCGCCCATCGGCTTCTGCTCGAAGCGCACGGTCTTGTCGACTTCGTAATTGGTGGTGGCGTTCTTGCTGGTCGGGCCGGTGGTCGTCTGCTGGCCGGCGGCCGGTGCGCCACCTTCGATCGGCGCCGTTGCCACGCCCGGCGGCTGGTTCGACAGCGCGCCCGGCACGCCCGACGGGTTGCCGCTGCCGGGACCGGTCGACTCCGAGGTCTGCTGGCTGCGGATCGCCTGCGGCTCGGGCGGCGAATTCGGCTTGTACATCTCGGCGGCGGTGTCGACCTGGGCGAAGTCGACTTCGGCGGTCGCTTCGGCGCGCACGTTGTTCTGGCCGACCAGCGGCGCGATGATCGATTCGACCTGCTTGACGATGTTCTGCTGCAGGATGTCGACGTACTTCAGCTGGTTCGGATCGAGCTGCTTGCCGTTCTTGGCCGAGGTGTCGGACAGCAGGGTGCCGTTCTGGTCGACCACGGTCACGTTGGCCGGGGTCAGTTCCGGTACCGACGAGGCCACCAGGTGCACGATGGCGGACACCTGCGCCTGGTCCAGCGCGCGGCCCGGCTGCAGGTTGAGCAGCACCGACGCGGTCGGGTTCTTCTGGTCGCGCACGAACACCGAGGGTTTCGGCAGCGCCAGGTGCACGCGCGCCGAGCTGACCGCGGCCAGCGCCTGGATCGAGTTGGCCAGTTCGCCTTCGAGCGAACGCTGGTAGTTGACCTGCTCGACGAACTGCGAGGTGCCCAGCTTCTGGTTCTCGAGCAGTTCGAAGCCGACGTTGCCGGCGCGCGGCAAGCCCTGCGCGGCCAGCTTCAGGCGGATGCCGTGGACCTGCTCGGCCGGCACCAGGATCGCGCTGCCGCCTTCGGAAAACTTGTATTTCACCCCCATCTGGTCGAGCGAGGCGGTGATCGCGCCGCCATCCTTGTCGGTGGTGTTCGAGAACAGCACCTTGTATTCGGGCGCCGAGCTCCACAGCCAGATCGCCGCGATGATGGCCAGCGCACCCGCGACGGCACCGCCGATGACGACGCGCTTGCCCATCGTGGTTTCCCAGAACTTCGGTTTGGAGTCCGGGGCGTCGATATCGCTGTCGAGAACTTGTTCCGCAGTTGCCATGGTGAGTGAGAAGGGGATGAGGTGATTGGCCGTCATTATGAAGCCGTACGGCAACATTCAAACCCGGGAATAGGGGGATGTTTATGGTCTTCCTCCAAGGCAACGATTGCGCGGCGGCTGCTATTCTGACAGCCTGAATCGAAGCATCCGGCTCGTCGCAGGGCGGGCCGACAAGCATCCCGGAGCACATATGAACATTGGTGGCATCGACAGCAGCCGCATCGAATCGATGATGGCGCAACTGAAGGCGGCGGCCCAGAAGCCGGCTGCCGGGCCTGCCATGGGCGCGGGCGGGATCAACGGTCTGAATGGCCTGAACGGCCTGAACCCGCTGAAGGGGACCGAGGCCGCCGAGTCTTCCAGCAAGGTGAGCTTTTCGGATGCGCTGAAGGCCTCATTGCAAAACGTCAGCAACAGCCAGATCCAGGCCGACGAAATGGGCAAGCGCTTCGCCGCCGGCGACGATTCGGTCAGCCTGTCCGACAGCATGATTGCGATGCAGAAGGCCAGCATTTCCTTCCAGGCCACGGTGCAGGTGCGCAACAAGCTGGTGTCGGCTTATCACGACATCATGAACATGCAGGTGTGACGCCGGCAGCGGAAACTTGGCTCGTATTGTCGTCCCCGGCCTTGTCGGCCCCTTGGCGGGGATGCATGCTGGATTCGGGCGCCCGGGTCAGGAGATCATTGTGCCGGCCAGCGCCAGCAGCGCCGCCGCCGCCGCACTCCACCCCAGCCGCGCCACTCCGCGCGTGGCGTAGGTCAGCGTCAGCACCAGCATCACCGCCGCCGCCGTCAGCATGCCGGCCCAGGCCACCCAGCCCTGGCTTGCACCGCGCAGGGCGATGCAGGCCGCCAGCGACGCCAGCAATCCCACCGAGCCCGCATGGCGCAGCTTGCGCCGGGCGCGCGCGGCGAGAGCGGCACCGCGGCCATGCAATTGTTCCCAGTGGCGGTCCATCGCCAGGCTGAGCGCGCAGAAACCGGCCAGCGCCGCACTCAATCCCAGCAGCGCCAGAAAGGTATCGTGCAACCCGCTCATGCCGCGCTCCCCGCCAGGCGCGGCTTGACCGCGGGCCGCGGCCCGAGGCGCAGCGACGCGTAGAGCAGCAATGCGCCCAGCAGCAGCGTCACCAGGTCAAAGCCGGCGACCGCCCACAGGCCATGCGCCAGGCTGCTTGCCAGGCCGGCGCCGCCGGTGGCCGGATTCAGTAGCGGCAGCAGTGCGAACAGTGCGCCGCCCAGCGCCAGCTGCAGGCGCCACATCCAGCGCGTGGGGAAGGCCAGGCCGGCCAGGGCGGCGGCGCCCCAGGCGGCGAAGAACCAGGCGATCTCCAGTTCCGGCCGCCCGGCACCGCCGGCCGGCAGCAGACGGTTGGCCCAGAAGAAGACCGGCATGGCAAGCAGCAGCCCGGCGACGCCGCCCAGGTTCAGGCCGTCGACCAGGCGCAGCCCGACGCCGACGCGGCCATCCTTGCGCGCCTTGAGGTGAATCGGCCGTTCTTTGACCGCCCACATCAGCAAGCCGGTGGCGACCATCGCGCAGCCGGCCAGGCCGGACAGGAAGAACAGCGCGCGTACCAGCGGATCGGCAAAACGTCCCACGTGCAGGCCGTACATCACGCCGCGGGTCTGCACGGCGGTGCCGGCTTCGCGGCCGGTGCCGGCGGCCAGCTTGCCGGTTACGCCGTCGAAGGTGAGGTTCGGCAAGGCCAGGGTCATGTCGTGGCCTTCCTGCAGCACCAGGCTGACCGTGGCGTTGGCATGGCCCGGATTGGTCACCGTGACGCGGCCGACCGGCGCGCCGTGCCAGATGCGGCTGGCCTCCGCCAGCATCGGACCCAGCGGCGCCAGCGGCGCCGGTTCGCGCGACGGCTTGGCGTTGCCGGCCGGGCCGCCGTTGAGGTCGGCGTAGAAGGCGTCGGTCCGGTCCTGGTAGACCGCCTGCACCCCCGCCGGAATGTACATGAACATCAGCGTCACCAGGCCGGTATAGGTGATCATCAGGTGGTAGGGCAGGGCCAGCACGGCGCTGACGTTGTGCGCGTCGAGCCAGGAGCGCTGGCCCTTGGCCGGACGGAAGGTGAAAAAATCCTTGAAAATGCGTTTATGGGTGACGATGCCGGACAGGATCGCCACCAGCATGAACATCGCGCAGACGCCGACGATCCAGCGCCCCCAGACCGCCGGCATGTAGTGCAGGTCGAAATGCAGGCGGAAGAAGAAATCGCCGCCGCGGGTCGCCCGTGTCGCGCCCAGTTCCCGGCCGGAGGCCGGGTCCAGGGTCATGCTGCCGAACGCGCGCCGTTTTGGCCGCACGGCCGGGTCGGCACCCTTTGGCGGTGCCGGTACCCAGCTCGCTTCCAGCGCCGGGTTGCGCGCGGTCGGCATGGTGATGAACCAGCGGCGGCTGGCACCGGCGCGCTGTGCCAGGGCCGTTTGGGCCAGGTCGATGGCACTGGCCTGGTTGACCTGCGCCGGCGCTGCGGCCGCCGCGTGCAGCTCCGGCTTCGTCCATAGCGTGATTTCGTCGCGGAAGTAGCTGGCGGTGCCAGTCGCGAACACCATGAACAAGACCCACCCGACTAGCAGGCCGGACCATGTGTGCAGCCAAGCCATCGACTGGCGGAAACCTTCCTTCATGCCTGACCTCCAAGGGCGCCCAGCGCCAGCAGCGCGAGCGTCAACAGCGTGCAGGAGCCGGCCAGGCCGAGCCAGGCGCGGGTGGCGCTGGCAGCCGCGAACGACCACATCACGGCGCACGGATACAGCGCCAGGCCGCTCAGGGTGGCCGTGACCACATTGTCGATCGGGTTCATCGGCAAAGCGAGGGCGAGTACCTGGGTGCCGAGCGAGGCCAGCAGGTAGCCGCCGCCGATCGCGGCCACGGTACGCGATGCCACGCCGGCACGGTAGCGCAGGCCGGTGCCGGAAGCCCGACCGGCATTCGGGCGCGGAGCAGGCGCCGCATGGGAAGAAATGGGAGTCATGGAATACAAGGAAGCAGGATGCGTAAATGAGAATGAGTCTCATTATAAGCATGGACTTATGGAACTGTCATGAATATAATTGCGAGTTATTCTCATTTGCGAATGATTCTTATTTATCCATTTGCAGGTGGTTCCACCCCTATCCAGGAGTCGTCTATGTATCGCCCGCACGCCGAGGTCGTCCCATCCTTTCCATTCCCGCTGCGTCGCACCGCCGGGGCCGCGATGCTGTGCACGGCATTCGTCCTGCATGGCGTCCATGCCGGCGAAGTGGAACCCGCCGCCGGGAATGTCGCCGAGCGCCCGGTCGCGACCGTCACCGTGACCGGCACCACTGCCAACGACGGCTTCGCCGGGCGCAATGCGTCGGTGTTCAAGGGGATCGACGACGTCCGCGACGTGCCGCAGCCGGTGACCGTGCTGACGCGCCAGTTTCTCGACGACCGGGTGCTGCCCGACCTGCACGACGTAATGCGCAATCTGCCGGGCGTGACGGTTGACTACACCGACAGCGAACGCGTCAACTATTTTTCGCGGGGCTACCAGATCGATGCGTTGCAGGTCGACGGCCTGACGATCAACCAGGCCGGCACCATGTTCGTCCAGCCGGACACCGCCGTGCTCGACCGTATCGAAGTGCTGCGCGGGGCGTCCGGCATGCTGCGCGGCTCCGGCAACCCCTCGGCGGCCGTCAACCTGGTGCGCAAGCGTCCCACCAGGACCTTCCAGGCCAGCGCGGCGGCGATCGTCGGCAGCTGGGACCGCCGCCGCATCGAAGCCGACGTCTCGAGTCCGCTGAACGCGGCCGGCACCGTCCGCGGCCGCGTGGTCGCCGTCAAGGACAAGAAGGAATTTTTCCAGGAGGCGCGCAAGGAAGACCGCGAAGTGCTGTATGCGGTGGTCGAAGCCGACCTGACGCCGACCACGACGCTCACCGCCAGCCTGCAGCACACCGACCTCGACGCCACCGGCGCCTGGGGCAACCTGCCGTCCCACATCGACGGCAGATCCCTGAACCTGCCGCGCTCGACTTACCTGGGCACGGTGTGGAATCGCTGGAACCGCTACAACGACCAGGCGCTGCTGGAATTGAACCAGGCCTTCGGTAACGGCTGGAACGTCAAGGCCAGCGCCGCCTACACCGGCCTGAAGATCAAGCCGTGGGGCTTCCTGCAATCGTATTTCACGCGGCGCGCCGGCGCCACCAATCCCTACCTGTTCGACGTCAGCACCTCGGCCTATACCGGCGATACCAGTAACCAGCGCGCGTTCTCGGTCGTCGCCGACGGTCCGTTCGAGGCTTTCGGTCGCAAGCATACACTGGTGGTGGGGGCCGAGAGCCTGGATGTCGACACCATCGGCACCCGCGGTTACTACAACCTGGGACCGGTGAGCAACGTCGACATCCGCACCTGGAATCCATACACCAGCGCGCCCCAGCCGGCGATCACCGCGGTGGGATCGACCGCCTATTCTTCGCCGGGCAACCAGACCAGCCAGCGCGGCGTCTACGCGACCACGCGCCTGTCGCTCACCGATCCGCTGGCGGTGCTGCTGGGAGCACGCCTGAGCTGGTGGGAGTACGAAGTGCCGACCGCGCCGGCTGGCAACTACAAGATCAAACGCCAGACCACGCCGTACGCCGGCGTTACCTACGACCTCAACAAACGTGTCACGGCGTATGCCAGCTATACCGAGATCTTCACGCCGCAGAACTTCAAGGATGCCGGCGGCAACATCCTGAAGCCGGTCGAGGGCAAGGATTATGAAGCGGGCCTGAAGGGCGAATTCTTCGGCGGTCGCCTGACCGGCTCGCTGTCCGCGTTCCGCATCGATAACGAAGGCAAGGCAACCCAGGACCTGGCCGGCGCCAATCCGTGTCGGCCGTGGTACCCGACCGGCTACTGCTACATCGACGGCGGCAGGCAGCGCAGCCAGGGCTGGGAACTGGAGATGTCGGGCGAAGTGTGGCCGGGTGTCGAGTTGCAGGGTGGTTTCACCAACACGCAGACCAAATACCTGAGCGACGGCACGGCATCGAACGTCGGCCAGCCGCTGCGCAGCATCGATCCGAAGCACCTGCTGCGCGTATTCGCAACCTGGCGCCCGGACGGCATGTTGACCGGATGGACCTTCGGCGGCGGCGTGCAGGCCCAGAGCGACAGCTACGTGCGCGCCGGCGCGCTGACCTCGACGCAGGGCGCCTACGCGGTGTTCAACGCGATGGCGGGCTACCGCTTCAATCCGACCTGGTCGATGCAGGCCAATATCAACAACCTGGCCGACAAGGTGTATTACGCCAAGTACGCCCCGACCGGCATCAGCAACTACTACGGCGACCCGCGCAACGTGCTGGTGTCGCTGCGCGCGAAGTTCTGAGGCGAAGGCGCGGCGCGGCCGGCGCTCAGCCGCCGCGCCCGTAGACGACGCCGTCGCCCTGGGCCCGGAACAGGTTCCCGACCGGATCGCGCGGCGCTTCGTCGCGCTGCTGGCGCGGCACCTGCAGCACCGCCACCTGGTCGGCCAGCGCCGGCACCATTTTCTCGACCGCCACGTCGAGCGCCGCCATCAGGCCGACCTTGGCGTCGCGCGTGGGCGTCTGCGCCGCTTCCAAAATTGCGGCCGCCACCCGGTGCGGGTCGAGCTGGGGCGTGGGCAGCTTGGGCTGGCGGTCGAGGTAGTTGCGCGCATGCTCGGGCAGCGGCGTGTTGACCGCGGTCGGCTGGATCAGCGTGATCGAGACCGGGGCAGCGTCGACGCCGGCCACCTCGATGCGCAGCGCATCGGTAAACCCTTTCACCGCATGCTTGCTGGCCGAATACATGCCCTGCAGCGGCACCGCGACCTCGCTGGCCTCGCTGCCGACGTTGATCAGGGCGCCGCCATGCCGGCGCAAGTGGGGCAGGGCCACCAGCGAACCGTGCACCATGCCCCAGAAATTCACGTCGAACAGGCGCCGGGCGTCGGCTTCCGTCACGTCCTCGATCTTGCCGTAGATCGAGACGCCGGCCACGTTGGCCCAGGTATCGATGCGGCCGAAGCGCTCGATGGCGGCATCGGCGATGCGCTGCACCCCCTCGCGCTCGGCGACGTCGGCCACCACGTGGATCGCCTCGTGCCCCTGCTTCTCGAGCGTAGCGACGATCGCTTCCAGCACATCGCCGCTGCGCGCGGCCAGCACCATCCGCGCGCCGGCCTTGGCCGCATCCTGGGCCGTGGCCAGGCCGATGCCGCTGGAGGCGCCGGTGATGACGATGACTTGCTGGTTGAGGGGCTTGAGGGAAGGCGGCATCGGCGGCTCCGGCGTTGTTTGACAACGCCAACATAACAGGAACCCGCAGCGGGCAGCGCCGCGCAGCCGCCCGGCCGCGGCGTGCTCAGTGCCCGCAAATTCGGGGTCAGCAAATTCGGGGTCAGAGCAGAATCGCGCGCGCATTCGGGGGCGGAGCACTTTTGGAATCAATTGATTTCGGTAACAAAAAAGGCCGCTGTCGTCCCGCCCTTCCGGACGGAGCGACAGCGGCCTCGTTATTTTTACCTAAAAGCTATTTCCAAAAATCGGGCTCTGACCCCGAATTGTCGAGTGAATCTGCTCTGACCCCGAATTCGGTCAGTGCCCGGCCAGGCGGGCGTTGCGTTCGCGCTCGAGCTTGGTGATGTAGCGCTGTACCGCGGCCATGTTGGCGCGCGAGATGTCGACGAACTGGCAGCCGAGGCGGCGCGTGGTCTTGTTGTTCAGCAGCGTCATCTCGAGCGCATTGCGGATCTGCAGCGAGGTCGTGACCGGGCCGACGTCCGGCACCTCGATGCGGCAGTTGGCGAAGGTTTCGCCGATCGTCGAACCGAGCTGGTGCTTGTTGTCGAGGAGAGAGATGCCGCCGCAGCTGATGTCGGCCAGCGGCAGCACGGTGGTGCCGCCGCCGAGTGCCGCCGGCAGCGGGATGGTGGCGCGCACCGGGGTGGTCACCGGCGTCGCCATGCGGTAGAACTCGCGCCGCTGCAGGCGGATCAGCCGGGGCGGCAGGTCGGCGGCGAGGGCAATGCTGCCGTCGTAGCGGGTCTCGCGCAGGTTACTCACGTGGAACAGGATGCGGATCTTGTCGAGCGAGGTCTCGCACATCACCTTGGGCGCGGCGATGATGCGCGCGTTCTGCTCCTGGCTGATCGAGCGGTCGAGGACGATGCTGCCGTCGTCCGGATCGACGTCCAGCAGCGAGGTGACGCAGACGTCGCCTTCGCCCTTGACCAGCATCCGGATCAACTGCTTCTTTTCCGAGATCTGGCGCAACAGGGCGACGATCTCCCTGCGCGACTCGACTTCATAGTCGTGCCAGCTTTCCAATTCTGCTTCAGTGATTGCTTGCATCTGTTCCAACCGGGGCTTTGGGTGGGAGGAGTCGCGCCGTGTCCGGCGCCGGCGGCGCTGCGCCGCCGGTGGCTTGCGCCGACTCAATATAATAAAGCCACGCCAATAGTTCGGCAATGGCGCGGTACAGGCCGGGCGGGATCTGGCGGTCGAGATCGACCTCCATCAGCAGGGCCACGAGTTCCTTCGATTCGTGCACGAACACGCCGGCGTCGCGGGCGCGTCCGATGATCTGTTCGGCGACCAGGCCCTGGCCCTTGGCCACGACGCGCGGCGCCGGCTGGCCGGCGCCATAAGCCAGCGCGACGGCGTTCTGGCGCCGGGCCGCCGTCTTCTTATCCATCGCTGTCCGCCCCAGGCGCGGGCGCAGTTGCAGGTGCAGGCGCGGCGTGGATCGCCAGCGTCGACAGCGGCATCCCCGCCGCATCGAGCGCCTGCTCCAGGCGCGCGCGCTGCGCCTCCATGCGCTGGCCGGCGTCCGCACTGGCGGCGTCCAGGCGGATGTGCAGCTGGTCGCCCGACAGCACCACGCGCGCCGCGACCTCGCCGAGCGCGCCGAAGCGCAGCGTCAGCCGGCTCTGCCAGGTGCCGCCTTCCTCGTCGCCGGCTGCGCCGCCGTCGGATGCGTCGCGCTCCACCTCCCAGCGCATTTCCTGGCCCGGCCATAACTGGCCCTGCCAGGCCACGCGCGCCTGCTCGTGCGCGGTCAGCTGCATGTTGATGAACTGGGCGGTGGCCGGATCGGAAGGCGAGGGCATGCGTCCCTGCGCCTGCGGTTCCTGCGCCAGGTCGGTCATCGAGCGCGCGCCCTGCGCCCACTCGGCCACGTGCGATTCGTAGAACAGGCCGCTCTTGCCCATGCCTTCCTGCAGCGCGCCGGCGATGCTGCCGGCGTCGAGGCTGGCGGCGCCGAGCAGCGGCGTGCGGCCGAGCGCCGCGGTGGCAGGGGTGCCGGCGTTCTGGGCGGCGGCAATGATGTCGCCGAGCGTCTTGCCAGCGCTGCTGATGGAGGTGTTGGCGTCGCTGGCGGCGCCGGCGCCGAGGCCGGCCATGGTGCGGGTCTGGGCCAGCAGCGCCGAGGTGCGCGCCAGCGCGGCGGCGTCCTTGCCTTGCAGGTAAGCCAGCGGCGCGCCGGCGGGCTTGCCCTCCTCGGGCGCCGGTCCTGCTTCCGCAAACGCCGGCGCGCCGCTGCCGACCTGGAAGGTCGGGCGCGGCGTCACCGCGACCAGGGTCAGCGCCACCTGGCTGCCGACCTGGGCATTGCCCGGCAGGGGCATGCGCGCCGCGGTGTCGTTGACGCGCACGACGAACGAGCCGTCCGGCAGTGTCGACAGCACCTCGGCCTGCATCGACTGGCCGACCATGCCGGTGAAGGCGCGCTGGAAGGCTTGCTGGCGCGGATCGGCGACCGGCACCGTGGCCGCGGTACGCGCGACCTGGGACAGCGGCAAGGAATCGCGCGGCAGCATCTAGTGTGGCTTCAGATACCGTAGGCGCGCGCGACGCGGCGTTCGGTGCCCTTGTTGTTGATCATGGCGGACAGTTTGGCCATCCACGGCTGGGTCAGGTCGCGGATCTGGCGGTCGGCTGCCAGCATCCTGCGGATGGCGTCGACCTTGCGGCTGCGCTCCTGCGCCGCCAGCGGCTGGGCATCGCCGTTCGCCTTCAGCTGGCGCACGCAGGCGGCGCACTGGAGCTCGAGCGTGGCCAGGCGGTCCCAGTCGCTGGCGGTGGCGGCGGTGAGCATCTGGTCGGTGATGCCGACCATGGCTTCGTACAGCGATACGACTTCTTGTCCGTTCATCATGTCCTCAGGCGCTGACCATCGTCGGGGCTTTCGGCATCGCCGTGGCGGCGGCCATGGCTGCCGGCTGCTCGGCCTTGTCGCCGATCGAGACCCAGGCGCTGCGCAGGTCGGCCAGCAGGCGGTGGACTTCCTCGACCATGCCGACGTCGTTGTTCAGGTTGGCCTCGAGCAGGCGGCGCGTCATGTAGTCGTACAGCGCGTCCAGGTTGTCGGCGATCTCGCCGCCGGCAGCCTTGTCGAGCGAGGCGCGCAGGCCATTGTCGATGATCGTGATCGCCTTCGAGATCGCCGAACCCTTGGCCGCGATATTCCCGGCCGCCATGTTGGCCTTGGCGCCGAGCAGGGCCGCCAGCGCGCCGTCGTACAGCATGATGATCAGCTTGAGCGGCGAAGCCGAGGCGACGCCGGTTTCGAGGCCCACGTTGGCGTAGGCATTCACGCCGCGTTTCATGGTTCCAAACATCGTTTGATTCTCCAAAAAATCCAGGTATTAGCGGTTCGCTGCGATTGCCGCGAGCTGCTGGGTCAGGTAACTCTGTGTGCTCTGCATCGACGACAGCATGGTATCGAGCGAGGTGAACTGGGCGCGGTAGCGCGCTTCGATCGCGGTCAGGCGCTCGCTGAACTTGTCGCGCTGGTCGGCGACCGACTTGATGCTGACGTTCAAGCCGTCGGTCTTGCTCTGCAAGATGCTGCCCTTGCCGGTGAAGCTGGTCGACAGGTTGGTCAACTGGTAGGCATACCCCTGCGAGAAGGTCACGCTGCCGCGGTCGCCGACGGCGCCGCTCTTGATCGTCAGCTGGATGCCCTCGGCGTTGGAACCGCCGGCCGCGGTCAGGGTCTGGCCGTTGCCGGTCGCGGCCACGCCGCCGATCGTGCCTTCCACATCTTCGCCGGCGCTGGTGGTGACGGCGCCGAGGATGTCGTCGATGCTGGTGCCGGTGACCGAGGCCAGCGAGATGTTCGACAGCTCGCCGAATTTGCTCGAGGACAGCGACAGCTTGCCGGACGCATCGACTTTCGTTTCCACCGCATCGCCGGCGCCCGCGAACGTGGTGTTGCCGTTGATCGCGGCGCGCAGGACCGCGGCCAGCTGGGTGTTGTCGTAGACGCCGGCCGGGATCGCGATGTTCTGCACCTTCTTGTCGGATACCGGGGTGGTCTGGTTCAGCGTCACGGTCCAGGTGGTATTGGCGGTGATCCGGGTCGAGCCGGTCAAGGCCTTGCTGCCGGTCGCCGTGCCCTGGGTGGCCATCTTGGTGATGTTGATCGGGTATTCGCCGGGTTTGGTGGCGGCGGTCGACTTGTCGAAGCTGATGCCGCCGTCGCTGGCCGAACCCATCGCCGCGAACAGGCCGCCGATGTCGCCGAAGTTGTTGGCGATCGCGTCGTTCAGCTTGGTCGAGTCGACCGCCAAGCTGCCGTCCTTCTGGAACGAGATGCCGACCTGGCTCAGCGTGGTCAGCTTGCCGCCCAGGCCTTCGACCGATGCCGACAGCTGGCGCCGCAGCTGCGACTGGATCGAGCGCACCGAGGAATCGCCCTGCAGCGCGCCACCGGTCTTGGTGTCGGCGTTGTAGCCGGTCAGGCCGGCGATGGTCGAGTTCAGCGTGTTGTAGGCCTTGACGAAGGCGTTGATCGAGTCCGACACCTTGCCGGTGTCCTTGGATACCGTCAGCGTGCTGCTGCCGAGCGTGGACACGTCCAGGCTGACGCCCTGGATCGCATCGGCTACCGTGGTGCCCTTGCTGCTGACTTCGATGCCGTTCATGGTGAGCTTGGTATCCTGGGCGCCGGTGGTCTGGGTCAGGCCCTGGGTGCCGGCCGGATCGTAGCCCATCAGGGCCGCGATCGCGGCGTCGGGCGCCTGGTCGCCGTCGCCGCCGACGCTGATCTTCATGGACGAGCTGGCACCGGTCTTGTTCGAGGTGACCACCAGGTGGTACGGGTTGGCGCCGCCGTCCGAGACGATGGTCGCCGTGACGCCGACGTTGGCCTTGTTGATGGCGTCGCGGATGCCCTGCAGCGACTGGTCCTTGGTGTCGAGCGTGACCGTGCCCATGTTCTGGGTGCCGTCCTGGCTGAAGCCGGCGCCGATGTAGCTGCCGTTGCTGCCCGCGGCGAGGCCGGCCAGGGCCGGATTGGTGCCGCCGACGACGATCTGGCTGCCGTCGGACGAGCTCAGGGTGACGCCGGCGGTCGCGGTGACCGACGAACCCTTGTTGGCGCTGCCGGCCGCCAGGCCGATGCCGCCGGTGACGTCGCCGCTGACGCTTTCGGTCACGGCGATGTTCGAACCATCGGCCGCCAGGAACTGCAGGGTGCCGTCGGCGGCGGAGCCGGTCACGGTGATGTTGGCCGCCGCCAGCGCGTTGCGGGTGGCGCTGCTGGCCAGGCTGGTGTCGAGCGTGGCCGCGCTGACCGTATCGGTGCCGCTGGCCGCGGCCAGGTCGACGCCGCCCACCGACAGCTTGTAGTTGCCGCTGCCGCCGGCGGGGATGGCGACCGTGCCGAAATCCTTGAACAGGTTGGCCGCGGTGGTGGTGGTGCCGGTCTTGGCGATGACGCCGGTGACGTCGCTTTCGTCGTTGATGACGGCGGCCAGTTCGCGCGCGCTGCGGGTCGTGCCGTTGGTGGAGATGGCGGTGCCGTTGATGCTCAGCGAGCCGCCGCCGATGCCCGACGAGGCGACGCCCGGCCCCAGCGCGCTGCCCGCCACCCCGAAGGTGCCGCCGGTCGTGCTGCCGAACTGGAAGGTCAGGACGGTCTTGGCGCCGGCGCCGATCATGGCGCTGGTGCTGGCCTTGCCGCCGCTGACCAGGCTCTGCGCCTGGGCCAGCTGGGTGACGTTGACCTTGTACTTGCCCGCGACCGCGCCGTCGCCGGTGGTGGCGGTCAGCACGTCCTTGTTGCTGGAGGTGGTGGACAGCGCGCTGAAGGTCGAGGACGAATTTAGCGAGGTCAGGGCAGCCTGGAAGGTGCCGACCGCCGTGCCGACCTTGCCGTACGCCGCCAGCTTGTTCTGGTAGGCGGCGGTCTTGTTGTCGTAATTGTCCAGGGGAGCCGACTCGGCCGCCATCAGGCTCTTGACTAGGCTGTCGACGTTGAGACCCGAACCGATACCCGCTGAGCTAACTCCCATTTGTTTCTCCAGTGAAAGCGATAATGTAAGTCATTATCGACAGAAGCAAATCGTTCTTGAGAGCAGGAAAACCAGCTTAATTCTGTTTTGTACGGCTGAGCGGTCCAGGCGAAAAAAATGCAGCCGGGCCCGCGAGGGGCAGCGGCTGCATGCGAGGCGCGGAATGCGGCTCAGGCGGTGTGGTCGATCAGCAGGCCACGCATCTTGTCGATCGATTTGGCGATCTCGAGCGCTTCCTGGGACGGCATCTGGCGCACCACTTCCTTGGTGTCCTGGTCGATCACCTTGACGACGATCTGCTTGCTGTCCTCGTCGATCGAGAACTGCAGGCTTTGCGACGATACCTGCATGGCGTCGTTGATCTTCTTGACCGCGTCCGTCAGTTCGGCACGCGAGGCGGGGGCGCCATCGGCGGCGGATTTGCCGATGGCGCCGGTACTGGTGGCGGCCGCGACCGCGGCCGCCGGTTCGACGGCGCCGGTGGCGCGCTCGTCCGGCTTGATGACGGCGGCGGTGCCGAGGGGCTGGATGTGCATGGGGTCTCCCTACGAAAAATTCCCCGGCTGAATTTCTTCAGCCGAGGAATCATTTACCACGGTACGGCGTCGGTTACATCAACGATTAGCCACGCAGCAGCGACAGGACGCCGTTCGGCAGCGAGTTCGCCTGGGCCAGCATCGAGGTACCGGCCTGCTGCAGGATCTGGCCGCGGGTCATGTTCGCGGTTTCCGAAGCGAAGTCGGTGTCGGTGATGCGGCTCTTCGATGCCGACAGGTTCTCGGTGGTCGATTGCAGGTTCGAGATCGCCGAGCTGAAGCGCGATTGCAGTGCGCCCAGTTGTGCGCGCTGGCCGTTGACCGAGGCCAGGGCCGCATCGGCGGTCTTGATCGCGTTCTGTGCGCCTTCGAACGAGCTGATGTCGAGGTTGGCGACCGACTTCAGGGTCGACGCGCCGCTGTTGGTGCCGCCCAGCGAGAAGCCGGTTGCGGTGCCTTCGGCGACCGAGAAACTCTTTTCCGAGTCCATCGTCACGTTGCCGTTGGCGACGCCGCTGGCGCCGCCGGCCAGTGCGGTGGCGGTGTTGGCGGTGCCGTCGGCCTTGTAGCTGCCCATGCTGATCGACGCGCCTGCAGCGGCGTTGTTGTTCTTCACCGAGATATCGGCGCCGTTGGCGTTGGTCAGCTTGATGCCGCCGTCGGCGTACTGGGCGGTCACGCCGGTTTTGGCGGTCTGGGCGTTGAACGCGCTGACGGCGGCGGCGAAGTCGTCCGACTTGCTGCCGGTGCCGTCGACCGAGAACGAAATGGTCACGGCGGTGCCGTTGTCCGACTTGACGTCCAGCGAGTAGGCGCCGCCGCCGCTGGTCAGCAGCGCATCGGTTTTCGCGCTGGCGGTGACGCCGGTGTCCGCGGTCTTGCCGTTGATCTTGGCGGCGATGGTCTTGGCCGAATCAGCGGTGGTGCTGGTGATGGTGGTGCTGCCCAGGGCACCCGAGATGGTGGCCGAGCCGGCCTTGGCGCCGGACACGCCGTCGGCGGTCACGACGGCCGCGTCGCCCTTGATCTGGTTGTTGCCGTAGGTGGTGGTGGTGAAGTTCGAGCCGGTCATCGAGATCAGCTGGCCTGCATTGGCGCCGACCTGGAAGTTGGCGGTGCCCATCGAGCCGTCCAGCAGCTTGGTGCCGTTGAACTCGGTGGTGCCGGCGATGCGGTTCAGTTCCGAGGTCAGCTGGGTCACTTCGGTCTGCAGGGCCTTGCGGTCGCTGGCCGAGTTCGATGCGTTCGACGATTGCACGGCCAGTTCGCGGACGCGCTGCAGGATGTCGCCCGAGCTCGACAGGGCGCCTTCGGCGGTTTGCGCCATCGACACGCCGTCGTTCGCGTTGCGGGTCGCCTGGGTCATGCCCTTGATCTGCGAGTTCATGCGGTCCGAGATGGCCAGACCGGCGGCGTCGTCTTTTGCGCTATTGATACGCAGGCCCGACGACAGGCGCTGGATCGAGGTGTTGAGCGAGCTTTGCGACGCCGACAGATTGCGTTGGGCGTTCAGGGATGCAACGTTGGTATTGATTACGGATGCCATGGTGTTTCTCCACTTGGTCTTGCAGGGTGTGGCGACGTGCCACTGATTCGCTTTGGTCTGTCACGCTGTTCCGTGACATTCAAACCGCTGCTCTTGATGCAGGTAACGTACTGGCCCGGGAAAACTTTATGGTCGGAAAGAAGAAAATTTTCGACGGGCAACGTTTTATCCGGTGATGCGGGTGCTTGGCGGCGTGTTTTTTAAGAACTTGAGGGCGAAAAAATTATTTTTTAGCGGCTACATTTCTGATTCCACGCTCAAATGTTGTTGAGTTAGCCTCAAGACGTCATCCCCGCGAAGGCGGGGATCCAAGTTTGTCGAGTCGCCCATAACGTATGCGCGGGCAACGGAGCAAACTTGGGTTCCCGCCTGCGCGGGAACGACGCGCCAGCAATAATCATTCCGCCACCATCACCCGGTTCTTGCCGCTCTGTTTGGCCCGGTACATGGCCCGGTCCGCGCGCGCCATCAGGCTGGCCTGGTCTTCGTTCGGCTGGCGCAGCGCCACCCCGCAGGAAAACGTGATCAAGGTCTTCTCGTTGTCGTGCAAGAAGAAGTGCCGGGTCAGCTCGCGCTGTACGCGCACCATCGCGCTCGATGCGGCGTCAACCGTTGTCTCGGGCAGCAGGATCAGGAATTCCTCGCCGCCGAAGCGGGCGATCACGTCCATCGAGCGCAGCGTGTCCTTGACCACCTTCACCAGGTGGCGCAGGGCGCCGTCGCCGACCAGGTGGCCGTAGGTGTCGTTGAGCTTCTTGAAATTGTCGAGGTCGAGCAGGGCGACGCACAGCGGCGTGCTGCGGCGATCGGCGCGGGCGCTTTCGCGCTCGAACACGTCGTCCAGGCCGCGGCGGTTGAGGCTGCCGGTCAGCTGGTCTTCGCGCACCAGCTCGCTCATGTGCTGCAGCTTGCCTTCCAGGTCGCGGATGCGCTTTTCGGCATCCTGCACTTCCTGGTGCGCCGCCAGCATGCGGTCGCGCGACGCCAGCGCCTCGGCCTGCACGGTGCGGGTCTCGCTCAGCACCGCTTCCAGCACGGCGTTCAACTCCTCGATATTGGCGGCGCCGCGGATGCGCTCCGAAAAGCCGCCGATCTTTTCCTGGTAGCTGCCGGTCGAGGCCGCCACCGAGCCGAGGCGGTCGATGAAGGTCATCATCATGCTCTTGACGGTGGCGCGCACGTCGGCGATGCCGTGCCTCAGCTGGCCCTGCTTCAGGATCACGTCCTTCAGGCTGCGCGTGGCGTCTTCCAGTGCGCGCGCGTCGAGCGGGCCGGCGATCAGGTCCTGCACGGCGGCGACCTGGCCGCGCATCCAGCTGTCGTCGTCGAGCAGTTCGCTGACGTTTTCCAGCAGCAGCTTGAACAGGCGCAGCAGCAGTTCCTGCTGCTCGCCGGCGTCGCCGCGCTTCAGTTCGACCTGGTAGCACAGGTCTTTCAGGCGCACCGCGACGTCCTGCAGCGCGTCCTCGTCGTGGGCGGCCTTGACCGCGGCGCCCAGTGCTTCGGCTTCGCCCGCGAGGGCCGGCGTGGCGCTCAAGGTCGACGCCAGCGCAAAGCTCAGCGTGCGGCTCAGCAGGTCGCGCAGCAGCTTGGCTTCGGCATCCTCGACACCGAGGGCCAGCGCCGGGTGCGTGTGGCGGCGCAGGTGTTTTTCGGCCAGCTGGGCCAGCGCGCGCGTGTAACCGTCCCAGTCGCGCCCCTTGAGCGCGCGCTGGCAGCGCAGGCCGAACTCGGCCAGTTCGCCGGGCGTCTCGGCCAGGCGCTGGGCGAAGCCGGACAGCACCTGTTCGGCGCCCGGATCGACCTGCGGTTGCGGGGCCGGCGGCTGTAGCGGCGGCGCGGGGATGCCGGCGATCTCGTTATAGATGTCGCGGTAGGCGTCGGGCGTGGGCGCGATGCGGCGCGTGGCGAGGCGGCGGAAGGCTTCGCGGGCAATCTCGGCGGGATTTGCCGCAGGGTTGCCGGTAGGGGAATTCGTAGTGGACATGACGCACGTTACTGCATGGAATAATTATCCCTGTCATGTTATATATCTTTTGAGAAACTGATTAGTAGAACAGCGCCGAGAATACCCACTAATCCTCATAACTGTCTTTACGACCCAACACTAATCGACCAGCTGGTTGCGGATGGCATAGTGCGTTAGCTCGGCACTGGTCTTGAGTTTCATTTTTGACAGCAGGCGCGCGCGGTATTCGCTGACGGTCTTGACCGACAGCGACAGTTCCTGGGCGATCTCGCTCACCGTCTTGCCGGAGGCGATCATGGTCAGGGTCTGGTATTCGCGGTCGGACAGGGTGTCGTGCACCGGCTTTTCGTGGTCTTCGCCGACCTGGGCCGCCAGCGCCTGGGCCAGCTGGGCGCTGACATAGCGCTGGCCGGCGGCCACCTGGCGGATCGCATTCACCAGTTCGCGCGGCGCGCTCTGCTTGTTCAGGTAACCGGACGCCCCGGCGCGCAGCGAGCGGATCGCGTACTGGTCTTCGCGGTGCATCGACAGCATCAGCACCGCCAGTTCCGGCTTCTCGCTCTTGACCTGCTTGAGCACGTCGATGCCGTTGCGGTCGGGCAGGGAGATGTCGAGCAGCAGCACGTTGCAGCGCGACTTGCGGAACAGCTTGACGGCGTCGAGGCCGGTCTCGGCTTCGCCGGCGACCACGATGTCGCGCTGCTCGGCAAGGATCTGCTTCAGGCCCTCGCGCACGATGGCGTGATCGTCTGCAATAAATACGCGGATGCTGGCTTTTTCACTCATGCTTCGGTGGGTTCCGTATTCCTGGCGGCTGCCGGCGCAGCCAGCCTGATCTTGACAGTCACCATGGTGCCGCCTCCGGGCGCCGCCGACAAGGTCATGGTGCCGCCGAGGGCGGTGGCGCGCTCGCCCATGCCGCGCAGGCCGAAGGACTGCGGCTTCAGGCGGTCGGCCGGGGTGATGCCGCGGCCATTATCGCAGATGCTCAGGATCAGATGCTGGCGCTGGCGGCGCAGGCTGACCGTGACGCGGGTCGCGCCGGCGTGCTTGGCGATATTCGTCAGCGCTTCCTGGAAGATGCGGAACAGCGCGCTGGCATGGTCCTGTTCCAATTCGATGTCGGCATCGTAGCTGCGGAAGATGCAGGCGATGCCGGATTGCTTCTCGAATTCGCGCGCCTGCCACTCGAGCGCCGCCACGATGCCCAGGTCCAGGGTACTGGGGCGCAGGTCGAGCGAGATCCGGTGCACGGCTTCGATGGTGCGGTCGACCAGGTGGTCGAGGTAGGCCGCCCTTTCCTGCAGCGACGCGTCGTCGGGCAGGCGCGGTACCAGCATCGCCAGCGCCATCTTGATTGCGGTCAGGTTGCCGCCGAGGTCATCGTGGATCTCGCGCGCGATGCGGGTGCGTTCCTGCTCCTTCACCTGCTCGATGTGGGCGGTCAGCTCGGCCAGGCGCGCGCGTGAACGGCGTGCTTCTTCCTGTTCGAGCTTGCTGGCGGTGACGTTGGTCATGATGCCGTCCCACTGCACGCCGCCGTCCGCCAGCGGCGCCGGCGTGGCACGCAGGCTGATCCACTTGACGTCGCGCCAGGCCTCGATCCAGAGCCGGCCCTCCCAGTTCCAGCCCTCGAGCGCGCTCTTCGAGGCGTGCATGGTCTCCTCGTAGCGCTTGCGGTCTTCGGCCAGGATCAGTTGCGGGAAGCGCGCCGGGTCCTGCTGCAGTTCGGCGACGGACAGGCCGAGCAGGGCGGCGCAGCCCTCGCTCAGGTAGGGAAAGGCGGTGCCGCCGTCGGCATGCCGCACGAACTGGTAGACCAGGCCCGGCGTATGGTTGACCACCGCATTGAAACGCGCCTGGTAGTCGATCAGCGCGGCCGGGTCGGCCTGCATTCCAGGGACGGAGACGGGGGCGGGGGGCGGAAGCGGCGTATCGGGATGGCTCATGGCTGTGCTCTTGTTATCGGGTTGCTCGACCGGCGCCGTCAGTCGGTGTCGGCGCGGCGCCGCGCGCGCCATTGGACCACGAAGCGGCGCAGCACGCGCGACGCCGGACTGGCGTTGCGGCCGCCGAAGTGGATCGCGCTGCGCACGCGGCGCCGGCGCCGGCGGCGCCAGCCCAGCCGGATGCCGCGCAGCAGGCGGGTGGCCTGGGCGAAGGCGGCGCTGGCGCGCAGGTAGGCAATGCAGCGTATCTTCCAGCCCATGAACCAGCCGTGGCAGCGGGCAAACCAGCCCACCGCCAGCAGCGTCGGCAGGGTCAGCGCATACAGCCGCGCGACCACCGCCGCGCCGCCCAGCTTGGCGACGACGATGGTGGTGATGCCGGACGCGGCATGGCCCTTGGCGATCGCGACCAGGGCCAGCATCTTGACCGGGAGCAGCAGCAGGCCGGGCAGCAGGAAGGCGCACAGGGCCGCGTACGGCGGCAGGGTGCGCACGCGCGTCTCCACCCACGCCAGTCCGGGCGTGCGCCCGACCCAGGCGCCCAGACGCAGGCCGAGCGTCCAGCACCATTCTTCCAGCAACAGCAGCAGGGCGGCGGCATGCACCAGCGGCGCAAACAGCCGGGTTCGGGGGGCGACTCGTGTCATGCCTCGAATAATACGGGAAAAGGTGAGGTCGGCTCGCTACGGTTTTGCCAATTCGGCGGCGTCGTGTTGGCGAGAAGACTACAATAAGGATTATGAATAAAGCTTTTGTAAAAGAGTCCGACAACGAGGACGACGACGAAGCCCTCGCGCTCGCGCATGCGATCCCGGCCGGCTCCAAGAACTACATCACTCCGGCCGGCCACCAGGCGATCAAGGACGAACTGCTGCAGCTGATCGACATCGACCGGCCGGAAGTCGTGCGCGTGGTGCATTGGGCCGCATCCAACGGCGACCGCTCCGAGAATGGCGACTATATCTACGGCAAGCGCCGCCTGCGCGAGATCGACCGCCGCATCCGCTTCCTGACCAAGCGTCTCGATTCCGCCTTCGTGGTCGACCCGTCCGTGCATCACGGAAACGACCAGGTCTTCTTCGGCGCCACTGTCGAGTACATGAACAAGGCCGGCGAAGAGCACACGGTGACCATCGTCGGCATCGACGAACTGGACCCGCTGCAGGGCAAGATCAGCTGGGTGTCGCCGGTGGCGCGCGCACTGACCAAGGCGCGCGAAGGCGAGGTCGTCACGCTGCAGACGCCGCAGGGCGTGGACGAGCTGGAAATCCTGAGCGTCACCTATCCGGAGCCGATCACGGACTGACCGGGACGTCTGTGGCGGCGCAGCGCAGATAGTTGCAGCCAGCCGGCCACGGGCGCCCGGCGGCTGGTAAGATGGGCGGTTTTCTTCTTTACCCGGATCAAATGAACCGCTCTAACGAGCTTACGCAGCCCGCCGATGCCTTGGCGGCGCTGCGCACGGCCACCGACAGCCGCCATCAACAGCTCGACAGCGGCCTGCCCATCGGCACGCCCGACGCTTCCCTGGACGATTACGCGCGCCACCTGCGCATGCTGCAAGCCTGGCTGGCGCCGCTGCAGCCCTGGCTGAGCGGCTTCGAAGACGGCCCGCACTTCGACCAGCGTCCCCGGCTGGCGCTGATCGAGGCCGACCTGGCCGAACCCGGCATGCCGGCCGCAGCGCCGGAAGGCTTGGCCACGGCGCCGCAGCCGGCCTGGCCGCGTGACGCCAGCGCCGCCTGGCGCTGGGGCGTGTGCTACGTGATCGAAGGCTCGCAGCTGGGCGGTGCGGTGCTGTACAAGCGCCTGGCCGAGCGTCTGGCCCCACATCCGCTGCGCTACCTGAAGGGCGAAGACGCCGGCCCCGGTCCGCGCTGGCGCAGCTTCATGCAAGGTGTGCGCGACCAGGTGCGCACGCCGGACGCCATCCGCGACGCCTGTGCCGGCGCCTGCGCCGCCTTCGACGCCATCCTGGCGCTGGCCCCACACGCGGCCGCACCGGCGTGCTCGGCGTCTATCGAAAAACGTGCATAATTGCTAATAAATACGCGGCTTGCCGCGCCCCGGGCAACCCGACCGTTTTCCATGCAATGAGACTCCGCGCATACCTCTTGATCATGATCGGCGCGATCATCCTGCCGATTTCCCTGTTTGCGGCCATTGCCCTGCAGACTTTGTTGAGTTCGGAGCGCGAAGCCGCGCTGCAGACACTCGGCCAGAGCGCCGGCGCCACCGCGCTGCTGGTCGACCGTGAACTGAGCAGTGCCGAGGCGGCGCTGCATGTGCTGGCGCGTTCGCCGCACCTGGCGCACGGCGACCTCGCCGGCTTCTACGAGCATGCGAAAAGCGCCGACCGCGGCGACGGCGGACGCGTCATCCTGTTCGATGCCGCCGGCCAGCAGCTGATCAATACGGTGGTGCCGCTGGGCAGCAAGCTGCCGCAAACGCGCGACGAGGTACGCGCGCGTCTGCGCCAGGTGATGGCTACCCGCAAGACCATGGTGTCGGACCTGATCACCGGGCCGCTGCAAAAGAACCCGGTGACGACGATCACCGTACCGGTGCCCCTGCTCGGCGGCGAGCGCTACGTGCTGGGCTCGGTATTCGCGCCCGATTATTTTTCCAGGCTGATGGCGCGCCGTCCGGTGCCGTCCAGCTGGGCAGTGTCGGTGATCGATCACAACGGCCGCTTCATCGCGGGGCCGGGCGGCGCGGCACGCCTGGGCCAGCCCGCCAACCCGAGCCTGGTCAAGGCGGCGGCGGACGCGCAACAGGGGCTGATCCGCTATGCCACGGACGACGGCGTGGACGCCTACCACGCTTTCGTTCATTCGCCGATGTCGGGCTGGACCATCGCGGTGGCGGTGCCGGCCGGCGAGATCGAGGGCGCGGCCCGCCACGCGGTGATGCTGGCCGCCGGCGGCATGCTGGTGGCGCTGCTGTGCGCTGCGCTGGCGGCGGTGTTCTTCGGGCGCCGGCTGGCTGCCGCCATCGGCGGCGCGGCCCAGGCCGCGACCCGGCTCAGCGAGGGCGGCGGACTGGCGTCGGCCAGCGCCGCGGCCGCCGCCAGCAGCGGCATCGCCGAGTTCGACGCGCTGCAGCGCTCGATCGGCGAGGCCGGCATCAAGCTGGCCCGCTCCGAGACCGAGCGCGCTTCCCTGTTGCAGCGCGAGCAGCAGGCGCGCAAGCTGGCCGAGGCCCAGGTCCGTATCCGCGACGATTTCCTGGCCATGCTGAGCCATGAATTGCGCAACCCGCTCAGCGGCATCCTGGGTGCCGCCCAGCTGCTGCGCATCGAGAACGCCAACCCGGTCCAGAAGCGCCATGCCCAGGACATCCTGCTGCGCCAGGGCAAGCACCTGACCCGCATCGTCGACGACCTGCTCGACCTGGCGCGGCTGGCGCGCGGCAAGGTGCGGCTCGACATGCGGCCGGTCGAGCTGGCCTCGGTGGTCGAGGCGGTGGTGGATGCGCTGCGCGTGGCCGGCCGCGTCGAGCAGCAGCTGGAGTGCCGCCTGGCGCCGGCCTGGATCCTGGGCGACCGCACCCGCATCGAGCAGATGGTCGGCAACCTGGTCACGAATGCACTGAAGTACACGCCGGCCCAGGGCCGCATCGCGATCGAACTGAAGCCCGGCGAGGACGAGGCCTGCCTGATCGTGCGCGACTCCGGCGTCGGCATTGCGCCGGAACTGATGCCGACCCTGTTCGAGACCTTCGTGCAGGGCGCGGTGTCGCTCGACCGCGCCCAGGGCGGCCTCGGCATCGGCCTGTCGCTGGTACGCAGCATGGTGACCCTGCACGGCGGTACCGTCACGGCCGCCAGCGAGGGCAGCGGCAAGGGCAGCACCTTCACACTGTGCCTGCCGCTGCTGAAGGAAGGCGCGGACACCGCGGCGGTGGTGGAATCGGCGCCGCCGGCGGCCGCCAGCGAATTGGCGGTGTCCACGGTGCTGCTGATCGAGGATAACAACGATGCGCGCCACATGCTGTCGGCCCAGCTGTCGGCGGCCGGCTACGAGGTGTTCGAGGCCGACAACGGCGTCGACGGCATCGCGCTGGCGCGGCGCGAGCGCCCCGACCTGGCCATCGTCGACATCGGCCTGCCGGGCATGAACGGCTACCAGATCGCGGCCCGCCTGCGGCGCGACCCGGACACCAAGATGCTGCGGTTGGTGGCGCTGACCGGCTACGGCCAGGAAGCCGACCGCCAATTGGCGCTGAATGCCGGCTTCGATGCGCACTTCGCCAAGCCGCTGCAGTTCGAGTCGCTGGCCGATATCCTCGCTGGCGTGTCGTAGGGTGGACGGCTCTGCCGTCCACGCGGTGATACGTGGCGCATGATTATTGCGTCCGTGATCGGCTGTGAAATTGATGACGCGGCCATTGGACGCGTGGACGGGAAACCCGTCCACCCTACCACCTGACCGGCGCCGGGGCGCGGTCAGCTGCGTTCGCGCTCGACCCGGTTGACGCCCGCCACCCGGCGCAGGTTGCGGATCAGGTGCGCCAGGTGCACCCGGTCCTTCACCTGGATCGTGAAGCGCAGCTGGGTCATCATGTGTTCGTCGTCCTCGTCCATGCCGACATAGGTGATGTTGGCGTCGGACTCGCCGATCTCGGCGGCGACCCGGGCAAGGATGCCCTTTTCGTTGTTGATCAGGAGGCGGATGCGGCAATCGAAGCGGCGATTCAGCTCGCCGCCCCACTGCACCGCGATCCAGCGGTCCGGTTCCTTCAGGCGCAGGCGCTTGGCTTGCGAGCAGTCGGCGGTGTGCACCACCAGGCCCTGGTCGCGGCGCAGCTGGCCGATGATCTGGTCGCCCGGGATCGGCAGGCAACAGGGCGCCAGCTGCACCGACACGCCTTCGCTGCCGTAGATCGTGACCGGATCGAGCTCGCCGCCGTGGCTCGGCTGCGCCGGCATGCTGTCGACGTCGCCGCCCTGCAGGCCGACGATGTGGCGTGCCACCAGCGCCGGCATGCGCTTGCCGATGCCGATGTCGGCGTACAGCTCTTCCATCGACTTGGCCGAGGATTCGGCCAGCAGGCGCTCGATCGTGCCCGCCGGGATCTCGCCGGAAACGCCCAGCTGGCCCAGCGCCGCCGCCAGCAGTTCGCGGCCCAGTTCCACCGATTCGTTCAGGTTGATGGTGCGCAGGTAGTGGCGGATCGCCGAGCGCGCCTTGCCGGTGCGGACGAAACTCAGCCAGGTCGGGCTCGGGCGCGAATTCGGGTCGGTCTCGATCTCGACGATGTCGCCGTTGTGCAGCTCGGTGCGCAGCAGCGCCGGTTCGTTGTTGATCTTGACCGCGACCGTGTGGTCGCCGATGCCGGTGTGGATGCTGTACGCGAAGTCGAGCGGGGTGGCGCCGCGCGGCAGCGCGATGATCTTCGACTTCGGCGTGAACACGTAGACGGAGTCGGGGAACAGGTCGACCTTGACATGTTCGAGGAACTCGGCCGAGTCGCCGGTCTGCTGCTGGATGTCGAGCAGCGACTGCAGCCAGGCATGGGTGCGCTGCTGCAGGTCCGACATGTTCTGGTCGCCGGTCTTGTACAGCCAGTGCGCCGCCACGCCGCTTTCCGCGGTGCGGTGCATTTCCTGGGTGCGGATCTGGAATTCGACCGGGGTGCCGTAGGGGCCGATCAGGCTGGTGTGCAGCGACTGGTAGCCGTTGATCTTGCGGATCGCGATGTAATCCTTGAACTTGCCCGGCATCGGCTTGTACAGCCCGTGCAGGGTGCCGAGCGCCACGTAACAGTTGGGGATGGAATCGACGACCACGCGGAAGCCGTACACGTCCAGCACCTGCGAGAACGACAGGTGTTTGTTACGCATCTTTTTGTAGATGCCGAACAGGGTCTTTTCGCGGCCGTAGACTTCGGCCTGGATGCCGGCCGCGGCCAGCGTGTTCTTGACCGCATCGAGGATTTTCTTGACCACCTCGCGCCGGTTGCCGCGCGCCGCCTTGATCGCCTTCGCCAGCGTCTTGTAGCGCAGCGGGTACAGGTGCGAGAACGACAGGTCCTGCAGCTCGCGGTAGATGTCGTTCAGGCCGAGCCGGTGCGCGATCGGCACGTAGACTTCCATGGTCTCGCCGGCGATGCGGCGCTTTTTCGCCGGTACCATCACGCCCAGCGTGCGCATGTTGTGCAGGCGGTCGGCCAGCTTGATCAGGATGACGCGCACATCGGACGCCATCGCCAGCAGCATCTTGCGGAAGTTTTCCGCCTGTGCTTCGACCACGCTCTGGAATTCGATCTTTTCCAGCTTGGACAGGCCGTCGACCAGGTTCGCGACCTGCGGCCCGAAGCGCTCGAGCAGCTCTTCCTTCTTGACGTCCTGGTCTTCGATGACGTCATGCAGGAGGGCGGCCATGATGGCCTGGGCGTCGAGTTTCCAGTCGGCGCAGATCTCGGCCACCGCGATCGGGTGCGAGATGTACGGTTCGCCGGACTTGCGGACCTGGCCGAGGTGCATCTCGTCCGAGAAGCGGTAGGCTTCCTTGACGCGCTTGAGTTCGGCAGGTGTGAGGTATTCGGCCAGCTTGTTGGCCAGGTGCGTGATCGATGCGACGCCCGGCGCGGGGGCCGGTTCGGCTTCCTGCGGCTTGCCGGCGCGGCTGGGCCGGCCCGGCTTGTTGGTGGTGCTTGAGTGGACGGAATCCGGGGGAGACAAGTTCATACTCTTTAAAATCAGCCGCTGTATGGGGACAGAATAACAGATTCAGGGGCTGGCGAAGGTGCGAGGCTCAGGCGTACAGCCCAAACACGTCGTCCCCGCGAAGGCGGGGACCCAAGTTCTGCATGCATTAATGCATTGCGTGCAACTTGGGTCCCCGCCTGCGCGGGGACGACGTTAATGATCAGTCAATGTCGGCGACTGATCCGGACTCCGAAAATTACATCGGAACCTTTTTCAGCATTTCCAGGCCAACCTTGCCCGCAGCGATTTCACGCAGCGCGACAACGGTCGGCTTGTCCTTGGCTTCGACTTTCGGGGTGTGGCCCTGCAGCAACTGACGTGCGCGATAGGTCGCGGCCAGGGTCAGCTGGAAACGGTTCGGGACGTTTTTCAGGCAATCTTCGATGGTGATGCGGGCCATGGTGTACTCCTAGAAAATTAATTTTCGGGGTCAGAGCCCGGTTTTCGCGGGTGGGCTCTGACACCGACTGATCAAAAGCGGTGTGCGCCGTGTATGAAACGGTCAGGCTTGCGATTGTTGCGCGTGGATTCCCAACTGGGCAAAGAGCGAGGCGTTGCGCGCCGCTTGTTGGGCGAAGCGGGCTCGTGTCGCTTTGACAATCGCCCCAAGCTCGGACAGGGCGACGTTGAACTCTTCGTTGATGATAACATACTCGAACTCTGGAGCGTGAGCAATCTCGCCGCCGGCCGCCAGCAGGCGGCGCGTGATGATGTGCGGCTCGTCGGTGCCGCGCTTGTTCAGGCGTTCTTCCAGCGCCGCGATCGACGGCGGCAGGATGAAGATGCCGGCCGCATGCGGAAACAGCTTCTTCACCTGGCGCGCACCCTGCCAGTCGATTTCCAGCAGGATATCGGTGCCGTTCTTCATTTCCTGTTCCACGGTCAGGCGGCTGGTGCCGTAGTAATTGCCGTGCACTTCGGCCCATTCCAGGAATTCGCCGCGGTCGGCGCGGGCGACGAAATCCTCGGCGCTGGTGAACTGGTAGTGAACGCCATCCTGTTCGCCCGGGCGCGGCGGGCGTGTCGTGGTCGAGATCGACAGCTTGATGCCCGGTTCCTGTGCCAGCAGCGCATTGACCAGGGTCGATTTGCCGGCGCCGGAAGGGGCGGCGACAATGAACAGGCTGCCGGAAAAAGCGTTGGTGAGCATGGTGGTTCCTTTTGATTCGTGGTTATTCGTAATGCACTGAACGCGCGGACGGCGAAGCCGTCCACCCTACCGTAACGCCAACATCGCGGGTAGGGTGGACGGGTTCCCCGTCCACGCGTTCTGCGGCGGCCCGATCAGAGCCAAAACAATAGTTTATTCGAGATTCTGCACCTGTTCACGCATCTGCTCGATCAGCAGCTTGAGCTCCATCGACGCATCCGCCAGTTCCTTGACCGACGCCTTGGCGCCCAGCGTATTCGCCTCGCGGTTCAGTTCCTGCATCATGAAGTCCAGGCGCTTGCCGACCTGGCCGCCCTTTTTCAGGATGTGGCGCGTTTCGTTCAGGTGCGCCGACAGGCGCGACAGTTCTTCCGAGACGTCGATGCGGATGCCGTACAGGGTGACTTCCTGGCGGATGCGCTCGAAGACTTCCTGGCGCGTCAGCACGGTCGGATTGCCGTGGCCGGCCATGCCGAGGGCATCCTGCATGCGCTCGATGGCTTTCTGCTGGAATTGCGAGATCACTTGCGGGATCAGGGGCGTGATGCGCTTGACGATGGCTTCCATCGCATCGATGCGCGATTGCAGCATGGCTTCCAGGGCCGCGCCTTCGCGGCGGCGGCTGTCGACAAAGGCGGCGACCGTCTTGGCGGTGAGGGCGGCGACGTCGGCCTGCAGCGACTCCTGGCCGATCTGCGCTTCCTCGATCACGCCCGGCCAGCGCAGCAGCTCGGCCACCGTCATCTGTGGCGCCGACACGAAGTGCTTGGTCACCTCGCTTTGCAGGCGCGCGAGATCTTGCAGCAGCGTCTGGTTCAGGGCTTGCGAACCGGTGGCGGCCTTGCGGCCGAACGAAAGACGCACCTCGACCTTGCCGCGGGTGATGGCGGCCATGATGGCGGCCCTGAGGTCCGGTTCCAGCGCGCGCAGATCGTCGTTGATACGGAACTGCAGGTCGAGAAAGCGTGAATTGACGCTCTTGATCTCGATCGTCAGCGTGCCTGCAGCGCCCTCGCTGGTGGCTACCGCGTAACCTGTCATGCTAGAAATGCTCAATGGAGTCCCCGGTTGCTGGAAGCCCCGGCCAACCGGCGCGGCTTGCGCCAGCGGATCGAGCTTCCCTTTATTCTTTACAAACCCGTGATTTATCCACACAATCGCCGTGTTAAGCAAGGACTACTCGCTCATGGCTGCACAAAATAATGCCCCCCTGCCCGATGGGCTGGAGATTGGCGGATATCGCATTGTAAAGAAAATTGCGTCCGGTGGGTTCAGTATTGTTTATCTTGCATATGATGGCGACGGCAATGCCGTGGCGATCAAGGAATACCTGCCCAGCGCCCTGGCCTTGCGCCAGCCGGGCGAGCTGGCGCCCAGCATCCCGCGGCCCAACCTGCCGGTCTTCCGCATCGGCCTGAAATGCTTTTTCGAGGAGGGCAGGGCGCTGGCGCGCATCGTCCATCCGAACGTGGTGCGGGTGCTGAATTTTTTCCGCGCCAACGACACCGTGTACATGGTGATGGCCTACGAATCCGGCCACGCGCTGCAGGAAGTGGTGGCGCGCCACGTGGCGCGCGGCAGCCGCGCCGGCGAAGCCTTCATCCGCCAGGTGTTCACCGGCGTCTGCGCCGGCCTGCGCGAAGTCCACGCCAACAAGCTGCTGCACCTCGACCTGAAACCGGCCAACATCTACCTGCGCACCGACGGCACGCCGATCCTGCTCGACTTCGGCGCCGCGCGCCAGACCATCAACAGCGACTCGCCGGCGCTGGCGCCGATGTACACCCCCGGCTTCGCGGCGCCCGAACTGTATTCCAAGGCGACGCCGCTGGGGCCGTGGACCGACATCTACAGCATCGGCGCCGCCATCTACGCCTGCACGGCCGGCGCGCCGCCGCAAGCGGCCGACGGCCGCCGCATCGAGGATAAAATGGAAGCCCAATTCGGCAAGCTGGAAGCGGCGCGCGATCATTCGCCGGCCCTGATTGCGCTGGCCCGGTCCTGCCTGGCGCTGGATCCGCTGGCGCGCCCGCAAAGCGTGTTCGCGGTGCAGAAGGTGCTCAAAGAAGGCGCCCCGGCCGCACCCGGCGCGGATGGCGACGACACCGGGCCCGCGCAGGCGCCCGCCACCGGCTGGCGCGGCCTGGTCGGCCGCCTCGGCGCCTTGGGCCGCAAGGCCTGACTCGGAGACCCACGATGCAATTTTCCGTCTACCAGCAAAGCCACATCGGCGGACGTAAGGTCAACCAGGACCGCATGGGCTACAGCTACACGCGCGACGCGCTGCTGCTGGTGCTGGCCGACGGCATGGGCGGCCACCAGCGCGGCGAAGTCGCCGCCACCATCGCCCTGCAGACCCTGTCGGCGCTGTTCCGCGCCCAGGCCACGCCCTACGTCAAGAAGCCCGAGCGCTTCCTCGAGGAAGCCTTCCAGCAGGCCCACCTCGACATCCTGCGCTACGCCGCCGGACGCGGCCTGCCGGACACGCCGCGCACCACCATCGTGGCCTGCCTGGTGCAGCACAACTGCGCGGTGTGGGCGCATTGCGGCGACTCGCGCCTGTACTGGGTGCGCCGCGGCCAGGTGCTGGCGCGCACGCGCGACCACTCGCATATCGAGCACCTGATCGCGAAAGGCCTGGCCGATCCGGCCGAACGCAATTCGCACCCCGACCGCAACAAGCTGTACAACTGCCTGGGCGCCTCGACCCTGCCGCGCGTCGACGTCTCGCGCCAGGCCGGCCTGGAATCGGGCGACGTGCTGCTGCTGTGCTCCGACGGCCTGTGGGGCGTGCTGCCGGATACCGAGATCGTGCACCAGCTGTCGACCCACACCATCGTGCAGGCGGTGCCGGACATGATCGGCATCGCCACCGCGATTGCCGGCAGCCGCGCCGACAACACCACCGCGCTGGCGATCCAGTGGCAGGGCGTCGGCGGCGCCGCTTTCGCCGGCGGCGACGACAGCGTGGTCTCGACCCAGATGCTGTCGGAAGGCGAGGTGAATTCGCGGATCGACGATGGCGGCGCCGGCCAGCCGCCGGGACCGGACAAGGACAGCGATCCATTCGACGAGGACGATATCGAAAAGGCGATCGCCGAGATCCGCGGCGCCATCGAGAAATCGTCCCAGCTACTCAAATAACAACGCAAAGGAAACCCCCATGAGCAATGCCACCCGCCCCAGCGGCCGCACCGTCGACCAGCTGCGCAGCGTGCGCCTGACCCGCGCCTACACCAAGCACGCCGAAGGCTCGGTGCTGATCGAGTGCGGCGACACCAAGGTGATCTGCACCGCCAGCATCGAAGACCGCGTGCCCGGCTTCCTGAAGGGCAAGGGGCAGGGCTGGCTGACCGCCGAATACGGCATGCTGCCGCGCTCGACCCACTCGCGCATGGACCGCGAAGCGGCGCGCGGCAAGCAGTCCGGCCGCACCCAGGAAATCCAGCGCCTGATCGGCCGCTCGCTGCGCGCCGCGTTCGACCTGGAAGCCTTCGGCGAGCGCACCCTGCATCTCGACTGCGACGTGATTCAGGCCGACGGCGGCACCCGCACCGCCTCGATCACCGGCGCCATGGTCGCCGCCTACGACGCCTTTTCGCGCCTGGTCGCGGCCGGCCTGATCCCGGCGGTCCCGGTGCGCCACTTCGTGGCCGCGATCTCGGTCGGCGTGGTCGGCGGGGTGCCGGTGCTGGACCTCGACTACATCGAGGATTCGGGTTGCGATACCGACATGAACGTGGTGATGACCGAGGCCGGGCATTTCATCGAAGTGCAGGGGACGGCGGAAGGGGCGGCGTTCGACCGCGCCGGGATGAATCGCCTGCTGGACCTGGCGGAGAAGGGGATCGGGGAGCTGGTGGCGTTGCAGAAGCGGACGCTGGGGCTGGTTGCGGGCGCATGAAGCGTTACCGGTAACGTATGCGCGCCGGTAGGGTGGACGGGTTGCCCGTCCACGCGTTCACATCACGTGTTCGAGCCTGCGCTCACGACAACCACCCGGTCAACCACGCCGGATGAAACGGCAACCCGAACAAGCCCGCCACCCCATAGAACACCCCCACGCCGGTAGGCACCAGCGCCGCCAGGTACAGCCAGCGCTCGCGCGTCAGCGTGGTGATCGCCAGCAGCGACAGGGCCAGCGCCAATGCCGCATCGCTCAGGTCGAACTGGTCGTCGCGGTAGTTCAGCGCATCGTAGGTGGCCTGGTCCTGCTTGGCCTGGGCCTGCATCTCTTCCTTCTTCTTCGCCTGGCCGGTTTCCAGCTTTTGCAGCTCGCCGATTGCCGCGGCGTAGCCGGCCTGCTCGGCGGCAGGGCGCGACAAGGCGGCCAGCCGCAGCTGCAGCAGCGTGGTATGCGCCTGCTCCTGGCGCAGGTTGCGCGCCTGGTAGAAGGCCCAGTGGTCGATCTTGTCGGCTTGCGCCTGCTGCATGGCCTGCACGATGTTGTCGTCCTTGATCTTGCACACGCCCATGAAGGAAGCCAGCAGGGCCACGGTCAGGGCGACCTTGCGGTCGAGGCGGTTGTCGCCGGACGGCGGGACGTCGTCGAGGATGGCGTTGGGTTCCATGTTTCTCCTATTGATTACCTTATGCCTGAGCGTCCGGCACGTTCAGCATGCCGGTGCGGTAATCGTACTCATACAGTTCGCCGTAGCGGCCCCACTCGATCGCCACTTCCAGCATGCGCTTGGCCTGGCCGGCTTCCAGCGTGTCTTCCAGCAGCTCGAGGAAGGGTTCCTCGGCCAGCGTGCCGCTCGCGTCGTCTTCCAGTTCGCGGTGGATGCGCGCCGCCAGCGGCACGTGCTTGAGCAGCTGGCGTCCGAACAGCGCCTGTCTCTGGGCCTGGCCGGCAAGGGCGTAGCGCCGCCCCAGCGGCGTCAGCGCGATGTCGCCGCGCTCCACGCGCGCCAGCCCCAGCAGGCCGAGCGCCTCGTAGGCCGGGAACAGTTCCTCGTCCGGCAGCTCGGTGTCTTCGGACAGCTGCGGCAGGTCGGCGCGGCCGTCGAAGGGGGCGCCGGCCAGCAGGTCCAGCACGCTTTCGATGCGGCCGACGTCGGCGTCCGGCAGGCGGTAATCGGGTAGCTCGGGAGGTGCCGTCCCCGCGCCGGACACGGTCGCGGCCGGCCGCATCGTCATCAGGCCGTAGACTTCGTCCACCAGCGCGCGCACTTCCGGGGTGTCGGCGTTGCGCGGGCGCGGCAGGTCGATGCGGATCTCGTGGCGCACCCGCCCCGGGTCGCTCCCCATGATGACGATGCGGTCGGCCATCATTACCGCTTCCTCGATGTTGTGCGACACCACCAGGATGCCGCGCGTCGGGATGCGCTTGCCGTCCCACAGGTCGAGGATGTCGCCGCGCAGCGTCTCGCCGGTCAGCACGTCGAGCGCCGAAAAGGCTTCGTCCATCAGCAGCACGTCTGGATGCGTGACCAGCGCCCGCGCGATGCCGACGCGCTGGCGCATGCCGCCCGACAGTTCGCGCGGCAGCGCGCCGCCGAAGCCGGACAGGCCGATCAGGTCGAGCATGGCATTCGCGCGCTCGCGGCGCACGGCCGGCGCCACGCCCTGCGCTTCCAGCCCGAGTTCGACGTTCTGCTGCACCGTCAGCCAGGGGAACAGGGCAAAGGACTGGAACACCATCGCCACGCCGGCCAGCGGGCCGCCGATCGGCCGGCCGCGGTAGTGGACCTGGCCGCCGTCGGCCGCTACCAGGCCGGCGACGATGCGCAGCAGGGTCGACTTGCCGGAGCCGGACTTGCCGAGCATGGCGACGATCTCGCCGTCGGCCAGGGTGAAGTCGACGCCGTCGAGGATGGTGCGGGGCGCGCCGTCGGCGCTGCGGAAGGCTTTCGAGACGCCTTTCAGTTCTAGCAGGTTGGTCATGTCTTGTACTCCCATTTCAACTCAACGGCCGCGGTCTTCGGCCAGCAGGTACAGCCTGCGCCAGAAGAAGCGGTTCAACAGCATCACGAATACGCACATCACCCCGATGCCGAGGGCGATGCGGTGGAAGTCGCCGGCATCGGTCATCTGCTTGATGTAGCTGCCCAGGCCATCGGCGACCAGCGAGGTCTTGCCCCAGGTGACGTACTCCGCCACGATGCTGGCATTCCAGGAACCGCCGCTGGCGGTGATGGCGCCGGTAATAAAACTCGGGAACACGGCCGGCAGGTACACCCGCTTCCATTTCAGCCAGCCGCGCAAGCCGAGGTTGTCGGCCGCCAGGCGCAGCTCGGTCGGCAGCGTGGAGGCGCCGGCCACCACGTTGAACAGGATGTACCACTGGGTGCCGAACACCATCAGGGGGCTGAGCCAGACGTTGGCGTTCAGGTGGAAATGCACGATCGCATACACCACGATCGGAAACATCAGGTTGACCGGGAAGGCCGCCAGGAACTGCGCCAGCGCCTGCACCTTTTGCGCATACACCGGGCGCAAGCCGATCCACACCGCCAGCGGCACCCACACCAGCGAGGCCAGGCCGATCAGCAGCATCACGCGCGCCAGCGTGATGGCGCCCAGGCCGACCACGCGCAGCGTCTCGCTCCAGCCCACCTGCGCATGGATGAACAACAGAAAACGCCAGCCGCCCAGCAGCGCCAGCGCCAGCAGGATCGCGTCGACCGTACGCGGACCGAGCGCGAAGCGCGGCTGCGACGGCGCAGCCACGGCGCTATCGGCAGGTGCGGCAAACCAGCCCAGCGTGCGTCCGAGCAGCGCCCACATGCGTTCGCTGAAGGCGCGCAGCCAGGCGCTGCGCCGGCCCCAGTCGAGCAGCCAGGATTGCTGGGCGTGCTCGCCCTGCGACTCCTCGAAGCGGAATTTGTCGGCCCAGGCCAGCAGCGGGCGGAAGAACAGCTGGTCGTACAGCAGGATGCCGGCGAACATGGCGCCGATGGCCCAGGCGATCGCGCCGCCGTTCTTCTGCTCGATCGCCACCGCGATCCATGCGCCGATGCCGGGCAGTTTGATGTCCTGGCCGGCCACCGAGATCGCCTCGGCCGCCACCAGGAAGAACCAGCCGCCGGACATCGACATCATCATGTTCCACAGCAGCGCCGGCATCGCATAAGGCAGTTCCAGCCGCCAGAAGCGCTGCCAGGCCGACAGCCGGAACACGCGCGCCGCTTCCGCCAGTTCCGGCGGGATCGTCTTCATCGACTGGTACAGGCTGAAGGCCATGTTCCAGGCCTGCGAAGTGAAGATCGCGAACACGGCCGCGCACTCGACCCCGAGCAGGTTGCCGGGGAACAGGGCGATGAAGGGCGCGATGGCGATCGCCTGGAAGCCCAGGATCGGCACCGATTGCAGCACGTCGAGCAGCGGCACCAGCACCTTCTCGGCGGCGCGCCAGCGCGTGGCCACCACCGCGAACACGAAGGTAAACACTAACGCGCAGCCGAGCGCGCTGAACATGCGCAGGATGGTGCGCAGCAGGTAGTAGGGCAGGTAAGCCGGGTCGAGCGCGATCGGGGTCGGCTGGCCGAGCACGAAAGGACGGGTCATCTGCATGGCGCCATAGGCGGCCAGCGCCAGCAGCGCCAGCACCAGCGGCAGCAGGGCCCAGTCCCAGCGGTTGGGCGTGGTGGCCAGGAACGACCGGCCGGTGCGCCCGGGGGTGAAAAGTTCGAACATCGGTATCTCCGTCGGGTAACGGCATACCTTTCATTCGCTCTTGCGATGTGTTTCGATTGTCGGGGCATGGAAGCCCTCATCTGCTCTGCGGCACGATGAGAGCAGGAGCGCCTGCCTTATCTTGCCGGGGATCGACCGGCGCAAGGCCGGCAACAACTGCCACTCGAACAAGTGCCCATGAAAGGAGGCTCCATGCAATCAAAAAAGGGATGGTAAAAGACTTTTCTGCAACGCACCATTACCAGTTGGAAAGGTATGTCTGCAAACAACGCGGCCGCATCCATCATTACCTGATCGTAATCATTGTACCGGTGCCGCGGTCCTATACTGGATTTCGTTCTTCCCCACCCACGACCGGAATCCCATGCACGATCTCGCCGACATCGCCGACTGGCTGCAAACCAACGCCATCCACCACACTTCCGCCGTCCACGACACCCTGCCGGACCCGGTCTTTCGCGTCAACGGCGAAGCTGCCGTGTCGTTCAGCACCAACAACTACCTGGCGCTGGCCAACCACCCGCGCCTGGTGACGGCAGCCAAGGCCGGCCTCGAACGCTACGGCGTCGGCAATTGCGAGTCGCGCCTGCTGGGCGGCGACCTGCCGGTCTACCGCGAACTCGAGCGCCGCCTCGCCGCGCTCAAGCACAAGACCGACGCCGTGCTGTTCGTAACCGGCTACATGACGAATATCGGCGTGCTGTCGACGCTGGTGAAGGCGGGCCTGCTGGCGCGCCTGCACGGCTACCGTCCCAAGAAGCGCCGCAAGTACGCCTACTTCACCGACGAGTACAACCACATCAGTATCCGCGAAGGCATCCTGATGTCGGGCGCCGACAAGCATACCTACCGCCACGCCGACATGGACCACCTCGAGTCGCTCCTGAAAGCGGCGGACGGCATCAGCCCGATCATCGTCAGCGACGGCGTGTTCAGCATGGAAGGCACGATCGCGCCGCTGCCCGATCTGACCTTCCTGGCCGAGCGCTACGGGGCCATCCTGTACATCGACGACGCCCACGCCACCGGTATCCTGGGCCGCAACGGCGGCGGCACCTCGGAGCACTTCGGCTGCTACAGCCCGGCCATCATGCAGATGGGGACCCTGAGCAAGGCGCTCGGCGCGATCGGCGGCTTCGTCGCGATGGAACGCGAGATGGCCGACGTGCTGCGCCTGACCAGCTCCGCCTACGGCTTCACCTGCCCGCCGCCGCCTGACCAGGCCAATGCGCTGCTGGCCGCGCTCGACCTGCTCGAGGAAGAGCCGGAGCGCCGCATGCGCCTGTGGGACAACCAGCGCTATTTCGTGGAGCGAATGCGCCCGCTGGGCTACACCCTGACCGCCACCGAGACGCCGATCGTGCCGGTATTGATAGGAGACGCCGCGCAGTGCCAACGCTTCGCGCTGGCGCTGCGCGGCGAGGGCATCCACGTCGACGCGATCCAGTTCCCGGCGGTGCCGACAGGGCAGGCGCGCCTGCGCTTCATGCTGAACGCCGCCCATACGCGCGCCCAGATCGACCATGCGGTGGACGTGATGGCACGCCTGGCCGGCACGCTGTGAGCGCCGCCGTGATCCATAGCTTGCCATGCCTGCCGCATGCTATAGTCGGCCGCGCCGCCCCTGACATTCAAATCGCCGAACCATGCTGAATTGCCTCGTGATCGAAGACGATGCCGAAACCCGCGACTACCTCGCCAGCGGCCTGCGCGCCGCCGGCTATGCCGTGGTCGCGGAACACAACAGCGAAGCCGGCGCGCGCCGCCTGCTGGAAGCGCGCTGGGACGTGGTGGTGCTCGACCGCATGCTGCCGGGCCATGTCGACGGCATCGGCCTGCTGGAACAGATGCGCGCCCGCGGCGACGCCACCCCGGTGCTGATCCTGTCGGCGCTGAACAGCGTCGACGAGCGCGTGCGCGGCCTGCGCGCCGGCAGCGACGACTACCTGACCAAGCCGTTCGTGATGTCGGAACTGCTGGCGCGCGTGGAAAACCTGTGCCGCCGCACCGCCTGGTCGCGCGAAACCAGCTTGCTGCAGGTGGCCGACATGCAGCTCGACTTGCGCACCATGCGCGTCACGCGCCACGGCAGCCCGATCGCGCTGCAGCCGCGCGAATTCCGCCTGCTCGAATACCTGATGCGCCACGAAGGCCAGATCGTTACCCGCACCATGCTGCTGGAAGGCGTGTGGGAATACCGCTTCGACCCGCAGACCAACGTGATCGACGTCCAGATCAGCCGCCTGCGCGGCAAGATCGACAAGGACTTCAGTCCGCCGCTCATCCACACCGTGCGCGGCGCCGGTTATCTGTTGAGCGCCGCGCCTTCGCATGGCACCACGGCTTAGCCTGCGCGGTTCGATCGCCGCCCGGCTGGCGGTCGGCTACGGCGTGCTGGTCGCGGCGGCGATGGCGGCGCTGTCGGCCATCGTCTACTTCGGCACCGTCGGCGTGTTCGAACGCTCGATCGACAATACTATCCTGGCCGCCCAGGCGCGCCTGACCAGCGCCTGGCGCGAAGGCGGCCGTCCCGCGCTGGTGGGCGAGATCGACGTCCAGCTGCACGACCTGAACGATACCGACACCGAGATGCTGGGCCTGGTCGGTGCCGACGGGCGCCTGGTCTCCGGCAACCTGGGCAGCTGGGACCCGGCGACGCCACCCGCCGACATGGCCACCGGCCGGCTGGTATCCGTGCGCATGGCGCGCCGCGGGACGCCGGCGCCGGTACCGGTATCGGTGCGCCTGGTCGTGGTCGGCCTGGAGGACGGCAGCCGCCTGGTGGTAGGGCGCGACCTGGTCGACGTCGATGCGATCCGCAGCGTCGTCGAGCACGCGCTGCTGGTCAGTGCGGCGGTCTCGATCCTGCTGGCTTTCTTCGGCGCCCAGCTGTTCCGCGGGCGCCTGGAAGCGCGCATCGGCGAGATCCGCCGCACCACCGCGCGCATCGCCGCCGGCGAGCTGTCGAGCCGGATCGGTGTACAGGGCCGCGACGAATTCGCCCACCTGGGCCAGGACATCAACCGCATGCTTGACCGTATCGAAGCGCTGATGGAAGGCGTGCGCCACGTCTCCAACTCGATCGCGCACGACCTGCGCACGCCGCTCGGCCGGGTGCGCAACCGCCTGGACCGGGCGCTGCAATCCTCGGTCGACCCGGATGCGCTGGTGCTCGATGCGCGCATGGCGATCGAGGACATCGACGGCGTGATCTCGCTGTTCGACAAGCTGCTGCAGATCGCCGCGCTGGAAGCCGGCGTGCGCGCCGGCAGTGCCGAGACGCTCGACCTGGCGGCGATCGCCCAGGACATGAGCGAACTGTATGAGGTGGCGGCGGAAGAGCAGGGCGTAACGCTGCGCTACAGCGGCGCACCGGAGGCCACCGTGCGCGGCGACCGCGACCTGCTGGCCAACGCCCTGGCCAGCCTGATCGACAATGCCATCAAGTACGGGCGCAGCGGCGGCCGCGTCGACGTCAGCGTGATCGTGCAGGAGGGCGCGACCGTGCTAACGGTGCGCGACTATGGCCCCGGCGTGCCGGCCGGCGACATGGACAAGCTCACGCGCCGTTTCTACCGCGTCGACCAGAGCCGCAACCTGCCGGGCAACGGGCTCGGACTGGCGATCGTCACCGCCATCGTGCAGCTGCACGGCGGGACGCTGGACCTACGCGGCCTCGAGCCGGGCTTCGAGGCGAGCATGCACTTTCCGGCGCAGCGGTAAAATACACTTTTTACGCGCTGTTCTTCCACGTCACCATGACCCAACGCCTCATCCTCGCCTCCAACAACGCGGGCAAGCTCAAGGAATTCGCCCAGCTGCTGGCCCCGATCGGCTTCGACCTGCATCCGCAGGGCGAATTCAACGTCCCCGAAGCCGAGGAACCCTTCGGCACCTTCGTCGAGAACGCGCTGCAGAAGGCACGCCACGCGGCGCGCCTGACCGGCCTGCCGGCGCTGGCCGACGATTCCGGCGTGTGCGTCAACGCCCTCGGCGGCGCCCCCGGCGTGTATTCGGCCCGCTATGCAGGCGAGCCGAAATCCGATGCCCGCAACAGCGCAAAACTGATCGCCGACCTGGCGCAGCATGCGGACAAATCCGCCTATTATTATTGCGTGCTGGTCTATGTGCGCCATGCCGACGATCCGCAGCCGGTGATTGCCGACGGCGTCTGGCGCGGCCGGATCGTCGAGGAAGCGCGCGGCGCGGGCGGCTTCGGCTACGATCCGCACTTCCTGCTGCCGGAACTCGGCAAGACCGCGGCCGAACTGGCCTCGGGCGAAAAGAACGCCGTGTCGCACCGCGGCCAGGCGCTGCGCGCGCTCGTGGAAAAGCTGAAATGATTCCGATCAAACCCGTCAGTGACCTCGCGAGCGGTGTCCAGGCGCCGGTATCCCCGGCGACGGCGGCCCTGAAATACCTGCAGCCCGGCGCCCTGAACCTGACCGTATTGCCGCCGCTGTCGCTGTACATCCACTGGCCCTGGTGCGTGCGCAAGTGCCCCTACTGCGATTTCAATTCGCACGAATCGAACGGCCCGATCCCGGAAACCGACTACCTGGACGCGCTGCGGGCCGACCTCGAAGCGGCGCTGCCGCTGATCTGGGGCCGCAAGATCCAGACCATCTTCATCGGCGGCGGCACGCCGAGCCTGATGTCGGCCGCGGGGCTGGAGCGCCTGATGTCGGACGTGCGCACCCTGCTGCCGCTGGCGCTGGATGCCGAGATCACGATGGAAGCCAATCCGGGCACCTTCGAGATCGAGCGTTTCAAATCCTTCCGCGCCAGCGGCATCAACCGCCTGTCGATCGGCATCCAGAGCTTCAACGGACGCCATTTGCAGGCGCTCGGCCGCATCCACGACGAGCGCGAAGCGCTGCGCGCGGTCGAGATCGCGCATGCCCATTTCGACAATTTCAACCTCGACCTGATGTATGCGCTGCCGGGGCAGACGCTGGCGGAAGCGCAGCAGGACCTCGACACCGCGCTGGCCTTCGCCCCGCCGCACCTGTCGCTGTACCACCTGACGATGGAACCGAACACGGTGTTCGCCAAGTATCCGCCGCAGCTGCCCAGCGACGACGAGAGCGCCGACATCCAGGACATGATCGCGCAGCAGACCGCGGCGGCCGGCTACGGGCACTACGAAGTGTCGGCCTATGCCCAGCCGGGCCGGCAGGCGCGCCACAACCTGAATTACTGGGAATTCGGCGATTACCTCGGCATCGGCGCCGGCGCCCATTCCAAGCTGTCCTTCCCGCACCGGGTGCTGCGCCAGGCGCGCTTCAAGCAGCCGGCTTCCTTCATCGAGGCGGCGAAACGCGGCAATGCGGTGCACGAGGAACGCGAGATCGGGCGCGACGAGATGGGCTTCGAGTTCATGCTCAACACGCTGCGGCTGACCGGCGGCTTCAATCCGAACCTGTTCGGCGAGCGCACCGGAATGTCGATCAACGCGATCGACAAGGCGCTCGATGCGGCCGAGGCCAAGGGTCTCATCTACCGCGACTTCAAGCTGATCAAGCCGACCGAGCTCGGACAGCGCTTCCTCAACGACCTGCAGGAGATGTTCCTGGAAGCGTAGCGCCGGCGCGGCCGGCCTTACATCCGGCGGCCCGCCGCCAGCGCCGTGATCGTATTCGCCAATCCCGCCACCACCCGCGCCACGCCGTCGTATTCGGCGCTGTCCTGCGTGTCCTGCATGTCCTGTGCTGCGCGGCGATAGGGGTAGCGCCTGAATGCCGACTCCGTGATGACGACCGCGGGACCGCCCGCCTGTGCGCCGTTGCGGTGCGCGGACAAGGTCACCCCCTGCACATAGGCCGGCGCCGCCAGGCCGCGTGCCGGCGCCGCGGACGCGGCCTGGAATGCCGACAGGGCATCCTGCACCCGGCTCGATGCCGCGGGCGTGCCGACGAAGGCGATGAAACTGCCGCCGCTGCCGCTCTCGTCCCGGTCCCTACCGCTCTCCGAAAACACGAACTTCACTTCGGTGCCCGCGCTGGGGTGCAGGCCTTTCAGCAGCCGCGCCAGTTCGAGGACGGCCGCGCTGCCGCTGCCCTTGTCATCGATACCCTCGACGGCATCGTAGCGGGCACCGATGACGAACAGGCGTGCCGGCCTGCCAAGTGCCGCGGGAGTGGCCACCGATACCTCGATCGCGTGCGGCCGCCGGTGGACGCGGTAACCCTCGCTTTCCAGCACCTGGGCGATGTAGGCGGCTGCCTGTTGCAGGCCCGGCGGCGCGGGATTGTCGACGCTGCCGGGTTCGATCGCGCCGAGCGCGGTTACGTGCGTGCGCAGGCGCGCGGACAGGGACGGTTCGGGCAGGGGGGCCGAGCTCGGGCTGACGGTGACCATCGCCAGCAGGATCAGGAGCACGATGGCGACAATGGCTTTCCAATGGGTGCGGAGAAAGGTTCGCATGGCGTCGTGGGGCGCCGCAAAAGGCGGACACACCCGGTAGACCACGCCTGGGCGCAGGAGTTCTGCGCAACAAAAAACCGGGGCCGGTCTCGCGATTCCATCATACCGAAATCGCAAAACCGGCCCCGGCTGAGGGACGGTCAATCGTGCGCAGATCAGCGCGCCGCGGTGGCCGCCGGTGCCGGATCGGTCCAGCCGCCGCCCAGCACGCGGTACAGCGTGACCTGGTTCTGCAGGCGCGCCAGGTTGGCTTCGATCGCCTGCTGCTGCGCGGTGAACAGCGAACGCTGGGCGTCCAGCAGGTCGAGGTAGCTCGCCGTGCCGCTGCGGTAGCGCAGGTCGGACAGGTTGAAGCGGTCGGCTTCGGCCTGGGCCACGGCCTGCTGGGCACGCAGCTGCTCGCTGAAGGTGGCCTGGCCGGCCAGCGCATCCGCCACTTCGCGGAATGCGGTCTGGATCGAGCGCTCGTACTGCGCCACCGCGATGTCGCGGCCGGCCTGCGCGCTCTCGACGCCGGCGCGGCGGGCGCCGAAGTCGAACAGCGGCAGGATCGCCTGCGGGGCGAAGGTCCAGCCGAAGGAACCGCCCTTGAACAGACCCGACAGCTGGGTGCTGGCGCTGCCCGCGGTGCCCGTCAGCGAGATGTTCGGGAAGTAGTTCGCACGCGCGGCGCCGATGTTGGCGTTGGCCGCGATCAGCTGCTGCTCGGCCGAACGGATGTCCGGACGCGAGGCCAGCAGGTCCGACGGCAGGCCGGCCGGCAGGTCGGGCAGGTTGGTGTTGGCCAGGGTCAGGCCAGGCGGCAGGTTATCCGGCAGCGGCTGGCCGACCAGCAGGGTCAGCAGGTTGATGTCCTGGGCGCGCTGGCGCTGGGCCTGGGCCAGCGTGGTGCGCGCCTGTTCCACCAGCGACACCGCCTGGTCCAGGTCGAGCTTGGACGAGACGCCGTTCTCGAAGCGCAGCTGCGACAGGCGCAGCGATTCCTCGCGGGTCTTGAGGGTCTGCTGGGTCAGGCTCAGCAGTTCCTCGTCGGCCAGGAAGGTCAGGTAGGTGTTGGCCACCTGCGCGACCAGGCTGATCTGGGTCGACTTGCGCGCTTCCTCGGTTGCCAGGTATTGCGCCAGCGCCGATTCGGTCAGGTTGCGCACCCGGCCGAACAGGTCCAGCTCGAAGGCGGAAACCGCCAGGCCGGCCTGGTACACGTTGTTGACGCCGGCGCGGCTGCGGTTGGCGGTGACCGCCGCGTTGATCTGCGGGAAGCGGTCGGCACGCTGGATCTGGTAGGCGGCACGCGCCTGCTCGATGTTCAGGATCGCCACGCGCAGGTCGCGGTTGTTCGCCAGCGACAGCGAGATCAGCTGCTGCAGGCGCGCATCGGCGAAGAAGCGCTGCCAGCTGGTGTTGACCGGGGCGTCCGGGGCGACCGGGTTGCCGCTGCTGACGGTGCCTTCCACGGTCGGGAAGGCGCCGGCCACCGGCGCGGCCGGGCGTTCGTACTTGGGTGCCAGGTTGACGCAGCCGGCCATGGCCAGGGCCAGCACCAGCGGGGTCAGGCGTTTTGCCTGGAGGGTCATCGTATCAAAAGACATATTCATCAGATTTTTTCCTTCACGACGCTGTCGGTATCCTGGTGCTGTGCACGCAATTCCTGCTGGCGCTTGCTGCCCTTGAAGAAGCCGCGGATGACCACGAAGAACACCGGCACGAAGAACACGCCGAGCGCCGTCGCGGTGATCATGCCGCCCATCACGCCGGTACCGATGGCGCGCTGGCCTGCCGCGCCGGCACCGCTCGCGATCACCAGCGGCAGCACGCCGAGGATGAAGGCCAGCGAGGTCATGATGATCGGACGGAAACGCAGGTGGGCCGCTTCCAGTGCCGCCTCGAACGGCGACTTGCCCTGCTCCTGCAGGTCCTTCGCGAATTCCACGATCAGGATCGCATTCTTCGCGGCCAGGCCGATGATGGTGATCAGGCCGACCTTGAAGTACACGTCGTTCGACATGCCGCGCATCGACGCCGCCAGCAGCGAGCCGAGCACGCCCAGCGGCACGACCAGCAGCACCGCGACCGGGATCGACCAGCTTTCATACAGCGCCGCCAGGGCCAGGAACACGGCCAGCAGGGCGAAGCCGATCAGCACGAACACGGTCGAGCCGGACAGGATTTCCTCGCGCGACTGGCCGGTCCATTCGAACGCGAAGCCGGGCGGCAACTGGGCTGCCAGGCGCTGCATTTCTTCCAGCGCCTGGCCGCTCGAGTAGCCCGGGGCCGGTTCGCCGGTGATCTTCATCGACGGATAGCCGTTGTAGCGCACGGTCTGCATCGGGCCGGTGACCCACTCGGTGGTCGCGAACGAGGACAGCGGTACCGGACGGCCCTGGCTGTTCAGGGCGTTGATGCGCAGCAGGTCGTCCGGCTGCATGCGGTCTTTCGCATCGGCCTGCACGATCACGCGCTGCAGGCGGCCGGCGTTCGGGAAGTCGTTGATGTAGGCCGAACCGAGCGAGGTCGACAGCGCCTGGTTGATGGCGCCGAAGGTCACGCCCAGGGCTTGCGCCTTGTCGCGGTCGATGTTCAGCTTCAGCTGCGGTGCGTCTTCCAGGCCTTCCGGACGGATGCCGGTCAGGACCTTGCTCTGCATCGACATGCCCAGCATCTGGTTACGCGCCTTGACCAGCGCTTCGTGACCGTTGCCGCCGCGGTCCTGCAGGCGGAACGAGAAGCCGGTGCCGGTACCCAGTTCGGGGATCGGCGGCGGGCTCACCACGAAGATGAAGGAGTCGCGCAGGGCGCCCATGTGCATCGTGATGCGGTTGGCGAAGGATTGCGCATCGTGGCCGTCGCCCTTGCGGTCGTCCCAGGATTTCAGCGGGATGAAGGCGAGGCCCATGTTCTGGCCCTGGCCCGAGAACGAGAAGCCGGTCACGGCCACCATGTTCGCGTATTCAGGCTGCTTCATGACGTAGTCTTCCATCGCGCGCAGCACGGCACCGGTACGTTCGGCGCTGGCACCCGGCGGCAGCTGGATGTTGGCGATCACGTAGCCCTGGTCTTCGTTCGGCAGGAAGGCGTTCGGCAGGCGGGTGAACATCAGGCCGACCAGGCCGAGCAGCAGCACGAAGGCGACCAGCGCGCGGCCGGCACGCTTCATGAGCGCGCCGACGATGCCCTCGTAGCGCTTGGCACCCTTGGTGAAGGTGCGGTTGAACCAGCCGAAGAAACCGCGCTTGTCGTTGTGGTGGCCGGCTTCGACCGGCTTGAGCAGGGTCGCGCACAGCGCCGGCGTCAGGGACAGCGCCAGGAAGGCCGAGAAGGCGATCGAGGACACCATCACCGCCGAGAACTGGCGGTAGATGTTGCCGACCGCGCCCGAGAAGAAGGCGAGCGGCACGAACACCGACATCAGCACCACGGTCACGCCGATGATGGCGCCCGAGATCTGGCCCATCGCCTTGCGCGTGGCTTGCAGCGGCGGCAAGCCTTCCTCGGACATGATGCGCTCGACGTTTTCGACCACCACGATCGCATCGTCGACCACGATACCGATGACCAGCACCATGCCGAACATGGTCAGCACGTTGATCGAGAAGCCCATCGCCAGCAGGCAGGCGAAGGAACCCAGCAGCGCCACCGGCACCACGATCGTCGGGATGATGGTGTAGCGGAAGTTCTGCAGGAAGATGTACATCACGATGAACACCAGGATCACCGCTTCGATCAGGGTCTCGACCACCTGGTGGATCGAGATCTGGATGAAGGTGGTCGAGTCGTAGGGAATCGCGTACTTCATCCCTTGCGGGAAGAATTTCTGCAGTTCCTTCATGCGGGCCTTGATCAGGTCCGCGGTTTCGAGCGCGTTACCCGACGGCGACAGCTGGACGCCGATACCGGCCGCCGGCTTGCCGTTCAGGCGCGCCGTGGTGGAATAGGCCTGGCCGCCGATTTCGATGCGGGCCACGTCCTTCAGGCGCACGGTCGAACCGTCCGGATTGGCGCGCAGCACGATGTTGCCGAACTGCTCCACGGTGGCCAACTGGCCGGCCACGACCACGGTCGCGGTGATCTGCTGGCCCTGCGCCAGCGGCAGGTCGCCGATGGTGCCGGATGCCACCTGGGCGTTCTGCTGCGTGATCGCGGTGTTGACGTCGGACGGCGACAGGTTCAGGCCGACCAGCTTGGCCGGGTCGATCCAGACGCGCATCGCCTTCTCGGTACCGAACAGCTGGGCCTGGCCCACGCCCTTGATACGCTGGATTTCAGGCAGCACGTTGCGCGACGCGTAATCGCCGAGCGCGATCGGGTCCCACTTCGGGTCGTCCGAGGACAGGATGGTAAACAGCAGGAAGTTGGAACGCGCCTTGTCCACGCGCACACCCTGCTGGGTCACGGCCGGGGGCAGGCGCGGGGTGGCGCGCGACAGACGGTTCTGGACATCGACCTGGGCCAGGTCGGGGTCGGTGCCGGTCTCGAACGAGATGGTGATCGTACCGGTGCCGTTGGCCTGGCTGGTCGATTCCATGTAGATCATGCCTTGGGCGCCGTTCATCTCGCGTTCGATCACGGAGATGACGGAGTCTTCCAGCGTCTGGGCCGATGCGCCCGGATAGGCGACGGTCACGACGATCGAAGGCGGCGCCACGGTCGGGTATTGCGCGATCGGCAGGGACTTGATGGCGACGCCGCCAAGCACCATGATGAACAGCGCGAGCACCCAGGCAAAAATGGGGCGGTCAATAAAGAAACGTGCCATTGAATTTCCTAGTGCTTATTGGCGGGTTTGGCCCGGCGTCGCGGCGCCGGCGGCCGGCGAACCGTTGGCCGGGGTGCGTGCGCTGACGGCGGCATTGGTGGCCGCGGCGCCGGTGGCGTTCGGCTGCTGGGCCGGGTTGCCGGCGGCGGCCGGGGCGTTGTTCGCGTTCGGTGCGGTCCAGGCCACCGGCTGCACCGGGGTGCCCGGCGGCAGCATCTGCAGCTTCTGGAAACCGTCGACCATGACGCGCTCGCCTTCCTTCAGGCCGTCGACGACGACCCAGTTGGCGCCTTCCTGCGAGGCGATCTTGACGGGGCGCGAGACCGGCTTGTTGTCGGCGCCGACCACCATCAGGGTATCGCCGTTCTGGCCGCCGCGGGTCACGGCCTGCTGCGGGATCAGGATGCCGGCGGGCAGCTCGGCCTGGGCCAGGCGCACGCGCACGTACTGGCCCGGCAGCAGGGCGTTGTCCGGGTTGGCGACTTCGGCGCGCAGGGTGACCTGGCCGCTGGTCTCGTCGACCGTCACGTCCGAGAACAGCAGCTTGCCCTGGCGCGGCAGCACGGTGCCGTCGTCCAGCACCACGGTGACCGGGACCGCCGAGCCGACGCCCTTGCCGCCGGCCTTCTTGCGCAGGCTCTGCAGTTCCGAGGCCGACTGGGTGATGTTCAGGTACATCGAATCGGTCTGCTGGATCAGCGCCATCTGGGTGGCTTCGGTGGCGGATACCAGCGCGCCTTCGGTGACCAGCGCGCGGCCGATGCGGCCGGAAATCGGCGCATAGACATTGGCGAAATCGACGTTGATCTTGGCGATGCGCTGCTGGGCCTTGGCCGAGCTCACGTCCGCCTCGGCCTGCTTCTGGGCGGCGATGGCGTTGGTGTATTCCTGCTTGCTGACGGCGTTGGCTTCGACCAGCGGCTTGTAGCGCTCGACCACGGCGGCGGTCGCGGTCAGGTTGGCCTGGGCGCGGCCGACCGCGGCCTGGGCCGCGTTCAGCTGGGCCTGGTAGGGATCCGGATCGATCTGGAACAGGGATTGGCCCTGCTTGACCACGCTGCCCTCAGTGAACAGGCGCTTCAGCACGACACCGTTGACGCGCGCGCGCACCTCGGCGACGCGGATCGCCTGGACGCGGGCCGGCAGTTCGGTTTCCAGCGCCACCGGCTGGAACTTGGTGGTGATGACGCCGACTTGCGGCGGCGGCATCTTGGCGCCGGCACCGGGGCCGGCCTTGGCGGCATCGTCCTTGGAGCCGCAGGCCGACAGCAGGGCCACGGCGACCAGGGTCGATGCGGCGATCCTGGTCAGGCTAAGGGAAGTGGAGTGAGCAGAGCGCATTATTAGTATGCTTCCTTCGTTGAATTAAATGCAACAACGCCCGCGGGTTTGGCTTGAGCGCCGCGTGCGTTTTTATTGCTGACGTATGGAGAAACCCATATATACTATCATGAGTGTATGTTTAATGTTTCCGACCCCCAAAAAATTGAGAGAGCAATGAATGGCCCGCAGAACTAAAGAAGAGGCCGCCGCCACGCGAGACAGCATTTTGGATGCAGCTGAAAAATTGTTCGTTCAACAGGGCGTATCCCGAACGACGTTGCAGCATATCGCAACCGAAGCCGGCGTGACGCGCGGTGCAATCTATTGGCATTTTGACGACAAAGGCGCCTTGTTCAACGCCATGATGGAGCGCGCCACGCTGCCGCTCGAGGCCGAGCTGCAGGTGCTGGACCAGACCGAATCGGACGATCCGCTGGGCGACTTGCGCAACTACATGATCGCCGTGCTGCGCCGCACCGTCGAAGACCCGCAGGCGCGGCGCGTGTTCGAGATCGTGACGCTGAAGGTGGAATTCGTCGACGACGACGACATGAGCGCCGTGCGCCAGCGCCGCAGAGACAACCTGAGCAAGTGGATGGCGCGTGCCGAGCGCCGCATCAAGCTGGCCAAGGAGAAGGGCCAGATCCGCTGCGAAGGCGATCCGGCCACGGCGGCGCTCGCCATGTTCGCCATGATCGACGGCCTGATCCGCAACTGGATGTTCGATCCCGAGCGTTTCGACCTGATGAAGATGGGGCAGTGCCTGATCGATCCCTATGTGGACGGGTTGCGCCTGCGCTCTTAGCACGGCGTTCAAATAGTCGTGTTCTAATAAGAACATGACGACTTCACATCTTCCGCCCGTCCACGCCGGGCGTACCGCGGCCGCGGTCTGCCTGGCCGCCATGATCGCCCTGGCGGTGGCCATGGGCGTCGGCCGCTTCGCCTTCACCCCGCTGTTTCCGCTGATGGTGCGCGACGGCCTGCTCGACAGCCAGGCCGGCGCCTGGCTCGCCGCCTCCAATTACCTCGGCTACCTGGTCGGCGCGCTGAGCGCCGCCCGCGTCACCCTGCGCCCGGCGCTGCTGATGTCCGCCGGGCTGGCCGCCACCGTCGTCATCACCGCCGCGGTCGGCTGGACCACGGCTCCGCACATCTGGATCGTGCTGCGTTTCCTGGCCGGCATGGCGAGTGCCTGGACCCTGGTCGCGACCGGCACCTGGGGACTGGGCTGGCTGGCGGCAATCGGCCGTCCCGGCCTGGCCGGCGTGCTGTTTTCCGGCGTCGGGCTGGGCATCGCCGGGGCCGGGCTGTACTGCCTGTTGCCGGCCGGGCCGGCGCCATCCTCGCCCCGCATGTGGGTCGGCCTGGCCGGGGTGGCGGGGCTGGCCGCGCTGCTGCCGCTGGCGATCGGCTGGCGCCTGCCGGTGTACATGGCCGCCCCCGGCCCGGCCGGCAGCCCGCCACGCGCGCCGGCCGCGCCGCGTCCCACCGCCGGGCTGGTTGCCTGCTACACCCTGTTCGGCTTCGGCTACATCCTGCCCGCGACTTACCTGCCGGCGCTGGCGCGGCAGCTGGTCGACGATCCGCAGGTGTTCGGCCTGGCCTGGCCGCTGTTCGGCAGCGCCGCCGCGCTGTCGACGCTGCTGGTGGCCTGGCGCCTGGGCCGCGTCAACCGACTGGCGCTGTGGTCGGTCTCGAGCTTCGTGATGGCGCTCGGGGTGCTGCTGCCGGTGGTGTGGAGCACGCTGCAGGGGGTGGTGCTGGCGGCGCTGCTGGTCGGCGGCACCTTCATGGTGATGACGATGGTGGCGATGCAGGAAGCGCGGGCGCGCGCCGAGGCCCAGGCGACCCGGGTGCTGGGCCGCATGACGGCCGGCTTTGCCGCCGGCCAGCTGGCCGGGCCACTGGTGAATGCGCTGATCGCGCGCTTTGCGCCGAACGCGGCCGCGGCGCTGCACCTGGCGCTCGGCATGTCGGCGGCCGGTTTGCTGGCAAGCAGCTATTATCTATGGCGAGAATTCAAGGCGGGTAGCCCCGCTACCGCCTGATCAACCACCGATCCATCACTTCGTCGAGGAATCCCCATGAGCACTTCACCCGCACCCGGCCTGCCGCAGGGCTTTGGCAGCGCCACCACCGAACGCCTGCCGCTGCCCGCGCGCGAGGCCATGGACGCCGCCCAGCAGGCGGCGGCGGACGCCATCGTCAACGGCCCGCGCAAGGCGATCTTCGGCCCCTTCGTGGCGCTGCTGCAGGCGCCCGGCGTGATGGAACACATCGGCGATACCGGCGCGGCGCTGCGCTTCAAGGGCACGCTGCCGGATGCCGTGCGCGAACTCGTCATCTGCGTGGTGGCGCGCGAGGTCGGCAACCAGTTCGAGTGGCAGACGCACGCCCCGCTGGCGGTCAAGGCCGGCGTGGACGAGGCGGCCGTGACCGCGATCGGCGAAGGACGCCGGCCGCGCGGCCTGCCGGCCGACCTGGCCTGCGCCACCGACTTCGCCAGCGAGCTGATGCTGCGCAACGGCGTCAGCGACGCCACCTATGCCGAAGCCGTGGCGCAGTTCGGCGCGCCGGGCACGGTGGAGCTGACGGCGCTGATCGGCTACTTCACGATGATCTGCTGGGTCATGAACGTGGCGCGCACGCCGGGTCCGGCGGGGTCGCAGGCAACCGGCCTGGCCGGGTTCCCGCTGTAAGCGCCGATGCGTCCGGTCCTGTCTTTTGCCGTCGCCGGTGTTGCGCTATGCGCGGGCACCACGGCGGCCGCCGCCACCATTGCCGGCTGCGATACCGCCCATGGCGCCGCCAACGGCTTCGATCCGGGCCGCCTGTATGCGGCGCTGTCCGCGTTCCAGTCCGGCAGCGCCAACCTGCACGGCCTGGTGATCGAACGGCGCGGCGCCAGCGTGGCCGAATGCTACCGCACCGGCAAGGACAAGCCGGTGTTCTCGATGTTCAGCCATACGGTCGACTTCGACGCCGCCACCCGGCATGACCTGCGCTCGGTCAGCAAGTCGGTCACGGCCCTGCTGTGGGGCATCGCGCTGGCGGAGCGCAAGGTGCCGCAGCCCGATGCGCGCGTGCTCGACCTGCTGCCGGACCTGGCCGACCTCAAAAAGGAAGGGCGCCAGGACATCACCATCGGCAATCTGCTGGACATGACGGGCGGCCTGGCCTGGGACGAGTCCGGCCCCTACGGCTTGCGCAACCCGGAGTTCGGCCTGTACTGGCGCGGCGCGCAGGCGCGCTACGTATTCAAGCGGCCGATGGCCAGCCCCGCCGGGCAGCGCTTCAACTACAACGGCGGCGGCACGGCGGTGCTGGCCGAACTGCTGGAACAGGGCGTCGGCATGCCGCTGCCCGAGTACGCGCGCGAACGCCTGTTCACGCCGCTCGGCATCACCGACTGGGAATGGCTGACCGACTTCCGCGGCCGCCCGCTGGCCTTCGCCGGCCTGCGCATGCGCCCGCGCGACCTGGCCCGGATCGGCCAGCTGGTGCTGCAACGCGGCCGCTGGAACGGCACGCAAGTCGTGCCGGCCGACTGGATCGACGCCTCGCTGCAGCCGCACGTCGACACCGGCGACGGACTCCAGTACGGTTACCAGTGGTGGCACGGCAAGACCCGGGCGCTGGGCCGCGAGCAGGCCTGGACCGCGGCGTTCGGCAATGGCGGGCAGCGGCTGTTCGTGGTGCCTTCGCTGGGGCTGGTGGTGGTGGTGACGGCGGGGATGTACAACGACGAGGGTGGGGCGGTGCGGGTGAACCGGCTGTTCGACCAGATTGCGGCGGCGGTGGAGCGTTGACCCCAAAACCGTCGCCCCTGCGGAGGCAGGGGTCCAAGTTTTTCGGTATGCCACGAACTTGGGCCCCTACCTGCGCAGGGGCGACGTTTACAGGCGGCAGGCCGTTATCACCGGCCAACATCACCTGCCGACGAAGGCTTCAATCAACGCAGCTCTTCGATCATCTTCTTCAGCTTGACCGAATCCGCACAGAACGCGCGGATGCCTTCGGCCAGCTTCTCGGTCGCCATCGCATCCTCGTTCAGCAGGAAGCGGAAGCTCTTCTCGTTGACCGCGATCTTTTCGATGTCGCTATCCGCCTCGGCGGTCAGCTTGCGCTCGACCGTGCCTTCGGTATCGGCCAGCTTCTGCAGCAGGTCCGGCGAGATGGTCAGCAGGTCGCAGCCGCTCAGCTCCAGGATCTGCGAGGTATTGCGGAAGCTTGCGCCCATGACTTCGGTGTCGAAGCCGAATGTGCGGTAGTACTGGTAGATGCGCTTGACCGACTGCACGCCCGGATCGTCGGCGCCCTGGTAGTCGGTGCCGGTCGATTTCTTGTACCAGTCGTAGATGCGGCCGACGAAAGGCGAGATCAGCTTGACGCCGGCTTCGGCGCAGGCCACTGCCTGCACCAGCGAGAACAGCAGGGTCAGGTTGCAGTGGATGCCGTCCTTTTCCAGGATCTCGGCGGCGCGGATGCCTTCCCAGGTCGAGGCGATCTTGATCAGCACGCGCTCGCGCCCCACGCCGGCGGCTTCGTACAGGGCGATCAGCTCGCGGCCCTTGGCGACGGTGGCTTCGGTGTCGAACGACAGCGCGGCGTCGATCTCGGTCGAGACACGGCCCGGCACGTATTTCAGGATCTCGGTGCCGAAGGCGATCAGCAGGTGGTCGACGATGTCCTCGACCGAGGCACCGTTCGACTCGGCCACGGCCTTTTCCAGCAGCGGACGGTATTCCGGCTTCTGCACCGCCTTCAGGATCAGCGACGGGTTGGTGGTGGCGTCCTGCGGCGCGTAGGCCTTGATCGACTGGAAGTCGCCGGTGTCGGCCACCACGGTGGTGAACTGCTTGAGTTGTTCGAGTTGGTTCATGGCGCGTCAACAATACAAAAGGAATGGGTAACTACGGGATTGTACCGCCGTCAGCCGTTGAATTGAAAATGTGAGCGTTTGTTCCGGATTACGGCGGGGAGGGCGTCGAGCGCGCTGGATGAACCCGGTTCTTGTAGCCAGATTAACAAGGGCGTACACTGGGCCGTTCCGCACATATGCAATCAGCCGGGAGCAGCCTGACGTCAAGCATGATGCCCCAGGTATTGCTGTGCAAATCCGGGTTGCCGCCGCCGCAACCCTTCATACATCGATAAGCCCTTTATCATGAACGAGTGCATGTTTCGGCCGGCCACCAGGGAAGATGCAGGGGCGATGCTTGCGCTCCTTCGTTCGGTGGCGGTCGAAGGCGATACGCTCCCGTTCACCAGCGGCATCGACAAGGCCTTGATCGATACCCAGTGGCTCTGCGCATCCGGCTGTGTCGCAAACTCGTGGAACACTGAAGCCGGTCAGTCCTTATTGACGACATGGAACTTCAGCGTGACGTCATTGGCGACAATCGACGTGTCGCTCCACTCTCCCTGCCCGATACCGAAGTCGAGACGCTTGAATGTCAGGCTCCCGTCGAACACCTGGCCCGCGCCATCCTTGTGAAACTGAAGGGGCACGACCACAGTCCTGGTCTTGCCGCGAATCGTCAGCGTACCGGTGACGCTGTACGTGCCGTTAGCGCCCGGCTTGATCGAACTGGAGACAAAGGTCGCGCGCGGGAAACCCTTCGCGTCGAACCAGTCCTTGCCGGTCACCTCGTGGTTGTATTCGGCGCTGCCGAGGTCGAAGCTGGCGACATCGACGTCGATCTGCGCCTTCGACGCCGCCAGGTTGGCCGGGTCGAAATGCACGTTTGCATTCATCGTCTTGAACTTGGCATCGACCGGCACATTCATTTGCTTGAACGTCACGGTCAGGCTGCTCTTCTGCGCGTCAACGGCCGCGTTGGCCGACGTGGACAGCAGGCCTGCTGCGAACGACACGCTGGCAAGCAGTACAAGAGTGCGGATTTTCGATTGTTGAAACATGTTGGGCCTCGTTAAAGATCAAGTGATTAGCTGCCGAAAGGCAGCATGCGCTGCAGCAGGCGTTGACGATCGATGAGTTGATGCTTTACCACTGCCAGCAGGTGTCCGGTGACGGCTGCCAGCAAGCCGTAGTTCAGCCAGATATGGAGCACCTTGAGCGTTGCGGCTATGGCTGGATTGGCGCCGATGATTGTGGGCAGGGGCAGCACACCAAGGTAGACGACAGGAATACCCGCCGCGGACGTGTAGAAATAACCGCTGATGGGAATGGCCAGCATCAGCACGTACAGCGCCGCATGGCCAAGATGGGCTGCCGTCTCCTCCCAACGATGCATCGTGTCCGGTAATGGGGGCGGTTTGTGCGTTGCGCGCCAGAGAAGGCGTGCAAGGGCGAGCACGAGCACGGTCACGCCGATCCATTTATGCCAAGCGAAGTAGCGCAGCTTGGTCGGCGAAAAGCCGTGGATGTCGGTCATGATCCACCCGAGCGCAAAGGCCCAGATCATCAATGCAGCGATCACCCAGTGCAGGGCCATTGCCGTTTTCGTGTACTTCGGCGTATTGGCGGTCGCTGGTGTCAATAAGCGGTCTGTTGGAGCGGGCATCAGTTATACCTTCCGTACATGCCGCCGAAGCTGTAGCGGCCAGCCCCCAGCAGCGCTACGACAAGGGCGCCACCCAAATACAGGCCTTGCAGTTCGAGTGCCCAGCCACCCGTCTCGGACATGCTGAAGAACTGGCTCGTGTGCACCAGCAGCAGTGCCACGATCATGTTGACGGCCACGACCAGCGCCGCCGGCCGGGTGTAGAGGCCAATCAGGATCAGCAGCGGGGCGACGACTTCGCCGATATACACGAGGTAGCCCAGCAGCGCAGGCAGGCCGGCCTGCTGCAGCATGCTGGTTACGAAGCCGATACCGCCGTTTATCTTCGATACGCCGTGAAACAGCAGGAGGATGGCAAGGACAGCACGCAGCAGCAATTTGCCTTCATCGTCGCGGGAATGCGGTGTGCTTGTGATAGTGTCGTTCATGATGGACCTCGGTCGGTAGTGGTGAATCGCCATCTTATTTAGTTTATCTGCCGCGATAAAGTCGCCCGCGCGATCAATACTGTCTCAAAAATAGAAACAATTTCCCCATATCGTGTTCAGAAAAATGGCGAGAACACGCCACCAGCCGGCCAGTGACGTACGCCGAACCGAGTTTTTATTACGCCGGCTGTAACCAATCACTTATTCCCTGGAAATTCATGAGCGGACCGGCAGCGAACGCCCGTCCGCAGTTGCCGGACACAGCACTGATACCGAGGTCATCGTCGTTTACCTGTCGATACCAATAGCCGCCGGGACCTCGGATTCACGCATCGAATTTGTGGCTATGGATGCCTGTTCATGCCGCCCTGGCGCGGAGCCGCCGCGCCAGCCAGTGCTGGAAGTCGCCTGTCATCGCCGCATCCAGGATATGGCCGCCGCCGTACTCACGGTACTCGACCTGCACGCCCAATTCCTCGAGCACTTCGCGCGAATGGTGCGCGAAATGGATGCCGAGCGTCTGGTCGTGGACGCCGTGGCTGACGAAAGCCTGCAGCCGGGCCAACTGTTCGCGCGGCGCGGCCTGCGGCAACATCTCGCGCAGGATGCGGCCGCTCAGGATGCTGAAGCCGGCGACGGCCGACGGCATGGTCAGCGCAACGCTCGCGCTCATAATGCCGCCCTGGCTGAAGCCGGCGATCCATATCTGTCCGGGATCGATGTCGCAGGTGACCGGAAGCGCGTCAAGGAAATCGACCAGCAGGCGGCGCGAGCGCTCCGCCTGGGTTTCGTCGATCACGGGACCGGCGGCCGTAAAGTTGACAGGAAACCACGCGAAGCGGTTGGGCCCGAGGATCAATGGGGCTCGCAGCAGCACGACGGTCAGGCGCACATCCATTTGCCGGGCCAGCTCAACGAAGCTGGACTCGTTCGAACCGACGCCGTGCAGCAAGAGCAGGCACGGCGCCTTCCCAGCGCCGGTCTGCGCCGGGCGTACACGGTAGGCCAGCCCGGTCGCGGGTTCCACCAGAAGTTCGTTCAGTTTTTCGCTCATGTCCTTGTCCTCATCCAAACGCATAGGCGTCCATCGCCAGCACGCCGTGTTCGAAACTCGCGTGCAGCAGCTGAGCGTCGGCCTGCGGACCAGCCGCAGCCATCGCCACGTACAGCGGCATCAGGTGTTCCTCGCTCGGATGATTTTCCGCGGCATAAGGAGCGCAGCGGCGATAGTCCAGGAGCGCGCTGGCGTCGCCGGATTCGATCCGGGCCTGCATCCACGCTTCGAATTCGCCGACCCAGTGCGGCACCGGGGCATCGATATCCTGGCCGCGGAACTCGTACAGGTTGTGCGTCAGCGATCCGGAGCCCACCACCAGGATGTCCTCCTCGCGCAAAGCGGCGAGTGCAGCGCCGATGCGAGCGTGCTCCCGTGGTCCTGCGCCGTGCACGATCGAGAGCTGGGTGACCGGAATATCGGCGTCGGGATACATCAGGCGCAACGGTACCCAGGCGCCGTGATCGAGCCCCCGGCGTGCGCTCACGCTGGCCGCGATGCCAGCCTCTTCCAGAAGCTGTGCCGTGCGCCGCGCGGCATCCGGCGCGCCGGGCACCGGATATTCGATCTGGAACAGGGCGCGCGGGAAGCCGCCGAAGTCATGGATCGTCTCGGGATGATCGGCCACGCTCACGGCCGGTCCGCGCGTTTCCCAGTGCGCGGAAACAGCAAGGATGGCGCGTGGACGCGGCAGCGTTTTGCCGAGTTCCTGCAGAAAACGCCGTGCCGGACTGTCCTGCAGCGCCAGCATCGGCGAGCCATGAGAGAGAAAAAGAGTGGGTAGTGCAGTCATGATGTCCTCGTTTAGCAGCGTCGTGCTGCATGATGAGGATCATCATATTCATGCGCTATTGTGAAATAAATAGACTGCTATGGATTAAACTGTCCCATTTTCCGAGACAATGATGTGGTTGTTGTTTGTCCTAGTTATGCCATGCCGGCTTGGCGAATGCATCCACCAGGAAGTCGATCGCCACGCGGATTCGAGGCGAGACGAATTTGCGCGACGGATAGACAGCATAGATACCGAGCTCGACCGAACGATAGTCGGGCATGACCTCCAACAAGGTACCTGCCGCGAGGTCGCCCCCGACCATGAACGTCGGCTGCAGGATAATGCCCTGGTGCTGCAACGCAGCCGCGCGGCACGTGTCGCCGCTATTGGTACGGACACGGGGCACGACCTTGACCGAGGCCTCGCCATCCGGCCCAGTAAAACTCCAGTGTTCGCCCGTCGAAAACAGGCTATAAGAGATGATGTCGTGCTGCAGCAATTCTCCCGGTTGCAGTGGCGTGCCCCGCCGCTCCAGGTAAGCGGGCGAGGCGCACAGCACCATCCGCGTCGATGCGAGCCGGCGCGTGATGAGCGAGGACGCAGGAAGCTGGCCGATCCGCACGGCCAGGTCGAAACCGTCTTCCACCAGGTCGACCACGCGGTCGGACAGGGTCAGGTCGAGCGCCAGCTTGGGGTGCCGCTCGAGCAAGGATGGCCACAATGGCGCCAGGTGCATTACGCCGAAGGTCACCGGTACGTTGACCTTCAGCAGGCCGCTCGCTTCGCCACTACGCGACGTGATCTCGGCTTCGGCCTCATCCAGGTTGTCCAGAAGTTCGCGGCAGCGCGTATGGAAGATCTCGCCTTCGGAGGTTGTCGACAGTTTGCGTGTAGTCCGATGCAGCAGGCGCAAGCCGAGACGCTCCTCCAGCTCGCCAACGTAGCGCGACACGGCGGCTTTCGACATGTCGAGCGCATCGGCTGCGCCGGTAAAGCTGCCGGCGTCTACCACGGCAGAGAACACTTTCATTTCGAGAAATTTATCCATTATTTCGAAAAGTGGAACAGTTAATCTGATTGTATGCTGTTTATCTCAATGATCGAGAAATTTATAGTGCAAGTCATCATCCACCACAACAGGATTTCTCATGAAGACCAAACACATCGCTGCTATCGTTGCGACTGTTTTAGTGCTCCCCGCCTTCGCCGCGGATACCTACACGATCGAACCAACCCATACCTATCCCAGCTTCGAAGCAGACCACATGGGCGGGTTATCCATCTGGCGCGGCAAGTTCACCAAGACGACCGGCACGATCACGCTCGACCGCGCTGCAAAGACCGGCAGCATGGAAATCACGATTGACACGTCGAGCGTCGACTTCGGCAACGCCAAGCTCAACGAACACGTGATGAGCGCCGAGATGTTCGACGTGAACAAGTTCCCGCACGCGGTTTACAAGTCCAGTTCGATCCAGTTCAAGGGCGACCAGCCTGTAATCGTCAACGGTGAGCTGACGCTGCATGGCGTGACCAAGCCGGTCAAGCTGATGATCGACCACTTCAAGTGCATGCAGCACCCGATGTTCAAGAAGGAAGTGTGCGGCGCGAATGCCGTTGCCATCTTCAACCGCAGCGATTTCGGCATCAGCTACGGCACGCAGATGGGCTTCAGTCCCCAAGTGAAGCTGGCGATCCAGGTCGAGGCCTTGAAGCAATAAAGGATTGCCGCCCAAATGCGTGGTCTTTCACCGGCGGCCGCCATGGAGAGCGGCGTGCCGGGCAAGCCTGTGCATGAAACCACCACCTGGCACGGGGCGTCGTAATATAGCTGCCGTGGACAAGGCCTGTCTGTTCGCCATCCATACGTCTTCGTTGCAGTTCGCTACCGAGATAAGAGCTAGGAGGAGACAGGTTTGAGAAAAACACTGTGTATATTAGCGCTCGCCGTCGCCGGATCGCATTCCGCACATGCATATGCACAAGCGGATTTCGGTAATCCAACGGCAGCGCGTGCCGTGGTAGAAGCATATTACAAGGCCATCGACGAGGGAAACTATCGCACTGCCTATTACCTTTGGCGTGGGAATGGAAAAGCCAGTGGCAAAACCTATTCAGGATTCCGCCGCGGTTTCTCGGAGACGGCGCGTACCCGGGTGCTGACGCGTGAACCAGTCAACAGTTCTGGTGCAATGGGCTCCATCTATATCGATGTGCCGGTTGATGTTTTTGCAACTTTGAAGAACGGTCGGCGACAGCATTTTGGTGGAAAGTACACCCTTGTGCGCGTCAATGATGTAGATGGGGCCAATGAAGAGCAATTGCGTTGGCATTTGGCTTCAGCCACCTTGCGAGCGCAGCCATAAGCAAGGTAGCGTCGGTCGTCTTCCGACCATGGCAGACCACCATGCGGCGTGGCAGTGCGTACCCGTAGGCGTTCAGTCGAAGAAACGCATGCCGGCGTAGGGCTGCAGCCGGCAGGCGGCCAGCCGGCTATGCAGGTCGCCGGCATGGGCTTCGAGCTGGTGGCCGTCCGGATCGAGGAAGTAGAAGGAATCGCCTTCGCTGCGGTTCTTGCGCCACTCGATCACGCCTTCACCCAGCAGGCGCGCGCGGAAGGCGGCGAAGTCCTGCTGGGCGATGGTGAAGGCGTAATGGGTGTAATCCGCCTGCGGCGGCACCACGGCGCGCGCCGGGTCGAGCGACAGGCAAATCCATAAGTCACCCAGCGTCAGGTAGGCGCCGCCGTCTCAGACCGCGGCCGGCTTGCAGCCCAGCAGGTCGGTGTAGAACGCGACGCTGCGTTCCACGTCGGTGACCGCCAGCGTCAGGTGATTCAATCCGGTCAGCATGGCGGCGCCTCCTGGCGATCAGCAGTCGGTGGCCTCGACGAAGGCCGCGATCATCGCTTCCAGGCCGGCCTTGTCCTCATCCGAAAAACGGTCCAGCTTCGGGCTGTCGATATCGAACACGCCGACCAGCTTGCCATCCTTGATCACCGGCAGCACGATTTCCGAATTCGAGGCCGAATCGCAGGCGATGTGGCCCGGGAAGGCGTGCACGTCCGGCACGACCACGGTTTTACGCTCGACGGCCGTGGTGCCGCACACGCCGCGGCCGAACGGGATGCGGGCGCAGGCCGGCTTGCCCTGGAACGGACCGACCAGCAGGTCCTGGCCTTCGCCCTTCTTGCTCGGCACGGTGAGGTAGAAACCGGCCCAGTTCAGGTCGGCGAGGGTGTCGTAGACCAGGGCCGAGAATTGCGAAGCGTTCGCGGTCAGGTCGCGCTCGCCTTCGAGGACGCTGGTGACCTGGCGTACCAGCAGGGCGTAGTCGGGGCGGGTGCTGCGTTCGGGATTGATGTGCATGGCGTTGAACGTGAACTTGTCGAAAGGCGTATTCTAAGGCAGCGCGGCATTCGGCGCAGCGTGGGCGGCGGGTGGCGACCGGTAAGCGCGGCGGGCGCCGCGCACCAGCTCATGGTGGGTATCCGCCCACGCGACCAGCGCCTTCATCGGCACCATGAAGGACTGCCCGAGCGGGGTCAGGTCGTATTCGACGCGCGGCGGCACTTCCGGGTACACGGTGCGGCGCACGAAGCCGTCTTCCTCGAGCCGCTTGAGGGTCTGCGACAGCATCTGCTTCGACACGTCGCCGAGGTCGCGCATCAGCTCATTGAAGCGCCGTGTCCTGCCGTCGAGCGCATCGAGCACGAGCAGGCTCCACTGGTCGCCAATACGGTCGAGTACATTCCTGATCGGGCAGGGATGGCCGAACGGGTCGTCCGCGGCGGGGATGGGGGCAGGGTGCATGGGGCATTCCGGTGGGTTGAAGGTCATGTCGTGCTGACCTGATCATGGGACGCTGACTTCTTGCGCGGCATGCGCAGCCTAGCATAGGATGGGTGAACGGTCCATTTTCCGGACCGGCTCTCGATTCCAGACCAAAGGAAAATCATGGCACATATCGCCCTCATCGGCGCTTCCGGCAATGTCGGCACGCGCCTGCTCAAGGAACTGGCCGCACGCGGCCACCAGGTTACTGCAATTGCCCGCGATCCCGGCAAGATCCCGGCACAGCCAGGCGTGACCGCAGTGCGCGGCGACGCCGCCGACGGCGCTGGCCTCGCCACCCTGCTGGCCGGCCATGACGCCGTGATCAGTGCGCTGCGCTTCCTGGACAGCGATCCCGCCACCCTCATCGACGCCGTGCGCGCATCCGGCGTCAAGCGTTACCTCGTCGTCGGCGGCGCCGGCAGCCTGCAGGTCGCGCCGGGCCAGCGCCTGATCGACCAGCCCGATTTCCCGGCCGCCTACAAGCCGGAGGCGGCCGCCGGGGCGGCATTCCTGGACGCCTTGCGCCAGGCGGGCGACCTCGACTGGACCTTCCTGTCGCCGTCGGCGCTGTTCGTGCCCGGCGAGCGTACCGGCAAGTTCCGCCTTGGCAAGGACGACCTGCTGGTCGGCGAACAGGGCAGCTCGATTTCGTATGAAGACTTCGCGGTCGCGCTGGCCGACGAGATCGAACAGCCTGCGCATGTGCGCGAGCGCTTCACGGTCGGTTATTGAGGTGGCGGGCGCGGGCTGCGCCCTCAGCCGATGAAGGAATCGAACTGCATGTCGAATTCCTGCAGCGCCTTCTGCGCATTCTGCATCTTCTTGCGGAATTCCGGCCCGCGCTGCAGCGCCAGCCCCACGGCCAGCACGTCGATCACGACCAGGTAAGCCAGGCGCGCCGAGATCGGCGTGTACGGGTCGGTGGCGAACACCAGGTCGATCGGAATCAAGACGGTGGCCATCTCGGCCAGCTGCGTGCCCGAGGGCGCCAGCACGATGACGTCGGCACCGCCGCGCCGGGCCAGCTTGGCCGAGCGCACCAGTGCCGGGTTGTTACCGCGCTGCGAGATCGCGACCAGCGCATCGCCTTCGCGCAGCAGGGCGGCGGCGATCGCGTGGATGGCCGGGTCGGTGTACGACACCGTCGGCACGCCCGAGCGGAAGAATTTATGCTGGGCGTCGGCGGCAACGAAGCCGGACGAGCCCTGGCCGTAGAACTCGATCTTCTTGGCGCGCGACAGGATGTCGAGCGCCTTCTGGATCAGTTCCGGTTTCAGGTTGTTGCGCAGGTCGAGCAGGGTGTTGATCGAGCGGCTGCAGATTTTATTGACCAGGTCGGACGCCAGGTCGTCCTGCGACGGCTGTTCGCTGGTGCCGGGCAGCGCGAGGGCCAGGCCTTGCGCCAGCTTGAGCTTGAACTCGTGCCAGCCCTCGTAGCCGAGCGTGCGGCAAAAGCGCACCACGGTCGGCTCCGACACCTGCGCGCTCTTGGCAAGCGCGGTGATGTTCTGGCTGACCGTGGCGCTGGGCGCGGCCAGCACGGCAAGGGCGACCTTGCGCTCGGACTTGGACAGCGAGTCGAGCTGGGTGCGGATCGAATCGAGCAGCAAGGCAGTCTCTCTTTAATCTTCAGGCAGTGCTTCTTCGCGCCACTGCAGGCCGTCACGGCCGATCAGCGCGCTCGATGCGGCCGGACCCCAGGTGCCGGAGGTGTAGGGCACCGGCGTGGTGTCGTCCTGCTCCCAGTGGTCCAGGATCGGCTCGACCCATTCCCAGGCCGCTTCCAGTTCGTCGCCGCGCATGAACAGCGTCAGCTGGCCGCGCAGGACGTCCAGCAGCAGCCGTTCGTAGGCTTCCATGCGCGGACCGCCGAACTGTTCGCGGAAGTCGAGTTCGAGTTCGGCCTGCTTCAGGCGCATCGAATCGCCCGGGGTCTTGGCCATCAGGTTCAGCGACAGGCCTTCGTCCGGCTGCAGGCGGATCACCAGGCTGTTTGGCTGGAAGCTCGAATTCGGCTGGTTGAAGATCGAGTGCGGGATCTGCTTGAAGCGCACCACGATCTCGGCCAGGCGGTCGGCCATGCGCTTGCCGGTGCGCAGGTAGAAGGGCACGCCGGCCCAGCGCCAGGTGTCGATCTCGGCCTTCATGGCGACGAAGGTCTCGGTCTTCGACTGTTTCGGCGCGTCCGGTTCGTCGCGGTAGCCCGGCACCGGCTGGCCGTCGACGTAGCCGCTGCGGTACTGGCCGCGGATGATGTTCTGCGACAGCGTGGTCGGGGTGAAGCGCTTGAGCGAGCGCAGCACCTGCAGCTTGGCGTCGCGCACGGCGTCCGGCGCGATCGATGCCGGCGGTTCCATGGCGACGATGCACAGCAGTTGCAGCAGGTGGTTCTGCAGCATGTCGCGCAGCGCGCCCGAATTGTCGTAGTAGCCGAGGCGGTTGCCGACGCCGATCTTTTCGGCGATGGTGATCTGCACGTCCGAGATCCACTCGCGGCGCCACAGCGGCTCGAACAGGATGTTACCGAAGCGCAGGGCCAGCAGGTTCTGCACCGTTTCCTTGCCCAGGTAGTGGTCGATCCGGTAGATCTGCGATTCGGAAAAGACCTTGCCGACATCCAGGTTGATCTGCTTGGCCGATTCGAGGTCGCGGCCCAGCGGCTTTTCCAGCACCACGCGCGAGTTCGGCGTGGCCAGGCCGACCTTCGCCAGGTTCTCGCAGATGCGCGCGAACAGCGACGGCGGCGTCGCCAGGTAGTACACGCGAGTCAGCGCGTCGTCCGCGCGCAGCGCCTCGACCAGCGCGCTGTAGCTCTTGACGTTGCCGGCGTCGACTTCGACGTAGGTGATGCGCTGCAGGAAGCTCTGCCACGCGGCTTCATCCACCGTTTCCTTGATGTGCGGCTTCGAATTGGTCTCGACCATGCGCAGGAACTGGTCCTGCGACATGTCTTCGCGGCCGACGCAGATGATGCGCGCGCTCGCGGGCAGGTCGTTGGCCACGTCGCGGGCGTACATCGCGGGCAGCAGCTTGCGCATTGCGAGGTCGCCGCTGCCGCCGAAGAAAACGAGGTCGAAATCGGAAAGAGCCATGGTGGATGCAGTTCGGGATAATCGGATAATGTAAATTTACTACACGATTATTGATTGCGCAAGAAAATTTACTACGTATCTCCCCATGCACGAAGCGTATCGTGCCACATCCACGGCAGGCTGGGCGCCGCGTCGTTACGGGGAATTGATACAGGGCCGGCGGCCCTGCGTGGTGGGATGGGGTCAGCGCAGGCCGTCGAGCGGCGCGAAGCCGTACAGGCGGGCCGGGTTGTCGACCAGGATCCGCTTCTGGATCTGCTCGTCGGCGGTGAAGGCGTAGAACAGGTCGACCAGTTCGCCGTCGTTCGGCATGTCCTTCGAAATGTTCGGGTGCGGCCAGTCGGTGCCCCACAGCAGGCGCTCGGGCGCGGTGGCGATCAGCTCCCGGGCAAAGGGAACGGCGTCGAGGAAGGGGCGCTTGCCGGCGGAGACGCGCTCGGCGCCGCAGATCTTGACCCAGGCCAGCGGATTTTCGCGCATCAGCTGCAGCAGCAGCTGGAACGGGCGCTGGTCCAGGCCCTGTTCGGCGCGCACGCGGCCCATGTGGTCGATCACGAAGGGGACCGTGATCTTGCGCAGCAGGTCCTGCTGCTCGGGGATGTTCTCGGCGTCGAAGTGCAGCACGATGTGCCAGCCCAGCGGCGCGATGCGCTCGACCAGGTTCTCGATCACCGACACGTCCGGCACGCCGCCGAGGTGCTTCACGAAATTGAAGCGGATGCCGCGGATGCCGCCGGCATGCAGGTCGGCCAGTTCCTCGTCGGTGACGTCGGCGCGCACGTTGGCGACGCCGCGGTAGGCGCCCTTGCTCGACTTGATGGCGGCCAGCGTGACGCTGTTGTCGGTGCCGTGGCAGCTGGCGTGGACGATGACCGCGCGCGTAATGCCGAGGCGGTCGTGCAGGGCGCGCAGCGCTTCCACCGGCGCGTCCGGCGGGGTGTAGCTGCGGTCAGGCGCATAGGGAAACAGGGCGGCCGGGCCGAACACGTGGCAGTGGGCGTCGCAGGCGCCGGGCGGCAGGCGGTGGGCGGGCTGGATCGGGTGCGGATCGGGAGGCAGGCAAGATTTCATGGTGGTTGTCCTGGTGGTGAAAATCGACGTCGGCAGCGTCTCCAGCTGCCTCGACGTCCCGATTGTGCCGAGCGGACCCCATCGATACAATGGCAATACCTGACTAGCTCCTATGCACTTTCTGCATAACCCAACCATGAATCTTGATCAGCTCGAAGCTTTCGTCCACGTCGCCGAACTGAGCAGTTTTACGCGCGCATCGGCGATCCTGGGCAAGCCGCAGCCGGCCCTGAGCCGGCTGGTGCGCCAGCTCGAGGTCGACCTGCGCCAGAACCTGCTGCGCCGCAATGGGCGCGGCGTGGTGCTGACGGAAGCGGGCAAGGTCTTGCTGGAGCACAGCAAGGGCATCCTGCACCAGGTCGACGTGGCGAAAGACGCGTTGAAGAACCTGCAGGGTACGCTCGACGGCCACTTCAGGATCGGCCTGGCGCCGAGCGTGGCGCGCTTCGCGACGCTGGCGCTGGTGCGCAGCTTCCAGAAGCAGTTCCCGCAGGCGAACATCACGGTATCGGACGGCTTGTCGACCTACCTGGCGGAGTGGCTGGCGATGGGCCGCATCGATGCCGCGATCCTGTACGACATCGGCGAGACCCCGCTGGTGGACAAGCGCATCCTGTTTACCGAAGAGATGTTCCTGATCAGCCGGGCCGACGCGGCCGTGCCGGCCGAGATCCGCCTGAAGGATTTGCCGGCCTATCCCCTGATCATTCCCGGGCGCCTGCACGCGATCCGCACGCTGGTCGAGATGCATGCGGCCGAGTGCGGCATCCAGCTCAACATCGCCCTCGAAATCGACGCGGTGCCGGCCTTGCTGGACCTGGTCGAGGAGGGCTGCGGCCATGCGGTGCTGCCGCTGAACGCGATCGACGCCGATCCCAGGCAGCGGCGCTTCCGCTGCACCCGCATCAGCGATCCCGGCATCCATAGCCGCATGGCGATCGCCACCGGCAACCAGCATCCGATGTCGCGTCTGGCCACGCGCGCGGTGGCAATGTTCGAGAGCGAAATCATGCCGCTGTACGAAGCGCGCCGCAAGCATATCGACAGCTATCTTGCACCCTAGAAGGTGTGGCGGATACCGACGGCGTAGCTGTTGCCCTTGACCTTGCCGTCGATGTGGTCGTACAGGTAAGTGGCATAGACGTCGGTGCGGCGCGACAGGTAATAGTCGTAGCCCAGGCCGGCGGTGTCGTGGTCGCCCACGCGCAGCGCCGGGTTGTCGACCGTGGTTCGCGCCCACGACACCAGGATCGAACCGGTCTTGGTGACCGGCACCGCGCTGCCCAGCTGCCAGGTGCGCGAGCGGACGTCGGTGACCGCGTTGTCGGTGGCCTGGGCCGATGCGTACAGCCTGGCCCAGCCGGCATCGTAGGCGACGCCCGCCAGCCAGGCTTGCTGGCCGGTGGAGGGCGCCACCGCTGCGGTGCGCACGCGCTGCGCCGACAGCACGGCGCTCAGCTTGCCCCGGGTGTAGCGCAGGTGGATGCCGGCGTTGTTGACGCTGGCATTGCCCGCGACTTCGCCCGGCGCGTAGACGATGGTCGTGCTGAGGCCGCCGATGGTCGGGGCGACGTACTGGATCACGTTGTTCCAGACGGTATCGCCGATCACGGTATTGCTGAACGAGGCCACATAGCTCTGCACCACCAGCGGCGAGAACACGACCGAGGCGCCGAACGGATTCACCATCTGCATCGAGATGTAGTAGGGCGAGGTATGGCGGCCGACGGTCAGCTGGCCGTAGCGGCCGGCGATGCCGACCCAGCCGCTGCGCGAAAAGCCGCCCGGGTCGGCCGCGCTGCGGCCGGCGCCGCCGGTGTCGGGCTGGAAGAACTGCTCGAGCTGGAAGATCGCTTTGGTGCCGTCGCCCAGGTCTTCGCTGCCGCGGATGCCCCACCACGACGTGGTCAGGCCGCCGGAGCCGACGACGGTGGCGCGCTCGATGCTGTCGCTGCGCTTGATGCTGCCGGCGTAGCTGCCGATCAGGCCGTAGAGTTGCACGTCGGCGGCGCCGGCGGCGCTGCAAACGGCGCCGAAAAGGAATGCGCAGGCAACAGCCTGCCCTGCGGCCTTGTGGATGGGGCTGCCCATGATGTCTCCTGGTATTTTTATGAGAGGCGGCGTTCGTGAGGCCGCCTCGGGCACTGCCGGGTGGCTGTTATTCGCGGTTGAGGACGCGGTGCATCTGCTCGGTGTCGAGCGCCTTTTCCCATTTCGAGATGACGATGGTCGCCACCGCGTTGCCGATCAGGTTGGTCGGCGTCAGGCCTTCGGACAGCAGGCGGTGCACACCGAGGATCAGCGCCACGCTGGCCACCGGGATCGAGCCCACCGTCGACAGGGTCGCGGCCAGCACCACGAAGGCGGCGCCGGCCACGCCCGCTGCACCCTTGGAAGTCAGCAGCAGGACGCCGAGCAGCACGATCTGCTGGGTCAGGTCGAGCGGGGTGTTGGTGGCCTGGGCCAGGAAGATGGTCACGCTGGCCAGGTACAGGCAGGTGCCGTCCAGGTTGAACGAATAGCCGGTCGGGATGATCAGGCCGACCACGCTCGGCTTGCAGCCGAGCTGCTCCATCTTGATCAGCATGCGCGGCAGCACGCTCTCCGACGAGGTCGTGGCCAGGCAGACCAGAATTTCGTCGCGCAGGTAGCGCATCAGCTTGAACAGGCTGAAGCCGCACAGGCGCGACACCGGGCCGAGCACGGCGAAGATGAAGATCAGGCAGGTAACGTAGAAGCACACCAGCAGGTTGCCGAGCGAGAGCAGGGCGCCGGCGCCGTATTTGCCGACAGTGAAGGCGATCGCGCCAAAGGCGCCGATCGGCGCCGCCCACATGACGATACCGACCATGCCGAAGAACACCTTCGATACGATGTCCAGCAGCTCGATGACCGGCTTGCCGACGGCGCCGAAACGCATCAGCGCACAACCGGTCAGTACCGAGATCAGGAGCACTTGCAGGATATGGCCTTCTGACAGCGAGCCGACGAAGGTGTTCGGGATGATGTTCATGATGAACGGCACCATGCCGGTCTCGTGGCTCTGCGCCACATACTTCGACACCGACGCGGTATCCAGGTTGGAGGCATTCACGTTCATGCCGGCGCCGGGCTGCCACAAATTGACCACGACCAGGCCCACGACCAGCGCAACGGTGGTCATGACTTCGAAGTAGATCAGGCCCTTGACGGCGACGCGGCCGACGCGCGACATGTCGTCCATCTTGGCGATGCCGAGCACCACGGTGCAAAAGATGATCGGCGCGATCAGCATGCGGATCAGCTTGATGAAGCCGTCGCCGAGCGGCTGCAGCTTGGTGCCCGCCTCGGGGAAGAAGTGGCCGATGAGGATACCGAGCGCCATCGCGATCAGCACCTGGACCCAGAGTTGTTTGTACCAGCGTCGCGCCACCGGCTGTGCGGACGCGGCGGCCCCTGTCGTGCTAGTCAGCATTGCTTGTCTCCTGTGGTTGTGATCGTCTCGGCAGCCATGGCTGGGCATGCTGGACAATTCGTTAGCGCAATTTTGTCACAGGGGGATAAACAAACAATGCTTATACCTCACTAGCTGATATGTGGAACTTGAATAGCTAGCCCTAGCGCTTGCCGACGCCGCCGAAGCCCGGCAGGGCAGCGAACTCGGACACCGCGAAATCGATAAACATCCTGGTGCGCAAGGGTTGATAGCGGCGCGATGGCGTCAACAGATGCAGTTCCTGGGACGACGCCGACCACTCGGGCAAGACCCGCACCAGCGCGCCGCCCTCCAGCAGGTCGCGCACCAGCCAGTCGGGGCAGATGCCGATGCCGCTGCCCAGCGCCAGCGCCTCGCGTATCGCCAGCGCATTGTTGGCGCGGAAGCGCCCGCCGACCGCGAGCCGCACCCGTTCTTCGCCACGCAACATGTCGATGTTGTTACCGGGCGTCCAGGCAAAGCGGACGATATCGTGGGTGCTGAGGTCGGCGGGCAGGGCGGGCATCCCGCGCCGGGCGCAGTAGTCGGGTGAGGCCACCAGGAAGCGCTCGACCGTGGCCAGGTGGCGCCCGACGGCGTCCGGCGGCAACGTGCCGCCGAGCCGGAAGGCGACGTCGACGCCTTCCTCGACCAGGTCGGCGAAGCGGTCGTTCAGGATCAGTTCGATGTCGATGCCCGGATGCGCGGCCAGGAAGCGCTGCACCATGGCATTGATGCGGTACTGGCCGAGCGCTACCGGCGCGTTGATGCGCAACTGCCCGGCCGGCTGGCCGTTCATCCCTTGCACTGCGCCGATGGCGGCATCGTACTGCTCCAGCACCAGCCTGGCGTCGACATGGAAGCGCTGCCCCTGCTCGGTCGGCGCCAAGCCGCGCGTGCTGCGTTCGAACAGGCGCACGCCCAGTTGCCGCTCGAGCTGGGACAGCAGTTTGCTGACGGTCGGCTGGGTCATGCCGAATTCGCGCGCGGCCGCCGTCAGGCTGCCGAGTTCGAGCGTGCGTACGAAAACCTGCATGGCGCGTAGCGTGTCCATCGTGGGGCCATTCTGAATTGGAATGAGTGATGTTCGATTCTAGCGGCTTCCTGCCGTATTTTGAATGGCCTATCGTGGCCACCTTCTGACAAGGAGGAAACCATGACTTCACATAAAAATGCGATCGCCGCGCTCGGGCTGGCGCTGGTGCTGGGACAGGATGCGCTCGCGGCCGCGCCGGCAGCCGGCCCGGCGCGCTGGATCACAACCTGGTACGCGGCGCCGCAGCCCGGCTGGGACAGCGGGTTTGCCCTGCCCATGAACGTGCCCGCCAGTCTCGGGCGGCAATCGGTGCGCGAGCGCCTGCGCGTGAGCGCCGGTGGGCAGCGCATCCGGATCGTGCTGTCGAACCGCTATGGACGCCAGCCGCTGCGGGTCGGCGGCGTGCGGGTGGCCCTGGCAAATGGCGCCAGGGCGGCGCTGCCGCTTACCTTTAGTGGACAGGCGGCGGTGTCGATCGCGCCCGGTGCGGATGTCACCAGCGATCCGGTCGCGCTGGCAGTGCCGCCGCTGGCGCGGCTGGAGGTGACCAGCTACCTGCCGGCCCCGACGCCGGTGACGAGCTTTCACTGGGGCGCCCAGCAGACGCTCGCGATCGAAGCGGGCGACACGCGTGCGGCGCCGGCCGCCGCCGAGGGCGAACGCATCGGCGGGCGCCTGTTCACGGCGGCCGTGCTGGTCGAGGCGGCCGGCACCGCAAGCACGGTGGTGGCGCTCGGGGATTCGATCACCGACGGCAACGGCTCGACCCCCGACACTGACCGCCGCTGGCCGGACGTGCTGGCCGAGCGGCTGCAGCCCCACGGGATCGGCGTGGCGAATGCCGGCATCTCGGGCGCGCGCCTGCTGCGCGACGGCATGGGGCAGAGCGCCCTGGCGCGCTTCCGGGAGGACGTGCTGGGCCAGCCCGGCGTCACCGACGTCATCGTCCTGCTGGGCATCAACGACATCGGCTGGCCCGGCAGCCCGTTCGCACCGGCAGAAAGCCAGGTCACGCTCGAGGAACTGGCCGCCGGCTACCGCCAGCTGCTGGCCGCGGCCCACGCCAGGGGCGTGCGCATGACCGTCGGTACCCTGCCGCCCTTCGAAGGCGCGCTCGAAGGCACGCCCTACGCCGGCCACTACAGTCCCGCCAAGGAGCGGCTGCGCGTGCGCCTGAACGACTGGATCCGCGGCGCCGGCATCTTCGAGGCGGTGGTCGACTTCGATGCCGCGCTGCGCGACCCCGCCCATCCACGCCGCCTGCGTCCAGAATATGATTCGGGCGACCACCTGCACCCGGGCGACGCCGGCTACCGCGCCATGGCCGCGGCGATCGACATCGCGCCGCTGGTGAACACGTCCACGGCACTGGCCGGCCAGGAGGGTGCACGATGAGCGCCGGACTGTTCGATCCGTTCACGCTCGGGGGCCTGCAGCTGCCGAACCGCGTGGTGATGCCGCCGATGACGCGGGCGCGCGCCGCCGCCGGGGAGGTGCCGACCCGCACGATGGCCGACTACTATGCCCAGCGCGCCTCGGCCGGCTTGATCGTCACCGAAGGCATCCAGGTCAGCCCGCAGGGGCAGGGCTACGCGTGGACGCCGGGCCTGCATACGCCGGCGCAGGTGGCTGGCTGGCGCGGGGTCACCGAAGCCGTGCACGCGGCCGGTGGGCGCATCTTCGCGCAGCTGTGGCACGTCGGGCGGCTGTCCCATGTCACGCTGCAGCCGAGCGGCGCGGCGCCGGTCGCGCCCTCGGCGCTGGTGGCGGACGGGGTGCAGGTGTTCATCGATCCGCACGGCCTGGGCGCGGACGCCGCGGCCGGCCAGAAGGTCCAGCATTCGGCGCCGCGTGCGCTGGCGACCGGCGAGGTGGAGGAGATCGTCGCCGCGTTCGCGCGCGCGGCCGGCAATGCAATGGCCGCGGGATTCGACGGCGTCGAGCTGCATGCGGCGAACGGTTACCTGATCCACCAGTTCATCGATGGCGGCACCAACCTGCGCTCGGACCGCTACGGCGGCTCGCTGGCCAACCGGCTGCGCTTCCTGGACGAGGTCGCGCGTGCGGTGGCGGCCGTCGCCGGCCCGGCGCGCACCGGCGTGCGCTTCTCGCCGCTGACCACCCAACAGGGCACGTCAGACGCCACGCCGCAAGCCACTTACCTGGCCGCGGCGCGCATGTTGGACCGGATCGGAGTGGCCTACCTGCACATCGCGGAAGCCGACTGGGACGATGCGCCGCCGATGCCGGCCGCGTTCAAGGAAGCGTTGAGAATGGTGTATGGCGGGGCGATGATCTATGCGGGTCACTACGACCGCGCGCGGGCCGAGGACGCCATCGGCAGGGGATGGGCCGACCTGGTCGGCTTCGGGCGGCCCTTCATTGCCAACCCGGACCTGCCGCTGCGGCTACGGTCCGGGGTGGCGCTGAACGGTGGGGATCCGTCCAGCTATTTCGGCGGCGGCGCGCGCGGCTACACCGATTACCCGCCGCAGGGCGGCGGGGGCTGACTTCAGCCGCGGTATTCCGGCTGTTCGATACCCGGCACGTCGACCGCGAACGCCAGCACCTTGCCGCTGTGGGGGTACTGCGCCAGCTCGTCGTTCGAGCGGCCCTTGCTGGCGCTGGTCACGAACAGCGTGCGCAGGTCCGGGCCGCCGAAGCAGACCGCCGTCGGGCAGCGCAGCGGCAGGTCGATCTGCTGCAGCAGCTCGCCGCTCGGCGACAGCCTGAGCAGGCGGCCGCCTTCGTACATCGCGACCCAGTAGTTGCCTTCGCTGTCCATCGCGGCGCCGTCCGGACGGCCGCCGTAGGTGCCCGAGGTCTTGTCGGCCTCGAAGGTGACCAGGTTGCGCTTGTTCGACTGGGTGCCGCTGTCCACGTCGTAGTCGTAGCAGTCGACGCGGTGGGTGGTGGTGTCGGCGTGGTACATGGTGCGGCCGTCCGGGCTCCAGGCCAGGCCGTTGGAGTTGGTCATGCCGCCCGCCCAGGCCTGGCGCAGCGCGCCCTTGTCCAGCACGTACATCTCGGCCAGCGCCTGGTCGCGCGGCTCGTACATGGTGCCGACCCAGAAGCGGCCCGCCGGGTCGACGCGGCCGTCGTTGAAGCGCACCTTGTTAGTGTCGTAGGGTGCCGGCACCAAGTCTTCGATTTCGCCGCTGGTGGTGTCCAGGTAGACGAAGCCGGCACGGGTGGCCACCACCAGGTTGTTGTCGAGGTCGACCGCGAGGGCCGAGGGTTCGGTCTGCATCTGCCAGGCCGAATGCTTGCCGCTGGCCGGGTGCAGGCGGTGCACGGTGCGGCCATCGATGTCGACCCAGTACAGCGCGGATTCCACCGCATGCCATACCGGGGATTCGCCGACCTGCATCGGCGTGTCGTGCACGATCGTGATTTTTTCGGTCTTCATATAGCGCGTATGAATTCTCAGTACATTATCAAACGGCGGCCTTGGCGCGCGCGATCAGGCCATTGGTCGAGCTGTCGTGGCCGGCCGGCTGGGCCTCGCCCGTCAGTTCGGCCTCGATCTTCTTGGCCAGCACCTTGCCCAGCTCGACGCCCCACTGGTCGAAGCTGTTCACGTCCCACAGCGCACCCTGCACGAACACCTTGTGCTCGTACAGCGCAATCAGCGCGCCCAGCGTGGCCGGGGTCAGGTATTCCATCAGGATGGTGTTGCTCGGACGGTTGCCCGGGAAGGTTTTATGCGGCGCCAGGCGTTCGATCTCGGCCGTATCCAGTGCAACTGCGAGACCTTGCAGGTCCTGGCGCACCTCGTCGATCGTCTTGCCCTTCATGAAGGCTTCCGACTGGGCGAAGCAGTTGGCCAGCAGGGCCGCGTGGTGGTTGTGGAACTCGTGGGCCGGGCGCAGCGCGGCGATGAAATCCATCGGCGTGACGTCGGTGCCCTGGTGCAGCAGCTGGAAGTAGGCGTGCTGGCCGTTGGTGCCGACGTCGCCCCAGATCACCGGGCCGGTCGCGTAGTCGATGGCGTCGCCGGCGCGCGTGACGCGCTTGCCGTTGCTTTCCATGTCGAGCTGCTGCAGGTAGGCCGGGAAGCGGTTCAGGTCCTGGTGGTAGGGCGCGATCGAGACCGAGCCGCAGTCCAGGAATGCGCGGTTCCAGAAGCCGACCAGGCCCAGGATCATCGGCAGGTTCTGCTCGATCGGGGCGCTGCGGAAATGCTCGTCCATGGCGTGGGCGCCGGCCAGGAAGTCGCTGAAGTAGCCGAAGCCGACGCACAGCGCAACCGGCAAACCGATCGCCGACCATACCGAGTAGCGGCCGCCGACCCAGTCCCAGAACGGGAACATGTTCTGCGGATCGATGCCGAAAGTCTTGATGGCCTCGACGTTGGTCGACACCGCTACGAAATGCTTGGCCAGCGCCTCTTCAGGGGCATGCTGCAGGAACCAGGCGCGCGCCGTGTTCGCGTTCATCATGGTCTCGGCCGTGGTGAAGGTCTTCGAGGCGATGATGAACAGGGTAGTTTCCGGATTCACGCGCGACAGCGCGGCGTCCATGTCGTGACCGTCGACGTTGGACACGAAATGCATGGTCAGCCGCGGATGGGCGAACTGGCGCAGCGCCAGGCACACCATCTTCGGACCCAGGTCGGAACCGCCGATGCCGACGTTGATGACGTCGGTGATTTCCTTGCCGGTATGGCCTTTCCAATCGCCGCTGCGGACGGCGTCGCTGAAGGTTTTTACGCGCGCCAGCACGTCGTGCACATCCTTGCTGACATCCTGGCCATCGACGCTGATCTGTTTGTCGCGCGGGGCGCGCAGGGCGGTGTGCAGGACCGCACGGTTTTCGGTCAGGTTGATCTTGTCGCCGTTGAACATGGCATCGCGCAGGCGCTCGACGCCGCGCTCCTGCGCCAGCGCTTTCAGCAGTTCAAGCGTGCGCCCGTCCAGACGGTTTTTTGAATAGTCTAGGAACAGCCCGGCGGCTTCCGTGGACAGCCGCTCGAAGCGTTGCGGATCGGCAGCGAACAGATCGCGCATCTGCCAGTCTTTGGCCTTGGCGGCGTGGTTGGTGAGCGCCTGGTAGGCGGTGGAGCTGGTCAAGGGTGGTTGGCGCATGGTGATGGACGGTATGATGTCATTTTGTGCAGGTTATCGAATAATACAGGAAACGGGCGTAAATTCACTACATAAAAGCGCTGCTCAGCGGTCATTTCTTGGCGATGAGTTGGCACCGGAGCTGCTGGAGCGCGTGGACGGCAGAGCCGTCCACCCTACTGAAACGCGGCGACGTCGAGCTGGCTCAGCTGTAGGGTGGACGGGTCTCCCGTCCACGCGGAACGCCGACATCACGGCACTTCAAAATTCGGCCCCGGCATGCGCCCAATCCTATTTTGTAGTAAAATTTCATAAATCTAATTCATAAGGAACGATCATGGTGCATCCCGTAGTAGAGAAGGTGACCCAGCGCATCATCGAGCGCAGCCGTCCGTCGCGCCGGGCCTACCTCGCCCACCTTGACGCGGCGCGCGTGAAAGGCGTGCAGCGCGGTACGCTGGCGTGCACGAACCTGGCCCACGGTTTCGCCGCCTTCCCGGCCAACGACAAGCTCAAGCTGCGCGAACAGAAGCAGCCGTCGGTGGCCATCGTTTCGTCTTACAACGACATGCTCTCGGCGCACCAGCCGTTCGAGTATTTCCCGAAAGTGATCAAGGAAGCCGTGCGCGAGATCGGCGCGGTGGCCCAGTTCGCCGGCGGCGTGCCCGCCATGTGCGACGGCGTCACCCAGGGCCAGCCGGGCATGGAACTGTCGCTGTTCTCGCGCGACACCATCGCCATGTCGACCGCGATCGCGCTGTCGCACAACATGTTCGACGCCAGCCTGTACCTCGGCATCTGCGACAAGATCGTGCCGGGCCTGCTGATCGGCGCGCTGCACTTCGGCCACATCCCGGGCATCTTCGTGCCGGGCGGCCCGATGACGACCGGTATCTCGAACAAGGAAAAGGCCGCGGTGCGCCAGCGCTACGCGAAGGGCCTGGCCACGCGCGAGGAACTGCTCGAGGGCGAAGCCCAGGCTTACCACAGCGCCGGCACCTGTACCTTCTACGGCACCGCCAACAGCAACCAGATGCTGATGGAAATGATGGGCCTGCACCTGCCGAACGCCGCCTTCATCACGCCGGGCACCCCGCTGCGCGATGCGCTGACCCGCGCCGCGGCCCAGCATGCGGTCAAGATTTCGCAGCAGGGCGGCAACTACATGCCGATCGGCCATATCGTCGACGAGAAATCGATCGTCAACGCCATCGCCTCGCTGCACGCGACCGGCGGCTCGACCAACCACACGATGCACCTGATCGCCATCGCGCGCGCAGCCGGCATCGTGGTCGACTGGAACGACTTCGACGAGCTGTCGAAAGTGGTGCCACTGCTGGCGCGCGTGTATCCGAACGGCGATGCCGACGTCAACCACTTCCAGGCCGCCGGCGGCCCGGCCTTCGTCATCCGCGAACTGCTGGACGGCGGCTTCGCCCACGACGACGTCAACACCATCCTCGGCCACGGCTTGCGCAACCACTGCAAGGAACCGTTCCTGGACGAGAACGATAACGTGGTCTGGAAAGACCTGCCGGAACAAAGCGGCGACGAGGCGGTGCTGCGCAAGTACACCAACCCGTTCAGCGACAACGGCGGCCTGATCCTGGTGCAGGGCAACCTGGGCCGCGCCGTGATGAAGATCTCGGCGGTCAAGAAGGAACACCACATCGTCGAAGCGCCGGCCCTGACCTTCGATTCGCAGGAAGACTTCATGCACGCCTACCAGGCCGGCCAGCTGAACCGCGACTTCGTCGCCGTGATCCGCTTCCAGGGCCCCCGCGCCAACGGCATGCCGGAACTGCACGCGCTGACCCCGGCGCTGGCGAACCTGCAGGACGCCGGCTACCACGTGGCGATGGTCACCGATGGACGCATGTCGGGCGCGTCGGGCAAGGTGCCGGCCGCGATCCACGTGTCGCCGGAAATCCTGGCCGGCGGTCCGCTCGGCCTGGTGCGCGATGGTGATATCATCCGTGTCGATGCTACCCAGGGCACGCTGGAAGCGCTGGTGCCCGATGATATCTGGGCGTCGCGCAAGATGGCGACCGCCGACCTGAGCTCGAGCCACATCGGCATGGGCCGCGAACTGTTCGACGTGTTCCGCAAGTCGGTCAGCGCCGCGGAAGAGGGCGCCGCCCACTTCCCGCTGCCGTCGCTGCGCGATACCGTCGTTCCCCTGCACGAAGGCACCGACACCGGCGAGATCATGCCGGGTTCCGATGAAGATTTCCTGTTCCGTAAAAACAAGTGAGACCTGAATGAGTACGAATATGAACCTGCTTGACATCATGCGCTCGGCGAGCGTGATCCCGGTCATCGCGATCGACGACCCGGACCACGCCGTGCCGCTGGCCAAGGCCCTGGTCGCGGGCGGTATCCGCGTGCTGGAAGTGACGCTGCGCACGAAGCACGGCCTGCAGGCGATCCGCGACATGGCGCAGATCGAAGGCGCCATCGTCGGCGTCGGCACGCTCACCCAGCCGGAAGAATTCGCCCAGGCGCGCGACGCCGGCGCGGTGTTCGGCGTGTCGCCGGGCCTGACCCCGGCCCTGATCGACGCCGCCAAGTCGAGCGGCCTGCCGCTGCTGCCGGGCTGCATGACCCCGTCCGAAGTGATGGTCGCCCGCGAAGCCGGCTTCAAGCAGCTGAAGCTGTTCCCGGCGGTGCCGGCGGGCGGTGTCGGCATGCTGAAGGCGATCGGCGGCCCGCTGCCGGACGTGACCTTCTGCCCGACCGGCGGCATCTCGATCGAGACCGCGCCGCAGTTCCTGGCCCTCAAGAACGTGGCCTGCGTGGGCGGCTCCTGGCTGACCCCGGCGGACGCGATGAAGGCCGGCGACTGGGACCTGATCACCGAGCTGGCGCGTTCGGCCGCGGCGCTGCGCGCAGCCTGAGTAACTCATGAAACGCCTGGCGCGTGGCCTCACGCCAGGCGAAATCGCCATGGCGTCGCTGCTGTTCGGCGACGCCATCGACTACGGCAGGGTGCGCGTTCACAACCGGCCCTACCTGCCGCTCGGCCTGCAGCCCAGGAACTGCGCGATGACGCCGAACGGCAGCATCTACTTCCACCATTCCTGCTTCCTGCCCGACTACACCGCGGGCGACCCGCTCACCATCCACTGGTTCATGCACGAGATGGTGCACGTCTGGCAGCACCAGCTCGGCTATCCGGTCAAGCTGCGCGGTGCCTTCCGCATCGGTCTTCCCTACCACTACGACCTGCGCGACGATGCCACCCTGGCCGACTACAACATGGAAGCGCAAGGCGACCTGCTGGCCGATTATTTCGCACTGAAGACCATGCACAAGCCGCGCGTGATGCGCCAGCGCCGCTATGCGCACAGTCTGGATTTATATGAGCGGGTACTGGGCGGGTTCCGCGCCGATCCGGGCGATCCGGCGAACTTGCCGAAGGGACCGGCACGGCGGTTGGCGAGCTGGCTATCTATGAATGAACAATAAAGTTCGCCACAGCTTGCCCCAATAACGGCGGCGAATCCAAGCATCGACGCGGTAAGGAACACTGACTTGATGGTTAGATTTACTGTATCTCCATTGCAGTAACGTTACGCGAGCAGAGGCAATCTACAACGTACGCTTTTGCGCGACGTGCACGTCGGCGTTGTCCGAGGCGTTATGGTTAGCACTTGCGGGGACGGTCCTTCGCAAACCAACCGGAGGCGGCTGCAGCGGAAAGAATCTCTTCCGTCGTCCAGTTGCGCGTCAGCCAGATCGTCAGCGCAGCTCCAGACAGATGCCATGCGCTCACTCCCGCATGTCGTCGATGCTCGCGAAGGTAGGTGGACGCAAACGACCAAGCTAAGCGTTCTTCGGGCCGTGCCAGGCAGGCCGAATCCGAGAAGATACGCACTATGTACGAATACGGATTTAAGGGTTCAATATTGCGTTTTCCTTGGCCACCTGCTCGCCGCCAGACGAGAGCCTGTTGCTCTATGGAGGCAAGCTGTTGCGGTTTAGGCGGGCGCCCATCGATGTCATTCAAGCCCTTCCAATACAGAATCAAGGGCAGTGCCAGCAGCAGCGCCAGCATGGCACATGCCGTGACGACGATAAAGCGGCGAATGAGGCGCATGGAGTCCTGACTCATCTTTAGTTCGTGAGACCGTCATTTGTCGGGCGACCTCTTCTGGCCGAGCTCGGCTGTTTGACCCAGCATAGCATGTTGCCGGGCCGCAAAGATCATGGGCTGTTATTACAGGCAGGAACCTACCCTTTACGGACATTCCCTAAGCTAGTGATAACTTTTCTTGCGCTTGATGTTTCCACGGGGCCACTGCAGGTACGGCAGAATTTCCTCTTTTTCTACCGCCGAGAGTGGCACGCTCATCGCTCGGCCAACGGCCACGACTTGAGGCCTAGGTGCCACCATTGCAATTGGCGCCGCCCAGGCCATTAACTGTTCAATGCCTTTTAGACGGTGCATCCTTGATAGGGCTGCAAGATCGTACAAGGTGTCGTATTCGAACGTATTTCCACGTTGCCACCAGACATTTTGGCTGAGCATCCTGGCAGGGTTCTAGTAAAGAAAGAAATTTACGATATTGACGCCTTTGACTTCCGGGCCTCGCAGCTCCTCACGGATCGGTTTAAGGCGGTATTCAAACCATTCCGCAAAGCCCCATAGTCTGGACGATAGCGATTTTTCCCGTCGAGGGGAGTTTGGGCAAAAATAGAACCTGACACTCGATATAGTCATCTTCTCATCTCTTTCAGTCGTACGGGCTACTCGACCGTCTATGACCGCTCCTGGCGGACTGTAGACCTATTGCAGCGTCTGCTAACGACCCAAGCCGGACCAAACGTCGATCTCAGGGCATCTTGGTCAAACTGAAGTAGCCCAGCTTTTGGCTTGTCCCGATGCTCACCCCTTTGTAAGTTCCCTGGATCATTGGCCCTTTAGATTTCCCAGACAAAAACAAGTAGTCGTCACAAACAGTCGTTCTGCCAAGTGTGAGTTCACTATTTTCTAGTTCGTAAGCTAAACGCTCAGCTAATGGAAAGAACTTCTCATCGCGGACAGTCTGTGCCTCGACAACAACGCGCTTCCATTTCCCGCTTATGCACGACTCGGTAGCTGCCTTTCCAAGAAATCGTACGGTGGCTTCTACCCTAACTCTGCGGCTGAGATCCGTCACACGTAGCTGCCAACGAGAATCTACCTCCTGCGCTTGGCCGTAAATCGCCAGGCCGGACATCAGAACAGCAACGCTGAACTTATGCGACGAAAAACTTGGCATTGAAATCCTAAAGAGTGGCGTGAAAGATGAATGGCCGCTTCTGGCCGAACCCGGCCGTTCGGCTCAGCATAGCAGGTTGTCGTCGAGGAAAAGTCACCAACGGTCACGACAGTCCGGAACCGACCCGAAGCGGACATACCCGCTCAGCCTAGCCAATGCGAGTCGAATTTCCTTTTTGTGGCGGACTTTATTCGGTGGCGACACCATCTTATTTCTTGCCGCTCAAGTAGGCGACAATCGCCTTGTTGTAACGGGTCGCATAGTCTTTTTGCGCTTCGAATACATCCATGTAGGGGATGACGCAGCCGACGCCTGCGTCCTCGCGCGGCAGGCCGGCAATCAGCGATGCCTGTGATCTTTCGACGCCGACCTCATGCGCGGTAAAGGATCCGTGCAGGTAAATCTTGATCGAGCCCGTTTGAATGTCCTTAGCGGCCTGAGCGGCCGCACGTTCGGGCGACCATTGCGCCAGCAGCGCCATGTGAGTCGCGTTCGGCGATGGTGTCCAGGCAAGCCAGGCGGCGAGCGGCAGGATCATGAGCGCCAGTGCTGTCTTTCGCAGGCCGGGCTTGGTGGATGGCGCGGCAACCAGCCACGCCAGCAGCACCGCGCAGGGAATGCCGACCACGGTCTCCAGCGCCATCCAGAACAGCGTCATGGGCGGCTCGGGCAGCAGCGCGCCCTCGGGCGTGAAGCGCGGGTAGCCCCACGCGACCGAGATCAAAGCGGCGAAAAAATTGGCGCTTGCCGCCGTGCGGATCGCCTGGCGCGACGCGAGCATGCCGACGATACACGCGGGCACACTCCAATACAGGCAGGTCCATAGGGTCTCGAGCCGTTGAAACAGCGTCGGCTCGGGATTCTCGAAAGCACCATTCAGCGCCAGCCAGGACAAATGGCCGAACAAGACCGTGGCAGCGACTGCGGCAGTAGCAACCATATGTGAGCGGTCGATCGGCATGTTGAGGTATCAAGCGTTGGATTGGATGCGCGTTGCGGTACGAGTGTATGTACCAAGTTGCAATAAGAGCAAGTGAATATTGCGCCACTGGCTGCGCCGCCTTTCAGACGACGTTGCCAATCCGCCGCACGGCCCGGCACGCAGGCTCGTCCGTTCCCGGCTTCGATCCGCCTGATTGTTTATTGTCAAAGGTCGCCCTCTGCGCGCCCGTAGCATTTTGCCTTGTAGGTAATTTTCCTTGAGGCAATTATGAACACCCGCATGATGATCCCCGGCACCCTATTAGCCTTGACGGCGCTGGTTGCGTTGAAGCCGTCGTCGGCTGCGCGCACCGGCGAGGCCGAGGTGCGCGAGGGGCCGCGTGGTGGTCCCTGCTTCACGATCGGCGCGCGCGAGGAGCGCCTGGGCACGCCCGAGTTCCGCGCGCTGACGGTGTCCGACGGGGTACGCCCGCTGTGGCGCATGAGCTTGCCCGCCGGGCGCAGCTTTCCGCTGAGTGGCGCCATGTGCGTGCCGTATGGCGGCCGTGTCGCCTCGCTGCCGCATACCCAGGCGGCGCCGCTGGCGCCGGGCAAGATGTATTACGTGCACATCGAGACGCGGCCGGCGAAGGGCAGGAACATGCCGCTGGCCTATGACGGGCGCTTTTGCCTCGCAGCCCAGGGCGACGGCAGCGTGATGGTGCACCAGATCCAGCAGGGCGACAGGGGAGGGCGCCAGTGGCAAGTCTGCCGTGCGCCAAATAATTAAGACCCCAATGTAACCGTATGTAACGCAGCCTAACACTGAGTAAAACCGGCAGGCGTTTCGTACTAAGTGAAATCAAAGACAGAGACGGTCCAGCCCAGCGCACTAGTATGAATGTCCTTTTGACATTCATAACGGACAAGACATGTCTAAGATTATCCACGACCTGGCGGGGGCAAGCCATGCATAAGCCCGCCCACACCACCATCCTCGACGCGCCGCGCCTGGGGCTGGGCAGCCAACCGGTGTATGCCACGCTGGTGCAATTTCCCGCCGTCTGTTTCGTCGGTACGCTGCTCACCGACATCGCTTACTGGCGCAGTGCCAATTATCTGTGGGAGACCTTTTCGGTCTGGCTGCTGACGGCCGGCTGCATCGTGGCCGCCTTCGCCGCCATCGCCGGCCTGCTCACCTGGGTCAGCCACCGCCACGTGCGCACGCTGCGCTACGCCAAGCTGCATGTGCTGGCCAGCGCGGTGGCGCTGGCACTGGCCATCGTCAACGCTTTCGTGCACAGCCGCGACGGTTACGTGGCCGTGGTGCCGCAAGGCCTGACGCTGTCGGTCATCGTCGTGGTGCTGATGCTGCTGGCGACCTGGCTCGGCTGGCCGCGCCCCTACCTGGTCGAGCCCGTGCAACACCCCAACCCTACCGGAGTCCTGTGATGATCCACCCCGTACTCAAGAGCAGCGTGCTGCTGATCGCAGCGGCCTGCGCGCTGGCCGCCTGCGACAAGGGCGACCCGGTGCGCCAGGCTTCGCAATACGGCAACGGCCCGGACCTGCCGGCCGCCAAGAACTACCTGCTGCCGCCGATGAAGGTGGCGCCGGCCGGCTCCTGGAAGCAGGGCGAGACGCCGGTGGTGCCGGCCACGCTGAAGATCAGCGCGCTGGCCACCGGCCTGATGCACCCGCGCGTCGTCTATCCCCTGCCGAACGGCGACATCCTGGTCGTCGAATCGAACGGTCCCAGCCAGCCCGCGATGCGGCCCAAGGATCTCATCATGGGACCGATCCAGGCCTACGGCGGCTCGGCGGCGAAAGCCGGCAACCGCATCACGCTGGTGCGTCCCGCCGCCGGTGGCGCGCCGGCGCAGCAGACGGTATTCCTCGACAACCTGAAATCGCCGTTCGGGGTGGCGCTGGTCGGCAACGAGCTGTACGTGGCGAACGCCGATGCGCTGATGCGCTATCCCTACAACGAGGGTGACACCAAGATCAGTGCCCCGGGCACCAAGATCCTGGACCTGCCGGGCGCGGACGGCAAGCTAAATCACCACTGGACCAAGAGCCTGCTGGCCAGCCCCGATGGCAGCAAGCTGTACGTGGGTGTCGGCTCGAACAGCAACATCACGGAAAACGGCATGGAAGCGGAGATGAATCGCGCCGCCATCCTCGAAGTGGACCGTGCCAGCGGCGCCTTCCGCGTGTTCGCCAGCGGCCTGCGCAACCCGAACTCGATGCAGTGGGAGCCGTCCAGCAAGGCGATGTGGGTGGTCGTCAACGAGCGCGACGAGATCGGTCCCGACCTGGTGCCGGACTACCTGACCTCGGTGCGCGACGGCGGCTTCTACGGCTGGCCGTACAGCTACTACGGCCAGCACGTCGACCCGCGCGTGCAGCCGCAGCGCCCCGACCTGGTCGCCAGGGCGCTGGTGCCCGACTATGCGCTCGGTTCGCACGTGGCCTCGCTGGGCCTGGTCTTCAACCGCCCGGACAGCCCGCTGCCGGCCAACATGCGCGAAGGCGCCTTCGTCGGCGAGCACGGCTCCTGGGACCGCGATCCGCCGAGCGGCTACAAGGTCGTGTTCGTGCCTTTCCAGAACGGCAAGCCGGCCGGGAAGCCGATCGACGTCGTGACCGGTTTCCTCACCGGCGGCCATGCCAAGGGCCGGCCGGTGGGGCTGGCGCTGGACAGCAGCGGGGCGCTGCTGGTAGCGGATGACGTGGGCAATACCGTGTGGCGCGTGAGCGCGGCGGGAGCGCAGTGACCTGACGCACTGCCGGCCAGACAAGGCGTCCATGAACCTCGTTTTCTCTTTCGCGAAAACGAGGTTTTTTATTACATGAGTTCTTCAAGTGGCCGCGTGTTACGTCAAGTTCTCCTTCTTTCTTTGCATCGATTTACAAAACATGCCTGACAGCATGTAGCCTAACTGTCCATTCCTGCCTATAATGAGAACGATTATTATTCTCATTTAAAGACAGGAGTGTCCGATGCCAAGTCCGTCCGTTTTTCCCATGCCGCCCACCCGCCTGCATCCGCTGGCACTGGCCTGCGCGCTCGCCTGCGCCGGCCCTGCGCTGGCCGCGGCACCGGACGACCAGCAACAGCCTGCCGTGCAGGTCGTCACCATCACCGGGGCAGCCGCGCAGGACGGCTATACGGTCGGCGATAGCAGTTCGGCTACCCGGCTTGACCTGTCGCTGCGCGAAACGCCGCAATCGGTGTCAGTGGTCACGCGCCAGAAGATGGACGATTTCAAGCTGAATTCGGTCAACGACATGCTCGCCAGTACGCCGGGCGTGACGGTGGAGACGGTGGAGACGGACCGCATGTATTACACGGCGCGCGGCTTCGACATCACCAATTTCCAGTACGACGGCGTCGGCGTGCCCTTCGTGTTCGGCAACGTCACCGGCAGCCTGGACACGGCCTTGTACGACCAGGTCGACGTCGTGCGCGGCGCCAACGGCTTGCTGTCCTCGACCGGTAATCCGTCGGCTACCGTCAACTTTCTACGCAAGCGCCCCGGCAACAAGCTGGCCGCATCGGCCGGGGTGACCTACGGGACGTGGGGTCACAAGCGCCTAGACGCCGATGTCTCGGTGCCGCTGTCCGACGACTGGGCGGCGCGCGTCGTGCTGGCGCGCGACCAGGGCGAGAACGGCTATCTAGACCGTTACCAGTTGACGCGGACGGTGGCGTCGGTGATCGTCGCAGGCAAGCTCGGCGCCAACGACAAGGTGACGGCCGGCTACAGCTTCCAGCGAAGCAATGCGGACGGCAGCATGTATGGCGCGCTGCCGCTGTATTACACAGACGGCAGCCCGACCCGGTACGCCACCTCGGCCAGCACGGCGCCCGCCTGGGCCTACCAGAACGTCTCGGTCAACAGCACGTTCGGCGAGTGGACCCACCGCTTCGCCAACGGCTGGACCAGCAAGGCGACCCTCACCTACAACCGGGCGCCGACCGTGTCGCGGCTGTTCTTCGTGTCGGGCAACCAAGACCGCGCAACCGGCCTGGGCCTGACCAGCTACCCGACCTATTACGACTACACCTTCAAGCAGACGCTGGCCGACCTGTCGGTGGCCGGCAACTTCGACCTCGCCGGCCGGCGCCATGATCTCAGCGTCGGCGCGGCGTGGTCGCAATCAAAGATTCACGAAAACCAGGCGACTGCGGCGGGTGTAGGCACCGATTTGCCGGGCAATACGGCGGTCGACGGCAGCTACCCGTTGCCGGCCTACGGCCCCACGAGAAATGCCGGCGGCTACACTGACAAACGCAAGAATGCCTATGCGGCGGTGCGCTGGAACCTGGCCGACGACTGGAAACTGCTGACCGGGGCCAACGTCGTCGGCGTCGACACCGCCGGCAACAGCTTCGGCGTCGACAGCCGCCGCTCGGCCACCAAAACCACGCCCTACGCCGGCCTGGTGTACGACATCAACCGCGACGTGGCGGCCTATGCCAGCTATACCTCCATCTTCAATCCGCAGAGCGAAATCGACGCCGGCCGCCAGACCCTGGCGCCGATCGAGGGCAAGACCTACGAGCTCGGCCTGAAGAGCGAACTGTTCGGCGGCAAGGCCAACCTGTCCGGTGCCATCTTCAAGACCAGGCAAAGCCATACCGCCCAGCTGGAGGGCTACCTGAACGGCATCGACGCGTACTACGCGGGCGTTGATGCGCAGTCGAAGGGCGTGGAAGTGGAGTTGACGGGGCAGCTGGCCCGCAACTGGCAGGCCAGCATCGGCTGGGCGGCGATGTCGATGGCGGGCCAGGACGGCGAGGACGTGCGCACCTACGTGCCGCGCCGTACCTTGCGCAGCTCGACCACCTACCGCTTCGACACGCTGCCGGCGCTGAAGGTGGGTGCCAGCGTCAACTGGCAGTCGAGGATCCACCTCGACGACGCGGCGGCGGTGATCCGGCAGGGCGCGTATGCGACGGTCGGGCTGATGGCGCAGTACGAGATCAATCCGCACCTGAAGCTGACGGCGAACCTGAACAACGTCACCGACAAGCGGCATCTGGCGAGCCTGTACTGGAGCCAGAGTTTTTATGCGCCGCCGCGCAATGGGTCGGTGAGTTTGAATTGGTCTTACTGAAGTTTCCGATTGCGGTTCATGGCAACGCGACGCCCAGCGCCGCCAACCTCGCGCGCGCATGCGCCTGCTCCGGCTCCAGTGCCAGCGCATGCCGGTAATGCGCAATCGCCTCCTCGCGCCGGCCGGCGGCCTCGCAGGCCTGGCCGATGCCGTCGTACAGGAAATCGAAGCGCTCCGGATACAGGTGCAAGCCGAGGCCGAACACCCGCACGGCGTCCACCGCGCGATCGGCGCGCAGCAGCTTGAAGCCCCAGTCGCGGATCTGCAGCGCGTCGAGCGAGAGCTCGGGATTTTGCGCATGCAACTGGTCGTACAGGTCGTCGATGCGCGCGAAGCCTTGCTTGCCGAGCTGGTCGAGCAGGGTGTCCATGGTCGGCGCCGGGCCGGCCGCGCGGCGCAGCGCGAAGGACAGCATGCCGGGTGGCGTGCGACCGCTGGCCAGGTCGGCGTCCAGCGCGCCTTGTGCCGCGGTGTCGTCCTTCAGGCGGGCGTCCAGGAAGCGTCCGATGACGAGGGCGGTGGCAGCGTAGGCTTGCGCGGCCTGGGCGCGCGTGCGTCCTTTCAGGCCGGCATCCGGGGCCATGCGCAAGGACCACGACGAAAAATCGACGTGGCTGGCCGAATCCATGGTCGCCAGGTAGACGTCGGCGTAGCGCAGGCGCGCCAGCAGGCCGGCGCCGGCGCCGAGGTCGTCCTGTTCGCCCGGTTCCGCGCTTTGCAGACGGCTGATGTACAGCAGCGGGATGCCAAGACGTTCCGGCGTCACGTAGCGCGCGGCGCGCGGACCGCCGTTCAGGTAGTCGAAGGTGGCGCGCAGGGCGCCGTCCAGGCTGACCAGCGCGCGGATGCGGTCGTCGCGCGCGGCCGCAAGCACGCTCGCCAGTGCGCCCCAGCCATGGCCAATGACGGCGACGCGTCGCGTATCGGCCTGCGCCAGGGTACCGGCGTAGCCCGCTAAAAAGCTGACATCCGCCGCCTGCGCCTCGGCGCCTTCGAGGTCGGCCGTCATCTTGTGCGAGCGCGGACCCAGCGAGGCGCTGGCGAGCACGATATAGCCCTGGCTTGCCAGGTACTCGCACAGGTCGGCGTTGTCGATGCCGTAGGCGCCGTTGCCGGGCGCGTAGATCACGACCGGATAGCTGCCGGGCCGTTCGGGCGCGTCGCGCAGGGCGCGCACCGGCTGGCGCAGGTCGCGCTCGATGCGCGCGCCGTCGCCGTCGCTGCCGCGGGTACGCGCATCGACCAGCAGCTCGGTGGCGCGGCGCACCTGGGCCGGCGTGCGCTGGAAGTCCTCTTCGCTGGCGATGGTCGTGACGTAGTCGCGGTAGCGCATCGGCGCGCCCTTGCTCGTCCCGGCACCCGCCGCCGGATACCAGATCAGGGTCTGCAGCGGGCGTGCGCGTTCGCTGTCCGCATTCTGCGCGGTGACCGGATCGCGGGCGTGCTCGTAGACGCGGGCACGGTCGAACTGCTGCCTGACGTGGAAGCCGACGGGGTAGGGGCCGGGCGGGACGTCGAGCGGAAAATCGGCGGCTGCGGCGCAGGTGGCGGCAAGGAAGAGCAAGAAGGCGAGGCAGGGTCGGTGCATGGCGTGATGTCGATGTGGCAGCGTGTCGATTCAACTAGCATTGTAGAAGTGTAAATTCTCCGAAGTAAACAGAGCGCGCCGCTGGCGATTGTCCGCTCACCGCCCACGATCCGTTAAAATGGCGGCATTCTTTTACTCCTACCAACATCATGACCCAGGACGAACTCAAGCAGGCAGTCGCCCGCACCGCCATCGATTACGTTGTCGACGGCGAAATCATCGGCGTCGGCACCGGCTCGACCGCCAACTTCTTCATCGACGAACTCGGCAAGATCAAGGACCGCATCAAGGGCGCCGTCGCCTCGTCGGAAGCCACCGCGGCGCGCCTGCGCGGCCACGGCGTCGCGGTCTACGACCTGAATGACGTCGACTCGATTTCGGTCTACGTCGACGGTGCCGACGAGATCGACGCCGGCGGCGCCATGATCAAGGGTGGCGGCGCGGCTCTGACGCGCGAAAAAATCGTGGCCTCGGTCGCGAAGCAGTTCGTGTGCATCGCCGACGGTTCCAAGCTGGTGCAAACCCTGGGCACCTTCCCGCTGCCGGTGGAAGTGGTGCCGATGGCGCGCGCCGCCGTGGCGCGCCGCCTGACCGAGCTGGGTGGCCAGCCGCGCCTGCGCACCAAACCGGGCAGCACTGAACCCTTCGTCACCGACAACGGCGGCCACCTGCTCGACGTGGCCGGCCTGTCGATCACCGATCCGGCCGCGCTCGAGTCCGAGATCAACCAGATCGTCGGCGTGATCGCCGTCGGCCTGTTCGCCCGCCGCGGCGCCGACGTCTGCCTGCTGGGCACCGGCGAAGGCGTCAAGACCCTGAGCTTCTAAGCTGGAGACGCCGCCATGAAACCGCTATTCGCTGCGATGCTGGTGGGATCGGTACTGCTGGGCGGCTGCTCGGCGTTTCATGGCAAGCCCGGGCCGCAGGCGCCCGATGCGCCGGAACTGGCGCCGACGCCATCACCGGCCGGCCTGGCCGATGCGGGCGGTGTGCCCATCGAAAAAGTCCCGTTCCGCATCGGCGTGTCCTCGGCCACGGTCGAGCGCATGGCGCGCCAGCAAGGCTGCAGCGGCGGCAAGGGCGCCGGGCTGATCACCGAGCCGGGACCGGCCGAGGTCTACCGGATGCAGTGCGATAACGGCAAGGTCTTCATGGCGCGCTGCGAGCTGCGCCAGTGCAAGCAGATGTGATGGGTGCAACGGCGCCATGAAAAAAGGGAGCCGAGGCTCCCTTTTTTTGCGTGCTATATCTGATCAGGCAGCCGGTGGCACATAGCCGGCGGCGGCATCGGCGCCTTCGCCGAAGAAATGCTTTTCCATCTGGACCGCCAGGTACTTGCGCGCGCGGGCGTCGGCCATGTTCAGGCGGTTTTCGTTGATCAGCATGGTCTGGTGCTTCAGCCAGGCCTGCCAGGCTTCCTTCGACACGCTTTCATAGATGCGCTTGCCCAGTTCGCCCGGGTAAGGCAGCATATCGAGGCCTTCGGCTTCCTTGTTCAGTTTGATGCAGTGGACGGTGCGGGCCATTTTTTGTGCTCCTGGTTGGTATCTGAAAGCGTGATTATAAATGGGGCGCGGAAAACCTACCGATCATCTGTCATTCCCGCGAAAGCGGGAATGACGATCACTTAATTTCGCAGTAACGGTGCTGCTTACAGCGTCTTGATCAGAATCTGCGACCGCCGCTGCCAGTTGTACATATGCGCCCGGTCCTTCGGCAAATCGTCCACGGTCGCCGGCACGAAGCCACGCTTCTTGAACCAGTGCGAGGTGCGTGTGGTCAGCACGAACAGCTTGGTCATGCCGGCCGCCTTGGCGCGGTTTTCCATGTGCTTGAGGATGCGCTCGCCGTCGCCCTGGGCCTGGGCCTCCGGGCTGATGGTCAGACATGCCATTTCGGCCATCTTCGAATCCGGGAACGGGTACAGCGCCGCGCAGCCGAAGATCACCCCGTCGTGCTCGATCACGGAAAACTGCTCGATCTCGCGCTCGATCAGCTCGCGGCCGCGCTTGACCAGCGTGCCGTCGGCTTCCAGCGGTTCGATGAGCTTGATAATTCCGCCGACGTCCTCAATTGAGGCAATGCGCAGGCTTTCCAGGTTCTCGTGGCTGATCATGGTGCCCACGCCGTCGTGGGTGAACAGTTCGAGCAGGGTCGAGCCATCCATTTCGAAAGGCAGGATGTGGGCGCGGTCGACGCCGCTGTTGCAGGCCTTGATCGCGTGTTGCAGGTAGTAGGACGCGTCGGATGGCAGGAAGCCGGCTTGCAGCACGGCTTCGGCCTGGTGCGACGACAGTTCCCGGATATCCTCGCCGGCGGCGTCCTTCATCAGCGGCGTCTCGGTGATGAAGATCAGCTTTTCGGCGTGCAGGGCGATCGCGGCAGACACCGCCACGTCTTCCATGGTCAGGTTGAACAGTTCGCCGGTCGGGGAGAAGCCCAGCGGCGACAGCAGCACAATGTTGTCCTCGGTCTGCAGGATCGGGGCGATCTTGTCGGCCGCGACCTTGCGCGTGACGCCGGTCAGTTCGTGGTCGACGCCGTCGATGACGCCGAGCGGGCGTGCGGTGACGAAGTTGCCGGACACGATGCTGATGTGGGCATTCGACATCGGCGTGTTCGGCAAACCCTGGCTGAACGCGGCCTCGATGTCGAGGCGCAGTTCGCCGGCGGCTTCCTTGGCGCATTCCATTGCCGCGGTGTCGGTGATGCGCACGCCGTTGTGGAAGCGGCCCTCGACGTTACGCAGTGCGAGCTGCTCGGCAACCTGGGGGCGCGAACCATGTACCAGCACCACGCGGATGCCGAGGCCGACGAGTAGCGAGAGATCTTGCGCGAGCACCGGCAAATCGCCGGAGGCGACCAGTTCACCCGGAAAAGCGACGACGAAAGTCTTGCCGCCGAACGCATGAATATACGGCGCGACCGAGCGCAGCCACTGGACGAATTGGGTAGGGTTTTCCATTTGCCGCATTATAATTGGCTGCGCGACTTGCGCACCAAATTCCTTGTAAAAATCAATGTCAGAACAGAGTAACAAGCCTTCGCCGAGCCCGGCGCGCGCAGCAACTTCCGAACCGAATGCCACCCCGTCGCGCCAGGGCGAGACGCGTGCGCCTTTGACGCGCACGAACGAGCTGCAGGCGAAGCCGGAACGTCCGCACCGCGAAGCGGGCGAGCGCGGCGAGCGCCGTGGACAGGGTGACGCCGGCGGCGGCCGACAGGGCGGTGGCCGGCAGGGCGCCGGTCAGGGTGCGCAGGAGGGTCAGCGCAATCGCGCTCAGGGCGGTGGACAGAACCCGCCGCGCGCGCAGGCGCGCGAGGGCGCGCTGGCCAGTGCGCTGGCCGAGGCCAAAGTGCGTGCACCTGCCGCGCCGGCGACGCCGCAGAACGGCGAACGCCAGCAGCCCCACAAGCCGGCAAACAAGCCGGGCGACGGCGAACGGCGCCCGCGCGGCGAACGTCCACCGCGCGACGGCGGCGAACGCGCGGCGCCCCTGCGTACCCCGCTGCCGGCCATCGTGTTCCCGGAAGACCTGCCCGTCTCGGGGCGGCGCCAGGAAATCGCCGAAGCCTTGACCAAGCACCAGGTCATCATCGTGTCCGGCGAGACCGGTTCCGGCAAGACTACCCAGCTGCCTAAAATCTGCCTGGAACTCGGCCGCGGCGAGAAGGGCCTGATCGGCCACACCCAGCCGCGCCGGATCGCGGCATCCAGCACTGCCAAGCGCATCGCGCACGAGTTGGGCACGCCGCTGGGCGAGCACGTCGGCTACAAGGTGCGCTTCAACGACACGCTGCAGCCGGGCGCCTGGGTCAAGCTGATGACCGACGGTATCCTGCTGGCCGAGACCCAGACCGATCCGCTGCTGCGCGCCTACGACACCATCATCATCGACGAGGCGCACGAGCGCAGCCTGAACATCGACTTCCTGCTCGGCTACCTGAAGCAGATCCTGCCGCGCCGGCCCGACCTGAAGATCATCATCACCTCGGCGACGATCGATGCCGAGCGCTTTGCGCGCCACTTCGGCACGCCCGAAAAACCGGTGCCGGTCATCGAGGTGTCGGGCCGACTGTACAAGGTCGAGGTGCGTTATCGTCCGGTCGACCGCGACCCGGTCGCCGCGCCCACGGGCGGCGGCGACAAGCCCACCAACAAGGCCCAGGCCGCGCGCGAGAAGCGCGACCTGATCGATGCGGTGGTCGACGGCGTCGATGAACTGTGCCGCCTGGGCTCCGGCGACGTGCTGGTATTCCTTCCGGGCGAACGCGAGATCCGCGACTGCGCCGAGGCGCTGAGGAAGCAGCATCCGCCGCACGTCGAGATCCTGCCGCTGTTCGCGCGCCTGTCGGTCGAAGAGCAGGACAAGGTCTTCCGCACCACCAACGCGCGCCGCATCGTGCTGGCGACCAACGTGGCCGAGACCTCGCTGACCGTACCCGGCATCCGCTACGTGGTCGACTCCGGCCTGGCGCGTGTCAAACGCTACAGCTTCCGCAACAAGGTCGAGCAGCTGCAGGTCGAGGCGATCGCGCAGTCGGCCGCCAACCAGCGCGCCGGCCGTTGCGGCCGCGTGGCCGACGGCGTCTGCATCCGCCTGTACGAGGAAGACGATTTCCTGCAGCGCCCCAAGTTCACCGAGCCGGAAATCCTGCGCTCGTCGCTGGCGGCGGTCATCCTGCGCATGAAGTCACTGCACCTGACCGACGTCGAGACCTTCCCCTTCGTCGAGTCGCCGCAGGGCCGCGCCATCGCCGACGGCTACCAGCTGCTGCAGGAACTCGGTGCGGTCGACGACAATAACGAACTCACCGCGATGGGGCGCAAGCTGGCCAAGCTGCCGCTCGACCCGCGCGTCGGCCGCATGATCCTGGCCGCGGTCGACAACAACAGCCTGACCGAGATGCTGATCATCGCCTCGGCGCTGTCGGTGCAGGACCCGCGCGACCGGCCCATGGAATACCAGCAGCAGGCCGACGAGAAGCACAAGAAGTTCGCCGACGAGAAAAGCGAATTCCTGAGCTTCGTGAAGATCTGGCGCTGGTTCGAAGACGCCATCGAGCACAAGAAGACCAACCGCCAGCTGCAGGAAAACTGCCGCGAGAATTTCCTGTCGCAGGTGCGCCTGCGCGAGTGGCGCGACGTGCATTCGCAGCTGCTGACCATCGTGCGCGAGCAGGGCTGGCGCCTGAACGAGCTGCCGGCCACCTACGACCAGGTGCACCTGGCGCTGCTGACCGGCCTGCTGGGGAACATCGGCTACAAGATCGAAGAGGAGGGCGCGACCGCGTCCCGCGCCGCCCAGGGCGGCGGCGGCTACCTCGGCGCGCGCGGCATCAAGTTCCACATCTGGCCCGGCTCCTCGCTGGGCAAAAAGGCCGGCAAGTGGGTGATGGCGGCCGAGCTGGTCGAGACCACGCGCCTGTACGCGCGCTGCCTGGCCCAGATCCAGCCCGAGTGGGTCGAGAAGATCGGCGGCCACCTGCTCAAGAAGTCGTGGGGCGAGCCGCGCTGGGAAAAGCGCAGCGCGCAAGTCACGGCGGCCGAGCGCGCGACCCTGTACGGCATCGTCGTCTACAGCCAGCGCCGCATCAACTATGCGCTCCACAACCCGGCGGAAGCGCGCGAGATCTTCATCCGCGACGCGCTGGTCGCCGGCGACTACGAGACGCGCGCGCCGTTCTTCGCCCACAACCACAAGCTGGTGCGCGAGATCGAGAACCTCGAACACAAGTCGCGCCGCCTCGACGTGCTGGTGGACGACCAGCTGATCGCCGCCTTCTACGACCAGCAGGTCCCGGCGGACATCGTCAACGGCGCCGGTTTCGAAAAATGGTACAAGGACGCTTCGCGCGACAACCCCAAGCTGCTCTACCTGGTGCGCGAAGAACTGATGCGCCACGAGGCGGCCGGCGTCACCACCGAGCTGTTCCCGAAGACGATGAACGTCACCGGCATCGAGATGGCGCTGACCTATCACTTCGAGCCGGGCAGCCCGCGCGACGGCGTGACCTTGAGCGTGCCGCTGTTCGCGCTGAACCAGATCCCGCGCGAGCGCGCCGGCTGGCTGGTGCCGGGCATGCTGAAGGAGAAGGTGCAGCTGCTGTTGAAATCGCTGCCGCAGAAGCTGCGCCGCCACTGCGTGCCGCTGCCGGACTACGCGGCCGGCTTCTTCGACCGTAACCAGGACCCGGTGCGCTTCGGCCGCGGCGACCTGGTCGACGCCCTGATCGCCGACATCCACCAGCACACCAGCGCGCGCGTGCTCACGACCGACTTCAAGCTTGAAACCCTGCCGGCCCACCTTTTCATGAATTTCAAGGTGGTCGACGAGCATGGCCGCCAGCTCGACATGGGCCGCAACCTGGCGACGCTGCAGGCGGAGCTGGGCGGGCAGGCGCGCCAGAGCTTCCAGCGCATGGCCGAGCAGACGCCGGCATCCGCCAGCACGGTGCAGGCGGCGTTCGGCAAGCCTGCGCCGGCCGCTGCCGGCGCGTCCGCCCCGGCGAAAGGCAAGGGCGGCGCTGCGGCGGCGCCGGCCCAGGAGCAGAAAGCGCCGGCTGTCAGCCAGCATACGAACATCACCAGCTGGACCTTCGGCGAGCTGCCCGAGCTCCTGGAAATCAACCAGGGCAAGCTGACCCTGATCGGCTTCCCGGCCCTGGTCGACAAGGGCAATGCGTGCGACCTGGAAGTGTTCGACGACCCGAACGTGGCGGCGCGCACCCATCGCATCGGCCTGCGCCGCCTGTTCGCGCTACAGTTCAAGGAGCAGCTGAAGTTCGCCGAGAAGAACGTGCCCGGCCTGCAGCAGATGGGCATGCAGTTCATGTCGGTCGGCTCGCCGGACGAGCTGCGCGATCAGATCGTCAACAAGGCGATCGAGATCGCCTGCATGCAGGATCCGCTGCCGCACGATGCCACATCGTTCAACAAGCGCAAGGACGAAGGCAAGGGCCGCCTGGGCCTCCTGATCAACGAGGTGGCGCGCCTGGTCGGTTCGATCCTGGCCGAGTTCCACGGCTTGCCGAAGAAGCTGCAGGGCTTGCCGCAGGCGGTGGCGGCCGACATGCAAGCGCAGTTGCAGGGCCTGGTGCACAAGCGTTTCGTCGCCGAGACCGACTACACCCAGCTATCGCACTTCCCGCGCTACCTGAAAGGGATGAACATCCGCCTCGAAAAGCTGCGCACCAATGCCTCGCGCGACGCCCAGTTGATGGCCGAGTGGCAGACCGCCGCCAGCCAGTTCCAGCGCACGGTGAAGAACCAGCCGCTGAAGAACATCGATCCGCGCATGATCGAGTTCCGTTGGATGCTGGAAGAGCTGCGTGTGTCGCTGTTCGCGCAGGAGCTGCGCACGCCGATGCCGGTGTCGAGCAAGCGGCTGCAGAAGGTGTGGGAGTCGATGTTGCGCTGATGCGGCGCTTCAGGTCTGCGCCAGCAGGACCTGGCGCAGCGCGCGGTTGCGGCGCCGCGCCAGCACGAGCCGCCAGACGAACGCGAAAGGGAGCAGGAGCAGCAGCCACGGGTGCATGTCGTCGATGCCGGCCGACAGGATCACATACAGCAGACAGAAAATTGCCTCCACGAAGGCCGCATTCACGGTCCGGACATGCCCCGGCACAAAGATTTCTTGCCCGCCGAGTTCACGCCAGCCGAGTACCCTCGACCAGTCGTCAGGCCTCTCCAACACGATGGTACAGGTCGCGCCTTCATGCGGCACGATGCGGCCAGGCAGTTGGACGCCATAGCGGTTCTTGCCCGCGCTCGTGAAGCTGAAGGTGCGGGCCTGCACGTCGAAGACCTTGTCGAAACGGATGTGTTCAATATGCATGGCCCTTGTCTCAGCAATAACGAACGCCAAGTCTAGGGCAGGCCGCGCTATCCGGGTTGCGGCATTATCGAAGGATCACTGCGGTTTTGCGGAAGCGTCGGCATCCAGCTCGGCAAACACCTCCTTCGCCGCAAACAGCCCGTTCAGCGCCGCCGGGAAGCCGGCATACACGGCCATCTGCATGGGCGCGTCGGGCCCGCTCAGCCGATATTGCTGCCGCGGATACGGCTGATGTCGCTGTCGCCGCCCTGGTTGCCGGCGCGCGGATCGAGGCTGTTGCCGCTGTCCGTGCCCAGGTCACCGGCACCCGTGCCCAAGTCACCGGGCGCCCGCGTCGGTGCGCCCGGGCGGTTGGGGTCGGTACCGTAGAAGGCGTGGATCGAATTCGCCCACTGCATGTCGGCCATGTCGGGCCAGGCATCCTTGTCGAAGCCGGGCGCGGTCTTCAGGCGGTCCTTGTCGACGTTCAGCAGGAAGCGTTTATTGGCGGTATCCAGGTGCAGCGCCTGCCAGGGCACGGCGAACAGCTTTTCGCCCATGCCCATGAAGCCGCCGAAGGCCAGCACCGCGTAGGCGACCTGGCCGGTCTGCATGTCGAGCATGATCTCCTTGATGTCGCCCAGCTCGATGTCGTAGGCGTTGACGACTTTTTCGCCGAGCAGCGTGTCCGCTCCCATCAGCGCCGGACCCGGTCCCGCACCGCCGCTGCTGGCCTTGTACATGCCGTATTTGTCGCGTTCCGAATAACCCATGGCTTGCTCCTGAATAATTCATTCATTTGAGGCAGATCAATTGTGCAAATGGCCGGCCGAGTGCGGCCACCATGCGCTGTCGTCTGCCACGTATCCTTGAGTTCTTGTTATGCGAGCTGGCGCACGGAAGCAATGGGGCAGCATGATTATTCTGACAATAAATTGGAGTTTGACAACATGCTGATTCATCCACGCTGCAACGTCGCCGGTCCGCTCGGCCAACCCATACCCACCCGCTCATGGTTGGCTTCGCTGCTGGCGAAACTGGCATCGGCGTGCCGGCTGCGCCGCTGAACGCAAACGGCGGTGCCGTCAAACGGCTTACGGGAAACCCGCGCCCCCGGTCACACCATACACCTGGCCGGTGGTGTACGACGATTCGCTTGATGCCAGGTTGACGTAGGCGCCAGCCAGTTCGCCCGGCTGGCCCGGCCGTTTCAGCGGCGAATCCGCACCGAATTTCTCCAGCCCTTCCTGGGTCTGACCGCCGGTCACTTGCAGCGGCGTCCAGATCGGACCCGGCGCCACCGCGTTCACGCGGATGCCTTTCTCGGCCAGCTGCTTGGCCAGTGCCTTGACGAACGCCACCTGCGCCGCCTTGGTCGAGGCATAGGCCAGCAGGTTGGGTGAGGGATCGTAGGCCTGGACCGAGGCCGTCACGATGATGCTGCTTCCTTGCGGCATCAGCGGCACCGCCGCCTTGACGATCCAGAACATCGCATACAGGTTGGTCTTGAAGGTCTGGTCCATCTCGGCCGTCGACAGGTCGAGGATGGAGGGCAGCGATTGCTGGCGCGCGGCGTTGCTGACCAGGATGTCGAGGCCGCCGAGCTGTCTGGCGGCATCCGCCACCAGCTTCTTGCAGAAGTTCTCGTCGCGCAGGTCGCCGGGAATCAGTACCGCCTTGCGGCCGGCCTGGCGGATCAGGTCCGCGACTTCGCGCGCATCCGGCTCCTCGGCCGGCAGGTAGTTGATGGCGACGTCGGCGCCTTCGCGCGCATAGGCGATGGCGGCGGCGCGGCCCATGCCGGAATCGCCGCCGGTGATCAGCGCACGGCGCCCGGTCAGGCGGCCGCTGCCTTTATACGTGGTTTCGCCATGGTCGGGACGCGGCGTCATCTTGCTCGCCAGGCCAGGCCACTCCTGCTTCTGGCGCTGGAACGGCGGCTTCGGATAGGGGGGCGGGGTCAGTGGACGGGGCGGGTTGGTGGCGGGTGCGCCCGCCTGCGCCTGGCCCAGGCCGGGGGCGAGGGCGGCACCGCCGGCGATGCCGGCTGCCACCGTGCCGACGAAGCGGCGGCGCGAGGATTGGACGCTGTCGTCCGCTTTGCCGTCGGGCTTGTCGTTTTGCGAATCCATTGTTCGGTACTCCTGATAATCGACTGATAATGAACAAATGCTAACGTCAATCGATATCAGGGTGCGTTCGCTAGACGCCAGGAAACACGATCAATCCAGATCCGACGCGTCGTGGCGTTCCGGCACTTGGGTCGCCGGGTCGCCGCGCACGCCGTTCACGCGGCGGCCGCGCTGGACGGCCGGGCGGGCGGCGACTTCGTCGGCCCAGCGGCGGATCTGCTGGTAGTTGTGCACCGACAGGAACTCGGCGGCGCCATACAGCTCGCCCAGCACCAGGCCGCCGTACCACGGCCAGATCGCCATGTCGGCAATGGTGTACTCGTCGCCGGCGATGAAGCGGCGCTCGGCCAGCAGGCGGTCCAGCACGTCGAGCTGGCGCTTGGTTTCCATCGCGTAGCGGTTGATCGGGTATTCCAGCTTTTCCGGCGCGTAGGCAAAGAAGTGGCCGAAGCCGCCGCCCACGAAGGGCGCCGAGCCCATCTGCCACATCAGCCAGTTGAAGGTTTCGGTACGCGCCACCAGGTCCTTCGGCAGGAAGGCGCCGAACTTCTCGGCCAGGTAGACCAGGATCGAGCCGGATTCGAACACGCGCACCGGGGTCTCGCCGCTGCGGTCGAGCAGCGCCGGAATCTTGGAGTTCGGGTTGATGTCGACGAAGCCGCTGCCAAACTGGGCGCCTTCGCCGATCTTGATCAGCCAGGCATCGTATTCGGCGCCGCCATGGCCGGCCGCCAGCAGCTCTTCCAGCATGATGGTGACCTTCTGGCCGTTCGGGGTGCCGAGCGAATACAGTTGCAGCGGATGCTTGCCGACCGGCAGTTCCTGCTCGTGGGTGGCGCCGGCGACCGGGCGGTTGATGCTGGCGAAGGCACCGCCGGTCTGGGTGGCGGGCGACCAGACGCGCGGTGGGACGTAGGGCGTGAAGGGATTGGCGCTGTTGCCGGACATTGTGTTCTCCTTGTGTGAATGCTATCGAGGAGACGATGATGCCGGAAAATCGGCAGGCTTGCCGGAAGCGGAACTTCCGCCGGGCTCAGCGCGCCGCCAACTGCTGCAGGATCTCGCGGTGGATCGACGTCAAGGGCACGCTCTTTTCGACCGCGCCGCGCTTCACCGCTTCCTTGGGCATGCCGTAGACCACGCAGCTGTCCTCGTCCTGGGCCACGGTGCGCGCGCCGGCCTTGCGCATCTCGAGCAGGCCGGCGGCGCCGTCGTCGCCCATGCCGGTCATGATGATGCCGAGCGCGTTGGCGCCGGCCTGGCGCGCCACGGAGCGGAACAGCACGTCCACCGAGGGCCGGTGGCGGTTCACCAGCGGGCCGTCGATCACGTCGGCGTAATACTGGGCGCCGTCGCGCCGCAGCAGCATGTGGCGGCCGCCGGGGGCGATCAGCGCGCGGCCGGGCAGCACGCGGTCGCCGTGGCGCGCTTCGCGCACCTCGATCTGGCAGAGTTTATTCAGCCGCTCGGCAAACGCGGCGGTGAATTTTTCCGGCATGTGCTGGACAATGACGATGCCCGGCGTCACGCGCGGCAGCGCCGTCAATACTTCTTCTAGCGCCAGCGTGCCGCCGGTGGAGGTGCCGATCGCGACCACCCGCTCGGTGGTTCGCAGCGGCGCGCGCGTGTCCACGGCCGGCGCCAGGATGGCGTCGGCGCTCAGTTTCGCCGCCGGCGCCGGTGCTGCCTGCAGGGCCGCGCGCGCGGCCAGGCGCCGCACGTTGACCTGGGCGGCGGCGCGCACCGCGGCCACCAGTTCGTCCGCGCTCTCGGTCAGGAAGTCCTTCAGGCCCAGCTTGGGCTTGGTGATGATGGAGACCGCGCCGGCCGCCATGGCCGCCATCGTGGTCTCGGCGCCCTTGTCGGTCAGCGTCGAGCAGATCACGACCGGCGTCGGGCGCTCGGCCATGATCTTTTTCAGGAAGGTGATGCCGTCCATGCGCGGCATCTCGACGTCGAGCACGATCACGTCCGGCCACTGCTGCTTCATGCGCTCGATCGCCAGCAGCGGGTCGGCCACGGCGTGCAGCAGGCGGATGCCGGGCGCGCTCTCCAGCATCGTGCCCAGCACCTTGCGCACGACGGCCGAGTCGTCCACCACCAGCACCTTGATCTCGTTCAGCGGCATGCGTTCAACCCGGTTTGCGGTACACCGACGGCATCACCGAATGCAGGCTGTCGTTGATGTCCTGCAGGCTCTCGGAATGGCCGATGATGAAATGGCCGCCGGGCTTCAGGCGCGCGACGACGCGCGCGACCACCTGGCGCTTGGTGTCGCCGTTAAAGTAGATCATCACGTTGCGCAGGAAGATGGCGTCGTAGCTGCCGAGATCCCCCGGCAGGTCGGTGTTCAGGTTGACCTGGCGGAAGCGCACGCGCTGGCGCAGGGCGCGCTCGACCAGCAGCGTGCCCTGCTGCTCGCGGATCCCTTTCAGGCAGTAGCGGCGCAGGTACGCGTGCGGCAGGTGGCTGGCGCGCTCCATCGGGTAGTGCCCGGTGCGGGCGCGCTGCAGCACGCGGGTGCTGATGTCGGACGCGGTGATCTCCCAGGGCGCGTCGCCCAGCACGTCGGCCAGCACCATCGCCATGCTGTACGGCTCCTCGCCGGACGAGCAGGCCGCGCTCCAGACGCGGAACGGCGATCCCGCGCGCAGGGAAGGGCGGGCGCTCTCCGCCGCCTGGCGCAGCAGGTCGAAGTGGCGCGCCTCGCGGAAGAAATAGGTCTCGTTGGTGGTGAGCAGGTCGACCGCCTGCTGCACTTCCTCGGGATGCGTGCCGTCGCTCAGCAGGCGGAAATAGGCGTCGTAGGTCGGCAGGCCGTAGTGCTGCAAACGCTTGGCCAGGCGCCCGCTGACCAGCGCCTTTTTCGAATCGGACATCGTGATGCCGGCGATGTCGAAGATGAAGCGCTGGAAGCTGGCGAACTCGCTGCCGCTGATGGTGTGCTGTTGCATGGCGCGCTCGAGCCGATGCGTCAGGCCGCGGCCAGGTCGGTGGAGGACAGCTCCGGCAAGCCCTCGATCCTGAGCACCTGTTCCACGTTCAGCAGGATCACGAACTTGCCGTTCACCTTGCCCATGCCGGCGATGAAGTCGCCGCGGATGCGGGTGCCGAACGAGGGCGCTGGTTCGATCTCGGCCGCCGGGATATCGAGCACCGCGCTGACCGCGTCGACGACCACGCCGGTGACCTGGCGCTCGCCCTCGAGGTCCAGCTCGACGATCACGATGCAGGTGCGCTTGCCCGGCACCGCCGGGGGACGGCCGAAGCGCGCCGCCAGGTCCATTACCGGCACCACCGCGCCGCGCAGGTTGATCACGCCGCGGATCGAGGCCGGCATCATCGGCACCTCGGTGACGCTGCCGAATTCGATGATCTCCTTGACCGCCATGATGCCGATGCCAAACGATTCGCCGCCCAGCATGAAGGTCAGGTATTGCGCCGGCGCGCTGGCGTCCGTCTTGGCGTGCTTGTCGATGTCGCTGTTCATGTCAGAAATGGGTGAAGTTGGTTTCGTCCAGCTCGCCCTGGGTGGCGAAGCTGTCGGCCAGGCGCAGGGTGCTGCCGCCGGTGCTGCTGCTACGGCTGCGGGCAGGGTGCGCCGGCGCCGTGCGCGGTACGGCCGCCAGGCGCGCGCGCGGGGCTGCATGCGCGACGCGGAAGAAGGCCATCGCCTGCTGCAGTTGCTCGGCCTGGCTGCTCATCTCTTCGGCGGTCGCCGCCAGCTCTTCCGAACTGGATGCATTCATCTGCGTGGTCTGGTTCATCTGGCCGACGGCGGCATTGATCTGGCCGACGCCGGACGACTGCTCTTCTGAAGCCGCCGTGATCTCCTGCACCAGGTCGGACGTCTTGCGGATGTTCGGCACCATGCGGTCGAGCAGGGCGCCTGCGTGTTCGGCCAGTTCGACGCTGCTGGTCGCGACTTCGCCGATTTCCTGCGCCGCCACCTGGCTGCGCTCGGCCAGCTTGCGCACTTCGGCCGCCACCACCGCAAAGCCCTTGCCGTGTTCGCCGGCGCGCGCCGCTTCGATCGCCGCGTTCAGCGCCAGCAGGTTGGTCTGGTAGGCGATGTCGTCGATGATGCCGATCTGTTTCGCAATCTGCTTCATCGCGGTGACGGTGGCTTTCACCGCTTCGCCGCCTTCGGCCGCTTCGCGCGCTGCCTGCGAGGCCATGCCGTCGGTGACGCGGGCATTCTCGGTGTTCTGCGAGATCGATGCGGTCATCTGTTCCAGCGAGGCGCTGGTTTCCTCGACGCCGGCCGCCTGTTCGGACGCCGCCTGCGACAGCGATTGCGCGGTGGCGCTGACTTCCTCGGAGGCCGAGGCCAGGGACTGCGCGCCGCTGTTCACTTCGCCGACCACGTGGGCCAGCTTGTCCATGGTCGAATTCGAATAGTCCTTCAGCTTGGCGAAGGCGCCCTGGTAGTCCTTGTCGATGCGCTTGGTCAGGTCGCCTTCGGACAGCGCCGACATCACACGCACCACGTCGTCGATGCTGGCGCCGGTGGTGGTGACCAACTGGTTCAAGCCGTCGCCCATGTCCTTCTGGAAGCCCTGCAGCCCGGCGGTGTCGATGCGCTGGCCGAAATCGCCGCGGTTGGCGGCTTCCACCACGGCGCGCTGGCCGGCGATCACCTGGCGCAGCTTGCCGACCATCTGGGCCACGGCCGCCAGCATGCTGTCGCTGTCGCCCTTGCGGGTGACGACGTCGGCCGATAGGTCGCCCGCCGAGATGCGCTTGAGCAGGTCGGCCGCGTAGGCCGGCTCGCCGCCCAGCAGGCGCGTGATCGACAGCGTGATCCACAGTGCCATTGCGATGGCGAAGGCGACCGCCACCGCGCCCAGCACCGTCATGCTGCGGCGCGCGGCCAGGTATTCGGCATTGGCTTCCTGGACCGAGGTTTCCATCCGCTGGCTCTGGTAATCGATCAGCTGGCGCAGCGATTCGATGTAGGCGGCCTGGGTGGCGTCGATCTTGTTGGCCAGCAGCGCGCGTGCCTCTTCCTGCTTGCCCTCGGTGGCGAGGCGGATGAACTCTTCCTGGAAGCCGCGGTAGCGGGTGCGCGCTTCCAGCATCGCGCGCAGCAGCTCCTTGCCCTTGGCCGAGGCGATGTTTTGTTCGAGCTTGCCGATGTGGGTGACGATCGAGGCCTTGGCGCCATCGATCGTGGCCAGTTCGCGGCGCACCACGGCCGGATCGGTGGCGATGGTCACGTTGCGCATCGACAGGGCGATCTGCTGGATGTCGCCGATCAGGGTGTAGCTCCACACGACTTTCGGGTACTTGTCCTTGGCCAGCTCGTCGACGTTGTCGCTGACGTCGGCCAGGCGGCTGATGCCGAGCACGATGATGGCCAGCAGCAGCAGGCTGCTGATGCCGAACGCCAGACCCAGGCGCACGCTGATTTTCAGGTTCCGTAACATGGCATTCCCAGTGAGAGGTTAGAAGCGGGTGAAATTGCTTTCGTCGGGGCCGATTTCGGCGGCGAAAGCCGGGTTCTGCATGGCGATGCTGGCGCGCTTCGGCGCTGGCGGCGTGCGCAGCGGCGGCGCGCGGCGGGCAGGAGGCTGGGTGCCGCCGCCGGCGCCCAGGCGGAAGAAGGCCATCGCCTGCTGCAGCTGCTCGGCCTGGCTGCTCATCTCTTCGGCCGTTGCCGCCAGCTCTTCCGAACTGGACGCGTTCATCTGCGTGGTCTGGCTCATCTGGCCGACGGCGGCGTTGATCTGGCCGACGCCGGACGACTGCTCTTCCGAAGCCGCCGTGATCTCCTGCACCAGGTCGGACGTCTTGCGGATGTTCGGCACCATGCGGTCGAGCAGGGCACCTGCGTGTTCGGCCAGTTCGACGCTGCTGGTCGCGACTTCGCCGATTTCCTGCGCCGCCACCTGGCTGCGCTCGGCCAGCTTGCGCACCTCGGCCGCCACCACCGCGAAACCCTTGCCGTGCTCGCCGGCACGCGCCGCCTCGATCGCCGCGTTCAGCGCCAGCAGGTTGGTTTGATAAGCGATGTCGTCGATGATGCCGATCTGCTTGGCGATCCGCTTCATCGCGGTGACAGTGGCTTTCACCGCTTCGCCGCCTTCGGCCGCTTCGCGCGCCGCCTGCGAGGCCATGCCGTCGGTGACGCGGGCATTCTCGGTGTTCTGCGCGATCGAGGCGGTCATCTGTTCCAGCGAAGCGCTGGTTTCCTCGACGCCGGCCGCCTGCTCGGACGCCGCCTGCGACAGCGACTGCGCGGTGGCGCTGACTTCCTCGGAAGCCGAGGCCAGCGACTGGGCGCCGCCGTTCACTTCGCCGACCACGTGGGTCAGTTTTTCCACCATGTTCTTCATCGCGGCCAGCAGCAGGCCGGCTTCGTCGCGGCTGGTCGCCTTGATGTCCACGGCCAGGTCGCCGGCGGCCAGGCTGTCGGCGGCCTGCACCGCCTGGCGCAGCGGCCGGGTGACGGACAGGGTGATCAGGGTCGCCACCAGCACGGCCAGCAGCGCGGCGCCGGCCGTGATGCCGATCACCAGCTGGCGCGTCTCGTCGTAGGTCTTGGCGGCCTGCTGCGCGAGGGCGTCCATCTTGTCGGCCTGGTGCTTGGCCAGCGCGCCGGCGGCTTCGGTCAGTGCGCGGTCGGCTGGCACCAGTTGCTTGCTGATATATTCCGCTGCGCGCTGGCGTTCGCCGCGCACCATGCCGTAGACCTGGGCATACATCGGCTCCAGTGCCGCATTGGCGTCGACGATCTCCTTCAACAGCTTCTTGCCGCCCTCGCTGGCAACCACCTTGGTCAGCTCGGCGATGCCGGCCTGGATGTTGGCGCGCGCTTTCTCGGTCTGCTTGCGATAGCGCTCGACCTCGGCTTCGTCGACGGCCAGCAGCATCCCGCGCATCTGGCGCGGCACGTCGGCGGCGTCGCGGATCAGGTCCTTGGCCAGCACGACCTTCGGGTAGGCGTCCGTCGTGATGCCCACGGTGGCTTGGTTCATCGACGCCATGCGGTCGATGCCGAGCACGGCGGTCGCCAGCAGCAGCAGCAGCAGGGCGCCGAAGCCGAGGCCGAGGCGGATGCCGATTTTCAGGTTCTTAAGCACGGTGGCTCTCCAGGTCAGATAGTGTTGAATGTTGATAGTTGGTGTTCGTTCTCGACGTCGTGCAGCAGCGCTGCCATGTCGAGGATCAGCGCGACGTCGCCGTTGCCGAGGATCGAAGAACCGGACAGGAAGCGCGCGCCGGCAAACACCTTGCCGAGCGGCTTGATCACGGTCTGGAACTCGCCCAGCAGGCTGTCGACGACCAGGCCGGCCCGGGTGCTGCCGTAGCGCACCACCACGATGCTGCGCCGGCGCGCCGGTGCGCCGCCGATGCGGAAGCGTTCGCGCAGGCGCACGAAGGGCAGCGGGCTGCCGCGCAGGTCGACATAGTCATGGCCGGGCGCTCCTCCCTCGAGCTCGCGGAACTCGATGCATTCCTCGACCATCTCCATCGGGATCACGAACACCGACTTGCCGACCCCGACCTGGAAGCCGTTGATGATGGCCAGCGTCAGCGGTAGGCGCACGGTGACTGTAGTGCCGGCGCCTTCGCTGCTGGCGATGTCGACGCTGCCGCGCAGCGCCAGGATGTTGCGCTTGACGACGTCCATGCCGACCCCGCGGCCGGACAGGTTGGTCACCTGCTCGGCGGTCGAGAAGCCGGGTTCGAAGATCATGCCGAAGATCTCCTTGTCGCTGTAGCCGCGGCCCGGTTCGGCCAGGCCGCGCTCGAGCGCCTTGGCCAGGATGCGTTCGCGTTTCAAGCCGCCGCCATCGTCGGACACTTCGATCACGATGCTGCCGGACTCGTGGTAGGCGTTCAGCGCCACCGTGCCGTGCGCCGGTTTTCCGCGCGCCACACGTACGTCGGCAGGCTCGATGCCGTGGTCCATCGCGTTGCGCACCAGGTGGGTCAGCGGGTCGCCGATCTTTTCGACGACGGTCTTGTCCAGCTCCGCGTCCTCGCCATTCACCTGCAGGCGGATGTCCTTGCCCAGTTCGCGCGAGACGTCGTGCACCACGCGCTGGAAGCGGTTGAAGGTGGCGCCGATCTTGACCATGCGCAGCTGCAGCGCGCTGTCGCGCACTTCTTCGACCAGGCCGGACAGGGTCGAGGTGCACTCGAGCAGATCGGCGATCTGGGTGCGGCGCGCCACCAGGTTGGCGCTGGCGCCGGCGATGATCAATTCGCCGACCAGGTCGATCAGGCGGTCGAGCTTGTCGGCGTCGACGCGCACCGAGCGCTTTTCCTGTTTCTGGCTCTGGCGCGCGGGGGCGGCGTTGGTACTCTCGGTGGCACTGTCGGCGACCGGTGCGGCTGCCGGCGGTACCGGCACTGGCGCGGGAGCCAAGGCAGGGGCAGGGGCGAGGGCGGGGGCGGGAGCTTCGGGTGCGGCCTGCGCCGCGATGGCGATCTCGCAGTCGTCGCGCACGAAGTCGAACACGCCGTCGATCGTGGCCAGGTCTGCGCTGCTGGCAAAGCCGATCTCGAAGCCGAGGTAGCAGGATTCCGGATCGAATTCGTCGGCGGCGGGCAGGCGCTCGTCCAGCGTGGCGATGCCGGTGATGCTGCCCAGCTGGCCCAGATAGCGGATGAAGGAGAGCGGGTCCATGCCGTTGCGCATGGTGTCGGCGCCGAAGCGCAGCGAGATCTTCCATTGCTGCAGGGCAGCCGGCGCTGTCTCGGCCACAGCGGCGCCCATAGCGGCAGCCGCTGCCGGCGCCTGAGCCTGCGGACCGTCCAGGTAAGCCTGCAGCGCCGCGACCAGCGGTGCGCCGGCGGCGCCGAGGCGGGTGTCGCCGTCGAGCGTGCCGGCTTCCACCGCGTCGACCAGGGTAGCGATATGGTCGCAGCAGGCCAGCAGCAGCGTCACCAGGTCGTCGCCGACGGCGACGGCGCCGTCGCGCACCTTGTCCAGCACACTCTCGGCGACATGGGTGAAATCGACCAGCGGGTCGAGGCCGAACATGCCGGCCGAGCCCTTGATCGTATGGGCGGCGCGGAAGATCGCATTGATCCCGTCCTCGTTATCCGCGTCTGCGCCATCGCGGCCGATGGCCAGCAGCGCGTCCTCCATCTGCTCGAGCAGCTCGCGGCTCTCGGCGATGAAGGTGTGCATCACCTGGTCGAGATTCATGCCGCTGCTCCTTCGAAGTCGATGTCGAGCAGCGCGAATACCTCGCGCACGGCGGGACTGGCGCCGGCGACCTGCAGCGGCTTGCCCAGGCGCTGCGCTTCGCGGCGCGCCACCAGCAGCAGCTGCAGGCCGGCGCTGTCGAATTCGGTGACGGCGGACAGGTCGAGCGCCGGCGCATCAGCCGTGCGCACGGCATCCAGCAGCACGGGCTTGAGCTCCGCGGCGCGATAGATCGTCAGCTCGCCTTCGACCGCCAGGCATGCGGCGGTCCCTTGGCCTGGTTCGCCAATACTCATGAGTTCTCCGGGAAAGCCGGCCTGCGCCGGCGGCAGAATGCGGAAGCGGCCGTTCAGGCCATGGTCAGTTTCTGGACGGCGGCCAGCAGCGCTTCGGGCTTGAACGGCTTGACCATCCAGGCGCGTGCGCCGGCGGCCTTGCCCTGTTCCTTCTTGTCTTCCTGCGATTCGGTGGTGAGCATCAGCACCGGCGTGAACTTGTAGGCGGGGCGGGTCTTCAGTTCGCGCACGAAGCTGATGCCGTCCATGTTCGGCATGTTGACGTCGCTGATGATCAGGTTGACCTTCTGGCCGGTCAGCTTGGCCAGCGCGTCCTTGCCGTCGCTGGCTTCGAAGACGTCATAGCCGGCCTGCTTGAGTGCGATGCCGACGACCTGGCGGATCGAGATCGAATCGTCCACCACCATAATGGTTTTTGCCATGCTTGTTCCTAGAAAAAGGTGAGTTCTTCAGCCTGCTGGTGCTGCTGTTTTTGCGGCTGCGGCAGGGTGTCGCGCCCGTGCAGCGTGCGTTCTTCGGCCATCGCGTAGGTGCTTTCCAGTTCGGCCAGCAGCCCGCGTGGGTCGAGCGGCGGCAGCGCCGCGCCGGTGTGCTGCGCGTGTTCGTCGAGGTAGGACGGCAGGCGCGCGATGTTCTGCTGGACGTGCGACAGGATCTGGCTGACGCGGTCCTGGAACTGCAGCTGCATCAGCGCGTCCGACACTTCGGCCTGGATGCCGCTGCTTTCGCGCTGCAGCAGGTCGGACGACTGGACCAGCGCATCGGTGATGCCGCGGAACGAGGACAGCACCTTGCCGATCACGGCTTCGGACGCCTGCGCGGCGCGCTGTTCCTCGCGGCTGGATTCGCCGGCCGCCTGCGAGGTGGCGCCGATCGCGGTGCTGATCTGGCCGACCTGCTGGGCAATCTGCTTGCCGATGTCGGCGGAGCGGTTGGACAGCATGCGCACTTCGCCCGCGACGACGGCAAAGCCGCGTCCCGCCTCGCCGGCGCGCGCCGCCTCGATCGCGGCGTTCAGCGCCAGCAGGTTGGTCTGCCAGGCGATGCTGGCGACGTCGGCCGCCATCTTCTGCAGCTGGACCGTGATCTCCTGCAGGCCTTCGATCTTGTGCAGCATCTGCTGCTTGCTGGCGGCGGCGCCGGCCAGCATGTCGAGCAGCGAACGCAGTTCCTTCTCGCTGGCGGCGGACACCTCGACGATGCTGCCGCCTTCATGGCTGCGCGCCGCGCCGGACGCGGCCAGCGCCTGCTCGAGCTTCATGACGATGCTGGAGAAGCGCCCGACCAGCGCCACTACCGCGGTTTCCATCTGGGTGCGCGACGCGTCGATATGCGAAGCCCAGACCGTGGCCACCTGCTCGCCGAAGTACCGGCGGCTGGCCAGGTAGTCGTCTGGCGAGGCAGCGGCGGCACCGGCGGCCGGCGCGAACACGGCTGCGGCGGCGCCTGCCGCCAACAACACGGCAGCGATCAGCCAGCCGTGCCACTGCCAGCCGGCCAGCGGCACGATGGCGCAGGCGGCGGCCAGTGCCATGAACAGTGGGTAATAGAAGTGCAAGGGGCGTTGGCGGATCACGCGGCGCTCCGTAGTGAATGTGTTCATCGTCAGGGGGGGGCAAACAGAGCGGTGCCGTCCTGGATACGGCAATGATTGCTGGCGTAATTGTTGCCTGACTGCATGATTACAGATATAGTTGCCACAGCGCAAGGGTTAAGCCCACAATTTGTGATGGCGCGGTCGAATAAACCACAAATCACTTTGTCCGAGCCTAAGCTGTTGTTAATATTGATTTTCCTTATGTCAATACTGCACTGGCAGGGCAATCAAATCCCATGAACGATTTCGAAAAGTTTGCTTGCACCGAGATCAGCAATGCCCTGGCGCGCATCGATGCCGCGGCCGTGCCGGATATCTATGCGCTGTCCTTCTTCGTGGACGATGTCGACGGCGATCCGCGCTATCCCTGGTTCCAGCTCGGCTATAACACGCGTGCGCAGGCGGCGGCATCCACAGCGCCGGCTGCGTCCGATGCGGCCGAGGCGAAGTGGAATTTTGCGTTCTGGCTGCAAAACGAACTGGCCTTCATCGGCGAACCCGGGACCGAAGGCAGGGAGCTATTGGAGCGCGCCCTCAAGGCCGAGGGCCTTTGGTATTCGGATGAAGAGGAAGCGGGCGACTTCGAACGCTGCATGCTGGTCGCCGACAGGATCACGGCGTATTTTGTCGACGCTTGCGTACGGATTGCCCAGGCCTTGCATGCGTCCGGGACCATCGAGGAGCGGTTCGGACATCCCGTGCCCATCATCGTGCACGAGCTGGAGTACTACGAGCAGATCGCGACGCAGACGCAGGCAGCGAATCCGCCGGGACTGGCGCAGGAATTCGTGGACTGGGTGGTCAAGGGCTAGTGCCGGCGGTCGCGTACAAGGTGATGTAGATCACGGCAAGGTCTTCGGCAAGCTTGCGCCGGGCTTCCGGGATCGCCTCCCGCAAGCGCGCTACCGATGCGTCGATGTCACGCGTGATCGTGGCATCGTCGTGGTCGATGGTCGCCTGGGCACGATATGCAGCCTGCGCGCAGCGTTACCAGGCATAGGCTTCGATCTTGTTGTGCACCGTGCCTTTGCCGTCCTCATAGGCGGAGGCCAGGTGCCATTGCGATTCCGCTTCGCCCATCGTTGCGGCGTCGCGCCAGAGCGCAACCGCGCGGACCGCATCCGCATCGCCGCCCAATCCCTGGAACAGCAAGAAACCGAGATTGTTGTAAGCCTCGGGCACGCCTTGCGCGACCGCATGGCTCCACTGCTGGCGGGCTTCGGTGTAATTCTTGGCGCGGTAGGCGTCGACGCCGAGGTTGTATGCCTTGACGTTCTCGGACTGTGCCGTCGCCTGCAGAGACAAGGCCAGGAGCAGGGCCAGGACGGCGGTTTTCTTCAGCATGGTGTCATTCCGGTCGTAGTCAGCGCAGCAGCTTCAAACCCGGCGGCAGCGCATCGCCGAACATGCGCGTGGCGCTGGCCTGGTCGAGTTCCACCACCTCGCGCACCATCGCGCTCCAGTTGGCCGGTGCGCCGCCGGCGCCCAGCTTCTGCAGCACCTGCTCGCGCAGCGGTTCATCTATATCGCGCGAGCGGTCGCCGGTCTTGCGCGCGATGTGGGCGGCGGCAAAGCCGGCCGGTTCGATGCGTTTCCAGTCCAGTTTCAGGAGTTCGCCCAGCCAGCGTGCGGCGGCGTCCGGCGGCGCCACTTCGTGCGCGCTGCCGTGCAGCGACTGGCGCGTGCCGACGCGGGCCAGCGCCCACAGGTAGCGCGCGTAGGTGGCGGCGGCTTTCGGGTCGGGTTTCGGGGCCGGCGGGATCGCCAGGATTTGCCCCAGCATCCAGTCGCCGATCTCGGCCTTGTAGGCGGACGGAATGCGTTCCAGCGAGGCGCCCAGGCGCAGCATGTCGTCTTCGCTGCCGTCGACCAGCGTGACCGGGCGTTTGGCCCGTTCGCTTGGCTCGGCCTGCAGGTTGAAGGCGAAGTCGTCGAGCAGGCGCAATTGCGCTTCGGTCGAGAGGCCGCCGGCCACGCGCCGCCACAGCGTCCACCATTCGGCGCGCACTTGACTATCCTTGTAATACTGGACGCCGGCCGGGAACAGTGCCCACAGCTGCTCGATGCGCCAGGCGTCGAGCGGATGGCCGAAGCCGGGGCGCAGGCACCAGCCGGCCAGGTTGAGCCAGACGCGTTCGTGTTCGGGCGATCGGCGCCGGCCCTTGGCGCGCTCCATCAGCGCGTCGAACAGGCGCCGCAGCAGCGGCGTCTCCCAGCGCTCGCGGCTGCCCAGCAGGTGTTCGAGCGTGGCGCGCAGCTGGCGCACTTCGCGCGCGTCGACCTGCTGGTTGCGGCTGCCGAAGATGCGGTCGACGTGGCTTAGGGCATCGTCCAGGCGCGGCGGCAGGGCAGCGTCGTCCGCGCCTTCGGGCGGATCGGCGTCGTCCTGCGCGCGCAGCTGGAACTCCAGCCGCCAGCGCTGGCCGCTGCCGTCTTCGGCCACGCAATGCATGTCGAGCGTGCCGACCTCGGACAGCGAGGCGGCCAGCTGCACCGGAATCTCGGTCGCTGCGGCACTCGTCCCCGAGCCGCCGCGCACGGCCTTGTCGCGCGCGCGCAGCACGGTGGCAATCGCCGGCAGGCGCACCACCTCGGGTGGATCGAGATCGACCAGGTCGCCGGCCTGTGCCGCGGCGCTCACTGACGACACCAGGTGGAAGCGCACCGGCCGCCCCAGGCGCAGCGCGAAGCTGCGTTCCGACAGCAGCACCTCGCTGCCGGCGGCGGCGCCGCGCGGCAGGATGCAGACCGCGCGCAGTTTGTCGTCATGGGGCTTGTCGTCCAGCAGCAGGTAATACGTGCGTGCCGAACCGCTCTCGATGGCCGGTGCGGCGCCTTGGCGCGCCAGCGAATAGGCGACGGCGCCGCGTGCCACGGCCACGTCCGGGTCGAGGTTGTGCAGCACGCGCACCGGCGCGCCGCGCCAGCTTGCGAGCACCTCGGCCAGGCGCCGCGCCAGGGCTGCGCCGCGGAACACGCCGCCGTTGAGCAACAGCGTATCTGGCACCGGCAGCGGCACCGGCAGCGCCGTATCGTCGGCAGGCAGGCCCAGTGCCTCGCGCGCGGCGTGCGCGTGCTGGCGCAGGAAGCCGGCCAGGTGGCGCGTGACGGCCGGATCGCTGGCATAGGGCAGGCCGAACTCGACGATGCCGGCACGCGCGCGCTGGGCGGACTCCTGTTCGGGGTTCATTGGGAAGAAGCCGTCCAGCACGATGGCTTGCACGTCCGCGCGCGTCAGCTGGGCCGTGCGGCTGGCGCCGATCAGGCGCGAACCGGCGCCGAGCAGGGTGACGCCGACCTGCTCGGGCGCATTCGGGTCATCCGCCAGCAACTGCTCCTTGGCGGCGCGGCAGCGCTCCGTCAATTGCGCCAGGCGTACGCTGGACAGGCGCTGGCCGTCGGCGCCGCCGAGCCGCGACTCGGTTAAACGTGATTCGGCCAGGTGGGCCAGGGCCAGGTCCATGTTGTCGCCACCCAGGATCAGGTGGTTGCCGACGCCAATGCGGGTGAGCGCCGGTTCGCCGTCGATCAGCTCGACCTTGACCAGGCTGAAGTCGGTGGTACCGCCGCCGACGTCGGCCACCAGCACCAGGCGCGATCCGGCCAGTTCTTGATTCAGCGCTGCCCGGTGGCGATGGAGACAGTCGTACAGCGCCGCTTGCGGTTCTTCCAGCAGGCGCAGGGTGGGCAGGCCGGCCAGCCTGGCGGCTTCCAGCGTCAGCGCGCGCGCGCCTTCGTCGAAGGAAGCGGGAATCGTCAGGACGATGCGCTGGTCCTGCAGCGGGTGAGCGGGGAAGCGCGCATTCCAGGCCGCGCGCAGGTAAGACAGGTAGCCGGCGCTGGCGGCCAGCGGCGAAATCTTCGGGACCTCGTCGGGCGCGCCCCAGGGCAGGATGGGCGCCGTGCGGTCGACCCCCGGGTGGGACAGCCAGCTCTTGGCAGACGCAACTAACCGACCGGGCGTCTGGGCGCCCAATATGCGCGCCAGGCGGCCAACCACGGCATCGCGGATGCCGGCCGGGTCGGCCGGCTGCCACGACAGCTGCAGCTCGCCGGCCGCGAGTTCGCCCTCGGCCGGGTGGTAGCGTACCGAGGGTAGCAGCGGCGCGGCGGCCACTTCGCCGGGCGCCACCAACTGGTCGACCGCGAAGGTCTCGACCTCGGTGGCACCCGGGGCGGCATATGCCAGCACCGTGTTGGTGGTGCCGAGGTCGATGCCGACGAGATAAGTGGAGGCGTCCACTCTGGGTTACTGGGCGTCAGGCGCGTTGCGGACGTCGAACTCCACCTTCCAGCGCTGGCCCTCGCGCGAGACCGCGACCAGTTCCAGCGTGCCGGACTCGGTGGCCAGCGCATGCAGCTTGACCTGGACCACGTCGCCCGGCGTGCGGCCTTCGGCAGGCAGGTCGGCGTGGATTTCGTTCAGTTCCTGCAGCTCGTCCGGACCCCAGAACTCGAGCACGTCACCGCTGCGGTCCTGGCGCCGGGTGGTCGAGCCGAAGAAGCGGAACGCGACCGGCTCGCCCACCACCAGGCCGAATTCCTGGCCCGGCAGTTCCAGCTCGCTGCCTTCTTCCATGCCGAACGGCGCCACGCACAGGGCCGTGATCGGCGGTTCCATGCCGGGGATGGCCGGCATCGACGATTCCACGCCGACGTAGTAGGAGCGCGCCGTGCCGCCGCGGATGCGCACGCCGCCGCCACGGCGCGCATAGTTGTAGTAGGCGGCGCCGCGCGCCACGGCCAGGTCGAGGTCGGCGCCTTCCAGCATGCGCGCGGCTGGCGCGCCTTCCATGTACAGCCAGTCGTTGATGGTGTCCATCACGCGCTGCGCCAGGATGTCGGACTTGAACACGCCGCCGTTGAACAGCACCGCGCTCGGGTGCAGGAAGGTGTGCTCCGGATCGACCTGGCCATGGAAGCCCTGCAGCTCGGCGGTGGCGCCGGCCTGGCGCGCCAGGAAGGCGGCCAGGTGGCGCGTGACCGCCGCATCCTGCGCGTAGGGCAGGCCGATCTGGGTCAGGCCGGCGCGGGTGCGCACGGCCGGACGCGCGCTGGCTTCCACGCGCGGGAAGAAGCCGTCGGTGATGAAGGCGGTGACTTCGTCGCGCGTCAGCTCGGTGCGGATCGAGCCGCCGATGAGTTTCGAGCCGCGGCTCGGCACCACGATCGGCCAGGCGGCCGCGTTGGCGTCGGCCAGCAGGTGTTCCTTGGCGCCGCGGCAGGCGTAGGTGAGGGCGCGCATCTGCCAGGCGTCGAGCTGGGTGCCATTCGCCTGCAGCTTGCGCGCGACCAGGTGGGCCAGGGCCAGGTCCATGTTGTCGCCACCCAGCAGGATGTGGTCGCCGACCGCAACGCGGTGTGGTTCCAGGTTGCCGTCGCGTTCCAGGATCGCGATCAGCGAAAAGTCGCTGGTGCCGCCGCCGACGTCGACCACCAGCACGATGTCGCCGGCTTTCACTTGCTTGCGCCAGGCGCCGCCGCTGCCCTGGATCCAGCTGTACAGGGCCGCTTGCGGCTCTTCCAGCAGGGTCGGGCTGCCGTAGCCGGCGTTGCGCGCCGCTTCGGCGGTGAGTTCGCGCGCGGCCGGGTCGAACGACGCCGGAATCGTCACGGTGACGGCCTGCTGCTCGAACGGCGCGTACGGGTACGCTGCGTTCCAGGCCTGCTTCAGGTGCTCGAGGTAGCGCGTGGAGGCCGTCAATGGCGAGACGCGCTCGACTTCTTCCGGCGCGTCGGTCGGCAGGATGGCGGCGCGGCGGTCCACGCTCGGGTGGCTCAGCCAGCTCTTGGCCGAGGACACCAGGCGGATCGGGGTGCCGGCGCCGCGCGAACGTGCCATCTCGCCGACCACCGGCGCGGCCATGCCGTCGGTCCAGGGCAGGGCCAGCTCGCCCGGCGCCAGTTCGTCCGGGTGCGGCAGGTACATGAAGGAAGGCAGCAGCGGCAGCGCCTCGACGGTGCCGGGGCCGCTCAGCTGTGGGACCGCCAGCACGCCCTGGTCGGCCTTTTCGCCGTCGCTGGCCTGCAGGTCGACCCAGGACAGGGCGCTGTGGGTGGTGCCGAGGTCGATGCCGATGGCATAGCGAGCATTCGACATGTTATTCACTGAGTCGTTCACAGTTCCACCTCCGCCGGGGCCAGGATGCGGGCATCGTGCTGTTCGGCCAGCTGCGGCAGGCGCACGTCCGCGACGCGCCAGCCGCGGTGGTTCAGCACGCCGGTGAACGGCGCCTTGCCGACCACGTTGCCGGTCAGGCGCACGCTGGCGGCGTCGAAGCCTTCCGGCAGCGTGACGCGCGCGCCTTCGTTTTCGCTGCGCACCGGTTCGATCGTGAAGTGCTCGCGCAGCACGCGTGCGCAGCCTTCGTGCACGACGCGCGCGGCGGCGCCGATGTCGGCGTCGGCATAGGCCGCGATGTTTTCGTTGGCAAAGTCGATCAGGCGCGCTTCACGCTGCAGCAGGGCCAGCAGCTGCATGGCGGCGTCGGGCGTGGCCACGCGCAGCGTGACCGGCGCTGGTGCCGGTGCCGGTGCGGCGGCAGGGACTGGAGCGGGTGCAGGGGCCGGAGCGGGTGCCGGTGCGGCGACCGGGCCGACCTGGTCGTCGCGCACGCGCGCGGCGAATTCGGCGTCGCCGAGGGTCTTGAAAAGGGCGCCAAAGGCGAGGGAAAGCCTGCTCCAGAAGGAAGGCAGAGAGGTCGGTTGGCTCATGTTCTTGTGATATCCGTAGCTAATCCATCAAAGCGCGCATCATACCAGTTGAACAAATAAATTGAGCGGCATCGACCGCTCAGATCGACGGATCGCCGGCCGGCTTGCCATCCCCGGTCCCTGGATCGCCCTGGGCCGCCAGCGCCGTGGCCCCCGTCATCAGCGCACGCGCATAGGCATCGAACTCGTCCAGCCCGCGCTTGATGATGGCCACCAGTGCCGGCAGCGGCGCCGCCTGGTAGTCCCATTCGGCGCGGCAGAATTCGCCGGTGCGTTTCAGGTCTTCGGCCAGCGCCGCCTCGATCCAGCCGTGCTCGGCCAGCAGCGTGATCACCTCGCGCTCGTCCTGGGCCGGGCCGAGGTCGAGGCTGCCCAGCACGTAGTCGCCCATTTCCACCGCCGCTTCCCAGGCGCGGATCACGTTGAGCGTGGCCGCATCCTGGCGCGTGATGTCGCCGACAAAGGTGGTCGGGTCCTTTTCGTATTCGTCGCGGGCACGCTTGCAGCAGCGCTCGATGGTGCCCATTTTGCTGACCAACAGATCGTTGTCCATGCCTGTCCTCGGTGGTTGATTTCGATGCCTACCTTACAACAGGAACATCGCGGCCGCCGCACAAGTGGGGGGAAGCGCCCCCAGCAGCAGGCCGACGGCCCCGATCGACTCCTCGTTGAAGCCGCGCCGCAGCAGCGCGGCACCGGCCGGATTCGGCGCGTTGGCGATCACGGTCAGCCCGCCGCCGCCCACCGCGCCGGCCACCAGCATGTAGCGTTCGTGCTCTGACAAGCCGGAAATCAGGGACCCGAGATAGGTCAGGGCGGCATTGTCGGTAACCGCGGTGAGGCCCAGCGCGCCGAAGAACAGCTTGGTGGCGCCGAGGCTGGAGACGATCGGCTGCAGCCACCATTGCTGCATCCCGCCCAGCACCACCAGTCCGGCCAGGAAAAAGCCGACCAGCAAACCTTCCTTCAGTACCAGCGGGTCCTGGTAGCGCGCATACGCCTGGGTAAAACCGAGGAACAGCAGGAACAGGCCGACGAACAGCACCGGATGGTGGGCCAGCAGCACCACCGCCGCCAGGAAGCCGAGGTGGATCAGCGCCACCAGCGGTGGCACCTTGACCGGCGATTCGCCGTCGACCGAGGCATCGAACGAGCGCAAATGCGGCCGCAGCAGCAGGGTGACGATGCTGGCGTTGAACAGCACCGCCACCAGCGCGCGCCAGCCGAAGTGCCGCAGCATGTGGGCGCTGTCCCAGCCCCAGGGGCCGGTCACCATCAGCACCGGCGGCGCGGCGTAGGCGGTGAGCGTGCCGCCGATCGACACGTTCACGAACAGCACCCCCAGTGCCCCGTACTTCAGCCACTCGGGCATCCCCGGACGGAACACGGTGGGCGCCAGCATCAGCGCCGCCAGCGTCATCGCGGCCGGCTCGGTGATCAGCGAACCGGCCAGCGGCACCAGCGCCAGGCCGAGCCAGGCCTGCGCCACTTCGTTGCGGACCGGCGCCGCGCGTGCAAGCAGGCGTACCAATGCGCGCGCTGTCTCCAGCACCGGCCGCGAGGCGGCCACCACCATCACCACGAACACGAACAGCGGCTCGGTATAGCTGCGCGACTCGGCGTAATCGATGGCGGCGGCGCTGCCGTCGACGAAGGCCATGAACAGCATCAGGATGGCGGCCCAGAAGCCGAACACGACCTCGACCTCGCCTAACAGATGGAACAGCCCGGCATGCCGCGGGTGGCGGTGGGCCAGGTATTCGAACAGGTACGTCGAGAAGGTATGGATCAGGGCGATGAGGAACAGGACCAGGCCGATTTTTTGCATGGCGGTGGTCATGGGGCGGCTCCGTGGAAGGGCAGGGCAGGCGTCATTGTTGAGAAAGTAAAGGCAGATGACGTGATTATTTCATTTTTCGCAGGCAAACGACGCATAGGGCCGGCTGGCCGCTTGGTAGCTGCTCATGATTCTTTGCGCAAGCTTGTCGATTCATGCAACCATCGTTCGTCGTCAGGATGCAGGGCCATCATTCAATCCACGTTCAACATGGGGATATCATGAACAAGCAGATCATCGTCAATCTTCCGGTCAAGGACCTGGAAAAATCCAAAGCCTTCTTTTCCGCGCTCGGTTTCAGTTTCAATCCGCAATTCAGCAACGACAGCGCGGCATTCATGAACATCGTCGACGGCACCATCCATGCCATGCTGACGACCGAACCGTTTTTCCGGTCCCTGATCGACAAGCCGCTGGTGCAGGCGAAGGAAGCCAACGAGGTCGTCATCTGCCTGAGCTGCGAGAGCCGCGAGGAAGTGGACAGCCTGATCGCGAAGGCCAGCGCCGCTGGCGCCCGCATTCCGCATCCGCCCGAGGACCACGGTTTCATGTACGACCAGGGCTTCGAGGACATCGATGGTCACCTCTGGAACCTGGTCTGGACGCAGCAGGCTGACGGTCAGGGCAGCAGTCAGGCCGCGTGATGCAGCTCGGCAATCAGCGACCTGTGCGCCGCGACGCCGGCCATGGCACCCTCCGCGACCGCGAACGCCACGTTGCCTGTGGCCCGCGCCAGGTCGCCACAGCAGAACACGCCGGGCACGCTGGTCGCCTGTTGCGCATCCGTGGTCACGAATGCGCCGACCGGGCCATCCTCGAACGCGCAGCCGAGCTGGAAAGCGAGGGGGCTGGCGCTGTGCGTGCGCGACGCCACGAACAGTCCCGCCATCGGCAGGCGCCGGCCGTCTGCCAGCACGACGTCGGCGGCGCCGTCGATGCGCGCGACCGGCGTGCTTTCCACGCTCACGCCGCGCCGGTCGAGGGCCGCCAGCTGGTTCGCATCCGGCTCGAACGTGCCGTTCAGCAGGAAGGTGACGCGGCCCCAGTCCGGCAGCATCAGCGCGTGATGCATTGATAGCTCGCCGACCGCCAGCACGCCGATCTCGCCTTCGTCCAGCTCGTAGCCATGGCAGTAGGGGCAGTGGAAAACGCTCTTGCCCCAACGTTCCTGCAACCCGTCCACCGACGGCAGCGTGTCGACCACGCCAGTGGCCAGGACCAGGCGCTGGCCGCTCACGCTGCCGCCGTCGCCCAGCGTGATGCGGAAACCCTCGCCATCGGCGGTGGCGGCGATGGCGGTGTCGTTGGCCCAGGCGACGGTGGGATAGGCTTGCAGCTGGGCGCGGCCATCGGCCGCGATGGCCGCCGCTTCGCTGCCGTCCTGGGTAAGGAAACCATGCGAGCGATGGGCGTAGCGGTTGCGGCGCCGGTTGGCATCGATGACCAGCACGCGGCAGCGCGCACGCGCCAGCTGCAGCGCCGCCGACAGGCCGGCATAGCTGCCGCCGACGACGATGACGTCGAATTCCGCATTCCCGGATCTATTGTTCATGGTGTCCTCCTCGGTGTTGGGCGTACTGTGCATTGAAGCGCTCGGAAAGTTCGGCGAGCGTGACGTTCGACAACCGTTCGATCAGCAGCGCTTCGGCTTCCTCGAAAGCGCTCGCAAGCGACTGGTTGACGGCCTGCTCGACCAAGCATTCCGGGTTCTCGACCCGGTTGCCCATCGCAAACACGGCCGGCGACCCGACCGCTTCGTAGATGTCGCGCAGGGTCACCTGGCGCAGGTCGGCCGTCACGACCCAGCCGCCGCCATGCCCCTTGCCCGAGCCGACGTAGCCGCGCTCGCGCAGGCCGGCGAGCGTGCGGCGCACCAGCACTGGATTGGTGTGCAGGAAACCCGCAAGCTCCTCCGACGTCAGCGGCCTGGCGCTGTGGGCCATGTGCAGGAGGAGGTGCAGGATCGAAGATAGCTTACTGTCTCGTCTCATGTAACTTATGATAGTACAAAAAACGCGGCGTGTGGGAAGTTTGCTGCTGACTTATCGGGCGCGGTCGACGTTATGAAGTATGTAAGTATGTGTCAGCCGCGTAAGCGTTTGTAAATTCGGTCAACAGGCGCTGCGGTGGGCGCGTTTCATGAGCAAGTGATACGCAACAACGTTCACATATACCGATAAACAGCAGAGGACCCTTGATCATGAAAAAAACCATCGCCGTCGTCATCGCCAGCCTGCTCGCCACCGCTGCCTTTGCGCAGACTTCTGCCCCGGCCGACGCCAAGACCTCGAAGCCGGCCACCAAGCAGGCTGTGCTGGTCAACAATAACGACCTGAAGGCAACGAAAGCTGATACCAAGGCGGCACCTGTTGCCGCACCGGCAGCGCAAGCGGACGAGAAAAAGACGAGCGACGAGGCGAAGCCGGCAAAAGCGCAGGCCAAGCATGTGAAGACGAGCACCAAGCATGAGAAGAGCAAGGCCAAGCATGCCGCGAAGACCGACACGATGAAGGACTCGGACAAGGATAATCAGGACGCTCCAGCCGCGACGCCGGCACCGGATGCTGCTGCGGCACCGGCTGCAGCGCCGGCTGCCACGCCGATGCCGGCCGACACCCTGGCACCGGCTGCGACCATGACGCCGGTACCGGACGCTGCCGCCACCCCGGTACCCGCCGCGCCGGTATCCCAGTAAGACTGCCGTTTCAATGACAAAAAAGCCCGCGCGATGCGGGCTTTTCTGTCAGGCGCCGAATGCGCCGTCGATCGTGTGCATCGCCCCGGTCACGAAGCCCGCTTCCGGTCCGGCCAGCCAGGCCACCATGGCCGCGACCTCTTCAGGACGGCCGTGGCGCTTGATCGCCATGAAGCTGTGCATCAGGTCCTTCATGGGGCCGTCTTCCGGATTGGCGTCGGTGTCGATCGGTCCCGGCTGGACGATGTTGATCGTGATGCCGCGCGGTCCGAAATCGCGTGCCAGCCCGCGCGCCAGTCCCTGGAGCGCCGATTTGCTCAAGGCATAGGACGCCATGCCGGGCAGGGGCATGCGGTCACCGTTGACCGATCCGATCACGATGATGCGGCCACCGGCGGGCATCTGCCGCGCCGCTTCGACCGAAGCGTGGTACGGCGCATGGACATTGATAAGGAACAGCCGGTCGACCGCGTCCGGGTCCTGCTCCAGCGCATCGCCGAAAATGGCAATGCCCGAGTTGACGACCAGGACGTCCAGTGGGCCGCTGTCACGGACGCGGGCGATGACCGCATCCCGGTCCGCGCTGTCGGTCACGAATGCCGTGCTCCCGGCTTCCGCGGCAATGCGCTGGGCCGCTTCCGGCGAGCCCGAATAAGTGAACGCCACCTTGGCGCCGTCTGCGGCAAAGCGACGCACGATCGCCGCGCCGATCCCCCGGCTACCGCCGAGCACCAGCACCTTCTTGTCAGCAAAATCCGTCATGATCCCTCCCTTTCGGTTAATGTAGTGCATGCTACAATAAGCACTAGACCTCCTGTCAAGCATTTTTGTAACCATGACTACAAATATATCTTCCGCACGCGGCCGTCCGCGCCGATTCAACCCCGAAGAAGCGGTCGTCACCGCGCAGCGCCTGTTCCACGAGAGGGGTTACGACGCGGTGAGCGTTGCCGACCTGACCAAGGCGCTGGGCATCAACCCGCCCAGCTTCTACGCGGCCTTCGGCAGCAAGGCCGGGCTGTATGCGCGGATCCTCGATCGTTATGCGGAAACCGGTGCCATTCCCTTGACGCGGATTTTCAGCGCCGGGCGGCCGCTGGCCGAATCGCTTGCAGAGGTGCTGGTGGAGGCGGCACGCCACTACGCCGCCGATCCCGGCGCCACCGGCTGCATGGTGCTGGAGGGAACGCGCAGCAACGATCCGGAAGCCCGTGAAGCCGCCTGCGGCTACCATGTGGCTGCGCAAGATCTGATTCGGGAACACATCGCTGCGCGCTACCCGCAGGAGGCGGATCGCCTGGCGGATTTCGTCTCCACCACCATAGCCGGGCTGTCGGCCAGCGCGCGCCATGGCCAAAGCCTGGAGCGCCTGCTGGCCACTGCGCGGCTGGCCGGCCTGGCGATTGCGCAGGCGCTGCCTCTGGACACCGCGCACGATTCCAAAAGATAAATCTTGCCAAAATCAGATGAGACGTATACTGTATAAACATACAGTATTTCCTTGCGTCACATATGATTTGCTCAGATTCCACGTCTGTTGCGCCGGAATCCTTGCACCCGTCGCTCTGGCGCGCCTCGCAACTGGCGCGCTCCAGCACGCGCTGCATCGATACCGGCCATCCCGCACTGTCGGCCCAGTTGCCCGGCGGCGGCTGGCCGACCGGTTCGCTGGTCGACCTGCTGATCCAGCAGCCCGGCATTGGCGAGATGCGCCTGCTGCGCCCGGCGCTGGCCGAGGTCGCCAGGCGCCGCATCGTGCTGCTGCAGCCGCCGCATCCGCCACAGGCGCTGGCGCTGGCCGCGCTCGGCGTGCCACCCTCGCAATTGCTCTGGCTGCGCGCCGGCCAGACCGCGGATGCGCTGTGGGCCGCCGAGCAGGTGCTGCGCAGCGGTAGCTGCGGTGCGCTGCTGTTCTGGCAGAACCATGCGCGCGCCGACAGCCTGCGCCGTCTGCATCTCGCCGCCCAGGCCGGCGAGACCCTGTTCTTCCTGATGCGGCCGCTGGCGGCGGGCCAGGATGCCTCGCCGGCGCCGCTGCGCCTGGCGCTGCGGCCGCAGGCCGGCGGGGTCGAGATCGATTTCGTCAAACGCCGGGGACCGACGCGCGATGCGTCGCTGTTTCTGCCACTCACTTCTCACCTGGTACAACGCCATGCGCCTGTGGATCGCACTGCACCTGCCCCGGTTGCCGCTCGAGGTCTTCGCTCCGAGCTGGTGCACTGACAGCGGCAGCGTCGTGCTCGATCAGGAGCGCGTGCTGGTCGCATCCACCTGCGCGCGCGACGCCGGCGTGCAAATCGGGATGCGCCGCGGCGGCGTGCTGATGCTGCTGCCCGACGCCCAGATCCACGAGCGCGAGCTGGCGCTGGAAGACGGTGCGCGCCAGGCGGTGGCATTGACGCTGCTGCAGTACACGCCGCAGGTGGCCGAGGACGAGGAATCGACCCTGATCATGGATGTCGGCGCCAGCCTGACCCTGTTCGGCGGCATCCACGCGCTGTGCGCGCGCGTGCGCGAGAACGTGCGCGCGCTCGGTTTTACCGTGTCGCTGGCGGCGTCGCCGACCGCGCGCGGCGCCTGGCTGCTGGCGCGCGCCAATGCCGGGCGCGCGGTGCGGATGGAATCGCTGGTGCGGCGCCTGGACCGCCTGGCCGTGCTGCTGGCGCCGCCGGCACGCGCCTATGCGGCCTGGTTCGACGGCATCGGCTGCACCACGCTGGGCGAGCTGCGCCGGCTGCCGCGGCCCGGCCTGCAGCGGCGCTGCGGCGGCGCGCTGCTCGACCTGCTCGACGCCGCCTACGGCCTGGCGCCCGAACTCTACGAATGGATCGCGCCGCCGGAGACCTTTCATGCGCGCCTCGAACTGTTCGACCGCATCGACGATGCCGAACTGCTGCTGGCCGGCGCGCGGCGCCTGCTGCTGCAGCTGGTCGGCTGGCTGTGTGGACGCCAGCTGGCGGTGGAACGCATCACGCTCAAGCTAGAACACGAGCGGGGCAGGGTGGCGCGCCCGCCGACCTGTATCGATGTGGCGCTGGCCGAACCGGCCTGGCGCGACGAGCACCTGGTGCGCCTGCTCAAGGAGCGCCTGGCCAAGACGGTGCTGGACGCGCCGGTGATCGGCCTGGGACTGGAAGCGGTGCAGGTGCAGCCGATGGCGCCGCCCAGCGAGTCGCTGTTCCCCGAGCCGGGCGGCACCGAGGACGACCGCATGCGCATGCTGGAACTGGTGGCCGCGCGCCTGGGCGCCGACAACGTGCTGCAGCCTTTGCTGAAAGCCGATTACCGTCCCGAACAGGCCAATGCCTGGGTGCCGGTGCAGCACAAGGTGGCCGACAAGGCACGCGAAGCGCGCATGCCGCCCGACGTGATGGCGCTGCCGCGTCCGACCTGGCTGCTGGCCAAGCCGATCGCACTGCTGATGCGCAACCACCGGCCGTTCTACGGTTCGCCCTTGCGCATGACGTCGAATCCGGAGCGCATCGAGGCCGGCTGGTGGAACGGGCCGCAGACGCGCGATTACTTCATCGCGGAAGGGCAGGACCACACTTTGTACTGGGTGTACCGCGAGCGCATCGGGGCCGACGATGCCGAACCGCGCTGGTTCCTGCACGGCTTGTTCGGCTGAAGGCCCGCTGCGCAGGACGTATCGCAGTTACTTATATTCACTGCGCCTGTTGCCCCAGGATGGCATCGAAGGCCGCCGCGATACCATCCATGCCCGCCTGGTTCGGGTGGTAGGCCACCGGCGCCGGCCAGCCTGGCTCGCGCGCCGGGCGATAGCCGGTGACGTAAGGCTCGGCCGCACAGATGGCATGCTGCGCGCCGATCGCGGCCGCATGGATCACGTCGATGCGGTGGCGGGCCGCGGCCTGCTCGAAAGCGTCGGTGAGGCGGGCGGTGGTGTCGCGCATGCGCCGCGCGTCGGCCGGCGCCAGCGGCAGGGCCGCGCAGGTGCCGGGATCGGCCGCCGCCACCGCGGGCAGGTAGCCGACCAGCACGATGCGTGCCTTGGGCGCGCGCCGGCGGACCGCGTCCACGACCCGGTCCAGCGCCGCCGGCAGGTCGGCCAGGCGGCGATCCACGCCGGCGTCGTCGACCACCTGGCAGGTGCTGCCGCCCGCGGCGCGGCAGGACAGGCCGAACAGGTTGCCGACATAGGCGATGTCGTTGCCGCCGATGAGGATCGAGACCAGGCGCGTGTCCGGCGTCACCGCCTCGACCTGGGGCGCAAAGCCATGCTGTCCGTGCGCCAGGATATTGTCGGTCGTCGCGCCCGAGCAGGCGACGTCCACCAGGTCCAGGTGGTGGCGGGCGGCGACCGTCCTGGCGTAGTTGGACAGCGAACGATCGCAGCCGCGGCTGGCCGCATCGCGCGTGCCGACGCCCGGTCCCGCCGCATACGAACTGCCCATCGACACGTAGCGCGCGCCTTGCGCCGCGGCGTCGGCCATGACGATGCCGAGCAGCAGGGCAGCGGCGCCAAACAATTTGTTCATCGGGTCTCCATGTTCTGGTCACAGGCGTCCTATTCTACCGGCCCGGCGCTTGCACGGATCGCCGCCACGGTGCAGAGTAGCGCCATCTTCACCATGGCAATCCAAGATGCTCACCGAACGTATTGACTTCCAGGGCCCGCACGGCAAGCTGTCGGCCAAGCTCGACGCCCCCGACGGCACGCCTCGCGCCTATGGCGTGTTCGCCCACTGCTTCACCTGCAGCAAGGACGTGCTGGCCGCAACCCGCGTTTCGCAGGGCCTGGCCGAACTCGGCGTGGCCATGCTGCGCTTCGATTTCGCCGGCCTCGGCAACAGCGCCGGCGATTTCGCCGACACCAATTTCTCGTCCAACGTGGACGACCTGGTGGCCGCCGCCGACTTCCTGCGCGAGCGCTTCAAGGCGCCGGCGCTGCTGGTCGGCCACAGCATGGGCGGCACCGCGGTGCTGGCCGCAAGCCACCGGATTCCGGAATCGAAGGCGGTGGTGACGATCGCCTCGCCGAGCGATCCGCAGTACGTGGTGAATAAACTGTTTGCCGAGCACCTCGACACCATTGCCAAGCTGGGCGAAGCGCGCGTGCGCCTGGCCGGCCGCAATTTCAACATCCGCCAGCACTTCGTCGACGACGCTATCGGGCACGGGCTGCACGACCGGATCGCCAACCTGGACCGCGCACTGCTGGTGATGCACGCGCCGCAGGACGACACCGTCGACAAGTCGAACGCCAGCCGCATCTTCGAGCTGGCCCGGCATCCGAAGAGCTATGTATCGCTGGACGGGATGGATCACCTGCTCACGGGCAGGGAAGATGCGGCCTACGTGGCCGGGCTGATTGCGGCCTGGAGCGCGCGCTATATAAGTTAAGCGCGCATGTCCTTGACCGCAAACCGGCCGCGGCCCTGGCGCTTTGCCCTATAGAGCGCCTGGTCCGCTTCGTTGCTCAGTGCCGGGATGTCGATCGGCCAGTCGGCGGCATAGGCGACGCCGATGCTGGTCGATACCCTGCGCTCGCCGCCCTCGAGCACGAAGGGACGCTCGAACGCTTTCAGGATCTTGGCCGCGACCAGTGACGCTTCCTCGACCGTCTTCAGCCTCTCGAGAATGACCGTGAACTCGTCGCCGGCCAGGCGGCAGACCGTGTCCGTGATCCGTACCGACGATTTCACACGCTGTGCAAATTCGGTCAGCACGGCGTCGCCCGCGGCATGCCCGAGGGTATCGTTGACCTGTTTGAAATGGTCGACGTCGAGGAACATCAGGGCGAGCGCGTGGCCGCTCCGCTGGGCGCGCTGCACCGCTTCCGCCAGCCGTTCGTCATAGCTGCGGCGGTTCGGCAAGCCGGTCAGGGTATCGGTCCGGGCCATCCGGTTCAGCATGTCCTGGTGCTGTTTCGCTTCCGAGATGTCCGAACTCAGCACGTAGGTCCCGACACACTCGCCATCCTGCATATCCGGAATGCCTACGACCTCGACCGTCTTGGTGCCATCCGGTCCCGCCACTTCGGCTTCGAAACGGATGGCCTGTCCGCCGAGGTTCTGGCGCAGGAAGGGCTGGTCGCGCAGGTACATCTCTTCGCCGAACACATCCTTCACGGTCTTGCCGATCATGTCTACCGGCGCAATGCCATACCACTTTTTGTAGGTGCCGTTTGCAAACTGGTAGCGTTCGGCACGATCGATATAGGCAATCAGGACCGGCAGGTTATCCGTGATGGTGCGCAAGCGCCGTTCGCTCGCTTCCAGGCGGCGTGCGGATTCCTTCAGTGCCGTGACATCCTTGAGTGCGATGACGGCGCCGATATTCGTGCCGTCCCCGGCGTGCAGTGCGCGTCCGCTGGCCAGCAGGTAGCGCGCCGGCGCCTGTTTCGGCTTGACCACCAGCTCGATGTTTTCGAGCAGCTCGCCCTCCATTGCCCGCAACAGGGGAATCTGTTCTTCGCGCATCTGGGTCCGGCCGTCCGGCATGAACAAGTCATAGTGGCTGGCCCATTGTTCCTGCGGGACCTGGGCCAGCGGAAGACCGTGGATCTCGCGCGCGGCCCGATTGAATACGCTGATCGCGCCCTCGCGCGAGCAGACCACTACGCCGACATCGATCGAATCGAGGACGGCGTCGAGCAGTTCACGTTCGCGCGCGAGTTCGTCCTTGATGCGCTTTCTGACCGAGATATCCTGGATGAAGGTGCCGAAAAAGTGGGTGTCGCCGGCGTTGATCAGGCCAATCGTCATCTCCACCGGAAACTCGTCGCCATCGTGGCGCATGGCAAACAACTGAAGCCGCTTGCCGACGACATCGGAACTGCCGGAAACCGAAAAGCGCTGCATCCCATTGTCATGGGCTTCGCGGAACCGTGGGGGAATGATGGTTTCCGTGACGGTCCGGCCGAGCGCCTCTTCCCGCGTCCAGCCGAAGATTTCCTCGGCGCGCGGATTCCAGTCGGTGATCCTGCCCTGCGCATCGACGCCGACGAAGGCATCCAGCGCGGTATCGATGATCGCCTTGACCCGCTGCTCGCCCTTGCGGGTTTCTTCGACCGCCTGGTGCAGCTCGATCGTGCGTTCCAGCACGCGCGCCTCCAGCGTGGCGTTGAGTTCGCGCAATCCCTGTTCGTTCAGCCGTACCTTGCCCAGCAGCGCGTTGAGTGCGCTCTGCAGGATCTGCACTTCCGCAAGGCGGCTGCGTATCGGGGGAATGGCGTGCGCATTGCCGGCCTGGAGCTCCTCGGCATGGCGCGTGATGGTGCGCAGGGGCCGCGTGATGTCTCTTGCCAGCGCCCAGACCAGCAGCGATACCAGCGCTGCGCCGCCGAGGCCGCTCCACAGGATCTTGTCCTTCAAGGCCTCGACCGGCTGGTAAGCCTCGTCGAGCGGTTGCCGGACCAGCACCGTCCAGCCGAGTCCCGGATACGAGCGATGACCCAGGCTGCGGCTGTATCCCACCAAATAGCGCTTGCCGTCGGGCCATGTTTCGATCTGCGCACCGTTGCCCCCGCGCTGCGCGCGCTGCAGGCTGTCCTGGTGCAGTACCTTGTCCGCATATTCCTTCGGCCCGAGCAGGACGGCACCGCCTTTGCTCAGGATGAGCGTGTCGACGCCTTTGCGCTCGGCCAGCGGGCGCAGCACCGAGCGTTCCACATCGGCGGCCCATTGCCAGCTCAGATGGGTACCCAGTACCCCGGCAATGGTCCCGTCTTTTCCATAGTAGGGAAAGGCGATATCGAAGAAACGCTTGGGCTCGCCGCGCGGGTTCGGCAAATACCTGGCGAGCAAGACCGCTTCATGCACGTCATGCAGGTAATTATCCTGGTAGGCCGCAGTGAACCAGGGACGGCGCGAGACATCGGCCCCTTCCAGCAAGTGCTTGGTCGCGACTTTGACTTTGCCGGCGTTATCGGTCAGGCCGATCCAGGCATAGTAGGGGTGGGTGTCCTGCATGCTGTCGAGCACTGCGCGCTTGGTCTCGGCGGGCACGGCCGGATCGGTGATCTCATGCCGCTCCGCCATCAGTTTGACTTCGCGGTAGCGCTCGTACACGCCGCGGTCGAGCTTGTCCGTGGTCTGGAACGCAAGCTCGGCCAGACTGTCGCCGATCTCCTGTTCGGCCTGCTTTGTCAGCGTGTGCCCAACGAGTTGCAGCGTTGCAAAGGTAAGAAGGAGCATGACCCCGGCCACAGTGGCGGCCAACAACGGGGCAAGGGCGATACGGTCGAAGCGGAAGCGAAGAAGCATGGATCAGGAAACGAGGACAAAAATGTTGCCTTGGGAGCATAACATGAGCCGTGTCCTTACCATTCGGTGGTTGTTTCCTCGGCTATGAATATACACCTGCGCGGTCAAATGTGTCGCGCAATGTAAACGTTATTTACATTTTGCTTACTAAACAAAGCATGACATTTTCTGCACCCGGATGGCCGGGTGGCTCGCCAGCGGCTCCCATTCGTCGATGAAGACGAAGCCCTGGTTCAGGTAGAAGCGCGCCGCGCGCGCATTCTCCGGTGCCACGTCCAGCACGATGCGGTGGTGGCCGCGTTCGCGGGCATGCGCCTTGACCGCATCGACCAGTTGCCGTGCCGCGCCCGCGCCGCACTGCTCCGGCACGACCCACATGCCGATCAGGTTGTAATGGCCCTGGCCATCCACGGCGCCCCCGATCATGCCGATCGGCTTGCCGCCGTCATCGAAGGCCAGCCAGAATGCCGTGCCGCCCACTGCCGCACGTTCGCGCCATTCGGCCTCGGTGTAGGCGGCGGCCGTCCGGTGGCTTACGCCGAAGGCGGTCGGGGCGTCGAGCAGGGCGGCCAGACGGATGGATTTGAGGGTTTCCCAATCGGCTTCGCAGGTCGGTCGAATGATCATGAATGCATGCTGGATAGATAATGAGACATGCTCGCATGAAACCTGGCTATGCGACAATCTCGCTAATAATGAGGAGACATGTTTCATGCAGAATTTTGAACGGCGGCGCGACCGATTCGACTTTTTCGACCGCATGCAAAGCCCGGCGGTCAACCTGTGCTTCCGCATGGACCTGCCGGACTTCCGGCCCTGGTGCAAGGCGCAGGGCCTCGCGCCTTTCCACGTGCTGCTGTGCGCCGTGCTGCGCGCGGTGCTGCAGGTCGAGAATTTCCGCTACCGCGTGCTGGACGGCGAGGTGATCATGATCGACCGCCTGCACCCATCCTTCACGGTCGTGAACCAGCATTTCGACCTGAACCTGGCCTACTTCGACTGGTCCGACGACGTGCGCGAATTCGTCGCCCGCGGCCAGGCGGCGCGCGAGGAAGCGTCCGGCATGCTCGACATGGACATGCAATACGGCGACTTGTCGCCACGCGCGGCCAAGGAGCGGGTGTTCGTCACCTGCATGCCGTGGCTGGATTTCACGGCGATCCAGCATCCGATGGCCTCGCTGGCCACGCCCGACATCCCGTCGCTGGCCTGGGGCAAGTTCCGCGACGGGCCGGACGGCCTGCAGCTGCCGTTCTCGGTGCAGGCCCACCACGGCTTCGTCGACGGCTATCACATCCACCAGTTCGCGCAGCAGGTCGCGCGCGAGCTGGACGCGATCATGATGTGATGTAGGCGGCCAGCTCTTCCGACGTCCCCAGCGGGAAGGCCGCCTTCAAAAATTCGAGGAAGGCCGACACGCGCGCACTCAGCAGCCGCCGTGACGGGTACAGCGCCCACAGCGCGATCTCCGGCCCCTCGACCTCGCCCCACTGCGCAAGCCGGCCGTGCGCCAGGTCGTGGCTGACCAGCGAGACCGGCAGGCGTCCGGCACCGACGCCGGCGCGCACCGCATCGCGCACCATCACCAATGACGACAGGCCCAGCACCGGCTCGACCGCGATGCGGGACGGGCCGGCCGGCGTGCGCATGGCCCAGGTGGCGCTGCGGTCGGCGGCGCCGCGCACGACGGCCGGCACCGGCGTGCCGTCCTCGGGCCGCGCCAGGCCCGGGCTGGCCACCACCAGCAGCCGGTCGCGCACGAAAATGCGCCCGACCAGGCTCTCGTCCGGATCCGGATTGACCCGGATCACCAGGTCGATACCTTCCTCGACCATGTCGACCGCCCGGTCCTCGGTCGTTACTTCCAGCCGCACTTCCGGATAGGCCAGCGCGAAGCCGGCCGCCAGTTTTCCCATCGCGATCTGCGAGAACAGCATCGGCGCGCTGATGCGCAGGCGGCCGCGTGGCCGGGCGCCGCCCGAGGCGATCTCCGCCGCCGTCTGGTCGACTTCGGTGAGCAGGGCGGCGGTGCGCTCGTACAGCGCGCGGCCTTCCTCGGTCAGCTTCAGGGTGCGCGCGCCGCGCTCGAGCAGGCGCAGGCCGAGATCGGCTTCCAGTTCGGCCACCCGGCGCGACAGCGTCGCTTTCGGCCGCCCAGTGGCACGCGCGGCACTGCCGAAGCCGCCATGGCGGGCGACCAGGTTGAAGTCGGTGAGGGCGAGGAGATCCATATGTTCCGTATGTGTTCCATCAGCGAGACAGTATGTCCAACTATACCGTCTATCGGTCCAGCTGTGGGATGACTACCATGAACTCGTCGTCAACCACATAACCCAACGGAGCACATCATGACCATCCTCGTTACCGGTGCCACCGGCACCATCGGCCGCAACGTCGTCGAACAACTCGTCAAGCGCGGCGCCAGCGTGCGTGCCCTGGTGCGCGATCCGGCCAAGGCCGACTTTCCAAACGGTGTCGACGTCGTCAAGGGCGACCTGCTCGACGTCGATTCGCTGCGCAGCGCCTTCTCGGGCGTCTCGACACTGTTCCTGCTGAACGCCGTGGTGCCCGACGAATTCACCCAGGCGCTGATCGCCCTCAACACCGCCCGCGAAGCCGGCGTCGACCGCCTGGTTTACCTGTCGGTGATCCACAGCGACCTGTACGTGAACGTGCCGCACTTCGCCGGCAAGTACGGCGTCGAACGCATGATCGAGCGCATGGGTTTCAGCGCCACCATCCTGCGCCCGGCTTATTTCATCAGCAATGACGTGACCGTCAAGGACGTCGTGCTCGGCTACGGCGTGTACCCGATGCCGATCGGCGCCAAGGGGCTGGCGATGGTCGACGTGCGCGACATCGGCGAGATCGCGGCCATCGAGCTGATCCACCGCAAGAATGCCACCCGGCCATTGCAGCTCGAACGCATCAACCTGGTCGGCCCGGACACCCTGACCGGCACGGACGTGGCCGCGATCTGGTCGGACGTGTTGCAGCGCCCGGTCGCCTACGGCGGCGACGACACCGCGGCTTTCGAGCAGAACCTGCGCAACTTCATGCCCGGCTGGATGGCCTACGACATGCGCCTGATGAGCGAGCGTTTTCTTTCCGACGGCATGGTGCCCGAAGCCGGCGACGTCGCCCGCCTGACCGCGATGCTGGGCCGGCCGCTGCGTTCGTATCGCGAGTTCGCCGCCGGCATCGCCGCTTCGCTTTGAATCCAGCTTCATCGACAAGGAGAGACATCATGATCTATTCGACTGCCATCGTCCCGGTCAACCCGGAAGGCGCGACCCCGCTGACCCGCGCCCAGGCCTGGGCCGGCCTGGTGCGCAAAGCCCGCGACGCCCGCGCATTCCTGCCGCCTGGCCTGTGCACCCGTTGCGAGGTCGTGCAAGAGAGCGCGACCCACATCGTGCGCGAAGCCACCATCGGCGGCCAGGACCTGCGCGAGATCATCGTCTTCGAGCCGGAGACCAAGGTGTCCTTCTTCCAGGCGACCGGGCCGCGTGAAGGGGTGATCGTCAACGAACTGTTCGAGGATGCGGACGGAGCACTGCAGCTGCGCTTCTACTGCTATACCGGCTTGCGCGGCAAGCAGCCGGGCGGACCGGAGGAGCAAGCCGAGCAGGCGTGGATGGACAGCGAGAAGGGGTATAAAAGCGCCTTGCTGTCGACCTTGACACGGACGCGCGAGCTGCTGAGGGATGGCAAGCTTTGACCGGTACGCGCCGCACGGCCGGGGAGCCGGTGCGGCGCGTGCGTTCCTGATCACCCGGAGCGGGTACACTCACTCAACGATAAACGCATCGAGGAAAAACCATGAAAGATGTCAAAGTGGATGTGCGCGTGAATGTAGGTGTCGACATGGCAGGCGTGGTGTTGCTGCTTGCTTCCGCGGCGATGGCGATGTTTTTCTACAAGCAGAACAAGCAGGAAAAGACAGCGCTGCCATCATGACTTCGGACCGCCCGCCTGCAAGAGCTTGAGCCGCGCAATGGCGTTGACCTGGTTCTTGTCCATTGCAACCGCCTTTTCGTAGGCCGCGATCGCCGCTGCGGTGTCACCGAGTGCCTCATGCGCCTCGCCTTCGCTGTCGTAGGCATTGACGTATTTCGGTTCGATATACGTCGCCAGCCTGAACAGTTCCACCGCGCCCCGCGCATTCTTCGCCTGCAGCAGCTGATAGCCCAGGGTATTCAGCCTCGAGGGACTGAGCTTGAAGTCGGGAGACTGCGCGGACATCCGCTTGTACATCGTCTGCGCATCCTGGTAGCCGGCTGTCGAGAAAGCGCGCAGGAAGTCGCCTTCGCCCAGGAGCGTGGCAGTGGCAGGGTGAAACTCCATCGACATCACTTGCGGGCCGATGCCGTGCCGCGCCGGCGACTGCTTCAGGAAGGCCAGGGCGGCGGCATCGTTTTTCAGGTAGGCATCCAGGAATTCGCGTGCATACAGCGCCACGCTGCGGTAAGCCTGCAGCACCTCGGCCCGCCCGTAGTCGCCAAACGCGCCGGCCGCGGCAAAACGCAGGTTCATCGCACTGAAGTCCCTGTGCAGCATCGGCGGCGCCGTCGTGACGTAGACGTCCGAGTAGCGCATGGTGTTGATGTAGCTCGCGCCCAGTTTGTCGTCCCGCTCCATCGTTTCGGCCGTCGGCGTGCGGGCGCCCAGGAACAGCAGCGGCACGGCGGTCCGCGCCGGCCGCACGTAGGTGGCCGCACCCCAGATCTTCGGATGAAAGCGGATCGAGCCGTCGAGGCTCACCAGCGCCTTGAAACGGCTCGAGCGTGCCGCCGCGAATACATTCGCCATGCCACCCCAGCTGTAGCCTGCCGCGGCCATTTTCGTGACGTCGGCCTGCGGCAGCGTTTGCGCATAGTTGGCGAGGAAGGCGATATCGCTGGCCTGCGCCTCGATACCGTCGATGTCGTCGGTCATCATGGCCGAACGCGCGCCCAGGCTGCGGCTGGCGATCACCACATAACCATGGCTGGCCAGGTATTCGCACAGGTCCAGGTTTTCGTGCGCAAACGAGGCAAAGCTGGGCGCATAGATCACCACCGGATATTTGCCGTCCACAGGCGCGGCATCGCGCACGGCGAGCGTGCCGGCGCCAAACTGGGCTTTCCTGGGACTGGCCATCCAGCCCGCCCGCTGCTTCGCGACCTCGGCGCCGGACACGCTGAAATCGACATCGCTCAAACTGGTCTGGTGATAGTCGGCCACCTGCATGGACACCGCACCGGTGCGCTTGGCCGGATACCAGACGAGGGTCTGGATCGGGCGCCCGGGTCCGGCATTGCCGGTCTTCCCGAACGCATCGACCGGCGCTTCCAGCACGCGGCTGTAGTCATACTGCTGAACGACTTTGAAACCGACGGCATGCGGGCCGGGGGCAGGCATCATCTCGAGTGAGCCGGCCATGGGAGCGGCTGCCTGGGCACTGCCTGCGATAACGAGGACGATCAGAAAAGAACGGAGGCGCATGGGCATATCCCGCTGTCAGTTTGGATACTGAACAATAACCTTCATGCTTTTTGGCTGACCCGGCTGTGCGACAGGCTGTCGAAATGTGGGCATGAGTGTGCTGGTAGACCAAGTGGACTGTTGCAGCGCAATCGAGCCCCGAAAGAAACCGGCCTACAAGCGCAACTGCAAACCTTCGATTTTCTTGCGCAGCTGCTCGCTCGGCGGGCCGTCCAGTTTGGCGCTCGCTTCGCGTATCAGTTGTCGTGCTTCGTCGCGTTCCCCTTTTTGCAGCAAGACCTCGACCAGGTGCAATGCAATCTCCGGATGCTGAAGTTGCGAATAGGCGCGCCGCAACTGTGTTTCTGCTGCCTCCAGATTGCCGAGCCGATACTGCGCGTAGCCCACGGTGTCCATTGCATAGGGACTGTCGGGTTTGATCTCCAGCGCCTTGGACGCAAGCTGCAATGCATACGCCGGTTTCACGTTGCGTTCGACATACCATGAAGCGAGGTTGTTATAGGACGTGTACTCGCCGGGCGCCCTTGCAATGGCCAGTTGTGCGGCGCTTTCCGCCACATCGAATCGTCCGGTCTCGTTGGCTACCGAGGCATATAAATTGAGCAGCTCGGCTTCGGGTGCTACACGTGGCGTACCGGCAGCAAGCACCTCGTAAGCTTCTTCGAGCCGTCCCAAGTGGCGCAGGTAATCTGCTTTTGACAGAATCACCTGAAGCAGGTCATCGGGCGTGCACGGCTCCAGCGAATCGACCAGCGCGAGCGCGCCTGTCACATTCTTTTCTTTGGCGAGCAGCATGGAGCGTTGAATCTGCGCCGCGAAATACGCCTTCTGTTCGTTCGGATCGACTTGGTCGAGCCATTTGCGCGATGCCGCGATGTCGTCCCGCTCCCGGCACAGGCGGGCAAGCACCAGCAGCATGTCACCGGGCTTGTATTCTTTCCTGCGCAGCGCCAGGGCGTGGTAGCGCTCGAAATACGCTTCACCCTCGGCCCGGCGGCCCAGTTGCATCGAGGTATTGGCAAATAAAAACAGGATGCTGGGCTCATCCGGATATGTCTTCATCAAGGCATTGAGTTCCTCGCGCGCCGCATCGAACTGCTTTGCGTCGATGAGCGAGATGGCGTGCGCCAGCGCCCTGGCAAACGGCTTGGTGTCGGTGCCGGCAGCAGGCGATTGCGCGGCAGTGGCTGGAACACCGGCTTGATCCGCATCGGAAATGTGCTGCTGCGAAGCCGAGACCGAAGCGCATGCCGCGAGAGCGATAACGGCAGCTGACAAAAGTTGTTTCTTCAAAATGCACCCTGAAAAATGACGTGCCTGATCCAGCTCTGATCGGTGTCGCTCAGCATAGCAGCTTGCCTGAGCGAAAAAGTCACGAACAGTCACGCCAGGCAGGAACCGTCCCGCGTCGCCACCAGCATGTCGATCAGCGCGCGCGACGCCGCCGACAAGCCACGGTGGGCCGGATACACGACCGAGAACGCGCGCGTCCTTCCGCGCAGTTGCGGCAACACTTCCACCAGCCGTCCCGCCGCCAGGCTGGCTTCGGCAAACAGGCGCGGACACAGCGCGATCCCCATGCCCTGTTCGGCCAGCCAGATGACGCCCATCGCATCGGTCGACACCGTCACCGACGCCGGCGGGATCCAATCGATGTCGCGCTCGCCATCGCGTAGCTGCCAGGGAAATACCCGGCCGGTATTGGGCCGGACGAAGGCGATGCAATGCTGGCGCGCCAGGTCGTCCAGCGTCGCCAGCGGTCCGGCCGTCTCCAGGTAGGCAGGGGCAGCCAGCAGGCACAGCGGCGACGCTTCCAGGTGGCGCGACGCCATCGTGCTGCTCGACAGCGGGCCGGAGCGGATCGCCAAGTCGAAGCCCTCGGCCACCAGGTCGACGTTGCGGTTGGTGATGTCGACGTCCAGCTCGACCAGCGGATAGGCGCGCTTGTAGGCGGCCAGCACCGCTGGCAGGCGCTGCAGGCCATACCCGGTGGACACGCTCATGCGCACCTTGCCGCTCAGTTGCGCCGTCGTGCTGCGCATTGCCTGCTCAGCCTGCCCGAGGAGGGCGAAGGCGTCGCGGGCCTCGTCGGCGTAGCGCTGGCCGGCATCGGTGAGGCTGAGGCTGCGGGTGGTCCGGCGCAACAGTTGTGCGCCCAGCCGCGCCTCGAGCCGCGACACGGCCCGGCTCAGCACCGACGGCGTGGTCGACAGCACGACCGCCGCCGCGCTGAACGAACCGTGCTCGACGACATTGAGAAACACCTCGACATCGGCCAGGTGATCGAACTTCCGCCCCATCTTGCTTCCTCAAGAACAAATCATTTGCCAGAAGCATAGTTTATCGATCTGTCGTGAACAAATACAATAACGCATCTTTTATTCGAAAGGACCTCACATGGAATTGCTCGACAAACTGAACTGGCGCTATGCCACCAAGGCGATGGACCCGGCGCGCAAGGTGCCGCAGGAAAAGCTCGATCGCATCATCGAAGCCGCGCGCCTGGCGCCGACCTCGTCCGGCCTGCAGCCCTATGAAATCCTGATCGTGAACAATCCGGCGCTGCGCGCCCAGATCCGCGAGGTCGCCTGGAACCAGGCGCAGGTGGTCGACGCTTCGCACCTGCTGGTGTTCGCCGCCTGGGACAACTACACGCCCGAGCGCATCAACCACATGTTCGACCTCACCAACGAGGTGCGCGGCTTCCGCAACGAAGGCTGGGAAGCCTACCGCCAGCAACTGCTGTCGACCTACCCGGGCCGCGACGCGGAAGTCAACTTCCAGCACGCTGCGCGCCAGGCCTACATCGGCTTCGGTGCGGCGGTCATCGCGGCTGCCTTCGAGGAAGTCGATTGCACGCCGATGGAAGGCTTCGATCCGGCTGCCGTCGACCGCATCCTGAACCTGGGCGAGCGCGGCCTGCGCAGCGCGGTCATGCTGCCGCTGGGCTACCGCAAGGCCGAGCAGGACTGGCTGGTCGACCTGCCGAAAGTGCGCCGCCCGCTGGGGCAGTTCGTGAGCGAGATCGACTGATCCTCCACTCTCCCTGCTTTCAAATGTGGGCTGACGGTCCGCCTCTTCCAGGGGCGGGCCTGTTCCCCATCGTCCAATGCATTAGTGGCAATGCCAGTCGTACAACACATCATGGTCTAGATGTGTAACATCGAGGCAGTCTTTCAAATTGACTTGAAGGACACCTATCTTGCATGGCTCACGCCGCTGTACATCATCAACGAGATAATGCGTCATCGTCGCGTCTCCGCTAGTCGAGGCGCTTTTCCGTTGGTACAACTTTAATCAGAGGACGATATGAATATTGGAATCATTGGCGCAGGCCATATTGGCAGCGCCCTTGCGGAACGGCTCACCGGCCTTGGACATGTGGTGCACATCGCCAACTCGCGCGGGCCCGATACCTTGAAGGACGTGGCGCAAAAAACCGGCGCCCAGCCCGTGACCGCCGAGGAGGCTGCTCGTCATGGAGACATTCTCGTGGTTACCATTCCACTCAAGAATATTCCTGACCTGCCGAAAAACCTGTTTGCGGATGTCGCCGCCGACGTGCCCATCATTGACACGAGCAACTATTATCCACTGCTACGCGACGGCCATATTCCGGAGCTGGAAACAGGCGATCTCACGGAAAGCGAATGGGTCCAGCGCCACCTGGGCCGTAAGGTCGTGAAGGTGTTCAACAATATCTACGCCGACCATATCCGAACCAAGGGGCTGCCGGAAGGCACCGCTGGCCGTATTGCACTGCCGGTCGCCAGCGACGATGCGCAAGCCAAGCAAAAAGTGATGGCACTCGTCGAGGAATTGGGCTTTGACGCCGTCGACGACGGCAGCCTGCACGAGTCCTGGCGGCAGCAGCCCGGCACACCCGCCTATGGCGCCGATTTGCCCGCCGATCAACTGCGCGCGCTGTTCGAGAAGCTGGGACCTGCACGGTCTGAAGCCCAGCATGCAGAGTACCTGGCCAACCACGCCAAGCTCGAACGCGAGATGGCCAAGAAGCACCAGGCCTAAAAGAAGCGCGTGAACGATTCCATCGTTCTCTAATTTACCGCCGCCGGGGGCAGGGTGCAGGCCTTGCCGCTGAAGGTCACGGCATCGAAGAAATGCATCAAGCCCTCGGCCGCGCGGACGAAAAAAAGGCATCCGTCGGGATGCCTTGGTATGGCGGCTAGTGTGACCGCTCGATGGCATCCGGCGCCTGCCGGATGCCATGTCCCGCACGGCGTTTATTTCAGCGCCGAGAAGATCGCCTCCAGACGATCCTTGGTACCCGGAATCCGCTCCAGGCGCGGATAGCGCAGGCCGCCGCGGTAGTCGAGCGAGACCGTGCGCAGCACGTTGCCCTTCTTGACCAGCAGCTGGATCGGCTTGCCGTCCTTGGCTTCGGTGATCGCTTTCTTCAGCAGTTCCGGCTTGTACACGCGGTTGTTGACCGCGACGATCGAGGAATTCGCCGCCAGGCCGGCGCGGAAGGCCACGCCGTCCCAGATCAGGCCGCGGATCGCGCCGTCGGCAGCGACCGTGAAGCCGAGCGAGTAGCTCAGGTCGGTGACCTTGTTGCGGTCATCCGCGCCCTTGATCAGGTCGGTCGGGGTGTCGGTGTAGACCAGCTTCCAGCCGGCGCGCGCAAGGCCGTCCAGCGGGGCGCCCGGGCCGTGGCCGTCGAGCTTGGAACGCAGGAAGCTGGCCCAGTCGTAGGGCTGGATCTTGTTCAGCGTCGCGACCACGTCCTCGAAGGTGTAGAAGGCGGGCAGGTGGCTGCCGTCGTTCATGCTGTAGAAGGCGCGCGCGAAGTCGTTCAGCGAGCGCTTGTCGTTCGACATTTCGCGCAGGCGGGTGTCGACGTCGAGCCAGATCAGCTGGCCTTCCGAATAGTAGTCCTCGCTGCGCTGCCAGTTGGCCCAGCCGAGCGGGCGGCGCGCGTTCATGATCGGGTCGTTGACCGTGTCCTGCAGCGCGCGCCAGTTGCGGCCGGCGACGCTGTCGTAGCGCGCCGCGGTGGCGGCAAGAGCGTCGCGGGCGCCGGCGATCGAGACCAGGCCGGAGCGCGCGGCCAGCACGTTGCCCCAGTACTGGGTCTGGCCTTCGTACACGTACAACAGCTCGTTTTGCAGCGGCACGTTGAAGTTGGGGACGTTCTGGCCGGCCGGGCGGCGGAACTTGCCGTCCCACGAGTGGGTGTATTCGTGCGGCAGCAGGTCGCGTCCGGCTTCGCTCTTGGACCAGTCGGTGAAGTAGCCCGGCTTGACGCCGTTCTCGCTCGACTGGTGGTGTTCGCGGCCGATGCCCCCGAATTCGTCGGACAGCGCGAACAGGAAATCGTAGTGGTCGTAGTGGTGCGAGCCAAACAGTTTATACGCTTGTTGCACCAGCTTGCGGTGCGGTTCGATCTGCTCCGGTTTCGCTTCCAGGCTCTCCGGCGTATCCGCGAATACGTTCAGGCGCACCGGCACCTTGGCGCCCGGGTCGAGGTCGAACTGCTTGTAGTAGCGGCCGGCGAACAGCGGCGAATCGACCAGCGTTTCGAGGTCGCTCGGCTTGAAGCGGATGTCGTCGCCCTGGCGGTTCTCGGTCTCCAGCGCGGTGGCGTACTGCCAGCCGGTCGGCAGTTTCAGGTTGGCCTGCACGGTCACGCCGCGCGCCACGTAGCCGGCCGGGTACAGCGTGGTCGAGATCCATTGCACGCCGAGGATGTCGTCGGTCATGGTGTTGCGGCCCTGGCTCGCGTCCAGCGGCGACAGGTACTGGTACTCGGCTTCCAGCGTGGTCGCGCCTTCCGGCACCGTCACATGGAAGGCGAACACCTGCACCGGATCGCGGGTCCACTCCACCGGCTTGCCGTTGGCCGTGAACTTCAGGCCGGCCAGCTGGGTGATCGGGCCGTTGGGGCCGTGGTTGGCCGGCAGCCACTGCGGATACAGCAGCGTCAGCGGGCCCGGTTTCACGGGAATCGACATGCGCATGCGGAAGATCTGCTGCGATAGGTTGGTCGCGTCGACGTTCAGCACGATGGTGCCGGGATAGGTCGGATTGACCGGGGCAGGAACGTCGGCGTGGGCGGCAGGGAAGGCCAGTGCCAGCGCGAGTGCGAGGGCGGATGCGGAGCGTGAAAGGATTGCGGTCATGTCGAGAATGAGCGAGGAGGGAGACGAGTAACTGGGTACGAACGCGGGTACGAACGAGGGTGCAAACGAACGAATATAGCACGCTTGACAATGCAAAATGCCAGCTTGCCGCGATGCGAATAAAATTCGAAAAACGGCATTCAAATCGATATTTTGTATGTCTTGAAAACCGTATGGCGGGACATAGATTGGTTCCATCGGATGCTCACGATGAGGTCCGACAACTTTATCGCTTGAACTTTAAAAGGATATTCAATCATGCGTACTTTCGATCTGACTCCCCTGTACCGTTCCGCTATCGGTTTCGACCGCCTGGTGAACCTGCTCGAGCAGCGTGCTGAAGCCGCCCCGAGCTACCCGCCGTACAACGTCGAACTGGTCAGCGAAGACAAATACCGTATCGTGATGGCGCTCGCCGGTTTCAACCGTAACGAGATCGACATCGTCGCCGAACGCGATACCCTGCTGGTCACCGGCCGCAAGCAAAAAGACGACGTGCAGCGTACCTTCCTGCACCGTGGCATTGCTTCGCGTGACTTCGAACAGCGCTTCCAGCTGGCCAACCACGTGAAGGTCGTCAGCGCCGGCTTCGACAACGGCATGCTGACCATCGAACTGGTCCGCGAAGTGCCGGAAGCCTTCAAGCCGCGCAAGATCGCGATTGCCGATGCACTGGGCAATACCGACAACGTGCAAGTGCTGGAGCAACCGACCCAGCAAGCTGCGTAATCGGTAGCAAGTAACGGTAGTCAGAAAGAGGCGCTTCGGCGCCTCTTTTCCGTTTGCACGGCCACGAAAACGTCACCTGTCGCCGCGTGGACGGCGAAGCCGTCCACCCTACTTAAGCGCCGCCTAAGCTCGTACGAACTCGAGCTTAAGCATGTTCTAAGACTGCAAGCTCAATATACTCCTTACCAAAACAGCAGTCCTCAGAACCACTTTTCCAAACCCAGGAGCACGTATATGCAAACCGAAGGTGCAGTTGCCATCACCGCAAAACGTCTCACGCTGGCCCTGTGCGCGGCCGGCGTCGTTGGCGGAGCGGTTGGCGCGATCGCAGTCAATCACAATAACGCAACTGCCGCCGCCGAAGCCGCCGCGGCGGCCAACGTCCCCGCGCCGGCAAGCGTACCGGCACCGGTCGCAGCGACCCCGGCGCCTGTCGCCGGCAACGCGACCGCAGTCGGCTTGCCGGACTTTACCAAGATCGTCTCCCACAACGGCCCGGCCGTGGTGAACATCCGCGTCGTCGGCAGCGCCAAGGCGCAGCAGCGCCAGATGCCGCAGTTCGACGAGGACGATCCCTTCTTTGAATTCTTCCGCCGCTTCCAGCAACCGCAACAGCCACGTGGTGGCAACGGTGGCCGCGGTGAAGTCGTTTACGGCGCTGGATCGGGCTTCATTGTTAGCCCGGACGGCGTCATCCTTACCAACGCGCACGTGGTGCGCGATGCCGACGAAGTCACGGTCAAGCTGCAGGACCGCCGCGAATACCGCGCGAAAGTCCTGGGCTCGGATACCAAGACCGACGTCGCCGTGCTGAAAATCGATGCCAAGAACCTGCCGGTGGTCCCGCTGGGCAACACCCGCAACCTGCAGGTCGGTGAATGGGTGCTGGCGATCGGTTCGCCGTTCGGCCTGGAGTCCACCGTGACCGCCGGCGTGGTCAGCGCCAAAGGGCGCTCGCTGCCGGGCGACTCGGTGCCCTTCATCCAGACCGACGTCGCGGTCAACCCGGGTAACTCGGGCGGCCCGCTGTTCAACACGCGTGGCGAAGTGGTCGGCATCAATTCGCAGATCTACAGCCAGACCGGCGGCTACCAGGGCCTGTCGTTCGCGATCCCGATCGATGCGGCGATCCGCATCAAGGACCAGATCGTCGCCACCGGCAAGGTGCAGCACGCCCAGTTGGGTGTCGGCCTGCAGGACATCGGCCAGGATTTTGCCGATTCGTTCAAGCTGGACACGCCGGACGGCGCACTGGTCTCGAATGTCCAGCGCGGCAGCGCTGCGGACAAGGCCGGCCTGAAGTCGGGTGACGTGATCCGCAAGGTCAACGGCCAGCCGATCGTTGCCAGCGGCGACCTGTCGGCCCTGGTGGCGGTGGCCAAGCCGGGCGAGCGCGTCGTGCTGGACGTCTGGCGCGACGGCCACATCGTGCAAGTGAACGCAACGCTGGGCAGTGCCAACGACAAGCCCGATGCATCGGCGCGCAACGCCCTGGCCAGCGCTGACAGCGGCGCCAAGCTCGGCCTGGCCCTGCGGCCGCTCGACCCGATGGAGAAGCGCCAGTCCGGCATTCCGTCGGGCCTGCTGATCGAAGATGCGGGCGGCGCCGCCCAGATGGCCGGCGTGCAGCCGGGCGACGTCCTGCTGGCCGTGAACGGCAAGCAGGTGAGCTCGGTGGCCCAGGTGCGCGACGTGGTCGGCAAGTCCAGCAAGTCGGTGGCCTTGCTGATCCAGCGCGGGGATGACAGAATCTTCATTCCCGTGCGGATTGGCTGACGAATCGTGGTGTCTTCCACCCGCATGGGTTTCAGATAATCGGGGGATTGAATGCGGCTGCTGCTGGTGGAAGACGATACGATGATCGGCGAAGTGGTGCTCGACCTGCTCAGGGCCGAGCACTACGCCGTCGACTGGGTCAAGGACGGCGAAATGGCCGACACGGCCCTGATGCAGAACCAGAACTACGACCTGGTGGTCCTCGACCTGGGCCTGCCGCGCAAGGATGGCCTGGAAGTGTTGCGCAGCATGCGCGCGCGCAAGGACCGCACGCCGGTGCTGGTCGCCACCGCGCGCGATGCGGTGGCGCAGCGTATCGCCGGGCTCGACGCCGGCGCCGACGACTACGTCCTCAAACCCTACGATCTCGACGAACTGCTGGCGCGCATCCGCGCGCTGCTGCGGCGCGCCGCCGGGCGCGCCGAACCCGTCTTCGAGTACAAGAACATCTCCATCAATCCCGCCACCCGCGAAGTGCTGGTCGACGGCGCCCCGACCGTGCTGTCGGCGCGCGAATGGGCCGTGCTGGAAGCGCTGGTCGCGCGTCCCGGCGCGGTGCTGTCGCGCGCCCAGCTCGAGGAAAAGCTGTACAGCTGGCGCGATGAAGTCAGCAGCAACGCGGTCGAGGTGTATATCCACGGCCTGCGCAAGAAGCTCGGCAGCGACCTGATCCAGAACGTGCGCGGCGTCGGCTACATGGTTCCCAAGGTCTAGAAGTGAAAGTAAGGCGTGTACTGACCCATTCCCTGCGCGGCCGGCTGCTGTGGTATTTGCTGGCCGCGATCACGATCGCCGCCGTGGCCCAGGCCTCGATCGCCTACCGCACGGCGCTGCAGGACGCCGACCAGATCTTCGACTATCACATGCAGCAGATGGCGCTGTCGCTGCGTTCGCGCGTGCCGCTCGCCAGCAGCGAGACCGCGGACAACGTCGAGACGCCGCTGTCGGGCAGCGACGACATGGTGGTGCAGGTGTGGTCGCCGGACGGCGTGCAGGTGTTCAAGAGCGCCTCGCACGCGCGCCTCCCGCAGCGCGCCGTGCTCGGCTTCTCCAACGTGCGCGCCAACGGCACCACCTACCGCATCTTCTCGATCCAGACCGATAACCAGACCGTGCAGGTGGCCCAGGACCTGGCCGTGCGCCGCAGCATGGCCAGCAACCTGGCTTTCCGCACGCTGGGGCCGATCGCGGTCATGATGCCGATCCTGATGCTGGTCGTGTGGTGGGTGGTCAGCGGTTCGCTCGATCCGGTGTCGCGCGTGCGGCGCCAGGTGGCGTCGCGCCAGGCCGACGACCTGTCGCCGGTATCGGAAAACGGACTGCCGGACGAGGTGCGCCCGCTGGTGCAGGAACTGAACCTGCTGTTCGGGCGCGTGCGCACCGCCTTCGACGCCCAGCAGAACTTCGTCGCCGACGCCGCCCACGAACTGCGCACGCCGCTGGCCGCGCTCAAGCTGCAGGTAACCAGCCTGGAACGCGCCCACTGCGACGAGGCGCGCCAGGTCGCCATCGGCCGCCTGTCCGCCGGCATCGAGCGCGCCACCCGCCTGGTCGAGCAATTGCTGGTGCTGGCGCGCCAGGAAGCCAACGAAGCGCCGCGCCAGCCGGTCGACCTGGCCTCGCTTGCGGGACGCGCGGTGGCCGACCTGGCCGGCGTGGCGCAAGCCCGGCACATCGACCTCGGCCTGCAACGCGCCGATGCCGCCGCCGTGCAAGGGCAGAGCGACGCCTTGATGATCCTGCTGCGTAACCTGGTCGACAATGCGATCAAGTACACCCCGAGCGGCGGCACGGTCGACGTGTCGGTGGAAGCGCGGGCAGGGGAGGTGGTGGTGACGGTCGAGGACAGCGGTCCCGGCATCCCGGCGGCGGAACGCGAGCGCGTGTTCGACCGCTTCTATCGCGTGCCGGGCAGCGACGCCGCCGGCAGCGGGCTGGGACTGGCGATCATCAAGTCGATCGCCGAGCGCCATGGCGCGCGCCTGACGCTGGGCGAATCGGCACGCTTGAAAGGCCTCGAGGCCAGGGTCACGTTTCCGGCACCTGGCGCGGGAAGCACAGGCTGAACACGGTGTCGGCCCCGGGGTGGATCTCGGCCTGGGCGCCGCCGCCGTGCAGGTGCATGATGACGCGCACGATCGGCAAGCCCAGCCCGACCGAGCTGCCGCTGGCGCGTGCGGGGTCGGCCTGGTAGTAGCGGTCGAACACGCGTTCCAGGTCGAATGAAGGCACGCCGTCGCCGCTGTTGCTCACCGAAATCGTGATCCACGCCTCTTCCGCGCGCGCCGCCAGCCGCACCCGGCCGCCCGGCGGGGTGTAGGTGATCGCGTTCGACATCAGGTTGTTGACGGCCCGGCGCAGCAGTACCGGATCGGCGAACAAAGGCACCGGCGGCATTGGGCCGAGCGTCAGCTGTACGTTCTTCTCCTCGGCCAGCATCTCGAAATAATCGGCGATGTGGGCCAGCTCGCGCTTGATGTCGAGCCGCTCGCGCCGCAGCGCGAGCTGGGCGTTTTCGGCACGCGCGAGGAACAGCGTGTTCTCGATCATGCGCGACAGCCGCTCGTACTCTTCCTGGGTGGAAGCGAGCAGGGCCTGGTACTCGTCGATGCTGCGTTCCTGCCCCAGCGCCACCTGGGTCTGCATCATCAAGGCGTTGATGGGCGTGCGCAGGTCGTGCGCCAGGTCGGCGGCAAAGCCCGACAGGCGCTGCACGCCTTCTTCCAGGCGGTCGAGCATGTCGTTGAAGGCGACCGCCATCTCGCGCAGTTCGGCCGGCATGCTGGACGGATCGAGTCGCGTATTCAGGTGGTGGGTATGGATGTCGTTGGCCTTGGCGACCATGCCGCGCAGCGGGCGCAGGCCGCTGCGGATGGCCCAGAAGCCGAGCGCGCTGGCCAGCAGGATGCCGGCGCCCAGCGCGGTCAGCAGGTCGACGCGGTAGCGCTGCAGGATCGCCAGGCGGTCCGAGCGCTCGCGCAGCAGCAGCACGCGCACCTGGGTGCGCGCACCCAGGCCGCCGTAGTCGGCCAGCATGTCGAGCACGTGGGTCGGCGACTGCTCGCCTTCCACTTCGACGATGTCCAGGCGTTCCGGCGCACGCGTCAGCGGTACCGGCACGTAGGCCGACAGCCGGCCCTCGTCCTGCACGGTCGATACCAGCACCTGCCCGTCCGGCAGCGCCACGTGCAGGCTCACGCCTTCCTGGCCGATCACCGGCGCCAGCACGGCTTGCAGCTGTTCCTGCGGCATGCGTCCGCCGGCCGGCAGGGTGCTCAGCAGCTGGCGCACCAGCAAGCCCTTGTTCAGCAGGTCGGCGTCGTCGCGCTCTTCCATCTGCACCGCCAGCGTCTGGTACAGGTAGGCGTCGACGACCCCGAACACGCCGGCGGCGATCGCGGCGAACAGTACGCCGAGGCGCAGCGAAATCGACAGCGGCGTGCGCGTCACGCGCGTTCTTCCAGCAGGTATCCCATGCCGCGCACCGTGTGGATCAGCTTGCGCTGGTGCGGATCGTCGACCTTGGCGCGCAGGCGCTTGACCGCGACGTCGACGACGTTGGTGTCCGAATCGAAGTTCATGTCCCACACCTGAGAGGCGATCAGGGAACGCGACAGCACCTCGCCCTCGCGCCGCACCAGCAGTTTCAGCAGGGCGAACTCGCGCGGCGTCAGGTCGATGCGGGCACCGCCGCGCGACACGCGGTGGCGCAGCAGGTCGACCTCGAGGTCGCTCACCCGGATGACGTCGGGCTCGCGCGCCGGCGCCCGCCGCAGCAGGGTCCGGATCCGCGCCAGCAGTTCGGCAAAGGCGAAGGGCTTGACCAGGTAATCGTCGGCGCCCAGTTCCAGGCCGCGTACGCGGTCGGAGATCTCGTCGCGCGCCGTCAGGAACAGCACCGGCGTGTCCTTGCGCTGGCGCAGTTCGTGCAGCACGGTCCAGCCATCCATCTTCGGCAGCATCACGTCCAGCACGATCAGGTCGTAGTCGTGCTCGAGCGCCAAGTAGAGACCGTCCGGGCCGGAACGCGCCAGGTCGGCATTGAAACCGGATTCGCGCAAGCCCCTGTTCAGGTAGTCGCCGGTCTTGGGATCATCTTCAACAATCAGTATTCGCATCTATTTCGCGTCTATTCGCAGTCATTTTGCATCATTGCCATTGTGCCGGACTCTGGCGGTCTTGCGGGTGACAAATCCGACCCGCTTCTGTAATGCAATTGTCATATTCGGGTCATGCTCGTGTCAGCGGCAAAACTCTAGACTAGCCTCATCCAACCTAGAGGAGAAAAATGATGAACCGCTCGACCCGTACCCTGATCCTCCCGCTGCTCGCCAGTGTCCTGCTCGCTACCGGTTGCGCCACCGCCTCCGACGTGGCACACACCAAACATGCACGTGCCGATTATGGCGTACCTGCCCAGCATGCGCACCGCACCATCGTCGTCCATGAGCGTACCCGCCACATCAATGTCACCAGTGGCGAGACCGTACAGTTCGACGTGAACGGCCAGCGCTTCGCCTTCGCCTTCAACAACTGGCCGAACAAGGACGTGGTGGACCTGTCCGTGATCGCCCCCGAAGGCGTGACCGCCCCCAAAGTGCGCGTCTACATCGCGCCGAATCCCCTGACCCAGGGCTGATTGCCCGCAAGGGTTTGTAGTAAATAGCGGCAGGTCCGGTGACGGACTTGTCGCTATGTATGTTTCCGCACCGAACAAATTTGTGCCCGGTCATATGCTCAAGTCGTACATTACGCCTGCCTGCAAATCATGACCTCGCCCACCTCTGCCATTCCCCAACCCAGACGGCGCCGGACCGCGCTTCTTTCCGTCGCCGCCTGGAAGCAATTCGTCGAGGTGGCCAAACCCTACTGGCTGAGCGAAGAAAAAAAGAAGGCCTGGTGGCTGCTGTTCGCGTTGATCGCCCTGATGCTGGTCGAGACCAAGCTGGCCGTCATGTTGAACGACCAAGCCGGCGAAATGACCTCGGCGCTGGCCGCCAAGAACGGCAACCGCTTCTGGACGGCGGTGCGCGCCTGCCTGTTCACGCTGGCGTTCGCGGTACCGGTGTACGCCTTCTATTACTACATGCGCGACCTGTTCGCCAACCACTGGCGGCGCTGGCTCACCGGCCGCTTCCTCGACGGCTACCTGAAAGGGCGCAAGTACTACGCGCTCGACGCCAACAAGGACATCGACAATCCCGACCAGCGCATCAGCGAAGACATCAACACCTTCACCGGGCGCTCCATTCACTTTCTCCTGATCTTCATCGGCTCGATCATGCAGCTGGTGGCCTTCAGTGCCGTGCTGTGGTCGATCTCGCACATGCTCGTGGGCGTGCTGGCATTGTACGCGTCGATCGGCACGGTGGTCGCCCTGTACGTGTTCGGTAATCCGCTGATCCACCTGAACTTCTGGCAGCTGCGGCGCGAAGCCGACTTCCGCTTCAGCCTGATCCGCCTGCGCGAGAACGCCGAATCGATAGCCTTCTACCGCGGCGAAGAACAGGAACGGACGCGCATCAATCTCAAGCTCGACAAGGCCATCCACAACTTCGCCAAGCTGATCAAGAAGCAGCGCAACCTGAACATGTTCCAGCGCACCTTCAGCCAGCTGACGCTGGTGCTGCCAGGCGTGATCCTGGCCAGCGGCGTGCTGTCGGGCGAACTGGAGGTCGGGCGCGCGATCCAGGCCGCCGGCGCCTTTACCGCGGTGCTGGGCGCCGTCGGCGTGATCGTCGACAATTTCGAAAGCCTGAGCCGCTTCATCGCCGGCATCGGCCGCCTGCATGGCCTGTCGCGGCTGGTGCTGGACGATGCCGCACCTGCCGCTGCTGCCGGTGCTGCCGTCGATGCGCATCCGAGCATCGAGCGCCGTCCGGGCACGCACCTGGCGCTGCAGTCGCTGACCCTGCATCCGCCCCAGTCCGAACGCGTGCTGATCAAGGAACTGAACCTGACCCTGAAGCCGGGCGACGCGCTGCTCATCACCGGCGACAGCGGCTGCGGCAAGAGCTCGCTGCTGCGCGCGATCGCCGGCCTGTGGCAGACCGGCAGCGGCACGATCCAGCATCCGCCGCAAGAGGACTTTTTCTTCCTGCCGCAGCAGCCCTACCTGCAGCGCGGCACGCTGCGCAGCCAGCTGATCTACCCCAGCACGCACACGTCCCTGGGCGACGCCGAGCTGCTGGCCATCCTGGAACAGGTACACTTGCCGCGCCTGGCCGGCCGCGTGGGCGGCCTGGATGCCGTGCAGGACTGGGACAAGCTGCTGTCGGTCGGCGAGCAGCAGCGCCTGGCCTTCGGCCGCGTGCTGGTGCATGCGCCCAAGATCGTCATCCTGGACGAAGCGACCAGTGCCCTCGACGGCGCCAACGAAGCGGCGCTGTACGGGCGCCTGCGCGAGAGCGGCACCACGCTGATCAGCATTGCGCACCGGCCGGCGGTACTGCGCCACCATACCCACGTGCTGCATCTGATGGGGGAGGGGCAGTGGGAGCTGCTGGATGCGACCGTGTACCGCTTCGATGGCGCCCCGGCAGAGATGCGCTCGAACGAGGCGCGGGTACAGCCGGCGCGGCGGCCGCCGGCGATCGCCGTCACCGGCTAGGCACCAGCTAGGCACCAGCGGGGGAGTCCGGACCACGTCGGGTGGTTTGTCATGCCGTCGTCATGCATGCAGTTTACATTGGCGACGTTGTAAAGCCGTATCGGCATGGCAACGACATGCAAGCGTTTTGCTTGCATAAAAGTAATCCACCAACGCCCGGACAAACCTCATGACCTCACGACGCAGCTTCCTGCGCGGCACTGCCCACGCGGGTATCGCCGCCGCCACCTACGCAGCCTTCCCGCCGGCGATCCAGCGCGCCCTCGCGATTCCTGCCAATAACGCGACGGGCACCATTCGCGACGTCGAGCACGTCGTGATCCTGATGCAGGAAAACCGCGCCTTCGACCATTATTTCGGCACGCTGGCCGGCGTGCGCGGCTTCGGCGACCGCTTCCCGATCCCGCTGCCGGAAGGCCGCACCGTGTGGCAGCAGCGCCTGGGCAACGGCACCGTGGTGATGCCCTTCCACCTGGACGGCAGCGTCGGCAACGCGCAGCGCGCCAACGGCACGCCGCACGACTGGAACGACAGCCAGATGGCCTGGGACAACGGCCGCATGGACCAGTGGCCGCGCTACAAGAACCCGATTTCGATGGGCTACTTCAACGAGAACGAAATCCCGTTCCAGTTCGCGCTGGCCAATGCGTTCACGCTGTGCGACGCCTACCACTGCGCGATGCACACCGGGACCGACGCCAACCGCTCATTCTTCATCACCGGCACCAACGGCGCGGTGCCGACCGGTACCGCCTTCGTCACCAACGAGTGGGATGCGATCGACGGGGTGCAGGGCGGCGTCAACACCGGCTATACCTGGACCACCTATGCCGAGCGCCTCGAAAAGGCCGGCGTGAGCTGGATCAGCTACCAGAACATGCCCGACGAGTGGGGCGACAACATGCTGGGCGCGTTCCGCCAATTCAGGAAAGCCAATATCGCCTCCGGCTACCCGGTCTCCAGCGGCGGCGCCCCCGGCCAGCCCTACACCAGCACCGGCCAGGCTTTGCCTTATCACGCCTACGATGCGGCAACCGACAACGTCAACAACCCGCTGTACAAAGGCATCGCCAACACCCTGCCGGGCACCCGCCCCGAGCAATACCTGGATGCCTTCAAGCGCGACATCCGCGAAGGCAAGCTGCCGCAGGTGTCGTGGATGAACGCCCGGTCGATCTATTGCGAGCACCCCGGCCCGTCCAGCCCGGTGCAGGGCGCCTGGTTCATCCAGGAAGTGCTGGACGCGCTGACGGCCAACCCGGAAGTCTGGAGCAAGACCGTGCTGATCGTCACCTACGACGAGAACGACGGCTATTTCGACCACGTGCCGTCGCCGTCCGCACCGTCGCCGGACGGCAAGGGCGGCTACGCCGGCAAGACCACGCTGGCACCGGCCGACATGGGCCCCGAGTACTACACACACGGCAAGCCGGCCGGCAGTACCAAGCAGCCGGCTGCGGACGGCCGCGTCTACGGCCCCGGCCCACGCGTGCCGATGTTCGTGATCTCGCCCTGGAGCCGCGGCGGCTGGGTCAACTCGCAGGTGTTCGACCACACCTCGGTGCTGCGCTTCCTGGAAGCGCGTTTCGGGGTCAAGGAGCCGAACATCGGCCCCTTCCGCCGGGCGGTCTGCGGCGACCTCACCAGCGCCTTCAACTTCGCCACGCCCAACGCCGAAACCCTGCCGACGCTGGCGGGCCGCAAGGACAGGAGCCAGGCCGACGCCCTGCGCGCCGCCCAGCAGCGCCTGCCGCAGATCGCGCCGCCGGCGTCGCCGCAGATGCCGCTGCAGGCCGCCGGCACGCGGCCCTCGCGCGCGCTGCCGTATGAACTGGCGACCACCTGCGAAGTGCAGCCCGGCGCCACCATGTCGTCCGCGCGCGTGGCGCTGACCTTCACCAACACCGGCCGCCAGGCCGCCGTGTTCCACGTGTACGACCGCAAGGACCTGGCCGCCGTACCGCGCCGCTATACGGTGGAGGCGGGCAAGTCGCTTGCGGATACCTGGACCCCGGGCGTCAGCGGCGCCCCGTATGACTTGTGGGTATTGGGACCGAACGGCTACTTCCGCCACTTCACGGGCAGTGCGCTGCGCGCCGTCGCGGCAGGCCAGCCGCGCCCCGACCTGCAGGTGCGCTGCGACGCCACCAGCGGCGAGCTGGTGCTGCGCCTGGTGAATACCGGGGCGGCGCCGTGCACCTTCAGCCTGGTGGCCAACGCCTATGCGCAGCTGCGCCAGCTGCACACGCTGGCGGCACGCACCGAACTCACGGTGCGCATCCCGGTGGCGGCCAACGGCTACTGGTACGACTTCAGCGCCACCGTGTCGGGCCAGACCGACTACCTGCGGCGCTTCGCCGGGCGCGTCGAAACCGGCCGCCATACGGTCAGCGACCCGGCCCTGGGCCGCGCCTGACGCCACCTTTCATCAAGCATCCAAAGGAATTTCATGTATCCCATCATCCGCAGCGTCGCCCTGAGCGCCGCCATCGCGCTGTGCGCGCCTTTCGCCTCGGCGACCGTGCTGGATTTCGACGACATCGCCGGTCCCGACGACATCGCTGCCGTCCCCGGCAACTACGGTGGCCTGGACTGGTCGGGTGCCGGCCTGTCGGTCATCACCAGCGAGCAGTGGCCATTCACCGCCCATTCCGGCCAGGGCAGGGTGACCACCGACTGGACCGACGGCGGCCCGGTCGCCAGCACCATCCGCTTCCTGGCGCCGACCGTCTTCGACGGCGCCTGGTTCGCCGGCTATGGCGACAGCAGCGTACGCTTCGACCTGTATGCGAACGGCCAGCTGGTGGCCAGCTCGGCGTCGCTGCAATTGGCGGAGACGCCGGCCTTCCTGGACGCCGGCTGGGACGGGCTCATCGACACGGTGGTCGTGGCCAGCGACTTCCAGGCGAGCTACGTGATGGATGACCTGAGCTTCGACAGTGCCGCCGCCGTGCCGGAACCAGGTTCGCTGGCGCTGCTGCTGGCGGGACTGGGATTGGGCGGGGTGGTACGGCGAGCACGCAAATCCTAAACCTACTCCTGCAGGGCATGATCCCAAGCTGTCGCATTGAAAGGTGACAGCCTTGTCGAATTACCTATTGTGTTCAGGCCGCGACGACCCATCTAGGGGCAGGGAAAACCCCAGCCATGGAGGAGGACGTATGAAACGCATGTTTGCATTGTGGCGCGTGGTGGCAGGCCAGGATCTGCGCCTGCTGTGGTTCGCCATCCGCCATGAACAACGTCCGGTGTGGCTGCTGCCCGGGCTGGCGGTGCTCGGACTGTTCGCCGTCGAGCCCTTGAATTTCACCTTGCCGGTGCTCGGCGCGGTCGACGAGCTCATGATCGTGCCGCTGGTGCTGCACAGCATGGCAAAAATGCTGCCCGCCCACGTGCTCGACGGTTTTGCGCATGCTTATGCAGGGCGCCGGCGCCGCATCTGATCACAACCGCGCAGCGCCCGCGTAAGGGGCGTGCGCGAGGAAAGCCGCTGACTCAGCGGCTGTTCGAGCCGGTACCGCTGTTACCGGTGCCGGCGTTATTGCCCATCGAGTTGTCGGCGCCACCGCCATTGCTGCCGTTGGTGCGATCCGTGGCGTTGGCGATATCCGCCCGGGTGCCGCTGGCCGTCGATCCCATCGACGAGCTGCCGGTGCTGCTTGAATTCATGTCGGTCGAGCTGCAGGCTGCCAGGCCCATGGCCATCAGACCGGCAATCAGTACGCTTTGATAAGTTTTCATGATTGCTCCTCTCATTGGTATGTAAGGCAATCATGGACGCGCTCGGCAGTGCTTAGAATAGGATGAGTGCAAGTCGACGTGTAGGACGTGCCGTACGATCATCCAACGATGACCGGATCATCCGTTACCTGCCCGTTTCCCGGTATGCGCCGAACACCTGCTCCATGAAATCCACGACCGCCCTGACACGCGCGCTGGTACGCAAGCCGCCGTGCATCGAGAGCCAGATTTCCTGATCCAGCTCGGGAATATGCGGCATCACGGCGACCAGATTCGGCGCGTCGTTGGCAAGAAAGGTCGCCAGCACACCCAGGCCGGCGCCATGGGTCACGCCGTCGAGAATACCGAGCCCGTAACTGCACTTCATCCATGGCGCCGGTGCGCCCGGCAGTGCGCGCAGCCAGCGGTCGGACTGAAACTCCGCGCGTGGCTCGTCGAAACCCACGAAGGGCACGCTCGCCCATTCCCGATCGGCCAGCGCAGCGGCATGGCGCGTCGCCACATCCCGGCTGCAGTACAGCCCGAAGGACAAGGTGCCGATGCGGCGCGTGACGAGGTCGAGCTGTTCGGGACGGTAAGGCCGGATCGCGATATCGGCTTCCCGGCGCGTCAGGCTGTAGGGACGGTGGGAGGTGATGATTTCGACCTCGACGTTGGGAAAGGCGTCATGAAAGCGCGCAAACCGGGTCGTCAGGAAATACGATAGCCACTCGTCGGTATTGATCCGCACCAGGCCCGACGCCGCATGCGCATCCTGGCGCTCGCGCGTGCGCTCGACGTCCAGCGCGATCTCGCCCATCTGGCCGGCCAAGGCGATGACATCGGTACCGAACGCCGTTGGGATGCAACCGCCCTGGAAGCGCTCGACGAGCTTGTGGCCGACCGCTTCCTCGAGGTCGTCAAGCCGGCGCGAGAGCGTGGCCGGGCTCAGTCCCGCCTTCCTGGCCGCCCCCCGCAAGGTCCCTTCCTGCGCGATGAGGGCCAGCAGCCGCAGGTCATCCCAGTTCAGTTGTTTCATATTTGAAGCACGATGTCTCGATTTTGCCTGTATGCATACATTTATCGAGTATGCGATCATGTTTTCGAAACGTCAATCGCGCATCCGGGCAAAGGTCGTACCGATAAGTCCGCGAGCGCAGTCAAGAAAGAACATCTACATGCGTACATTCCGAGATCGCGTCCGCCACGCACTCCTGTTCGAAGCGGTGGCGCTGGCCATCTTCATTCCCGGATCGGCAGTGGTCTTCGACCAGCCGGTGCAGCACATGGGCGTGATCGGCATCGCCTCGGCGACTGTCGCCACGATCTGGAACTTCCTGTTCAACGCGGGGTTCGACCGCGCCATGCTGCGCTTGCGCGGCAGCGTCCACAAGACGGTGGCGATCCGGGTCGCCCATACCTTCCTGTTCGAGGCGGGACTGGTCGCCATGCTGATCCCGATGATTGCGTGGTACCTGGGCATCGGCCTGTGGGCGGCGCTGCTGATGGATATTGCGATCGTGACGTTCTATCTGGTGTACGGCTTCCTGTTCAACATCGCATACGATCGTGTGTTTCCCGTCGTTGCGACGGCGGCCTACGGCACTGGAGGGGTGTAGCTCCCATCCGCCACCTCGAAATGCGCCACCGTGGCCGGCCGGGTCAGCAAATACTGGTCATCCAGCGGAAAATAACGCGCCCGGTCGATCGGCTCGCCCGCGAACGCCGCGATCGCCTCCAGCGAGGTCCAGTAGCTGTGGGTCACGATCTCGCTGCGCGTGGCATCCAGGTGCCGGGTCGCGATCGCCGCGCCCAGGTTGCCGGGTGTCGCGGCGTACTGGGCCAGTCCGGTGTCGCGGACATAGGCGACATACGCGTCGAGCTTGTCGCGGCGGACTTCGGCCCGCCATTCGCGCAGAATCATGATCCTCTCCGGTTATCAGGCTGTTACCAGCATAAGCCACGCTGCCGGTAACAGCCAGGTCAAACCGGCCGGATTACACGATCAGAACTTGTGCGACAGGCGCGCGAAGTAGGCCGCGCCGTTCAGGCCGAACTGCAGGCTCTCGTACTTGAAGCCGTTGTCGGTCTCGTCCGCGTTCTGCGTGGTCGGATGCACGTTGAAGATGTTCGTGCCGCCGACGGTCAGCTTGGTCTTGTCGGTGAACGACCAGGTGAAGGCCAGGTCGGCCGAGGTCTTCGCTTCGTAGTGCTGGTTCGGTACCGGCGGACCCGAGAAGGTGCCCAGGGTCTGCGGACCGTAATGGACGATGCGGAAGTCGGTTTCCAGCTTGCCCAGCAGGTAGTCGAAGTCCAGCGTGGCCTTGCGGCGCGGGCCGCCCTGTTCGATGAACAGGCGCTCGCGCTCGGACAGCAGCACGTCTTCGTAGCCGGCCAGCGCGGCCGGGGCGTGCACGTCCTTGACTTCGGTCCTGCTGAAGTTCATGGCCAGGAAGGTGGTCAGGCGGCCGCCGCCCAGGGCGGTGCGGTGCGAGGCGGTCAGGTCGAGGCCGCGCGTGCGGGTGTCGATCGAGTTGACGAAGAACTGGGCCTGGCCGACGCCCAGCGATTGCAGCACGCTGCCCAGCGCCGGGTAATTGTCGGCGTCGAAGCGGCCGGTCAGCACGATGCGGCCGTCGATATCGATGTCGTAGAGGTCGGCGGTCACCGAGATCGACGGGGTCGGGGTCCAGGTCGCGCCCAGCGTGTAGCTCTTCGATTTTTCTTCATGCAGCTTCGGGATGCCGGCCGCGTTGGCGACGTTGCCGCCGTTCGGCGCCAGCACCACGTCCATCGGTACGCCGCCGATGAAGTCGGTGAAGGTCGACGAGAAGTAGACCTGCTGCAGCGACGGCGCGCGGAAGCCGGTGCTGGCGGATGCGCGCAGCAGCACGTTGTTGGTGGCCTTGAACGAGCCGGCCAGCTTGCCGGTGGTGGTCGAGCCGAAGTCGGAGTAGCGCTCGTGGCGCACGGCGGCCTGGAGCTTGGTGCGCTCGGTCAGGTCGGCTTCGAAGTCGAGGTAGGCGGCGCTGCTGTGGCGGTTGCGGTCGGTGGCGTCGCCCGGCTGGAAGCCCGGGAAGCCCTGGCTGCCGCCGGCGCCGCCGGCACCCACGCCGTCGGCGTCGATGTAGGAAGCCGGTTCGCCGGCGAAGATCTTGTAGTTCTCGGCGCGGTATTCGAAGCCGAAGGCCGCGTTCAGGCCGCCCAGCACGTCGGGGTAGAAGCGGCTGAAATCGGCGTTGGTGGTCAGCTGGCGGAACGCGAAGCCGCCGGCGTCGAATTGCGAGGGGCTGATGCCCTTGCCGCCGTTCAGCAGGTCCTGGTTGGCGAGCGAGGCGTTGAGCGTATGCGCGATGGTGTAGCGCATGCGGTTGTAGCCGTAGGTCTGCGAGAAGTCGCCGGCCCATTCGCCGAAGCGGGCGCGGTAGCCCAGGGTGGCGTAGCGGTCGTCGACGTCGCCGTTGATGAAGGGGACGAAGCCTTCCGGGTACATCGCGGCCGAGTTGCGGGTCGGGATGTCGTCCGAGCCGATGCCGCCGCGCGCGAAGGCGGCCGAGGAGGCGTCGCGGGTCTGGGCGCCGGCGGTCAGGTAGAGCTTGCCGGGACCGACCGGGAATTCGCCGTTCACGTACAGGGTCTCGTTCCTGCTCTTGGTATCGCCGATGATGCGCGGGCTGTCCGGCTCGGCGCGGTTGGAGCGGCCGCGGTCGTAGTATTCGCCGGTGATGCCCAGCACGCCGCTGCCCACGGCCACGCCGCAGTAGGCCGAAGCCAGCCAGTTCTTGCCGTCGTGCTTCGAGTATTCGCCGAAGCCGACCACCGATTCGCAGCCCAGGCTCTTTTTCAGTTCGACGTTGATCACGCCGGCGATCGCGTCCGAGCCGTACTGGGCGGCGGCGCCGTCGCGCAGCACCTGCACGTCCTTGATCGCCAGCAGGGGCAGGGCGTTCATGTCGGTGCCGGTGTTGCCGCGGTTGCGCGCGCCGAACAGGTTGACCAGGGCGGTGGTGTGGCGGCGCTTGCCGTTGACCAGCACCAGGGTCTGGTCCGAGCCGAGGCCGCGCAGGGCCGCGGAGTCGACCAGGTCGGCACCGTCGGCGCCGGTCTGGCGCGTCGAGTTGAACGAGGGCGAGATGTTGGCCAGCGACTGCGCCAGGTCAAACTGGCCGCCTTGCTCGGCCACCTTGGTCATCGGGATGTAGTCGACCGGGACCGGGGTGTCGGTGGACGAGGTGTTGCCGACGCGGCGCGAGCCGACGACGCTGACGCTTTGCAGGTTGCTGTCGGCGGCGGGGGCGGTCTGCGCGAAGGCGGCCGGGGCGGTGGCCACGGCGGCGCTGCCGTAGGCGGCCAGCAACACGGCTTGGCGGATGAGTTTGAGTTTCAAGGTTGCGGCTCCAGGGAAAATTGAATCGTAATCAATTACCTCAAGAGCAACAAACTAAACGTCTCATAACTGCAACAGAACTCAGGTTTGCGCCGTCGGCCGGATCACGATATCGCCGATATCGACGTCGGCAGGTTGCGCAATCGCGAAACAGATGGCGCGCGCAATCGATTCGGGTGCAATGGCGATGGCGTCCTTGGCTTGGAGGCTCGCATCGCGCAAGGCGCCCGGTGGCATCGCATTGCTGAAATCGGTGCGCACATAGCCTGGCGACACGCCGGTCACGCGCAAATGCGCACCCGCTTCCTGCCTCAGCCCTTCGAGCAGCGTGCGCACCGCATTCTTGGTGGCGGCATAGACCGCCATGCCGGGCACGACACGCAAGCCGGCGGTCGACACGACGGTCACGAAATGGCCGCTGTCCTGCCTGCGGAACACCGGCAGTGCCGCGCCGATGCCATGCAGTACGCCTTTCAGGTTGACCTCGATCATCTCGTTCCAATCCGCTTCGCGCAGTTCGTCGAGTGGCGATATGGGCCCGACGCCCGCATTCGCCACCAGGACGTCGAGCCGGCCGAAGCTGGCACAGGCATGGTCGACCAGTCCCTGCATCGATGCGCGGTCGCGCACATCGGTCTGCCGGCAGACGGCGCTGCCGCCCGCGGCCGCGATCTCGTCGGCCACGGCCTCGAGCTGATCCATCCGGCGGGCACCCAGCACGAGACGGGCGCCATGGCGTGCCAATTCCAGCGCCGTGGCCCGGCCGATGCCGCTGCTGGCCCCGGTGATGGCCACGACTTTACCGCTGACGTTTTCCATGTTTGCTCCTTTATTGATTGGTAGGAGCAAGATACTTGGGCGATAATGTCGTTTCTATATAGATCAGTTCATATTTTTGTCGCGATCGTACGGATATGCGGGATAGCCTCAGCGAAGTCTTGAATTTGCTCGACATGCGCAGTGCGCGCTGCACGCGTTTCGAGGCCGCCGGCCGCTGGGCACTGCGGTTTCCGTCCAAGGCCGCCATCAAATTTGTCGCCCTCCTGCGCGGCAGCTGCTGGATCGTGCACGGCGAACGGGCGCCGATCGCCTTGCACAGCGGCGACACCTTCCTGCTCACGCATTCGCCGGCCTATGTGCTGGCCAGCGATCCCGATCTGCCGGTGGAGGACGGTACCGAGGTCATCGACTGGACGCGCTCGGATACCGGGCGCTATGGCGGCGACGACGTGATCATGATTGCCGGCAGCTTCAGGATCAATCCGCTGCACCAGCACCTGCTGACGCAGGCCTTGCCCAAGCTGATGGTGATTCCGCGCGATGCGCCCTCGGCGCCGGTCCTGAGCCGGACCTTGCAGATCCTGGAAATCGAGTTTGCCGACGCCGGTATCGGCGCCGCACTGATGCGGCATCACCTTGCCGACATGCTGCTGGTGCAGCTGCTGCGGGCTTTCTCGAAACGGGAAGGGCGCTGCCCGGACGACGAACGCCGGACCGACTGGATCGGCGCATTGGCGCATCCGCGCCTGGGCGCCGCCCTGGATGCCATGCACGGCGAGCCGGCACGGCGCTGGACGGTCGCTGCGCTTGCAGGCATCGCCGGCATGTCGCGCACCGCCTTCGCCGAGGCGTTTCGCCTTGCCGTGGGCAGTACGCCGATGGACTACCTGCTGTATTGGCGCATGTAGGTTGCCGAGGATTTGCTCGACCGCGGGCAAAGCGCGGCGCAGGTTGCCAACGCGCTCGGCTATGCTTCGCAAAGCGCCTTCGGCGTGGCCTTCAGGCGCGTCAAGGGACGCTCGCCGAAAGGCGCCATCCCTTGAGCCACTGTACTGCGCTCACTCCTGGTGGAATTCCTCGGCCGTCGCAAACAGGTCCCACACCGCGATGAACAGCGCCGCGATCATCGGGCCGATCACAAACCCGTTCAGCCCGAACAGCTCCATGCCACCCAGCGTCGAGATCAGCACCAGGTAGTCCGGCATCCTGATGTCCTTGCCCACCAGGATCGGGCGCAGGATGTTGTCGACCAGGCCGATCGCCAGCACGCCCCAGGCGATCAGCGCCACGCCCTGCCAGACCGAACCCGAGACCAGCAGGTAGATGGCCACCGGCGCCCACACGATGGCCGCGCCGACCGCCGGCAGCAGCGACAGGAAGGCCATCACCACCGCCCACAGCAGCGGCGCCTGGATGCCCAGGAACCAGAACGCCAGCCCACCCAGCGCGCCCTGGACGATGGCCACCAGCACGTTGCCCTTGACGGTGGCGCGCACCACGGTCGTGAAATTGTTGAACAGGCGCTGCTTGTACTTGCGGCTCAAGGGCACCGTGCTACGGATTTTCGCGGCCAGCCCCTTGCCGTCGCGCAGCAGGAAGAACAGCAGGTACAGCATCACGGTCATGCCGACCAGGAAATCGAAGGTGTTGCGGCCGGCGTTGATGACCTGGCGGGCGGCGGTCTGGCTGATCTGCGAGGCGGCGTCCTGCAGTTTTTGCTGCAGCGTCGACAGCGAGGTCAGGTCGAAGCGTTCGAGCAGGCTGGTCACCCAGTCCGGCAGCACGCTCATGACTTGCCGGAAGTAGGCGCCGACGTCGATGTGGCCGGAACTGATCATGCTGTACACGCCGGCGGCCTGCTGCATCAGCGAGCCCGTGATCAGCGCCACCGGGATCAGCACCATCACGATGATCGACAGCAGCGTGAGCAGGGCCGCCACCGTGGGCTTGTGCTTGGTCTTGTCCAGCAGCCAGCGGTACAGCGGCTCGAACAGGATGGCGAACACCACGCCCCAGAACACGGCCCCGGAATAGGGGAACAGGATCCAGAAAAACCCGATCGTGATCAGGGTCAGCAGGAGCAAGAAGAACTTTTGCTGCAGGGTAAATTGGTTCATGAATGCCAATAATGTAATTTGATTAATTTGATTACGCTCATAATAGTGCATCTGCCCCGCTGGGGTGCGTTCATATTGACATCGTGAACACAGGTGCTATAGTGGCCGCCAATAATTTGGCAACGTTTCCAATCGCTGTTCGGAACGCGGCCATGCATAACAATCCACAGGAGACACGATGTCGATTCCGACCCCGGACGGGCGCCCCCGCGCGCTCGCGCCGCTGTTTGCTTCACTGCTCGCTTCACTGTTCGCGCTGGGGCAGGGCGTGGCCACGGCGGCGCCCGCAGGCGCGGTGCAGGCCTGGATCACCACCGGCGACCAGACCAAGCTGCTGTCGCGCGAACCCGATGCGCAGTTCGGCGCGGCGGCCTCCGCCGGTGCCCAGGGCGCCGTGATCGAGATCGATCCCGCCACCCGTTACCAGCAGATGGCCGGCTTCGGCGCCGCCATCACCGACGCCTCCGCCTACCTGATCGAACAGCGCATGACGCCGGCGCAGCGCGGCGCCTTGATGCAAGAACTGTTCGGGCGCGTTACCGGCGACGCCAAGCGGCCCGACGGCATCGGCCTGTCGTTTACCCGGCTGACCATCGGCGCCTCGGATTTCTCGCGCAGCCACTACAGCTTCGACGACATGCCGCCGGGGCAGAGCGATCCGCAGCTCGCCCGTTTTTCGCTCGATCCCCAGCGCGACACCGTGCTGCCGGCGGTCAAGGCCGCCCTGAAAATCAACCCGCAACTGAAGGTGATGGCCTCGCCCTGGAGCGCGCCGGCCTGGATGAAAAGCGGCGGCAGCCTGGTGCAGGGCACGCTGAAACCCGACGCCTACGATGCCTTTGCGCGCTACCTGAACCGCTACGTCGACGCGATGAAGCGTGAAGGCGTGCCGATTTCCGCGCTGACGCTGCAGAACGAGCCGCACTTCGAGCCGGACAGCTATCCCGGCATGCGGGTCGACCCGGCCAAGCGCGCCGCCTTCATCGGCGGCCATCTCGGTCCGCTGCTGGCGCGCGCCAATCCCGGCACCGCCATCTTCGACTGGGACCACAACTGGGACGAGCCGGAATCGCCGGCCATCGTGCTGTCCGATGCGCGCGCCGCCAACTACGTCAGCGGCATCGCCTGGCATTGCTACGGCGGCGACGTGCGCGCGATGGGGCGGCTGCATGCCCTGTTCCCGGCCAAGGATGCCTGGTTCACCGAATGCTCGGGCGGGCGCTGGTCGCCGGACTGGGCCAAGAACCTGCAGTACTTCACCAAGACCCTGGTGATCGACACCACCCGCGGCTGGGCGCGCGGGGTGCTGTTCTGGAACCTGGCGCTGGACCAGGACGACGGTCCGCACCTGGGCGGCTGCAAGGATTGCCGCGGCGTGGTGACCATCGATGCGCGCACCGGCGCGGTCACGCGCAACGTCGAGTATTACGCACTCGCGCACGCCAGCCGCTTCGTGCTGCCGGGGGCCTACCGAATCGCGTCCAGCGAAGGGGACGGGGTGCTGCCGAACGTGGCTTTCCGCAACCCGGACGGCTCGATCGCGCTGCTGGTGGCGAATGGCGGCGCGGCGCCGCGGCAGGTGGCGGTGCGCGTTGCTGGACGCGGCTTCGCCTACACCCTGCCGGCCGGGAGCGTGGCCAGCTTTACCTGGCAGGGCACGGCGCAGCCCTGACGGCAGCGTTGGGGGCGACACCGTGCGGGCTGGATCGACGCACGGTGTTGCGCACACGCACAACCCTTCTTGACATCGAATTAACAGCAATACAATAATGTGCCGCAATTTGGCAACGTTTCCAATTTCACCGCGTCCGATTTTGGCAACGTTTCCAACCCTCATAAAAATACTGGAGACATGACATGGCCTATCAAGGCAACAAGCGCCACCCGCTTTCCGTGACCCCGATCGCCGCCGCCTGCGCCATGCTGCTGTGGAGCACGGCAGCCCTGGCGCAGGAAGATACCCCGGACACCGCGTCCAAGGTGGTGGTCACCGGCATCCGTGGCAGTATCGAAAGCTCGATCGCGATCAAGAAGGACTCGGATTCCATCGTCGAAGCGATCACCGCCGAAGACATCGGCAAGCTGCCCGATTCCTCGATCGCCGAATCGATCGCGCGCCTGCCGGGCCTGACCGCGCAGCGCGTGGCCGGGCGCGCCCAGGTGATCTCGCTGCGCGGCCTGGCGCCGGACTTCGGCGTGACGCTGCTGAACGGCCGCGAGCAGACCAGTACCAGCAACGACCGCAGCGCCGAATTCGACCAGTACCCGTCCGAACTGCTGGGCGGCGTCACCGTGTACAAGACGCCGGATGCGGCGATGACCGCGGCCGGCCTGTCCGGCACCATCGACCTGCGCGCGGTGCGCCCGCTCGACCGGCGCGAACGCACGATCGCGTTCAACGTGCGCGGCGAGCATAACGGCAACGGCAGCATCAACTCGGGCTGGTCGGCCAACGGCGGCCGCGCCTCGATCTCCTACATCGACCAGTTCATGAACCGCACCCTGGGCCTGGCGATCGGCTACGCCCACCTCGATTCGCCGGGCCAGCAGAAGGAATACAAATCGTGGTGGTGGGGCCAGAACAACAAGCTGCCGCCGGGGAACGAGGACGTCACCGCGCTGAAGGGCGCCGAAGTCACGGCGACCTCGCGCAAGCAGGTGCGCGACGGCCTGATGGCGGTGATCGACTACAAGCCGAACCGCGACCTGCGCTCCGTGCTCGACCTGTACTACTCGCAGTTCGACCAGAAGGAAATCATGCGCGGCATGATGTGGAATTCGGCCGATACCGTCACCTATACCAACCCGCAGATCTCGACCATCGGCGGTACTCGCCTGCTCACCGGCGGTAATATCGTCAACCTGGAACCGATCGTCCGCAACGACTACAACGCGCGCAAGGACAAGCTGTTCGCCGCCGGCTGGAACACCAGCCTGCGCCTGGCGAACAAGTGGAGCGCCGACGGCGACCTGTCGTATTCGTCGGCCAAGCGCCGCGAGACCACTTCCGAGACCTATGCCGGCCTCGGCAAGTCCGGCTCGGGCGCGGCCGACAACAACTTCGGCTTCCAGATCCCGACCGGCGCCGGCCTGCCGACGTTTACGCCATCGAGGGACTTCACCGACCCAGGCATCATCAAGCTGGCCGACGTCGGCGGCTGGGGCCACGACGCCACCATGCACCACCCGATCGTCGAGGACAAGCTGAGCGCGGCCAAGGTGAACGTGAAGCGCGAGCTGGACGGGTTCTTCCGCGACTTCCAGGGCGGCCTGAGCTACTCCCGGCGCGAGAAGTCGCACGAGGACGTGTCGCAGCGCTATGCCCTGAAGAACAACCGCGCGCTGACCACCGTGGATGGCGACATCATCCAGCCGACCACCTCGCTGGCCTGGGCCGGCATCCCGGGCGTGCTGAGCTTCGACCCGCGCGCGGCCCTCGACCGCTACTACGACAAGATGCCGGTCGATACCGACGTTGCCCAGCAGGACTGGGGCGTCATCGAGAAGCAGACGCTCGGCTATGCGCGCCTCGGCATCGACACCCAGCTCGGCCGGGTGCCGGTGCGCGGCAACGCCGGCGTGCAGTACGTGCACGTCGACCAGCAGGCGCGCGGCAAGGCCGTCAACGGCGGCGTGATCACCGACCTGACCGGCGGCACTTCGTACAACGACGTGCTCCCCAGCCTGAACCTGAACTTCGACCTCGGCGAGTACGTCGGCGACACCTACCTGCGCTTCGGCGCCGCCAAGACCGTGGCGCGGCCGCGCATGTCGGACATGCGCGCCGGCATCGGCGCCGGCGTCGACGCCACCACCCGCATGTGGAACGGCGGCGGCGGCAACCCGAACCTGGAGCCGTGGCGTGCCAACTCCTACGACCTGTCGCTCGAGCATTACCTGGGCAAGGGCAGCTACGTGTCGGCCGCCTACTTCTTCAAGGACCTGAAGAGCTACATCTATAACCAGCAGCGCGAGTTCGACTACACCGGCTTCCCCAACCCGAGCACCGTGGTCCCGATCCAGAACATCGGCACCATCAACCAACCGGCCAACGGCCAGGGCGGCTTCGTGCGCGGCATCGAACTCACCGCTTCGCTGCAGTTCGGGATGTTCACGCAGCGCCTGGACGGCTTCGGCGTGCAAGCCAGCGCCTCCGGCACCGAGAGCTCGATCCACCCGAACGGGCCGGGCACCTCGGAAAAGCTGCCGGGCCTGTCCGGGGTGGTCGCCAACCTGACCGCGTTCTATGAAAAGAACGGCTTCTCGGCCCGCGTCAGCGAGCGCTATCGCTCGAAATACCGCGGCGAAGTCACCGGCCTGTTCGCCCAGCGCGCCTTCAGCGAAATCCTGGCGGAGAAGCAGATCGACCTGCAGATCGGCTACGAATTCCAGGAGGGACCGTACAAGAACCTGTCGTTCATGGTGCAGGCGAATAACCTGAACAACGCGCCTTACCAGACCATCCAGGGCAGCCCGTTCTCGAGCGGCGCCTATGCCCCGGAACGCTACACGACGTATGGCCGCCAGGTGCTGGTCGGCCTGAACTACAAGCTGTAAGCTGGGTATTCGAACAAGGAGACGGACGCATATGAAAAGACGAGAAATGATGCAGTTGCTGTGCGGCGCAGCCGTGATGGGCGGCAGCCTGTGTACCGGCGTGGCGACCGCGGCGCCGGCGCAAGCCAAGGCCCAGGCCCAGGCCCAGGCCCAGGCCCAGGGGCCATGGCAGATCTATACGACGGCCCAGGGTTCCAACCGGCGCTTCGCGGCGCAGGCATCCGGCAGCCCGCGCGCGGCGACCCAGCCGATGGAAACCGAAACCGCGGTGTTCGTGGACACCCGCAAGCAGTTCCAGGAAGTGTTCGGCTTCGGCGGCGCCGTCACCGACGCCACCGCCGAGGTGTATGCGAAGCTCAAGCCGGACCAGCAAAAGGCCTTCCTGGCCGCCTACTTCGATCCGAAACAGGGCCTGGGCTACAGCATCCTGCGCACCACGATCCACAGCTCCGACTTCAGCAGCGCCAGCTACACCTACGTGAAGGACGGCGACCGCACGCTCGATTCGTTCAGCATCGAGCACGACATGAAGTACCGCGTGCCGCTGATGCGCCAGTCGCTGGCCGCGGGCGCGTCCTACGGCACCAGGATGCGCACCTTCGCCTCGCCCTGGAGCGCGCCGGCCTGGATGAAGTCGAACGGCAGCATGCTGGGCGGCGGCAGCCTGCTGCCCGAGTACCGCGACCTGTGGGCGCAGTACGTGGTGCGCTTCGTGAAAGCCTACGAAAAGGCCGGCATCCCGCTGTGGGGCCTGTCCATCCAGAACGAGCCGATGGCCAAGCAGACCTGGGAATCGATGATCTTCACGGCCGACGAAGAGACCCGCTTCCTGGGCGACCACCTCGGGCCGGCGCTGAAGGCGGCGGGGCTGGGCGACAAGAAAGTCATCGTCTGGGACCACAACCGCGACCTGCTGCCGCAGCGCGCCGGCACCATCCTGTCCGACCCCAAGGCGCGTCCCTACATCTGGGGCGTGGGCTACCACTGGTACGAGACCTGGGCCAAGGGCATGCCGATGCACCGCAACCTGGCCGCCGTGCACGAGGCCTACCCGGACGTGCCGCTGCTGCTGACCGAGTCCTCGGTCGAGAAGTTCGACGCGTCTCAGATGCAGTCCTGGGCCAACGGCGAGCGTTACGGCAGCGAGATCCTGGCCGACCTGAACGCCGGCTCATCGGGCTGGGTCGACTGGAACATGCTGCTCGACAGCCGCGGCGGCCCCAACCACGTCGGCAACTACTGCTTCGCGCTGCTGCACGCCAGCGACGACGGCCAGCTGGTCTTCACGCCGAGCTACGCCTACATGGGTCACTTCACGCGCTGGATCCGGCCGCAGGCGCGCCGCGTGAGCGCCGCCACCAGCCGCAGCACGCTGGATGCGACCGCCTTCCGCAACGCCGACGGCAGCCTGGCGGTGGTGGTGCTGAACCAGACCGACAAGGCCCAGCGCTACCGCCTGGTGGTCGACGGCGCCGAGGTGGCGGTCGACATTCCGGCGCACGCGATCCAGACCGCGGTCCGTTGATCCGGCAGCCGCCCGGGCAACTTATAGTATGCTTGGGCGGCTCGACAATAAGGATAACAACGACTGGGGACTGTTCGTGGCGACTATCAAGGACGTAGCCCGCCTGGCCGGCGTCGGCCTGGGCACGGCGTCGCGCGTGGTGCGCGGCAAGGGTTCGGTATCGCAGGCCAAGCTGGAACGCGTGAAGAAGGCGATCGATGCGCTGGGCTACCGGCCCTCGCACGCGGCACGCTCGCTGCTGTCCGGCAGCAGCCGCATGATCGGCGTCTACATCCCGCTGCTGTCGGGTACTTTCTATACCTCGCTGCTGCAAGTCATCGACACCGAATTGCGCGCCGCCGGCCTGCACATGATGGTGGCCTTCGGCGTCAGCCGCGAGGACGCGCGGCGCCAGGCAGTGGAGGGCGTCGGCTTCCTGGTCGAACACGGCTGCGACGGCGTGATCGTCCTCACCAGCCCGTTCACGGACGAGGACCTGGCCACGCTGGGGCCGAAGCGCGACCGCCTGGTGGCGCTCAACCATAGCTACGACAGCAGCGCCGGCCGCAGCTTCACGGTCGACCACCGCCTGGGCGGCCGCCTGGCCGCGCGCGCGCTGCTCGACCATGCCCACCGCGAGATCGCGGTGATCGCCGGCCCATCCACGGTGGCCGACAACATCGACCGCATGGACGGCTTCATGTGCGAACTCGAAGCCGCCGGCATCGATACCCGCGCCCTGTGGGCGGCCGAGTGCGATTTCTCGTCGAGCGCCGGCTACGCCGCGGCGCAGGAACTGGTCGCCTCGGGCCGCCCCTTCAGCGCGCTGTTCTGCGCCAACGACGAGATGGCGCTGGGCGCGCTGTCCTGGTTCCACGAAGCCGGCATCCGCGTACCCCAGGACGTGTCCGTGATCGGCTACGACGATACCCCCGCGGCAGCCTATTCGGCGCCGCGCCTGACCTCGGTGCACATCCCATGGCGCGAGATGACGCGCAATGGCGTGGCCGAATTACTGAATCTTTGTTACGGCTTGCAGAAGCCCGTCACGCGCACCTTCCCGGTCAGCGTGAGCATGCGGGCCTCGCTGGTCACTTGTGAAAGGCATTCCCGATGAAGAAGTCCCTTGCGCTGCGCAGCCTGGTGCTGCTGCTGGCGGCCGCCGGCCTCGATGCCCAGGCCGCCAACCCTATCGTGCCCGGCTGGTATGCCGACCCCGAGATCCGCGCCTTCGATGGCCAGTACTGGATCTACCCGACCTATTCGGACGATCTCGGCAAGCCGGAACGCTCGACGGCGTTCACGCCCGAGCAGCAGCGCATGCGCGCGCGCAAGGACCTGATCTGGGAACCCTACCTGAAGCAGACCTTCCTCGACGCCTTCTCGTCGCGCGACCTGGTGCACTGGGAAAAGCACCGGCGCGTGCTCGACGTCGCCGACGTGTCCTGGGCCGCCTACGCGGTGTGGGCGCCCTCGGCCGTGCAGCACAAGGGCAAGTACTACCTGTTCTTCGGCGCCAACGACATCAAGGCCAACGGCCAGCTGGGTGGCATCGGCGTCGCGGTCAGCGATCGCCCCGAAGGGCCGTTCAAGGACGCGCTCGGCAAGCCGCTGATCGGCGAGATCCACAACGGCGCCCAGCCGATCGACCAGATGGTGTTCAAGGACGACGACGGCCAGATCTACATGTACTACGGCGGCTGGAAACACGCCAACGTGGTGCGCCTGGCGCCCGACCTGCTGAGCGTGCTGCCGTTCGCGGACGGCACCACCTACAAGGAGATCACGCCGGATCCGCAGTACGTGGAAGGCTCGTTCATGGCCAAGCGCAAGGGCATTTATTACTTCATGTGGTCGGAGGGCGGCTGGACCGGGCCGGACTACAAGGTGGCGTATGCGATGGGCAATTCGCCCACCGGCCCGTTCAAGCGCATCGGCACCATCCTGGCGCAGGACGGCAAGATCGCGCGCGGGGCAGGGCACCATTCGATCGTCAACGTGCCCGGCACCGACGACTGGTACATCGCCTACCACCGCCGCCCGCTGGGCGACAACGAGGGTAACCACCGCGAAATGGCCATCGAGCACCTGTATTTCAACGAGGACGGCACCATCAAGCCGGTCACGATGACGCGCGAAGGCGTCGAGCCGCGTCCGCTTGCGGCAGGCGGCCGAGGCGGCTGAGGTGGCTGACACCCCGCGGCGCGATGGAACGTGCGGCGACGCGCCGTCCGTCCCGGTGGTATGCTGTCGCCATGACTACCGATTCCGATATTGAACTGTCCGGCGCCTTCCAGGCCAAGGACAGCAACGGCCGTACCCTCGACGTCAAGGCGATCCGCATCTTCGACGAGGGTTACGGGATCATCGACGTGTACGTGGACTTCAAGGCGCAACTCGACTCCGGCGCGCACAAGGACACGGTGCTGCTGCGCCAGATCGTCGATCGCCTGCGCGCGCTCGGCTACAAGGGGCCGGATTTCGGCCTCAGCGACCCTGGCCTGCAGGAAAGCCGCCTGATCGTGCTGGAGGCGCCCGAGGAATTCGCGGCCTTCGCCAAGAGCCGCGGCTGGAAGAACCTGGCCGAGGAATTCGACGAATAAATTGCCTCGCAATGTGAGGCAACTGACAAACGCCGTTCATCGACTCTGCGAAGGTAGGCGACTTGGCGGGCCCGAAATCATGCTGCATGCATGGCTGCCGCCGACATCAACTTACCTTTAGCGGAGGAATCATGACGACCACGGCAAACGACAACCTCGACGACTGGCTGCGCGACGCCCATGCGATGGAGCAGCAGGCCGAAAAAATGCTGACCGCCCAGGCCGAGCGCCTGGAACACTACCCGGCGCTGCGCGCACGCATCGTCCAGCACATCGAGGAAACGCGCGGCCAGCAGCGTCTGCTGGACGAGTGCCTGACCCGGCGCGGCATCAGCAACTCGATCGTCAAGGATCTCGGCGGCAAGCTGATGGCCTTTGGCCAGGCCGTGGGCGGCATGACGACCAGCGACGAAGTCGTGAAAGGCGCGATGGCCGGCTAAGTCTTCGAGAACCTCGAAATCGCCAGCTACACCTCGCTGATCGCCGCGGCACAGGCAGTCGGCGACACGGCGACCCAGGCAGCCTGCGAACGGATCATCGTCGAGGAGAAAGCCATGGCAGCCTGGCTGCTGGAGCACTTGCCTGAGGTCACGCAAGCCTTCCTGGCGCGCGCCGAACAGCCGGGCGTGACTGCAAAAGTCTGAGTTCGTCCCTTCGGCCAGGCGCGCGCCTGGCTGGACGGTAACGGGGCCACACGGCCCCGTTTTCAATTCCCACGTTAAAAAATGCCGTCTTTTACCGCGGCGCAGGCGCCCATGTGATGTTATTTTATTGCCAGCTGTTTAATTGAACACATCACACATCGACAGGGGGCGGCAATGAAAGGTGCAGGCGGAACCAGCGGCGGTGCGGGCCAGTTTTTCCTCGACCTGATCCTGATGTGCGGCGGCTTTTATCTGCTGCTGAATGCGGTGGTGGTGAACTCCACCTTCGGCATGGGCGCGCATCTGTTCGGCATCGGCGGCTATGGCGTGACCGGCGGCATGATCCTGGTTCCGCTGGTGATCGGCATCGCCATGATCTTTTATAACGCGCGTAACTTCTTCGGCTGGCTGCTGGCGGTCGGCGCCTTCGGCGCGATGGTGTTCGGCGTGATCTCGTCGGTCAGCATGAACCTGCGCACCATGTCGGCGTTCGAGCTGATCTGCATCCTGGCGCTGGCCTTCGGCGGCCTCGGGCTGTTCCTGCGTTCGCTGCGCGGCCAGGCGCAGGAAGAGCGCGACCAGGAGCGCGCACGGCTGCGCTCCTGATCCGGCTGCGGGGCTTACTTCGCCCAGTAATCCAGCACCAGCGAGCGCGCCAGCACGGCGCCCAGCGTGCCGACGAAGCGCTGGTGCTCGGGATGGCCCAGGTAGGCGTCGCGGTCTTCGGCGTTGGCAAACGTCAGCGTGAAGCAATGCGTGAAGCCGTCGTTCAAACCTTCCGGGCTGACGTTGGTGCCCCATTCATAAGCGGTAATGCCGGGCACGGCGGACGGCAATGCCTTGAAACCGTCGACGATGGACTGGACCTGTTCGGCGCTGGCCTCGTCCTTGAAGGCAAACAGGACGACGTGGCGCAGGGTGGAAGATGGGTTGGTCATGATCGGTCATGTTAACAATGGATCATTATCTTAGCATCGCCCCACGCGCCCTGCAGGGCGCCGCTAGCGCGCCAGCGACTGCATGAACGCGGCCAAGTCGCGGTTGAAGCGTTCCGGCTCTTCCAGGAAGGGCGCGTGGCCTGATCCGGCGTAGACGATGCTGCGCACGCGCGGGTTGATCGCCTTTGCGCGCGCGATCGCCGGCCCGGCTTGCACCAGGACGTCCTGCGCCCCGTACAGCAGCAGGACCGGTACCCGTGCCTTGCCCAATCCCTCGGCCGCCGCCACGCTCATCGACTGCACCGCGGTCTGCATGTCCCACGACGCCAGCGCGGCATTCGCCAGCAGGCGCTCGAAGGTCGCGCTGTCGGGGCTGCGCCGGAAGCACAGGGCGAGGAAGCTGCGCTCGGCGTCGAGGTGGGTCTTCAGGTCGGGACTGGTCACGTCGCGGTAGATCTCGGGATGCGGCGTGATCTGGTCGGCGGCGAGTTCGATCACGCCGTCCACGTACACGGCGCCGCCGATGCCGGCGTCGCCGTAGGCAGCCAGATAGTTTGAGATGACGGCCCCGCCCAGCGACCAGCCCGCCAGCACCGGCTTGCGCGCCTGGGTCGCGGCTAGAACTGCCGCCAGGTCGTCGGCCCAGCGCCGGCCCTGGCGATACGGTTCGAGACCGGTCGGCTTGCCCGACAGGCCATGGCCGCGCAGGTCGTAGGTAATCAGGCGATAGCCGCGCAGTTGCGCGCTGCCGACCTGCTGTTCCCAGTTGAGGCGGCTGCCGAGCAGGCCGTGGATGAAGACGATGGCGGGACCGTCCGGGTTGCCGGACTCCTGGACGGCCAGCGCCACGCCGTCCGGGGCGGTGACCATGTAGTGCTTGTCGGCCGCGCGCGCCGGCGCGAACAGGGCGAGCAGGGACAGGGCCAGCGCCCAACGGACCGCGCGGGTGTGCAGGGAAGAGGGATGCATGATGTCGCTCCAAAATGATCGGGAAGTGCTACTCTGAAGCCTCACACCAATGTGAGGGTCAAGCCCTTTCGCCAATCCATGCACGAGACATCGCAATCCGCCACGCTGTCGATCGGCGAGCTGGCGCACCGGACCGGTGCCAGCCTGCGCTCGATCCGCCATTACGACGAGCACGGCCTGCTGGCCTCGGTGCGCGCCGACAACCGCTACCGCCGCTTTCCCGGCGCCGCCGTGACCCAGGTAAAACAGATCCAGCGCCTGATCGCTGCCGGTTTCAGCCTGGCTGAGATCCGCGGCTTTCCCGACTGCATGCGCATGATCGAGGGCGCGGCGATGTGCCCGGAAACCACGCCGGCCCAGCGCAAGCGGCTGGCCGAGGTCGAGCGCCAGATCGCCGACCTCGAGCAGCGGCGCGCGCGCCTGCTGGCCATGCTGACCGAAGCGCGGCCGCCGGCCGGTTAGGTCTGCTGCACTAGGTCCGCCGCCGATGCCAGCCAGGTGTCGCGGTGAGAAAGTGCGCATTTTCGAGGGTGCCGGTATGGGATGATATGGCCATACTGATAACGACAACGACGCCTGACAATGAACGCCGGTTCCCGCCTGCATCAACGATTTTTGTTATGGACAAGCACCGCGATCCTGTCGGGCGCATGGCTTTGGTCCAGTGCGGCGCATGCCAGGGAAACGCTCGCGCAACGCAGCGAGCGACAGGAAATCGAAGCGATGGAACGAATGTTGGGCGACGGCCTGTGTGCGAGCGCAGTGGGTGCGATCAAGTCCGGCCTGGCGGCGAAAAAGCCCTACATCATGCTAATGGCCGGGAGCATGTATGAGGAAGGCCTGTGCGTCAAGCCGGACTGGGACAAGGCGGCCGGCCTTTACATGCGCGCGCAGGAGGCGGGGCAGCGCCATGCGATCCAGCGGCTGGCGGCAGGCTACGCCCGTCCCGGCCGCGACAATGGCATGGCCATCTGGTGGGCCGCCCGCAACGGCGATCAAATCACATATCCGTCGCGCTGCATTCCCGCCGCCGACCCGGTGAACGATCAGGACGGCTTTAACAGGGCCTTGGAAACCATGCCGCCGGCGACTTTCCAAAGCTGCGTCTACTTCATCGGCGTGGTGAACGAACTGCTTTCCCAGATCCGCTATCCGCGCCTGGCCTCGCACAACAACGTGTCGGGCAGTTTCATCATGGACTTCGTACCGGCCAACGGCACCATCATCTGGGCGGTCGACAAACTCGACGTGGACGAGAATTCACCGGGCGCTTTTTTTCGCAACCTGGCCACCGAGGGACTGGATAATCCGCGCGAGATCAAAAACAGCCTGATCAATTACCTGAAAGGCAAGGGCAACTTCGCGCTGGCGCGCTACCCGCGTCCTGCAGGCGACTTTGCGCCGGATTACGTTTTCCGGGGGCGGTACGTTTTCTCAATCGAGAAGTGGTGAACCGCGGCTTATCGTTGTGGGAGGAAAGTTGATCGCATCGTCTTCGATCGGGCCGCTCGTTATCTGGCTGTTGATCGCGACAGTCTTCTACGCGGCGCTATGGTTTGCATGCATACACCGCTTTGGGATGGTGGGCACCTGCCTCTTCAGCCTGGGATTTTCCGCCATGCTGAGTCCCGGCATATTCGCGGGCGGCCATGGCGCCATCCCTTTTCCGGGAGGGGCCGCTTTTCTGCTCGACGGCTTGGGTGGAAAAGGCGGGCCTATTGCCGACCTCAACCTCATGATGTGGCTGCTGACGTTTGCCATCTTTTCAGTGTGCAGCTGGCTCCTCAAAAGATTCGAGACGCCGGACAAAACCTCCAGCCTGGCCTGAGCTCGGTGTTATTGGTCGAGGCTGGCCAGCGCCCAGCACTGGGTCCAGGAAAAGATCGCGTTGCGCTGCTCGTTACTGAGGCCGTCGACCAGCATCTCGCTCAGGAAACCGGCGACGTTGGTGCGCACGTTGCGGGGCAGGAAAGCCGCCGTCGCGACCGACGACTCGACGTCGGGATGGACGCTCGACATCATGATTTGAACGACCAGCTCGGCCTGCTCGGTCCAGCCGGCGTCGTCAACATAGGTCATGAGCGCGACAACGCTGTCTGGAAGAGTCGTTTGGGTTTGCATGGGCGGCGCACTCGTCGAAGGGTGGATAAGTCATCGAGAATACAGCAGTCGCGTAACCACAGGATGAATTCCGCACCAAGGCAGGCATATCAGTGGCAAGTCTTGCAACGACAACGTGGCGTGGCTGGTACACCGGTGATTCGAGTGGCAAGTCTGGCACCTGACCGGATAGTTGAGATCTTTTACCGACGCACCTCCCTTATTTCACGGCATTAGCACTTTCACGAAGCGCATCCGCTTTTCGCGGTAACCCTGCCGTTCATAGAATCGGTGCGCCCGGGTGCGCGCCACATTGCTGGACAGTTCGAGTTGCGCGCAGCCCTGTTCACGTGCAAACGCTTCGGCCGCCTGCAGCAGTGCGGCGCCGATGCCGCCGCTGCGCTGCGCATCGTCGACCACCAGCGCGGACAGCAGCGCCCAGCGGTCCGGCACGTGCAGCGGCGCCATCACGTGCACCACGGCTACGCCGGCGACGGTATCGCCTTCCTGTGCGACCAGCACCCGCATCGTGTCGCCGGCCGGCACCGCGGCCAGCCGCCGGGCCAATTGTGCGGCGTCGTTCGGGTAGCCGAGCTGGCCGAACAGGGCGGCGATGCGCTCGAGGTCTCCGGAATCGGCTTCACGAATCGTCATGCGCTGCGCTGTCCGGCCGGTTCTGCCGCGCCGCCGACCAGCACCGTGGCGCCGTCGAAGCGGGTGCGGATCAGGCAATCGCGTCCGCTGGCACGGCCCTGGCGCAGTGTCAGCCCCTGGCCGAGGGCCACGCTCAGGGCGCCGGCCGCGACGCCGGTAGCGCTGTCTTCCAGCGCCGGATCAAGGTGGTTGAAGTTGCGGCCTTCGTAGTCGCCGTCCGGGCGGCGGCACCAGGCGTAGATGCCGTTCACGCCGTTTTGCCGGCCCCAGTCGGCGATGGCCGCGAGGTCCGGTGCCAGCGCGTACAGCGCGTCCGTGTCCGCCACTTCCACCAGCAGCTTGGGACTGCCGACCGAGGCCACGCGCGGCGGCGAGGGCAGGGCGATGGCGGGTGCGGCCAGCAGCGCCCTCAGTTGCGCACTTAGCTGCGCCGGCGTGACGTCGATGGCGGGCAGCGCTTGCGGCGCCAGCTTCACGAAATAGGCGTCACCCTCGCGTGAGAGGTCGAGGCGCTGGCCCTTCAGCGCCGTCTCGACCGTGATCGTGGCCGGCGCGCCGGCGCGTGCAAACAGCACCGCGGCCACGGCCAGCGTCGCGTGCAGGCACAGCGGGCTGCGCATGTGCGGGTAAAAGAAATCGACTTGCGTATTCCCCTGGTCTTCGTCGAGGAAGACGCAGGTGGTGTTGCGCTCGCGTGCCAGCGCCTGGCGGGCGGCGCCGTCGCGCGGCGCGCCTTCGATCACCAGCGCCGGGTTGCCCTGGCCGGGGCGCGAACTGAAGCAGATCAAGGCGTGTACGTGCATGTTTCGCAATTGTCGGGTTCGTAAGTTATACTGTGTTTTTATACAGTATTTCTGTTGGTTAAGAAAAATTTGACGCCCATCCATGCTATCCGATCCACCATCATCCATCCAGGGCTTGCCGGCTTATGCAGAGCTGTTCTGCCTGTCGAACTTCTCCTTTCTACAGGGGGCTTCGCACGCGGAGGAATTGGTGGCGCGGGCGGTGCAGCTGGGCTATGCGGCGCTGGCGCTCACCGACGAATGTTCGCTGGCCGGCGTCGTGCGTGCACATGGGGAGGCCAAAAAGGCGAAGCTGCCCCTGATCGTCGGCGCGCATTTTCACCTGCACGACGACAGCGGAAGCGGCGAGCCGGCGCTGTCGCTGATTCTGCTGGCGCAGAACCGCAACGGCTACGGCAACCTGTCCGAGCTGATCACGCTGGGGCGCACGCGCAGCGAAAAAGGCAGTTACCTGCTGCGTCCAGCCGACCTCGATGCACCACCGCAGCAGTTGGCGCACTTGAAAAGCATGCCGGATTGCCTGGCGATCTTGCTGCCCGCATATCCGGGCCACGAGCCAGCCGGCGTCGACCGCCTGCACGGGCAGGCGGCGTGGATGGCGCGCGTGTTCCCGGGACGCGCCTGGATCGGCCTGAACCTGCTGCACCGCGCCTTCGACGATGCGCACCGCGCCACCATCGAGGAAGTCGGCTGGCAGCACCGGCTCCCCATCGCCGCGCTCGGGCACGTGGTGATGCACCTGCGCTCGCGCAAGCCGCTGCAGGACACGATGAGCGCCATCCGCATCGGCAAGCCGGTGGCTGAATGCGGCTACGCGCTGGCGCAGAACGCCGAGCAGCACTTGCGCTCGCGCGTGCGCCTCGGGAACATCTATCCGCGCGCGGCGCTGCAGGAGACGCTGCGCATCGCCAGCCTGTGCAGCTTTTCGCTGGACGAGCTGCGCTACGAGTACCCGGACGAAGTGGTCCCGTCCGGCCACACCGCCACCAGCTACCTGCGCAGCGAAACGTATATCGGCGCGCACCGGCGCTTCCGCGACGGCATCCCGGCGGCGGTGCAGCAGCAGGTCGAGCACGAACTGACGCTGATCGCCGAGATGGGCTACGAGCACTACTTCCTGACCGTGTACGACATCGTGCGCTTCGCGCGTTCGCAGCACATCCTGTGCCAGGGGCGCGGCTCGGCCGCCAATTCGGCGGTGTGCTACTGCCTGGGCATCACCGAAGTCGATCCGGCGCGGGCGAACCTGTTATTTGAAAGGTTCATCTCGAAGGAGCGCAACGAGCCGCCCGACATCGACGTCGACTTCGAGCACCAGCGCCGCGAAGAAGTCATCCAGTACATCTACCGCAAGTACGGCCGCACGCGGGCGGCGCTGGCGGCCGTGGTGATCAGCTACCGGCCCAAGAGCGCGCTGCGTGACAGCGGACGCGCGCTCGGCATCGACCTGGCCATCGTCGAGCGCGTCTGCAAGCAGCACCACTGGTTCGACGGCAAGGCGGATTTATTGAACCGCCTGGCCGACAGCGGCCTCGATCCGGAAGCGCCGCTGTCGCAGCAGTGGGCCTCGCTGGCCCAGCGCCTGCTCGGCTTTCCACGTCACCTGTCCCAGCATCCGGGCGGCTTCGTGATGGCGCGCGGCCAGCTGTCGCGCCTGGTGCCGATCGAAAACGCGACCATGCTTGATCGCAGCGTCATCCAGTGGGACAAGGACGACCTCGAGGAGCTGGGCCTGATGAAAGTCGACGTGCTGGCGCTGGGCATGCTGTCGATGCTGCGGCGCGGCCTCGAACTGGTCGGGCAGCGCCGCGGCACCGTGTTCGAGATGCAGGACATCCCGCCCGACGACAAGCCGACCTACGACATGATCTGCAAGGCCGATACGGTCGGCGTGTTCCAGATCGAATCGCGCGCGCAGATGAGCATGCTGCCGCGCATGAAGCCGCGCCGCTTCTACGACCTGGTGATCGAGGTGGCGGTGGTGCGGCCGGGGCCGATCCAGGGCGGCATGGTGCATCCCTACCTGCGGCGGCGCGAGGGCAAGGACCCGGTCCATTATCCGAGTCCGGAAATGGAAAGGGCACTGTCACGCACGCTGGGCGTGCCGATCTTCCAGGAGCAGGTGATGCAGGTGGCGATCCTGGCGGCCGGCTTCACGCCGGGCGAGGCCGACCAGTTGCGCCGCGCGATGGCGGCCTGGAAGCGCAAGGGCGGGCTGGAAAAGTATTACGAGCGCATCGTCGGCGGCATGCTGGCACGCGGCTATGAACAATCCTTCGCCGAACAGATCTTCAGCCAGATCCAGGGCTTCGGCGAATACGGTTTTCCCGAGTCGCACGCGGCCAGCTTCGCGCTGCTCGCCTACGCCAGTTCATGGCTCAAGTGCCACGAACCGGCCGCCTTTTTGTGTGCCTTGTTGAATAGCCAGCCGATGGGTTTCTACAGCCCCTCGCAACTGGTGCAGGATGCGCGCCGCCATGGCATCGAGGTGCGTCCGGCCGACGTCACGCTGAGCGGCTGGGACTCGACGCTGGAAGAGTTCGTGCCCGCTGCCACGTCGCCCGGTGGCGCGGCAACCGGTGGGGCACAGGACGGCGCGCGACCGCAGCCGGCGGTGCGCCTGGGCTTGCGCATGCTGCGCGGCCTGAGTGCGGAAGCGGGCGAGCGCATCGAAGTGGCGCGCGCGGTGCGGCCGTTCGCGAACGTGGCCGACCTGGCGCGCCGTGCCCACCTCGAGCGCGGCGACCTGCAGGTGCTGGCCGGCGGCAATGCGCTGGGCGTGCTGGCCGGCCACCGGCGCCAGGCCTTGTGGGAAGCGGTGGGGGCGGTGCCCGACCGCGACCTGCTGCGCCCGACCGAGCCGGTCGAGGAGACGCCGCTGCTGGAAGCGCCGAGCGAAGGCCAGGAGATCGTCGGCGACTACCGCGCGCAAGGCCTGACGCTGGGCCGCCATCCGCTGGCGCTGCTGCGCGCGCAACTGCTGGCCAAGCGCTTCATTCCGGCCGAAGTGCTGATGGACTTCCAGAATGGCCAGCTGGCGCGCGCCTGCGGCATCGTCACCGTGCGCCAGCGTCCGGGCACGGCCAAGGGCGTGCTGTTCCTGACGCTGGAAGACGAAACCGGCAACGTCAACGTGATCGTGTGGCCGACGCTGGTCGAACAGCAGCGGCGCGAGGTGCTGCATGCGCCTTTGCTGGGTGTGTACGGGGTGTGGCAGCGCGAAGGGGAGGTGCGGCACCTGGTGGCCAAGCGGCTGGTGGATATGTCGCACCTGCTGGGTAAACTGGATACGCGCAGCCGGGATTTTTGTTAGCAGCCGATGGCTGACTTAAAACTCTTCCCAATCGCCGGCACCGGCAGCCACCGGCTCACGCTTCGCCGGCGCGCGCTGCACAACCGGCTCGCGCTTGATCGGCTCGCGCTTGATCGGCTTCGCAGCGATCGCCTTCGGAGCCGGCACCACCGCACGCAGCGCCGGCGCAGCCGCGGCTGCCGGTGCCACGGCAGCAAGGCCGTGCGCACGATCCAGCTTGAACACGCTGACCACGTCCGCCAGCGTCGCGGCCTGGTCCTGCATCGATGCCGCCGCTGCAGCCGCTTCCTCGACCAGGGCCGCATTCTGCTGGGTCACCTGGTCCATCTGGCCGATCGCGTGGTTGACCTGCTCGATGCCGGTGGTCTGTTCCTGGCTGGCGCTGGTGATCTCGGCCATGATGTCAGTCACGCGGCGGATGCTGGTGACGACCTGTTCCATCGTCGTGCCGGCCTGGTCGACCAGGCGGGCACCGGCGTCGACGCTGGTGACCGAGGCGGTGATCAGTTCCTTGATTTCCTTGGCGGCGGCCGCCGAGCGCTGGGCCAGGCTGCGCACTTCCGACGCGACCACGGCGAAGCCGCGGCCCTGTTCGCCGGCACGCGCCGCTTCCACCGCTGCGTTCAGGGCCAGGATATTGGTCTGGAAGGCGATGCCGTCGATGACGCCGATGATGTCGGCGATGCGCTTGGCCGAGTCGTTGATCGCGCCCATCTTGGTGACCACTTCGCCGACCACGGTGCCGCCCTGGATCGCGATTTCGGAGGCGGCGATCGCCAGCTGGTTGGCCTGGCGCGCGTTGTCGGCGTTCTGGCGCACGGTGGTGGTGAGTTCTTCCATCGAGGCGGCGGTTTGTTCCAGCGCGCTGGCCTGCTGCTCGGTGCGGGCCGACAGATCGAGGTTGCCGGCGCTGATTTCGCGCGAGGCGGTGCTGATGGTGTCGGTGCCGCCGCGGACCTGGCTGACGATGCCCACCAGGCTGTCGTTCATGTGGCGCAGGGCGCGCAGCAGGGCGCCGGTCTCGTCCTGGGCCGAAGCGTCGATGCGGTGGCTGAGGTCGCCGCCAGCGACGGTTTCGGCCACGGTCACGGCGTCGCGGATCGGACCCACGATGCCGCGCGTGAGCTGCCATGCGAACACGGCGCCGGCCAGCAGGGCGCTGGCGGCCAGGATCATCATCAGCCTGGTACTGCGTTCCGCGTTGTCGTCGATGCCGCCCGCGGTCGCGTCCATGCTGGCGCGCTGCATGGTCACCAGCTCCTGCAGCAGGTCCTGGTAGCGCTGGGCGGCCGGGGTGAATGCCTTGTCCAGCAGGCGCGCGGCTTCTTCTTCATTGCCGTCGGCCTTGGCCTTGACGGCGCCGTCGCGCGAGGTGCTGTAGGCCTTGCGCTGTTCGAGGATTTTGGCAAACAGGTCTTTCTCGGGACCGCTTGCGGCGATCAGCGGTTCGATCTGCTTGAGCAGTTCGGCCGCCTTTTTTACCGAGGCCGCCGCATCTTCCTTGAAGTAGGCGCCCAGCGACGGATCGGTGCTTTTCACGATGGCGGCGGTGCGGCGGATCGATGCGAAGTTCAGGCTGTACCAGTCGGTGATCAGGCGCTCCTTGGCGAGCGGCACGGCCATCATCGCCTTGGTCGCGGTGGCCACTTCGGTCATGCGCAGCGCGCCGACGGCGGCAATCACCAGGGTCATTGCCAGGATCAGCGCGAAGCCGAGGCCGAGGCGCTTGCCGATCTTGATGTTTCCAAAAAATCCCATAATACAGTCCTTTTTTGTTCAGAAAACGGCCGCCGCACGTGAAGGAACCTGCTCGAATAGGGAGCATGGGCACGGTTGAAGGGGGCGGGCCGGAAGCTGGGAATTGTAATGAAAGGAGTTTCTTTGGGGAACTAAAATTCTATGTGGAAATATTTATGCCACACTTTTGTAGGTATTATCCGACAATTCTCTATCAGAATTGTTAAGTTGAAAATTGTTACATCCAGGGTGATCTGGTAGTCTGAAAAAAGGCGGTAAGCCCACCCATGCCTACCATTCCTCGTTTCACCCAGAAAAAGTGAAGTTCCCTCCATGAAGCCATCCAGCATTCTCCGTACCACCCTGTTCGCCGCCGGACTCGTCGGCGCCGCCGCCCATGCCGCACCGCTGCCGGCTCCGTTCACCCAGCAGCTGAACGCCAACTACCCGGCCATCGAAACCTTCTACCAGGACCTGCACAAGAATCCGGAACTCGGTTTCGCCGAACACCAGACCGCCGCCAAGCTGGCCGAGCGCGCCAAGGCCCTCGGCTTCGAGGTGACCACCGGCGTCGGCGGCACCGGCGTGGTCGCGATCATGAAGAACGGTCCCGGCCCGGTCGTGATGCTGCGTACCGAGATGGATGCGCTGCCGGTCCAGGAAAAGACCGGCCTGCCGTACGCCAGCAAGGTCAGCACCAAGACGGCCGCCGGCGAGACCGTGTCGGTGGCGCACGCCTGCGGCCACGACCTGCACATGTCGGCCTGGTACGGCACCGCCAAGCTGATGGCCGACAACCGCAAGGCCTGGAGCGGCACCCTGATGCTGATCGGCCAGCCGTCCGAGGAAACCGTGCACGGCGCCGAAGCGATGCTGAAGGATGGCCTGTTCAAGCGCTTCCCGAAGCCGGATTACGCGCTGTCCTTCCACGATGACGCCACCATGCCCTCGGGCACGGTGATGTACCATGCCGGCCCGTTCCGCGCCTCGTCCGACGTGGTCAACATCACAGTCTACGGCCAGGGCGGCCACGGCGCCGTGCCGCACGAAGCGCGCGATCCGATCGTGATGGCGGCGCGCATGGTGATGGCGATCCAGACCCTGGTGTCGCGCGAAAACAATCCGATCGACCCGGTCGTGATCACCATCGGCAGCATTCATGGCGGCACCGTCGCCAACATCATTCCGGACCAGGTCACGATGTCGCTGTCGGTGCGCACCTTCAAGCCGGAAGTGCGCAAGCGCGTGCTGGCCAGCATCGCGCGCGAAGTGAAGGGCGAGGCGATCGCCGCCGGCGCGCCCAAGGAACCGCTGGTCGACGTCCAGCCGGGCACCGATTCGGTCTACAACGATCCGGCGCTGATCGAGCGCATGGTCAAGGTGGTGCAGGGCGCGGTCGGTCCGGAGTGGGTGAAGGAGATGCCCCCCAAGATGACATCGGAAGACTTTTCGCAGTACGGCCTGCAGCCGGGCGTGAAGGCGGTGCTGCTGCACGTTGGCGCGGTCGATGCTGCGCGCCTGGACGCGGCGAAGAAGGCCGGCCAGCCGCTGCCGGGCACCCACTCGCCGCAGTGGGCGCCGGATTTCAAGCCGACCGTGACCAATACCATCAAGGCGGAAACGGCGATCCTGCTGGATCTGCTGGCGCCGAAGAAGTAATGGAGTAATCGGGCGGCAGCGCCCGTTATAGCCCGCTACATCGGTACGTCGCCCCTGCGCAGGCAGGGGTCCAAGTTTTGCGCTGTGCCACGAACTTGGGCCCCTGCCTGCGCAGGGGCGACGGTTTTTGGGCAAGTGGCGGGATTGAGAGTGTACGGATCCTCAGCTCAAGCCGCCTGCGTCCCATAGTAAGCGTGCACTTCCCCCATCCAGCTGCGGTCCGCCATGTCCGGCCAGTGATCGGTGTCGAACCCTGGCGCGCCGGCAAGGCGTTCCTTCGACACGTCCATCGTAAAACGCTTGTGCCCGGGGTCCAGCGTCAGCGCCTGCCACGGCACCGCGAACAGTTTTTCGCCGAGGCCGAGAAAGCGGCTGGTCGACATCACCGCATACGCGATGGTGCCGGTGCGCATGTCGACCATGAATTCCTTGATCACCCCAAGATGTTCGTTCTGCAGGTTATGGACGTGGTCGCCGAGCAGGGTGTGGGCGCCCATCAGTTCGGGGCCCGGTCCCTTGCCGTGCTTGTTCTTGTACATCCCGTAATCGTCGCGTTCCAGGTAAGACATGTGGATCTCCTTCATTGGAGCCGCAAGGATACCCGAGTCCGGTGACATTCCGCATGAACGCACACGTCATGCAGGGACAAAAAAAATGCCGGCGCATGGCCGGCATCGTCGATCAGAATTCTTCCCAGTCCTCGCCGGCGGTGGCGGCCACGCGCTTGCCTGCCGTGTGGGCGCTCGCCGCGGCCGGGGCCGGGGCAGGGCGTGCCAGCTTCGGTTCGGCGCGTGCGCGCACGGCCGGCACCCTGGCCGCCGGCGCCGCCGGGACTGTTGCTGCCACCCGCGCCGGGGCGGCGTACTCCAGCTTGAACTGGTCGACCGCCTGCGCCAGCTTGGCCGCCTGCTCCTGCAGCGAGCCGGCGGCTGCCGCCGATTCCTCGACCAGCGCCGCATTCTGCTGGGTCGCCTGGTCCATCTGGCCGATCGCGCTGTTCACCTGCTCGATGCCGCCGGTCTGTGCCTGGCTGGCCGATGCGATCTCGGCCATGATATCGGTCACGCGCTGGATCGAGCTGACCACCTGCTGCATGGTGGCGCCGGCCTGGTCGACCAGCTTGGCGCCGGTATCGACCTTGCCGACCGAATCGTCGATCAGGCTCTTGATTTCCTTGGCCGCCGCCGCCGAGCGCTGGGCCAGCGTGCGCACTTCGCCGGCCACGACCGCGAAGCCGCGGCCCTGTTCGCCGGCACGGGCCGCTTCCACGGCCGCATTCAGGGCCAGGATATTGGTCTGGAAGGCGATGCCATCGATCACGCTGATGATGTCGACGATCTTGCGCGACGATTCGTTGATCGAACCCATGGTCTGGATCACCTGTTCGACCACGGCGCCGCCTTCCGAGGCGACGCTGGAGGCGGTGATCGACAGCTGGTTGGCCTGGCGTGCATTGTTGGCGTTCTGGCGCACGGTGTCGGTCAGGTGCGCCATCGACGAGGCCGTGCTTTCCAGCGACGAGGCCTGCTGTTCGGTGCGGTTCGAGAGGTCGAGGTTGCCGGCCGCGATTTCGCCGGCGGCCCCGTGGATGGTCGAGGTGCCGCCGCGCACTTCGCTGACGATGCGCACCAGGCTGTCGTTCATGTCGCGCAGCGAGCGCAGCAGGGCGCCGGTCTCGTCGCGCGCATCGGACTGGATGCGGCGGGTGAGGTCGCCGCCGGCCACGGCTTCGGCCAGGTCGACGGCTTCGCGGATCGGGCGCACGATGCCGCGCGTCAGCAGCCACGAGCAGACCGCGCCGATCGCCAGCGCCAATGCGCACAGCAGGCCGATGATGCGGGCGCTGGCGTTGATGTCGCCGTCGATCTCCTTGGCGGTGGCGTCGATGTGGCGGTGCTGCATCTCGACCAGCTTGGCGAGGCTGGCTTCATACGCGATCGAGGTCGGCATGAATTCCTGGTCCAGCAGGCGGGCGGCTTCGGCGCTGTCGCCGGCGGTCTTGGCCTTGATCGCCTTGTCCTTGGCCGCCGTGTAGCTCTTGCGCAGTTCGCCGATCTTGCGGAACTGTTCTTTTTCTTCGTCGTTCGACAGTAACGGTTCGATCTTTTTGATCAGTTCGGACGAGCGGCCCGAGGTCTTGGCACCGTCTTCCTTGAAGAAGTCGATCAGGCTGGGATCCGCGCTCTTGACGATGGCGGCGGTGCGGCGGACCGCGCCGAAGGTCTGGGTGTGCCATTCGGTGATCATGCGCTCCTTGGCCAGGGGCACGTCCATCGCGCTGTGGGTGGCGCTGCCGATCTTGTCCAGGTAGGCGACGCCGGCACCGCCGATTGCCAGCGTCATCGCCAGCACCAGCGCAAAACCGCCACTCAGGCGCTTGCCGATACTAATGTTTTCAAGAGCAGACATCGAACATCCTTTCAATAACCGACGCAAACAGGTGTTCGATTCTACTTTGCCCTACAGCAATTTTTGTATCTCTATTTTGAAGTTTGTGCGCACACGCAACAGATAATATTGAACAAACGGTGCAAAAAAGCACTTTATAAATGTGTTTTCCTCAATTTTATAGGCATTAATTAATTGAACACGCGTTTTTCTTCTTCTTCGCTCTCTTGCAACCGGTCGATACGCTCGGCAGTTTCCGGGTGGGTGGAAAGGTAGCCCATCGACTGGCGCATCCAGCGCGGCATTTTGGTTTCCGCGCCCTGGGCTTTTTCCAGCGCGCCCAGCACAGCCATGAAGTGGCGGACCGACAGCTGCCTGCGGTGCAGGACCTGCACTGCGTAGGCATCGGCATCCAGTTCCATTGCGCGCGAATATTCCATCTGCGACAGCACCGCAGGCAGGCCGGCGGCCACCGCGCTGAAATCGCCGAACAGCGCGGCCGACAGCGCGGCGGTAAGCGAAGAGCGCGCCATCACGCGCACGACGTGGCGGTGCTCGACGTGGCCGACCTCGTGTCCCAGCACGGCAATCAGCTGCGCCTTGCCCGCGTCGGTAAGCTCGTCCTTGTCCTGTACCAGGCGCACCAGCGCATCGGTGACGACGATGGTGCCGTCCGACAGCGCCAGCGCATTCGGACCGAGCCGCGGACTGCTGCGCACCAGCAGGCGCAGCGGCATGCGTCCGTTCGCCGGCGCGATCGCCGGCAGCAGGGCCTGGATCTCGGCGATGCGCTCGTCGCTCAAGCGCGAGGGGGCAAGGAGTCCCTGCTTTTCCAGGCCGGCCAGCGCCGCCTTGCCGAGCGAGACGTCGACCGAGGGCGGCAGGCGTTCGGCGATGCGCTCGGCGGCCAGCGGAATGCCGCGCAGCCAGCCCAGTGCCAGCAGGCCCACCAGCAGGACCAGAGCGACCAGGGCGGCCGGCCAGCGTTCCTGCCAGCGCACGACCGGACTCTTGCGGTAACCGAGGGCCGCCAGCAGGGCATCGCGTGCGGCGCCGGCCGCCACTTCGCAGCTGGCGCCATCCTGCAGGCGCAGCACGGCGGGCGCGGCGGCGAAGGGTTCGGACAGCGCGACCGCCTCCAGCGGGTAGCTGCGCTGGAAGGTGGCTGCCGTCACCGTCAGCGTACCGGCGCCGACGCTCAGGTGGGCAGGGTGCAGGTGGGCGCTGCGGCCGTCGAAGAAGGATGCGTCGATGCTTGCGGTCGTCATGTCGTTATCCATCAGGTTACCAGGACAGGTCCACGCCGATGAAATCGGCGACGCCATCGCCGGCGGCCGCCGCCGGGCGGCGCCGCGCCGCGTGGGTCGCCTGCTCGAAGCCCTCGGGTGCGTCGATGCGCAGGTGTTCGATCCGGTAGCGCCAGGTGCGCACCGCGGCGAAGGGGCGGAACAGACCCAGCGTGAGCAGGGTCAGCAGCACGTTGACGAGCTGCAGCCTGAAGTAGCTCCAGAAGGCCATGTGACAGTCGATGCGCACGCCGGGGAAGGCGGTGGCCGACCAGGCCCGGTTGTTCAGGCGCACCGCGACGAACGGGCCGATCATTAGCAGCGAAAGGTAGAACAGGACGATCCCGATGATGATCACGACTGCCATGCCCATGTCGACGCCCTTCTTGCCGCCAGCGCCCGCACTCGTGACGCCGACGATGGCGCCCAGAATGATGAGCACGATGCCGAGGATGAGCATGATGGCGAGGCTGACCAGGAAGCCTTGCAGGTAGGGCAGGGCCAGCCTGAATATGGACAGCGGGAAGCTGGCTTGCTGGTCGCCGTACACCAGGTGGCGGTGCTGGTAGCGGCGCATCGCGCCGTGCATCAGCGGCCACAGCAGGTAGAGCAGGAAAAAGGCGCCCAGTAGCCCCGGCGCCAGGGTCAGCGCGGCCAGCGCACTCGGCACCACCACCAGGGCGATTGGCAGCAGATACACCAGGTAGGCGTGCTTGACACTGCCGCTGAAGCCGAACGGCAAGCCGCGGTACCAGGTGTTCGACAGCCGGAAACGCAGGGCCGAACGCATCATGAAGGGCAGGCCGAGCAGCAGCACGGCAACGATCACCAGCCCGGTCGTGCGCGACAGGCCGAAGGCGTAATGGTAGGCGCCGAGCACGGCCACCGCCAGCAGGCGCCCGCGCAGGATCGCCTTGGGATCGCCGCGGAAGTCGAAGCTCGCGCCGGCGAGGTGGGTGTTACGGTAAAAATACTGCAGCCGGCGCGTCTTGGCCCAGGCCGAGTAGATGCCCAGCGTGGCCACGCTCAGCAGCAGGTTGACGATCCAGATGCGGAAGTATTCGGCGCCGCTGCCGCTGAATGACAGCGACAGCGGGGCAGGTGCGACGGCAGCCTCGGTGGGCGTGCCGGGTGCGGCGTGCTCGATCAGGTCGTCCATGTAATTATTTGTATGGAAGAAAGATCGGTAATGTAAGCATAGCTTTCCGGCTTTGGCAATTATTGCAATGCTAGTTGATTGCGGCCACCGTTTGTGGATAAGGCTTGGCGCCAAAGCCACGTCGCAGCCGGCGTTTGCCGGAAGTTGCCAAGTTGTATTAAAAAGGTTTGGCCGGTTTAAGGTATAATTTCAATTTCCCGCGCGTGCCGTTCGGCACCTTCTGCACAATGACCAAATTTGTATTCGTCACTGGCGGCGTCGTATCTTCCCTGGGCAAGGGAATCGCGGCCGCTTCCCTCGCCGCGATCCTCGAATCGCGCGGCCTCAAAGTCACGATGCTCAAGCTGGACCCGTACATCAACGTGGACCCGGGCACGATGAGCCCGACCCAGCACGGCGAAGTGTTCGTGACCGACGACGGCGCCGAGACCGACCTCGACCTCGGCCACTACGAGCGTTTCATCAGCACCCGCATGAAGAAGGTGAACAACTTCACCACCGGCCAGATCTATGAATCCGTGATCCGCAAGGAACGCCGCGGCGAGTACCTCGGCAAGACCGTGCAGGTGATCCCGCACATCACCAACGAGATCCAGGATTACATCCGCCGCGGCGCCGAAGGCGTCGATGTGGCGCTGGTGGAAATCGGCGGTACCGTCGGCGACATCGAATCGCTGCCTTTCCTGGAAGCCGCGCGCCAGCTGTCGCTGCGCTCGGGCCGCAAGGGCGCCGCCTTCGTGCACCTGACCCTGGTGCCCTACATCTCGTCGGCCGGCGAGCTCAAGACCAAGCCGACCCAGCACTCGGTGCAGAAACTGCGCGAGATCGGTATTTCGCCGAACGCGCTGCTGTGCCGCGCCGACCGCCGCATCCCGGACGACGAGCGCGCCAAGATCTCGCTGTTCGCCAACGTCGAAGAGCAGGCCGTGATCTCGGTCTGGGACGTCGATACCATCTATAAAGTGCCGCAGGTGCTGTGCGACCAGGGCCTGGACGACATCATCCTGGAAGCCCTCGGCCTCGAGGCGCCGCCGGCCGACCTGTCGATGTGGACCAAGCTGATCCACACCCTGGAAAACCCGAAGCACGAAGTCACCATCGGCATGGTCGGCAAGTACGTCGACCTGATCGAATCGTACAAGTCGCTGACCGAGGCGCTGCGCCACGCCGGCATCCATACCGAGAGCCGCGTCAACATCGAGTACATCGACTCGGAAGAGATCGAAACCACCGGCTGCGGCCACCTGGCCAAGTACGACGCCATCCTGGTGCCGGGCGGCTTCGGCAAGCGTGGCGTGGAAGGCAAAATCATGGCCGCGCGCTATGCCCGCGAGAACAAGATCCCCTACCTGGGCATCTGCCTGGGCATGCAGGTCGCGCTGATCGAATACGCGCGCCACATGGCCGGCCTGCCGAACGCGAATTCCACCGAGTTCGATCCGGAGACCGACCAGCCGGTGGTCGCCCTGATCACCGAGTGGCAGAACCACGACGGCAAGGTCGAGCAGCGCAGCCACGATTCCGACCTGGGCGGCACCATGCGCCTGGGCGCCCAGACCTGCGCGGTGAACCCGGGCACGCTGGCCGCCGAGATCTACGGCAACCTCGTGACCGAACGCCACCGTCACCGCTACGAAGCGAACAATTACTACCTGCCGAAGGTCGAAGCAGCGGGCCTGATCGTGTCCGCGCGCACGCCGAACGAAGACCTGTGCGAAATCATGGAACTGCCCAAGAACGCCCACCCGTGGTACATCGGCGTGCAGTTCCACCCGGAGTTCAAGTCGACCCCGCGTAACGGCCATCCGCTGTTCTCGGCATTCATCAAGGCGGCCCTGGCGCACCAGGCCGGCAACCAACAAGCCGCGAACGTCAGCAACGTCGCGGCCCTGCAAGGAGATGCGGCATGAAGCTGTGTGGATTCGACGTCGGCCTCGACCAGCCGATTTTCCTGATCGCCGGCACCTGCGTGATCGAGTCGCGCGACATGGCGATGGACGTCGCCGGCCAGCTGAAGGAAATCACGAGCAGCCTGGGCATTCCGTTCATCTATAAATCGTCGTTCGACAAGGCCAACCGCTCGTCGGGCAAGTCGTTCCGCGGTCCCGGCATGGAAAAGGGCCTGGAGATCCTGGCCGACGTGCGCAAGACCATCGGCGTGCCGGTCCTGACCGACGTCCACGACGAAGAGATGATCCCGGTCGTGGCCAGCGTCGTCGACGTGCTGCAGACCCCGGCCTTCCTGTGCCGCCAGACCGACTTCATCAACGCCTGCGCGCGTTCGGGCAAGCCGGTCAACATCAAGAAGGGCCAGTTCCTGGCCCCGGGCGACATGAAGAACGTGATCGACAAGGCGCGCGCCGCAGCGAAAGAAGCGGGCCTGCCGGAAGACAGCTTCATGGCCTGCGAACGCGGCGCCTCGTTCGGCTACAACAACCTGGTGTCGGACATGCGTTCGCTCGCCATCATGCGCGAATCGAACTGCCCGGTGGTGTTCGACGCCACCCACTCGGTGCAGCTGCCGGGCGGCCAGGGTACTTCGTCGGGCGGCCAGCGCGAACACGTGCCGGTGCTGGCGCGTGCCGCGGTGGCGGCCGGCGTGTCGGGCCTGTTCATGGAGACCCACCCGGATCCGGCCTGCGCGCTGTCGGACGGTCCGAATGCGGTGCCGCTGGGACGCATGAAGGATCTCTTGAGCACGCTGGTCGATATCGACCGGATCGTCAAGAAGGCGGGCTTCATCGAGTCCGACTTCCGCTAATAAAAAATTTAGAACCACGAACCCATGAACGTCGCCCCTGCGAAGGCAGGGGCCCAAGTTGGTCGCGTTATCGTAGCGCTGGCAAAATTGGGCCCCTGCCTCCGCAGGGGCGACGGTAACTGAATTCCCTACCTTCTGGAGACTGAAGAACCATGAGTGCTATCGTTGATATCATCGGCCGCGAAATCATTGACTCGCGCGGCAATCCGACCGTCGAGTGCGATGTGCTGCTGGAATCCGGCGTGATGGGCCGTGCGGCCGTTCCGTCGGGCGCCTCGACCGGCTCGCGCGAAGCGATCGAGCTGCGTGACGGCGATCCCAAGCGTTATTTCGGCAAGGGCGTACTGCAAGCCTGCGAGAACATCAACACCGAGATCAGCGAAGCCATCATGGGCCTGGATGCCAATGAGCAGGCCTTCCTGGACCGCACCCTGATCGACCTGGACGGCACCGAGAACAAGAGCCGCCTGGGCGCCAACGCGATGCTGGCCGTCTCCATGGCCGTCGCCAAGGCCGCCGCCGAAGAAGCCGGCCTGCCGCTGTACCGCTACTTCGGCGGTTCGGGCGCGATGCAGATGCCGGTGCCGATGATGAACGTCATCAACGGCGGCGCCCACGCGGACAACAACCTGGACATCCAGGAATTCATGATCATCCCGATCGGCGCACCGTCGTTCAAGGAAGCGATCCGCTACGGCGCCGAGGTGTTCCACACCCTGAAGAAGATCCTGCACTCGAAAGGCCTGAACACCGCGGTCGGCGACGAAGGCGGCTTCGCACCTTCCGTGGCCAACCACGAGGAAGCCATCAAGCTGATCATGCAGGCCATCGAGCAGGCCGGCTACGAAGCGGGCACCCAGATCGCCATCGGCCTGGACTGCGCCGCGAGCGAATTCTTCAAGGACGGCAAGTACGTGCTGGAAGGCGAAGGCGGCCTGCAGCTGTCGGCCGAAGACTTCACCAACATGCTGGCGACCTGGTGCGACAAGTACCCGATCATCTCGATCGAGGACGCGATGGCCGAAGGCGACTGGGACGGCTGGAAGATCCTGACCGACCGCCTGGGCAAGAAGGTGCAGCTGGTCGGCGACGATCTTTACGTCACCAACACCAAGATCCTGAAAGAAGGCATCCAGAAGGGCATCGCCAACTCGATCCTGATCAAGATCAACCAGATCGGCACCCTGACCGAGACCTTCGCCGCCATCGAAATGGCCAAGCGCGCCGGCTACACCGCCGTCATCTCGCACCGTTCGGGCGAGACCGAGGACTCGACCATCGCCGACATCGCCGTGGGCCTGAACGCCCTGCAGATCAAGACCGGCTCGATGTCGCGTTCGGACCGCATGGCCAAGTACAACCAGCTGCTGCGCATCGAGGAAGACCTGGGCGACATCGCGTCCTACCCGGGCCGCGACGCGTTCTACAACATCAAATAAAAAAAATTAAAAATCCGGGATGCGATCCCACCGGCATGGCCGGGTGGATCGCGTCCCGTCTTTTTGTGAATCATAGCTAGTAGATGCGCATCATCACCCTAGTCCTCGCCGCCTTGCTGCTGCTGATCCAGTACCCGCTGTGGCTGGGCAAAGGGGGCTGGCTTGCCGTTACCGATCTCGAAAACCAGCTGGCCGCCAGCCATGTCCGCACCGAGCAGCTGAAGGCGCGCAACGCCAAGCTCGACTCCGAGGTGCGCGACCTGCGCGAAGGCCTGGGCGCGGTCGAGGAACGCGCGCGCTACGATCTCGGCATGATCAAGCAGAACGAGATCTTCGTGCAGGTACTGCGCAAGGACGAAAAACCGGCGGTCATGATGACCGTGCCGCCACCCAAGCCCGAACCCAAGCCCGGCACCAAGACCGCCAAGGGCACGAACCGACCGCTGCCACCTCCGGAAGACTGATCATGGCCGACCCAACGCCTCCGAACGACCCGGCGCTCGACACGCTCGAAGCCATCGCCGCCTATCTCGCCAACGCCTTCGAGTCCGGCGACCCCGACCTGCTGACCCGTGCGCTGTCCAGCGTCGCGCAAGCCGACGGCCTGGTCGAACTGGCCGCCGCCACCGGCCTGCCGCGCGCCCAGCTGGCCGAGGCGCTCAGCGCGGGTGAGATGAGCCTGGACACCACGCTGACCCTGATGAAGGTCATCGACCTGCACCGGCCCGGGGAAGGGCCGGATTCGACCAGGTTCCAATGAAAAAACGCGGGCATGCCCGCGTTTTTTTATTGCCCTCGAACCTTGGTACGTCCCCAATTTCCCACAGTCTTGTCGGGAAACTTCATCAACAGATCTTGTACGGATGGCCTCGTCCAGAGCGCAGGTTCGTTATATTCTGTCCAACTGTTGTGAATGTCGGCCTTCCCGTATCTCTTTGCGAAAGTTCCCATGAAAATATTCAAGCGCTGGATCGGCATGCTTGCCCTGAGCCTGTGTATCGCACCGGCCGCCCATGCAGGCAAGCCGTACAAGTATTACGCCGTCGGCGACACCAGCGATGCCGTCGTGCCGCGTCCCGCGCAACAGGCATTCGTGCTGATGGGTGGTGGGCCGGACGTCGACGATGCGTTCAAATGGATGATCCGCAAAGGCGGAGGCGGGAACTTCGTCGTGATCCGTGCCACCGGGACCGATGCCTACAACCCCTACATTTACGCGATGGGCGGCGTGCGCTCGGTCGAGACGATTGTCGTGCCGAGCCGTGATGCGGCCAGCGATCCGTTCGTTCTGCAACGCCTGCGCGGCGCCGAAGCGGTGTTCATCGCCGGTGGCGACCAGGGCGATTACCTGCAGTACTGGAAAGGTACGCCGCTGTCCGCGGCGCTGCAGGAACTGGCCAACCGCAACGTCCCGATCGGTGGCACCAGCGCCGGTCTTGCCGTGCTGGGTCAGTTCATCTATTCCGGCCTGAACCAGTCGGTCACGTCGAGCGAGGCGCTTGCCAATCCGTACAACAAGAACGTCACGCTGGACCGCGATTTCCTGTCCCTGCCGCCGCTGCTGGGAGCGATCACCGATTCCCACCTCGACGCCCGCGACCGCCTGGGCCGCCTGGTCACCTTCATGGCGCGCGTCGTCAACGATGGCTGGACCAGCACGGCGCGCGGCATCGGCGTCGACGTCGAGACCGCCTTGCTGGTCGAGAATGGCCAGGCAAGCCGGGTCGGCGTCGGTGCGGTGTATTTCCTGAAAACGGTCGGCCTGCCGCAGGTGTGTGCGCCGCAGACGCCCTTGACCTACCAGAACGTCGGCGTGCAGCGCCTGTCGGGCACGGGTACCTTCGATCTCGACAACTGGTCCGGGTATGGCGCCACGACCAACTACGCGCTGTCGGCGGTCAAGGGGGCGCTCGTGTCCAGCCAGCCGGGCGGTGCGGTCTATTGAATGAGCAAACCCTGCGCGGCATCGATCCGCGCAGGAACATGCCGGCAGTGCACGCCAGGCCCGGCTCAGTCGATCAGTGTCTTCACCAGTACCCGGCCATCGGGCAGTGCGCCTTGCTGGCGCACCATTAATTGCGAGCCCTTGGCGAACCAGAACGTCGACACCGAACCCGGCTGGTTGTAATCGGTGCGCACCACCCAGCAATCCACCGGGCCGGCGGGGCCGGCGATGGTCTCGGATCCGGTCACCTTGAAGCTGTAGCGCTGCGGCGCCGCCTTGCCGCCGGGGTGATAGAAATTGATGCGCGCGTCGTAGCCCTCGGCCAGTGCCAGCGTCTGCAGCAGTTCGATGTCGGTCTCGAAGTTGAAGGTCGGTTCGTTCGAGGCCATCGACAGGTCTTTCTGCGTGTTCTCCGGCAGGTCCGGCATGCCGCTGATGCGGTCCGGGGCGAACACGAAGCCCTCGACGGTGCGCTTGCCGTCCTTCTCGCTGATGCGTTCGTGGGTGAGCGGGCGGAAGGTGAGGGCGTCGAACCAGGAATCGAAGCGGCGCACCGACGGTCCCGGCACCACGCCGTCCCAGCGCTGGACGACGTGCAGCTGGCGCTTGCCGCCGCGCTCGTCGAAGCGCACTTCGCGCGTCCAGATGTCGATCGGGCTGCTGGCGCCGTCCGCCGTCTTGATATAGCGCAGGTAGTGATGGGTGCCCGGCTTGAGCAACTCGAAGCGGGGTAGCGGGGTGCCGACGTCGACGTTCACGACGGCCGCATGGGAAGACAGGGACAGGCCGGCAAGCAGGGCCGGCAACAATGCACGACGCAGGATGGACATGGCGATCTCCGCAGGTGGGATAGCGCCGAGTATGCAGTTGCGCTGTTTATCAGGCAACAAAAAATGGATATGCACGTCATGTCCTGCCCGGAAGGGTAGTCCATGATGTGCATGGTCTGTTATTAAAACGAAATCAGGTCTGGGTGCCGTCGGCCTGGTTGCCCAGGAAGGAACGCAGCATCCAGGCATTCTTTTCATGGATTTCCATGCGGTCGCTCAGCATGCCGGCGCTCGGCTGGTCATTCGCGTCGTCGGCGATGCGGAAGGCGTTACGTGCGGTGCGGATCACGGTTTCCTGGCCTTCGACCAGCTGGCGCAGCATTTCTTTCCAGTCCGGCACGGTCGGCTCTTCCTTGATCGAGGACAGCTCGGCGTAGCGGGCATAGGTGCCCGGTGCGAAGTGGCCCAGCGCGCGGATGCGCTCGGCGATGTCGTCCAGGGCGTTCCACAGCTCGGTGTACTGCTCCTCGAAGATCGAGTGCAGCGGCTGGAACATCGGGCCGGTCACGTTCCAGTGGAAGTTGTGGGTCTTGAGGTACAGCAGGTAGCTGTCAGCCAGGGTCTGCGACAGGGCTTCGGCGATGCGTGCGCGGTCTTCAGTCGAGATACCGATATCGATGCTCATACGTTTCTCCAATTCATGATAGCTGTTGGCAATGCGGTTGAGCCGCTTGATAGATATCAGCTTAGCATTGTTGGCAAAACCGTGTAGCGCAGTATTTTTATCGGTTGGATAGGCTGGATTGATGACGTAAACGTAGGGTGGGCACCCCGTGCCCACGCGGAAGCCAGCGTATTGCCAGCGTTCGCGTGGGCACGGGGTGCCCACCCCACGATATATCGATTTAGTGCTTGACGTCGGAGACCGGGGCGACCGCGTCAGCAGTGCTGTCGGTCGCAAACAGCTGCGCGCAATCGACCGCGTCGAAGCCGTAGTGCTTGCCGCAGAAGTCGCAGTTGATGCCGAGCTGGCCCAGGTCGGCCAGCGCCGATTCGACTTCGTCGCGGCCCAGCATCTTGAGCATGTCGCCGACTTTTTCGCGCGAGCAGGTGCAGCGGAATTCCGGGTGCGCCGGGTCGAACACGCGGATCGTCTCTTCCCAGAACAGGCGCCGGATCAGGGTCGGCGCGTCGGTCGTGAGCAGTTCCTCGCGCTTCAGGGTGCCGCCCAATGCGATCGCGCGGTTCCAGGTCTCGAGGTCTTCTTCCTCGGTGGCCTGTTCGACCTGGCCTTCGATCGCGCTGTTGCGCGGCAGCTTCTGCAGCAGCAGGCCACGGGCAACGCCGTCGTCGGCCGCCAGCCACAGCTTGGTGTCCATCTGTTCCGAGCGCAGCATGTAGTTTTCGATGACGGTCGCGACGTTGTCGCCGATCAGCGGCACCACGCCCTGGTAGGGCTGCTGGCCCGGGACCTTGTCCTTCGGGTCGAGCGTGATCACGAAACGGCCCTTGCCGCCCTGGTTCAGCAGGTCTTCCAGCGAAGCGTTGTCCGCTACCACGGCACCGTCCGCCACCTTGGCGGTGGCGCGCAGGTGCAGGTCGGCGTCGCATTCGACCACCAGCAGCTGCACGGGACCGTCGCCGAAGATCTGCATCACGATCGCGCCGTTGAACTTGAGGTTGGCCGACAGCAGCGCAGCCGCGGCGACCATCTCGCCCAGCAAGCCTTTCACTGCGGTCGGGTAGTCGTGGCGCGACTGGATCTCGCGCCACGCATTGGAAATCTCGACCAGCTCGCCGCGTACGGCCGCGTTGTCGAAGATGAATTTTTGCAGGATGTCCTTGCTGGTTTCAGTCGTCATTCTTTATCCGATTTTCTTGAGCTCCGCCTTGAAGCGGCGGCCGCGCTCGACATAGCCGTCGGCGTTGCCTTGCAGGCGGAGCAGGTCGTCTTCCGTGAGCGTGCGTACTACCTTGGCCGGGCTGCCCAGGATCAGCGAGTGATCCGGGAACTCCTTGCCTTCGGTCACCAGGGCGCCGGCGCCGACCAGGCAACCCTTGCCGATCCTCGCGCCGTTGAGCAGCACGGCCTGGATCCCGATCAGCGAGCCATCACCGACCGTGCAGCCGTGCAGCATGGCCTGGTGGCCGATACTGACGTTCTTGCCGATCACCATCGGGAAGCCCATGTCGGTGTGCATCACCGTGCCTTCCTGGACATTGCTGTTTTCGCCGATCGTGATGCGTTCGTTGTCGCCGCGGATCGTCACCCCGAACCAGACCGAAGCGTTCGCCTCGACCGTCACCTGGCCGATCAGGGTGGCGGAATCGGCCACATAGGCCGACGCGTCGATCTCGGGCGCATGCTCGCCCAACTGGTAAATCGCCATGGATGTGCTCGCGGAAGGGTTTGAACAAGGCGCTATTTTACGCCCTCCCACCCGCCATCGTCCGGCAAGCGGCGTAGATGGGGCCGTGGGGAGCGATTGCAAGCACCCCCAATCCGGTTTTCGACGTTTCTTTTACGTATAATAAAACGGTCGTTCTATTTATACCGAGATCCCATGACACCGTCCCGTTCCGAATTCCTCACCATCCGCGGCCTGCGCACCCACGTCCGTCACTGGGGCCGCGAGGGGGCACCCAAGCTCTTCATGGCCCATGGCTGGATGGACATGTCCGCGTCTTTCCAGTTCGTGGTCGATGCCCTGCAGGGCGACTGGCACGTGATCGCCCACGACTGGCGCGGCTTCGGCCTGACCGAGAGTTCCGGCAACGATACTTACTGGTTCCCGGATTATTTTGCCGACCTCGAAGCCATCCTTGACCATTATTCGCCGGGCCAGCCCGTCAATCTGCTGGGCCATAGCATGGGCGGCAACATCGTCAGTGTGTATGCCGGCGTGCGTCCGGAACGCATCGCGCGCCTGGTCAACCTCGAAGGTTTCGGCCTGCCGGCCACGAAACCGGAGCAGGCGCCGGGCCGCTACGCCAAGTGGCTCGACGAACTGAAGGTGCCGCCGTCGATGCGCGGCTATGCCAGCGTGGAGGAGGTGGCGGCGCGCTTGCAGAAGACCAACCCGCGCCTGCCGAACGCGCGCGCCGCCTTCCTGGCGCAGCACTGGGCGGCGCAAAACGGGGCAGGGCAGTGGGAAATCCTGGGCGACCCGGCGCACAAGATGCCGGGGCCGCTGCTGTACCAGGCCGAGGAAGTGCTGGCCTGCTGGCGCCGCATCACGGCGCCGGTGCTGTGGATCGAGGCCGAGCACACCGACATGTGGCGCTGGATGGGCCCGAAAGAACAGGCGCGCCATGAAGTCGACCGGCGCCTGGCCCAGATCCGGCACGTGACGCCGCGCATGATGCCGGACGCGGGGCATATGTTGCATCATGATCAACCTGAACTGCTGGCGCGGATGATCGAAGAATTCGTAGGGTGGGCACCCCGTGCCCACGCGTGATGTTCGCGTCATGTTGGCTTCCCTTCGATTGCAGCCAACGTGACGCATGCGTCACGCGTGGGCACAGGGTGCCCACCCTACGCTTCCGCCTGATACGCGTACAATGAAAACTCATTTACTGATTCGTGTGCCATGTTGAAAGTCGATCTCCACTGCCATTCCAACGTCTCCGACGGCGTGCTTGCCCCCGCCGCGGTGGCTGCCTATGCCCGCAAGGGCGGTGTCGATGCATGGGCGCTGACCGACCACGACGAGGTCAAGGGCATCAAGGCGGCACGCCAGGCGGCGGCCGGGCTCGGCATGCGCTTTGTGCCCGGCGTCGAGATCTCGGTCACCTGGGCCAATGAAACCGTGCACGTGGTCGGCCTGCAGATCGACGAGGATGCGCCGGCACTGGTGCAGGGCCTGGCCGCCACCCGCGCCGGGCGCGACGCGCGCGGGCGCGAGATCGCCAACCAGCTGGCGCGCGCCGGCATCCCGGCCGCCTACGAAGGTGCGCTGAAGTACGTCGGCAACCCGGACCTGCTGTCGCGCACCCACTTCGCGCGCTACCTGGTCGAAATCGGCGCCTGCGCCAACACGCCCGAGGTGTTCCGCAAATACCTGAGCGAAGGCAAGCCGGGCTACGTGCCACACCGCTGGGCCACGCTGGCCGATGCGGTCGGCTGGATTCGCAGCGCCGGCGGCATTCCCGTCATCGCCCACCCGGGCCGCTACCGCTTCGACCGCACCGCCGAAGGCGCGCTGTTCGACGAGTTCAAGCAGCTGGGCGGCAATACGATCGAGGTGGTGACCGGCAGCCATACGCCGGACCAGTATGCCGTGTATGCCGAAGTGGCCAAGCGCTATGGTTTCCTGGCCTCGCGCGGTACCGATTTCCACGCGCCGGGGGAGGCGCGGGTCGAGTTCGACAAGCTGGCGCCCTTGCCGGCGGGCTTGACGCCGGTGTGGCACGACTGGTTTTAAGAGTTGGCAATAGCGCGGGGCGACGGTTGGCGCCACTTGAAAGTCCATTAAGTCAGCCTCATCTCGTGCCCCTTACAAGAACCCCACCGGGGCCCAAGCAATGACCCAATACTTTGAAATCCATCCGGTCGACCCGCAACAGCGCCTGATCCGGCAGGCGGCCCAGCTGATCCAGTCCGGCGGCATCGCCGCCGTGCCGACCGACTCCGCCTATTCCCTGGTCTGCCGCCTCGACGACAAGGCCGCGGTCGAAAAGTTGCGCCGCATCCGCGGCGTCGACGACAAGCATCACCTGACGCTGCTGGTGCGCGACCTGTCCGAGATCGCGACCTATGCCCGCGTCGACAACCGCCAGTACCGCCAGCTGAAGTCGGCCTTGCCGGGCCCCTACACGGTGATCCTGGAAGCGACCAAGGAAGTGCCGCGCCGGCTGTCTCATCCGTCGCGCAAGACGATCGGCGTGCGGGTGCCGGAAAACCCGATCCTGTTGGCGCTGCTGGAAGAGGTGGGCGAGCCGCTGATCGGCACCACGCTGCAGCTGCCCGGCGACGACCACATGCTGTCCGATCCGGAGGAGGTGCGCGAGCGCCTGGACAAGCAGATCGAGGTCGTCATCGATGGCGGCGCCGGCACGCTGGAGCCGACCACCATCATCGACCTGTCCGGCGCCGACGCCGTGCTGCTGCGCGAAGGCCGCGGCGATCCGGCCGTGTTTGGGCTCTGAAGATCGGGCTTTAAATTCGGCAATCAAGCCGTCAATTCGGCCTGACGGGGCGCATCGCCCCGTCCACGGCCGCTTGCTCTGATAAAATCCCAGGTTATGGATGAACTTATACGTAACCTGGCGGTCTACGCACTGCCTGTCCTCTTCGCGCTCACGATGCACGATGCCGCCCAGGCCTTCGTCGCACGCCGCCTTGGAGATAATACCGCCCACGCTGCCGGACGCACCACTTTGAATCCGCTGGCCCACATCGACCCGGTCGGGACGATCGTGATCCCGGTGGTCATGTACCTGATGACGAGCTTCGTGTTCGGCTATGCCAAGCCGCTGCCTCTCGACTACGGCCAGATGCGCCATCCGAAGCGCGACATGGCCTTCGTGGCGCTGTCCGGCCCGGCCGCCAACTTCGTGATGGCGCTGATCTGGCTGATCTTCGGCATCCTGCTGCAATACTTCCAGGTCGACGAATCCTTCCCCAACCTGGTGGCCAAGGCCGGCGTGCAGGTCAACCTGTGGCTGATGGCTTTCAACCTGCTGCCGATCCCGTCGATGGACGGCGGCCGCATCGTGTTCAGCCTGCTGCCGCACAAGGCAGCCTACCAGTTCGCGCGTCTCGAACCCTACGGCTTCCTGATCCTGCTGGCGCTGATCCTGCTGAAAGTGGTGACGATCTGGCTGTTCTTCGTCGGTTCGATCGCCGGCAAACTGTTGTACCTGATCGCATCGCCGCTGATCCTCCTTTTGAGTTGAGGCCGCCATGTTCCCCGACCGCGTCGTCTCCGGCATGCGCCCCACGGGGCTGATGCACCTGGGTCACTACCATGGCGCGCTCAAGAACTGGATCCGCCTGCAATCCGAGCTGCCCTGCCTGTTCTTCGTGGCCGACTGGCATGCGCTGACGACGCACTACGAGGAACCGGGCGTCATCGAAAAGAATACCTGGGACATGGTGGTCGACTGGCTGGCGGCCGGCGTCGATCCGTCCCAGGCCACGCTCTTCATCCAGTCGCGCGTGCCCGAGCATGCCGAGCTGCACCTGCTGCTGTCGATGGCGACGCCGCTCGGCTGGCTGGAGCGCGTGCCGACCTACAAGGACCATATCGAGAACCTGGCCGGGCGCGACCTCGCCACCTACGGTTTTCTCGGCTACCCGCTGCTGCAGGCGGCGGACGTGCTGATCTACCGCGCGACCCAGGTGCCGGTGGGCGAGGACCAGGTGCCGCACGTCGAGATGATGCGCGAGATCGCACGCCGCTTCAATGGCCTGTACGGCAAGGAACCGGGCTTCGAGCGCAAGGCGCTCGACGCCGTCAAAAAGCTCGGCAGCAAGCGCGCCCGCCTGTACGCCGAGCTGCGCAGTGCCTGGCACCAGGAGGGCGACGCCGCCGCGCTGGAGCAGGCGGAAGCGATGCTGGACGAAGCCGGCAGCCTGTCGAACATCGACCGCGAGCGCCTGTTCGGCTACCTGAAAGGCAGCGGCAAGATCATCCTGGTCGAGCCGGACGTGGAGCTGACCCGGGCCGCGCGCCTGCCGGGCCTGGACGGCCGCAAGATGAGCAAGAGCTACGGCAACGCGATCTCGCTGCGCGAAGACCCGGCCGCGGTCACGAAGAAGATCCGCACCATGCCGACCGACCCCGCGCGCGTGCACCGCAGCGATCCGGGCGATCCGCTCAAGTGCCCGGTGTGGCAGCTGCACGAAGTGGTTTCCGACGCCGCGACCCGCAAATGGGTCATGCAGGGCTGCACCAGCGCCGGCATCGGCTGCCTGGACTGCAAGCAGCCGGTGGTGGAGGCTGTGCTGGCCGAGCAGGAGCCGATGCACGAACGCGCGCAGCAATACCTGGACGATCCGAGCCTGGTGCGCGCGATCGTCGCCGACGGCTGCGACAAGGCGCGCAAGCTGGCCCAGGAAACCATGCGCGACGTGCGCGAGACCATGGGTCTCTCCCATTTGAGCTGACTGAAAGGAACACCATGCACGCACCGACTGAGCAGGCCTCGGCCTGGGTCCGGCGCTGGGCGCCGCTGATCCGCCAAGGCGAAGTGCTCGACCTGGCCTGTGGCGGCGGCCGCCATGCGCGCCTGCTGGCCGCGCTCGGCCACACCGTGATCGCGCTCGACCGCGACGCCGACGCGCTGGCGCGCATCGAAGCCGGCGAGCACGGCGACGACATCACCACCGTCGAATACGACCTGGAAGCGCCGGGCGCCGCCTGGCCGTTCGCGCCGCACAGCCTGGCCGGCATCGTGGTCACCAATTACCTGTACCGGCCGCTGCTGCCGTCGTTGTGCGCCTCGCTGGCGCCGGACGGCATCCTGATCTACGAAACCTTTGCGCGCGGGAACGAAGTGTTCGGCAAACCGTCCAACCCGGACTTCCTGCTGATGCCCAGCGAGCTGATGGGCCTGGCGGGGCGGGCCGGCCTGCGCGTGCTCGGGTTCGAGGATGGCGTGGTGCAGGAACCGAAGCCGGCGCGGGTGCAGCGGGTGTGCGCCGCCGGGCCGGCCTTCGATCTGGGCACCGCCAAACTGGATTTGTAACCGGCTGTAAGAATCGCCGCAGTGGCGCCCCGAACTGAGCCATTTATGTGGCATGGAATGAACCATAAGCGCGGGCGATCCGCTACAATCAGACTTTTATTTATTAACAGCACGGTCCACTGATTATGATTAAGGGCAGCATAGTAGCAATCGTCACTCCGATGTTCGAGGACGGCAGCCTGGATAAAGACAGCTTGCGCAAGCTGCTCGACTGGCACGTCGCGGAAGGCACGGACGGCATCGTCATCGTCGGCACCACCGGCGAGTCGGCCACCGTCAGCCCGGAGGAGCACTGCGAACTGATCAGGCTGACGGTCGAGCACATCGCCGGCCGTATCCCGGTGATCGCCGGCTCGGGCGGCAATTCCACCGCGGAAGCGATCGCACTGACCCGCCATGCCAAGGACGTCGGCGCCGACGCCACGCTGCAGGTGGTCCCGTATTACAACCGTCCGACCCAGGAGGGCATGTACCGCCACTTCAAGGCGATCGCCGAAGCGGTCGACATCCCGGTCATCCTGTACAACGTGCCGGGCCGTACCGTGGCCGACATGGCCAACGAGACCGTGGTGCGCCTCTCTAGCGTCGATAACATCGTCGGCATCAAGGATGCGACCGGCAACATCGGCCGCGGTACCGAGCTGCTGCGCATGGTCGACAAATCGTTCGGCGTGTACTCGGGCGACGACGCCAGCGCGGTCGCGCTGATGCTGTGCGGCGGTGCCGGCAACATCTCGGTCACCGCCAACGTCGCGCCGCGCCTGATGAAGGAAATGTGCGACGCCGCGCTGTCCGGCCAGGTCGCACGTGCCGTCGAGATCAACAACCGCGTGCTGTCGCTGCACAGCAAGCTGTTTGTCGAACCGAATCCGGTTCCGGTCAAATGGGCGCTGACCGAAATGGGCAAGATGCCGTCTGGGTTGCGCCTGCCACTGGCACCCCTGTCCGCGCAATATCACGATACCGTTCGCGCCGCGCTGCGCGAGTCCGGCGTCCTTTGATGACTCGAGCTTTAACCATATGACGAATTGCAAGACTATGACCCGCACCCTCGCGCTGACCGCCATGGCGCTCAGCCTGGCTGCGTGCACGACCGTGTTCGAATCCGACAAGGTGGACTACAAGTCGACCAAGAAGGCCGCACCGCTGGACGTCCCGCCCGACCTGACCCAGCTCCAGAAGGACAACCGCTACGCCGTGCCGGATGGCCGCGGCGTCGCCACCGCATCGGGCTTCCAGCAGCAGCGCGATGCTAACGGCACGGCCACCGCGCCGGTCGGCGTGCCGGCCGCGACGGGCGATGCGATCGGCCCGGTCTCGACCGATGCCGTGCGTATCGAGCGCGCCGGTAACGAGCGCTGGCTGGTGGTCAAGCAGACGCCGGAACAACTGTGGCCGCAGCTGCAGCAGTTCTGGACCGATGCCGGCTTCACGCTGGACATGGAATCGCCCCAGACCGGCGTCATGGAAACCAACTGGAACGAAAACCGCTCCAAGATCCCGCAGGACATCCTGCGCCGGACCATCGGCCGCGTGTTCGATTCGGCCTACTCGACCGGCGAGCGCGACAAGTTCCGTACCCGTCTCGAGCGCCGTCCGGATGGCGCCACCGAGATCTTCATCAGCCACCGCGGCGCCGAAGAAGTGCTGACCGGTCCGCAGAAGGAAGTCGCGACCTGGACCGTGCGTCCGAACGATCCGGGCCTGGAAGCCGAATTCCTGGGCCGCCTGGTCGCCAAGCTGAACGGCGTCAAGGTCAAGGAAGCCACCGCGGCCGTCGTCAACGCCACGCCGGAAGCCCAGCACGCCAAGCTGGCAAACGGCAAGGTCACCGTCGACGAAGGCTTCGACCGCGCATGGCGCCGCGTCGGCCTGGCGCTCGACCGCGTCGGCTTCACCGTCGAAGACCGCGACCGCGTGCAGGGCATCTACTTCGTGCGCTATGTCGATCCGGACTCGGCCAAGAAGGACGGCTTCTTCAGCAAGCTGTTCGGTAGCGAAGACAAGAACAAGGAAGCGCAGCGTTACCGCGTGCTGGTCTCGGCCGTGCCGAACGCCACCACCAGCGACATTACCGTGCAGACCAACGACGGCAAGCCGGAAACGACGGCGACCGGCGCCAAGATCCTGCAACTGCTGACGGATGAACTGAAATAACCGTTTGAGCGGTTATTCAAAAACCGGCCCCTCGAGGCCGGTTTTTTTTATGGCGGGCGGTCATGCGCTAAAGTTCAAATCACGCATGCATAAGTGTGCATTGGCAGATTGAGCGCGTGGACGGCATAGCCGTCCACCCTACCGGACAGTACCATTCTCAAAATCGCAGGCGAAAAAAAACCGGCCCGCAGGCCGGTTTAATGAAGCAACGCTGATTACTTCGATGCCGGAGCAGCAGCAGCCGAAGCGGCGTCAGCAGCAGCCGAAGCAGCCGAAGCGGCAGCCGAAGCAGCCGAAGCAGCAGCGTCAGCAGCGGCCGGCGAAGCAGCGGTGGTGTCGGTGGTTGCCGGAGCAGCGACGGTTGCGTCAGCAGCCGGAGCGGCCGGAGCGGCAGCCGGAGCAGCGGTGGTTTCAACAGCCGGAGCAGCGGCCGGAGCTTCTTCTTTCTTGCTGCAAGCAGCCAGAGCAACAGCCAGCAGGGAAACGATCAGCAGGGATTTTTTCATGGTTTTTCCTTAATTAATTCAAAAGGTAAGTACTTCTGTTGCGATGAATAATTACCGGTAATTATCGCTCGTCAGGAATTCTCGTAGCTTTCTTAACTTTGGAAAAAGTGCATACGGACAACGGAACCTTCCTAACCCGATATTATAGCCAAATTTACTGATTCGCAACAGAAAACACGTGCCAAACTGGAACTGTTGCACCATCTAGCAACGTTCATATTGTTACAAGATGTGACGATTCAAAGCCCGGTCACCGTCGGGTGTAGGCCGGGCAGGGATTCGGCCCAGATCGCATTGAAGCGTTCGCGCGGCAGGTCGGCCTCGTCCGGCGCGTCGAAGGCGGCGCCGCCGCGCAGGTGGTCGCTATGGAAGCGCCGCACCACGTGGGTGGCGTCGGCGATGGCGAAGGAATCGGTCAGCTGGCGCAGGCCGCGCGGCGTGACACGGCATTCGATGCGGTGGCTGTAGTCGCGCAGCAGGCGCAGGAAGCGCGGGGCGTTGCGCTCCAGCCAGGCGCTCTCGTGCATCGCCAGGCGCAGGGTACCGCCGGCGTGCAGGAAGCGGCGCAGTTCGGCATCCGTTTCCGGGGTGCCGAGCGTGAACAGGGCGAAGTCCGGATCGAACAGGTCGAGCGTGACACGCGCCCGCGCCAGCAGGCTGCGCAGTTCCTGCTGGAACTGCGTGCGGGTGTCGAAGCGCTCGGTCCTGGGTTCGCTCATAGAGAATGGATCAGGCCAGTTTAATCAGGCCAGTTCCAGCCAGCCGTCCTGGTACCAGGTGTACAGCGCTTCCAGCACGTCGTCGGAGGCCCCGTCGAGCAGGCTGCCGTCCAGCCCGCGCTGGTTGGCGAGCACGTCCAGCACCGCCTTGTCGGCGCGGCCCACGGCAAAGGATTCGCCGTTGATGAACACGTGCTTGCCGCGGTACAGCATCAGGGTCTTGGCCGACAGCTTGAGGCCGCGCTTGGCCGCCTGTTCCATGAAGCGGCCGACCGTCAGCGGCTTGGCCACCGGCGTGAAGAACACGTTGTGCTTCGGCTCGGACAGGTATTCGCCGAGGAAGATGGCGACGTCTTCCTCGTCCCAGCGCACCTTGTTCAACTCTTCGGTGATGGTGTCGAGCATGTGGCGCGGGATCTCGGCCGGGTTCTTGGCCGGCTGCAGGCCGGGGTCGGCATAGCGGCCCGGCAGGTCGATCGAATCGGCCATGAACTGCAGGAAGGCTTCGCCCAGCTCCTGGTACGAGGGCGAGCGGAAGCCGATCGAGTAGGTCATGCATTCGCCCTCGGCCACGCCGTCATGGGCATAGTGCGGCGGCAGGTAGAGCATGTCGCCCGGTTCCAGCACGAATTCCTGCTCGGCTTCGAAGTTGGCCAGGATCTTCAGCGGCAAGCCTTCGACCAGGCTCAGGTCCTTCTGGGCGCTGATGCGCCAGCGGCGCTTGCCCTGCGCCTGCAGCAGGAACACGTCGTAGGAATCGAAGTGAGGACCGACGCCGCCGCCGTCGGTGGCAAAGCTGACCATCAGGTCGTCCAGGCGCGCGTCCGGGGCGAAGCGGAACTGGCGCAGCAGGGCATCGGCTTTCGGCTCGTGCAGGTTGACGCCCTGCACCAGCATCGTCCATTCGCGCTGCGCGCGCGGCGGCAGTTCGGCCAGCGGGCCGTGCTGCATGTCCCAATTCCCGTCGGCGCCCTGGGTCACCAGGCGCGATTCGACGTGGTTGAGCTTGGCAAGTTCGGCCAGCTTGTCGAACTTCAGGAGCGGCTTAAAATCAGGTATCGCCTGACGGATCAGGAGCGGTTTCTTGTGCCAGTAGTCGCGCAGGAACTGGGCGGGCGTGATATTGCCGAGGAGCTGTAATTTTTGCATGCGCCATTATAACCAGCCCGCAGTGGGGAATTGCGATACCAAGGTTATAATCGGCACCTTATATCCACGAAAGGAAGCGCAATGAAGATTGCCCAGAATACGGTCGTGACGGTCAACTACAAACTGTCGGACGCCCAGAACAACCTGATCGAAGACGGCGCCCAGCCGATGGTGTACCTGCACGGCGGCTACGAAAACACGCTGCCGAAGATCGAAGAAGAACTGGACGGCAAGGACGTGGGCTACGCGTCGACCATCCAGATCGAGCCGGAAGACGCCTTCGGCGACTACGACCCGAACCTGCTGAAGGTCGAAGAGCGCAACCGCCTGCCGGAGCCGATCGAAGTCGGCATGCAGTTCGAAGGCGTGGCCGAAGGTGGCGACGAAGAGCCGGTCATCTTCACCGTGACCGAAGTGGCGGACGACAAGGTCGTGCTGGACGGTAACCACCCGCTGGCCGGCATGGCCCTGCGCTTCGAACTGTCGGTGATCGACGTCCGCGCCGCCACCGAAGAAGAAATCGCGCACGGCCACGTGCACGGTGCCCATGGCCACCACCATGGCGATGCGCCGGAAGACAGCGAAGAAGGCGACCATTTCCGTAGCCAGCCGCTGCAGTAATATTGGTAGGGTGGACGGGATACTTCAGGCCAGTGGCCTGAAGTACGAACGTCCACGCGTCGATTCTTGGCGGCTCCGCCATCGTTCACGACATCGGCATCTGCGCGTATCACCGCGTGGACGGCAGAGCCGTCCACCCTACGGCGCTTCGACCTTGAACAGGTTCCTGGCGCCCGGGTCCACCTCCACCTCGAGCGCCGTCGCGCCGGTGGACAGGTGTCCCACATTGCCCCGCCATTCGATCGCCGGCTTCGCGCCCTTGGCCGGCGCAGCCGTATCGACCAGCAGCACCTTGCCCTGGAATTTCTGCGCCAGCGCCACCACCTGGCGCCGCGTTTCGGCAAAGCCGTCGTTGTCCGGCACCGCACGCCGCAGCAGCGCCCGCAAGCCGGTCGGCTGCGACAGCGCCTTCAAATCGCCTTCCGAAAACAGCACCACCGCTTCCAGCTTATCGCGCTTGGCGATGGCAAACAGCCGGTTCAGCCAGAAGCGGTTGGCCACCAGGCGGTCTTCGTACTCGCTGTTGCGCCCGGCCTCCATGATGTAGTGGTTGTTGTTGGCCGGCAGGTTGACGGTGGCGTACAGCACCTTGCCCATCGACCAGTGGGCGTTCTCCGCATAGCTGCGAAAGCGTGGGCTCATCGACAGCCGCGTCAGCGCCAGCTTGCGCGCGCCGAGCGAGGACGGCTCGCCATAGAATACTTCGCGCACGCGGTTCAGGCGTTCGATCGCATTGGTACGGCCGGCGCTGTTGCGGCACTCGGTCCAGTCGCTGCCGGCGGGCAGCACCACCATCGGACGCTTGGCGTCGTCGAACAGTTCGCGCCGCTGCTGGTAAAGCTTGTCGCTGCAGGGCTCGCCCGTGGCCTTGATGCCGGTGACGACCACGAAGGCGGTCGATTTGTCGTCGGTCTCGTCGATCGCCTTTTTCAGGCGCTTCTCGCCGCCGTCGTTGAAGCTGTGGCCGATGAGGGCGAAGCGGTGCGTGCCGTCTTCCCTGGTGTCGGCCTTCTTGTCGTCCTTGTCCCTGGGCGCGGCCGCGCAGGTGCCGCCGGCGAGCAGGGCGGCGCAGAGCAGGGCGCTTAGACGCAGCAGGCGGACACGCGGCATCGGCATCAGGCGGCAGCCGCCAGGCGCTTCAGCTCGTACAGGCGCTCGAGCGCCTCGCGCGGGGTGAGCGCGTCCGGATCGATCTGGTCGAGCAGGTCCAGCGCCGCCGATTCCAGCGCCGCGGCCGCGACGGGTGCCTGCTGGGCCACCTGCACCGTGTCGTCCGCCGGAGTTTCCGCGTCGTCGCAGGGCGGCGCGGCAAACAGGTCCAGTTGCGGCGTCGCCGCATCCAGCGCCTGCGATTCCAGCCGCGCCAGGTGCTTGCGCGCGGCGCGGATCACGGTCGGCGGCACGCCGGCCAGCTGCGCCACCTGCAAGCCGTAGCTCTGCGAGGCCGGGCCGTCCTGCACCGCGTGCAGGAACACGATGCTGTCCTTGTGCTCGACCGCCGACAGGTGCACGTTGACCGCGCTCGGATGCGCCTCCGGCAACTGGGTCAGCTCGAAGTAGTGGGTCGCGAACAGCGTAAAACTGCGGCTGACGTCGATCAGGTGGCGCGCGATCGCCCACGCCAGCGCCAGGCCGTCGAAGGTCGAGGTGCCGCGGCCGACTTCGTCCATTAGCACCAGCGAACGGTCTGTGGCGCCGTTGAGGATGGTCGCCGATTCCGTCATCTCGACCATGAAGGTGGAGCGGCCGTTGGCCAGGTCGTCGGACGCGCCGATGCGGGTGAAGATGCGGTCGATCGGGCCGATGCTGGCGCTCGTCGCCGGCACGTAGCTGCCGATGTAGGCCAGCAGCGTGATCAATGCCACCTGGCGCATGAAGGTCGATTTACCGCCCATGTTCGGGCCGGTAATCAAGAGCAGTCTACGGTCGTCGGACAGGCGGCAGTCGTTGGCGATGAAGCACTCGATCTGGTTTTCCACGACCGGATGGCGGCCCTCGACGATGGTGAGGCACGGCGCGTCGACCAGCTGCGGCGCGCACCAGTTGCTGCGCTGGGCATGCGCGGCCAGCGCCACCAGCGTGTCGATCTGGGCGATGCCGGAGGCGATGCGCTGCAGGCAGCCGATGTGCGGCGCCAGGTCGGCCAGCAGCAAATCGTACAGCAGTTTTTCCCGCGCCAGCGCGCGGTCCTGCGCCGACAGCGCCTTGTCCTCGAAGGCCTTCAGCTCGGGCGTGATGTAGCGCTCGCAGTTTTTCAACGTCTGGCGGCGCCGGTAATCCTCGGGCACCTTGTCGGCCTGGCCATTGGTGACCTCGATATAGAAGCCATGCACGCGGTTGTACTCGACGCGCAGGTTGGCGATGCCGGTACGGGCGCGCTCGCGCGCCTCCAGCTCGACCAGGAACTGTCCGGCGTTCTCGGACAGCGCGCGCAGCTCGTCCAGCTCGGCATCGAAGCCGCGCGCGAACACGCCGCCGTCGCGCACCATCGCCGCCGGCTCCTCGGCCACGGCGCGCACCAGCAGGTCGACGCAGGCTTCCGGCACTGCGATCGCGTCATGGATGGCGCGCAGCAGCGAGGAATCGCCGGGGATGAAGCAGCTGGAGACCAGCTCGCGCAGGGCCGGCAACTGCTTCAGGCCATCGCGCAGGCAGGACAGGTCGCGCGGGCGCGCGCTGAGCAGGGCGACGCGGGTGGTGATGCGCTCGATGTCCGGCACGTGGGCCAGCGTGCTTGACAAGCCCGGCGCCGCTTCGCGCTGGATCAGCGCGGCGATCGCCTCGTGGCGGCTGCGCGCCACGCCCTGGTCGCGGCGCGCATGGTGGATCCAGTGGCGCAGCAGGCGCGAACCCATCGCGGTGCGACAGCCGTCCAGCAGCGAGAACAGGGTCGGCGACTCGTGGCCGCGGATGGTCTCTGTCAATTCCAGGTTGCGCCGCGTGGCGGCATCCAGGCCGATGAATTCGCTCTCGGATTCGACGGCCACGGTCTTCACGTGCTGCAGGCCCTTGCCCTGGGTCGACTGGGCGTAGCGCAGCAGCGCGCCGGCCGCGCCGAAGGCGGCGCCCAGGCCGTCGCAGCCGAAGCCGGACAGGGTCGCCACGTTCAACTGGTCGAGCAGGGATTTATGGCCGTGCACCACGTCGAAATGCCACTCCGGCACGCGCTGGGTATGGCCCATCGGCGCTTCTTCGAAGGACTCCAGGCTGTCCGCGCGCAGCACTTCGGCCGGCACGATGCGTTCCAGTTCCTGCACCAGGCGCACGGCGGCGCCTCTAGCGTCGCCCGAGAATTCCATCAAGCGCAGCTTGCCGCTGGCCAGCGACAGCCAGGCCAGGCCGGTCGTCACGACCTTGCGGCTGGTGACCGTGCACACGGCCAGCAGCGGGCGCTCGGCCTTTTCCGGCAGCAGGTCCGAATCGGTCAGGGTGCCGGGCGTCACCACGCGCACCACCTTGCGCTCGACCGGGCCCTTGGCCAAGGCCGGATCGCCGATCTGCTCGCAGATCGCGCACGACTCGCCCAGCTTGACCAGCTTGGCCAGGTAGGGGTCCAGCGAGTGGAAGGGCACGCCCGCCATCTTGATCGGATTGCCGCCCGAGCTGCCGCGCGCGGTCAGCGTGATGCCCAGGATGCGTGCGGCTTTCTCGGCGTCCTCGAAGAACAGCTCGTAGAAGTCGCCCATCCGGTAGAACACGAGCATGGTCGGGTAGTCGGCCTTGATGCCCAGGTACTGCTGCATCATCGGGGTGTGCTTTTCGGTCGCGAGGCGTTTGGCCGCGTCGGCATTGATTTCGCGTGGGACGTTCATGGGGGTCGGTATGCAAGAGGCCGGGCAGGGCGCCGGCCGAGAGTTGCCATTTTACCGCGTTCGACAACCGCCGGGAGGGCTGGGCGGTGCGGTTTGGTAACAACGCGTTTCGGGAAGAGGGTGCGCCTTCCGCGTGCGGGAAGGCGCGGGGCGGCGGGTCAGGCCGGGACGGCAAAGAAATCGTCGGGCGCGGCGCTGTGGGGCCGGGCCGGCCGCAGCTGTCCTGGTGCGGCCGCGACCGCTACCGGTGCGCGCCGCCTGGCCGGATGGGACAGCACGCGCAAGGCGATGGCCAGGTCGACGTACTGGTGCTCCATCGCCTGCGCCGCCGCCCGCAAGCCATGCGCCCGCAAGGCGTTTTCGACATTGTCGGCAGTCGCGCGATCGGTGCGCCGCTCGCCGAGTGCACGTTTTGGCAAGCCCTGGTCATGAATGTGCAAGTAGGTCATCGGAATTCTCCGTTGTTGGGTAAAGAAATCCTGTTCCTCTTGTACTTTTGCTATTTAGTTGACATCAATGAAATAGAAGAGGCCAAGCAATTGCCCGTTGTGACCACCGTGCCCTTTATCCGATGCTGATGCGCCTTGCGAACGCACAAGCCCAGCCCGGCGTGGCGGCTTGATAGTAAGCATATCCGCGCCAATCGGAACCGACGATGCCCCTTACCGAAAAATGGAATGTGCGTTCCGTAGCCGCCACGATCGCCTTTTTCGGCGCCGTGTTCCTGTTCTACACGCCCTTCGAAGACCTGCAGACCAATACGATGTGGCCGCGCTACTTCGCGGCCGGCGTCTGCCTGGCGTGCCTGCTGCCAGTCATGCTGGCGCGGCCGATCCGCATCGGCGAATCCTCGATGTACATCCTGGTGGGGCTGCTCATCATCCTGCTGCACACGATCTTCTTCAAGCAGGTGTCCTTCATCTATCCCATCTTCGTCGGCACCAACATCCTGCTGGCCGTGCTGATCTATGAGGCCAGCAAGCGCTGGCCCAGGGAATTCAATGCCGCCGTCGGCTGGCTGCTGGTGATCAATCTCGCCGCGCTGTACATCCAGATCGCCATGTACTACCTGCTGGGCGGGCCGATCGTCGACCTGCACGAGATGGTGTTCAATTCGCCCAGCCGCGACGCGGTCGACTTCGTCGGCATCAACCGCTTTTCCGGCATCCAGGTGGAGCCGGGCACCTATGCCAACAACATGGCCTTCCTGCTGGCGGTCTACCTCTTCACCTCGGGCTATCGCAAGCGGGTCTACTGGATCTCGATCCTGACCGTGCTGTCGATGCTGCTGACCGGCTCGGCCACCTCGGTGTATTTCACCTGCGTGATGCTGGCGCTGCTGCCGCTGCTGTGGAGCCACCGCATCAAGAAATGGCATGTGCTGGTCCTGTTCCTGTGCATCCTGGCCTTCCTCGGCACCTCCAACATCCTCGACCACCTCGACCAGCGCTTCGCCCACAACGACGACGGCAGCCTGTCGATCTGGAAGACCGGGCTGCACAGTTATCTGAATACCGGGCTGGAGGAAAAGATCATCGGGCTCGGCTACGAGCATCCGCCCTGTGTGAATTGCTATTTCCAGAACATGGGCGTCATCGCCAACCTGCTCAGCGGCGGCGGACTGCTGATGCTGATGGTGCTGCTGGTGCTGTTCGGCCGGCTGGCCTACTTCAACGGCATCCTGCTCAGCCTGGTCATCTTTGCGATGCCGCTGAACTCACGCATGTATTACTACGAAGCGCCGGTGTGGATGCTGTTCCTGTTTGCCCAGGCCAACCTCAGGCGCCAGCACACGGTGCCGCAGGCGCTGGCCCCGCCGCCGGCGCCGCCCTTGCCGGCAGGCTGACGGCGCCGGCAAGGCTAGGACAGCCGCGCATGGTTCAGGATCACCCAGGCCACCGTGATCACGACCATGCCGGTCAGCGTCACGCACGACCAGGTAAAGAACCAGGCCGAGACCAGGCCGGCCTGCAAGACTTTTTCGAACAGCACGCCGAGGGCGAAGTCGAAGGCGGTGAGGAAGGACCAGCGGCGCAGGTAGACCGGCAGGTAGCGGCTCATCTTGCGGTTGTGCTGGTGGGCGGCGTGGCGCTCGATGCGGTCGCGGGCGGCGCTGACGTCGCGGAACAGCCAGTCGAAGAACAGGAAGCGGTAGAGCAGGCGCCGGAACGGCATCTCGGGCACTTGCTCGTCGGTGACGGAGGGCTGCTTATCCTTTTCGAGGGTCATGATCACACCGCTTGTCTGATGGAAGCTGAGGGTTGAAGCCGTGACTGCCCATCCTACGTCATTGGCTGTCTCGAGCGCGCGCGCCCGGTCATCTGTTGCGCAGGCAGTTGCGCAGCAGCAAGGCGCAGCGATGCACATGCCATGAAAAACGGGCGCCGCAGCGCCCGTTGGACTCATCTACGCCACTGGCGTTCAGGCTTCGGCCACGCGCTTGGCGATATGCGCCAGCGCTTCGTCCACCTGGTCGATCAGGATCAGCGACAGGTCGCCCGGCTGCAGGCGGGCCAGCGCGCGGTCGATCGCGACGAATTCGCCCTTGATCTCTTCCACGTGGCTGGTGCGCGGCGCGCCGGCCAGGCCCTGGCGCAGCAGGGCCACGACTTCGCCCTCCTGGCGGCCGCGCTGGCACTGGTCTTCGTACAGCAGCACGTCGTCGAAGGACTTGCCGAGGATGACGGTTTGTTCGCGGATGTCCTGGTCGCGGCGGTCGCCGGCGCCGCTGATCACCACCGAGCGGCGCTGGGCCGGCATCGACTCTACCGCATTCACCAGCGCGGCGATCGCGTCCGGATTGTGGCCGTAGTCGGCGATCACGGTCGCGCCCTTGTAATCGAACACGTTGAAGCGGCCCGGCGCATTGTCGCTTTCGCCGACGAAGGTGCGCAGGCCGGCGCGCACCGCGTCCCAGGCGATACCAACCGCCCAGGTCGCGGCCACGGCCGCCATCACGTTCTCGACCTGGAAGCCGACCACGCCGCCGCGGGTGATCGGCACCTCGCTCAGCGCGATGCGTTCTTCCCCCTTGCCTTGCGCGCACACCAGGTCGCCGTTGTCGACGTAGACGATGCGGCGGCCCTGGGCGCGGTGCTTCTGCATCAGCGGCAGCGAGCTGTCCTGGGCGAAGTAGGTGACGTCGCCGCGGGTGTTCTCGGCCATCGCGGCGACGATCGGGTCGGCCGCGTTCAGCACCGCCATGCCGTTCGGCGCCACGTTCTGCACGATGATGCGCTTCAGCACCGCCAGGTCTTCCAGCGTCGTGATGTAGTTCAGGCCCAGGTGGTCGCCGGCGCCGATATTGGTCACCACGCCGACCTGGCAGCGGTCAAACGCCAGGCCCTCGCGCAGCATGCCGCCGCGCGCGGTCTCGAACACGGCCGCGTCGACGTCCGGGTGCAGCAGCACGTTGCGCGCGCTGCGCGGACCGCTGCAGTCGCCGCTGTCGATGCGGCGGCCCTGGATATACACGCCGTCGGTATTCGTCATGCCGGTGCGCAGGCCGGAAGCCGCCAGCAGGTGCGCGATCACGCGCACGGTGGTGGTCTTGCCGTTGGTGCCGGTGACGGCCACCACCGGGATGCGGCCATCGTCGCCCGGCGCGTACAGGGTGTCCATGATCGCTTCGCCGACCGCGCGGCCCTTGCCGAACGAGGGCGAGATGTGCATGCGCAGGCCCGGCGCGGCGTTTACTTCGACGATGCCGCCGTGCTGGTCCTCGATCGGCTTGTGCACGCTGTCGCACACCAGGTCGACGCCGCAGATGTCGAGGCCGACCATGTGCGCGGCCGCGATGGCGCGCGCCGCCACGTCCGGATGCACGTCGTCGGTGACGTCGGTGGCCGAGCCGCCGGTGGACAGGTTGGCGTTGTTGCGCAGGGTGACGCGCTGGCCCTTGTCGGGCACCGATTCGGCATCGAAGCCCTGCTTGGCGAGCGAGGCGAGGGCGATGTCGTCGAAGCGGATCTTGGTCAGGGCGGTGCCGTGGCCGCTGCCGCGGCGCGGGTCGCGGTTGACGATCTCGACCAGCTCGCGCACGCTGTGGCGGCCATCGCCGACCACGTGCGGCGGGTCGCGGCGGGCGGCTGCCACCAGCTTGTTGCCGATCACCAGCAGGCGGTAGTCGTGGCCCGGCAGGTATTTTTCGACCATGATGTCGTCGCGGAACTCGGAGGCGGCGGCGAAGCCGGCATCCAACTGGGCGCGCGTGGTCACGTTGACGGTCACGCCCTTGCCCTGGTTGCCGTCCTTCGGCTTGATGACCACCGGCAGGCCGACTTCCAGCGCGGCGGCCCAGGCGTCGTCCGGGTCGCGCACGGCGCGGCCGAGCGGCACCGGCACGCCGGCGGCGTCGAGCAGCTTCTTGGTCAGTTCCTTGTCCTGGGCGATGGTTTCGGCGATGGCGCCGGTGACGTCGATCTCGGCGGCCTGGATGCGGCGCTGGCGGCTGCCCCAGCCGAACTGCACCAGGCTGCCCTCGGTCAGGCGGCGGAACGGAATGCCGCGCGCCACGGCGGCGTGCACGATCGAGCCGGTCGACGGGCCGAGGCGCACGTCCTCGTCCAGTTCGCGCAGCTGGGTCAGGGCGGCTTCGAGGTCGAAGGGCTGGTCGTTGCGCGCGGCGGTGCACAGCTTTTCCGCGAGTTCGAGCGCCAGGCGGCCGACGTCTTCCTCGCTGTACTCGACCACCACCTGGTAGATGCCGCGTTCCAGCGTTGCCGTGGTGCGCGAGAAGGTCACCGGGCAGCCGGCCTGCGCCTGCAGGGCGAGCGCCGCCACTTCCAGTACCTGCGCCAGCGGGATGGTGTCGTCATGGCCCATCGGCTGCAGCGGCCAGATCTCGGGGAACAGGCCGCGCAGGCGGGTTTCGAAACCGGGCAGGGCGCCGATCGATTCTTCGTCAGGGGTGCAGGCGACGATCGCTTCCACCGAAGTGTGATGGCTCCACAGGTTGGGGCCGCGCAGGGCGCGTACGCGTGATACTTCCATAAACCTTCGATCCTTTGTGTGATCCCGCGCCGCCGATGCAAGCTGCATGCATCCGGGCAGCGCGATGCGCCCCGCTCGACGGCGGGACGCTTATCTATTTAACGTCTTACTTCGTCGGGCTTTCAGCCGCATCGAACGTGCGCAGCCCGGCGCAGATCAGGTCGTGCGGCACGTCCAGCGCCCAGCCCGCGGCGGCGGCGGCCAGCACCGCTTCCGGCTGGTCGGCGGTCGCCGGCTTGAGCTTGCTCATGCTCAGCAGCGACGTCTCGTCGGCACCGTCGGCCAGCACGATGTGGCTGTCGCGCACGAACACGGCGCGCCCGCCTTCTTCACGGTGCTGCTGCAGCACGGCATTCGTTTCATCCAGCGCATAGAACACCACGGCGCCGTCGCTCAGTTCGGCCAGCTTGACCACCTCGGCGTCGGCCGCGTTCAGCACCGCCGCGCCCTGGGACAGCACCACGTCGACCTGGCTGCGCACCACGTTGAACAGTGCATCCTGGTCGCGAACATACAGATCCTCGACGTCGGCCACCTGGCCCATGTCGGTCACGATGCCGACCAGGCAGCGGTCGTAGGGCAGGCCCTCGGTCAGGATGGTGCGCGCGTTCGATTCGAACACGGCGGCCTGCACGGTGCGGTTGATCAGCAGGCGCTGGCCGGCGTCGAAGCGGGTGCTGTCGCGGGCGTCGACCTGGCGGCGATCGAGGAACAGGCCGTCGCGGTTGGCGACGCCGGCATGCTTGCCGGACTGGTGCAGCACAGTGCCGACCAGGCGCGCGACCAGGGCGGCATCGCGGGTGCCGGTGACCCCGATCAGCGGAATGCGGCCGGTATGCGTTGCCGATTCGGCATCGGCGAACAGGTGCTCGACGATCGCCTTGCCGACCGCGCGCGGCTCGCCCTGGGCCGGCTTGATGTGGGCCAGCAGGCCCGGGCTGGCATTGACTTCGATGATGGCGCCGCGCTGTGCGTCGAGCGGACGCGCGATGTCTTCGCACACCAGGTCGATGCCGGCGATGTCGAGGCCGACCACGCGCGCGGCCAGCGCCGCCATGTAGGCCACGTCCGGGTGGACCAGGTCGGTGACGTCGTCGGCGACGTTGCCGTTCAGCTGGATCAGCACCTTCTGGCCAGCCTGCGGGACCGAGTCCGGGGTCAGGCCCTGGCGCTTCAGTTCGAGCTTGTTCTCGTCGCTGTCGTGCGGCTTGACGGGGCTGAGCGGGAACTCTTCGCTCTCGCCGCGGCGCGGGTCGATGTTGATCTGGATGTCGCAAAGTTGGGTAACGGTGGACGTCCCGTCACCCTTTACCCATAACGATTCGCCGCGCGCGGCGGCCACGACCTTCTGGCCGACCACCAGCAGGCGGTGTTCGTTGCCCGGAATGAAGCGCTCGACCAGCACCGCGCTGGAATCGCCTTCTTCCGAGGCGATGGCGTAGGCGGTGTGCACATCGGCTTCGGTCATCAGGTTCAGCGAGACGCCGCGGCCATGGTTGCCGTCGACCGGCTTGACGGCCACCGGCAGGCCGATGTCCTGCGCTTCTTCCCAGGCGTCGGCGGCGCTGCGCACCAGCGTGCCTTCCGGGACCGGCACGCCGCACGAGGCGAGCAGGGTCTTGGTGAGGTCCTTGTCGCTGGCGATGCTTTCGCCGATGGCGCTGGTGCGGTCGGTTTCCGCGGTCCAGATGCGGCGCTGGGCGGCGCCGTGGCCGAGTTGCACCAGATTGCCTTCGGTCAGGCGGATCGAGGGGATGCGGCGTTCGGTGGCGGCGTCGACGATGTGGGCGGTGGACGGGCCCAGGCACCAGCGGTCGACCAGGTCGGTCAGTTCGTCGACCGTGGCTTTCAGGTCGAACGGGGTATCGTTGATGGCGGCCATGATCAGCGCGTGGCCGGCCTGCAGGGCGGCGCGTCCGACCACTTCGTCGCGGGTGCGGAAGGCCATCTTGTAGATGCCGCGGTCGGCGGTGGAGCGGGTCTTGCCGAAACCGGTCTTCATGCCGGCCAGGTTCTGCAGCTCGAGGACGATGTGTTCGAGGATGTGGCCGGGCCAGGTGCCGTCGCGCAGGCGCTCCAGGAAACCGCCACGCTCGCCGACGCCGCAGCGGTGCTCGATCAGGCCGGGCAGCCAGGTGGTCAGGCGTTCATACAGGCCGGGAAGGGTATTCGAGGGATAATCTTCGAGTTCGCCAATGTCGAGCCAGGCTTCGATGACGGGGCGGTAAGTCCAGATGTTGGGTCCACGCAGATGCGTTACTCGAAGAATGTCGATGTCTTTCTTTTTAGTCATGAAGAATATCTTGCCTTGCTTTCGTACGCTGGTCCGACCCAATTTCCCGCAGCGCACATGTTGTATACTTGCCGAAACGAAGCTTACCGTGCCGTACCGATTTCTGCCAGTCTCGCCCCTTCGCTAGAATACCGTAACTACACCAGCGCTCCGCTACACACACGCTTGTCAACCGTAGCGCCGGTCCCGGCGTTTCACCGTATGACGGTGCCGGCAGCGGCTCGATTCCCAACAACCCGGCATAGCCAAGGAAACCTCGCCTTCACCGGCGGTACTACATGACGAATCAACAACTTGTTCCTTCCGTTCCGCTGGCGATCGCCGCCAGTTTCCTGCCCGAGCACTGGCAGGCGGACGTCGAGAAAAAGCTTGCGCAAGGGGAAAACGTTTTAAGCAGCGTTGAGGTTGACCTCGATGCGAAATTACGTTTTACAAAAGGATTACTGGTTGTAACCAACCGCCGCCTGCTGACCCGCGCCCCCGGCGACAGCGACTGGCGCGACTGGCCTTACCGCCCTGACATGCACTTGCGCCACCACGACCATGCCGGCGTCGGCCACCTGGAGCTGGTCGACGAGCATGGCCTGCTGGCCGCCTGGCGCTTCACGCTCGGCCAGAACCTGCAGGCGATCCGCGTGGTCGATGCCTTTACCGACCAGGTGGAAAGCCACGTCACCGGCCTTGCCATCCAGCCGCCCGAGCAGCATACCTGCCCCAGCTGCAAGGCGCCGCTCGAAGCGGACCAGGAAGATTGCCCGATCTGCACCAAGGTGCTGCACACGCCGCCATCCACCTGGACCCTGTTCCGGCTGTGGCGCTTCGCACGTCCTTACAAAGGTCAACTGGCCCTTGGATTCTTGCTTATGTTGGCAAGTACCGGCGCGCATTTGATTCCACCCTACCTGACCATGCCGCTGATGGACAACGTGCTGATCCCGTATCAGAACGGCAAAAGCATCGATACGCGGCTGGTTTACATGTACATGGGCGGCCTGTTCGGCTCGGCGATCCTGGCCTGGGCGCTCGGTTGGGGCCGCACCTACATCCTGGCCCTGGTATCGGAGCGGATGGGCGCCGACATGCGTTCGGAAACCTACGAACACCTGCTGCGCCTGTCGCTGGAATTCTTCGGCGGCAAGCGCACCGGCGACCTGATGAGCCGCATCGGCAGCGGCTCCGACCGCATCTGCGTGTTCCTGTCACTGCACCTGCTGGATTTCCTGTCCGACGTCCTGATGATCATCATGACCGGCGCCATCCTGTTCAGCATCAACGCCAAGCTGGCCCTGATCACGCTGGTACCGCTGCCCTTCATCGCCTGGATGATCCACGTCGTGCGCGACAAGCTGCGCACCGGCTTCGAGAAGATCGACCGCGTCTGGGGCGAAGTCACCAACGTGCTGGCCGACACCATCCCGGGTATCCGCGTGGTGAAGGCCTTTGCCCAGGAAAAGCGCGAAGCGGTCCGCTTCCGCGACGCCAACAAGCACAACCTGGCCGTCAACGACAAGTTGAACAGGGTGTGGTCGCTGTTCTCGCCGACGGTGTCGCTGCTGACCGAACTGGGCCTCCTGATCATCTGGTGCTTCGGCATCTGGCAGGTCAGCAAGGGTGAGATCACGGTCGGCGTGCTGTCGGCCTTCATCGCCTACAGCGGCCGCTTCTACGTGCGCCTGGACTCGATGAGCCGCATCGTGTCGGTGACGCAGAAGTCCGCCTCGGCCGCCAAGCGCATCTTCGACATCCTCGACCACGTGTCGAGCGTGCCGGACCCGGTCAACCCGATCAAGGTCGACAAGGTAGCCGGCAACATCGAGCTGCGCGAAGTCGGCTTCCGCTACGGCAACCGCGCGGTCAACCGCGGGATTTCGCTGAACATCAAGGCCGGCGAGATGGTCGGCCTGGTCGGCCATTCGGGTTCCGGTAAATCGACGCTGGTCAACCTGATCTGCCGCTTCTACGACGTGGCCGAAGGCGCGATCCTGCTCGACGGCAAGGACATCCGCTCGTTCGCGGTGGCAGACTACCGCCGCCACATCGGCCTGGTGCTGCAGGAGCCTTTCCTGTTCTTCGGCACGATCGCCGAGAACATCGCCTACGGCAAGCCGGACGCGACGCGCGAAGACATCATCGCCTCGGCCAGGGCCGCGCATGCCCACGAATTCATCCTGCGCCTGCCGCAGGGCTACGATTCGATGGTCGGCGAACGCGGCCAGGGCCTGTCCGGCGGCGAGCGCCAGCGCATCTCGATCGCGCGCGCCCTGCTGATCGACCCGCCGATCCTGATCCTCGACGAAGCGACGTCCTCGGTCGACTCGGAAACCGAGAAGGAAATCCAGAAGGCGCTGGACAACCTGGTGCAGGGCCGCACCACCATCGCGATCGCGCACCGCCTGTCGACGCTGCACCGCGCCGACCGCCTGGTGGTGCTGGACCGCGGCGTGGTGGTCGAAGAGGGCAGCCACGACCAGCTGATGGCGGCCGAAGGCGCTTATCACCGCCTGTACGAAGCGCAGGCGCGCAACGTCGACCAGGATCCGGACAGCGATGGGGATGACGATTAAATGACGACTTTGATGCAATCAAACTTTCAACGCGCATTTCAACTGCGGCGCGACGCCTTCGGCAAGCTGGTGCTGACCAATGCCGACGGCGAGGAATTCGTCGGCGTGACGCCGGTGCGCGCCTTTCCGGTCCAGGCGCCCACGCGCGGCATCTCGCTGGTGCGCGAGGGCGGCAAGGAAGTCGCCTGGATCGAGGACCTGGCCGACGTGCCGGCCGGGATCGCCGCGCTGGTGACCGAGGAACTGGACGGGCGCGAGTTCATGCCCGAGATCCTCTCCATCAAGAGCGTGTCGAGCTTCGCCACGCCCTGCACTTGGACCGTCAACACCGACCGCGGCGACACCGAGTTCGTGCTGAAGGGCGAGGAAGACATCCGCCGCCTGGGCACCTACTCGCTGCTGATCGCGGACAGCCACGGCATCCACTTCCTGATCCGCGACATGTTCGGGATCGACAAGGGCAGCCGCAAGATCCTCGACCGCTTCCTGTAAGAGCGCCTAACAAAAGCCTCCATGGCGGCGTTGCGGCGTCTCGCCGTACTAGCGTACTGTCTTCGACGCCGCGTCGGTAGGCCGCATCCCTTGCCCTGAAGGTTTTGTTAAACGCTCTTAATCCTTGTGCCAGAAGCCCGCGTGCGCCATCCGGGCTTCGTCCTCGCGCAGCGGGCCGATCACTTCCGTCGGCCGCTGGCCCGCCGCGAACACCTGACGGCAGGGCAGCGACAGCGTCGGGTTTTCCGGATCGCTGCCGGTCAGTTCCAACAAACTCTTTTCCGACATCCCGTACACCACGCGGCCGACGCCGCTCCAGTAAGTGCCGCCGGCGCACATGGCGCAGGGTTCGGCGTTGGAGTAGAGCGTGGCGCCGGCCAGTTGCTGCGGGCTGAAGCGCTGCGAGGCTAGCCGCAGGGCGTTCATTTCGGCGTGGGCGGTGCGGTCGGTGCTGGAGGCGTTCATGGCTTCGGCGATGATGGTCCCGTCGGCGCCGGCCACGATGGCGGCGAAGGGGTGGTGGCCTTCGTCGCGCGAGCGTTGGGCGAGGGCGAAGACGCGGGTGAGGAGGTCGTGGTCTTGGAGAGTGGGAGTAGACATCGATTAAATCCTTATCAGGCGAATCGTCGCCCCTGCGCAGGCAGGGGCCCAAGTTGGCTGGAATGCCGAAAACTTGGGTCCCTGCCTGCGCAGGGACGACGTGCAAGGGCAGCGGGTGCAAGGCGCTATGCGGCGGTGAGCATACTTACTTCGGAATCGACCCCTCCACCCCCTGCACGTAGAAATTCATCCCGTGCACATCCTTGTCCGCCATCTGCGCCCCGGCCGCGACCCGCACCGCGCCCGACTGGTCCTTGATCGGCCCCTGGAAGGGCTTGAGCTTGCCGGCGACGATGTCGGCCTTCTTCTGCTCGAACAGCTTGGCGACGTCGGCCGGAATCGCGGCGTTCAGCGGCGACATCCTGACCATGCCCTCGTTCAAACCGCCGCGCACCTCGCCGGTCTTCCAGGTGCCGGCCATGACGGCCTGCGCGGTCTTGGTATAGAAATCGCCCCAGTAGTTGGTGCTGGCGGTCAGGTGGGCCTTGGGCGCGAAGCGCGCCATGTCGGAATCCCATCCGAAGGCGAACTTGCCCTTTTCCTGGGCCACCTGCAGCGTGGCCGGCGAGTCGGTGTTCTGGGTCAGCACGTCGGCGCCCTGGGCGATCAGGGTCTCGGCGGCCTGGCGCTCCTTGGCCGGGTCGTACCAGCTGTTGATCCACACGACCTTGGTCTTGATCTTCGGGTTCACGCTCTGCGCGCCCAGCGTATAGGCGTTGATGTTGCGCAGCACTTCCGGCACCGCGAACGAGCCGACGAAGCCGATCGTGCCGCTCTTGCTCATCTTGGCGGCGATCACGCCCTGCAGGTAGGTGCCTTCGTACTGGCGCGATTCGTACACACCCATGTTCTTGGACGTCTTGAAGCCGGTGGCGTGCTCGAAGATCACGCTGGGGAAGGCCTTGGCGACCTTCTCGGTCGGGTTCATGAAGCCGAACGAGGTGGTGAAGATCAGCTTGTTGCCGTCGGCGGCCAGCTTGCGGATCACGCGTTCGGCGTCCGCGCCTTCCGGCACGTTCTCGACGTAGGTCGTCTTGACCTTCCCGGCCATCGACTTTTCCAGCGCCAGGCGGCCCTGCTCGTGGGCATAGGTCCAGCCGGCGTCGCCGACCGGGCCGACGTAGACGAAGGCGACCTTCAGCGGGTCGGCCGCGTGCGCGGGCAGGCCGGCGGTGACGGACAAGGCGGCGACGGCGGCCAGGGCGAACAGCGTGCGACGATTCATGGTGTTCCTCTTTCAGGTTGAAGGTACGTAATCGGGATGCGGATGCTCGGAAGCGGCTCAGAAGTGGTATTCGGCGCGCACCATGGGCGTCCTGGCGGTGGCGCCGGGCACGGTCTTCGACGGGTTGCCGAACTTGTTCTTCCAGTACTGGTATTCGATGCCCAGCTTGAAGGTGTTCTTGGCCGCGCCGACCGCAGGGCTCAGGTCGACCATCAGCTGCATGTCGACGTTGATCTCGACCGCGGTCGGGCCGCCGAATTCGTTCCGGCCCTTGGTGCCGATGTAGTTGGCATAGCCTTCGAAGGAGAGCGGGATGCCGAAGTCGAAGGGGATGCCCCAGGCCGCGCTCAGCATGGCGTGGGTGTCGTAGGTGTAGCGCGAGGTCGAGGTCTGGGTGAAGCCGTTGAAGGGCGCATTGCTCTCGTGCAGGGCGTACAGGCCGACGTCGAGGAAGCCCGGCACGTCGAACATCAGGGTCGGACCGAGCACCAGCATGCGCTTCTTGGAGTTGTAGCCGGCGTCGGTCTTGCTGTTGACGTCGAAGCCGAAGGTCGCGCCGACGCCGCGCACCGGACCGAAGGCCAGGTTGGCGCCGGTCACCTTGCCCAGGTCGACGGTGTTGCGGTACACCGCATACGCCTCGTGCGCGCCGCTGTCCGCGCCCACCGCCGACGGGTCGTTCTCGTCCGACAGCAGGAAGTCGACGCTGAAGAAATTCTTGCCGTATTTGTAGCCGCTGACGTGGCTGAAGTTGACGACGTGCTTGCTGATGTCGTCGCTGTTGTAGGGCTCGGCGAACTTGGTGCCGTAGCGGTAGCTGAGCGAGGTGTCGCTCCAGTCGGCGGCGTGGGCGGCGACGGCGCCGGTGGCGAGCAGGGCGGCCAGGGCGGTGCGGGCAAACGGGTGAGGCTTCATGCAGGTCCCTTTCAGATTGGTGTAATAGATATAGGTATGGCGAGACACGAAACACGGCGGCATTCGATCGCATGCAATCCGGGTGCGGGTTGCATGCAATCTTCAGCTTGTCTGGTTAGCAAATAGCGGGCCAGACCGCGGAGCCCGTACCGCGCAGCGTGCCTGCACTCTGGCGGCTTGCGCCGCATCGCCTCTTGCCTTGATGCGGCGCACCACCAACGCCCGCCGCATGCCCTGCATTCGTCGCCATGCGCGCTGTCGTGGTGCAAGTGCATCCAATCGAACGGCGGGTTGTATCCAATCTGTCCAGGGACATAGCGCGTCTCAGCAACCGGCCAGGGCTTCGGCCAGGTTGACCTTGCGTTCCGGCGCAGCCAGCTGCAAGCGCGCTTCGATCTCGAGCAGGTGGTGTTCGATCAGCGCCACCGCCTGCTCGGCCTTGCCTTGTTCGATCAGCGCCAGCAGGTCGCCATGCTCGTCGTTGCCGCACATCGGCGCGCCCGGTGTTTCATACAAGGCGATGATCAGCGAGCAGCGCGACACCAGTTCCCCCATGAAGCGCTGCAGCACCGCGTTGCCCGACAGTTCCGCCAGCAACAGGTGGAATTCGCCGCCCAGGCGGATCCAGCCGGCGCGGTCGCCGCTGTGGCGCGCCTGCTCTTCCGCTTCCAGCGCGGCGCGGATCGCGCGCAGCGAGGCCGGGGTGGCGTTGCTGACCACCAGCGGCACGATCTCGCGTTCCAGCGCGCGGCGCGCGGCGAACACGTCGCGCGCTTCCCTAGGAGAGGGCGAGGCCACCACGGCGCCGCGGTTGGGCCGCAATTCGATGATGTGGTCGTGCGCGAGGCGCTGCAGGGCCTTGCGCACCGTGGTGCGGCTGACCTGGTACAGCTCGCAGAAATCGGCTTCGCCCAGGCGGGTACCGGGCGGCAGGCGGTGGCTCATCACGGCGCTGACCACGGCGCGGTAGATGCGCAGGTCGATGGCGGTGATGCCGCGCTTGGCCGGTGTGGCTGCTGAAGCGGCCGCCGATGTGGATGCCGATGTGGCTGCAGACTTGGATGCGGGCGCGGCCGGCTGGCGTCCGCCTTGTGGGCGTGGCGCAGCGGTGTGTCGTGTCATGTCGATCTCCGGGTGTCGCGGCAGGGGTTCCGCCGCGTGTCCGGTGGATGTAGCAGGAATCGTGCTCAGCTTTGACAAAGGGGAAAAGAGTGTCTGTGCGCAATATTGGCGCGTGGATGCCCGTTCCTGGTGATCTTGTCGACTCGGGCTGGTGCGTTTTGTATACAAGATTCCGTACAGCGTGGATGCAAATCACTGTGAATAGGCGTCCATGGCACGGACCTTGCAATGCTTGCATGTCGAGTCCACCACGATGGAGCATCCCTTGAACACAGAAGTACAACGTGTCGAGCCGCGCCTGCAGTTGCTCGGCATTTCGAAAAGCTATCCCTCGGTGGTGGCCAACGCCGACGTCGACCTGACCGTGATGCCCGGCGAGATCCATGCGGTGCTGGGCGAGAACGGCGCCGGCAAGAGCACCCTGATGAAGATGATCTATGGCGTGACCAGGCCGGACGCCGGCGAGATCATGTGGGAAGGACGGCAGGTCCAGATCCCGTCCCCATCCGCCGCGCGCCGCCTCGGCATCGGCATGGTGTTCCAGCACTTTGCGCTGTTCGAGACCCTGACCGTGGCCGAGAACATCGCATTGGCGCTCGATGAAAAGACGACGCCGGCCCAGCTGGCGCCGCGTATCCGCGCTGTCTCCGCACAATACGGCTTGCCGCTCGACCCGGACAAGCGCGTGCACAGCATGTCGGTGGGCGAGCGCCAGCGCGTCGAGATCGTGCGCTGCCTGCTGCAGTCGCCACGCCTGCTGATCATGGACGAGCCGACCTCGGTGCTGACGCCGGACGCGGTGCAGAAGCTGTTCGTCTCGCTGCGCCAGCTGGCGGCCGAGGGCGTCAGCATCCTGTATATCAGCCACAAGCTCGACGAGATCCAGTCGCTGTGCGACAAGGCGACCGTGCTGCGCGCCGGCCGCGTGTCCGGCACCGCGGTGCCGAAGCAGGAGACCGCGCATTCGCTGGCCGAACTGATGATCGGCGGCGACCTGCCGACCTGCAGCCTGCTGCCGCGCGCCCCGGGCGAAGTACGCCTGGCCATCGACCGCCTCGACCTGGCCAGCAGCGATCCGTTCGGCACGCGCCTGCAAGACATTCGCCTGGAAGTCCGCGCGGGCGAGATCGTCGGCCTGGCCGGCATCTCGGGCAACGGCCAGCAGGAACTCCTGAAGGCGATTTCGGGCGAACTGGCGGCGCCGAAGGCGGGTAGTATCCGCGTCCTCGGCAAGGACGCCGGCCGCCTCGACCCGGCCGCGCGGCGCCGCCTGGGCCTGGGCTTCGTGCCGGAAGAACGGCTCGGGCGCGGCGCGGTGCCGGCACTGTCGCTGGCCGACAATGCGCTGCTGACCGGCTACCTGTCGCCCGGCGCCGGCATGGTCAAGGGCGGCCTGCTGCGGCGCGCCGCGGTGGGCGCGTTTGCCCGGGGCGTCATCCAGCGTTTCAAGGTCAAGTGCGGCGGTGCCGATGCGGCGGCATCCAGCCTGTCGGGCGGCAACCTGCAGAAATTCATCGTCGGACGCGAGGTCGAGCTGGCACCGAAAGTCATGGTGCTGGCCCAGCCGACCTGGGGCGTCGACATCGGCGCGGCCATGCTGATCCGCCAGGCCATCATCGACCTGCGCGACGCGGGCGTGGCGGTGCTGGTGGTGTCCGAGGAACTCGACGAGCTGTTCATGATGTGCGACCGCATCGCGGTGCTGGCCAAGGGCCGGCTGTCGCACGCGGTGCCGGTGGCGTCCACCAGCGTCAACCAGATCGGGGTGTGGATGAGCGGCGAGTTCGACGCCCCCGTCAACCTAGGAGTCGACCATGTCCCGGCTTGAAGCCCGTCCCACCCCCTCGCGCGCCATGATGCTGGCCTCGCCGCTGATCGCGGCCCTGGCCATGCTGGCCACCGGCTCGCTGCTGTTCCTGTTCCTCGGCCAGGCGCCGCTGCATGCTTTTTACGTCTACTTCATCAAGCCGCTCACGACCGAATACGGGATCGGCGAGCTGCTGCTCAAGGCCACGCCGCTGATCCTGTGCGGCGTCGGCCTGGCGATCGGCTTTCGCGCCAACGTCCACAACATCGGCGCCGACGGCCAGCTGACCATGGGCGCGGTGGCCGCCGGCTGGGTGGCGCTGCATTTCGACGGCGTCGAGGCAGGGTGGGTGCTGCCGCTGATGATCCTGGCCGGCGCCCTCGGCGGCCTGGCCTGGGCCGCGGTGCCGGCGCTGCTGCGCACGCGCTTCAACACCAGTGAAATCCTGGTCAGCCTGATGCTGGTCTACGTGGCCTACCTGTTCCTGGGCTACCTGGTGCACGGCCCGCTGCGCGACCCGGCCGGCTTCAACTTCCCGCAATCGAAGATGTTCGGCGACGCCGCGCTGCTGCCGCTGCTGAAGGAAGGCTTGCGCGTGAATGCCGCCTTCCCGCTGTCGCTGCTGGCGGTGGCCGGGGCCTGGTTCTTCTGCCGCCACACCTTTGCCGGCTACCGCATGCAGGTCAGCGGGATGGCGCCGGCAGCCGCCCTGTACGCCGGCTTTTCCGAGCCGAAGAACGTCTGGTTCGCCTTCATGGTCAGCGGCGCGCTGGCCGGCGTGGCCGGGGTGGGGGAGGTGGCCGGGCCGCTGGGCCAGCTACAGCCTTCGGTGTCGCCGGGCTACGGCTTCGCCGCCATCATCGTGGCCTACGTCGGCCGCCTGCATCCGCTCGGCGTGCTGCTGGCGTCGCTGCTGATGTCGCTGCTCTACATCGGCGGCGAATCGGCCCAGATCGAACTGCAGCTGCCCTCGGCCATCACCGGCCTGTTCCAGGGCCTGCTGCTGTTCTACCTGCTGGCCGCCGACCTGTTCATCCATTACCGCTTCAAGCCGCGCGCACGCGCAACCGGTGCCACCACCGACGCGGCCGTTCCCCTGGAGACCGCCCATGAATCCTGATTATGTGATCGCCTTCCTGGCCAGCACCGCCGGTGCCGCCACCCCGCTGGTGCTGGCCTCGACCGGCGAACTGGTGGCCGAACGCTCCGGCGTGATCAACCTCGGCCTCGAGGGCATCATGCTGGTGGGCGCGGTGGCCGGCTTCTCGACCACGCTGCATACCGGCTCGATGGGCCTGGGCCTGCTGGCCTCGCTGGTGGCCGGCGCCGCGATGGCGCTGGTGTTCGCCTTCCTGGTGCTGACCCTGCAGACCAACCAGGTCGCCACCGGCCTGGCGCTGACCCTGTTCGGCCTCGGCCTGTCGGCCTTCCTTGGTCGCGACCTGGTCGGCCAGACCGTGGCGCCGCTGCCGCACCTGACGATGCCGGTGCTGTCCAACCTTCCGTTCGTCGGCCCCTTGCTGTTCCGTTTCGACGTGCTGGTGTATTTGTCGCTGGTGCTGGTGGCCGTGGTCGGCTGGGTACTGGCGCGCACCCGCATCGGCCTCTTGATCCGCGCGGTCGGCGAGGCACCGCATTCGGCCCACGCGATCGGCATGTCGGTGATCAAGCTGCGCTACGCGACCGTGCTGTTCGGCGGCGCGCTGGCCGGCCTGGGCGGCGCCTACCTGTCGCTGGCGCTGACCCCGATGTGGGTCGAGGGCATGACGGCCGGCCGCGGCTGGATCGCGCTGGCCCAGGTGGTGTTCGCCACCTGGAAGCCGCGCGGCCTGCTGCTGGGCGCCTACCTGTTCGGCGGCGTGACGGTGCTGCAGTTCCACGGCCAGGGCCTGGGCATCGCGATTCCATCCGAATTCCTGTCGATGCTGCCCTACCTGGCCACCATCGTGGTGCTGGTGATCATCTGCCGCAATCCGCAGACCATCCTGCTGAACAAGCCGATGTCGCTGGGCCAGAACTTCAAGGCCGACTAGCGATGTTGTCCTGACGCGGACACGATTCGAACCTGGGCAGCGCCATCCCGCTCGGCACCGCCGCCGGCACGTGAGCACATGCCTTGTCCGGCAGCGTGCTGTCGTCGAGCAGGCCGGTGCGCACGAACTGGACCAGGTCGCCGAATTCCTGCGGGCTCAGGCGCAGCGGACGGCGTAGCAGCGGGTCGATGCTTGCCGCCACCTTGCCGATCGGCGCGACGTGCGCCAGGTCGGGCGCCACGCCGGCGCGGCCCGGATCGTAGCCGCGCAGCGAGGCCAGTACGTCGAGGTGGTGGCGCACCGCATCGTCGAGCCGGGTGAAGGCGCCGTTGTGGAAAAAGGCCGGCTGCAGCGCCACGTTGCGCAGCGGCGAGGTGCGGAAACGGTAGCGGTCGGTCGCCAGGCCGGTGACTTGCGCGAAGCCATAATCCTCGTCCTCCGCGGGGCCGTCGAACACGACGTTGCCGCTGCCGGGACCGAACCTGGGGGCGATCTGTGGCACGCCGATGTTGTGCATGGCGAAGTCGCTGAACATTTCGTTGGCGCCGCCGGTCACCGCATGGCAGGCCACGCAGTTGGCCTTGCCGAAGAACAGCAGCGCGCCGCGCTTTTCCGGGGCCGTCATGGCCGTGCTCTCGCCGCGCGCGTAGCGGTCGATCGGGGCATTCGCACCTTTCAAGATGAATTCGTACTCGGCGACAGCGCGCGCGAACATGCCGATGTCGATCGGCGCGCCGGCGCGCACTTCCTCGAACACGTCGCCGAATTTTTCCACGTAGGCCGGGATGGCGTTCAGGCGCTCGGCCACGCGCGCCCGGATCGGCGCGTTGCGCGAACCGCTGGCGTCCGGCGCCGGGCAGGTGTCGCCCTGGCCATCGTCGAAGGGGGCGAAGCGCGGGCCGAGGCTGTCGCCCAGGCCGGTGAAGCCGGCTTGCTCGACCAGTTCCGTCAGCGGCATGAAAGCCTGGGCCGCGAGCAGGGTACGTATCAGGGGATCGCCTGGCTGGAACAGGGCCGTGTCGCCGGGCTGCGGGAAGCGGAAGCCGAGCGCGTTGTCGAAGGGGTCGCCGGAGGGGGCGGAAAAGCGGCCGTTCCACATCAGGCGCGGATAGAAGCCAGCGTTCAGGATCATTGGCGAGCGCCGCAGGTTGCGCGGCCCCAGCCGGTTGGGACCGACCAGGCCGTTGTTCTGGATGCCGATCGCGATCGACTGGGTGTCGCCGTAGCCGTGGCTGGGCGAATGGCAGGCGGCGCAGGCATTGTCCTTGTGCAGGCTGGTGACCGGATCGAAGAACAGCAGCAGGCCCAGGCCGGCCATCTTGAAGTTCAGCGGCCGGCCAAGGCGGCTTTCGAGCTTTTGTTCGGCGCTGCCGGTGAAGCCCTGCTGCGCCAGCGTGGCGCCGAGCTGTTCGTCGAGCGATGGCGCGGGCGGCGGGGAGGGCGGCGTGGCCGCCGGGTCGGCGCCGGTGCAGCCGCCGAGCAGTGCCGCCAGAAAGCACAGCGCTGGCAGCCGAAAAAGCGGCCGAAAGCGCGGCCAGCGGCCTACGGTGTGCGGCAAGGTGAAAGCGGCTTTCATGTGTGCTCCCGCGGCAATGCGTTCAAAAACAAGCCATGCGAACTGGATACCCGACAAGCGTATCCTGGCTGTTCCGGCCAGGCTTTGCGCATGCTCATCCGGCGCTTGCGCCATCGCGAACCGCGATGGCAGGGTCGCGATTGGTTTCTTTACGCACGCGTCAGGTGGAGTGAACATGCCATCCAGGTACTTACACGCACATCGAAGGCGTGAACCGGCCTTGCCCCTGGCGGCAAACAACATTGGAGACTTCATGAAAAGCGCTTACCTCAAGCCACAGGTGGCCATGGCCCCTGCCGCAACCACCTTCACCGTGCGCCAGCAGTACACGGCCCTGTTCGGCTCATGGCTGGGCTGGCTGTTCGACGCGCTCGACGCCGGCATCTTCGGCTTCGTCATGCTGGCCATCGCCCACAGTTTCGGCGTCCAGATGGGCGACGTGGTCTCCACCGTCGCCTGGTTCCTGCTGGCCACCGGCATCGGCGGCTACTTCCTCGGCAATATCTCGGACCGCATCGGCCGCAAGAAAACCATCCTCGCTTCGGTCCTCGCCTACGGCACCGGCACGCTGCTGTGCGGTTTCGCCACCACCCTGTTCGAATTGAACGTCTACCGCTTCATCGTCGGCATCGCCGTCGGCGGCCTGTGGTCGGCGGCGGCGTCGCTGATCTGCGAAGTCTGGAAACCGGAAGGCCGCGCCAAGGCGATCGCCTTCATGCAGACCGGCTGGTCGGGCGGTAACCTGCTGGCCGCGGTGTTTGCCTGGAACATGCTCGACCCGGCCAATCCGGAAGCCTGGCGCGACCTGTTCATCTATGCCAGCCTGCCGGCCTACGCCACTTTCCTGTTCGTGCTGTTCTACGTGAAGGAATCGCCGGTCTGGCTGGCCAACCGCGACTTCATGAAGAAAAACAGCGGCAAGGGCAGCCTGTTCGAGATCTTCAAGCCGGAATACCGCCGTCCGGTGCTGCTGGCGCTGACCATTTCCGTGCTCGGCATGCTCGGCTACTGGATCGTGTTCACCTTCACCCCGGCTTTCCTGCAAAGCACGCTCAAGGTGCGCATCGACCAGGCGCCGGTGTTCCTGGTCTGGACCGGCATCGGCGCCATGCTCGGCTACGTCGTCTACGGCTACCTCGCCGAAAAGGTCGGCCGCCGCATCTCGTTCGCGATCTTCTTCATCGGCATGACCATCATGGTGCCGGTATTCACCTTCGGCGCCGGCGCCATGCCGCTGACCGACGGCAAGCTGGCCTTCACCACCCAGAACGTGGTCACGCTGGGCGCGCTGGCCGCCTTGCTCGGCTTCTTCACCGGTTACTTCAGCGGCTTCGGTGCCTGGTATTCGGAACTATTCCCGACCAGCATTCGCTCGACCGCTTCCGGCTTCTGCTTCAACTTCGGCCGCGTCGGCGCCATCGCCGGCATCAAGCTGGTGCCGGTGCTGATCCCCATCATCGGCTTCACCACCACGATTTCACTCGCGGCGGTGGCGTATTTCGCCGCCGCGCTGATGGTGTTCACCCTGCAGGAAACCAAGGGCACTGTCCTTACCAGCGGCAACTAATTGAAACAACAGAGGAATCAAGCATGAAAACCTATCGCATCGGCCAGATCGTGCCAAGTTCGAACACGACGATGGAGACCGAAGTACCGGCGATGCTGCAGTCGCGACTCAATCAATTTCCGGAAGAGCGTTTCACCTTCCACTCGGCACGCATGCGCATGATGCACGTCACGCCCGAAGAGCTGAAGAAGATGGACGTCGACAGCGACCGCTGCGCGCTGGAGCTGTCGGATGCGCGCTGCGACGTGCTGGCCTACGCCTGCCTGGTGGCGATCATGTGCCAGGGGCCCGGCTACCACCTGCAATCGGAAAAGCGCCTTTCCGACATGGTGCGCGAGAACAAGGCGCAAGCCCCGGTGGTCAGCTCGGCCGGCGCCCTGGTCGACGCCATCCACGAACTCGGTTTTAAAAAGGTGGCGCTGATCACCCCCTACATGAAGCCCCTGACCCAGCAGGTGGTCGACTACATCGAAGACACCGGCATCAGGGTGGTTGACGCGATCAGCCTAGAAGTCTCGGACAACCTGGCCGTTGGCCGCCTCGATCCGATGAACCTGATCGAGCACGCCAAGCGCCTCGACATCAGCGACGCCGACGCGGTCGTGCTGTCGGCCTGCGTGCAGATGCCGTCCCTGGCGGCGATCCAGAAGGTCGAAGACATGCTGGGCAAGCCGGTGCTGTCGGCAGCCACCGCGACGGTCTACCGCATCCTCAAGAAACTGGAACTGGCACCGGTCGTGCCGGACGCCGGTTATCTGTTGTCCGGCAAGTTCTGATTCTTGCCGTGGTAGGGAGAAAGAAAGCCGTCGCGCGCAAGCCTGGCGGCTTTTTTTGCTCCTGACCCTGCATCCCATGAAATAAGGTCGTATCGAACATGAATACCCATACTCTCTCCAAGGGCGCCGGCATGGCGCAGCGTGAGCAGAAGGAAGCCAGTACCTACGCCAAGGTGACGGCCCGGCTGCTGCCCTTCCTGTTTATCTCCTACGTCGCGGCTTACCTCGACCGCGTGAATGTCGGCTTTGCCAAGCTGCAGATGCTGAACGACCTGCAGTTCAGCGAAACCGTGTATGGACTCGGTGCCGGCGTGTTCTTCATCGGCTACTTCCTGTTCGAGGTGCCGAGCAATATCATCATGCACAAGGTCGGCGCCCGCGTCTGGATCGGCCGCATCATGATTACCTGGGCGATCCTGTCCGCGTCGATGGTATTCGTCAGCAGCCCGACGGTGTTCTACGTGCTGCGCTTCTTCCTGGGCGTGGCCGAAGCCGGCTTCTTCCCCGGCATCGTGCTGTACCTGACCTACTGGTTCCCGGCGCAGCGGCGCAGCCGCATGAATGCGCTGTTCATGATCGGCATCCCGTTTGCCGGCGTGGTCGGCGGTCCGCTGTCGGGCTGGATCCTGAATGCCATGCACGGCGCGCACGGGATGGCGGGCTGGCAATGGCTGTTCCTGATCGAAGCCTTGCCGTCGCTGGTGCTGGGCGTCGTCACGATCTTCTATCTGCCCGACAGCATCCGTGCGGCGTCATGGCTGAGTAATGAAGAAAAGCAGCTGCTGGAAGAGAATATTGCGAAAGAAAACACCGGCAAGGTCGATCACGCGCTGTCGGGCGTGTTCGGCAATCCGCGCGTCTGGCTGATGGCCGGGATCTACTTCTGCTGCATGATGGGCCTGTACGGCATCAGCTTTTACCTGCCGACGCTGATCAAGGCGGCAGGCGTCAAGGATGCGATGGATGTCGGCCTGCTGACCGCCATTCCCTACGGTTGCGCCGTGGTCGCGATGCTGGGCATCGCAAAAAGCGCGGACCGCACCCGCGAACGGCGCTGGCACTTCACGATTGCCAGTGCGCTCGGCGGATTGGGTCTGCTGCTCGCCACGATCTATGGCGACAACGTCGCGCTGGCCATGGTCGCGCTCTGTCTCGGTACCGCCGGCATGCTGGCCACCATGCCTGTCTTCTGGACCTACCCGAGCTCGATCCTGGGTGGCACGGCGGCCGCTGCCGGCATTGCCATGATCAATTCCTTCGGCAACCTGGCCGGTTTCGTCAGCCCGTCGATCATCGGCTGGATGAAGGACGTGACCCATAGCACCAATGCCGGCATGGTCGTGGTATCGGGTGCCTTGTTCCTCGGCGCCTTGCTGGCCTTGTTGCAGCCGCGCAGCCTGGTCAATCGATAAGCCCAGCTTCGCTCTCTACCGCAGATGCAAAAACGCCGCGCGGTGCAAGCCGGGCGGCGTTGTCGTTTACCCCGTGATTTTCGGTCAGGCCAGCAGTTTGAGCAGCGCCTCGGCGCCTTGCTCCGACGACGCCGGGTTCTGCCCGGTGACCAGCTTGCCGTCGGTCAGCACATACGGCTGCCAGTCGGGGCCCTTTAAATAATTGCCGCCGTTCTGCTTGAGCATGTCCTCGACCAGGAAAGGCACCACCTGGGTGAGACCGACCGCGTCTTCTTCCGTGTTGGTGAAGCCGGTCACCTGCTTGCCGCGGACCAGCGGCGTGCCGTCGGCAGCCTTGACGTTGCGCAGCACGCCCGGCGCGTGGCAGACGAGTGCGACCGGCTTGCCGGCGGCGGCCATGGCTTCGATCAGGGCGATCGACGCCTTATCTTCGGCCAGGTCCCACAGCGGGCCGTGTCCGCCCGGATAGAACACGGCGTCGAAGTCGGCGGCGTTCACGTCCGCCAGCTTGCCGGTCGAGGCCAGCACGGCCTGCGCTTCGGGATCGCCCTTGAAGCGGCGGGTGGCGTCGGTTTGCGCGTCCGGCGCGTCGCTCTTCGGATCGAGCGGCGGCTGGCCGCCCTGGGGCGACACCACCGTGATGTCGGCGCCGGCGTCCTTCAGCACGTAATAGGGCGCCGCGTACTCTTCCAGCCAGAAGCCGGTTTTCTTGCCGGTGTCGCCGAGCTGGTCGTGCGACGTCAGTACCATCAATACCTTCATGTAAACCTCCTTGTGCGTTGTTCCATGCGTTCCGCATATTGAACCAGGCGCGCCTTTTTTGTCGCCACGCAGGCGGGCCGGCCGGACGCAAAAAAAGCCGCCCGGCGTGCACCGGGCGGCTCCATCGGGGAAACGTGGTTCAGGCCAAGTGGTTCAGGCCACCAGCCAGGGCGACGCGCGCCGCGTGCGTTCCTCGTAGGCGCGCACCTTGTCCGCATGCTGCAGCGACAGCCCGATCTCATCCAGCCCGTTCAGCAGGCAATGCTTGCGGAAGGCATCCACCTCGAACGGGATCGTTTCCCCGGAAGGCGTGCGCAGCACCTGCTCGGCCAGCGAGATATCGAGCGCATAACCAGGCGCCGCCTCGACCGCGCCGAACAGGCGGGCGACGGTGGCCGCATCCAGCACCACCGGCAGGATCCCGTTCTTGAAACAGTTGTTGTAGAAGATGTCGGCAAAGCTCGGCGCGACGATGGCGCGGAAGCCGTATTCGGCCAGCGCCCACGGCGCGTGTTCGCGCGAGGAGCCGCAGCCGAAATTCTCCCGCGCCAGCAGGATGCCGGCGCCCCCGTAGCGCGGCTGGTTCAGCACGAAGTCGGGATTGAGCGGGCGGGTCGAGCAATCGGTATCGGCTTCGCCGTGGTCGAGGTAGCGCCATTCGTCGAACAGGTTGGGCCCGAAACCGGTGCGCGTGACCCGCTTCAGGAACTGCTTCGGGATGATGGCGTCGGTGTCGACGTTGGAGCGGTCGAGCGGCGCCACCAGGGCGCGCAGGGTGGTAAAGGCTTGCATGTTTTCTCCCGCGTTCAGAGGGCGTTCACATCGACGAAACGGCCGGCAATCGCCGCCGCCGCCGCCATCGCCGGGCTGACCAGGTGGGTGCGGCCGCCGGCGCCCTGGCGTCCCTCGAAGTTGCGGTTCGAGGTCGAAGCGCAGCGTTCGCCCGGGGCCAGGCGGTCGTCGTTCATGCCGAGGCACATCGAGCAGCCCGGCTCGCGCCACGAAAAGCCGGCATCGACGAAGATGCGGTCCAGGCCCTCGGCCTCGGCCTGGCGCTTGACCAGGCCGGAGCCGGGCACCACCAGCGCCAGCCGGATGTTGTCCGCCACCTTCCTGCCGCGCACCACGCTGGCGGCGGCACGCAGGTCTTCGATGCGCGAATTGGTGCAGGAGCCGATGAAGACCTTGTCCAGCGCGATGTCGGCGAGCAGCGTGCCCGGCTGCAGGCCCATGTAGGCCAGCGCGCGTTCGACCGCGTCGCGCTTGACCGGATCGTCGACGCCGGCCGGGTCGGGCACGCGGCCGTCGACGGTGGCGACCATCTCGGGCGAGGTGCCCCAGGTCACGTGCGGGCGCAGGGTGGTGGCGTCGATCTCGACCACGCTGTCGAAATGGGCGCCGCGGTCCGAGACCAGGCCGCGCCACTGCGCCACCGCCTGCTCCCACTGCTCGCCCCGGGGCGCCTGCGGGCGACCGCGCAGGTAGTCGATGGTGGTATCGTCGACCGCGATCATGCCCATGCGCGCGCCGGCTTCGATCGTCATGTTGCAGAGGGTCATGCGGCCTTCCATCGACAGCGCGCGGATGGTCGAGCCGGCGTATTCGATGGCGTAGCCGGTGCCGCCGGCGGTGCCGATGCGCCCGATCATCGCCAGCGCGACATCCTTGGCGCCGACGCCAGGGGCCAGTTCGCCCTCGACCCGCACCAGCATCGTCTTCGCGCGCCGCGTGCGCAGCATCTGGGTGGCCAGCACGTGCTCGACTTCCGAAGTGCCGATACCGAAGGCCAGCGCGGCAAAGGCGCCGTGGGTGCTGGTGTGCGAATCCCCGCAGACCACGCTCATGCCGGGCAGGGTGGCGCCCTGTTCCGGACCGATCACGTGGACGATGCCCTGGCGCACGTCGTCCAGCGCCACGTAATCCATGCCGGTGGCGGCGCAGTTCCGTTCCAGCGTCTCGACCTGCTTGCGCGATACCGCGTCGACGATGGCGTCGCTGCCGGTGCGCCGGCCTTCGGTCGGGATGTTGTGGTCGGCCACCGCCAGGTTGGCGTTCAGGCGCCACACCGGGCGTCCATTGATGCGCAGGCCGTCGAAGGCTTGCGGGCTGGTGACTTCGTTGATCAGGTGGCGGTTGATGTAGATGAAGGCGGTGCCGTGTTCATCCTCGTGCACCAGGTGCTGCTCCCACAGCTTGTCGTACAGGGTGCGTGCCATCAGATCACCCCCTGCGCGGCCATCTGCGCGATCTGGGCGTTGGTCAGGCCGATCTGCTTCAGCACCTCGAGGTTGTGCTCGCCCAGCTTGGGACCCAGCCATGCCACGCTGCCCGGGGTCTTGCTCAGCTTGGGCACGATGCCCGGCACCTTCAATGTGCCGAATTCCGGATGCGCGACGTCGAGGATCATCTCGCGCGCCTGGTACTGGGCGTCGCGGAAGATGTCCTCGATGCTGTAGATCGGCCCGGCCGGAATCGCATACTCGTTCAGCACGTTGAGGCAGGTGTCGAGGTCCATGGTGGCGCTCCAGGCGCCGATCAGGCCATCGATGAAATCCATGTGCCGGACGCGCACCTCGTTGCTGGCGAAGCGCTCGTCGCCGGCCAGGTCTTCGCGGCCCATCGCCTTCAGCAGGCGCTGCACGATGGCGTCGCCATTGGCGGCGATGACGGCGTACTTGCCGTCGCGGGTCGGGTACACGTTCGAGGGGGCGATGCCGGGCAGGATAGCACCGGTGCGCTCGCGCACCACGCCTTTCTGGTCGTATTCGGGCACCATGCTTTCCATCAGGCTGAACACGGCTTCGTACAGGGCCACGTCGATTTCCTGGCCGCCGCCCTGGCGCACATCGCGGTGGTAGAGCGCCATCAGGATGCCGATCACGGCGTACATCGCGGCCAGCGAGTCGCCCAGGCTGATGCCGACGCGGGTCGGGGCCATGCCCGGGTAGCCGGTCAGGTGGCGGATGCCGCCCATCGATTCGCCGATCGCGCCGAAGCCGGCGCGCTTGCTGTACGGGCCGGTCTGGCCGAAGCCGGAGATGCGCGAGATAATCAGGCGCGGGTTGATTTCCTCCAGCGCTTCGCGCGAGAAGCCCCATTTGTCGAGGGTGCCGGGGCGGAAGTTCTCGATCAGCACGTCCGCCTCGGCCAGCAGCGATTTAAGGACGTCGCGGCCTTCGGGCGAACCGCAGTCGAGGGTGATGCATTTCTTGTTGCGCGACTGGACGTACCACCACAGCGAGGTGCCGTTATGCAGGACGCGCCAGTTGCGGATCGGGTCGCCCTTGCCGGGCGGCTCGATCTTGATGACGTCGGCGCCGAATTCGGCCAGCAGGCGGGCGCCGAAGGGGCCGGCGATCAGTGTGCCCATCTCGATGACCTTGATGCCGGCCAGCGGGCCGGGGTTGCGTTCGCTATTGCGTTCGGTGTTCGTGCTGTCGTTTGTACTTGTCATGATCTGTCTCCTCGCGTTTCTCGTGTTGTGCTCAGGCGGCCTTGCGCAGCCCGCGCTGGGCCTTGTGCACCTGCCAGCGGTTGCTCTGGATGCGGGTGTCGAGCTGGGCGTCCAGGAAATCCGAGGCCGCCAGCAGGCTGTCCAGGGCAATGCCGCTCTGCACGCCGCTGGCATCCAGCATCGACACCAGGTCTTCGGTGGCGATGTTGCCGGTGGCGCCCGGCGCGAACGGGCAGCCGCCCAGGCCGCCGACGCAGCTGTCGAAGCGGGTCACGCCAGCCTGCAGGCCGGCCAGCACGTTGGCCAGGCCGCGGCCGTAGGTATTATGGAAGTGCAGCTCGAATTCCAGGCCGGCGAACTCGCTTGTGAGGCGGCCGATCCAGTCATGCACCTGCTGCGGGTTGGCGATGCCGATCGTGTCGCACAGGCCGATGCGGGTGAAGCCGTGGCCCGCCATCCGGTCGACGATGGCGCGGATGCGATCCAGGCCCGGATTGCCTTCGAACGGGCAGCCGAACACCATCGAAATGGAGAGGCGCGCGGCCAGGCCGTCGTCGCGCGCACGCGCGGCCAGCGGCGCCAGCTCGGCCATCGACTCGGCCACGGTCTGGTTCAGGTTCTTGCGGTTATGGCTGTCGGTGGCCGACATCACCATCGTGATGCCGTCGGCGCCGGCGTCCAGCGCGCGCCCGTAGCCCTTGGCATTGGGGATCAGCGCGAAGCGGGTGATGCCCAGGCCGGCGGTGCCGCGCATGACCTCGGCCGCGTCGGCCAGGTTCGGGATCGCCTTCGGGCTGACGAAGGCGGTCGCTTCGACTTCCTTGCAGCCGGCCGCGGCCAGCTGGCGGATCAGGTCGATCTTGTGCGCGGTCGGCAGGTTGTGCGGCTCGTTCTGCAGGCCGTCGCGCGGGCCGACTTCGGTGATGCGGACATCGGTGGGTAGCTGCATGGTCGTCTCCTTCGGTCTAGTCCTAGGATGGACGAGCGGCGGGGGGACGTAAAGCAGCGGTTGGCGAATCCGCCATCGCGTGGCGCGATGGCGGGTCGATATACCCGTTCAGAGCGCCTGACAAACCTTCAGGGCAAGGGGGGCGGCCGGCCGACGCAGCGTCGAAGACAGTACGTTAGTACGGCCAGACGATGCAACGCGGCCATGGAGGTTTTTCAGGTGCGCCTAGTGCACGCCCAGGAAGTGGTCGAACAGCAGCTTTGCCGCCACCGGCAGCGCCTCGTACGAGCGCACCGCGATCTCGAGTTGGCGGTGCGCCCACGGTTCGTCCAGCGCGATCGACTGCAGCTTCAGCGCGCTGTAGGTATGCAGGCTATCGCGCGGCAGGATGCCGATCCCGAGCCCGGCCTCGACCATCAGGCACTGGGCGTCATAGCCGCTGACCTGGATGCGCAGCTTGAGCGAGCGTCCCAGGTCGCTGGCGGCGCGCACCAGCTGGAAGTTCAGGCTGCTGCCGACGTGCAGGCCGACGTATTCGTAGTCGATGGTGTCGGCGAAGGTCACCGCGGTGCGCCCCGACAGCGGATGGCCGTGCGGCACGATCAGCACCAGGTCGTCGTTGCGGAAGGGGTAGACCTCGATGTTGTCGCCGTGCGGCACCTGGGTGAAGATGCCGATGTCGGCGGTGTTGTCCTCGATGCCGCGGATGATGGCGGTGCTGACCTTTTCTTCCAGGCTCACCTGCACCAGCGGATATTTCTCCAGGAAGGATTTCAGCGCCTGGGGCATGAACTGCGTCATGACCGAGATATTCGCCAGCACCCGCACCGAACCCTGGGTGCCGCGCGAAAAATCGTGCATCTGGGCGACGATGTTGTCGAGGTCGGCCAGCACCGGGCGCGCCATGTTGATCAGGGCGACGCCGGCGGCGGTCGGGGTAATCCCCTTGTTGCTGCGCATGAGCAACTGGGTGTTGAGCTGGGCTTCGAGTTCGCTGATGCGCTTGCTCACCGCCGCGGCGGCGATGTGGTGGCGTGCGGCCGCCGCTGCGATCGTGCCGTGTTCGATGACGGCGACGAACAGGCGCAGCGACAGGGGATCGGGTCTCATCGTTACTGTGTGTTTATAGGACGAAAGAACGCCGATGATAGCGTTTTTGCGCCGCCGCGGCCATGGCGCGGCCCGCTTGCCTTGCCCGGTCCTGTCGCTGCGGTCAGCCTAGCCGCGCATCCGGCGCCGCAGGCGCATGCCCAGCAGCACGGCAGCGGCCAGCGCCGTCAGCGGCAGCGTGCTTGGTTCCGGCACCGCGAGCGCGCCGGCGACCGGGGCGTTCACCAGCAGCGAAGCGTCGTTGAAGGCCAGCCGCAGCGTGTGGCTGGAATCGACGGTGGCGCCGCAGCACACGCTGGCGTCGAGGAAGGCACCGACGTAGAAGGACTGGCCCGGCTGCAGCAGATAAGCGATGGTGGCGCTGGTGGTGCCGCTGTCGTGCAGCATCCGGTTGGCATGGTCGTACACCGCCGGCACCGCTTCGCAGCCGTAGCGGCCGGGGATGTACACGATCGGACACAGCTCGGTCTGGAAGACATCCGGCGGGGCATAGCCGAACGCATAGCCGGCCGTATCGAACAGCGACAGGAAGAAGGCCGAGTGGTTGCCCTGGCTGTCGCTGTCCGGACGCGAAAAGACCGAGTCCAGGGTGGCGGTCACGGTCAGCAGGAAGGGCGTGTCGCCGATGTAGCGGTAGCCCTGCACGCCCCAGGCGTTGGCATCGGCGCGGGCGCTGCCGCCGTAGGGGCCGGTGCCGGCATAGTCGGGATTGCTGCTGGCATATGCGTGCAGGACCGGCAGCCAGGAGTCGGTGCCGATCTCGGCACTGACCGCGGCGGTGCCGCGGATGTCCTGCGCCACCGAGCCGATGCCGGTGGCGCTGACGCTGGTGACGCCGTTGTAGCTGGTCAGCTGCGAAAAGTCGCAGGACGTGTGGCTGGCGTTCCAGGGACAGTCGAAGACGGCGGTGCTGCCGTTGGCGCCGAAGGTGTTCAAACTGGGCGTCGCCGAGGCGGGCAGGGCCGGCAGAACCAGCAAGGCGAGGGCGGCGGCGAAGATGCGGAATGGATGGGACATGGCGCGTGCGTTCCTTTCGTGATCGTGATCGTGAGAGAAGAACCCATGGTGCGCCGGCAAGTGTCGGACGCAGTGTATTTACACAAGCCAGTTTTGTGCCAGGCGCGTCCGCCCTTCTATGCATAGGGGGAACCGTATTTTTTGGGTGCGCCGCTGTAAGGCTTTCCGACAGGCGCAGGTGCGCCGGGGAGTGGCCGGAAGACGGCGCCGCGCCGCCGGTCTTTCGCGTAGAGTCATCTCGTGTCCTTGCCTCGGAGACCGGTATCCCTTCCCCCATCCATTTCGTCGTCGTCACCATCGGTTCCGCCGGCGACCTGTTCCCCTTCATGGCGATGGCGCTGGCCCTGCGCGCGGCCGGCCACCGCGTGAGCTTCCTGGCGCCCGTGCAGCACGCGCCGTACGTGCAGGATTCCGGCCTGGATTTCATTGGCCTGCCGGCCGACGAAGCCGTGCTGCACGACCCCGACCTGTGGCATCCGACGCGCGGCTTCGGCGTGGTCTGGCGCGCCACGCGGCCGGGCATGGCGCGCTTCAATGCGTTCGTCGATGCGCTGCCCGGCGACGAACGGCTGGTGCTGCTGGTGCACCCGCTGGCACTGCCCGAGGCCGACCTGTGCCGCGCCCGTCGGCCCGGTCTGAGAGTCGCGGCGGCCTACCTGGCGCCGCAGAACCTGCCGACCGTGCACGACCCGCTGCTGGTGGGGCCGTGGCGGGTACCGTCGTGGGTGCCGTTCGCGGCGCGGCGCGCGCTGTGGCGCTGGGGCGCGCGCACCTTCATCGATCCGGTGGCGCTACCGGAAGTGAACGCGGCGCGGAAGGGGCGCGGCCTGCCGCCGATGGACAGCCTGCTGACCAATCTGTTCCGGCTGGCAGACCTGTCGCTGACCCTGTTCCCCGAGTGGTTCGCGCCGACCCCGCCCGATTGGCCGCAGCCGCTGGCGCGCGCCTGTTTTCCGCTGTTCGATCCCAAGCCGGATGCGGCGCTGGCGCCCGAACTGCTGCGCTTCCTCGACGCCGGGCCGGCGCCGGTCGTCTTCACCCACGGCACCGGCAACTTCCAGGCGAGCGCGTATTTTCGTGACGCCTGCGCCGCCGTGCGCCAACGCGGGCTGCGCGCGATTTTGCTGACGCCGCAGCGCGACCAGGTGCCGGCCGACTTGCCGCCAGCGGTTCTGTGGCAGGCCTACGTGCCGCTTCGGCGCCTGTTGCCGCAGGTGGCGGCGCTGGCCCACCACGGCGGCATCGGCACCACCGCCGAGGCGCTGCGCGCCGGCACGCCGCAGCTGGTGGTGCCGCTGGCGCACGACCAGTTCGACAATGCGGCGCGCGTGACGGCGCTGGGCGTGGGCGCCAGCCTGCGCGCCGACCGCGTGAACGCGGCGCGGCTGGCCGCCAAGCTGACGCAACTAACCGACATGGCGGTGGCAAGGCGATGCGCCGCGGTCAAGGCGCGCTTCGACGGCAGCGATCCGATGCGGACCGTGGTCGAGCGGCTGGAAGCGCTGGCGGGCGAGGGCGGCCATGTTGTCGAGCAAGCTCGCGCCACCGCCGGCGGAAACGGGCCACAATAAACTTTTGACAATACAACAAGGAAAGCATCATGCAACGAAGTGCACTGGTGGTCGGTGCCAGCGGCATCGGCGGCCGCTACACCGCCCGCGAACTGCTGGCCCACGGCTGGACCGTCTACGGCCTGGCGCGCACGCCGCCGCGCGACTTGCCGGGACTGATCCCGGTGGCGGCCGACCTGCTCGATACCGCCGTGCTGGCCGAAGCGCTGGCCGACGTGGCCCCTACCCACGTCTTCATCACGACCTGGATGCGCCAGGACACCGAAGCCGAGAACATTCGCGTCAACGCCGCCATGGTGCGCAACCTGCTGGATGCGCTGGCACCCAGGAAGTCGCTGCGCCACGTGGCGCTGGTCACCGGCCTCAAACATTACCTGGGTCCGTTCGAAGCCTATGCCAGCTCGGGTACGCTGCCGGACACGCCGCTGCGCGAAGCGCAGCCGCGCCTGCCGCTCGAGAATTTCTATTACGCCCAGGAAGACGAGGTCTATGCCGCGGCCGAGCGCGACCGCTTTACCTGGACCGTGCACCGTCCGCATACCGTCATCGGGCTGGCGGTCGGCAATGCGATGAACCTGGGCACCACGCTGGCCGTGTATGCCTCGATCTGCAAGGAGACCGGGCGCCCGTTCCAGTTCCCGGGTTCGGAAGCGCAGTGGAACGGCCTGTCGGACGTGACCGATGCACGCATGCTGGCCAAACAGCTGCGCTGGGCGGCCGACACCGACGCCGCCAAGAACGAAGCCTTCAATATCACCAACGGCGACTATTTCCGCTGGAGCTGGCTGTGGCGCCGGCTGGCGGCCTGGTTCGGCGTGCAGGCGGCCGGTTTCGACGGCCAGGTGCGGCCGCTGGAACAGGAGATGGCGGGTGACGCTGAGGTGTGGCGCAAGATCGCGCAGAAGCACAACCTGGTCGAGGCCGACCTGAGCCGGCTGGCCTCGGCCTGGCACACAGACCTCGACCTGGGCCGGCCGATCGAGGTGATGACGGACATGGCGAACAGCCGGCGGCTGGGGTTTGCGGCCTGGCAGGCGACCGAGGATTCGTTCTTTGATCTGTTCTCGGCACTCAGGGCCGAGCGCTTGATTCCATAATCGTAGACGCCAGCACGTCGCCCCTGCGCAGGCAGGGGCCCAAGTTATACGCATTCGGCTACAGCGTGCTTTAGTGATGTGCGCCGAACTTGGGCCCCTGCCTTCGCAGGGGCGACGTTGGTAGCTCGAGGTATCCACATGGGGTAGATCCCACCGTGTTCCGTGCGTCACCGCACCGCGCCCACCCGGCTTGGTGCGTTGTAATAAAGCCTTCCAAGCCACCACCCGGAACCCCGATGCGCCGCAAGCCCGACCACCCGCAGGACCCCAAGCCGACCCCGTCCAGCGCCGGCATTCCCGGCCACGTGCGCGTGCGCGGCGCGCGCGAGCACAATCTCAAGAACGTCGACCTCGACATTCCGCGCGATGCGCTGGTGGTGTTCACCGGCGTCTCCGGCTCCGGCAAGTCCTCGCTCGCCTTCGGCACCCTGTACGCCGAAGCCCAGCGGCGCTACCTGGAATCGGTGTCGCCGTATGCGCGCCGCCTGTTCCACCAGATGCCGGTGCCGGAAGTCGACGACATCGACGGCCTGCCGCCGGCGGTGGCGCTGCAGCAGCAGCGCGGCACCCCGACCACGCGCTCGTCGGTGGGCAGCGTCAGCACGCTGTCGAATTCCCTGCGCATGCTGTACTCGCGCGCCGGCGACTATCCGCCGGGGCAGGGCATCCTGTACGCCGAAGCGTTCTCGCCGAATACCGCCGAAGGCGCCTGCCCGCAATGCTCGGGCCTGGGCCGCGTGTACGAAGTCACCGAGCAATCGATGGTGCCCGACGACACGCTCACTATCCGCGAGCGCGCGATCGCCGCCTGGCCGCCGGCCTGGCACGGCCAGAACCTGCGCGACATCCTGGTGACGATGGGCTACGACGTCGACACGCCCTGGCGCGACCTGCCGAAGAAGGATCGCGACTGGATCCTGTACACCGACGAGACGCCCACGGTGCCGGTCTACGCCGGTTTGACGCCCGAGGAAACCAAAAAGGCGCTCAAGCGCAAGGATACGCCCAGCTACCAGGGCACCTTCACGGGCGTGCGCCGCTACGTGATGCAGACTTTTGCCACCACCGAGAGCGCGTCGATGAAGAAGCGGGTGGCGCGCTACATGGTCGGCCTGGAATGCCCGACCTGCCATGGCAAGCGCCTGCGTCCGGAAGCGCTGGCGATCACCTTCGCCGGGCTGGATATCACGGAACTGTCGCGCATGCCGCTCGAGCGGCTGGCGCAGCTGCTGCAGCCGTATGCCGACGGCAGCGCACCGAAAGGAAAGACCGACAAGCACGCCGAACAGCTGATCGTCACCCAGCGCATCGCTGCCGACCTGTGCGCGCGCCTGGACGTGATGCTGGCGCTGGGCCTGGGCTACCTGGCGCTGGAGCGCAGCACGCCGACGCTGTCGCCGGGCGAACTCCAGCGCCTGCGCCTGGCGACCCAGGTGCGCTCCAACCTGTTCGGCGTGGTCTACGTGCTGGACGAGCCCTCGGCCGGCCTGCACCCGGCCGACACCGAGGCGCTGCTGGATGCGCTGGCGCGCCTGAAGGCGGCCGGCAACTCGCTGTTCGTGGTCGAGCATGCGCTGGACGTGATCCGCCATGCCGACTGGATCGTCGACGTCGGCCCGCAGGCGGGCGAGGGCGGCGGCCGCATCCTGTACAGCGGCGCGCCGGACGGCCTCAAGAAAGTCGAGGAATCGCACACGCGGCGCTACCTGTTCGACGAAAAGGGCATCGAAGACAGTACCCCGCGCGAGCCCAGCGGCTGGCTGCAGCTGCAAGGCGTGCGCCGCAACAACCTGCATGATTTGAGCGCCCGCTTCCCGCTCGGCGTGCTGGCCGCCGTGACCGGCGTGTCCGGCTCCGGCAAGTCGACGCTGGTCAGCCAGGTGCTGGTCGACCTGGTCGGCGCGGCGCTGGGCCAGGCTGCGCCGGATGAGGAGCCGGAAGAGGAGCCTGGCCTGGAACGCGAGGAAGTCATCGCGACCGAAGGCCGCATCGCCAGCGGGATGGAGAACGTGAAGCGCCTGGTGCGGGTCGACCAGAAACCGATCGGCCGCACCCCACGCTCCAACCTGGCCACCTACACCGGCCTGTTCGACCAGGTGCGCAAGCTGTTCGCCGCCACCCCGCAAGCCAAGAAGAAGCGCTACGACGCCGGGCGCTTTTCCTTCAACGTCGCCAAGGGCCGCTGCGAGCATTGCGCCGGCGAAGGCTTCGTGATGGTCGAGCTGCTGTTCCTGCCCAGCGTGTACGCGCCGTGCCCGACCTGCGAGGGCGCACGCTACAACGCCGACACGCTGGCCGTGCACTACAAGGACAAGAACATCGCCGACGTACTCGGCATGACGGTCGACGAAGCCTACGCCTTCTTCGAGGACCAGGAACCGGTGGCGCGCCCGCTCAACACCCTGCGCGAGGTCGGCCTGGGCTACCTGCGCCTGGGCCAGAGCGCGACCGAGCTGTCCGGCGGCGAAGCCCAGCGCATCAAGCTGGCGACCGAGCTGCAGCGCGCCACCCGTGGCGGCACGCTGTATATATTGGACGAGCCGACGACCGGCCTGCATCCGCTCGACGCCGACCGCCTGATGGCCCAGCTGAACCGCCTGGTCGATGCCGGGAATAGTGTGATCATGGTCGAGCACACGATGCGCGTGGTGGCCGGCTGCGACTGGGTGATCGATATCGGTCCGGGCGCCGGCGAAGCCGGTGGCACGGTGGTGGCGGAAGGACCGCCGCGCACGGTAGCGGATTGCCAGGACGGCCAAACTTCTCGTTACTTGAAGGCAATGTATCGCTAACGGTGCGCATTATCGCGTAAATATGCTGCGCCGGAAAGAAAAACTGCTCAATAGAACACGCCTTGCCGGGCAATTGCGTTACACTTTGGATATTTTTTTCAAAACGCGTCCCGTAAAAGTATGCCTGGCACGAGTATCGACAGTAATCATTTCCGCCGTATCCTGTCCCGCAACGTCGCCATGCCGCTCGGCATGGGCGTCCTCAGCGCGCTGGTCTTCGTCGGCATCATCGCCTACCTGATCAACGTCCTGAGCTGGGTCGAGCACTCGGAGCACGTGATCGGCCGCGCCAACGAGGTCAGCCGGATGTCGGCCGACATGGAAGCGGGCGTGCGCGGTTACCTGCTGTCCGGCGACGAGGACTTCATGACGCCCTATCTGCTGGCCAAGCCGAAGATGGAGGGCGAACTGGATGGGCTGCGCAAGCTGGTCGGCGACAACGAGACGCAGGTCGATCGCCTTGAACGCATCCGCAGCGCGCATCGCGAATGGCAGCGCTTCGCCGACGATGTCGTCTCGCGCCGCAGCAAGAATATCGATTTCATCGACATCATCAAGAGTGGGCGCGGCAAGATCCTGACCGACGAGGTGCGGCGCCAGTTCGCCGATTTCACCGAGACCGAGCAGCGCCTGCTGCAGGAGCGTAACGCTTCTTCGCGCGCCGTGATCGGCTGGTCGGTTGCCGCCTTCCTCCTGTTCAGCCTGGTCGTGGCCGGTTCGCTGGCCATGTTCGGCCGTCGCGAACTGCTGCGCCTGTCGCGTTCGTATAACGAGACCCTGGAACACGAAGCCGAGCACAATGCCGAGCTGCGCCACCAGGACTGGCTGCGCACCGGCCAGGCCGAACTGGCCGGCAAGACCTCGAACATCCACGAACTCGAACCGCTCGGCAACGTCGCTCTGGGCTACGTCACGCGCTACCTGGAAGGCGTGGTGGGCGCCATGTACGTGCGCAGCGAGGACGGCGTACTGCGCCGCCTCGCCGCCTATGGCTTCGCCCATGCCGATACCGAGCGCGGCCTGCAGATCCAGCCGAACGAATCGCTGGCTTCGCAGTCGGCCAACCAGAACCGCATCCTGACACTGCGCGACCTGCCGCCGGATTACATCAAGGTCGGCTCCGGCCTCGGCGAGACCGCCCCGCGCGAACTGATGATCGCCCCGATCTCGAACCACGGCAAGATCAAGGGCGTGATCGAGATCGGCTTCCTGCGTCCGGTCACCGAGCGCGACGTCGAGTTCATGAAAATGATCGGCCCCGCGGTCGGCTCGTCCGTCGCTGCCGTGCTGTACCGCCAGCGCCTGCAGGTGGCGCTGGAAGAGCAGCAGGCCATGAACGAGGAATTGCAGGTGCAGCAGGAAGAACTGCGCACCGCCAACGAAGAGCTGGAAGAGCAGTCGCGCGCACTGGAAGAATCGCAGTCGGCGCTGGAAAACCAGCAGGCCGAGCTGGAGCAGACCAACGAGCAGCTGGGCGAGCAGGCCGCGCGCCTGGACCTCAAGAACAACGCCTTGCTGCAAGCCCAGGACCAGTTGCGCGAACGCGCGCTGGAGCTCGAGCGCGCCAGCCGCTACAAGTCCGAGTTCCTGGCGAACATGTCGCACGAACTGAGGACGCCGCTGAACAGCTCGCTGATCCTGGCCAAGCTGCTGTCCGACAATACGGCCGGCAACCTGAACGAAGAGCAGGTGCGCTTTGCCCAGACTATTTATTCGGCCGGCAACGACCTGCTCAACCTGATCAACGACATCCTTGATATTTCCAAGGTCGAGGCCGGCAAGCTGGAACTGGTGCCGGAAGAGCTGTCGCTGCGCCGCGTGGTCGAGCACATGGCACGGACCTTCGAACCGCTGGCGCGCCAGAAGTCGCTCGAGTTCCGCTTCGACGTCGCGCCCAACGTGCCGGCGTCGATCCACACCGACCGCCAGCGCATCGAGCAGATCCTGAAGAACCTGCTGTCGAACGCGGTCAAGTTCACCGACAGCGGCGACGTCAGCCTGGCGGTCAGCGCGACCCAGGATGGCTGGGTCCAGTTCGTGGTCCAGGATTCCGGCATCGGCATCGCGCCCGACCAGCAGGAACGCATCTTCGACGCCTTCCACCAGGCCGACGGCTCGACCGCGCGCAAGTACGGCGGCACCGGCCTCGGCCTGTCGATCTCGCGCGACCTGACCGCGCTGCTGGGCGGCACGCTGACGGTGGCCAGCGCGCCGGGCGAGGGCAGTACCTTCACGCTCAGCCTGCCGCGCAACGGCACCGTGGCGGCCACGCCGCCAGCACCGGCGCCGCAAGCCGCGCGCAGCAGCGCCCCGGCACGCCCCAAGGTGCCGGCCGCTGCCCCGGCCCAGGTGGCGGAGACGCCGTCGAGCCAGCCCGCAGCGCAGGCCGGCGCCGCGACCGGCTTCCCCGACGACCGCGGCCAGCCGGCCAACGGCCGCCGCACCGTGCTCACCATCGAGGACGAGCCGGAATTCGCGCGCATCCTGTACGGCCTGGCGCACGACATGGAATTCCGCTGCCTGGTGGGCCTGACCGCCGAGGAAGGCCTGGAACTGGCCACCAACGAGCAGCCCGATGCGATCCTGCTCGACATGCGCCTGCCCGACCGTTCCGGCCTGTCGGTGCTGCAGCAGCTGAAGGAAAACCCGTCCACCCGCCACATCCCGGTGCATGTGGTCTCGAGCATGGAAAACGGCGGCGAGGCGCTGCATTTGGGCGCCATCGGCTATGCACTGAAACCGACCACGCGCGAGCAGCTGGAAGAAGTCTTCCTGAAGCTCAAGGACAAATCGACCCAGAAACTCAAGCGCGTGCTGCTGGTCGAGGACGACGAACGCCAGCGCGACAGCGTGGTCCAGCTGATCGCCGACAATGACGTCGAGATTTCCGCGGTCGGTTCCGGCGGCGAAGCGCTCGCGCTGTTGCGCTCGCAGATTTTCGACTGCATGATCATCGACTTGAAGCTGCCCGACATGCAGGGCAACGAGTTGCTGCAGCGCATGTCGCACGAAGAGCTGGTCTCGTTCCCGCCGGTCATCGTCTACACCGGCCGCAACCTGACCCGCGACGAGGAAGCCGAACTGTCGAAGTACTCGCGCTCGATCATCATCAAGGGCGCGCGTTCGCCGGAGCGCCTCCTGGACGAAGTCACGCTGTTCCTGCACAAGGTCGAGTCGCAGCTGTCGTCCGAGCGCCAGACCATGCTCAAGACGGTGCGCGGACGCGACCGCGTGTTCGAAGGCAGGACCATCCTGCTGGTCGACGACGACGTGCGCAACGTGTTCGCCCTGACCAGCGCGCTGGAGCAGCGCGGTGCCAACGTGGTGGTCGGCCGCAATGGTTTCGAGGCGCTTTCCAAACTGGATGAGGTGGAGAATATCGACCTGGTGCTGATGGACGTGATGATGCCGGGCATGGATGGCCTGGAGGCGACGCGCCGCATCCGCCAGGATGGACGCTTCACGCGCCTGCCGATCATCGCCATCACCGCCAAGGCGATGAAGGACGACCAGGAACAGTGCCTGGCCGCCGGCGCCAACGATTACCTGGCCAAGCCGATCGACCTGACCCGCCTGTATTCGCTGCTCCGGGTGTGGATGCCGACGCTGGAGCGCATTTAACGTAAAGACGTAAAACGATGACCAAACCGCCAAGCGACATCGATATCGAACTGCGGATGCTGGTCGAAGCTGTCTATCTCAAGTACAACTACGACTTCCGCGACTACACCGGCGCTTCCCAGAAGCGCCGCGTGGCGGTTGCCATGCGCGCCATGGAATGCGAGACCGTGTCCAGCCTGCAAGCCAGGGTGATGCACGATCCGGCCGCCTTCGCGCAGCTGCTGCAATTTCTCACCATTCCGGTCACCGAAATGTTCCGCGACCCGGACTACTACCTGGCCATCCGGCGCCAGGTGGTGCCGTTCCTGGAGACCTATCCTTCGCTGAAGATCTGGGTGGCCGGCTGCAGCACCGGCGAGGAAGTCTATTCGCTGGCGATCCTGCTCAAGGAAGAGGGCTTGCTGGAGCGGACGCTGATCTACGCGACCGACATCAACCCGGCCTCGCTGGATGCGGCGCGGCGCGGCGTGATGCCGCTCGACCGCATGCGCCTGTTCACCGAGAACTACCAGAAGGCCGGCGGCACGCGCGCCTTTTCCGACTATTACACGGCGGCCTACGGCGGCGCGCTGTTCGACCGCTCGCTGGTGGAAAACGTCACCTTCGCCGACCACAGCCTGGCCACCGACAGCGTGTTTGCCGAGACCCATTTCATCAGCTGCCGCAACGTGATGATCTATTTCAACCGGCGCCTGCAGAACCGGGTGCTGGGACTGTTCCACGAATCGCTGTGCCACCGCGGCTTTTTGGGCCTGGGCAGCAAGGAAAGCATCGATTTTTCCACGTATGCCCAGCGCTTCGAGCCGCTGGCGCGCCGGGAGCGCCTGTTCCGCAAGGTGGGGCCATGACTACCGTTGCCATCGACGATCGCGCCCTCCAGGCCAGCCTGCAGGGACGGCGTATCGAGGCGGTCGTGATCGGCGGCTCGGCCGGCGGCGTCGACGCCCTGATCCAGCTGTTGCCGGCGCTGCCGGCGGGGTATGATCTGCCGGTCGTCTGCATCCTGCACCTGCCGCCCGACCGCGAGAGCCGGCTGGCCGAACTGTTCGACGAGCGCCTGCCGCTGCCGGTGCGCGAAGCCGCCGACAAGGGCGGGATCGAGGCCGGCACCGTCTACTTTGCCGGTCCCGGCTACCACCTGTCGGTCGAGCAGGACCGGACCTTCTCGCTGAGCTGCGAGCCGCCGGTGCACTATGCGCGGCCGGCGATCGACGTGCTGATGGAATCGAGCGCGGATGCCTGGGGCCCGGGCCTGGTCGGCATCCTGCTGACCGGCGCCAACCACGACGGCGCCGACGGCATGGCGCAGATCCGCGCCCGCGGCGGCTTTACCGTGGTACAAGATCCTGCTGATGCCCAGGTAGGCGTGATGCCGATGGAAGCGATCCGCCGTTGCAAACCGCACCTGGTCCTGCCGCTGGCGCGGATCGGGGCGCTGTTGCCCATGTTGGAGAATTACAAATCATGAGCGCAAAAGACCCTAGCAAACTCCTGATCGTCGACGACCTGCCGGAAAACCTGCGCGCCCTCGACGCCGTCATCCGCGACGAGCACCGTATCGTCTACCAGGCCTCTTCCGGCGAGGAAGCGCTGTCGCTGATGCTCGAGCACGAATTCGCGCTGGCGATCCTGGACGTGCAGATGCCGGGCATGGACGGCTTCGAGCTGGCCGAGATGATGCGTGCCACCTCGCGCACCCGCAACATCCCGATCGTATTCGTGTCCGCTGCCGGACGCGAGCTGAACTACGCGTTCAAGGGCTACGAGACCGGCGCCGTCGACTTCATGTACAAGCCGCTCGATCCGGACGCGGTGCGCAGCAAGGTCAACGTCTTCGTCACCCTCGACCAGCAGCGGCGCGAGATGCGTCACCAGATGGAGGCGCTCGAACGCAGCCGGCGCGAGCAGGAAGTGCTGCTGCGCGAACTGAACGCGACCCAGGGCGAGCTGCAGCGCTCGCTGCGCATGCGCGACGAATTCATGTCGCTGGTGGCGCACGAGCTGCGCACCCCGCTCAACACGCTGTTCCTGGAAACGCAAATGCGCAGCCTGCAGCTCAAGCGTGGCAACATGCCGGCCTTTAATGCCGAACAGATGGGCAGCATGATCAAGCGCGACGAGCGCCAGATCAAGTCGATGATCCGCCTGATCGACGACATGCTGGACGTCTCGCGCATGAAGAGCGGCACGCTGTCGATCCGGCCGGGCAAGGTCGAGCTGATGGCGCTGCTCGACCGCGTGGTCAACGATTTGTCGCTGGCTGCCGCGGCGGCCGGCTGCAACCTGGTGCTGGAGCCGCACCCGCCGGTGGAAGGCTGGTGGGACGAATTCCGCATCGAGCAGGTCGTGGTCAACCTGCTCACCAATGCGCTGCGCTACGGCGGCGGCGGGGCGGTGGAAGTCGGTGTCCACCAGGAGGGTTGCCACGCGGTCATCGACGTGCGCGACCATGGCAAGGGCATCGCGCCCGACTTTATCGAGCGCATCTTCGAACCCTACGAGCGCGGCGCCAAGAACGGCGAGCCGAAAGGCCTGGGCCTGGGCCTGTACATCTCACGCCAGCTGGCGACCTCGCACGGCGGCAAGCTGACGGCCAGCAGCGCCCCGGGGCAAGGCGCCACATTCAGCCTGACCCTGCCTTGCACCGAGCCGGCCTTGCAGGCCGTCGCGCCCGCCTGAAGCCGCTACGGGCATTCAGCCCGCGGCCCTCGAACGTGGCCCCCGCGAAGGCGGGGGGGCCAAGTTTTTACTTCTCCCGATTGCTTTTCATGCCAATGGCGCAAATAGCCCCCACCTATCGGAGTGCGATAGGCAAAATCAATCGATAAAATCTGCTCAATTAATTTCACATAAACGTGTGTGCGAGGTATAGTGTGCACCTAACGTATTTTTTTAACCCCAAACAGGAGCTTTCATGTCCCTCATCAACAGCACGATCAAGCCGTTCAAAGCAACCGCGTACCACGACGGCAAGTTCGTCGATCTGACCGACGCCGATTTCAAGGGCACTTGGTCGATCGTGATGTTCTACCCGGCTGACTTCACCTTCGTCTGCCCGACCGAACTGGAAGACCTGGCTGACTTCCAGCCGGAATTCGCCAAGATGGGTGTGAAAGTCTACGGCGTGTCGACCGACAGCCACTTCGCCCACAAGGCATGGCACGACACCTCGGAAGCCATCAAGAAAGTGAACTACCCCCTGATCGGCGACCCGACCGGCACCCTGGCCCGTAACTTCGAAGTCATGATCGAAGAAGAAGGCATGGCGCTGCGCGGTACCTTCGTGATCAATCCGGAAGGCCAGATCAAGGTCATGGAAGTGCACGACAACGGCATCGGCCGCGACGCGTCGGAACTGATGCGCAAAGTCAAGGCAGCCCAGTACGTCGCTGCTCACCCGGGCGAAGTCTGCCCGGCCAAGTGGTCGGAAGGCGCCGAAACCCTGAAGCCGTCGCTGGACCTGGTCGGCAAGATCTAATAATAGATTGCAGGAAAGCGGGCCGCCCCCCGGTCCGCAGTAGTAGGTGTAGGACCAAGTTGTACAAGGACATTAGCTAAAACCCCATTGCGGTAGCGGCTGATGTCCCCCACCTCTTATCAGCGCCGCATTGATCCCGCCCTAGAAAAGGGCGATCAAACTAGTCGATTTTGCCGCGCCAGATTTACTAATTTGATTGACGCACGATTGAAGAATCGATGCGTCGGGGCCAGGCTTTGCCCAAAACTTTAACGATTTAACGACGATACGAACGAGGAAATGACCATGAGCGTGCTTGACAATGACCTGAAGACCCAACTCGGCGCCTACCTGCAGCGTGTACAGCAACCGTTCGAACTGGTTGCCTCGCTGGACGACAGCGAGACCTCCAAGCAGACGCTCGAACTGCTGCAGACCATCCAGAGCCTGCGCAGCGACAAGATTACCGTCCGTACCGACGGCAACGATGCGCGCAAGCCGTCGTTCAGCGTCCAGCGCACCGGCACCAACACCTCGCTGCGCTTCGCCGGCCTGCCGCTCGGCCACGAATTCACCTCGCTGGTGCTGGCCCTGCTGTGGACCGGCGGCCACCCGCCGAAGGTCGAGCAGGACACCATCGACGCCATCAAGGCACTCGAAGGCGAGTACAACTTCGAGATGTACATGTCGCTGAGCTGCCATAACTGCCCGGACGTGGTGCAGGCGCTGTCGCTGATGGCCATCCTGAACCCGAACGTGAAGACGGTCGTGATCGAAGGCGGTGCCTACCAGAAGGAAGTCGAAGGGCGCCAGGTGATGGCCGTGCCGATGGTCTTCCTGAACGGCGAACTGTTCGGTTCGGGCCGCATGATGATCGAAGAAATCGTCGCCAAGCTGGACAAGGGCGCCGGCGCCCGTGACGCCGCCAAGCTGAACGCCAAGGATCCGTACGACGTGCTGATCGTCGGCGGTGGCCCGGCCGGCTCGGCAGCAGCCGTGTACGCCGCCCGCAAAGGCATCCGCACCGGCGTCGCCACCGGCCGCATGGGTGGCCAAGTCAACGACACCATGTCGATCGAGAACTACATCTCGGTGCTGGAAACCGACGGCCCGAAATTCTCGGCCGCCCTGGAGCAGCAGGTGCGCCACTACGGCGTCGACGTGATGACCCAGCAGGAAGCCGCCAAGATCATCCCGCCGTCGGCTCCTGGCGAACTGGTTGAAGTGCAATTCGCCAACGGCGGCTCGCTGAAGTCGAGCACCGTGATCCTGTCGACCGGCGCACGCTGGAGGAACGTCAACGTGCCGGGCGAAGAGCAGTACAAGAACGCCGGCGTCAACTACTGCCCGCACTGCGATGGCCCGCTGTACAAGGGCAAGCGCGTGGCGGTCATCGGTGGCGGCAATTCGGGCGTGGAAGCGGCGATCGACCTGGCCGGTATCGTCGAGCACGTGACCCTGATCGAGTTCGCCAACCAGCTGAAAGCCGACGCCGTGCTGGTGAACAAGGTGCAGAGCCTGTCGAACGTGACCATCCACGTCAACGCCCAGACCACCGAGATCACCGGCGATGGCAACAAGGTCAACGGCATTTCGTTCAAGGACCGCATTTCGGGTGAAGAGAAGAACGTCCCGCTGGCCGGCGTGTTCGTCCAGATCGGCCTGGTGCCGAACACCGAGTTCCTGAAGGGCACCCTGGAACTGTCGCGCTTCGGCGAGATCATCGTCGACGCCCACGGCCGCACCAACATCCCGGGCGTGTTCGCCGCGGGCGATGCGACCACCACGCCGTTCAAGCAGATCGTGATCGCGGCGGGCGAGGGTGCCAAGGCAGCGCTGTCGGCCTTCGACTACCTGATCCGCATGCCGGTGGCGGTTGAATCGGCATAATCGGCCGGTAGCTCGATGCGCACTGTGCGGCGTTCCCGGGAAGGGAACGCCGCATTTGTTTCAAGGGTTCAAAACACGCTCCCCCGTGTTGCCTTCACTGCTTCGGAAAGACTTCGGCAATCAGGGAAGCGATCTGCTCGTTGCCGTCCGGGCATCCGGGCGCGTGGTCTTCGTAGCGAAGCAAATACATCGTATCCTTTGCCAGCGTTGTACCGCTGTGTCGATCGACCAGCCGTATTGGCGACTTGTACATCGAGATCTGTTCGCCGCGCCAGGGCGCCGGTGTCGCGTCCATCGCGGCGCCCAGAATCAATACGTAGCGTGGGAGTTCGCCGGTGAACAGGGTGCCTTGTTCTTCTGAACACATCTCGAATTGGCGCAGTGTGCGGTCGTGACGGCCCACCAGGGAGCCGATTCCGCTTCTTTCACACCATTTTCCGCCACGGATGTTGCTTGGTTCGCCCCTCATGTAGTCCCGCAGCGGCAAAGCATCGAATGGTTTATTCCTTAGTGGGAAGCCATCGTCCACAAAAATTACGAGCGCGGTACCGGGATCGACGGCCACCCGAGCGCTTACACTGCGTTGCCGGTCCCTGCAATAGGCGTTGAATGCGACAAGATTCTTCCTCGTGCCTTCACTGATCTCTTCTTTTTGGTGGAATACCGAATACGACTTGACGCCGCTGGCGATGTAGAACAAAACGATCGGCAGGCCGATTCCTACACACAGCATATTCAGCCAAAATCCATTTCGCTTCGCCACCAGGATCATGATAATGCAGACAATCAGTCCGAGGAGATACAGGACGAGGATGGCAAGCAACGGACCAATATCGAATGGCGACGAGGTGCCCGCGTAACAGCGCCCGCTGGCCATGAGTCCACCTGCCAGCCAGACAAGACGGGTTCGCATCATGAAGTGGTAGCGCATTGCCAGGGACAGATGGTCAGGCCTTGGGCAGGAAACTCGTGGCCAGCGCCGCCTTGTCGAAACCGACGGTCCCGCTGCCGTCGACGGCATAGCGGTACAGCACGGCGGAATAGATGCCGGTCAGCGTCGCCTGGAACAGCACGCAGGCCAGCAGCGCCAGCACCACGACGGCGCCGAACAGGAAGAAGAACACCGGGCTGACGGCGCCGGCGGCCAGTAGCAGCACCGCCAGCAGCACGCTGCCGCCGGCCAGGCCGAAGTAGACCAGGCCGAAGGCGGCGCCCATGCCGATATGGCCGGTGACGTTCTCGCCCCAGGTACGCTTGAGCAGGGCGGTACTTTCGGAAATCGACGCCATCGGACCGCGGTCGCGGGTCACGATCACCGGCACCACCAGGAAGGTCGCCAGCGCCCAGCCGGCGCCGATCAGGCCGACGACCAGGCGGCCGACGAAGCCGAGCCGTTCCTGGATCGCGCGCAGGATCACGCCGATGGTCGCGGAAATGACCGCATAGCCGAGGATGGCCGGCAGGCGGCCGTTGGCGATGCGCAGGCCGTCGGCCAGCGTCGGGCTGCCGCCGTCGAGCCGGATCATGACGGCGCCGACCAGCGCCGTGTTGAAGTAGAAGATGACGAAGTACTGCACCACGTAGAACAGGAAGCCGATCGAATACAGGCCGCCTTCGCCGATGCCGTCGACCGGGGCCAGGCCGAACACCGGCAGGGCAAACGCGGCCACCAGCAGCAGCCAGGCGCCGGCGGAGATCAGGGGGAACAGCAGCAGGTGATTGTCTTGCCTCAGCACCTGGGCGCTGGCGCGGACGAGATCGAAACTGCGTCTGATACGGTCGAACATGATCGGCTCCTTGGACGTGCGCCGCGGTTTGGGCGCGTTGCCGAATATGTTAGCGAGAAATTCCTGCCGGAAATACGTGCTTTGTTACACCCGCGCAGTCAGTCGATGCCGAGGTCGGGTGCGCTGCGCGTCCCGATCATTGGCCGACGCAAATGATCTTGCTCGTGTACTCGTGCGCATTGCCCTTTTTCTTCGCGGCCCATGCCATCGCTTCCTCGGCCTCGGCAATCGTCATCACGGTCGCCTTTTCCTTGTTCCTGATAAAGGAGACGCCTTCGAACTTGCCTTCCTTGCTGCGCATGACGCGGGCGAACACGGGTGCCGTATTGTCCTTGTCCGTGAGTTTGTTTTGCTGGACGAGATAACGTTGATCCTTGGTTTCCATGCTGAGAGTCGCTTTGTAAAAATTCAAAGCGGTATTTTACGGCCTGGGCGCTTCGGTGAGTCCAGGCCGCGCAGGCAGTCGATGCCGACGTTGCGCCGTTGGCGCGTCATGGCAGCAGGCCCGGAAACTCGGCCAGGAAAGCCTCGCGTGCCCACATGCCGGTCGACATGGCCTCCGGCTTGGTGGCGTCGCTGCGGACCAGGCGCGCAAAGGTGACGGTGCGCCCGTCTTTCGTCGCCCAGCCGACGTACCAGCCCAGGCCGCTCGATGCGCCGGTCTTGCCGTGCAGGTCCCAGCCGTTGACGGTGCCGTAGCGGGTAAGCGCGGCGGTCATGTCGTAGGCCTGGTCGCCGACGCCGAGCCGGCGGTTCACCAGCTTGCCGAGAAAGTCGAGCTGCTCCACCGGCGAGATCTTCAGCGAGGACCCGATCCACGACAGCGTCAGCCCGTTATGCTCGGCGTCGCCGGCCACGTCCTGGTTCCCGTAGCCGAATTGCCGGACGTAGGCGCCGAAGCGCGCCGGTCCCAGCGCCAGCGTGGTCTGCTGCGAATACCAGACCACCGAATCGCGCATCCATTTCGCCGGATCGGTCGGCGCCCGCCAGGCCGGCTGCCAGTCGACGTAGCCGGGGCGATAGGGCAGCAGCGGCGTGTGCGCATCCTTCAGGACGCCGGCGTCGTAGCCCATCAGGCTGATGGCGATCTTGAAGGTCGACGCCGGCGTGACGCGGGTGCGGCAATCGCCGCGTTCCAGCAGGGGCTTGCCGCCGGCGGCGTCGGCGAGCGCGGTGCAGACCTCGGCCGCATGGACAGGCGCGAGCAAGGCGCACAGTGCACCTGCTGCAAGACAGTGTCGTTTCATGGTTTCCCTTGCTGTGATGTGCATGCTGCTACAGCTTATGCGACCAGCCCGCCGGGTAAGCCGCCGTGTGACGAAACGCCGGCCCGGTGTGACTGCCGTCGCCGCGGGCGCGGATGGCCCGCTGCTATACTTCCTGACGATGAGTACGCCGAATCCCGCCACCCGCTATCCGACACAGCTTTGCATCCGGGCCATGGAGGCCGACTGATGGCGGTGACTTACCTGATCGTCGACGACGAAGCGCCGGGCCGCATCAACCTGCGCCTGGCGATGGAGGCCCATCCCGGCTGGACCCTGGCGGCCGAATGCGCCAGCGCCGCCGCCGCGCGCGCCGCGCTGGCCACGCAGCCGGTCGACGTGGTTTTCCTGGACATCCGCATGCCGGGCGAGGATGGGCTGGCGCTGGCCGGCGAGCTGGCGCGCCGGCCCGAGCCGCCGCTGGTGATCTTCGTGACCGCCTTCAGCGCCCATGCCGTCGATGCCTTCGACGTGCATGCGCTCGATTACCTGCTCAAGCCCGTGAGCGACGCCCGCCTGGCGCAGGCGGTCGAACGCGCCGAGGCGCTGCTGCGCCATGGCCAGCGTGGCGCCTACGGCAATGCCTTGCGCAGCTATGCCGAGCGTAGCAGCGACGATGCGGCCTGGCTCGACCGCATCAGCGTGCGCTCGGTCGGCCGCGTCGAGCAGGTGCGGGTCGACGACATCCTGTGGGTCGAGGCGGCCGGCAACTACGTCAACCTGTGCCTGGCGGCGCGCCAGGTGTTGCACCGGATCCCGCTGAGCCGCCTGGAGACACTGCTCGATCCAGCCGTGTTCGTGCGCGTGCACCGCGGCGTCATCGTCCGGCGCGACCAGATCGGGACCCTGGCAACGGTCGGCGACGGCAGCTACCGGCTGACCCTGCGCTGCGCTGCGCAGGTGGCGGTCAGCGAGCGCTACGTAGGGGCGCTCAGGGCGCTGATGTAGCCGACAACGCTAGCGACGAGCGCTTAGCGCGAGCGCCGGCGCCAGACCTGCACGCCGATGGCGGCGGCGGCCACCACGGCACCCGCCAGCAAGGCCGTGTTTTTCTTCTGGCCGGCCGCGTCGGTCGGGCGCTGGCCGCTGTGCACGCCGCTGGCGGTGGCGGGCGGCTCATACAGGCTGCCCTGGGTGTCGCCGGTGCGGTCGGCGCGCTTCGACCAGGTATCCAGGAAGCGCTTCATGGCGACCGCGGTGAGCGGGGTGGCCAGTTCGGCCAGCTTGAGCGCGAACGCGGGCGCGCCGATCACGGTCGTGGCACGCGGCTGGCGCGCCAGCTTGACCACGGCATCCGCCACCTTTTCCGGCGCCAGTACGCCGGGCGGGTAGGACAGCTTGGCGCCCGTGTAATTGCCGGCATGGGCGAAGCCGGGGGTGTCGACAAAGGTCGGGTAGACGTCGCAGACGTGGATGCGCGGCTGGTCGTGCAGTTCGGCGCGCAAGGCGGCGCTGAAGCCGCGCAGGCCGAACTTGCTGGCGGCGTAGGCGGCCGAATACGGCGTCGTGACGTAGCCGCCCACCGAAATCATGTTGACCCAGATGCCGTGGCCCTGTTCCAGGAAGATCGGCAGCAAGGCGTGCGCATCGTTCATGTGGCTGACGAGATTGGTCTCGATCACGCGCTGGTGATCTTCGATCGGTACCTCGGCGAACTGCCCGACCACGCCGACGCCGACGTCGCTGAACCACAGGTCGATGTCGCCCAGCGTGCTGCGCGCCTCGCGCGCGAAGCGTCCGACGGCATCGGCATCGGTGGCGTCGACCACTTTCACGTCGGCCTTGCCGCCGGCCGCGCGGCAACGCTGGGCGATGTCGTCGAGTCCTTCCTTACCGCGCGCGCCGAGCACCAGGCTGGCGCCTTCCCTGGCGAAAGCGATGGCGGTGGCGGCGCCGATGCCGCTCGATGCGCCGGTGATGACCACGCGCAGATTCGTTCGTTTCATGTAACTCACCCGTTCCAGATATAGAAATGGCCACCATGATGCCCGCTTGCGCGGCAATCGGTCGCATGCTTCGGAACGAAGGGTTAGGGAGGGGGCGTCAAGCCTCAGGCGGACGTGGGAAAGCGCGCCGGCCGGTCACGGCAGCGTCGCTGGACATGCCTGTCGCATGCGGGAACGGCATCGATCAGTGAAACAGCAGCGGCGCAGCGCTGTTGAAGGCTTCGGTCGCGACCAGCAGCCAGGTGGCGAGGCCGGTGATGCTGATGTGAAGAGCGGTCCAGGCGGCGGTGGTCGGGTGCATGCGAATCATGGTGAACTCCAGGCAGGCGGTAATGTGGTGGCAGTGATGTCATCTTAATTTAGGTTCTGTGTGGAAACTATCGGCGGGTAATCCGTCGCATTGTAGGAAATCGCGCTGTTTCCCTGTCTGATCGGTAGTAGATCGCTAACGAGGCGCTCCTACGGTTACTGTAGGTTGCGTCCTATAGCGTCGCGTTCGTACCCAATTTACAGTTGGGCTCATCATGACCCGACACGAACCCAAACTCCTGCACAAAGGCGTGCTTGCGGTACGCCGCAACACCATCCGTCGCCTGCTGAATACCGTCTTCGGTATTGCCCAGTTGCGCGACGGCCAGCAACGTGTGATCGACAGCGTCCTCGACGGCAAGGACACGCTGGCGATCATGCCCACCGGCAGCGGTAAATCGCTGTGCTACCAGATACCCGCCCGCATCCTTGAGGGCATGACCATCGTCGTCTCCCCACTGATCTCGCTGATGAAGGACCAGCTCGAGAAGCTGGAAGAGATGGGCATACGCGCCGTGCAAGTCAACAGCAGCTTGAACGCCGGGGAAGAGCGCGACGCGCTCGCGGCCATCGAGCAGCAGCAGTGCGAGATCGTGTTCTGCACGCCCGAGCGCCTGGTGTCGCCGGAGTTCGTCGCCTTGCTGCGGGAGGTGAAGGTGGCGCTGGTCGTGGTCGACGAAGCCCACTGCATCTCGCAATGGGGCCACGACTTCCGTCCGGCCTACCTCGAGATGGCCGGTACGCTCGACGCCCTCGGCAAGCCGCCGGTGCTTGCGCTGACCGCCACCGCCACCGACGAGGTCATGGACGACATCGGCCGCCAGCTGGCCCGGCCGCGCATGCACGTCATCAATACCGGCATCTATCGTCCGAACCTGCACTACCGCGTGCAGCAGGTGACGAATGGCGCGGAGAAGATGCAGCAGGCGCTGAACCTGGTGCGCGAGACCGAGGGCAAGGGCATCGTCTACGCCGCCACGGTCAAGATGGCGGAAGAGCTCTACCACCTGCTGCAGGAAGCCGGGGAGTCGGTCACGATCTACCACGGCAAGCTGCATGCCGCCGAGCGCAAGGCGAACCAGGACCTGTTCATGGACGACGAGCGGCGCATCATGGTCGCGACCAACGCCTTCGGCATGGGCATCGACAAGCCGGACACGCGCTTCGTCATCCACCTGCAGATTCCGGCCAACCTGGAAGCCTATTACCAGGAGTCGGGCCGCGCCGGCCGCGACGGCAAGGATGCCGCATGCACGCTGCTGTTCCTGCAGGACGACAAGCGCGTCCAGCAATTCTTCCTGGTCAAGCACTACCCGACGGCGGACGAGATCCGCGCCATCTACGAAGCCGTGCGCAAGCTGGCCGAGGACGAGACCGCCACGCCGCAGCGCGTCGACGACGTGGCCGGCGAGCTGGCCGGGCCGCACCTCAAGGTTTGCCTCAAGCTGCTGAAGGATACCGGGCTGCTGCGCCAGAACCGCAAGCTGGCCTGGAGCCCGGGCGCGACCGAGCCGAAAGCCAGCCTGTTCGAGGCCATGGCCGCGGTTTACCGCCAGAAGCAGGAACACGACAAGGAAGCGCTGGAGCAGATGGTGTCGTATGCGGTCAGCGGTTTCTGCCGCTGGAAGCTGCTGCTCGATTATTTCGGCGACGCAGTCGACGGCTTCGAGAAATGCTGCCGCTGCGATAACTGCCTGAACCCGCCGGCGGCCGTGCTGACGGAAGAAATCGACATCCGCGACGACGAGTTCGACCACGAGCCGGTGCCCGAGCCCGATCCGGCATCGGTCTTCGAGGCCGGCGCGCGCGTCAAGGTGCCCAAGTATGGCGAGGGCGTAGTGCTGTCGATGGCCGGGGATCAGGTGTCGATCGAGTTTCCGGATGGGGAGCATCGGTCGTTCTTGAAGGATTATGTGGAACACGTGGGCTGAATAAGCACGTTGGCGCGTAAACGTCGCCCCTGCGAAGGCAGGGGCCCAAGTTGCACGCATCTCCGCAGCTCATGAAACTTGGACCCCTGCCTTCGCAGGGGCGACGGTGGAAAAGGAGCGCGGTGGGCAAGAAAGGAAAACATGGGAGACATGGTCGTAGTACGCAAGGAGGGACTCTACTGCGTCCCGGGTGATTTCTATATCGATCCATGGCGGCCGGTCGACCGGGCCGTCATCACCCATGCGCACGGCGACCATGCGCGCTGGGGCCACAGCCACTACCTGGCTTCCAGCAAGAGCGTGAACATCCTGAAATCGCGCCTCGGTGCCGACATCAACATCGAGGGCCTGGACTACGGCAAGCGCGTGGTTCACAACGGCGTGACGGTCTCGCTGCACCCGGCCGGCCATGTACTTGGCTCCGCCCAGATCCGCATGGAGCACGAAGGCGAAATCTGGGTGGCGTCGGGCGATTACAAGGTCGAGCCGGACGCCACCTGCGAGCCGTTCGAGCCGGTGCGCTGCCACAGCTTCATCACCGAGTCGACCTTCGGCCTGCCGATCTACCGCTGGGACCCGCAGCAGGACGTGTTCGACGACATCAACCGCTGGTGGCGCGCGAATGCGGAAGAGGGCCGCACCAGCATCCTGTACGCCTATGCCTTCGGCAAGGCCCAGCGGCTGCTGTCCGGCCTCGATCCGTCGATCGGCCCGATCGTCTGTCATGGCGCGGTCGAGCCGCTCAACCGTGTCTACCGCGACGGCGGCGTCGACCTGCCGGCTACCCAATTGGTGAGCGAGACCGACAAGGCGGACCTGAAACGGGCGCTGGTGCTGGCGCCGCCCTCGGCCTCGGGCTCGACCTGGACCCGCCGCTTCGGCGACTACAGCGATGCCTTTGCCAGCGGCTGGATGCTGCTGCGCGGAGCACGGCGCCGTCGCGGCGTCGACCGCGGCTTCGTGCTGTCCGACCACGCCGACTGGCCGGGCCTGATGGACGCGATTCGCGCCACCGAGGCGCAGCAGGTGATCGTCACCCATGGCTCGATCCCGGTGATGGTGCGCTGGCTGTGCCAGAACGGACTCGACGCCAAGGCCTTCGATACCGAATACGGCGAGGAAGACGACGAGTCGGCCGACGCCACGCCGGCGCCCGAATCGGCACCGGGGGCAGGCGCCACGGTGCCGGCCGCCAGCGACGAGGAGGAAGACGAGGACCGGCGCGAAGAGCGCAAGCCGGCGCCTGCCGGCGAGGAGGCGAACGATGCGTGAATTTGCGCGCCTGTACGCCGAACTCGACGAGACCACCGCCACCAACCGCAAGCTCGACGCGCTGCGCAACTACTTCGAGCATGCGGCCCCCGAGAACGCCGCCTGGGCGGTTTACTTCCTGGCCGGCGGCAAGCCGCGCCAGGCGGTGCCGTCCAAGCTGATGCGCCAGTACGCGATCGAATACGCCGTTCTCGACGACTGGCTGTTCGACGAATGCTATGCCGCGGTCGGCGACATGGCCGAGACCATCGCCCTCATCCTGCCGCCGCCGACGAAACACAGCGACGTCGGGCTGGCGGTGTGGATGGAAGAACGCATCGGTCCGCTGCGCGGTGCCGACCCGGCCACCATCCGCGAGGCGCTGTTGTCCTACTGGGACGAGCTGACCTCGCGCGAGCGCTTCCTGTTCGTGAAACTGATCGGCGGCGGTTTCCGGGTCGGCGTGTCGAAACTGCTGGTCACGCGCGCGCTGGCGGCGATCGCCGCGGTGGACTCCAAGCTGATCGCGCAGCGCCTGATGGGCTGGACCGATGGCCGCGTGCGCCCGACCGGCGCCGGCTTCCTGCAGCTGATCGCGGCCCAGTCCGACGACGAGCACAAGCTGCGCGGCGGCCAGCCCTATCCTTTCTTCCTGGCGCACCAGCTGCAGGGCGAGCCGGCGGGTCTCGGCGACATGGCCGATTGGCAGGTCGAGTGGAAATATGACGGCATCCGCGCCCAGCTGGTGCGTCGCAGCGGCCAGAATTACCTGTGGTCGCGCGGTGAAGACCTGATCACCGAGCGCTTCCCGGAACTGGCCGCGCTGGCGCTGCCGGAAGGGACGGTGGTCGACGGCGAGGTGCTGGTCTGGCTGGATTCGGATGCGCCGGCGCCGTTTGCCGATCTGCAAAAGCGCATCGGCCGCAAGACCCTGTCGGCCAAGTTTTTAAGTGAATACCCGGCGGTGCTGCTGGCCTACGACTTGTTGGAACTGGACGGCGTCGACTTGCGCACACTGCCCCAGCACGAGCGGCGCGCACTGCTGGAAACGCTGGTGACCAGCGTCGCCAAGCCGCAGCTGCGCATCTCGCCGCTGGTCACGGCCGATACCTGGGAAGATCTGGGCAAGCTGCGCGCCGAATCGCGGGCGCGTGGCGTCGAGGGCATGATGCTGAAGGCGCGCGATGCGCATTACGGCGTCGGCCGCACCAAGGACGTCGGCACCTGGTGGAAGTGGAAGATCGATCCGTACGCGATCGATGCGGTGCTGATCTATGCCCAGGCCGGCAGCGGACGGCGCGCCTCGCTGTACACCGACTACACCTTCGCGGTCTGGGACGGGGAGGGGGCGGAGCGCAAGCTGGTGCCCTTCGCCAAGGCCTATTCCGGCCTGACCGACGCCGAGATCCGCCAGGTCGACAATGCGGTGCGCAAGACCACGGTCGAGAAATTCGGGCCGGTGCGCTCGGTGAAACCGACCATGGTGTTCGAGATCGGCTTCGAGGGCATCGCGCTGTCGACCCGGCACAAGGCCGGCATCGCGGTGCGCTTCCCGCGCATCCTGCGGCGGCGCGACGACAAGACGGTGGAGCAGGCCGATACGCTGGACACGCTGAAGGGACTTTTGGAAGCGGCGCCGGCCGAGGTCGATATCGAGCCCGAGGTGACGTCATGACGCGTTCCCAGGCCGAGCAGGCGGTCGACAGCTGGTTCGCCGGCCGTGGCTGGAAGGTCTTTCCCTTCCAGCGCGCGGTGTGGAAGGCGGCGCTGGCCGGGCAGTCCGGGCTGCTGCATGCCAACACCGGCGCCGGCAAGACCTACGCCGTGTGGTTCGCGGCGCTGCTGCGCGGCGCGAATCGCTCGCGCCGCAGCCGCAGCGGTGTACGGGTGCTGTGGCTGACGCCGATGCGCGCGCTGGCGGCCGACACCCAGCGTTCGCTGGAAGTGTCGGCGGCCGATCTGGCTGCCGCCAGCCCGGACGTGATCGGCGCATGGTCGATCGGCGCACGTACCGGCGACACCGGCTCGGCCGAGCGGGCGCGCCAGTCGAAAAGCCTGCCGGGGGCGCTGATCACCACGCCGGAGAGCCTGTCGCTGCTGCTGTCGCACGCGGGTGCGCGCGACCAGTTCAAGCACCTCGATATGGTCATCATCGACGAGTGGCACGAACTGATGGGCAGCAAGCGTGGCGTGCAGGTGCAGCTGGCGCTGGCGCGCTTGCGGCGCTGGAATCCGGAGCTGGTCGTGTGGGGGCTGTCGGCGACCATGGGCAACCTGCAGGATGCGCGTAACGTGCTGCTGGGGACGGATGCCGACGAGAGCAAGGGCGTGCTGGTCGAGGGCGACCTGAAAAAGCAGATCGTGGTCGACTGCCTGATCCCGCCGACCGTCTCGCGCTTTCCATGGGGCGGCCACCTCGGCCTGCAGATGCTGCAGCCGGTCATCGACGAGATCGACCAGAGCGGCTCGACGCTGGTGTTCACCAACACGCGCGCGCAATCCGAGATCTGGTACCAGAACCTGATCGAGGCGCGCCCCGACTGGGCCGGCGTCGTGGCGCTGCACCACGGCTCGCTCGACCGCGAAGTGCGCGAGTGGGTCGAGAAGGGCTTAAAGAACGGCGAACTGAAGGCCGTGATCTGTACCGCCAGCCTCGACCTGGGCGTGGACTTCCTGCCGGTCGAGCGCGTGCTGCAGGTCGGCAGCGCCAAGAACATCGCGCGCCTGCTGCAGCGCGCCGGCCGCAGCGGCCACGCGCCGGGGCGCATCTCGCGCGTGACGCTGGTGCCCACCAACAGCCTGGAATTGCTGGAAGCGGCCGGCGCCAAGCGCGCGGTGGCCAGCCGCCGCATCGAGGCGCGCCAGGTGCCGAATAAACCCTTCGACGTGCTGGTGCAGCACCTGGTGACGATCGCGCTGGGCGGCGGCTTCCGCTCGGAAGAGCTGTATGCGGAAGTGAAAACCGCCTGGTCCTACCGCAACCTGACCGAAGAAGAGTGGCAGTGGGCGCTGGATTTCGTCGCCCGCGGCGGCCAGAGCCTGACCGTGTATCCGGAATACCGGCGCGTGCTGCCGGACGAGGAGGGCGTCTACCGCGTGCCGGACGCCACCATCGGCCGGCGCCACCGGATGAGCATCGGCACCATCGTCTCGGATGCCCAGATGCAGGTGCAGTACGTCAGCGGCGGGCGCATCGGCAGCGTCGAGGAATCCTTCGTCGGCCGCCTCAAGCCGGGCGACCATTTCCTGTTCAGCGGCCGCATCCTGGAACTGGTGCGCGTCCATGAAATGACGGCCTATGTCAAGCGCAGCACCTCCACCAAGGGCGCGATCAGCCGCTGGGGCGGGACCAAGGTGCCGCTCAGCGCCGAGATGGCGCGTGCCGGGCTGGAAGAGCTGGAGCGGGCCGCGCAGGGCATCTTCGAGGGCCCGGAAATGCAGGCGGTGCGCCCGCTGCTGGAAGTGCAGGCCAACTGGTCGTCGCTGCCCACCGGCGAAGTGCTGGTGGTCGAGAGCATGAAGAGCCGCGAGGGCTGGCACCTGTTCGTGTATCCGTTCGGCGGCCGCTCGGTGCACACCGGGCTGGCCTCGCTGCTGGCCTATCGCGTCGGCAGCATCATGCCGTCGACCTTTTCGGTGGCGGTGAACGACTATGGCTTCGAACTGCTGTCGCCGGAACCGGTCGACTGGGCTACGCTGTTCAAGGGCGCGACCGGCGCGGACGTCGGCCTGTTCGATACCGGGCGCCTGCTCGAGGACGTGCTCGATAGCCTGAACGCGACCCAGCTGGCGCAGCGGCGCTTCCGCGAGGTGGCGCGGATTTCCGGACTGGTGTCGCAGGGCTTCCCGGGGCAGCGCAAGTCGATGCGCCAGGTGCAGGCCTCGTCGGCGCTGTTCTACGAAGTCTTCCGCAAGCACGACAGCGGCAACCTGCTGCTGACGCAGGCCGAGCGCGAAGTGCTGGAGCAGGAGCTGGAACTGACCCGGCTGCGCGATACCCTCAACGCGCTGCACGGACGCCGCATCGCCTACCACGAGGTCAAGCGCGCCACACCCTTCGGCTTTCCGCTGATGGTCGAGCGCTTCCGCGAAAAGGTGTCGACCGAAAAGCTGTCGGACCGCGTGGCGCGCATGGTACGCGAACTGGAAAAGGCGGCCGCGGCATGAACCAGGGGGAGAACAGCGGTCCGCGCGACGCTTCGGTGCTGGCGCTTGCCGGCGAACGGGTGCTGCTGTTGCCGCAGAAAGCCGTGTACTGGCCGCGCCTGGAGATGCTGGTCATCGCCGACATCCACTTCGGCAAGGCGGCGGCTTTCCGCTCCTTCGGCATCCCGGTACCGCACGGCACCACCAACGAAAACCTGGATGGACTCGACACCCTGATCGACGCCACCGGCGCCACGCACGTCCTGTTTTTGGGCGACTTCCTGCACGCACGCGCGTCGCATGCCGCCACCACCCAGGCGGCGATGCTGGCCTGGCGCCGCCGCCGCTGCGACCTGGTGCTGACGCTGGTGCGCGGCAACCACGACAAGCATGCCGGCGACCCGGCCGAGGCGCTCGGCATCGACCTGGTCGACGAGCCTTATACAGTCGGTCCATTTTCCTTCTGCCACCATCCGGACATCGACGCGCCGGGTTACGTGCTGGCCGGCCACGTCCATCCTGCCTATGTGCTGGCGACCCGTTCGGACGCCTTGCGGCTGCCGTGTTTCGTAGTCGGACCGGCGCGCATGATCCTGCCTTCTTTCGGTTCATTTACTGGGGGCTACACGGTGAAGCCGGCGCCGGGCGAGCGCATTTTCGTCACGTCTGGCGAGGCCGTGCATAGCGTACGTTAGCGCACCGAGGTTTACGGATGGGCGGCGTACGCTAGGCACATCGAAAATTCACTCGCGAGCCCGGAGGACATCATGGCGAATACATCCAAAAAACTGGCTGCGGCCGTGGTCACGGCACTGCCGCTGCTGTCGATCACCGTTCCGGGACCGGCCCAGGCCCAGGACCGCCACCCGCGCGCGGCCGCCATCGCCCCGCGCATCGAAGGTTTCAACGTCGACGAAGTGCGCCGCCTGGAACCGGGCACCGAACTGAATTTCGACTTGTATGGCTCGCCGGGCGGCAATGCCACCGTGCGCATCGACGGCGCCACGCGCAACCTGCACCTGACGGAGACCCGTCCCGGCACCTACCAGGGCACTTACACCATCGGCACGCACGACCGCCTGCGTCCGGACAGCCCGGTGACGGCTAACTTGCGCGCCGGCGGCCAGGTCATTACGCGCCTGCTGGGCGAACCCCTGGTGCGCGGCCCGGTAGGCCGCGACGATGGCGGACGCCTGGCCGCGGTCCCGCACGTTGAGAGCTTCGATGTGCGCGGAAGCAACGATCTCGGTCCGGGCAACGACCTGCAATTCACCGTGTTCGGTACGCCGGGCGCCAAGGTCGACGTGCAGATCGCCGGTACCTCGGGCGTGTTCGCGCTGCCGGAAGTACGGCCGGGCCAGTACAGCGGCGTGTACCGCATCCGCCGCAATGACAACATCGCGCCGGACGCACCGGTCACCGCCACCATCCGCGCCAACGGCCGCTACACCACCGCGATGCTCGGCCATCCGCTGCTGGCCGGTGGTCCGCCGCCGCGCGCGGCCGGTCCCGACCTGCGTTCCGGCCCGCCACCGGCCGGGCGCGATGCGCGACCGGCGCCGCGTGACGACCGCGTCGCACGCTACTGCACGAATTGCGCGACGATCGAAGCGATCAACGTGGTGCAGGCGAATGGCCAGGCCTCGGCGCTCGGCACGCTGGGCGGCGCCGCGGTCGGCGGCCTGCTGGGCAACCAGGTCGGCAGCGGCAGCGGCCGTACGGCGGCGACCGCTGCCGGCGCCGTGGCGGGCGCGCTGGCCGGCCGCAGCATCGAACGCAATGCGCGCAGCGGCGACCGTTTCGAGGTCGTGGTGCGCTACGAGAATGGCGCGACGCAGAACATTTCCTACGACAATGACCCTGGTTTCCGCGTCGGCGACCAGGTGAAGGTCAATGGTAGTGTGCTGGTGCGTGACTGACAGGTGAGGCGGCTCGGATTCCGACGGCCTGGGCTGCCGGAATCCTGGTGAGCACGGTTAGGAATTACAGAAGAAAACGCTTCAGTGTACGGGTAGCGGCTCGGTGCCGATTGGCTGGGCCGGCTGTCGGACAATTAGATGCAGTACGGGCTTTATCAGCAGAGCCAGCGCTGCAGAAAGCCGGCACTGGCCATTGCCCGTGCAAAGGCGACGCCCAGGGGCACCATGAAAAAAGCCGACTCTTGCAGGAGCCGGCTTTTTTATTGATGGGTCTGGCTCGGTGGCGCAAACGGTCACGAGTGGGTTCAGGCGTAGAGGAATTCTCTGCAAGCACGACCAGCCGCAGTGGCCGCTGTGGCCATTGCAGCCGGTCGTGCCGGTCGCAGGCTTCAGGCCGTGGCCAGCACCTGGCCGTCACCGGAATCGGCATCGGCCTTGTGCTTGGCGTTCTGCTTGGCGCGCGAACGGGAGGGCGGCAGGCGGCGCAGCGTCTTGAGCGCTTCCGGATCCTTGATCCCGATGGTGCGCTGGTCGACGGTGATCAGGCCGATCTCGTTGAAGGCGGACAGCGTGCGGCTGACCGTTTCCAGCGTCAGGCCGAGATAGCTGCCGATTTCATGCCGCGTCATGCGCAGGTTGAACAGCTTGCTCGAGTAGCCCATCGCCGCGAAGCGGTCGGCCAGCGAGATCAGGAAGCGAGCCACCCGCGCCTCGGCCGACAGGGCGCCGAGCATGCCGATCATCGCCTGTTCACGCACCAGCTCGCGGCTCATCACCCCGTACATCAGGTTCTCGAGCTCGGCGTGCACGCGGCCCAGGGCCGTGAGCTTCTTGAACGGCACCAGGATCAGGTCGCAGTCGGACAACGCCACGGCTTCCGAAGCGTAGTGGCGGGTGTGGATGCCGTCGACGCCGAGCATATCGCCCTTCATCGGGAAGCTGAGCACCTGCTCGTTGCCGAATTCGTCGATCAGCACCGTTTTCAGGAAGCCGGAATTGACGATGTAGAGGGTGTCGAAGGCCTGGCCGATCGTGTGCACGCGCTGGCCCGTCTTGAACTGCACGTGCTGGAACAGGAGTTCTTCGGTGTTCATCGACACCGCGGCCGGGATGTGCAGCAGATCGCACACTTCCTTCAGGTTGGACCACAGGCGCCCCTGGCGCTGGCGACCGGCTTCCATCTGGGACGAGTGCAGGGTCGATTGGGCGGCGTTGCGTTGTTCTGACATTGGCTGGGACTGCATACTCATCTCCAGGTGAAGGAAATCAAGGTTTCAGGCGGTTCCCGGCCGGGTCAGCTGGCGGGTGCGATGTGCACCGCGTCGACTGGTCAAAGCGTCAAACACAACGCCCTAGACCTGGATATGGACCGCAAGCAAGTCGAAACGCTGAAATCAGTATGCCAACACGAGTTCGGCATTCATATCAGTAACGGCTGAATGTGTAGGTAGGACGGAGCGTCAGCTTGTAGGAGTTTTCTGACTTCAGGAGGGAGCCACAGAGGGGAAGCGGGTGCCGGATGCTGTAGGAGAGGCATCCGGACTGGCATGTCGCTACGGGGTCGTTTGGCCGCAAAGCCGCACTAATGTTGCGTGAAAAGGTCAAAAATCATTACAAGCTGAAATAAACCGAGGCTTCGTAGCGTCCGGGTTACGCCTTCATCGGTGCCAGCAGGCGGTGCGCCACTGCATACTGGACCATTTCCGACAGCGAGGTCATGCCCATTTTCTGCATGATGCGGGTTTTATGGGTGCTCACCGTCTTGACCGACAGGTGCAGGTTGTTGGCGATCTCGGTGATCGACTTGCCGCCCACCAGCAGCGAGAACACTTCGAATTCGCGGTCCGACAGCTGCTTGTGCAGCAGCTGTTCGTTGGGCGCCATGATGTTCAGCGCCAGCTGCTCGGCCACCTCGGTGCTGATGTAAGGACGGCCGGAGGCGACCTTGCGGATGGCGCCGACCAGCTGGGTGCCGGCGCTTTCCTTGGTCAGGTAGCCCTGGGCGCCGGCGCGGATGGCGCGCACCGCATATTGCTCTTCCTCGTGCATGGTCAGGATCAGGATCGCCAGCTTGGGCGCTTCGCTGCGCACCTGGCGGATCAGGTCGACACCGCTTCGGCCGGGCATCGACAGGTCCAGCAGCAGCAGGTCGAAGCCGCCCTGGCGCACCAGCGACAGCACTTCGAAGCCATTGATGGCTTCGCCGACGATTTCGATGTCGAGCGCACCGTCGAGGATGCGCTTGAGGCCCTCGCGCATGATGGTGTGGTCGTCGGCGATGACAATACGGATCATAGAAGTCCCCAACCATGCGTATGAGTCAATGGTGCATCCTAGCACCTTCAACACAGACTCATGTAAATTTTTTAACGAAAAGTCGCTCCCCGGCGGAAATCGCATGCGCCGGGCTCCGGCCACCGGCTGCGCTCAGGTACCAGGTTCGCGGATCAGGCGGTGCACCAGCACCGGCCGGGTCGTTTGCGACAGTACTTTGTTGGTTACGCTGCCGAGCAGCAGCTGGCCCCAGCCGCTGCGTCCGTGCGAACCCATGAAGATCAGGTCACACTGTTGTTCCTCAGCAACGTCGACGATTTTCAGCGCCGCAGCGTCGGAAAATGCCGTCAAACAAGAATGCTTCAAACCGGCTTGCGCCGCCGAGCGCATGATGGAACCCATGTACTGTTCGCCCATCTGCCGCATCTGGTCGATGTAGTCTTCTTCGGTGGGGTAGGAGGGCGGGATGATTTCGACATACACGGGATACTGGTAGTCGGGGGCGACGAACAGGGCGAGTACTTCGGCACCCATCTGTTTCGCGAACTGGATGCCAGCGCAGGCGGTGTGTTGCGAGACCGCCGAACCGTCAGTTGTGATCAGAATTTTCCGGTACATGCTGAGTCCTCCTCTCAGGTCACGTTACCTCTATTGTAGTGCGCCTTTTCGGGACTGGCGGATCGTAAATGATTGATCTTACTCAGAGATGTGCTCGCTAATCCGCGCGAAAACAGCAGCTGTCACAACGCCTCACGATAAAAAAATACAACACTTGCTTTGTGAAAATAACTAGAAACGACGTGAAAGATTGTTTCGAAACTAAGTTTACTGGGGCATTCACAACGGTGCCGTACTGAAAGATTTACCTACGGCAACCACGCTGATACACTCGCCGTAATCTTAAGCTGTCTATTTACAGACAGCATCCGCACCGACACCGCACAGATCATCGCGACATTTACATTATGGAGAAGCAGGGACTATGACCGACGCCGCTGACGATTTCGACGCCTTATTCGAGGAAGTGGCAGCGCAGCGAGCCAGCGCGCCGGCCGCCGATCCGACACCGGCTCCCGCCGCCCCGGCCGCTGCCGCTGCTGACGACATCGACGACCTGGAGGCCCTGTTCGACCAGATGTCGACCGCCTCCGCCACCGCCACCGCCGTCGCGCCGGCGCCGGTGGTGGCCGCCGTGGCACCCGCCGCTGCAGTTGCCGCCGCCGCCGGCACCGAACCGATGGACGAAGCCGAAAAGAACATGTACGAGCGCCTCGGCGGCATCGTGCGCGTGATGCACGACTCGCTGCGCGAGCTCGGCTACGACAAGGCGCTGACCGAAGCCTCGTCGCAGATCGTCGACGCCCAAGACCGCCTGGAATACGTGGCCAGCCTGACCGAGCAGGCCGCCAACAAGGTGCTGAACACCCTGGACGAAGGCATGCCGGCACAGGACGTGCTGTCGAAGCAGGCCAAGGACATGGAAAACCGCTGGGCCGACCTGTTCGCCGGCAAGCTGTCGATCGAGCAGTTCAAGGCGCTGGCCGGCGATGCGCGCCAGTTCGCCCAGATGGTGTCCGAAGCGACCGAGGCGGAAAAGGCGCGCCTGCTCGAAATCATGATGGCCCAGGATTTCCAGGACATCACGGGCCAGCTGATCAAGAAAGTGGTGAACATCACCAAGACGGTCGAGAACGAGCTGGCGCAGCTGCTGCGCGACAGCGCGCCGGCCGACGTGAAGGAAAAGCTGGCGCAGAAGCAGGCCGTTCAGGAGCAGCCGGTGCAGTTGATGTCGGGTCCGTCGGTGCCGGCTGCGGCCCTGGACCAGGACAGTGTCGATGACCTTCTTGCCGATCTGGGATTCTAATGGATGAAATGCTCAAGGATTTCGTTGTCGAGGCGTTGGATCTGGCGACCAACGTGGAAGAGCATCTGCTGCGCCTCGAACGCGATCCGGACAACAAGGAAACGCTGAACGCCGTGTTCCGCTCGTTCCACACCATCAAGGGTGGCGCGGGCTTCATGGGCTTGCCGGCGCTGGTGGCGGCCTGCCACCTGACCGAGAACCTGTTCGACGCGCTGCGCACCGGCGCAGCCCCGGTCACGCCGGGGGCGATCGAAGCCTCGCTGACGGCATCCGGCTTCGTCGCCGACCAGCTGAACGAGCTGAATAACGGCACCGCGCCCGAGCAGCTGGCCTCGATGCCGGACGAGCTGGAGCGCATGCTGAAAGATGCGATCGCCGGCCTGGATGCGCCGAAGGCGGCACCGGCACCGGCAGCGGCACCTGTCGCGGCGCCGGCACCGGTTGCCGCCACGCCGGTCGCCGCACCCGCGAGCGCCGATGGCCTGGACTGGGAAGCGATGTATGCCGCCGTGGTCCCGGCCGGCACCGCGCTGCCGGCAGCGGCTGCGGCTGCGTCTGTAGCTGCGCCGGCAGTGCAGGCCGCCGCCCCCGCCGCCCCGGCAGCGGCCGCGACGGCCAGCGCAGCGGCCGACACCGCCGCCGCACCGGCCAAGCCAGGCTGGGACGGCAGCGAGCGCCGCGCCGCCGAGCCGAAGCCGGCCAACGCCGCGCCGGCCAAGGACGAGAGCATCCGTATCGACGCGGTCAAGCTGGACGCGCTGCTGGAAGTGGCCGGCGAATCGGTGCAGGCCGCCAACCAGGCCGCCGTGCTGCTCGAGCGCCTGTCGCAGTTCAAGTTCGAAGGCCAGGCCGCGACCCTGATGGCGACGCTGACCGAGACCCTGGAGCGCGCGTCGCGCTACTCGGCCGAGCTGCAGCGCGCCACGCTGGCGACCCGTATGCAGCCGGTGGGCCGCCTGTTCCAGAAGTTCCCGCGCCTGGTGCGCGAACTGGCGAAAGACCTCGGCAAGGATGTCGAGCTGACCATCGAAGGCGCCGAGACCGAAGTCGACCGCGTGGTGGTGGACAGCCTGTACGATCCGCTGGTGCACATGCTGCGCAATGCGCTCGACCACGGCGTCGAAGGTCCGGAAGACCGCGTCGCCAACGGCAAGCCGGCCAAGGCCTTCATCCTGCTGAAAGCCTGGCAGGAAGCCAACAGCGTCATGATCGTGCTGCAGGACGACGGCCGCGGCATGAATCCGGCCAGCCTGCGCAAGAAGGCGATGGAGAAAGGCCTGATCGGCGAGCACCAGGCGGCTTCCGACGACGAAGCCTACCAGCTGGTGTTCCTGCCGGGCTTCTCGACCAAGGAAGTGGCGTCCTCGGTGTCCGGCCGCGGCGTCGGCATGGACGTGGTCAAGACCGCGGTCGAGAAGAACCGCGGCGCGATCCGCATCGACTCGAACCTGGGCAAGGGCACCAAGTTCTCGATCCGCCTGCCGATCGAACTGTCGATCGTGCCGACCATGCTGGTGTCGACCTCGAACGCCCAGCTGGCGCTGCCGATGGCGGTGGTCGAGCGCGTGGTCGAGCTGCCGGAAGAGTTCATGCAGGTCGGCGGCGCCCCGGTGCTGAAGGACCAGGGCCGTCCGCTGCCGGTGCGCTCGCTGGCCGCCTCGCTCGGCTACGAGCCGTGCACCGAGCGTGTCGGCATCGTGATCAATGCGCCCCAGCCCTACATCCTGGCGATGGAAGCGGTGGACGGCACCGCCGACCTGGTGATCAAGCCGATGACGGCGCTGACCGTCGAAGGCATCACCGGCACCGCGCGCTCGGCGGAAGGCTCGCTGGTGCTGGTGGTCGGCCTGTCCTTCCTGATGGACGGCTGCCGCTCCGCAGTGCGCCTGGCGGCATAAAGGCACCGCGATGGCGCAAAAACGTTCCTGAAACTTTTGCGCAACAAAGCTACGAAAAGCCTGTGCAGGAAATGCGCAGGCTTTTTTTATTTGTGTTCCGTTTCTGGTCCGCAAATATTGTTTGGTCAGAAAGCGCGGCATTGAAATAATCGTGCAAGGCGCCCGGGTTTTCGCAGTGCACAAATATGGCATAATCAAAGACCATGCCCGCATGAAGCGGTCATTTGAAATGGGATGCAAGGATGATTACCTTAAAGACGCTCTACGACAAACTCTGGGATTCGCATGTCGTGCGTGCCGATGCCGATGGCACCACCGTGCTGTATATCGACCGTCACCTGGTCCATGAAGTCACCAGCCCGCAAGCTTTCGAAGGCCTGCGCGTGGCCAAGCGCCCGCTATGGCGCACCTCGGCCAACCTTGCCGTAGCCGACCACAACGTCCCGACCACCGACCGCCGCGAAGGCATTGCCGACCCGACCTCGCGCCTGCAGGTCGAGACCCTGGACGGCAACGCCAAGGCGTTCGGCGTCACCTACTTCAACATGAACGACAAGCGCCAGGGCATCGTGCACGTTATCGGGCCGGAGCAGGGCGCCACGCTGCCCGGCATGACCGTGGTCTGCGGCGACTCGCACACCTCGACCCACGGCGCCTTCGGCTGCCTGGCGCACGGTATCGGCACCTCGGAAGTCGAACACGTGATGGCCACGCAGACGCTGCTGGCCAAGAAGTCGAAGTCGATGCTGGTGCAGGTCGACGGCGCGCTGCCGGCCGGCGTGACCGCCAAGGACATCGTGCTGGCCGTGATCGGCAAGATCGGCACCGCCGGTGGTACCGGCTATGCGATCGAATTCGCCGGCTCGACCATCCGCTCGCTGTCGATGGAAGGCCGCATGACCGTCTGCAACATGGCGATCGAAGCGGGCGCGCGCGCCGGCATGGTCGCGGTGGACGACACCACCATCGACTACGTCAAGGGCCGTCCGTTCGCACCGAGCGGGCCGCAGTGGGAGCAGGCGGTCGCCTACTGGCGCACGCTGCACAGCGACCCGGGCGCCAAGTTCGACTTGGTCGTGACCCTGAACGCGGCCGACATCAAGCCGCAGGTCACCTGGGGCACCTCGCCCGAGATGGTGACCACGATCGACGGCCGCGTCCCGGATCCGGACAAGGAACGTGACCCGGTCAAGCGCGACGCCATGGAAAAGGCGCTGGTCTACATGGCTCTCGAGCCGAACACCCCGATCGAGGACATCCGCATCGACAAGGTCTTCATCGGCTCCTGCACCAACTCGCGCATCGAAGACCTGCGTGCCGCCGCCGCCGTCGTGCGCGGCCGCCAGCGCGCCTCCAACGTGAAGCTGGCGATGGTGGTGCCGGGTTCCGGCCTGGTCAAGGCGCAGGCCGAGCGCGAAGGCCTGGACCAGATCTTCAAGGCCGCCGGCTTCGAATGGCGCGAGCCGGGCTGCTCGATGTGCCTGGCGATGAACGCCGACCGCCTGGAACCGGGCGAACGCTGCGCCTCGACCTCGAACCGCAACTTCGAAGGCCGGCAGGGGCAGGGCGGACGCACCCACCTGGTGTCGCCGGCCATGGCCGCCGCGGCCGGTATCGCCGGGCATTTCGTGGACGTGAGGGGTCAGAGCCCGGTGTAGCCTTTTGGGCTCTGACCCCGGTTGTGTTGGCAGATGCCAACTGGTTCGAAACCAGAAACATCAGGAACAAGCAATGAAAAAAGTATTCGTCCTCGCACTCGTCGCCTTCGCCGTCACCGGCTGCAACACCATCTCGGGCATGGGCCGCGACGTGCAGAAAGTCGGCCAGGTGATCACCGGCGCCGGCGGGAGGTAAGACCATGGAAAAATTCACCATCCACGAAGGCCTGGTGGCGCCGCTCGACCGCGCCAACGTCGATACCGACGCCATCATTCCGAAGCAGTTCCTCAAGTCGATCCGCCGCACCGGCTTCGGCCCCAACCTGTTCGACGAGTGGCGCTACCTGGACCACGGCGAACCGGGCATGGACAACAGCAAGCGTCCGCTGAACCCGGACTTCGTGCTGAACCAGCCGCGCTACCAGGGTGCGTCGATCCTGCTGGCGCGCAAGAACTTCGGCTGCGGCTCCTCGCGCGAGCACGCGCCGTGGGCGCTGCAGCAGTTCGGCTTCCGCGCCATCATCGCGCCGAGCTTCGCCGACATCTTCTTCAACAACTGCTACAAGAGCGGGCTGCTGCCGATCGTGCTGAGCGAAGCCCAGGTCGACCAGCTGTTCAATGAAGTAAAGGCCTTCCCCGGCTTCAAGCTGGTGGTGGACCTGGAGCAGCGCGTGGTGCGCACCCCCGGCGGCGACATCGGTTTCGAATTCCCGATCGACGACTTCCGCAAATACTGCCTGCTGAACGGCCTGGACGAGATCGGCCTGACGCTGCGCCATGCCGACGACATCCGCGCCTACGAAGAGCGCCACCTGCGCGAGCAACCCTGGCTGGCCAACACCATCTGATCAAAGAAGAGCGACATGAAGATTGCAATCCTGCCGGGCGACGGCATCGGTCCCGAAATCACGGCCCAGGCGGTCAAGGTCCTGAACGCGCTCGATGAAAAATTCGAGCTCGAGAGCGCGGACGTCGGCGGCGCCGGCTACGCGGCCCACGGCCATCCGCTCCCCGCACAGACGCTGGCGCTGGCCAAGGCCGCCGACGCGGTGCTGTTTGGCGCCGTCGGCGATTACCAGTACGACAAGCTGGAGCGCGCGCTGCGTCCGGAACAGGCCATCCTCGGCCTGCGCAAGGAACTCGGCCTGTTCGCCAACCTGCGTCCGGCGATCCTGTATCCGGAATTGGCCGGCGCTTCGACCCTGAAGCCGGAAGTGGTGTCCGGCCTGGACATCCTGATCATCCGTGAACTGACCGGCGACATCTATTTCGGCAAGCCGCGCGGCGTGCGCGAGTGCCCGGACGGCCCGTTCGCCGGCCAGCGCGAAGGCTTCGACACGATGCGCTATGCGGAAGGCGAGATCCGCCGCATCGCCCACGTGGCCTTCCAGGCGGCGCGCAAGCGCGGCAACCGCGTCACCAGCGTCGACAAGGCCAACGTGCTGGAAACTTTCCAGTTCTGGCGCGATATCGTCACCGACGTCCACCAGGAATATCAGGACGTCGAGCTCGAGCACATGTACGTCGACAACGCCGCGATGCAGCTGGTGCGCGCACCGAAGAAATTCGACGTCATCGTGACCGGCAACATGTTCGGCGACATCCTGTCGGACGCGGCCGCGATGCTGACCGGCTCGATCGGCATGCTGCCGTCGGCCTCGCTGGACGCCAACAACAAGGGCCTGTACGAGCCCTCGCACGGTTCGGCGCCTGACATCGCGGGCAAGGGCATCGCGAATCCGCTGGCGACCATCCTGTCGGCCGCGATGATGCTGCGTTTCTCGCTCGGCAAGACGGAACAGGCCGACCGCATCGAGACCGCGGTCAAGAAGGTGCTGGCGCAGGGCCTGCGCACCGCCGACATCTTCGAGGAAGGCACCACCCGCGTCGGTACCGAACAGATGGGCGACGCCGTCGTCAACGCGCTGGCCTGAAGCCGCGTTCATACGAAACGCTTAGAATAATTTTGAAAACCCGAGGGAAAAAAATGAAACTTGTAGGTCTGGTTGGTTGGCGCGGCATGGTCGGCTCGGTCCTGATGAAGCGCATGCAGGACGAGGGCGATTTCGATCATATCGAGCCGGTGTTCTTCACCACGTCGAACCCGGGCGGCGACGCTCCGAAGATGGCGAAGAACGAGACCAAACTGAAGAGCGCGACCGACATCGCCGAACTGTCCAAGTGCGAGATCATCATCTCGTGCCAGGGCGGCGACTACACGACCGAAGTGTTCCCGCAGCTGCGCGCGGCCGGCTGGAACGGCTACTGGATCGACGCTGCGTCGACCCTGCGCATGAAGGACGACGCCATCATCGTGCTGGATCCGGTCAACCTGGACGTGATCAAGAACGCCATGTCGCGCGGCGTCAAGAATTTCGTCGGCGGTAACTGCACCGTGTCGTGCATGCTGATGGGCCTGGGCGGCCTGTTCAAGAACGACCTGGTCGACTGGATGACCTCGATGACCTACCAGGCGGCATCGGGCGGCGGCGCCCAGCACATGCGCGAACTGCTGACCCAGTTCGGCACCATCAACGGCTCGGTCAAGCACCTGCTGGACGATCCGGCATCGGCGATCCTGGAAATCGACCGCACCGTGCTGGCCACCCAGCATGGCCTGTCCGCGGAAGAGACCAAGCAGTTCGGCGTGCCGCTGGGCGGCAACCTGATCCCCTGGATCGACAAGGACCTGGACAACGGCCAGTCGAAGGAAGAGTGGAAGGCCGGCGCCGAGACCAACAAGATCCTGGGCCGCGGCGAAGGCTTCGGTGCCAGCCCGATCCCGGTCGACGGCCTGTGCGTCCGCATCGGCGCGATGCGCTGCCACTCGCAGGCGCTGACCATCAAGCTCAAGAAGGACGTGCCGCTGGACGAAGTCAACGACATCATCGCCTCGGACAACGAGTGGGTGAAGTTCGTGCCGAACACGCGCGAAGCCTCGATCGTCGACCTGACCCCGGCCGCCGTCACCGGCACCCTGCGCATCCCGGTCGGCCGCGTGCGCAAGATGTCGATGGGCCCGGAATACCTGTCGGCCTTCACCGTCGGCGACCAGCTGCTGTGGGGCGCGGCCGAGCCGCTGCGCCGCATGCTGCGCATCGTGCTGGACCAGTAATACTAGCGTCACGTTTCGAGTCAGCCTTGAAACCGTCGTCCCCGCGCAGGCGGGGACCCAAGTTCTGCGTGAGTTGTCGACACGCTTACACACTTGGGTCCCCGCCTTCGCGGGGGCGAGTTGTTTTGAGCGGGCCATTTGCAACCTGCGTATTCCCGCGCGCGCCCTACGGCACACGATTGGTATCATGACGAATAATCATCATGAAGGCCAAAAAACATCACTTATCGATGCCTGGACTGTACCTATCTCATGAACGGGAAGTGTTTCCCCCGTAAAACTTGCATGCCATAATGCATGGTGATATGTTGCTGAGACCTCTGGGCAACATCTTTCTCCCGCTCAACTCACTCGGTTCCGAATATGCACTCCACCCACCGCCTCCCGTTGAAGTCGTCCGCGCTGAAGAAACTCACGGCGGCGGTCGCCAGTGCGTTGGTCCTGAGCTCGGCGGCCCATGCAGCCGGACTGGGCAAGCTGACCGTGCTGTCCGCCCTCGGGCAGCCGCTGCGTGCCGAGATCGAGTTGACGTCGGTGTCGCCCGAAGAGGCGTCCGGCCTGGTCGCCAAGCTGGCCTCGCCGGAAGCCTTCAAGACCGCCAACATCGACTTCAATCCGGCGCTGCTGTCGCTGCGCTTCAACGTCGAGCAGCGCGGCGGCCGCCAGTTCATCCGCGTCAGCTCGAGCCAGCCGCTGAACGAGCCCTTCGTCGACCTGCTGCTGGAACTGTCGTGGAATAACGGCCGCCTGGTGCGCGAGTACACCTTCCTGCTCGATCCGGCCGAGCTGCGCGCGACGCAGTCGGCCCAGGTGGCGGCAGCCGATAGCGCGCGTGCGCGCAGCGACGCGGCGCCGGCAGCCGGACGTACCCGTGCGGACGAGACGCGCCAGGCGGCCGAACGCCCGGCCGCCAGCCGCCGTGCGCCGGAAGAGCGTGCGGACACCCCGGCACGCAACCGCGCTGCTGCGGCATCGGAATACCGCGTGCGCCCGGGCGACAGCCTGGGCAAGATCGCCGCCCAGCTGAAGCCGGCCGAGGTCTCGCTCGACATGATGCTGGTCGCGCTGTACCGCGCCAATCCGGATGCCTTCATGGGCAACAACATGAACCGCCTGAAGTCGGGCCGCATCCTGTCGGTGCCGGGCGCGGATGCCGTCGGCGCCATCGGCGATGGCGAGGCGCACGGCGTGGTCGTCGCGCACGCGGCCGACTTCAACGCCTACCGCAACAAGCTGGCCGGCCAGGTCGGCGCCGGCGAAGCCGAGAAGACCCCGCGCGCCAGCCAGAGTGGCACCGGCAAGATCAGCGCCAAGGTCGAGGAGCGCCCGACCGCGGCCAACGAATCGCAGGACCAGCTGCGCCTGTCCAAGGCGGCACCGAGCACGCCGGCCGGGAAGGGCGCCACCACCAGCACCGAAGACACGATTGCCAAGCAGCGCGAACTCGAAGAATCGCAGACGCGCGTGAAGGAACTCGAGCGCAACATCACCGACCTGCAGAAGCTGGCCGAGGTCAAGAACAAGGCCGGCGCCGAAGCGCAGAACAATGCCTCGGCACCCGCCGCCGCACCCGCTGCCAAGGCCCCGGATGCTGTCTTGACCGACAACAAGCCGGCGCCCAACAAGCTGCCGCCGATCAAGCCGGCGGCGAATGCGGCCAACAAGCCGGCCGCGGCGGCCCCCGCATCGGCACCCGAGCCGGGCCTGTTCGATTTCATCATGGACAACCTGACCTACCTCGGCGCCGGCGCCGCGGTGCTGCTGCTGGCCGCGCTCGGCATCGCCCAGCGCCGCAAGAAGGCCACGGTCAAGGCCGTGTCCGAACCGTCGATCCTGGGTGTGCCGACCGAGCCCCAGCATTCGATGTTCGCCGAAGCAGGAGGCCAGAGCGTCGACACCAACAACAGCGTGTTCAATTCCAGCTTCGCGCCGTCCGCCAGCCAGCTCGACACCAATGAGGTCGACCCGGTGGCCGAAGCCGACGTCTACATCGCCTACGGCCGCGATGCCCAGGCCGAGGAAATCCTGAAGGAAGCGCTGCGCACCCATCCGGAACGCCTGCCGGTGCGCCTGAAGCTGCTCGAGATCTACGCCGCGCGCAAGGACCAGCGCGCCTTCGAAACCCAGGCCGGCGAGCTGTACGGCATCACGCGCGGCCAGGGCGACGAATGGGCGCAGGCCGCGGCGCTGGGCCGGGCTATCGATCCGCACAACCCGCTGTATGCCGGCACCGGTGCCGGCACTGCGCTGGGCGGGGCCGCCGCCGCCGGCCTGGCTGCGGGTGCCGTCGGCGCCGGCGTGGCCGCTGCCGCGGCCCCGGCGCCGGCCCACGACGACCTGCTGTCGAAGGACCTGGACGACGCCTTCCTGGCCGCCGATGCCGCCGACAGCGCGCATGGCAGTGGCGCCGATGCGTCGCGCGAGCCGATGAGCTTCGACCAGCATTTCGCCGGCGCCATGGCCACGGCCCAGCCGGCAGCTGCTGTCCCAACGCCGGCGCCGGCGCCAGCCCCGGCCGAGGACGACAACCTGCTCGACTTCGACCTCGGCGGCCTGGCCTTCGAGCCGCACGCCGCCGACCAGACCGCGCTGCCGACCCCGGATGTCCGCGAAATCACCGCATCCAACGACGTGCCGGACCTCGAGTTCGACATGGGCGCCTTCGACCCGGCACCGGCCGCACCGGCCCTGGCACCAGTTGCCGCGCAGACGCCGGCTGCCGCCGACGATCCGCTCGACTTCTCGTTCGACATGGACTTCGGCGCCACGCCGGCGCCGAACCCGGTGCCGCACCTGGATCCGCACCTGGCCGACGAGCTCCTGCCGGTCCCGGGCAGCGCGCCGAACACCGACATCGACATGGCCAACCTGGCCCGCGAATTCGACTTGCCCGACCTGCCGAGCGAGCTGCACACCGGCGTCCCGGCCACGCCCGAGACGGCATCCCGGGCCAGCGAGCTGAGGGATCCGCTGTTCGACCTCGACGCTATGGACTTCGGCCTGGAAGACAAGCGTCCGACGGCCCAGGGCACCCCGGCGCCGGACCTGGCCTTCGATCTGCACGATACGCTGGACGACACGCCGCCGGCCGCCACCCCGGCGCTGGCGCTGGACGACGACCCGTTCACGCTGCCGGCACTCGACGGCCTGCCGCCGGCGACCCCGGCGCCGGTCGAGAACGCCCCGTATGCACCGCACGGCCTGCTCGAACCGCAGCTGGAAGCGCCGGCCTTCGACCTCGACCTGGCCGAACTCGACACGCCGTCGCTGCCGCTGCCCGAGGTGCATGATGTCGACGCCGGTGCAGGTGCGCCTGCCGGTGAACTATCGCCGGCCCACATGGAGATGGAAACCAAGCTCGACCTGGCCATCGCCTACCAGGAAATCGGCGACAAGGAAGGCGCGCGCGAGCTGCTCGATGAAGTGATCAAGGGCGGCACGGGCGAGCAGATCGGCCGCGCCAACGCCATGCGCGCGGCATTAGCATAAGGTTTTCAGTTGAGAAGAATCGCAATGGGTGTCCAGTACGTGGGCACCGCCTGGAACGGGTACCAGAAACAGCCTTCGCGCGATACGGTGCAGGACCGGCTCGAAATCGCGCTCGAAAAATTCGCCTGCACCCCGATCGCCACCGCCTGCGCCGGCCGCACCGACGCCGGCGTGCACGCGATCGAGCAGGTCATCCACTTCGACACGGACCTGGTGCGCCCGGCGCAGTCCTGGGTCAGGGGCACCAACGCTTTCCTGCCGGAGTCGATCGTGGTGCGCTGGGCGCACGAGGTTGCGCCCGACGCCGAGGGGCAGGATTTCCACGCGCGCTTTTCCGCCCGCTCGCGCACCTATCATTACGTGCTGTACAACCACCCCAATCCATCGAGCCTGCTGGCCGGGCGCGCCGGCTGGGTGTTCCGCCCGCTCGACGTCGAGCGCATGCGCGCCGCCGCCCGCCACCTGATCGGCACCCACGACTTCAGCAGCTTCCGCGCCTCGGGCTGCCAGGCCAATACGCCGGTCAAGCAGATGCACCGGGTCGACATCGAACGCCACGGCGACGTCATCGTGTTCACCGTGCAGGCCTCGGCCTTCCTGCACCACATGGTGCGCAACATCGTCGGCTCGCTGATCTACGTCGGCACCGGACGCAACGAGCCGGACTGGATGCGCGATGTGCTGAACGCCCGCTCGCGCGACGCCGCGGCACCGACCTTCATGCCCGACGGTTTATACCTTGCTACAATCGACTACGATGCGAAGTGGGGGTTGCCGCAAGAGCCGGTGTCGCCCTTGCCTTGGTCGCCCTTGCCTTGGCTATAGTCGATTTCCGCTACCTTATTTCGTTTGTTAGCGTGTAAACGTCGTCCCCGCGCAGGCGGGGACCCAAGTTGCACGCATTACCGAGACGCAAGCAAACTTGGGTTCCCGCCTCCGCGGGAACGACGAGTTGCTTGCTCGTCCACGTAGGCTTTCTCATGCAACGCACCCGAATCAAAATCTGCGGCATCACCCGCGAACAAGACCTCCACGCCGCCGTCGCCGCCGGCGCCGACGCCCTCGGCTTCGTGTTCTACCCGAAGAGCCCGCGCTTCGTCACGCCCGAGCAGTTCGCCGCGCTGGCGCCGGCGCTGCCGCCGTATGTCAGCGGCGTCGGCCTGTTCGTCAACGCCACGGTCGGGCAGGTGCACCAGGCCGTCAATGAAGGCCCGATCGCATTGCTGCAGTTCCACGGCGACGAGACGGTCGAGGAGTGCGCGGCGATCGCCGCGGCGGTAAAGCGCCCGTTCGTGCGGGCGTTCCGGGTCAAACCCGACACAACTTCTGCCGATTTGCTAGAATCGGAAGCTCAATACCGCGCCGCCAGCCCCTGGTTCACGGGCCTCCTGCTCGACACCTGGGTCGATGCCTACGGCGGCGCAGGAAAGGTCTTCGATTGGTCAGTTATTTCAAAAGAGCTCGCGCCTCGGGTCGTTTTGAGTGGTGGCTTGAGCGTGCAAAACGCGACTAGCGCGGTGGCGCAAGTACGCCCCTATGCGGTCGACATCAGCAGCGGTGTCGAGGAAAGCAAGGGGATCAAGGATGCCCGCAAGATCGCCGCGTTCGTCGACGCGGTGCGGGCTGCCGATGCCATGACCTGACAAGCGAAACCACCATGAAAAACCTCCCTGAATCCGGTAACACCAGCGGCACCAAGGTGCTGTTCAAGACCCCCGACTACCAACTGCCGGATGCGAGCGGCCACTTCGGCCCCTACGGCGGTTCCTTCGTCGCCGAAACCCTGAGCCACGCGCTGGCCGAACTGAACGAGTCCTACGCGCGCTACAGCCAGGATCCCGAGTTCCTGGAAGAGTTCCGCTACGAGCTGGCCCACTTCGTCGGCCGCCCGTCGCCGGTCTACCACGCCAAGCGCTGGTCGCAGCAGGGCGCAAGCGGCGACCTGGGCGCGCAGATCTTCTTCAAGCGCGAGGACCTGAACCACACCGGCGCCCACAAGATCAACAACGTGATCGGCCAGGCCCTGCTGGCAAAACGCATGGGCAAGCCGCGCATCATCGCCGAGACCGGCGCCGGCCAGCACGGCGTCGCCACCGCCACCATCTGCGCCCGCTTCGGCCTCGAATGCGTGGTCTACATGGGCAGCGAGGACGTCAAGCGCCAGGCCCAGAACGTTTACCGCATGAAGCTGCTGGGCGCGACCGTGGTGCCGGTGGAATCCGGCTCCAAGACCCTGAAGGACGCGCTCAACGAAGCGATGCGCGACTGGGTCACCAACATCGAAAACACCTTCTACATCATCGGCACCGTGGCCGGCCCGCACCCGTACCCGATGATGGTGCGCGACTTCCAGTCGGTCATCGGCGAGGAATGCCGCGTGCAGATGCCGCAGATGACCGGCCGCCAGCCGGACTACGTGGTCGCCTGTATCGGCGGCGGTTCCAACGCGATGGGCATCTTCTATCCGTACATCGACGAGCCGGGCGTGAAGCTGGTCGGCGTCGAGGCGGCCGGCGAGGGCCTGGACAGCGGCAAGCATTCAGCTTCGCTGACGGCCGGTTTCCCGGGTGTCCTGCACGGCAACCGCACCTACCTGCTGCAGGACGAGCATGGCCAGATCATCGAGACCCACTCGGTCTCGGCCGGCCTCGACTACCCGGGCGTCGGCCCCGAGCACGCCTGGCTGAAGGACATCGAGCGCGCCCAGTACGTGTCGATTACCGACGACGAGGCGCTGCAGGCCTTCCACGACTGCTGCCGCATCGAAGGCATCATCCCGGCGCTGGAATCCTCGCACGCGATTGCGTACGCGGCCAAGCTGGCGCCGACGCTGCCGAAGGACCAGATCATCCTGGTCAATCTGTCCGGCCGCGGCGACAAGGACATGCACACGGTCGCGCAGCGCGCAGGCCTGAACTTCGGTTGATAACAATAATAGAGAGCACAGCATGTCCCGTATCGAATCGACTTTCAACGCCCTGAAAGAGCAGGGCAAGACCGGTCTCGTCACCTTCATCACCGCCGGCGACCCCGGCCCGGAACTGACCGTGCCGCTGCTGCACGCGCTGGTCGCGGGCGGCGCCGACGTCCTGGAACTCGGCGTGCCGTTCTCGGACCCGATGGCCGAAGGCCCGGTCATCCAGCGCGCCTGCGAACGCGCGCTCGTTTTCGGCATCAGCATGAAGGATGTCCTGAACTACGTGCGCGAGTTCCGCCAGACCAACCAGCACACCCCGGTGGTGCTGATGGGTTACGCCAATCCGATCGAGCGCATGGGCCAGAAGGAATTCGTGCGCCAGGCTAAGGAAGCGGGCGCCGACGGCGCCATCGTGGTCGACTATCCGCCGGAAGAGTGCGCGGACTTCGCCGCCGAGATGAAGGCCAGCGACCTCGACCTGATCTTCCTGCTGGCGCCGACCTCGACCACCGATCGCATCCAGCAGGTGGCGCGCCATGGCAGCGGCTTCAGCTACTACGTGTCGCTGAAGGGCGTGACCGGCGCCGGCAGCATCGACACCGCCGACGTCGCACGCCGCGTGGCGGCGATCCGCGAGCACGTCAAGCTGCCGATCGGCGTCGGCTTCGGCATCCGCGACGCCCAGACCGCGAAGCAGGTGGCCGAGGTGGCCGACGCGGTCGTCATCGGCAGCCGCATCATCCAGGAACTGGAAAACACGCCCAAAGAAGGGGCTGCGGCGGCGGTGCAGGCTTTCGTTGCCGGTATCCGCACGGCGCTCGACGCGCGCTGATGCGGCGCTGACCAGGCGACAAGCTGGCGCAGTACAGGGCCGGCGCCGGAACCTTGCTGTTCCGGCGCCGGCTTTTTGTTTTATTTTTGGAAACTCTGGGGTAGAGTGACGGCGGTACCTGTTTTGGCGCGCCATCCCGTCATGAAAACACAAATCCTGCGCTTTTCCCCGCTGCAGTCGGCCAAGGTCATGGCCGTGCTGTCTTTCATGATGTTGATTCCACCGCTCGCGCTGTTCGCGCTGGCGGCGCTGCTGGTCAGGCGGGATGCCGGGGTTGTGATCATGGTCGTGCTGCTGCCGTTCCTGTACCTGGTACTCGGCTTCGTCCTGACGCTGATCGGCGCCTGGGTCTACAACCTGGTGGCGGCGCGCATCGGCGGTTTCGAATTCGGGGCCGTGGACACCGGCCGTCACGACATCGACGTCCATTGAGGAGCCGGAACGCATGAGTTCGATCGCCACGTTTCGCATGACACATGTTTCGCCACTGAAGGCGGCCAGGATCCTGGCCGTCTTATGGGCCTTGTCAGGCCTGGTGGTAGGGTTCTTCGCCCAGATTCCTGACTGGATGCGCGACGCCATGGGCTGGATGTTCGTCATTTATCCGCTCGGCTACGCGCTGTTCGGCTTCCTCCTCACGCTGTGGACGGCCTGGTGCTACAACGGGATCGCGCGGCGCCTGGGCGGCATCGAATGGACGGCGCGCGTACCCGGCCCGGTGGGAGCAGTGCAGCCGATCAGGACGGCACTGCTCGACATTTCGAAACTGCAAGCCGCCAAGCTGATGGCGGCCCTGTACCTGATCTTTTCGGTGCCCGCCGCCTTGCTGGCCAGCATACCGTACTGGGCCGAGGACAGCACGCTCGCATGGTCCACGGTGCTCCTGCTGCCCCTGGGCTACACGGTATTCGGCTTCCTGTTCACCCTGGTGGAAGCCTGGGTCTACAACGGCCTGGCGGCGCGTATCGGCGGGATCGAGTTCGAGGTGGTGCCGGTCGCGTCCGCGGATGGCGCGGGGATAGCGCAGGCGTGACAGCCGCTGCCCGCCCCAAGCGTCTGACCTTCTGGGGCGCCGACGAATACGACGACAGCCTGGTGCGCGAAGTGATCGCCGGCCATAAAACCGTCACTGCCGACGTGGCCGCCGATTACTACGCCGGCTATGGCGAACTGGGCGACGGCGGCTATGTTGCCGGCGACCTGATCGAGGTGCTCGACGGCCAGCGCCGGCCGCGCTGCCTGATCCGCGCCACCCGGGTCGAGATCATCCGCTTCGGCCATATTCCCGAGCCGGTGTGGCGCGGCGAGGGCTTCGCCAGCGCCCGTGAATTCCAGGAAGTGCACATTCGCTGCCTGCCGCAGTGCACCCTGCACGAGGAGGTCGAACTGGTCGCGCTGCACTTCGAACTGGTCGAGGTGATCCAGCCCTGAAGGCGCGCAAGCCGCATCTGGACTGGTTTTCAAGCTTGTCGAACAGGCAAGGGCTTACCCGCAAGAATTCGACAAGCGGAATCCGAACGGCTACACTACGCCCAAATTCAGCTATGCCGCAAAGGAGAACAATATGAGTTGGTTGGAAAAACTGCTGCCCCCACGGATCCAGCGCTCCGATGCCGCCAAAAAACAGACCATGCCCGAGGGCCTGTGGGTCAAGTGCCCATCGTGCGAAGCCGTGCTGTACCGCACCGACCTCGAGTCGAACCTGCACGTCTGCCCCAAGTGCAACCATCACATGCGGATCCGCGCCCGCGCGCGCCTCGACGCGCTGCTCGATGAAGGCGGCCGCTACGAGATCGGCCAGGACGCGCTGCCGGTCGATACCCTGAAGTTCAAGGATTCCAAGAAATACCCGGACCGCCTGAAAGCCGCGATGGACGCCACCGGCGAGACCGATGCGCTGATCGTGCAGGGCGGCTCGATCATGAGCCTGCCGGTCGTGGTGGCCTGCTTCGAATTCGAATTCATGGCCGGTTCGATGGGTTCGGTGGTCGGCGAGCGCTTCGTGCGCGGCGCCCAGATCGCGCTGGAACAGAAGGTGCCCTTCATCTGCATCACCGCCACCGGCGGCGCGCGCATGCAGGAAGGCCTGTTGTCGCTGCTGCAGATGGCCAAGACCACGGCCATGCTGACCAAGCTGTCCGAGAAAAAGCTGCCTTTCATCAGCGTGCTGACCGACCCGACCATGGGCGGCGTGTCGGCTTCGTTCGCCTTCATGGGCGACGTCGTGATCGCCGAACCGAAGGCGCTGATCGGCTTTGCCGGCCCGCGCGTGATCGAGAACACCGTGCGTGAAAAGCTGCCGGAAGGCTTCCAGCGCGCCGAGTTCCTGGTCCAGAAGGGTGCCGTCGACATGATCGTCGATCGCCGCAAGATGCGCGAGGAAATCGCGCGCCTGCTGGCGCTGCTGCAGAACCAGCCGGCCGACGTCATCGCCTGATACGGCGCATAGATACGTCATTCCCGCGAAGGCGGGAATCCAAGTTGCTGGCGCACCGACGGCGCACGCAGAACTTGGGCCCCCGCCTCCGCGGGGGCGACGCTTGCAAGTTGCTCCACGCACGAACCATCATGCAAAACCTCCCCACCACCTTGCCCGCCTGGCTGGCCCTGCTCGAGTCGCGCCACGCCGAAACCCACATCGACATGGGCCTGGACCGCGTACGCGCCGTCAAGGAACGCATGCAGCTGGCCTTCGACTGCCCCGTGATCATGGTCGCCGGCACCAATGGCAAGGGTTCGACCTGCGCCATGCTGGAAGCCGTGCTGCTGCAATCCGGCTACCGCGTCGGCCTGTACATCAAGCCGCACTTCCTCGACTTCAACGAGCGCGCTCGCATCAACGGCGACATGGCCACCGATGAAGCGCTGGTGGCGGCGTTCGACTTTGTGGAAAAATCGCGCGCCGACACCGACCTCACCTATTTCGAGTTCACCACGCTGGCGATCATGTACCTGATCTCGAAGGCCGGCGTCGACGTCGCCATCCTCGAAGTCGGCCTGGGTGGGCGCCTGGATGCGGTCAATGTCATCGACGCCGACGTGTCCATCGTCACCAGCATCGACATCGACCACAAGGATTACCTGGGCGACACGCGCGAGGAAATCGGTTTCGAGAAGGCCGGCATCTTCCGCCCGGGAAAGCCGGCGATCTGCAGCGACCCGGTGCCGCCGCAATCGCTGGTCGAGCACGCTAATAACATCGGCGCCGACCTGTGGCTGCTGGGGCGCGACTTCAACTACCAGGGCGACAAGCAGCAGTGGGCATTCGCCGGCCGCAGCCAGCGCCGCAATTCGCTGGCCTATCCGGCCCTGCGCGGCGCCAACCAGCTGCTGAATGCGTCGGCCGCGCTGGCCGCGCTCGAAGCGCTGCGCATGCAGCTGCCGGTCGGCGCCCAGGAAGTGCGCGCCGGCCTGGCGATGGTCGAACTGCCGGGGCGCTTCCAGGTGCTGCCGGGGCGCCCGACCACGGTGCTGGACGTCGCCCACAACCCGCACGCGGCGGCGGCCCTGGCCCAGAACCTGGGCAACATGGGCTTCCACCGTTACACCTACGCGGTGTTCGGCATCATGCAGGACAAGGATATCGAAGCCGTCATCGAGCACGTGGCGCCGCTGGTCGACCACTGGTGCTTGACGACGCTGCCGTCGCCACGCACGGCCGACGTGCAGGAACTGGCCGCGCTGGTCGAATCGAAGAAGCCGGCCGGGGCCAAGCCAGACGAGTTTTCGGTGAAAACCTTCGCCGATCCGGCCGCGGCGTTCGCGGATGCAACTAGCCGTGCTGGTCAGGATGATAGAATAGTGGTCTTTGGCTCGTTCTATACCGTCGCCGGCGTGATGGCCGCGCGCAAATCCTCTCTTCACTGACCTGACTTCACGAAGCTGACATCGCATGGGCTTGTTCTCGTTCCTCAGTAAAAACAAGCAAGGCCGCGCAGCCGAAGACAGCGGCCGTTTCTACAGCAAGGACGACGACGCCGCGATCGGCGAGCGCGCCCGCGCCAAACGCGCGTCGAATGCCGGCGGCGGTGCCAGCCGCCGTCCCGGCAATGATCCGATGCTGCCCGAAAAGAAGCGCGCCCGCCGCCGCCTGGTCGGCGCCATCGCGCTGGCACTCGCGGCCGCGGTCGGCCTGCCGATGCTGCTCGATTCCGCACCCAAGCCGCTGGCCGGCGACATCGCGATCCAGATTCCCTCCAAGGACAAGGCGGCGCCGCTGCCGGTGCCCGGGGAGCCGGCCGCCAGCAGCTCCGGCCCGGCCGACGAGCAGCCGGCGCCGCAGGCCGCGCCGCGCGTAGCGGTGAGCGAGAAGGCCGTGGCCGCCCGCGACAGCGTCGGCCAGGACGAGGAAATCATCGATGCCCCGCCGGCCGTCAAGCCGAAAGCGGAAGTCGCCAAGGCCAAGCCCGAGATCAAGGAGCCCAAGGAAGCCAAGCCGGACCCGCGCGTGGCCGAACGTGCCGAGCGCGCCGAACGCGAGCGCGCCGAACGTGCGGACAGGGAGCGTGCCGAACGCCTCGCGCGCGCCGAGAAGGAACGCGCCGACAAGGCCGAGCGCCTGGCACGCGAGCGCGCCGACAGGGAGAAGGCCGAACGCGCCGAGCGCCTCGAGAAGCTGCGCGCCGAAGAGCGGGAAAAGGCGCGCCAGAAGGCCGACGACAAGCCGGTCAAGCCGGTGCCCGCGCACAGCGACAGCCGCGCCGTCGCCATCCTGGAAGGCAAGCCCGCCGCCAAGGAACAGGAGAAATCGGCGGACGCCGGTGGTCCGAAGGTCACGCTGCAGGTGGCCGCCATGTCGAGCCAGGAAAAAGCCGCCGACCTGCAGGCACGCCTGCGCGGCGCCGGCATCAGCTCGCACACCGAGAAGTTCGGCGACCTGATCCGCGTGAAAGTCGGCCCGCTCAGCAAGGACGAGGCGGCCAGCGTGCGCGCCAAGCTGAACAAGCTGGGCCTGTGATCGCGATCCTTTATCCACGCGCGTCGCTCCCCCTCGCCATGAATGTTCAATATCCCGCCAGCGCGCCGTGACGATTTTCGACTACCTGGTCCTGTTCATCCTGGTTGCATCGGTCGTCATCAGCACGCTGCGCGGCCTGGTCAAGGAAATCCTGTCGCTGGTCGGCTGGGTTGCCGCCTTCGTCGTGGCGAATGCCTTCGGCGCCAAACTGGCACCCATGCTACCATCCGTGTTTCCGGGCGAGACAGTGAGACTGATCGTTGCCTTCATCGCATTATTTCTGGGTGTCCGTGTGCTGATGGGTTTGTTGTCGCTGGCGCTCGGCGCCCTGATCGACGCCACCGGCCTGACGCTCGCGGACCGCGGGCTCGGCGGTTTATTCGGACTCGGCCGCGGCATGGTCATCGTGCTGGCCGGGGTCATATTGTGCGGGATGACATCCATCCCCCAACAGGCTTTCTGGAAAGATGCGCTGCTGTCGCCGATGGCGGAAGCGGGAGCGCGGACCATCAAGCCTTTCTTGCCTGCTGCCCTGGCGCAGCATGTTCAGTTTTGATTTCTTCACTTAGCTGTCAGTTTTAGGAGCGCACCATGTGTGGCATCGTCGGCGTCGTCTCGCAAGCCCCCGTCAACCAGCTGTTGTATGACGCATTGCTGCTGTTGCAGCACCGCGGCCAGGATGCGGCAGGCATCGCAACCAATCACAGCAGCATGTTCTCGATGTACAAGGCCAACGGCCTCGTGCGCGACGTGTTCCGCACACGTAACATGCGTTCGCTGCAAGGCAATTCCGGCATCGGCCACTGCCGCTATCCGACCGCCGGTTCGTCCAGCGAAGAGGAAGCACAGCCGTTCTACGTCAATGCGCCGTTCGGCATCACGCTGGCGCACAACGGCAACCTGACCAACCAGGCGCACTTGAAAGACGAGTTGTTCCGCAACGACCGCCGCCACATCAACACCGATTCCGACTCGGAAGTGCTGCTCAACGTGCTGGCCCACGAAGTCCAGCAGGCCGCCAACGGCTACTCGCTCGACCAGGAAGCCGTGTTCAAGGCGGTCGCCATGGTGCACAAGCGCGTGCGCGGCGCCTACGCCGTGATCGCCCAGATCGCCGGTCACGGCCTGCTGGCCTTCCGCGACCCGTTTGGCATCCGTCCGCTGTGCATCGGCGTCAACGAGACCGAGCACGGCCCGGAATACCTGGTCGCCAGCGAATCGGTGGCCCTGGAAGGCCTCGGTTTCCGCTTCATGCGCGACATCGCCCCGGGCGAAGCCGTCTGGATCGACAACGACAGCAACATGCATGCGCGCCAGTGCGCCCAGAACCCGTCGCTGAATCCGTGCGCCTTCGAATACGTGTACCTGGCGCGCCCGGACTCGGTGATCGACGGCGCCTCGGTGTATGCCACCCGCCTGAAAATGGGCGAATACCTGGCCGATAAGATCCGCCAGGAGATCCCGGTCGAGGACATCGATGTCGTGATGCCGATCCCGGATTCCTCGCGCCCGGCCGCGATCCAGCTGGCGCTGAAGCTCGGCGTCGAATACCGCGAAGGCTTCATCAAGAACCGCTACATCGGCCGTACCTTCATCATGCCGGGTCAGGGCATGCGCAAGAAATCGGTGCGCCAGAAGCTGAACGCGATCGCCTCGGAATTCAAGGACAAGAACGTGCTGCTGGTCGACGACTCGATCGTGCGCGGCACCACCAGCCGCGAGATCGTGCAGATGGCGCGCGAAGCCGGCGCCCGCAAGGTGTTCTTCGCCTCGGCCGCGCCGCCGGTGCTGTACCCGAACGTGTACGGCATCGACATGCCGACCCGCGACGAACTGATCGCCCACGGCCGCACGGTGGAAGAGGTGTGCCGCGAGATCACCGCCGACCGCCTGGTCTACCAGGATATCGAGGCGCTGAAGAAGTCGATCATGGACGTCAATCCGGCGCTGACCAGCGTGGAAGCCTCGTGCTTCGACGGCGTCTACATCACCGGCGACATCACGCCGGAGTACCTGGACCGGCTGGAGAACCACCGCCACAAGTCGTCCGGCAAGTCGTCGGACGACCTGGTGCGGACCCAGTTGAACCTGAATCCTGCGGTCGCGGCAGAATAAAGTAAGATCATCGGGCGCCACGGGCGCCCGTTTTCATTTGCAAGCATCGAAACTTCAAGAACGACCATGAGCGACAAGACTCCCTACGGCTTCACCACCACCATTCTCCACAACGACCGCCGCAAGCCGATCGAGCAGAACTCCCTGCACAAGCCGATCCATACCTCGGTCGCCTTCGGCTACACCGATGCGCGCCAGCTGGCTTCGGTCTTCCAGGGCAAGGAGCCGGGCTTCCGCTACGGCCGCCAGGGCAACCCGACCGTGTCGGCGCTGGAAGACAAGATCACGCAGATGGAAGACGGCGTCGCCACCCTGTGCTTCGGCACTGGCATGGCGGCGATCGGCGCCCTGGCCCAGGCGCTGCTGAAGGATGGCGACCATGTGGTGTCGTCCTCCTTCCTGTTCGGCAACACCAACAGCCTGTGGAACACCGTGGCGGGGCAGGGCACCGAGTTGTCTTTCGTGGACGCCACCGACGTCGCCAACGTCGAAGCCGCACTCCAGGAAAACACCCGCCTGGTATTCGTCGAGACCATCGCCAACCCGCGCACCCAGGTGGCCGACCTGGCCCGCATCGGCGAGCTGTGCCGCCAGCGCGGCATCTTGTATGTGGTCGACAACACCATGACCACGCCCTACCTGTTCCGTCCGAAGGCGGTCGGTGCCGGCCTGGTGGTGAATTCGCTGACCAAGTCGATCGGCGGCCACGGCATGGCGCTGGGCGGCGCCCTGACCGACACCGGCGTCTACGACTGGAGCGCCTACCCGAACATCGCCCCCAACTTCCGCAAGCTGGCCCCGCAGGCCCAGGGCATGGCCCAGCTGCGCGCCAAGTCGCTGCGCGACTTCGGCGCCTCGCTGGCGCCGGAAGCGGCGCACCACATCGCGGTCGGCGCCGAGACCCTGGCGCTGCGCATGGAGCGCACCTGCGGCAACGCGCTGGCGCTGGCGACCATGCTGGAAGCGGACGAGCGGGTCGCCGCCGTGCATTACCCGGGCCTGGCATCGCATCCGCAGCATGCGCGGACGAGCGAGTTGTTCCGCGCCTCGGGTTCGCTGTTCTCGTTCGAGCTGAAGGACGGCATCGACTGCTTCGACTACCTGAACCGCCTGCGCGTGGCGATCCCGGCAAGCAACCTGGGCGATACCCGCACGCTGGTGATTCCCGTGGCGCACACGATCTTCTTCGAGATGGGTGCGGAGCGCCGCGCCAGCATGGGCATCGCCGAGTCGCTGATCCGGGTATCGGTCGGCATCGAGGACACCGATGACCTGTTGCGCGATTTCGGCGACGCCTTGAACGGCTGAGCCGGTAAATTCCGGTAAATACCCCCTATGCCGCCGCGCTCTCCAGTTGAGCCGGCGGCACACTGGCGTTATGATCGTACATTGCTTTCCATTACGATCACGCCTGTCATGAAAACTCTCCTGTTTTGCGCTGCCTTGATGTGCAGTACCGCCGTCATAGCGGACGAGCTCGCCGACGCCGACGCCCTGTTCGCCAAGAAAGCCTATCCGCAGGCGCTGCAGAAGTACACCAAGCTGGCGAATGCCGGCAACGTGATGGCCCAGCAGCACCTGGGCGAGATGTATTTCTATGGCGAGGCGGGTCTCGAGGACATGGACAAGGCCGCCGAATGGTTCCGCAAGGCCGCGGCCAAGGGCAATGCGGTGGCGATCGCCACGCTCGAGCTGATGAAGCAGCGCGAGGCGCGCCGCGCCGACATCGATTACTGGATCGTCAAATACGATGGTTCCGACCTGCGCAGCGGCGACTACCGCTGTCCGGCGCCGCGCTTCCCGGCCATGTCCAAGGTCAACGACGACATCGACCGCTACAGCGCCAGGATGAAGGACTGGGAAACCTGCCACAACCGCTTCGTGAAATACCTGAACGCGTCGATGCCGCTGACCAAGCGCATCCCCGAAGACGTAAGCAAGCTGATGACGGCGAGCGAAACGGAAAAGGCGACCGCGCACCTGGACGAGGTCGGCAAGCGAGTGGCGGAAGACACCCAGGTCGGCGGCAAGCTGGTGGTGGCCGATTTCACGGCCTGGCGCAATGCCACCGAGGCGTACGTGAGCGAGCACAACGAGATGGTCAAGAACGCGCCGCCGCCGGAGCCGGCGGAGAATCGCTAGCCCAACAGAGCAAGGGTGCAGAGCAGGGGGCAGAGCCTGGTGTCGGTTTTGAGGGGCTCTGACCCCGGTGTTCAGCCACCAGCAAAAGAAAACGGCCTGCAAAAATGCAGGCCGTTTTATTTGCGGCTTCGGTCGAGGTTGCAGCTGAAACCGGGGGGGCAGAGCCCCAACAGAAACCGGGCTCTGATCCCTTAGTGCCAGGAACGCATCAAGCCAACCGCCAGCCCTTCGAGCGCGAACTCGTCGGTCTGCGGATCGACCGTGATCACCGAGAAGTCCGGGTTTTCCGGCAGCAGTTCGATGACGGTGCCGTTCTTGCGGTAGCGCTTGACGGTGACTTCTTCGCCGATGCGGGCGACCACGATCTGGCCGTTCTTGGCGCTGTCGACCTTCTTGACGGCCAGGATGTCGCCGTCGCAGATGCCGGCGTCGCGCATCGACCAGCCCTTGACCTTCAGCAGGAAGTCGGGCTTGGCCGAGAACATGGCCGGGTCGACCGCGTAATTGGCCTCGACGTGTTCCTGGGCCAGGATCGGCGAACCGGCGGCGACGCGGCCGACCAGCGGCAGCGACATCAGCAGGGCTGCCGGCACGTGCGGCATGGCGGCCGGCTCGGGCGTGGCCGGCGTGGTGGCGCCGAGCAGGCGGATGCCGCGCGAGGTGCCGGGAGAAATTTCGATCGCGCCCTTGCGCGCCAGGGCTTGCAGGTGTTCCTCGGCGGCGTTGGCCGAGCGGAAGCCAAGCTCTTGCGCGATTTCGGCGCGGGTCGGCGGGAAGCCGGTGTTGTCGATGGCTTCCTTGATCAGGTTAAGGATCTGTTCTTGCCTTGCAGTGAGCTTAAGCATGGGGTCAGTGAATCGTGGGTGCTGGGACAGACTGTATTTTTGTACAGTATTGCGCTGCACGCAAGGGGATTCGTGGATTTCGGCGATTTTTTTGTCACAAACCAGTGCATCACAAACCGATTGAGCGCTTGACGTTTTTCCGGTTATAATGTTGGGCTTTCCCTTCCCACACTCGTCTTGACGCCGAGGTGGGCATCTGTTTAACGTCCTCAAGGAGTAATGCATGCGTCATTATGAAATCGTGTTTATCGTCCACCCGGACCAAAGCGAGCAGGTCCCGGCGATGATCGAACGCTACAAGACCACGGTCACCTCGCGCGGCGGCAACATCCACCGCGTCGAAGATTGGGGCCGTCGTCAAATGGCATACCAGATCCAGAAACTGCCGAAGGCACACTACATCTGCATGAACATCGAGTGCGACAACGAGACCCTGGTCGAGCTGGAAACCGCATTCAAGTTCAACGATGCCGTGCTGCGTCACCTGACCGTGAAGATGAAGAAGGCTGAAACCGCGCCGTCGCCGATGATGAAGTCGGTCCAGCGCGAAGACGCAGCCAAGAGCCACCGCGCAGAGCAGGCAGCCGCTCCGGCCGCTGCAGCCTAAGCCACTGGCTTACGCGAACGGGTAGTGAACGAGCTGTCGCTGGTTGCCAGCATCCTCGAGCGCGATACCCTGCGTTACACCCCGGCCGGCATCCCGATCGTCGGCGCGACCTTGCAGCACCAGTCGCAGCAGACGGAAGCGGGGATTGCCAGGCAGGTCGAGTTCGAGATGACCGCGGTCGCCGCGGGTGAAATCTCGGGACGATTCGCCAACGCCGAACTGGGCGCAGTGCATCGCTTCACAGGATTTCTCGCCAGGAAGAGCCGTCACAGTAAAGCCCTGGTGTTTCACATCATTGATTTCAGTGCCGCCGAATAGTCGATCGACTAGCGAGCACGTTTTTAGATACAGGAGCCTCAAATGGCATTCGGTAAAAAGTTCGACAAAAACAAAGCCAAAGAAAAACTGAAGCGCAAACAGCAGAACCCGCTGTTCAAGCGCAAGAAGTTCTGCCGCTTCACCGCTGCAGGCGTGGAACAGGTTGACTACAAAGACGTCGACACCCTGAAGGATTTCGTCCAGGAAAACGGCAAGATCATGCCGGCTCGCCTGACCGGTACCAAGGCGCACTACCAGCGTCAAGTTGACACCGCGATCAAGCGCGCACGTTACCTGGCCCTGCTGCCGTACACCGACCTGCACAACGCTTAAGTCGCTACGGCAACGAGCACAAGTAAATACTGGAGAATAATATGCAAGTTATCCTGCTGGAAAAAGTCGTCAACGTCGGCAACCTGGGCGACGTCGTCAAGGTCAAGGACGGTTACGCACGTAACTTCCTGATCCCGCAAAAAATGGCCCGCCGTGCGACCACCTCGGCTGTCGCCGAGTTCGAAGTCAAGCGCGCCGAGCTGGAAAAAGCCGCTGCTGAAAAGCTGTCCGCTTCGCAAGCCCAAGGCGAAAAGCTGAACGGCATGACCGTCACCATCGCCCAGAAAGCCGGCGTCGACGGCCGTCTGTTCGGTTCCGTGACCAACTTCGACATCGCCGAAGCCCTGACCAAGCAAGGTTTCGCAGTCGAAAAAGCACAGGTTCGTCTGCCGACCGGTCCGCTGAAGACCACCGGCGAGCACCCGGTTGCTGTCGCTCTGCACACCGACGTGGTGGTCGACGTGACCATCGCCGTCGTGGGCGAAGCTGCATAATCGTTCTGTTGCAAGAATGAGAAAAAGCCGGGTTATCCCGGCTTTTTTTTTGTTCTTTTTACTAGAGGAAACTCACCAATCATTTCAGCGGTCGGTGGCAAACAGGTATAATGCCGCCCATGAATACCCCAGCAGACCCGCAAATCGAGTCGCTCCGCATTCCCCCGCATTCGATTGAAGCAGAACAGTCCGTGATCGGCGGCCTCCTGCGCGATAACGCGGCGTGGGACCGCATTGCCGACTTCATGCATGCGGAGGATTTCTACCGCTACGACCACCGGATCATCTTCGAACAGATGGTCCGCCTGATCAATTCCGGCAAACCCGCCGACGTGATCACCGTCTACGAATCGCTCGTCCAGCTCGGCAAGGCCGAGGACGTGGGCGGCCTGCAATACCTGAACGCGATGGCGCAAAATACGCCATCCGCTGCCAACATCCGCCGTTACGCCGAGATCGTGCGCGACCGCGGCGTGCTGCGCCAACTCATCACCGTGGCCGACGAAGTGTCGGGCAAGGCCTTCAATCCGCAGGGTGCCGAGGTCAAGCAGATCCTCGACGAAGCCGAATCACGCATTTTCGCGATTGCCGAGCAGGGCGCCCGCGGCGCCCAGGGCTGGCTGCCGGTGCAGCCGCTGCTGACCCAGGTGGTCGAGCGCATCGACGAACTCTACAGCCGCGAAAACCAGGGCGAGATCACCGGCGTGCCGACCGGCTTCATCGACCTCGACAAGATGACCTCCGGCCTGCAGCCGGGCGACCTGGTCATCGTGGCCGGCCGTCCGTCGATGGGCAAGACCGCGTTCTCGGTCAACATCGGCGAAGCCGTCGCGATCGAAGCCGGCCTGCCGGTGGCGATCTTCTCGATGGAGATGGGCGGCGCCCAGCTGGCGATGCGTATGCTCGGTTCGGTCGGCCAGCTCGACCAGCACCGCCTGCGTACCGGCAAGCTGAACGACGAAGACTGGCCGCGCCTGACGCATGCGATCCAGAAGATGAACGACGCCCAGGTCTTCATCGACGAGACGCCGGCGCTGAACCCGATCGAGATGCGCGCGCGTGCGCGCCGCCTGGCACGCCAGTGCGGCAAGCTCGGCCTGATCATCGTCGACTACCTGCAGCTGATGCAGGGCTCCAAGCCGGGCGACAACCGCGCTTCCGAGATTTCGGAAATCTCGCGTAGCCTGAAGGGCCTGGCCAAAGAACTCGGTTGCCCGGTGATCGCGCTGTCGCAGCTGAACCGCTCGCTGGAACAACGCCCGAACAAGCGTCCCGTCATGTCCGACCTGCGCGAATCGGGCGCTATCGAACAGGACGCCGACGTTATCATCTTCCTGTATCGTGACGAGGTCTACAACCCGGACTCGCCGGATAAAGGCACCGCCGAGATCATCATCGGCAAGCAGCGTAACGGTCCGATCGGGGCAATCCGCCTGACCTGGATGGGTATGTATACCAAGTTCGGCAATTACAGCGGCAATCTCAGTGTTTACCAGGGCGATTAACCGGGTAAGCAAGCGCCAATAACAATAGAAATAAAATAGATGCGGTGCGTGGTTTCCTCCCGGCGCGAGCTGGGCGGGAACCTTGCGCCGTGTCCCTCAAGAAGTCCCAAGAGATCTACCAACGGAGAATTACATGTTTGGACGCCTGATGCCCACGGAGGGCAAATTTTTTGACCTGTTCAACCAGCACGCCGCCTTGTGCGTAAAGGGTGCGCAGGAAATGGTCGGTTTGATGACCAACTTCGACGACCTCGAAAACCGCACCCATGCCGTGGAAAGCATCGAAAAACAGGCGGACAAGATTACCTACGCCACCGTCGACCTGCTGCACAAGACCTTCATCACCCCGCTCGACCGCGACGACATCCACAAGCTGATCACGCGCATGGACGACATCCTCGACATGATGGAGGACGCCGCGCAAACGATCTCGCTATACGACCTGCAGGCCGTGACCCCGGAAGCCAAGCGCCTGGCCGAGCTGTGCCTGGCCTGCTGCGAAAAGGTCCAGCAGGCCGTCGGCATGCTGCACAACATGGACAACGCCCAGAAGATGGTCGCGATCTGCGAAGAGATCGACCGCCTGGAATCGGACGCCGACCACGTGATGCGCGCCGCCATGTCCAAGCTGTTCCGCGACGAGCCGGACGTGCGCAACCTGATCAAGATGAAGGCGATCTACGAGATCCTCGAGACCGTCACCGACCGCTGCGAAGACGTTGCCAACATCATCGAAGGCATCATCGTCGAGAACGCGTAACGCGACGAGAACAAGAATAAATCCATGGATCATCTTCATATCAGCATTTATGTGCTGGGCCTGCTCGTCCTTTTAGCGCTGGTCTTCGACTTCATGAACGGTTTCCACGATGCCGCCAACGCGATCGCGACGGTGGTATCGACCGGGGTCCTGAAACCCCAGACCGCGGTGGCCATGTCGGCACTGTTCAACTTCGTCGCCATCTTCACCGTCGGCGTGCACGTGGCGGCAACGGTCGGCAAGGGCACCATCGACGCCAATATCGTCGACCAGTACGTGATCTTCGGGGCGCTGGTGGGCGCCATCATCTGGAACATCATCACCTGGTACTACGGGATCCCTTCCTCGTCCTCGCACGCCCTGATCGGCGGCCTGGTGGGCGCGGCCGTGGCCAAGAGCGGCACCGGCGCGCTGGTCGGCGGCGGCCTGCTGAAGACCGTGCAGTGGATCATCCTGTCGCCGCTGCTGGGCTTCATTCTCGGTTCGATCGTGATGCTGGCCGTGTCCTGGATCTTCGTGCGCACCCCGCCGCGCAAGGTCGACACCTGGTTCCGCCGCCTGCAGCTGGTGTCCGCCGCCGCCTACAGCCTGGGCCATGGCGGCAACGACGCGCAGAAGACCATCGGCATCATCTGGATGCTGCTGATCTTCGCCGGCGCCTCGCAGGCGGGCGCATCGGAGCCGCCGCTGTGGGTCATCATCTCGTGCTACACCGCGATCAGCATGGGCACCTTGTTCGGCGGCTGGCGCATCGTGCGCACGATGGGCCAGAAGATCACCAAGCTGAAGCCGGTCGGCGGCTTCTGCGCCGAGTCGGGCGGTGCCATCACCCTGTTCCTGGCCAGCGCGATCGGTGTGCCGGTCTCGACCACTCACACCATCACCGGCGCGATCGTCGGCGTCGGTTCGGCGCAGAAGGCGTCGGCGGTGCGCTGGGGCGTGGCGGGCAATATCGTGTGGGCGTGGATCTTTACCATCCCGGCCTCGGCCTTCATGGCGGCCATCGCCTGGTGGATCGGTACCCACATTCTCTGAGCCACGCACCGCGGGCAATGCAAGGCAGGGTCATCGACCCTGCTTTTTTTTCGTCCATCGGCTGTGAGTGGTAAAACAACCACAAGCCCGGCGAACTGTTGTCTCCGATGCATTTATCATCGCATTAGTAGTAATATTACATGCGGCTGATTGCCGACATCGTCTTTTCCCTCTGCGGAAAAGCTCATATAAGAATGAAAACGGAGACAACATGTTAAGCAGAAGTAGTTTGACTTCATGGTCATGCCTTGTCGCGGCCACCTTCGCCCTGAGCGGGTGCGGTGCCGGTGACCCGGCCGGGCAGGGCAGCGCATCCGGCTCGCGCCAACTGGCGGTGACCGCCAGCGCGACCGCCGACGCCCCGGCCGTGGCGCCCGCCACCATCCGCATGCACTATCACCGCATCCAGGGCGACACATCCCAGTGGGGTGTGTATTCCTGGGATGGCCCGCGCACGCCGAGCGCGGCCTGGATCACCGACCGCTTCATGTTCAGCAATACCGACAGCTTCGGCGGCTGGGTCGATATCCCGCTGGCAGCCGGCAAGACCGGGATCTCGTTCCTGGTGACCGACGGCAACGGCAACAAGAGCTGCACCAGCGACCAGTACGCTGCCCTGAATGCCGACATCGCCACCCGTGGCCAGGAAATCTGGATGCAGGAAGGCGATTGCACGATCTATGCGGCGCCACCGGTACTGAATCTCGGCAACCTGGCCGGCGCCACTGCCCACTGGCTGACCGCCACCACCTTCGCCTGGCCGGGCGTGCCCTCGGGCGGCAGCTATAAACTGTTCTACGCCGCCAACGGCGGACTGGCCTTCACGTCGGACGGCCCTGCCGGCTTCGACGGCAGCTTCGACCTGAGCCTGGCCGCGCTGCCGGACGCGCTGCGCGCCAAGTATCCGCACCTGGCCGGCGCGACCGGCCTGCGCCTGGCGGACAAGGATGCCGCCCGCATGGCCGAGCTGGCCAGCGGCCAGTTCGCCATCGCCCAGTACGACGCCGCCGGCAAGCTGGTGCAGGCGACCTCGTTGCAGATGGCCGGCATGCTCGACGAGGTGTTCGCCGCCGGCGCCGCGCAGGCCCAGCTGGGCCTCAGCTTCAAGCGCGGCATGGCGACCTTCCGCGTGTGGGCGCCGACCGCGAAGTCGGTCAGCCTGAACGTGTACGGCGGCGCCGATGCCACCGCCGCTTCCGCCTTCCCGATGACGCGCGACGCCAGCGGCGTGTGGAGCTACTCGGCACCGAGCGGCAAATGGGTCAACCGCGCCTACTACACCTACACCGTCAACGTGCTGTCGCGCTGGGCCGGCAACAAGGTGGTGGCCAACACCGTGACCGACCCGTATTCGGTGAGCCTGAGCGCCAACAGCGCGCGCAGCTTCATGGCCGATCTCGACAGCCCGCAGATGAAACCGGCCGGCTGGGATGCCGACCGCTCGCCGCTGCTGGCCGACCCGGCCGACATCGCGCTGTACGAACTGCATGTGCGCGACTTCTCCGCCAGCGACGAATCGGTGCCGGCGACGCACCGCGGCAAGTACCTGGCCTTCACGGACGGCGGTTCGACCGGCATGCGCCACCTGAAGTCGCTGGCCAAGGCCGGCATGACCCACGTGCACCTACTGCCGAGCTTCGATTTCGCCAGCGTTAACGAGGCCGGCTGCAGCACGCCGTCGATTCCGTCAGGGGCGCCGGATGGCACGACCCAGCAGGCGGCGGTGGCGGCCAGCCAGGACAGCGACTGCTTCAACTGGGGCTACGACCCGGTCCACTACAACGCGCCGGAAGGCAGCTATTCCAGCGACGCCAACGACGGCGCCGTGCGCGTGCGCGAGTTCCGCGCCATGGTGCAGGCGCTGCATGACAGCAACCTGCGGGTGACGATGGACGTGGTCTACAACCACACCAGCCAGGCAATGCAGGGCAACCTGTCGGTGCTCGACCGCATCGTGCCCGCTTATTACTACCGCCTGAATGCCGGCGGTGGCATCCTGGGCGACAGCTGCTGCTCGGACACCGCGCAGGAAAACACCATGATGGGCAAGTTGATCATCGATTCGGTATCGCTGTGGGCGACCCAGTACAAGGTCGACAGCTTCCGCTTCGACATCATGGGCCTCACGCCGCTCGACCTGATCAAGCGCCTGCAGGCGGACGTCAACAAGGCGGCCGGCCGCGACATCTACCTGTACGGCGAAGCCTGGAACACCGGCGCCGTCGCCAACGACGTGCGCTTCCCGGTGGCGCGCCAGGCCAACCTGTACGGCACCGGCATCGGCTCGTTCAACGACCGCATGCGCGACACGATGCACGGCGGCGGCTGCTGCGACAACGGCAGCGCCCTGATCAGCCAGCAGGGCTTCCTCAACGGCGTGTACACCGATCCCAACGCGCAGGCGAACCAGACCCGCGACGATGCCTTGCGCCTGGCCGACCTGGCGCGCGTGACCCTGGCCGGTACCCTGCGCGACTACCGCTTCACCGACCGCACCGGCACCGATCGCACCAATGCCGAGATCGATTACTTCGGCCAGCGCGCCGGCTTCACGGCCAAGCCGTCGGAGATCATCAACTACGTCGAGGCGCACGACGGCCAGACCCTGTTCGACATCAACGCGATGCGCCTGCCGCAATCGACCTCGCTGGCCGACCGCGTGCGCATGCAGAGCCTGGGTGCGGCGATCGTGCTGCTGTCCCAGGGCATTCCGTTCACCCACGCCGGCCAGGAAATCCTGCGCTCCAAGTCGCTCCAGCGCGATACCTACAACGCCGGCGACTGGTTCAACCGCCTGGACTACAGCTACCAGACCAACAACTTCGGCGTCGGCCTGCCGCTGGCGGGCAACGAGCAGTCGAACTGGAGCCTGATGCAGCCGGTGCTGGCCAACCCGCTGATCAAGCCGGATACCCGCGCGATCGTGCAGGCGCGCGACGTGTATGAGAATTTCCTGGCGATCCGCAAGGACAGCACGCTGTTCCGCATGCGCACCGCCCAGGACGTGATCGAGCGCCTCAAGTTCCACAACGTCGGTCCGGACCAGGTGCCGGGACTGGTGGTGATGAGTCTGGATGGCGCGTCGCCGCGCCCTTACCAGGGCGCCGGCTATGCGCGCGTGGTCGTGCTGTTCAACGTCGACAAGGTAGCGAAGCGCTTTGCGATCCCGGAACTCAAAGGGAAAGCACTGGCCCTGCACGGGATCCAGCAGCGCGGCAGCGACGAGGTGGTCAAGACCTCGGCCTACGACCAGGCCAGCGGCAGCTTCAGCGTGCCGGCGCGCACCGTGGCGGTGTTCGTGCAGCAGTAAGGAGAACGCGCCCGTTGACCCGTTCCAGCGTGGCGATGTAAGAAGGCGGCGGGCGGTCCTGCGGACTGCCCGCCGCCTTGGCAGGAAAACGGCGTGGAAAAGGGCGCGCGCAGCGGGCGCCGGATCAGCGCGTCGGCAGGTTGATGCTGCCGTTGTTCATCTGGCGTTCGTTTTCCAGCGCCTGCTTGTCGAGCATGGTGTTGTCGTTCGTGCCCGACTTCTTCTTGATGTAGGAACCGAGCGGCGCCTCGCCGCGCGACGCCACGGTGTCCCGTCCGGTAGTCGGATTGTCGGTGCTGGCGCAGCCGCAGAGCAGGATGGCGCCGGCCAGGGCCGCCAAGGTCATACCTTTCATGTGCATCTCTCCCAGAGTGATTGACGAGGTTCGGCAACTGCGCACGCTGAGCCATCCAGCCGGCGTAGTGCATTCTTGCAATGATAACCAGTTTTGCTGACCATGTTTTACAAAAATTTGCTTTATTGCATCTGTATGACATATAAGCAACATGGGAAGCGACCATCCCTGTGTTTTGCGAACCTTGACACGCTGGTCCTGAAACTCATGTCAAGTTAATTTTGAAAGTGTGCTTTATGCACAACAGCAAGCGGTCTGTTACAAAAATAACTTTTTGCCGTTTGGCAAAGCAAAAGACGCTGCGAAGCCGACGCGTCCAGGCCATCATTGAAATGCACGAAGTCATTGATTTATTTGTGAAATCGATTTCACCAGCTGCGTGATTTGCTGTGTCTTGGTGCAATGTTAGGCGCTAACATAGGCATTTTTTATCCTGCCTGCATGGTTTTCGGGCGTTTCGCGCCCTGAAATCGATCACATGTTCGATTGACCAATCAGTTTTAATTTTCTAACCTCCTCAACATTACGTTCGAACAATACGAGCGGTCCCGCGACGACGACAGCACCAGCAGCGTGTGCAGCAGACGGGACAGGTGAGTTCGCAGTACCACCACGCGGCGGGTTTGCAAGCCGTCAGGCGCCACCACCGCATTCAGAGACGAGAGAGGAGACACCGTGTCTATCATCAAGAAGGGGGCACCCCTTTATCCGCATACCAGGCATCGCCTGATCAGCCTGGCCGTTGCCAGCGCCTGCGCCGCGCTGGCCGTGCCAAGCTTTGCACAGGACCAGAGCGGCAGCCCGGAGGGTGTGGCAGCCGTCCCGGCGGCAAGCTCGGGCACGCCGCCGGCGCCGACCACCAATGTCGTGAAAGTGACCGGCATCCGCGCCAGCCTGCAGTCGACCCTGAACCTGAAGCGCAATTCCGACGGTATCGTCGACGGCATCGTCGCCGACGACATCGGCAAGTTCCCGGATACCAACCTGGCCGAATCGCTGCAGCGTATTTCCGGCGTGTCGATCGACCGCAACCGCGGCGAGGGCGCCAACGTGACCGTGCGCGGCGTCGGTCCCGACCTCAACATGGTCCTGCTGAACGGCCGCCAGATGCCGACCGCCAGCCTCGGCGACCAGGCCGGCCGCGCCTTCGACTTCAGCAACCTGGCCTCGGAATCGGTGTCGCAGATCCAGGTCTACAAGAGCGCGCGCGCCGACACCCCGCCGGGCGGCATCGGCGCCACCATCAACATCATGACCGCACGTCCTTTCGACCTGGGCAAGACCGCCAGCGTCGGCGTCAAGGGCGTGTACGACACCTCGAACAACAACCTGCCTGGCGCAGACAAGGCCAAGAGCTCGTGGACGCCGGAAGTCTCGGGCATCTACAGCACGATCTTCGGCAACGGCATGTTCGGCCTCGCGGTCAGCGGCAGCTACCAGGAACGCAACCTGGGCGTGAACCAGGCCGCCGTGACCAACGGCTGGCTCGGCCCGTTCAAGATGGGCGATACCGGCAGCGGCGCCATTCCGCAGCCGGGCACGCCGGGTTATGCCAACGTCACCAATCCGCCGGGTGCCAACGACATCTACCTGACCCCGCAGAACATCTCCTACTTCATGCGCGGCTCGCAGCGCCAGCGTACCAACGGCCAGCTGACCCTGCAGTTCCGTCCGAACAAGGACCTGACCACGACGCTGGACTACACCTATTCGCAGAACAAGATCCAGACCAAGTACCACGAGCTGTCGGCCTGGTTCAACCATGACACCAACGTCCAGTCGAGCGTCTTCACCAAGGGCCCGGTGGCGACCCCGGTGTACTACGAAGAGCGCGTCCAGAACCAGGACATCGCGATGAACGGCGGCGACTTCGCCACCGTCACCAACAACAACTCGATCGGCTTCAACACCCAGTGGCGCGCGACGCCGAACCTGCGCCTGAACTTCGACGCCCACCACTCGACCGCCGAAGCCAAGAAGGACAGCCCGTTCGGCTCGAACAACGACCTGGCCACGGTCAGCTTCAGCCGCGGTACCTCGGCGCTCGACTTCAGCCAGGAAATGCCGGTGCTGTCGATCCAGGGCGCCGACTTCGTGCGCGCACCGCACCAGGTCAGCGGTTCCTGGTTCCAGGACGGCATCAACAAGATGAAGATCGACCAGGTCCAGGCCGGCGGCAACCTGAAGCTGCTGGAAGCCTCGAACCTGAACTTCGGCCTGGGCTACACCAAGGTCGACAACCATTCGAAATTCCAGCAGGTACAGCGCGATACCTGGACCGGCACCGCCACCGCCGCCAACGGCGGCTACGACCAGAACCTGTGGCAGGCGGACACGCTGCGCCAGTACTTCAGCAAGCTGGACGGTTCCGGCAATCCGAACCTGTTCAACCAGATCCATACCTTCAACTTCTCTGACGTGCGCAATGCCGCCATCGCCCTGACCGGCGACCGTGCCGGCTACACTCCGAGCCTGGACAACCCGGCCTTCGACCGCACCACGCTCGAGAAGACCAAGTCGCTGTACCTGCAGTTCAATACCGAGTGGGATACCGCGATGCCGATGCACACCGGCGTCGGTTTCCGCTACGAGAAGACCGACGTCACCTCGACCGGCCTGCTCAAGGTACCGACCCAGCTGAACTGGATCTCGCAGAACGAGCTGCCGTTGGTGTTCGGCTCGACGACCTACCAGACCCTGAACGGCAGCTACAACAACTTCCTGCCGACCGTGGACTGGGACATGGACGTGCGTCCGGACCTGAAGGTGCGCGCCAGCTACGGCATGACCATCGGCCGTCCGCGCTATGACCAGATCGAGGGCGGCACCAGCTTCGGCACCACCGCCACCGTGCGCGGCGTGACCGCCAACCGCGGCAACCCGGCGCTGGAACCGGTCAAGTCGAAGAACCTCGACCTGTCGGCCGAGTGGTACTACACCAAGCAGAGCATGGTGTCGCTGGGCCTGTTCCACAAGGCCCTGGAGAATTACGCCGGCCAGGTCGTGGTCAACGAGCCGTCGACCACCGCCACCACCCCGGTCGGCGGCGCCTACTGGAACGCGGCGCTGGCATCCGGCTGCGTGGCGACCGATACCACCTGCATGCGCAATTACATCCTGCGTAACTTCAACGGCCGCCCTGGCGTGACCTATACCGGCAACAACCCGGCCGGCAACGCCCTCGGCACTATCTCCGGCATCGCCGGCGATCCGGCCCTGCCTTACCTGATCACCAGCTACGTCAACGAGAAGAAGGCCTCGCTGAAGGGTGCGGAGATCAACTGGCAGCACTTCCTGAGCAACGGTCTCGGCATCCAGGCCAACTACACCTACGTGAAGTCGGACCTGGCCTTCGACAACAGCGGTACCGGCAACCAGTTCGCACTGGTCGGCCTGTCGAATTCGGCCAACCTGGTGGGTATCTACGAGGACGAGAACTGGTCGGTGCGCGCGGCCTACAACTGGCGCGGCGAGTTCCTGCTGTCGCCGACCAACAATGGCCAGCCGAATCCGACCTACGTCGAGCCCTTCGGCCAGGTCGACCTCAGCGTCGGCTTCAACTACACCAAGAACCTGAGCTTCTCGTTCGAGGCGATCAACCTGTTCAACGAGAACCAGCGTACCCACGGCCGTACCAAGGAGCAGGTGCTGACCATCACCACCGGCGGTCCGCGCTACATGCTGGGGGCACGCTACAAGTTCTGACGTTCCGGCTCCTCCAGACAGGTGCTGCCCAGCGGCACCTCTTCCGGCTTGCCGCCGCGCGATGTTCGCGCTGCGGCTTTTTTACGTCCGTCATGTAGCAACATACGATGACCCGTGGCCTCGGCACGTCGTCCCGCGCCCTCGGCACGTCATCCCCGCGTAGGCGGGGATCCAAGTTGCACGCGTTTCGCTATCTCATGCAACTTGGATTCCCGCCTACGCGGGAATGACGCGTTAACGGTATAAAAAAAGCCTGCGTACCTTCCGGCACGCAGGCTTTCGATTTACTAAAGCGAAAAGCTTACAGCACGTCGCTCGCGTGATCCGCTAGACGCGAACGCTCGCCGCGCGCCAGCGTCACGTGGCCGCCGTGGCTCCAGCCCTTGAAGCGGTCGACCACATAGGTCAGGCCGCTCGAGCCTTCGGTCAGATACGGCGTATCGATCTGCGCGATATTGCCCAGGCACAGGATCTTGGTGCCCGGACCGGCGCGCGTGACCAGGGTCTTCATCTGCTTCGGCGTCAAGTTCTGCGCCTCGTCGATGATCAGGAACTTGTTGACGAAGGTACGGCCACGCATGAAGTTCAGCGACTTGATCTTGATGCGCGAACGGATCAGGTCCTGGGTCGCGGCACGGCCCCAGTCGCCGGCGTCGCCGTCGCCCTTCATCAGCACTTCGAGGTTGTCGTCGAAGGCGCCCATCCACGGCGACATCTTCTCTTCCTCGGTACCCGGCAGGAAGCCGATGTCTTCGCCCACCGGCACCGTCACGCGGGTGACGATGATCTCGTTGTAGACCTTGGTTTCGAGCACCTGCGCCAGGCCCGCCGCCAGCGCCAGCAGGGTCTTGCCGGTACCGGCCTGGCCGAGCAGGGTGATGAAGTCGACTTCAGGGTTCATCAACAGGTTCAACGCGAAGTTCTGCTCGCGGTTGCGGGCGGTGATGCCCCACACGTTGTTCTTGTTGTGGCTGTAGTCGCGCAGCGTCTGCAGCACCGCGGTCTTGCCGTTGATTTCCTTTACCTGGCCGGTAAACGGGGCTTCGCCGTTCTTGGGGTCGAAGTAGACGAACTGGTTCACCAGCAGCGTCGGCACCACCGGGCCGGTGACGCGGTAGTAGGTGGCCGAATTGCCGGCCTTGATTTCCTGCCACGACTCCATGTTCTTGCTGTGCTTGGTCCAGAAATCGTCCGGCAACTGCACGATGCCCGAGTACAGCAGGTCGGTGTCTTCGAGCACGTGGTCGTTGAAGTAGTCTTCCGCGGCCAGGCCCATCGCGCGCGCCTTGATGCGCATGTTGATGTCCTTCGACACCAGCACGATCGCACGGCCCGACTGGTCGGACTCGAGCGCCCGCACCACGCCCAGGATCTGGTTGTCGGCCTTGCCGGCTGGCAGGCCTTCCGGCAGGGCGGCGGCGTTCAGGCGGGTCTGGAAGAACAGACGGCCCTTGGCGTCGCGGTTGCCCAGCTTGGCCAGCGGGATGCCGGTCTCGATCGCGTCGTCGTCGGTGTTGGCGATCAGCGCGTCCAGCGTGCGCGACACCTGGCGGGCGTTGCGCGCGACTTCCGACATGCCCTTCTTGTGGTTGTCGAGCTCTTCCAGCGTCATCATCGGCAGGTAGACGTCGTGCTCCTCGAAGCGGAACAGCGAGGTCGGGTCATGCATCAGCACGTTGGTGTCGAGCACGAACATCTTGGCTGCGCCCGAGGTATCGGCCTTGCGGCTGGCCGGCGACTTGACGTTGACCTCGGCCGGCTTGTGCTTGGCCGGATGCGGTTCGTTGATGTCGGTTTCACGCAGCTTGGCGGTCACACCCTGCTTGCCGCTCTTGTCTTCGCGCGGCGGGGCAGGAAGCGTGCTTGGCGCTGCCGGGGGCGTGCTTTCGCGCGCCGGTGCTTCGGCCAGCAGGGCTGCCTTCGACTTGCGGGCGCCGGCTTTTGCTGCCGGTACGGCTTGCCCGCTGATCAGGTCTTCGACAGGGTCGTTCTCCGCCTTCGCGGCTGCGCGGACAGGCGATTTGCCGGGTTCGGCTTTAGGATAATCTTTTGCCAACAGGATAGTTGCTGGCTTGCTAGGAATTTTGGGTAGTGGCATCAGGTTCTCAATCTAGATAAATGTCGGAAGAATGCCTCGCGCGGGCGCACGCGCGCCGCCGGGCAGGACAGATGCAACTAGGGGACTTACAAGGAAGCCCGCCGGGGCCCAAGGGTGGGGAAAGCCGGCAGGCTGATTGGAATAATGCTGTGAGGTAAAGCTTTGACTCAAAATAGGCGAAGCGTATGGTCAGCAGTTAATCAACTGGAGCCAAGCGTTCAGAGTGGTCACTCCAAGGACCTTGAGGAAGCGTAGCGAGCGGCCGCAGCTTTGGCTGAGAAGCGCAGCTGTACACACGTACAGCGAGCATCGCAAGCCGAAGATGCAACGCGCAGTAGCTTATGCAAGGTCCTGCGGCTGGCTCTTCAGAAATTCCAGTACTTCTGTAACGTGATCGGCAACTTTCACGCCACGCCATTCTTTCACCACTTTGCCGTCAGCGTCAATGACAAACGTACTGCGCTCGACCCCGCGCACTTTTTTACCGTACATGTTTTTCATCTTCATGACGTCGAACTGGGTGCATACGGCTTCGTCCGGATCGGAGATCAGTTCGAACGGCAGGCCGAGCTTGGCCTTGAAGCCTTCGTGCGAGCGCAGCGAGTCGCGGCTGAGGCCATAGATGGCGGCGCCGAGGGCGGTGAATTCGTCGTGGTGCTCGCGGAAAGCGATGGATTCCGTGGTACAGCCTGGCGTATTGTCCTTCGGATAAAAATACAGGACCGTATACTTGGCCGGACGGCCGTTCAGCTCGAAGGTCTGGCCGCCGGTCATGGCGGCGCTGAAATTGGCCAGAGGGGCGGCGCTTGCTGGGCTTGGGCTTTCGGCCACGGGTTTCTCCCTTGATTCGTTAATGTCCCGGTTCCAGCACGATCAGGTCGCCTGAGCGGCCGGGTACCTGGCCCCACTGCAGCGGAACCGCCGGCAGCGAAGCCTGTTTTATCTTCTCATAATAGTCGGCCATCGAGGCAAGCCGGTAGCCCTGGGCTTTCCAACCTGACAATAGCTGCTCGAATATGGGGGCGAGTTTCTGTCCTTCAAGCTCGGCGTGCAAGGTATATACGTGGTCGCGCACCGGATCGGCGGTGAGTTTGAGCAGGTGGGCGGCGATGTTGTCGTTGTCGAGCACGACGCCATCGATCTCGCGGCCGAGCAGTTCGTCCAGCGTCGGCAGCGTGGTCGGCATCTGGATGCAGTCCAGGCCCTGGTAGCGGTAGGGGCCGGCCTGCGGGTCGAGCAGGGCGCCGTCGTCGCGCAGCTGGGCGCGGCCGTCCGAGGCGTAGCGGTAGCCGGCGCTGTCGTGGCGCGCAAAGGCGTGCTGGTTCATCTGCCAGCCGGCGGCGCCGTGGGTATGCGGCGCTTCGCCGAACACCGCTTGATAGCGCTGCTCGCTCTTCTGCATGATGGCATCGGTCCAGGCTTTATCCCGGGTGCGGACGTGGTCCTGCCAGTAGACGTGGTCCCAGGTGTGGATGCCGCATTCGAAGCCGGCGTCGCGTACCGCGCGCATCTCCGCAGCCGTTTTGGCGCCGATGTCGGGGCCGGGCAGCAGCACGCCGTACATCAGTGTCTTGATGCCGTAGTGCTCGACCACGGAGGTGCGCGAGACCTTCTGGAAAAAGCCCGGACGCAGCGCGCGCCGCATCGCCCAGCCGGTATGGTCCGGCCCGAGCGAGAACAGGAAGGTGGCCCCGGCCGCATGCCGCGTCAGCATGCGCACCAGGTTGGGGACCCCTTCGCGCGTGCCGCGGTAGGTGTCGACGTCGATTTTCAGGACGAGCAGCGGCGCTGGAGTCATCCGTTCAATCCACCAGTGCCCTGGCTTCGCCGACCTGGCCGCGGTAGGCGTCGAAGATGTGGCGCAGGGCGTCGGCCATCGACACCGTCGGTGCCCAGCCCAGGTCGTTCATCGTGTTCTCGATCTTGGGAACGCGGTTCTGCACGTCCTGGTAGCCGGCACCGTAGTAGGCGCCGGAACTGGTTTCCGTGATCTGCACTTTCTTCGCGCCCTCGGCATATTCCGGGTATTCGGCGGCGAGCTTCAGCATCATGTCGGCCAGGTCGCGGATCGAAAAATTGTTGACCGGGTTGCCGACGTTATAAATTTGGCCGCTGGCCTTGCCATCCTTGTTATCGATGATCTTCATCAGCGCCGAGATGCCGTCGTCGACGTAGGTGAAGGCGCGCTTCTGGTGGCCGCCGTCGACCAGCTGGATGGTTTCGCCGCGCACGATGTGGCCGAAGAACTGGGTCAGCACGCGCGAGGAGCCTTCCTTCGGGGTGTGGATCGAATCGAGGCCGGCGCCGATCCAGTTGAACGGACGGAACAGCGTGAAATTCAGGCCTTCCATGCCGTAGCCCCAGATCACGCGGTCCATCAGCTGCTTGGCGCAGGCGTAGATCCAGCGCGGCTTGTTGATCGGGCCGTAGACCAGGCTCGAGTTTTCCGGATCGAATTCGGCGTCCTGGCTCATGCCGTACACTTCCGAGGTCGACGGGAAGATCAGGTGTTTCTTGTACTTCGCGGCCGAGCGCACGATCGGCAGGTTGGCCTCGAAATCGAGCTCGAACACGCGCAGCGGTTCTTTCACATAAGTCGAGGGCGTGGCGATCGCCACCAGCGGCAGGATCACGTCGCATTTCTTGACGTGGTACTCGACCCATTCCTTGTTGATCGTGATGTCGCCTTCGAAGAAGTGCATGCGCGGATGGTCGAGGAAATCCTTGATGCGCTCGCACTGCATGTCCATGCCGTAGACTTCCCAGTCGGTGGTCTCCAGGATGCGCTTGGAAAGATGGTGGCCGATGAAGCCGTTGACGCCGAGGATGAGAACTTTTTTCATATTGATTTATTGAGCCTGTGCGAGTTGCGCCTGCAGGGCGGCGGGCGACATGCGTTCGCCGTCGTGCAGAAGACTGTGGATTGCCAGTGCGCGGCCGTCGCCGCACACGCCGACGATCGCATTATCCACGACTGCCAAACCGGGCGGCAAACCGTTGATGTCACCCTTGTAGGGGCGGGCGCGTTCGATGACGTAGCGCTGTCCGCCGACGTCGGTGAATGCGCCGGGGTAGGGCGGCGCCACGGCGCGGTGCAGGTTGTACACGTCCGCCGCCGGCTTGCTCCAGTCGATGCGGCCGTCTTCCGGCTTGCGTCCGCCGAAGTAGCTGCCCTGGCTGAGGTCGTTCGGAATGCGCGGCGCGTTGCCGGCGAGCAGCGCCGGCAGCACCTTGTAGAGCGCCAGCTCGGCCGCCACCGTCACCTTGCCGAACACTTCGAAGGCGGTATCGTCGGGCAGGATCGGCACCGCCTGCTGGGCCACGATGGCGCCGGCGTCGGGTTTCACCGTCATCTCGTGCAGCGTGGCGCCGATTTCGGTGGCGCCGTGCAGCACCGCCCAGTTCACCGGCGCGCGGCCGCGGAAGCGCGGCAGCAGCGAACCGTGCATGTTGTAGGCCGGCGCCACGTCCAGGATCGCCTGCGGCAGCATGTTGCGGTAATAGAAGCTGAACAGCAGGTCCGGCTGCGCGGCCTGGATTTGCGCCAGCAGGCCGGGTGCTTTCGGATCGTCCGGGGTGATGTAGGGAATGCCTTCGGTCTCGCAGACCGAGATCACGGATTCGAACCAGATATTCTCGCTGGCGCTGTCCTGGTGGGTGACGACCAGGGCGACGTCGACGCCGCCGGCGAGCAGGACTTTCAGGCAGCGTACGCCGACGTTGTGGTAGGCGAAGACGACTGCGCGTTTTGGGGGAGTGTTCATGTCAGTACCTGGTTAGGCGAATATAAGTCACCGTCGCCCCTGCGCAGGCAGGGGCCCAAGTTTTGGGCTGAGCCGCGAACTTGGGTCCCTGCCTTCGCAGGGACGACGTGGTGGTAATGCGTGCTCTGCCAATGAGTGCGTGGCGCGCTAGCCTCAGCGCACGATCTTGCGCTTCTCGACCCCATCCACATCGCGCTCGCCCGGCATGCCCTGCAGGACGGTCGCCACCACATACCGCGGCCGCGCCCGTACCTGCTGGTAGATGCGCCCGACGTATTCGCCGACCAGGCCGATGCCGAACAGGATCACGCCCATGAAGAAGAAGGCGATCGCGAACAGCGTGAACAGGCCGTCGGCCTCGGACCCGACGATCAGGCGGCGCACCACCAGCACGATCACCAGCAGCGCCGACAGCAGCGACAGCACCATGCCCATCAGCGAGAACAGCTGCAGCGGCACCAGCGAGAAGCCGGTCATCAGGTCGAAGTTCAGGCGGATCAGGCTGTACAGCGAATACTTCGATTCGCCGGCCGCGCGCTCTTCGTGCTCGACGGTGATCTCGGTCGGCCGGCGCGCGAACTTGTAGGCCAGGGCCGGCACGAAGGTGTTCACCTCGCCGCACTGGTTGACCAGGTCGATCACGTTGCGGCCGTAGGCGCGCAGCATGTTGCCCTGGTCGGTGATCTTGATGTTGGTGATCCTCTCGCGCAGCCGGTTCATGGCCTTGGACGCATAGGTGCGCCAGGCCGAATCCTGGCGCTTGCGGCGGATCGAACCGACGTAGTCATAGCCTTCGCGCATCTTGGCGATCAGCTTGTGGATCTCTTCCGGCGGATTCTGCAGGTCGGCGTCGAGCGTGATCACGATCTCGCCATGGGTCTGCTCGAAGCCGGCCAGGATCGCCATGTGCTGGCCGTAGTTGCCGTTGAAGATCACCACGCGCGTCACGTCCGGGCGCGCACGGTACTGCTCGGCCAGGATCGAGACCGAGCGGTCGCGGCTGCCGTCGTTGACGAACAGGATCTCGTAGGGGATGCCCAGCTTGTCCATCGCCGGATACAGGCGCGCGAACAGGTTGGCCAGGCCGGCTTCTTCGTTATAGACCGGGATGACGACCGAGACTTCCGGCTTGATGTCCAGCAGCGTCATTTTGCCAGCACCGCTTTCACCGCTTTCACCGCACGTTCGACGTCGGCCAGGGTCATGGCATTGAACATAGGCAAAGTGACGGTCAGGCGCCCGATCTTTTCAGCGACCGGGAACATGCCTTCCTTGAAGCCGCGCTCGCGGTACAGCGTGAACAGGTGGATCGGCGCGTAGTGGTAGCCGGTGCCGACGTTGTGCTCCTTCTGCAGGCGCGTCATGAAGTCGGCGCGCGTGCCCGGGCCGTTGTCCGGCAGGATGATCTGGAACAGGTGCCAGTTGCTGCTGCCGAAGGCCTGCAGCGGCAGCTGGGCGCCGGTCTCCTGTTCGAAGTCGGGGCCGAAGCAGTCGAAGTAGTGGCGCGCCAGTTCGGCGCGGTGGGCGGTCAGCTTTTCGAGCTGCTTCATCTGGCCCAGGCCGATGGCCGCCATGATGTCGCTCATGTTGTACTTGCCGCCGAGAACGTCGACGTCGATGCCGTCGACGCCGCTGCGGGTCACGCCCTGCAGCCGGTATTTCTCGGCCAGGCGCGCTTCTTCCAGGTTGTTCAGCACCAGGCAGCCGCCTTCGCCGGTGGTCAAATTCTTGTTGGCCTGGAAGCTGAACGACACGAAGTCGCCGAAGGAGCCGATGCGCTTGCCGTTCCAGGTCGAGCCCAGCGCCTGCGCCGCATCCTCGATCACGCGCAGCTTGTGCTTGTCCGCGATCGCATACAGGCGGTCCATGTCGACCGGCAGGCCGGACAGGAAGACCGGGATGATGGCCTTGGTACGCGGCGTGATCGCGGCTTCCAGCTTGTCGAGGTCGATGTTGCGGGTGACCGGGTCGATGTCGGCGAACACCGGGGTGGCGCCGACTTCGATCACGACGTTGGCGGTGGCCGGCCAGGAAATCGGGGTGGTGATCACTTCCTCGCCGGCGCCAATGCCGGCGATGCGCAGCGCGATCTCCATCGTGCAGGTGCCGGAATTGAAGGTGCGCACCGGGCGCCCGCCGAAGTATTCGGACAACAGGGCTTCAAAGGCCTGGTTCTTGGGACCGGTGGTGATCCAGCCGGAGCGCAGCACCTCGCCGACGGCGGCAATGGTTTCCTCGTCGATGGTGGGCCGGGAAAAGGGAAGGAAGGGCAGCTCGGCAGTCATGGTGGTCTTTTGGAATTCTTGTGAAGGATTCTGATGGGCCGCTGGATCGCCGGCCCGGCGGGCGATTGTAGCAGCAGCCCGCCGCCTTGCGGATTACAAAAACGATATGTTGGGACCTGCCTCACCAGGTTCAGGACCGTGCCAGCAGCACCACGCCGAGGATGATCACGCCCAGCGCAACCATGCGCTGCGGCGGCACGACCTCGCCCAGGAACAGCCAGGCGCCCACCGCCGCCGCCACGTAGCCGAGCGACAGCATCGGATAGGCGATGGTCACGTCGGTGCGCGACAGGCCCATGATCCAGACCACCAGCGACACCACATAGCAGGCCAGGCCGGCCAGGATCGGCAGCTGGGTAGCGACCTTGACGAAGGTGCTGAACCAGTTGCCGGCGGTGAGGTGGATGGCGCCGCCGAGGGCATTGGTGCCGGCCTTGAGCAGCAGTTGGGCGGCCGCGTTGAGCAGCACGCCGGTGATGATGAATCCGAAAGTGGCGAGGTTCATTGAGATGCGTGGGTGGTGGGAATGATGTTGACGAGCACGGCACGGCGCGCGTCCCCGGCCACGATACGCGCCGCCAGGCCCTGCGCCAGCAGGTCGGCCGCGATGTCCGGCTTGGTGATGGCGACGCTGCGCCGACCGGCGAGGGCATCGCGGCGCCAGGCGTCGTGGAAGGCGGCGACGGTCGGGATGGCCAGCTGCGGCTGCTGCTGCAGGCCGAATTCGAATTCGTCGAGGTAGGCGACCAGCGTCACCGGGCGCCCCATATAAAAGGTCAGCGACTGCTCGTACATCCCGACCGAGTACACCCGGGTGGACGGATCCATCGCGCCTGCCGCCTTGAGGGCCGGCAGCACGCCGGCGCCGGCGCGCACCGCCGCGATCGGCTCGAAGCCGGCCAGCAGCATCTGGGTCGCGGCAAAGCCGGCGATGGCCAGCACCAGGACCGACAGGTCGCGCACCATCTGGCGCGCGTACAGCATCGACAGCAGCCCGCCGACCAGCAGCACCAGCCCGGCCGCCAGTACCCACGGCTGGCAGGCGGCATAGACCACGTCCTCGCCCGGATGCTTGGCCAGGCGCTCCATGAAGGGCACGAAGGCGAGCAGGGCGGCGCCCAGCAGCGCGCTCAGGCCGGCGGTCAGCATGCGGCTGCGGCGGGTACCGACGTCGAGGTAGACCGCGACCAGCAGCGCCAGCGCCGGGAATACCGGCACGATGTAGCCGGGCAGCTTGGAATGCGACTTGGTGAAGAACAGGGTGATGAACGCGATCCAGATGAACAGCATCAGGCGCGGACGGAAACGCCTCGGCGCGCCGGGGCCGGCAGCGGACTCGCTGCCGGCATCCGAGACCCGGCGCACGCCCAGCGCCAGGCTTTGCACCAGCACGCCGAGCCAGGGCACGCTGCCGGCGGCGATCAGCGCGAAGAAGATCCACCACGGCGCTTCGCGGTGGTGCTCGGTCTTCAGGAAGCGGTCGAAGTGTTCGTGGATGAAGAAGAAATGCGGCTGCTCCGGGTTCTTCAGCGCGACCAGCACGAACCAGGGCGCGGCGATCAGCAGGAACAGCAGCAAGCCTTTCACCAGGTGCAGCCGGGTCCAGAGACGCAGGTCGCGCGCGAACAGGGTGTACAGCACCAGCACCGCGCCCGGCAGCACCAGCCCGATCAGGCCCTTGGCCAGCACCGCCAGCGCCATCCCGGCCCAGCACAGCAGCATCCAGTTGCGCCGCTCCACGGGCGTCGCATCGTCGCGCTGCGCCACCAGCAGGCCGCACAGGGCCAGCGTCATCATCGACGCCAGGCTCATGTCGAGGGAATTGGCCTGGCTGCAGGCGACCCAGTAGAACGAGGAGCCGAGCACCAGCGCGGCATAGAAGCCGATGCGGGCGCCGAACACGCGGCGGCCGGCAATGCCGGTGACGACCACGCCGAGCAGGCCGCACAGGCCGGTCCAGAGACGCGCCTGCCATTCGCCGACGCCGAACAGCCCGAAGCTGAGCGCGTTCATCCAGGTCTGCAGCGGCGGTTTCTCGAAATACTTGATGCCGTTCAGGCGCGTGGTGATCCAGTCGCCGCTGGCGAACATCTCGCGCGCCATCTCGGCGTAGCGCCCTTCATCGGGAGGCACCAGGGTGCGCACGCCCAGTACGTAGAGCAGTGCGGCGGCAAAAACGATCAGCAGGGTCCAGTTCAGCGTCCGGTTCCGGTGCAGATCGTTCATGCGCCGGCCTGAGTGCCTTCCAGGATCAGCGCGAGGACCGCCTTGCGGCCTTCGCCCATCAGGATGTTGTAGGTGCGGCAGGCGGCGTGGCTGTCCATGCTCTCGACGCCGATGCGCTGATTCGACAGGCTGGCGACCAGGCGCGGATGCACGAAGCGCTGGCGCTCGCCGGTGCCGAGGATGACCACGTCCGGCTTGTCCGCCGCGATCTGCTCGAAGTGGGCCGCGGTCAGGTCTTCGAAGCGCGTCACGTTCCACGGACGCGGCGCCACTTCCGGCATTACCAGCACGCTGTAATCGAAGCGCTGGGCATTGATTTCGACACCGGTGTGGTCGTAGCCGGTCACCGTCTGGTATTTTTCAGTGCTGCTGGTGTGAAGCTTCATGGTGGAAAGCAATCATGAGAAGGCCGGCCGGTATGGCAGGCGGCCGAATATTGTAACTGGTTTGGCGGCCGTGCCCGCAGTCTGCAGTCTTGGGTCCGCAAGAGCGCCGGTTGCTTAATCCGGCTCTATTGGGCAGAATGGAATTTTTCGCATTGCAACAATGCGAAGTCGCAGGGAGTCCTGCGGCACATAGCCTAAAGGTGACATTTTGCGACCGATTTTGAAATCCAACAAGCTCGACGACGTGTGTTATGAGATCCGCGGCCCGGCGCTCGACAGAGCGCGCCAGATGGAAGAAGACGGCCAGAAGATCATCAAGCTGAACATCGGCAACCTGGCCGTGTTCGGCTTCGACCCGCCCGACGAGATCGTGGAAGACATGATCCGCAACATGCACGGGGCCGCCGGCTACACCGATTCCAAGGGCATGTTCGCACCGCGCAAGGCGGTGATGCACTATACCCAAGGCAAGAACATCGGCGGCGTCAAGATCGACGACATTTATCTGGGCAATGGTGCGTCGGAACTGATCGTGATGGCGATGCAGGGCCTGCTGAACGGCGGCGACGAAGTGCTGGTGCCGGCCCCCGACTACCCGTTGTGGACCGCCGCCGTCAGCCTCGCCGGCGGCAACCCGGTGCACTATATCTGCGACGAGCAGGCCGGCTGGATGCCGGACATCGAGGACATGCGCAAGAAGATCACGCCGAACACGCGCGCGATCGTCGTCATCAACCCGAACAACCCGACCGGCGCGCTGTACTCGCGCGAGGTGCTGCTGGAGATCGTCGAACTGGCGCGCCAGCACGGCCTGATCATCTACGCCGACGAAATCTACGACAAGACGCTGTACGACGGCGCCGAGCATATCTCCCTGGCCTCGCTGGCCGACGACGTGCTGTTCGTGACCCTGAACGGCCTGTCGAAGAACTACCGTTCCTGCGGCTACCGCGCCGGCTGGATGGTGGTGTCGGGCGAGAAGCGCCATGCGAAAGACTACATCGAAGGCCTGAACATGCTGGCCTCGATGCGCCTGTGCGCCAACGCGCCGGGCCAGTTCGCGATTCAGACCGCGCTTGGCGGACGCCAGAGCATCGCCGAGCTGGTGGCGCCGGGCGGCCGCCTGGCACGCCAGCGCGACCTGGCCCACAAATTACTGACCGATATTCCGGGTGTGTCCTGCGTCAAGCCAAAAGCGGCGCTGTACATGTTCCCGCGCCTCGACCCGAAGATCTATCCGATCGCGGACGACCAGCAATTCATCTGCGAACTGCTGTCCGAGGAAAAAGTCCTGCTGGTGCAAGGCACCGGCTTCAACTGGCACACCCCGGATCACTTCCGCCTGGTGTTCCTCCCCAATACCGACGACCTGACGGACGCATGCGGCCGCATCGCGCGCTTCCTTGACGGTTACCGGCGCCGCCACGCGCGCTGAGAACGATTACTAGATATTAATAAAATGAAACCCATCAAAGTTGGCCTGCTGGGCATCGGCACCGTCGGTGCCGGTACCTTCCACGTCCTCCAGCGCAACCAGGAAGACATCCGCCGCCGCGCCGGCCGCGGCATCGAAATCGCGATGGTTGCCGCCCGCAACCTCGACCGTGCGCGCCGCGTCGTCGACGAGTATTGCGACGTCGTGAGCGACCCCTTCGCCGTGGTCAACAACCCCGACATCGACATCGTCGTCGAATTGATCGGCGGCTACGACCTCGCGCGCGAACTGGTGCTGCAGGCGATCGCCAACGGCAAGCACGTGGTCACCGCCAACAAGGCGCTGCTGGCCCAGCACGGCAACGAAATCTTTGCCGCCGCCCAGGAAAAGGGCGTGATGGTGGCCTTCGAAGCCGCCGTCGCCGGCGGCATCCCGATCATCAAGGCGCTGCGCGAAGGCCTGGCCGCCAACCGCATCGAATCGGTGGCCGGCATCATCAACGGCACCACCAACTTCATCCTGTCCGAAATGCGCGACAAGGGCCTCGACTTCGGCACCGTGCTGAAGCAGGCGCAGGAGCTGGGCTATGCCGAAGCCGACCCGACCTTCGACATCGAAGGCGTCGACGCCGCCCACAAGCTGACCATCATGGCCGCGATCGCCTTCGGCATCCCGATGCAGTTCGGCGGCGCCCACGTGGAAGGCATCAGCCAGCTGCAGGCGGTCGACCTGCGCTACGCCGAACAGCTCGGCTACCGCATCAAGCTGCTGGGCATCACGCGCCGCAGCTTCGTCGACGGCAACGAAGGCATCGAACTGCGCGTGCACCCGACCCTGATCCCGGCCGCGCGCCTGATCGCCAACGTCGAAGGCGCGATGAACGCGGTGCTGGTGAAAGCCGACGCCGTCGGCACTACCCTGTACTACGGCAAGGGCGCCGGCGCCGAGCCGACCGCCTCCGCCGTCATCGCCGACCTGGTCGACGTGACCCGTTCGGCCACGGTCGATCCGTATTCGCGCGTGCCGCACCTGGCCTTCCATCCGGGCGAACTGGCCGACGTGCCGATTTTGCCGATGGACGACATCCGCACCAGCTACTACCTGCGCGTGAACGTGCAGGACCAGCTGGGCGTGATGGCCGACCTGACCCGCATCCTGGCCGACGCCGGCATCTCGATCGACGCCGTGCTGCAGAAGGAGCCGGGTGAAAAGGCACGCACCGACATCGTCATCATTACCCACCTGACCCGCGAAAAGTACGTGAATGCGGCGATTGCAAGGATCGAAGGATTGGCGACGACGGTGGGGAAAGTCGTACGCATCCGCCTGGAAAGCCTGGGCTAAGGAACCCCGCTAAACCTACTGCGCGTTGCACTGTCAACGGAGGCGCCTAGCCCTGCGATGCTCGCTGTACTTTCGTACAGCTGCGCTTCTCAGTTGACATTGCGGCCGCTCGCTACGGTTTTTCGGGGTCCCTTTTTAACTAGTGTACCGGCGCCTTGGCGGCAAACGCCATTGCCCGAGGAATTCGTTCGCGAATTCGTCGATGCAGACGCCCGGTGCCGCAACTGGATCGAGTGAGACCGTGGTCAGCGCGAGCAAATCGCGCTCGACCTGGTCGAACAGCGCTTCACACAGGCTGTGCTCTTTAGGGGTGTGGTTAGTGGAATTCATGCGCAAATTCTACCTGCGCTGCAGTGCACAAGAAGCGCCGTCCGCTTTGTTCTTGTGGCCGCTCAAATCCAGCATCGTTTTGCGGCAATCTTTCTTATCCAGTCGCAATAGGTAGGCAACAACATATGGTTCTTGGTGGCATTTACCGATACTCAGGGGTCAGCGTCGTGCGCCCTGCTACCGGTAGTCGCAGGATGCGCGACGAGGCTTGATATGTAGCAACACCCAGTATTCAAGCCCATAGTTGTGCTGTAGATTACGCGTCTCGACATCATGAACGCCGACGCCAGATCCCAAGCATGAGCCACAACAGCCAATTCTCCCTGCTGACCCAGCGCCGCTTCGGCCCCTTCTTCTGGACCCAGTTCCTGGGCGCGTTCAACGACAACCTGTTCAAGACCGCGCTCATGGTGGTCCTCACCTATGACGCGTTGTCCTGGACCACGCTGCCACCAAGCCTGCTGAACAACCTGATCCCCGGCCTGTTCATCCTGCCCTACGTCGTCCTGTCCGCCACTGCCGGCCAGGTCGCCGACAAGGTGGAGAAGGGCCGGCTGGCACGCTTCGTCAAGCTGCTTGAGATCGGCATCATGGCGGTGGCCGCGGCCGGCTGGCTGACGCACACGCTGTGGCTGCTGATCGCGGCGGTGGCCGGCATGGGCATTCACTCGACGCTGTTCGGCCCGGTCAAGTACGCCTACCTGCCGCAGCACCTGCGCGCCGACGAACTGGTCGGCGGCAACGGCGTGATCGAGATGGGCACTTTTGTAGGCATCCTGCTGGGCGAAGTGATGGGCGCGGTGCTGGCCGGGCATGGCACGCTGGGTGTCGAACTGGTGGCCGGGGGCACGCTGCTGGTGGCGCTGCTGGGGCTGGCGACCAGCTGGCGCATCCCGCCGTCGCCGGCGCCGGCGCCCGACCTGAAGATCAGCAAGAACTTCGTCGGCGAATCGTTCCGCAACCTGTCGTTCTCGCGCAAGAATCGCACCGTGTTCCTGTCGATGCTGGGCAATTCCTGGTTCTGGTTCTATGGTGCCCTGGTGCTGTCGCAATTCCCGCTGTTCGCCAAGGATTACCTGCACGGCGACCACAGCGTCTTCGTCCTGCTGCTGACGATCTTTTCGCTCGGTATCGGCAGCGGCTCGCTGCTGTGCGAAAAACTGTCCGGCCGCAAGGTCGAGATCGGGCTGGTACCCTTCGGCGCCATTGGCCTGTCGTTGTTCGGCATCGACCTGTATTTCGCCAGCCTCGGCTACACGAACACGGCCGCCGTCGACGCGATGGGCCTGCTGGCCCGGCACGGCAGCGTGCGCATCCTGGCCGACCTGCTGCTGCTGGGCGTGTTCGGCGGCCTGTTCATCGTGCCGCTGTTCGCGCTGATCCAGACCCGCTGCGACCCGCAGCACATGTCGCGCACCATCGCCGGCCTGAATATCCTCAACGCGCTGTTCATGGTGGCGGCCGCCGGCGTCGCCGTGTTCCTGATCGGGCAGGGCTTCAGCATTCCCGAAATGTTCCTGGTCACCGCGCTGCTGAATGCCGTGGTCGCCATCTACATCTTCTCGCTGGTGCCGGAATTCCTGATGCGTTTCCTGGCCTGGCTGCTGATCCACACCATCCACCGCGTGTCGACCGTGGACGCCGAGCGCATCCCGGCACAGGGCGCGGCGGTACTGGTCTGCAATCACGTATCCTACGTCGACGCCATCGTGATCATGGCCGCCAGCCCGCGCCCGATCCGCTTCGTGATGGACCACCAGATATTCAAGACACCGCTGCTGGGCTTCATTTTCCGCACCGCCAAGGCGATCCCGATCGCGCCGGCCAAGGACGACCCGTGGCTGATGGAAAAGGCCTTCGTCGACATCGCGCATGCGCTGCACGACGGCGAACTGGTCTGCATCTTCCCGGAAGGTAAACTGACCCGTACCGGCGAGATGAGCGAGTTCCGCGGCGGCATCGCCAAGATCGTCGAGCGCAGCAAGGTGCCGGTGATCCCGATGGCGCTGCGCGGTCTGTGGGGCAGCGTGTTCTCGCGCGATCCCGCCAATGTATTCGAGCGGACCTTTGCGCGCGGCTGGCGTTCGCGGCTGGCGCTGGCGGTGGGGCGGCCAGTGCCGCCGCAGGACGTGACGCCGGAGCGGCTGTACGAGCAGGTGCTGGCGCTGCGCGGCGAGTGGAAGTAGTTGCCATGCACTTTGATGCACGAGCAGAAGATTTTCGTGTGACAAAATCCTAATGTTCTCGCCGGGCTCTGATATAATTGCAGGCTGGATCGGGGCGTAGCGCAGCCTGGTAGCGTACCTGCATGGGGTGCAGGGGGTCGGAGGTTCGAATCCTCTCGCCCCGACCAATGAATTCAATGAGATAGGCCAGCTTTCGAGCTGGCCTTTTTCTTTTGTGCTCGCAACGCAGCAGCCGCACATTTTTTGCTGCCTATTTCATCTTCACGACTGCATGTATGGTTTGCACAGGCATGTCGTCACCAGTCGCTATGTGAGGCCTTGACGGTCAAGCGCAGCGCGGAGCTCGTCCTTGAACACACTGTAATCGACTGCCTTGTGGATGTAGTCACTGGCGCCAAGGGCCATCGCCAGGGCACGGTCGACCTGCTTGGATGACGCAGAGATGATGATGCAGGGTGGTATCTTGATACCTTCGAAATACAGGCGCTCGAGCAGTTCAAGCCCGCCCAGCAAAGGCATCGTGATGTCGAGAAGGATGAGGTCGAAGTGCTGCTGTTGAACCGACTGATATGCTTCTTCGCAGCTGCATGCTACGACAATCCTGAGGTTTGAATAGTACCGGTCAAGTGCCAGGCGGGTAAGCATGCGGTCGACGTCCATGTCGTCGACGAGTAGGATTTTTTTCATCACGCATGCTGGCAGGCGCAAGCCCGGTGTAACCGAAAGTCATAATATAGGCGACTTCTGCAAAGCATCGGCGCGCAGTAGCGTTGACTCGTGCGATGCTTCCCAGCCAGCTAGAGTTGATGACGCCGGATTGCCGCCAGGAGCTCTTCCGTAAAGACTTTATAGTCGACGGCCTTTTGGATGTAGTCGATAGCACCGAGTTCTGTCGCCCGAATGCGATCTGACAGCAAGCCCGAGCCGGATACAATGATGGCCGGCGCGACCTGGCGGTCCTCTGCATGGAGGCGTTCAAGCAATTCGAAGCCGTCGATGAGGGGCATCTTGATGTCGAGGAGGAGGAGATCGAAGTCTTGCTCCGCGAGCATCCGATAGGCCTCTTCGCCGTCATGGGCGACGCTGACCTTCAAGGGTGGTTGATGGCGGGCCAGCGCCATACGCGTCAGCATGATGTCGAGGCTGAGGTCATCGACGACAAGAATTTTTTTCATTGAACATACTAACAGGCTGGGCAGCTGTCTGCATCCGACCGCCCGCAATCGCCTACATGGCGCCGCTCTCCGGCAAGTCGAGCCAGACACCGTAGTTGCCCTGTCTTCTCAGCCCCGCATCCCAGCCGCCCCGAATGTGGGCACTGCATTCGAACACGGTTGAGCGACCCAGGCCGACACCGATCACTGCGCGACGAAAGTCGCGTGCAACCGCTAGCGGAAGGTAGCCCACCGTGTAACCCGTGATCGACACGCGTACAGCCTGGTTGTCGAATACGTTGTCGTCTTCGAAGGTAAGATGGGCTTCGGTCTTGCGATTGATGCAGTCGGCTGTGCGGCGGCCGCAAATCTTCTCAAAGCTCGCCAGGTAATTGTTTTTACCGACGATCTCGACCGCGTAGGTTCCGTCCCCGACAAGCCGCGGCGGCCTAGTAGCGACCTTGAGTTTTGTATGGCTCCGGTGGAAGAACCACATTACGGCCACGACAGCAAAAATAAGCAGCCACATAGCGTCTCCTCATCAATTCCATCAAATCAGCCAATGAAGAAATAGTACGCTGTCAAAATTATAAAATTGTATCCAATTGTCACAGGTGTGAAGGTAACCGAAAATTTACAATGTGATTTGGCATGTTGTAACGGGTTATATCACTGAGATATCGTACAAAACTCAATTGCACGAGGTGCAAGCAGTGGAGTGTTGAATCCTCTTGCTTTGAGCAACGAACCCAACGGAACGGGCCATCTTGCAAGGCGGATTTTCATTTCTGCCCGAGCTTGCCCTTGCATCAGTCCGCCTTGCGTTATCCTGTTGAGGACAACAACAAAGGAAACTGCCATGTCCACCCTGGAATCCCGTCCACCGCTGCCACCCTTTACCCGCGAAACCGCCATCCAGAAGGTCCGACTCGCCGAAGACGGCTGGAACGGCCGCAACCCCGAAAAAGTCGCGCTCGCCTACACGCCGGACAGCCAGTGGCGCAACCGCGTCGAATTCATCAATGGCCGCCAAGAGATCGCCCAATTCCTCGACCGCAAATGGAAGAAGGAACTGGACTACCGCCTGATCAAGGAGCTGTGGGCGTTCGAGGGCAACCGCATCGCCGTGCGCTACGCCTACGAATGGCATGACGATTCGGGCAACTGGTTCCGCACCTTCGGCAACGAGAACTGGGAATTCGACGAGAACGGCCTGATGCAGCGCCGCTTCGCCTGCCTCAACGACATGCCGATCCAAGAGGCCGAACGCAAGTTCCGCTGGCCGCTGGGACGGCGGCCAGACGATCATCCGGGCCTGTCCGATCTCGGTCTATAACATCGCGCTCACCATCCGCCGCGCACTTTCCAGCTCGGGCAGCAGGCTGCCCAGCACATTGTCCAGCGAGCGCCGCCGCGTCGATGCCACGATGCTCATCGACGCCACCACCTGCCCACCCGCATCCTGGATCGGCACCGCGATCGAGCGCACGCCCAGTTCCAGCTCCTCGTCGCAGAGCGCATAGCCGTTCACGCGCACATCCGCCAGGATCTTCAGCAACTCGTCGACGTCGGTCTGTGTACGCGGCGTCATCTGCTGGCGCGCCATGCGCTTCAGGCGCAATGCCGCGTCCTCGGGCGGCAGCGCGGCCAGCAGCACGCGGCCGGTGGCGGCACCGTGCGCCGGCAGGCGCGATCCGAGTCCGAGTCCGGTCGACAGGCTGCGCCGGGTCGCCGCGCGCGCCAGGAACACCACGTCGTTACCGTCCAGGACCGCCAGCGAACTCGATTCGCGCGTGCGTTCGCTGATCCCTTCCAGTACCGGCTGCATCAGCTTCAAGAGCGCCGTCGAGCTGACGTAGGCATGGCCGAGGCGCAGCGCGCGCGGCGCCAGGCGGAAGTGCTTGCCGTCCGATTGCACGTAGCCGAGCGCCTGCAGCGTCAGCAGCGAGCGGCGCGCCGAGGCCCGCGAGTGGCCGGTGATCTGGGCCGCTTCGCTCAGTGTCAGCGGCTTGTTGTGGATGCCGAAGGCTTCGATGATCGCCAGCCCCTTCTCAAGGCCGGCAACGTATTCCTTTTCCTCGGGCGTGCGCGCTTCCTGGCTCGTCATCGCTCATCCATGTGTTCGCAATGCGAACATTATAGCGGCCTTTCTTGACCGGCTGAGCCGCCCGGCCATACCGTACGGCCACTCCTGCCGACAAAAAAAACCACTGAGGCGGGTCCACGGAAACAGAGGAGACACGCTGTGAAAAGTAACCCGATCGATGCGTCGCAACTATTCGATAACAGGAAAGTGAGCGGTTTTCAGGCCATGGTGGTCGCGCTGTGCGGCCTGGTGCTGTTCATTGACGGCTTCGACACCCAGGCCATCAGCTACATCATGCCGCTGCTGGCCAAGGACTGGGGGATTCCGCCGACGGCCATGGGCACCATCTTTTCGTCGACCCTGGTCGGCCTGATGGCCGGCTACCTGGTACTGTCGCCGCTGTCCGACCGCTTCGGCCACCGCCGCGTGATCCTGGCCTCGACCTTCTTCTTCGGCCTGTGCACGCTGCTCACCATCTTGGCGACCAACGTCACCGAGCTGCTGGTGCTGCGCTTCCTGACCGGTCTCGGCCTGGGCGCCGCGGCGCCGGGCGCGATCGCGCTGACCGGCGAATACAGCCCGAAGCGCCTGCGCGCCAGCTTCGTGCTGGCGATCTATTGCGGCTTTTCGCTGGGCTTCGTCGCCGCCGGGTTCGCCGCGGGCATGCTGCTCAAGCCTTATGGCTGGCATGCGCTGCTGTGGGTGGGCGGCATCTTCCCGATGGTGCTGGCGCTGCTGCTGTTCTTCGCCTTGCCGGAATCGCTGGCCTTCCTCGGGCGCCGCGACCAGAACCGCGCGCAGCTGCGCAGCATCCTCGGCCGCATCGATCCGGCGCTGGCGGCCCATGCCGACAGCGTGTCGGCGGCCCAGGGCGGTGCGCGCCGGGCGGCGATCGCCAGCCTGTTCCAGGGCGGCTACACCACCGGCACGCTGCTGCTGTGGTTCATCTTCTTCCTCAACCTGGCCGCGTTCTACTTCATGCAGAGCTGGCTGCCGGCGATCCTCGGCAAGCTCGATTATCCGATGCACACGATCGTCTGGATGACCTCGCTGTCGACGGTGGGCGGCATCGTCGCCGCCCTGTTCGTCGGGCCGGCGATGGACCGCATCGGCCCCTACGTCAGCCTGGGCGTGCTCTACCTGTGCGGCGCCGTGTTCATGGCCTGCACCGCGGCAGCGCTAACGGCGCCGGCATGGGTCTTGATGACGGCGGTGTTCTTCGGCGGCTTCTGCGTCAGCGGCGGCCAGAAGAGCGCGATCGCCCTCGGCGCCGTGTTCTATCCGACCGACATCCGCTCGACCGGGCTGGGCTGGGCACTCGGCATCGGCCGCCTGGGCGGCATCGCCGGCCCGGCCGTGGCGGGGATGCTGATTGCCGCCCACTGGCTGCCGGCCAGCCTGTTCTACCTCGCCGCCGGGATGATGCTGTGCGCCGCCATCGCCGTGTTCGCGATGGGGCGCCGCTACGGCGCCAAACGTGCCGCCGCCGAGCAGGTGCCCGCGCCGGCAGCCCGGCCCGGCGTATCGATTTCGAAATGACATTCAAGAAGTACCTGCAACAGGAGCACACCATGGAAATGAAACTCAACGACATGCGCGACAGCAAGCGCACCTGGGAGCCGGGCCTGACCCGGGTCCCGTACTGGATCTACCGCGATGCCGGCGTGTACCGCAACGAGCAGCAGCGCATCTTCCAGGGACCGGCCTGGAATTACCTGTGCCTCGAAGCCGAGATCGCCGAGCCGGGCGACTTCCGCACCACCTTCGCCGGCGACACCCCGGTCATCGTCGTGCGCGACGAAGAGGGCGAGCTGCAAGCTTTCGAGAACCGCTGCGCCCACCGCGGCGCCCTGATCGCGCTGAAGGACAGCGGCAAGGCCGAAGACTTCACCTGCGTCTACCACGCCTGGCGCTACGACCTGCAGGGCAACCTGAAGGGCGTCGCGTTCGAGCAGGGCATCAACGGCAAGGGCGGCATGCCGCCGGACTTCTGCAAGGAACAGCATGGCCCGCGCAAGCTGCGCACCGCGACCGTCGGCGGCCTGGTGTTCGGCAGCTTCGACGAGGACGTCCCGTCGATCGAGGAATACCTGGGCGACGTCATCGTCGAGAAGATCGAGCGCGTGCTGTCCAAGCCGGTGGCGATCCTGGGCCGCTTCAAGCAGACCATCCCGAACAACTGGAAGCTGTACATGGAGAACGTCAAGGACTCCTACCACGCCAGTTTGCTGCACGTGTTCTTCACCACCTTCAACCTGAATCGCCTGTCGCAGAAGGGCGGGGTGATCATCAGCGAGAGCGGCGCCCACCACGTCAGCTGGTCGAAGGTCGACCACAAGCCGCAATCCAGCAGCGCCTACAGCGCCGAAAAGCTGCGCTCGGACAAGGAGGGCTACACGCTGGCCGATCCGAGCATGCTCGACGGGGTCGACGAGTTCGGCGACGGCGTCACGCTGCAGATCCTGTCGGTGTTCCCGGGCTTCGTGCTGGCCCAGATCCAGAACACGCTGGCGATCCGCCAGGTGCTGCCGGCCGGCATCGACAAGACGGTGCTGAACTGGACCTATCTCGGCTTCACCGACGACACGCCCGAATTGCGCCGCATGCGTTTGAAGCAGCTGAACCTGACCGGTTCGGCCGGCTTCATCTCGATGGAAGACGGCGCCGTCGGTGGCTTCGTCCAGCGCGGCATCGCCGGCACCGAGGACGAAGAGGCGATCCTCGAAATGGGCGGCGCCAGCATCGAAACCCAGGACAACCGCACCACCGAAGCTTCGGTGCGCGGCTTCTGGAATGCCTACCGCGGCTTCATGGAGATCTGATATGAGCGTATTCACCCTGGAACGCCTCGGCCAGCTGAACGCGACCTATGCGCGCTGCATCGACAACGACCAGCTCGAGCAGTGGCCCGACTTCTTCCTCGAGCAGTGCCTGTACCTGATCACCAACGCCGACAACCACGCGGCCGGCATGGAGGCCGGCATGGTCTACGCCGATACCCGCGCCATGCTGCAGGACCGCGTGCTGGCCATGCGCGACGCCAACGTCTACGAAGACCAGCGCTACCGCCACCTAATCGGCGCCCCGCTGGTGCTGGAGCAGGACGGCGCGCTGGCCGTGGTCGAGACGCCCTTCATGGTGGCGCGCATCATGCGCGACGGCAATACCGAAGTGTTCGCGACCGGGCGTTACCTCGACCGCGTGGCGCAGCAGCCGGACGGCGTCCTGAAATTCGCCGAGCGCGTGGTGGTCTGCGACAGCACCAACATCGATACGCTGCTGGTGATCCCGCTATGACGCTGGGGGCGCACAAGCCGCGGGGGCACAAGCGCATTGCGCTGGCGATCGGCGAGCCGAACGGGATCGGGCCGGAAATCGCGGTCAAGGCCGCGGCCGAACTGCACGGCCAGGGCGTCGAGCTGGTGCTGGTCGGCGACGCCTTCGTGATTCGCTACTACGCGGAGCAGCACGCGCCGCAGCTGGCGCTGCTGCCCTTCGATGACGCCGCCGGTACCGCGTTCGATGGCCCAGGCCTGCGTTTCGTCAACGTGCCGGCCTTGCCGGCCGCGGCGTTCCGGCCGGGCGAGATCCTGGCCGACGCCGGCGTCGCCACGGTCGCCTACGTGCGCGCCGCGGTCGCCCTGGCGCGCCAGGGCGGAGTCGATGCGGTCATCGGCTGTCCGCATTCGGAAACTTCGGTGCACCGTGCCGGCATCGCCTTTTCAGGCTACCCGGGCCTGATCGCCGAGCTGACGTCGACGCCGGCCGAGCGCGTGTTCCTGCTGCTGGTGTCGCCCGAGCTGCGCATCGGCCACGTCACGCTGCACGAGCGCCTGCACGACGCGCTGGCGCGGATCACGACCGACCTGGTGGTGGACGCCGCGCTGGCGCTGATTGAGGCCACCCGCGCCCTCGGCATCGAACGCCCGCGGCTCGGCGTGTTCGGGATCAACCCGCATGCCGGCGAGGATGGCCTGTTTGGCGATGACGACCAGGCCGTCAACGTGCCGGCGGTGGCGCGCCTGCGCGCGCTCGGCCACGCGGTCGACGGCCCGGCCGGCGCCGACGTGATGCTGTCCCAGCGCAGGCACGACGTCTACCTGGCCATGTACCACGACCAGGGCCACATTCCCATCAAATTGCTGAGTCCGATGACGGCGAGCGCGCTGTCGGTCGGCGCCGGCGTCGTGTTCAGCAGCGTCGGCCACGGCTGCGCCTTCGACATCGCCGGGCGCGGCGTGGCCGATCCGAAGGCCGTGCTGCGCACCGTGCGCATGCTCGCCGGGATGGACGGCGGCACGATTCAACAAGGATGAGCATCATGTCACACACGATCCAGATTCAAGACCACGACATCGTCTTCGACTGCGACGACGGCAAGAGCGTGCTGGAAGGCGCGCTGGCCGCCGGCTACGAAATCCCGTACTCGTGCCGTACCGGCGTCTGCGGCAGCTGCCGCGGCCGCGTGGTGGCCGGCAGCGTCGCCGGCGGCCAGGGCGCCGGACTGAGCGAGGAGGAGCAGGCCGCGGGCCAGGTATTGCTGTGCCAGGCTCGCGCCTGTTCCGATCTCACGGTCGCCGTGCGCGAGGTGCGCAAGATCGACCGCAGCGCGATCAAGACCGTGAGCGCCAAGGTGTACCGGATGACGCGCGCGGCGCCCGACGTGACGGTGCTGCAGCTGCGCTTCCCGGCCGGCGCCAAGGCGAAATTCAAGGCCGGCCAGTACCTGAGCCTGAAGATGGAAGACGGCACGGTGCGCCATTTTTCGATGGCCAATCCGCCGCACCAGAACGACGGCGCCGAACTCCACATCCGCCACGTGCCCGGCGGCCGCTTTTCGCAGCACCTGGCCGAGCAGATGGCCGAAGGCCACCAGATCGAGGTGTCGATTCCCTACGGCGACTTCCATATCCGCGACGGCAGCGACAAGCCGATCGTGCTGCTGGCCAGCGGCACCGGCTTCGCGCCGATCAAGTCGATCGTCGAGGATGCGATCAAGCGCAAGCTGACCCGCAGCATGGTGCTGTACTGGGGCGCGCGCCGGCCCGACGACCTGTACCGGATCGACCTGGCGCGCAAGTGGGAAGCCCAGTTACCTTGGTTACGCTTCGTGCCGGTCCTGTCGGACGCCGGCCCGCTCGACGGTTGGGAAGGGCGTACCGGCTTCGTCCACCAGGCGGTGCTGGACGACATCGCGTCGCTCGCGGATTACGAAGTCTATGCCTGCGGCGCCCCGGCCATGATCAACGCGGCGCGCCAGGCCTTCGTGCACGAGCGCCAGCTGGACCGCGACGCCTTCCATTGCGACGCCTTCGTGCCCGCCGCAGCGGCCACCCCGGGCTGAGCGCCGGCCCACCTCTACCAAAAAGTGCTCGCAGAAGCACATTCCCCGCAACTGGAGACAAGCAAATGAAACACACCTTCGTGGCGCTGCTCGCCATGGGCGCGGCTGCGCACGCGGCGGCCGACGTCACCATCTACGGCTCGATCGACGGCGGCCTGCGCAACCTGACCAACGTCGATGCCGCCGGCAACAGCAAGCTGTCGATGAATTCGACCGGCATCTTCAAATCGAACCGCCTCGGCTTCATCGGCAAGGAAGACCTCGGCAACGGCAACAACGCCCACTTCAACCTCGAGAACCGGTTCAAGACCGCGACCGGCGAACAGGTCGGGGTGCTGTTCAACGTCGAGTCGTCGGTCGGCCTGGGCGGGCGCTGGGGTTCGCTCGACGTCGGCAAGCAATTCAACGTGGCATTCCGCACCATCGCCGCCTACGACACCTTCGGCATTCGCTACGTCGGCATCGTCAACGCGATCAACGCCACGCTGGGCGTGAGCGACAACAACGCGGTCCAGTACACCGGCAACTTCGGGCCATACACGGTGCGCGCGCTGTATGGCGTGGGCGAGCAGGCAGGTTCCACCACGCGCGGCTCGACCCGCGCCCTCGGCGTCAGCTACCGCAAGGGCACGCTGAACTACGGCGGCGCCTACACCCGCAAGACCTCGGTGGCCGGCCTCGATACCGATCACTACACGCTGGGCGGCGCCTACGTGTTCGGCAAGGCGCGCGCCAGCGCCGGTTATGCGCGCCAGCGCGACCAGGTGGCGGTCGGCGGCGAGACGGTCACCAAGTACAGCTGGGCCGGCCTGCAATACAACGTGACCGCGCCGCTGCAGCTGATCGGCGCCTACTACCTGACCACCAAAGACCAGCCGCTAGCGCTGCCCACCGGCAGGAAAGGGACCTTCATCCTGAGCGCGACCTACTGGCTGTCGAAGCGCACCAACCTGTATGCCGAGGTCGACCGCAACCGTTATGCCGGCAACCTGCTGACCGCGGGGCGCAGCGGGCAGACCGGCATGTCGGCCGGGGTGAACATGGACTTCTGAGTCAGGCCGGGCGACGGCGCGGGTGCAGGCGCCAGGTGCTCCACCAGATCAGCCACAGCAGCGCCGCCTGGATCGGCAGCCGCAGCCACAAGGCCCAGAGCGGCACCGGGAACAGGTCGGGCCGCTGCAGCATGTAGATGTGGGCCGGCGTCACGGCCAGGGTCAGCAGGAACAGGCCGATGCCGGCGGCGCGGCGGGTGGCGCCGATCAGCAGTCCGGCGGCGCCGAGCAGCTCGAACACGCCGCTGACCAGTACCGCCGCCACCGGCCACGGCATCCACGGCGGCACGATGCGGGCTTCGGTCTCGGTGGCGACGAAATGCATGATGCCGCCGATGAAGAACCACAGGAAGACGAAGGCGAGGCCGGCGATCTGGCGTTTTTTCATATGACAAATCCTGGAATGCGAAGGGGAGTCAGAAAGGTGGCGGCTGGTCTGGCCGCGGCGGCGGCAGGTCGAGGTCGAGCTCGATCGTGTCCAGCGCGCCGAGGTCGGCGCCGTCCGCCAGCGCCTGCGCCTGGAAAGTGGCATGGGTGCGCACGCCGTGCTTGCGCACCGCCGCCAGCATGACCGGCAGCGCCGGAAAATAAGGCTGCAGCCGCGCCAGCAGCGCATCGCCCATGCCGGGCGTGACCCAGGCCGGCGGCGGAAAGGCGACCGCCACGCGCACGCCTTTCAGTTCGGTCACCGCGGTCCTGATCTTCATGGCGCGCGCTTCATATCCGGTCGCTTTCCTTGCGCACCACGCGGCCGATAACCAGGCAGGCATTGTTCTGGCAGAGCTTGCGATGGTATTTGCGCTGGTCCGGATTATCCGAGGTCAGCCACCACTGGCCGGCGTCGCGCGCCAGGCGCTTGACCACCGCTTCGCCTTCGTAGTTGAAGGCATACACGGCGCCGTCGACCGGCTTCTTGTCCAGCGTGTTGATGATCACGATATCGTCTTCGTACAGCGACGGCTCCATGCTTTCGCCCTTGACCAGGATCGCGATCAGGTGCTCGGCGCTCAGGTTGTGGCGCTCGATCCAGTTACGGCGCATGCCGAGGGTGCCGCCGTCGCGGCCCTCGGGTTCGGTCTGGAAGCCGGTGATACCGGCCGACAGGCGCAGCTTGACCATGGCGATCTGGACGAATTCGCGGTCCTCGCTGTCGACGGCGCGCACCGCCAGTGCATTCCTGGGCCGTTCGTCCGGCGCAGGGTGCGGTTCGCCCTGGCCCGTCATCAGCCAGATATGGGAAAAGCCGAGTGCACGTTCGAGGTTCAGCGCATAGCGGATGTCCATCGATTTGATTTTGCCGGTCAACCATTGATTGACGACGCTCTTGGACGCGCCCGAGGCTTTGACCAGCCCTGTCTGGCCGCGCTCGCCCTCGAGGGAGGGAACGGCGCGATATATATGTTCCAAGCGGTCGGAGAGTGTATTCATGTTAAGTGTTCTAAACTCAATTGAGTTTAGTGTTCTTGACGTTGATCAGTTTAGAGTTCTATACTCTATGTCAAATACTACACTTTTGGAAGGGGGAGGCCATGAATAAACCGGGCATGCCGGAAGTGGCAAGCTATCTCGCAGGCCTGGTCTCGATCGGCGCCTCGCTCACGCTGACCGACGTCGGTGCCGTGGTCGGCATCGCCATCGCCGTGGCGGGTTTTCTCGCCAACACCTTTTTCACTTACCGCCGCGACCGGCGCGAGCAGCGCGAAAGCGATGCCCGGGTGGCGCGCATGAAAAAGCGATAATGACCAAAGGGGAATAGTCGCTCGTCAATAAAGTTCTGCTGTGATACAAGTTCCAGCCGCTTCCTCGATCCAGCGCAAAAGTCGGCCTTGGTAACGTCTTGTTGACGCGACAGTGGCTCGCTAGGCTACTGCCTGCTGTCGAGGCTGCCTTGGGGGAGGCAGGGCGGCCAACCATGACAATACGAGACAATCGAGGAGCCACACATGGAACCATTGCTGCCGTCCCTGTTACCGACCCCGCGGTCAAGCACGCGCCGCCGGCGCGGCTTCCTGACCGCCGTCCTGCTGGCCGCCGCCGGCATGTCGCTGCCGCAGCTGCCCGCTATCGCCCAGTCCGTCCCCTGGAGCGCCGAGCAGTGGGTCGGCACCTGGGGCACCGCGCCGGCCGGGCCGCCGCTGGCGGCGCAGACGCAAAGCTTCAGCAACCAGACCCTGCGCCTGACCGTCCACACCAGCATCGGCGGGCCGCGCGTGCGCATCCGCATTTCCAACGAACTCGGCACGACGCCGCTGCGCATCGGCGAAGCCCACGTCGCCCGGCGCCAGGCCGGCGCCGCCATCGTCGATGGCAGCGATCGCCCGCTGACCTTCAGCGGCATGCGCTCGATCGTGATCCCGCCGGGCGCACCGGTGCTGTCCGATCCGGTCGACCTCGACGTGCCGGCGCTGTCCGACCTGGCCGTCAGCCTGCACCTGCCGGACACGGTGCAGGCCACCACCATCCATGGCTCGGCGTTCCAGACCAATTACGTCTCGCTGCCGGGGAATTTCACCAACGCCGCCACGCTGCCGACCGAGCGCACCCTCACGTCCTGGCCCTTCCTGACCGAAGTCGACGTCAACACGCCGGCCAATGCCGCCATCGTGGCCCTGGGCGATTCGATCACCGACGGCTCGAACACGACGATCGAAACCAACCGCCGCTGGCCCGACCTGCTGGCACTGCGCCTGCAGACCACGCGCGACCGGGTCACGAGCGACCGGGTCACGAGCGACCGGGTCACGAGCGACCTGGTGTCGGCACCGAACGGCATCGCCACCATGCTGGCGCCGAATGCGCGCCTGGGCGTGGTCAACCGCGGCATCGGCGGCAACCGCCTGTTGCGCGACCCGGGCGAGCAGCCGTTGTTCGGGCGCGCCGCGCTGGCCCGCTTCGACCGCGACGTGCTGGCCACCGCCGGCGTGCGCTACCTGATCGTCCTGATCGGCATCAACGACATCGGCCATCCCGGTACCGGCACCATTCCGGCATCGGAAGCGGTGAGCGCACAGGACCTGATTGCCGGCTACCGCCAGCTGATCGCGCGCGCCCATGCGAAAGGGATCGCAATCTATGGCGCCACGCTCACGCCCTTCGAAGGCACGGTCTTCCCTGGCTATTACACGCCCGAGAAAGAGCAGGTGCGCCAGGCCGTCAACAACTGGATCCGCAGCGGCGACGAATTCGATGGCGTGATCGATTTCGAGCGCGCCGTGCGCGATCCGGCCCACCCGACGCGCATGCTGCCGGCGTACGACAGCCGCGACCACCTGCATCCGAACGACCTCGGCATGCAGGCGATGGCGAATGCGATTCCGCTGACGCTGTTCCGCAGCGTGGGGTTCGGCGCGGGTGCGGGGGCGGGCACGAACGCGGCCGGTGCCGGCACTACGAGTGCTGGGGACAGGACTGGCACTGCCGCTCCTGTAGCCCCTGCCGTGCCTGCCGTGCCTGCCGCCGCACAGCCGGCGCTGCGCTGAACTCAGCGCGCAGCGGGGAACCGGCAGCCCAGCAGTCCAACGGTCCGGCTGCCCTGCGGCCCAGCAGACCGGCCGGCCAGCAGCCCAATGGCCCGGCAGGAATGCGCCCGGCAGTCGCATGACGGGGCGGCATAAGTGCTGCCGATCAGCCGTCGTCCGCCGGCACCGTCGCCTCGGTCAATACCGTGGGTGGCTCGGCAGCGCCCCGCCGCAGCAGGTCGAGCACCGCCGCGGCCACGCGCCGCGGCGTCACGCCCGCCAGGCAGTCATGATGTCCTTGCGGGCAGGTACTCTTGAAACAGAAGCGGCAGGGCACGTCGTGGAACAGCACCCTGCTGCGCGTGCCCCAGGGCGTGTGCTGGGGATTGGTCAGCGCATACAGGTCGACCAGCGGCGTGCCGACCGCGGCGGCGATATGCGCCGGTCCGCTGTTGTTGGTGACGGCGACTGCGGCCATCCGCAGCGCCGCGCCCAGTTCGCCCAGGCCGAGCCGGCCTGCCAGCGTCGGCAGTGCCGGCAGCGGCAGGCCGGCGCGGCGGCGGATGTCCTCGACCAGATCCACGTCCGCCGCGCTGCCGGCCAGTACCAGCGGCACGTCGGTCGCCGCTGACAACAGCGCGATCGCCTGCGCCCAGTGGCCGGCCGGATAACGCCGCGAGGCGGCGCTGGCGCCAGGGTGCAGCAGGATCCAGGGCCGGCCGGGATCGATGCCGGCGCCGCGCAGGCGTTCGATGGCCGCGGTGCGGTCGGCTGCGCGCGGCACGAAGGAGAGGCCGAGGTCGCCGGGTACGCAGCCGACGTGGCCGACCAGGGCCAGCTGGCGCTGTACTTCATGGCGCACGGTGGTTGCGGGTTCCGGGTCGGACACCCAGTCGCTCAGCAGGCGATAGGGATTCTCGCGGCAATGGGCCAGGCACAAGGGGATGCCGGCAAGGTGGCACAGCAGTGCCGCCGGCAGCGCACTCTGGGTGTAGGTGCTGAAGATCACGGCGGCATCGAAGGCGCGCGCGGCCAGGGTGTCGACCACGGCCAGGGCGGCCTGGCCGGTCCGGCCTATGGCCGCCGCGCCTAGGCCGGGGTTGCCGAAACTGGCGGGGCTGCCTAGATGGTCTGGGCTGCCGGGGCCGCCGGAGAAGCCGGTAGCGGAGGCCTCATCAATCGGATCGCTGGCAGCCCCCTTCATCCATGGCGCCGCATGCACGATGACGTCGTCGAGCTCGGGAATGAAAGGCAGCGCCGCAGCCCCCGCAGCCGAGCCCAGCAGGGTTAGCTTGCGCCCCGGCAGGGCGGCGCGCAGCGCCCGCAGCGCCGGCGTGCACATCAGCAGGTCGCCGAGCGAATCCAGGCGCACGCACAGGATGCGGCGCGCCGACCGCCAGCCGGGATGGACGGCATTCATGCCTGCTCCGCGTGGCTGGCGATCAGCACCGCCGCCGTGTACAGGTCGGGCGCCATCCGGGTCGGGATGCGGCGCGGGCCGAGCCGCCATTCGGTTTCGTTGCCGTTGTCGAGCAGGATGGTGCGGCAGCCGGCGCGGTTGCCGGCTTCGACGTCGTGCAGGATGTCGCCGACCATCCACGACGCGCGCAGGTCGATGCCGTGTTCGTGGGCCGCTTTGAGCAGCAGGCCGGGCATCGGCTTGCGGCAGTGGCAGTCGTGGGTATAGGCGGCCACGCTGCCTTCCGGATGGTGCGGGCAGTAATAGAAGCCGTCCAGGCTCAGGCGCTCGCGGAACAACAGGTCGTGCAGGCGGTCGGCTACGCCGTCCAGCGCGCTTTCGGGAAAGCGGCCGAAGGCGACGCCGGCCTGGTTGCTGACCACGAACAGGCGGTAGTCGAGCCGGGCCAGCAGCCGCAGCGCGGCACCGGCGCCGCTGCACAGCGTGATGCGGCGCGGTTCCACGTTGTAGGGCAGGTCGTCCACCAGCGTCCCGTCCTTGTCGATAAAAATGGCCTTCATGGCCACGAGGTTTCCTGCATCGGCAGGATCGTGAGTTCGGGGATCACGCTTTCGCGCGGCAGCAGCAGCACCTGGCGGATGGCAAGGGCAACCGTGGCCGGGTCCTGCAGCCGGGCCGGGTCGAGATCGGGAAAACGGTCGAGCAGGAAGGGTGTGCGCATGCCGCCGGCGACCACCGCCGTGACCCGGATATCGTAGGGGCGCAGTTCCGCGTGCAGCGCATGCGACAGGCCGAGCAGGCCCCATTTGCTGGCATGGTAGGCGCTGGCATTCGGCCAGGCGCGCTTGGCGGCGGTCGAGGCGACGTTGACGATGTCGCCGGGCGTGGCGCTCGCGCGCATGTGCGCGGCCGCGTGCTTGGCCAGCAGGAAGGGGCCGTTCAGGTTGGTGTTGATGACGCGCAGCCATTCCTGCTCGGACAGTGCATCGATCGGCAGGGTGACGTCGGTGCCGGCATTGTTGACCAGGATATCGAGCCGGCCCAGCCGGTCGACGGTGCGTTCGATGGCGGCGTGGGCGGTGGGTGGGTCGCCGACGTCGAGCGTGAGCGCTTCGGCACGCACGCCGTAGCCGCGCAGGATGGCCAGGCTGGCCTGCAGCGGCTCGGTCCGCAGGTCGGCGGCCACGATGTCGGCGCCGGCCTGGGCCAGCGTGGCGGCGAGGGCAGCGCCCAGGCCGCTCGCGGCGCCGGTGACGAAGGCGACCTTGCCGCGCAGGTCGGCGGCACCGAAGGCGGCTGCCTCATGCGTGCCAACCTCGGCGGCGGCAAAATCACGCGTGGCGGGCTCGATTGCAAAGGCGTCGGTGACGATGGGTTCTGCCATGCTGGTGTGCTCCTAGGGGTGGGTCATGGGGATGGGGGCGCAGGCCTCGGCCAGCACGTCGGCATACACCGCCGCTGCCTGCCGGGCGACGATGCGCCAGGTGTAGTGCTGGCCGGCGCGGCGCAGTCCGGCTTCGCCCATGGCGCGCGCCAGCCCGGGATTGCGCTGCAGCGTGGCCAGGCGCGCGGCCACCGCCTGCGGGTCGCGCGAGGGGACGAGGTAGCCGGTGCTGCCGTCGACCACGGTGCTCTTGATGCCGCCGACTTCGGCGCCGATGACCGGTCGCGCGCAGGCCATTGCCTCGACCGGGGTGATGCCGAAGGGTTCGTACCAGGGCGTGGTGACGAACACGTCGGCCGCACCGTAGTAGTGGCGCAGCGCGTCGCGCGGCTGCTGGCCGACGAAATGGACGTCTGGCTCGATGCCGAGGTGACGCGCCAGTGCTTGCAGGCGCGCCAGTTCCGGCGCGTCGCGTCCGCTGCCGCTTGGCCTGGCGCCTGCAGGCTTGCCGGCGCCTCTGCCCACAGCGTCGCCCGCAGCGCCACCGGCATTGCCACCGACCACCAGCAGCCGGGCATCGATGCCGTGGTGCGCACGCAGCAGCGCGATGGCTTCGATCACGGTGTCGACACCCTTGCGCGGCACGATGCGTCCCAGTTGCAGCACGGTGAAGGGCGCGCGCTCGACGCCGAGCAGGTTGCGCGCCGCCGTCCGCTCCATCGGCCACAGTTCGTCCGGGTCGAAGCCGCAAGGCACGACCGCGATGCGTGCCGGACTGGCGCCATATAGTCTCTCCATGTCCTGGCGGTCCTGGCTGCATTCGGCGATGATGCGGTCGGCATCCTGCATCAGGGTGTGCTCGATGCGCACGCGTGCCGGCGGAAAGGCGTCGGCCGCACCCTGGGCCAGGCGGCGTACCTGGCCCAGCGCATGGAAGGTGATGACGAACGGAATGCCGAGGGTCTGCTTCAGGTGGCGCGCGACCATGCCGGACATGAAGAAATTGGCGTGGACGATGTCGTAGGGCGCGCCCCCGTGGCGCGCATCGCGTTTGATGAAGCGGGTGACGAAGCGCGCGAAGGCCTCGATGTAGGGCAGCATCTGCTCCTTCGGCACGTGGTGCGCCGGGCCGGCTGGAACATTGATTACGCGCACCCCGTCGTGCCACTGCACGACCTGTTTTTGCCCGATCGCGTCGCGCCGCGTGAACACGTCGACCCGGTGCCCGGCCCGCGCCAGTTCGCGCGCCAGCTGGGCCACGTAGACGTTCTGGCCGCCGCAATCGATGCTGCCGGGTGCCGCCAGCGGCGATGCGTGGTCGCTGACCAGGGCAATGCGGCGCCGCGTGCCGAGGGCGTCGGGCGCTTCCAGGCCGTCGGCCAGGGCCGGCGCCGCAGTCTTCGTCCCAGTGGGCAGGACAGTGGGCAGCGCAGCGGGCAGCAAGGTGGACACGGCGGCGGGTGGATTGGCGGCGAGCGCGGGATCGTCGATTTTCATGGCTGGCCCTGGCTAGCGGGTGACGTGGCGCAGCGCGGCGTCCCAGTCGGCGCCGAAGCGCGCGATCGAGAAGCGCTCGAGCGCGGTGCGGCGGCCGGCGGCGCCGAGGCGTTCGGCCAGGCCGCGGTCGCGCAGCAGGGCGCGCATGGCATCGGCGAGGCGCCGCGTGTCGGTGACGGCGACGCCGGAGACGCCGTGGGCGATGACGGTCGCCATCTCGGCCGTGGCGAGGGCGACCACCGGGACACCGGCCATCATGGCCTCGATCGTGGACAGGCTGAGGCTGGAATAGCGGACCGGGCTGAACAGGAAGCGGTAGCGCGCCAACAGCGCCGGCAGTTGCGGGTGGTCGACCTCGCCGATACCGCCGAGTTCGCTCGAACCCATGCCGACCAGGTCGAGAGGTATCTCGGTGCGCAGGGCAGCGAACAGGTCGGCGCCCATGCGGCGGCCGCGCCGCGCCAGGTGGTTGGTGACGACCAGGCCGTGCTCGATGTCGCCGCCGTAGCGCACGCCTTGCGGCAGCGCGACGCCGTGCTCGATCACGCGCGTGGGCGTGCGGCCGCTGTCCCACATCAGCGCATTGAAGGGCGTGACATGGACCAGCAGCACGTTGGGATCGTCGACCGGATGGCGCGCGTCGGTCGGCCAGACCGTGGCGCCGGCGCCGCTGCCGGCGGCGCGCCCTGGTGACATGCCCGGCAGCAGGCCCGGCGGGTCGTGTTCGAGGTAGATGCGGGGCAGGGCGCGCTGGGCCGGCGTGAGCAATTCGTACTGGTCCTTGTGCCAGTGGTGGTCTTCCTGGAACAGGATGCAGTCGAACTCGCGCTCGCGCGCCTGCGCGGCCGGCAGGTCGTGCACGTTGGGTCCGAACGGGAAAGGGCCGCCGCGGCCGCCATAGCCGGGCGGGCGGCCGGGACGGGCCAGCACGTGGAACTCGTGCGGCGCATGCCCCAGGTAATACAGGTAGCTGCCATGCGTGTGCCAGGTGAGCACGTTCAGGCGGCGCATGGCGGCTCCTTCCCGGCAAGGGGCAAGGATGCGGCAAGTGGCTGCGCGTCGCGGTGATGAAGCATAGTGGGCTCGCTGTCGGCGATGATGTGATCGGTTCGACCAGCGAGCGAATGGCAGGGTTCCGGTGGCGGTTGCCGGTTTGAACCTGCATCAAGAAAAACGGCGCCGGTCCCGAAGGGCGGCGCCGTGGAGGCGGGAACTAACTGCACTTTACTTGCGCTTGAAGCCGGTATCGTCGTCCATATTGCTGTCGCCGGCCAGGCGGTTGGCGAAGCCCGGGCTGCGCGGGTAGCCGCCGGCGGCGTCGTTCGACTTATGCACGTCTGCGGTGCCGGCCTCGCGGCCGTCGGCGCCGGTCTGCGAACCGGCGCGGTCGGTGCTGGCGCCGGTATTGCCCGGCGAGCGCGGCAGGCCGCCGGCCACGTCATTCGATTGGTGCACGCCGCCAAAGTCGGCTTCCTGGTTGGCGCCGGCACGTGAACCGGCCACGCCTTCCTGGATGTTGCCATGCTGGGCTTCCTGGCCGCCGCCTTGGGACGACTGCCCTCCGGATTGGGGACCGGCCTTGCCGCCGCCGTTGGTGCTGAGGTCGCCCTGGCTGACCGGGGCGGCCGACTGGCGGTTGCCCATCGAACCGCTCATCTGGCTTGCCTGCTGCTGGCTGAGCGGGCCGGCCATGCCGCCGCCGCGGGTGTCGCCCTGCATGTTCAGGTTGCCGCCACGCGGGCCGAGCGAGCCGCCCTGCAGGTCCGGCTGGGCCGTGCTTTGCGAGGGCAGGCTGCCGCGCACGTCGTCGCGGCGCATGTCGCGTTGCTGGTTAAGATTCACACCGCTGTCGTGTGGGCGATGTCCGACCGGCTGTTCCAGCATGCCGTAGGCCCACGACTTCTGTTCGGCCTGGCGCTGGTGGCTGTCGGTGATGCCCTGTACCGGGCCGGAGCCGCCGTTGATCTGGGTTTCCATCGAACCGCCCGGAATGCCAGAATCGTCGCCGCTTTCGCGGCCGCCCATGCCGCCCGGGGCTGCACCCGGACCCATGCCGCTCTGCTGCGTGCCCATGATGTCGCGTTGCTGGTTGCCCTGCTGCTGCACGCCCAGCCCCTGCGGGTAGGTGTGGTCGAGCGGGGCGCCGTTCTCGGCACTCTTGCCGGTTGCGCCCGCCGTCCATTTTTCGTTGGCGCCGTTGTTGGTCTGGTTGTTGATTTCGCTGCGTTGGTTCGCGTCCATGGTCGCGTCTCCTTTTCAATCGGATGAGTGCAGGGCTGCGCCCCGCCTGATAGGGACATGATGCGCTTTCCGGCACGCGTCCAGTATAGGAAGACGTTGTCGCTGACTGTAGGAGAAATACTGACGAGTTATTTACTACTGGAAGTAGATTTCGTAAGTGCATTTTCTGTCTCTCATTGTCCTACAAAGTCATCTGAAATACTCCTATAGTGTCACCCATACGAGCTGCATAAGATGATTCCCACCGATCGCTCAACGGTACTTCACCGGCGGCATCGGGCAACGCCTGCCGCAGGACGCGGCGGTTTTTCCAGCAACGCGAGGAGAGAAGAGCATGGCATCGAACAACCAGGGCAACAAACAGAGCGGCGGCACCAAGAATCGCGGTTTCGCATCGATGGACCCGGAGCGTCAGCGCCAGATCGCCAGCGAGGGCGGCAAGGCGGCGCACCAGAAGGGCACCGCACATGAATTCACCTCGGAAGAGGCACGCCGTGCAGGCAGCATGAGCCATGGCAACCGTCAATCGGCATCGGCTTCGGGTTCCGCATCCGGATCCTCACGCAGCTCGTCGAAAGGCAACAAGCAATAATGCGTACAACGGACGGGAGAACGGCGGCGGCGCCGTCCTCCCGCAAGCAGGGCCTGTACGTCAAACGAAAAGGGAGGAGCGGATTGCCCCTCCCTTTTTGCATTTCTTTCACACAATTCCGATATGGGATGGGGTAGAATCTTTGCGCCTTTTTAACCATATTTCCTAGGGATTCGTCGTGAAATCTGCGGTCATTCGCCAAGTAAAGAGCATGTCCATGTCGTGCGACCGGGTTGGCAACCTTTTGCTCGTCAAGTTCTCCAACCAGGGCAGCAGCGACGTCTGCGTATTCGTCCCGGCATCGATCGTGTTCTGGCTGCTCAAGCACCTGCCGATCAACCAGGATCCAGCCCTGCAGGCGCCGCCGGCCGGTCCGCAGATCACGCAGATGGATTGGGATAGTCCCAACGTCCCGCGTGCGTCCACGGTGAATTGCAAGGTATTGCCGGGCAAGATCAGCATGACCTTCAACCTCGATCGCAAACCCGACCTGACGGTGGTCCTGGACCGCGGCAACGTCGAGCTGATGCGCCAGATCATGCTGGCGTACGCGAAGGATTTGATCGATCTCGAAGCGCAATAAGTACCCGTTAAGCACGCGCAACCAAGGAACAGCCATGGCCATCAAAATCAGCCAATATTTCGACGCCGGCGCGATCGACGTCGTGCAAGCGGAATCGCCGGACCGCATCGACCTCAAGCTGCGCAAGGATTCGCACGCCGACATCCACCAGTGGTTCCACTTCCGCCTGCAAGGCGCGCGCGGCCAGGCCTGCACGATCCGCTTCCTGAACGCGGGCCAGGCCACTTACCCGAAAGGCTTCGAAGGCTACCAGGTGGTGGCGAGCTACGACACCGAGAACTGGTTCCGGGTGCCGACCCGTTTCGACGGCCAGGTATTGAGCGTCGAGCACACCCCGGAACTGGACAGTGTGTATTACGCCTATTTCGAGCCCTACACCTGGGAACGCCACCTGCGCCTGCTGGGCGAAGTCGCCGAGAACCCGATCGCGCGCGTGCACGACATCGGCACCACCGTCGATGGCCGCGACATGAACATGGTAGTGATCGGCAATCCGCAGGCCGAGAAGAAGATCTGGGTGATCGCCCGCCAGCATCCGGGCGAGACGATGGCCGAGTGGTTCGTCGAGGGCATGATGGATGCGCTGCTGGACAATGCCAACCCGGTCGCGAGGAAGCTGCTGCAGCGCGCCGTGTTCTACATCGTGCCGAACATGAACCCGGACGGCTCGGTGCGCGGCAACCTGCGCACCAATGCGGCCGGCGCCAATTTGAATCGCGAGTGGATGGAACCGTCGCGCGAGCGCAGCCCGGAAGTGCTGTGCGTGAAGAACAAGATCCACGAAACGGGCGTCGACATGTTCTTCGACATCCACGGCGACGAAGCGCTGCCCTACAACTTCGTGGCCGGCTGCGAGATGCTGACCGACTTCACGCCGGAACGTGCGGCGGCCCAGAACGCCTTCATCGAGCGCTACATGGCCAGCAGCCCGGACTTCCAGAACAAGATCGGCTACGCGGCCAGCAAGTACAACGAGGAGCTGCTGACCCTGGCCTCGAAGTACATCGGCCACACCTTCAAGTGCCTGTCGCTGACGCTGGAAATGCCGTTCAAGGACAATGCCGACCTGCCCGACCCGCAGGTTGGCTGGAACGGCGCGCGCAGCGTGGCGCTCGGCGCGGCGATGCTGCAGCCGATCCTGCAATCGCTGGACGACTGAGCGGGGGCGGGCATGGGCATCGAGATCGAACGCAAATTCCTGCCCGCCGACGATGGCTGGCGCGGCCTGGGCCAGCCGACGCTGATGCGCCAGGGTTACTTGTGCTCTGACCCCGAACGGACCGTGCGGGTTCGCATCGAGGGCGAACGTGCCGTGATCACCATCAAGAGCAAGGTCACCGGCGCCAGTCGCGGCGAGTGGGAATACGACATTCCGGTGCCCGACGCCGCCGAGCTGCTGGAACGCTTGTGCGAGCAGCCGCTGGTGGAAAAGACCCGCCATCGCATCGACTATGGAGGGCACGTCTGGGAAGTCGACGAGTTCGCGGGCGAGAACGCCGGCCTGGTCGTGGCCGAGATCGAACTCGGGTTTGAGGACGAAGCCTTCGACAAGCCGGACTGGATCGGGCGCGAAGTCACCGGCGACAAGCGTTACTACAATTCCAGCCTGATCCGCTCGCCTTATTCGCAGTGGAAAGATAAAGCATGATTCGGATCACGCGGCGCGCCGTCCTGTTAACGTCCTTATTGACAGCGATAGCGCCGGCCGCGCTGGCTGCCGCATCTACCGCCGCCGCATCTACCGCTTATTTTCCGCCGCCTGCCGAGTGGGCTCGCAAGACCCCGGCCCAGCTCGGCGTCAACGGCGCCAAGCTGGCCGAAGCGATCGCCTTCGCGCAGTCCCACGAAACCGAACGCGAGCGTGACTTTTCCGACCAGCGCAAGACCTTCGGCGAGCCGCTCGGTTCGCTGCCGTCGCGGCGTGCGCCGACCAACGGCGTGGTGATCTACAAGGGTTACGTGGTGGCCGAGTTCGGCGATACCCATTTCGTCGACCCGACCTATTCGGTGGCCAAGAGCATGCTCGCCACCGTCGCCGGCGTGGCGCTGCGCGACGGCCGCATCGCCGACCTCGACCAGCCGGTGGGGCATACCGTCAGGGATGGCGGCTACGCATCCGCGCAGAATGCCGCGGTCACCTGGAAGCATCATCTGCACCAGGAGTCAGAATGGGAAGGCAGCCTGTGGGGCAAGAACGCCGACTTCATCGGCCATGACGCGTTTGGCGCCGGCGAGCGCAAGCCGCGCATGCTGGGTGCGCCGGGCAGCCATTTCGAGTACAACGACGTGCGCATCAACCGCCTGGCGCTGTCACTGCTGCGCGTGTTCAACAAGCCGGTGCCGGACGTGTTCCAGCAGGAAGTGATGGACCCGATCGGCGCCTCCGCTACCTGGAAGTGGGTACCGTACACCAACAGCTACGTCGAGATCGACGGCCGCCCCATGGCCTCGGTCAGCGGCGGCACGCGCTGGGGCGGCGGCATGTGGATCGATTCCTGGGACATGGCGCGCTTCGGCTACCTGTGGCTGCGCGGCGGCAACTGGAACGGCCGCCAGATCCTGCCGCCGGACTACGTCAAGGCGGCGCTGCGCCCGAGCGAGCACGGACCGGACTATGGCTATCTGTGGTGGCTGAATACCAAAGGCAAGAACCTGCCTGGCCTGCCGGCCAGCGCTTATGCCGCCCTCGGTGCCGGCAGCAACGATATCGTGGTCTCGCCCGAGCACGACCTGGTCGTCGTGTGGCGCTGGCACGCCGGCAATACGGCCGAGTTCGCGAAACGCGTCATCGCAGCCTTGCCAAGACAGTAATCTGGTTTAGGATGGTCGGATCACTTCCCACGGAGGCGGTCCACCATGTCGATTTCCGAATTCCTGCCTGAAGAACATCGCTCCGCGGTCGACCTCGCGACGCGCGGTCACCAGATCTATCCCGTACTCGGGGGCGAGGATATCCGCCGCATGCAGCGCTTTGCCGTGCCGCGTCGCTGGCACGACGGCGACACCGTGTTCCGCGCCTGCGTCGATTCGCCCGGCATGCTGGTGGTGCTGGCCGGCCACCTGCTGTGCAGCCGCACCGATGCGCTCGGCAAGCGGGTCGAGGTGGTCGAATACGGCCCCGGCCAGTTCAGCGGCGAGGTGGCGGTGCTGTCCGGGCGGCCGCCGCTGGTGGACGGCGTCGCCGTGGGCGAGCTCGACACGCTGGTGCTGGACGCACCCTCGCTGCGCGCGCTGCTGATGGCCGAGGCCGAGCTGGGCGAGCGCCTGATGCGCGCCTTCATCCTGCGCCGGGTGCGCCTGATCGAGGAGCAGCCGGGCGGTCCGATCCTGGTCGGCCCAAGCGGGCATGCCGGCCTGTTCGACGTTGAGAATTTCTTGTCGCGCAACGCCTACCCCTACACCCGGCGCGATCCGGCGCTCGATGCGGAAGCGGCGCAGTTGGTGCGCGACCACTGGCGCACGGAAGCGGACTGGCCGCTGGTGGCGCTGCCGGACGGTTTCGTGCTGCGCAACCCGAGCCTGGTCGAACTGGGCCGCTGCCTGGGCACGCTGCCGCGCATCGACCGCGACAAGGTGTACGACGTGCTGGTGGCCGGCGCCGGTCCGGCCGGGCTGGCGACCGCCGTGTACGCGGCCTCGGAAGGCCTGTCGACGATGGTGCTGGACGCGCGTGCCTACGGCGGCCAGGCCGGCGCCAGCGCGCGCATCGAAAACTTCCTCGGCTTCCCTACCGGTATTTCCGGGCGGGCGCTGGCCGGGCGCGCCTACGTGCAGGCGCTCAAGTTCGGCGCCGAGATCGCGATCCCGGCGCGCGCCGTGCGCCTGCTGTGCGATGCGCGTCCGATCAGGGTGGAAATGGATGACGGCACCTGCCTGCGCGCCCGCACCGTGGTGCTGGCATCCGGCGCGCGCTACCGCAAGCCGCCGCTGCCCGATCTCGAGCGCTACGAAGGCCGCGGCGTGTATTACTGGGCGTCGCCGGTCGAGGCCGGCCTGTGCCGCGGCCAGGAAGTGGTGCTGGTCGGCGGCGGCAACTCGGCCGGGCAGGCCGCGGTGTTCCTGTCCGCCCACGCCGCCAAGGTGCACCTGATGGTGCGCGGGCCGGGCCTGGCGGCGACCATGTCGAGCTACCTGATCGAGCGCATCGCGGCCAGCGCCAACATCGAACTGCACACGCACATGGAGGTGGCGGCGCTGGAAGGCGACGACGGCGGCCTGGTGCGCGTGCAATACCGCGCACGCCGGGACGGCACCCTGCACAGCTGCGAGACACGCCACCTGTTCCTGTTCATCGGCGCCGATCCGAACAGCGACTGGCTGGACGAGTGCGGCGTGACGCTGGACGACAAGGGCTTCGTGCTGACCGGATTCGATGCCACCGGCGAGCATGCGCGGCGGGCGCTGGAAACCAGCGTGGACGGGGTGTTCGCGGTGGGAGATCTGCGGGCCGCTTCGACCAAGCGGGTGGCGGCTGCGGCGGGGGAGGGGGCGGCTGCGGTGGCGCAGATTCATGCTTATCTGGCGGAGCAGGAGAAGGAGGCGGAACGGAGCGAACGGGTCGAGCGGATTGAACAGACCGGGCGGATCGTGCAGGCCGAGCGGCAAACCTAGCCCCGCGACCTCAAAACGTCACCCCTGCGAAGGCAGCACGTAGGGTGGGCACCCCGTGCCCACGCGAACGTTTGCATGACGCCAGCTTCCGCGTGGGCACCGGGTGCCCACCCTACGCGTTGGAACTGAGCCTGTCCTCAGTGAAAATGCTCATTCCCCGCCGGCGTATCCTCCGGCATCTCCGCATGCACCAGCTCGCCGCTCGGGTCGGCGAACAGCGGTGCCCCGCAATCGTCGCAGTACTCGGCCACATAGCGTTCGCCGATGCGCTTGACGTGCGTGATGCCGACCTCGTTGAGGTGGCTGACGATCTCGTCGAGCGGCGCCAGCGGACGTTCGCCCGGGGCCGGGCCTTCCATCGGCGTGCCTTCCTCGTCTTCCTGGCCGTACAGCGGCCAGACGATGCCGTAGACGACGTCGGATTGCTGGCGCAGGGTGAAGCCGACGCGGTATTCGTCGACCTGGGTGTCGCTGGCTTCGTCGCCGAAGCCGGCCACGACGGCGCGCAGGTCGCCCGGTTCCACGCCCAGCGTGTGGGTGAGGTAATGGACGGCGGCGCGGATCGAGACCGGGCGGATCAGCTTGTCGGCTTCGCGGCAGGCCACGTAATACGCTTCCGGCAGCAGCAGCTCGATGCCGCAGCCCGGCAGCAGGCGGCCGATGCTGGGGGCGGCCTGGGCGCGCCATTGCTCGAGCGCGGCGTCGCGCACGGCTTCGAAATTGACCTGGTGCTGCGGCTCCTGCCAGCGGAACAGCGGGGCGCCCTGCGGGGCGACCACGGCGGCCAGCAGGTAGCGCGTGTCGGCCAGGAACTGCGAGGTGTCCGGACCCGGCGCGGCCGGCTTGACGCCGCCGTTCTTGCCGTTCTTGTGCGCGGTCTGGGCCAGCTTGTGGGTCAGCGCATAGGTTTCGGCATGGGTGCGCGGCAGCTGGTCGATCGAGTACAGGGTCGGGGCCAGCGCGACTTCGGTGCCTTCGGCCAGCAGGTGGGCCGACAGGTGGGCACCCAGGGTGCCGAGCACGTCGCCCGGAATGGTGCCGGAGGCGATCGCGAAGCGGGTCCAGGCCAGCACTGGCGCCGCGACCAGCAGGGTCTGCCATTGGGTTTCGCCGCCGTCTGCCTGTTCGGTCATGCAGGAAGACTCGCTGACCGCTTCGACGCAATCCATCAGCACGTCGTAGGCAGCGAGGTCGCCCTTGAACAGGACGTTGAGCGCGCCGTCGATGCTGTCCTGGTGGTTCGTCTTCAGGAGCTTCTGCAGCTGCGAGTCGAGGTTGCGCTCCCAGGTCCGTTCTTCAACGCGGCTGGCCGCCTGCACGATGGCTTGGCTGATACTGACGAGACGCTGGCTTTCTGCCGAGAGTTTGGGTGAATCTTTGGAGGGGCGACGCATAGCGCTTGGGAGTCTCTTCGGTAAATTGATGTGGTGAGATCGGGGGTCCGGTCAATCATGATAAACCCATATCCCCGGTATTGTAGTTGATTCGGCCATATGCCAGTAACGCACCGGCAAGTTCGCAATGATTGAAGCGGCTCTGCTGCTCATCGGCGCTTGTCAAACCGTCCAACAAGAATCATAATGCGAATCGTTCTCATTTTCTTTTAGCGCCGAATGGAGAGAAACGGCGCCGACCTCGACCACAATGACAAGCCATAACAAGACCGCGGCACCACGCAACGCCTTCATCAAGAGCCGCAAGCACGGCGCCCCACTGCCGGCCCCGGCACTGGCCATGCTGGCGACGCTGGCCCTGCCGCTGGCGGCCCAGGCGGCACCCGACCTCGTCATCGACCAATCGATCCCGACCGTGCAGGTGACCGGCGCCAACAGCCAGGCGGCTGCCTCGGCCAACCAGAAATTCACCGCGCCGCTGCTGGATACCCCGAAATCGGTCACCGTGGTCCCGGCCGAGATCATCGCCCAGACCGGCGCGGTGTCGCTGACGGACGCGCTGCGCACCGTGCCCGGCATTACTATCGGCGCCGGCGAGGGCGGCAACCCGGTCGGCGACAACCTGTTCATCCGCGGCTACAACGCCCAGACCGACACCTATGTCGACGGCATCCGCGACGCCGGTTCGCAGTCGCGCGAGATCTTCAACCTGGAGCAGGTCGAAGTGGTCAAGGGACCGAATTCGGCCTACGGCGGCCGTTCCTCGGCCGGCGGCGGCGTCAACCTGGTCAGCAAGACCGCGCAGGCCTACGACTTCAACAGCGCCTCGGTCGGCATCGGTACCGACAAGTACAAGCGCGTCACCGCCGACATCAACCGCAGCATCGGCAGCGACAGCGCCTTCCGCCTCAATGTGATGGGCCACGAAGCCGATACGCCGGGCCGCGATGTCGTCGGCGGCAGCCGCTGGGGCGTGGCGCCGACCGTCACCTTCGGCCTGAACGGCCCGACCCGCGCCATCGTCAGCGTCTACCATCTCACCACGCACGAGATCCCGGACACCGGCATCCCCTTCAACAACCCGTTCAGCAGTGGCAGCAACGTCGCCCGCAACGGCGACGGCCGCCCCTGGAACGTCGACCGCAACACCTTCTACGGCCTGGCCAATCGCGATTTCCGCGACACCAAGAGCGATGTCGGCACGGTCGACCTGCGCCACGAATTCTCGAAAGCCGCGGTACTGCGCAACGTGACCCGCTACGGCCGTTCGCAGAACGACTACGTCTGGACCCAGCCCGACGACTCCAAGGGCAACACCGTCCTGTACGGCAACGTCTGGCGCCGCGCCAACTCGCGCGCCACCGAGACCGCCACCGCCGCCAACGTCACCAGCCTGAGCGGCGAGCTGCAGGCCGCCGGCATCAAGCACAGCTACAACGCAGGCGTCGAATTCTCGCGCGAGCGCACCGACCGTGCCGCCTACGTGTTCACGCCGGGCACCAACAACCCGCTGACCAAGACCTTCACCTGCCCGACCTCGGGCGCGGCCACGCTGTACAACTGCACCACGCTGGTCAACCCGAACCCGAACGATCCTTGGGTCTACACCCGCACGCTGTCGCCGACCCAGACCAGCGTCGAGACCACGACCAAGGCGGCCTACGCCTTCGACACGGTCGAGTTCACCCCGCAGTGGCTGCTGAACCTGGGCGCGCGCTTCGACGATTTCGACAGCAAGCTGTATACCCCGGCAGCGGGCACCGCCACCGCCGTCCGCGCGCACGTCGGCAGCACCTTCTGGAGCACCCAGGCCGGTATCGTGTACAAGCCGGCCAGCAACGGCAGCATCTACCTGTCCTACGCCACCTCGGCCACGCCGCCGGGCAACGACGGCGGCGACGGCCTGGACGGCCTGACCGTGCAGGTCCAGAACCTGCAGCCGCAGCGCAGCAAGAACTGGGAACTGGGCACCAAGTGGGACGTGATGCCGGGCGGCCGCCTGTCGCTGAGCGCCGCCCTGTTCAAGAGCGAGCTGAACAATGCCCGCGTCACCGCACCGGACGGCACCACCCAGAACGTCGGCCGCAGGGAAGTGAAGGGCGTCGAGCTGGGCTTCTCGGGCAAGGTCACGCAAGCCTGGACCGTGTTCGGCGGCGTTACTTACCTGGATGCGGTGGTGGCCGACAACGGCTACCTGAATACCGCCGCTTCGGGCCAGCCAGCCGTGTATGCGCCGTCGCCGTACAACGGCAACCAGTTCCCGACCACGCCGAAGAAGAGTGCCACGCTGTGGACCAGCTATGCGATCAACAAGGACTTCACGGTCGGCGCCGGCCTGTCGTCGATGGACCGCGTGTACGCCAACGTCAACAACAACAAGTTCGCGCCGGGCTACACCCGCTTCGACGCGATGGCCAGCTACAACGTCAACCACGACCTGTCGCTGCAGCTGAACGTGCAGAACCTGGGCGACAAGCTGTACTTCGACAAGGTGTCGTCGCCGCACTACGCCGGCGTGACGCCGGGCCGCTCGGCGAGCTTGACCGCTAACCTGAAGTGGTAGGGTGGACGGGTTCCCCGTCCACGCGTCGATTGTTGGCGGCTCCGCTATCGTGCACCACATCCGCACCAGCGCGTGTCACCGCGTGGGCGGCATAGCCGTCCACCCTACGCACACAGGCGTTCTTATATTGAGGATCGCATCATGATGCTGCATATCCCCGGCGTCCTGAGCCCGGAACAGGTGGCGCAGTGCCGTACGCGCCTGCGCGAGACGGACTGGGTCGACGGCCGCCAGAGCGTCGGCAGCCAGGGCGCCCAGGTCAAGCGCAACCGCCAGCTGGCCGAGGGTTCGCCGCTGGCGCTGGAGCTGGGCGGGATCGTCAGCACGGCGCTGATGGCCAATCCGCTGTTCTTCTCGAGCGTGCTGCCGCTGCGCATCCTGCCGCCTTACTTCAACGGCTATGCCGGCGGCGAGCATTACGGGCCGCACGTCGATGGCGCGATCCGCGCGCAGCGGGGCGGGGCGGCAGTACGCGCCGACGTGTCGTGCACGGTGTTCCTGTCCGATCCGGACGAGTATGACGGCGGCGAGCTGTCGGTGGCCGACGCCTACGGCGCCCACGACGTCAAGCTGCCGGCCGGGGATGCGATCGTGTACCCGTCGACCAGCGTGCACCAGGTGATGCCGGTGACGCGCGGCGAGCGGCTGGCGTCCTTCCTCTGGGTGCAGAGCATGGTGCGGGATGACTGGAAGCGGTCGATGCTGTTCGAGCTGGATGCGAATATCCAGGCCTTGCGGGCGCAGCATGGCGACGGGCCGGAGATGGTGGGGTTGACTGGGCATTATCACAACCTGCTCAGGATGTGGGCTGAGACGTAAGCTCCAGTCGATAACGTATGAACGTCGCCCCTGCCTTCGCAGGGGCGACCTTGTGGAGCTGGCAATATAAAAAGGGCTGGAACCCTCACAGGTTCCAGCCCTTTTTGCGTTTGCCGCTGAGAACCGGGGTCAGAGCCCTAACTGAAAAACCGGGCTCTGACCTCTCCCGCCGAAGCGGGCAGCGAACACCCTATTACGCAGCCAGCAGCTGACGCAGCACGAACGGCAGGATGCCGCCATGCTTGTAGTAGTCGACTTCGATCGGGGTGTCGATACGCAGCAGCACCGAGGTTTCCTTGATGGTGCCATCCGCGCGGTGGATCACCAGCACGGCTTGCATCTGCGGACGGATTTCGCCTTCCAGGCCCTTCAGGTCATAGGTTTCGTTACCGGTGATGCCCAGGGTCTCGACGCTGTCGTCGGCCAGGAACTGCAGCGGCAGCACGCCCATGCCGACCAGGTTGGAACGGTGGATACGCTCGAACGAACGGGCGATCACGGCCTTCACGCCCAGCAGCTGGGTGCCCTTGGCGGCCCAGTCGCGCGAGGAGCCGGTGCCGTACTCTTCGCCGCCGAAGATCATCGTCGGGGTGCCTTCCGCGATGTACTTCATGCCGGCATCATAGATCGACATCTGTTCGCCGCTCGGCTGGTGGATGGTGATGCCGCCTTCGACTGCGGAACCGTCGGCCTTCGGCGGGATCATCTTGTTCTTGATACGCACGTTGGCGAAGGTGCCGCGCATCATGATCTCGTGGTTGCCGCGGCGCGAGCCGTAGGAGTTGAAGTCGGCCTTGAGCACGCCGTGCTCTTTCAGGTACTTGCCTGCCGGACCGTCTTCCTTGATCGAACCGGCCGGGGAGATGTGGTCGGTGGTGATCGAGTCGCCGAACACGCCCAGCGCGCGGGCGCCGGTAAAGCCGGCGGCGCTGGCTTTCGGGGTCATCTCGAAGTCGCTGAAGAACGGCGGCTCGGCGATGTAGGTCGACTCCGGCCAGTCATAGACCTGGCCCGACACCGACGACACGTTTTCCCACAGCGCGCCCGGGTTGCCCTTGACGTCGGCGTAGTTGGCCTTGAAGACGTCCGAGTTCATCGCGAACTTCATCAGGTCCTGCACTTCCTGCGAAGTCGGCCAGATGTCGCCCAGGTAGACGTCGACGCCGTCCGCACCCTTGCCGACCGGCTCGGTCATCAGGTCCTTGTTGACGTTGCCGGCGATCGCGTAGGCGACGACCAGCGGCGGCGAGGCCAGGAAGTTCGAGCGGATGTTCGGGTGGATACGCGCTTCGAAGTTACGGTTGCCCGACAGGACGGCGGCGGCGATGATGTCGTTCTGGGTGATCGCGGCGTTCAGTTCCGGGGTCAGGTCACCGGCGTTGCCGATGCAGGTGGTGCAGCCGTAGGCAGTCACGCCGAAGCCCAGCTTGTCCAGGTAAGGCAGCAGGCCGGCGGCGGTCAGGTACTCGGTGACCACGCGCGAGCCGGGGGCCAGCGAGGACTTGATGTGCGGAGCGACGGTCAGGCCCTTCTCGACGGCCTTCTTGGCCAGCAGGCCGGCGGCCAGCAGCACGCTCGGGTTCGAGGTGTTGGTGCACGAGGTGATGGCGGCGATCAGGATGTCGCCGTTCTTCACGCGCACGCCGTTGGTCGTTTCGTAGACCTTGTTCAGGTCGTCCGGGCTCTTGTTGAAGCCGTTGGCGGTGGTCGGCTTCGAGAACAGGTCGGTGAAGGTCGACTTCATGTTGCCCAGTTCGATACGGTCCTGCGGACGCTTCGGACCGGCCAGCGACGGGGTCACGGTCGACAGGTCGAGGTGCACCACGCGGGTGTAGTCGATCTCGCCTTCCTGCGGCACGCCGAACAGGTTCTGGGCCTTGAAGTAGTTCTCGAACGCGGTCAGTTCTTCTTCGGTACGGCCGGTGCCGCGGAAGTAGTCGACGGTCTTTTCGTCGACCGGGAAGAAGCCCATGGTCGCGCCGTATTCCGGTGCCATGTTGCCGATGGTGGCGCGGTCGGTGGTCGACAGCGAACGGGTGCCTTCGCCGAAGAACTCGACGAACTTGCCGACGACTTTTTCCTTGCGCAGCAGTTCGGTGATGGTCAGGACCAGGTCGGTCGCGGTGCAGCCTTCGCGCAGCGAACCGGTCAGGTTCACGCCGATCACGTCCGGGGTCAGGAAGTAGACCGGCTGGCCGAGCATGCCGGCTTCCGCCTCGATGCCGCCCACGCCCCAGCCGACCACGCCAACGCCGTTGATCATGGTGGTGTGCGAGTCGGTACCGACCAGGGTGTCCGGGTAGTACATCGAACCGTTCTTCATGACGCCGCGGGCCAGGTACTCGAGGTTGACCTGGTGGACGATGCCGAAGCCCGGCGGCACGACGCCGAAGGTGTCGAAGGCCTGCATGCCCCACTTCATGAACTGGTAGCGCTCGTTATTGCGCTGGAACTCGATCTTCATGTTCAGGTCGAGCGAGTCCGGGGTGCGGAAGTGGTCGATGGTGACCGAGTGGTCGACCACCAGGTCGACCGGCACCAGCGGCTCGATCTTCTTCGGATCGGCGCCGGTCTTGGCGGCGACGTTGCGCATGGCGGCCAGGTCGGCCAGCAGCGGCACGCCGGTGAAGTCCTGCAGCACGACGCGGGCGACGACGAACGGGATCTCGTCGGTACGCTGGGCGGTCGGGCCCCAGTTGGCCAGCTGGCGCACGTGTTCTTCGGTGACCTTCTTGCCGTCGCAGTTGCGCAGCACGGATTCGAGGACGATACGGATCGACACCGGCAGGCGCGACAGGTTCACGCCCAGGGACTCGCCCAGTGCCGGCAGCGAGTAGAACTGGCCGGTCTGGCCCGCGCTCAGCGGGAGGTCCTTCAGCGTGTTAAACGTGTTGTGAGACATGAATTCTCCTTGTAGAGGATTTTGTTAACTACTTTAAAACGGAGCGGGCGCCTTCACCGGGGCGCCGGCTTCAGCTTTTCTTTTCCGCCGCCGGCACCGCCGCCACCAGCGGCTTGGCCTGTTGGGCGTTCTTGCATTCGTTGGCCAGCTGGCGGTTCAGCTTCGAGTCGAGCAGGATGCCCTTCGACGGGATGCCGATCCAGATCAGGCCGAACTTGGGATTCTCGAAACGCAGGGCGCCGGTGGTGGTGCCGATACGGTCCAGGCGGTGCAGCCGGTTCTTCCAGCGCAGCGCGATGTGGCCGTCGTCCTGGGCGTTGGTGTAGATCGTGACCTTGTTGTTCAATTCGCACGCGTAGTCGGTGACAACGGTGTCGGTGATGTCCGGTTCCGGCTCATCCTCGGCGGCCGCGACTTCCGGTGCCGGCTGTTCCTTGGCCTTCTTCGAGGGCTTGTGGTGCTTTTCCTTCAGGACCTTGACGGCTTTGGGATGGGATTCCTGTTCGGGTGCAGCGGATGCCGGTGTGCACAGGCCGGCAGCCGCGAACGCGAGTGTGGAGACAAGCGCGCATGCGGCAGCGAAAGGTTTGGGGGTGAGGGCCATCAGATGGTTTCCGGTTGATTGACGATTGCCGCTGCGGCATCCGGCAACGCAAGACCGGCCAGCTTAGCGCGCTGCAACACCGTCCAATAATATCGGTAGCTGGCGCGGTCGTGCAAGCGGCCATGCTGGGCAATCGGTCCCCAATTCGCTGCCATCGCCTCGAGCAGGATGTTGGTTGCTTCGTTCACCTCCGACAGGCGCGGTGTGAAAGCCTTGATGATCGGCTTGATTTGGTCAGGGTGGATGCTCCACATGCGGGTAAAACCGAATTCACCGGCGGCGCGGGTGGCGTCGTTGGCGACAACCGCACTGTCCTTGATATCCGTCGTCACATTATGGGAGGCGACCTTGTCGAACGCATGACATGCCGCAACCATCTCCAGCTTCGCCCGTACTACCAGGGGATGGGTAAATTGACCCGGCGTACGCATCGCGGCGGCCGGGATCGCACCGTTGTGGCTCGACACGAAATCCATGATGCCGAAGGACAGGCACTCGACCTGGGGCAGGGCGGCGATCTCGAACACCTGGTGCAGGGCGCCGTGGGTCTCGATCAATACGTGCACCGGCAGGTCCGGGCGGCCGGCCTTGTCGGCCGCGCGCTTGACCGCTTCCTTGGCGCGCAGCACGTCGGCCACGCCCTCGGGCTTGGGCAGCACCACGTAGGCCAGCTGCCTGGCGGCGGCGCCGACGATGATGTCGACGTCCTGCTGGAAGTGCGGGCTGTGCAGGTCGTGCAGGCGCGCGCCGATGCGCTTGTGGCGGTTGCCGACCTCGTTCAGCAGGGTGGCGACCAGTTCCGCGTGCTCGCGCTCGCGGCCGGCGGCGGCGCCGTCTTCGCAGTCGAAGGTGATGTCGAATACGGGCCCGAGCTCTTGTTGCAGGGCCATCGATTTGCGCATCAGCTTCTCGCTGCCGGCGTAGTGGTCGCAGGCGGGGAGCAGCGCTGGCTGGCGTTTACCCTGGAATAAAACCTCGGAAGGATGCATGGCTAATAACTTACTAAAGTAACGTCGGCCTTGAAACTGCCGTCGTTCCCGCGCAGGCGGGAACCCAAGTTGCTTGCACAGCCGAGCTGCACGCAGAACTTGGAGCAAATGATGCCGGGGGCATCATTTGCGCCTACGCGGGATGACGTGCTTATTACGCGGGCTGCAGAATATTACTGGCCCAGCAGATGCGCCACGCCGGCGCGCTCTTCGGTCAGTTCTTTCAGGGTGTTGTTGATGCGATCTTGCGAGAACTCATCGATTTCCAGGCCCTGGACGATCTTGTACTCGCCGTTCTCGGTGGTCACCGGGAAGCCGAACACGATGCCTTCCGGGATGCCGTACGAACCGTCCGACGGGATGCCCATGGTGGTCCACTTGCCATCCGTGCCCAGCACCCAGTCACGCACGTGGTCGATCGCTGCGTTGGCGGCCGAGGCTGCCGACGAGGCGCCACGCGCTTCGATGATGGCGGCGCCGCGCTTGCCGACGGTCGGCAGGAAGGTGTTGGCGTTCCATTCCTGGTCGTTGATCAGGTCCTTGATCGACTCGCCGCCGGCGGTGGCGAAGCGGTAGTCGGCGTACATGGTCGGCGAGTGGTTGCCCCAGACGACCATCTTCTCGATGTCGGCGATGGCCTTGCCGGTCTTGGCCGCGACTTGCGACAGGGCGCGGTTGTGGTCCAGGCGCAGCATGGCGGTGAAGTTCTTGGCCGGCAGGTTCGGGGCCGACTTCATCGCGATGTAGGCGTTGGTGTTGGCCGGGTTGCCGACCACCAGGACTTTCACGTCGCGCGAAGCGACGGCGTCCAGCGCCTTGCCCTGCACGGTGAAGATCTGGGCGTTGGCTTCCAGCAGGTCCTTGCGTTCCATGCCCGGACCGCGCGGACGGGCGCCGACCAGCAGGGCGACGTCGGCGTCCTTGAACGCTTCCATCGGGTCGCTGTGGGCGGTCATGCCGGCCAGCAGCGGGAACGCGCAGTCGTCGATTTCCATCATGACGCCCTTCAGGGCCTTCTGGGCTTTCTCATTGTCGATCTCGAGCAGCTGCAGAATGACCGGCTGGTCTTTGCCCAGCATGTCGCCGTTGGCGATGCGGAACAGCAGGGAATAGCCGATCTGGCCGGCCGCGCCGGTCACGGCGACGCGCATTGGGGTTTTAGCCATGATGAATCTCCAAAAGTGGGAAAAGGTACTGTTGAGTACTCGGGGTCAACGTTGCAGGTTCACGAAAACTGCAATGATACCAAAAGCGGTTTCCAAAAAATCAGGTATGCGGCGCCGTGCCAACAGGGGGAGCCCGTACCCGGTCGACCGGGAGTGTATTCCTCTGCTATTCCATCTGTCAATTCATATCATATGTCTTATATAAGACACATAACTTTGCCGTGTTCGCACTGGACGGGGCAGGTGATTTGTGAAAAAATCTCCCTCTATGAACCCAGCATCGTCCAATCCGAACAGCAATGGCACGCCATCCATAGGCGCCGGCAACGCTGCTCCCGGAACGGCCCAGGCACCCGTACCGTCGCCGACCTTCTCCCCGCTCTACCAGCAGATCAAGGCCCTCATCACGCAGAGCCTGCAGTCGGGCGAGTGGAAACCGGGCGAACTCATCCCCAGTGAAGTCGAGCTGGCTGGCCGCTACAAGGTCAGCCAGGGTACCGTGCGCAAGGCGATCGACGAACTGTCGGCCGAAAACCTGGTGGTGCGCCGCCAGGGCAAGGGCACCTTCGTCGCCTCCCACCACGAAGCGCGCGCCCACTTCCGCTTCCTGAAGCTGATGCCGGACGAAGGCGTGCCGCACCAGGCCGATCACCAGTATATCGAGGTCAAGCGCGTGCGCGCGGCCGCCGAGGTGGCGCGCCTGCTCGACCTGAAGTCGGGCGATGCGGTCGTCTACGTGAAGCGCCTGCTGTCCTTCGGCGGCGCGCCCACCATTCTGGAAGAGCTGTGGCTCCCGGGCCAGCTGTTCAAGGGCCTGACGATGGAACGCCTGGCCGAGTACAAGGGGCCGATGTACGGCCTGTTCGAGTCGGAATTCGGCACACGCATGATCCGCGCGAGCGAAAAGATCCGTGCGGTGGCGGCCGACGAGGCGAATGCGGAATTGCTGAAAGTGACACCGGGAACGCCGCTGCTGTGCGTGGACCGGGTGTCGTTTACCTATGGAGACAAGGCGGTAGAGTTGCGTCGCGGACTGTACTTGACTGCGCAGCATCATTACCAAAACGAATTGTCCTGAATGTTTTTTGCGCTAGCTCTATGCTGGTGCACTTATCGCTGGTAGCGATTACAATGCCTTGGTTTTGGGAAAGCGTTGGCAAGGCCCAGTCGACGTTCCCACCAGATGCTGGAAACAGTGCTGGGCAGGTCGCAAAATCAAAGTAAACTGGGTTCGATAAATTTGTCAGTATTAATGGAGGTGTTGCAATGTCCGAAGCCGTGAGAGAGGCTCAGAAAAAGGGCCGGCCCGTTATCCGTAATGTCGACTTTGGCGATATCACGTACCGCGGGTACTACAAACAGCCGCCGTCGGCGCTCGTGTCGATCCTGCACCGCGTCAGTGGCGCCGGCCTGTTCCTGTTCCTGCCGTTCCTGCTGTACCTCTTCCAGCAAAGCCTGCTGTCGGAAGGCACCTTCAAGCACTTCGCCGGTGTCGTAAGCCACCCGCTGACCAAGATCGTCATCCTCGGCCTGTCCTGGGCTTACCTGCACCACTTTACCGCCGGTATCCGCCACCTGTTCATGGATAACCACATCGCCCTGGACAAGGACGATTCGCAGAAAACCGCACGCTGGGTGCTGACCATCAGCCTGGTCCTGACCCTGCTGGTGGCCCTGAAACTGTTCGGAGTGTTCTAATCATGCAAGGCTTTGATACCAAAAAGAATATCGGCCAGCGCCGCCTCGTCGTCGGTGCCCACTACGGCATGCGTGACTGGCTGGCCCAGCGCCTGACCGCGATCCTGATGGCGGTCTTCACCATCGTCCTGCTGGTTTCCTTCCTGACCGGCCAGAATTTCACCTATGAAGGCTGGGCCGGGCTGTTCTCGCGCCAGTGGTTCAAGCTGTTCACCATGGTGACCTTCTTCGGCATGTTCTACCACGTGTGGGTCGGCATCCGTGACATCTGGATGGACTACATCAAACCGGTCGGCCTGCGCCTGACCCTGCAGTCCCTGACGATCTTGTGGCTGCTCGCCTGCGCCGCATGGACTGTGCAAATTCTCTGGAGCGTGTAATCGTGGCAGCATTCAATTCTGCAATTCCTACCCGTCACTTTGACGTCGTCATCGTCGGTGCCGGCGGTTCCGGCCTGCGCGCCGCACTGCAACTGTCGGAAGCCGGCCTGAACGTGGCCGTGCTGTCGAAAGTGTTCCCGACCCGTTCGCACACGGTCGCGGCACAGGGCGGCATCGGCGCATCGCTGGGCAACATGAGCGAAGACGACTGGTACTGGCACATGTTCGACACCGTCAAGGGTTCCGACTACCTCGGCGACCAGGACGCCATCGAATTCATGTGCCGCGAAGCCCCGAAGGTCGTGTATGAGCTGGAACACTTCGGCATGCCGTTCGACCGTAACCCGGACGGCACCATTTACCAGCGTCCCTTCGGCGGCCACACCGCCAACTTCGGCGAAAAGCCGGTGCAGCGCGCCTGCGCCGCCGCCGACCGTACCGGCCACGCACTGCTGCACACCCTGTACCAGCGTAATGTCCGCTCGCGCACCCATTTCTTCGTCGAATGGCAGGCACTGGACCTGGTCCGCAACGCCGACGGCGACGTGCTGGGCGTGATCGCGCTGGAAATGGAAACCGGCGACGTCATGATGCTGCAAGCCAAGACGACCGTGTTCGCCACCGGCGGCGCCGGCCGTATCTTCGCCGCGTCGACCAACGCCTTCATCAACACCGGCGACGGCCTGGGCATGGCGGCACGCGCCGGCCTGCCGCTGCAGGACATGGAATTCTGGCAGTTCCACCCGACCGGCGTGGCCGGCGCGGGCGTCTTGATCACCGAGGGTGTGCGTGGCGAGGGCGGCATCCTGATCAACGCGAACGGCGAACGCTTCATGGAGCGCTACGCGCCGACCCTGAAGGACCTGGCGCCGCGCGACTTCGTGTCGCGCTCGATGGACCAGGAAATCAAGGAAGGCCGCGGCGTCGGCCCGAACAAGGACCACGTGCTGCTGGACCTGCGCCACATCGGTGCGGACACCATCCGCAAGCGCCTGCCGTCGATCCTGGAAATCGGCCACAAGTTCGCCAACGTCGACGCCACCAAGGAACCGATCCCGGTCGTTCCGACCATCCACTACCAGATGGGCGGCATCCCGACCAACATCCACGGCCAGGTCGTCGCTCCTGACGGCACCGGTGGCCAGAAGATCGTCAACGGCCTGTACGCGATCGGCGAATGCTCATGCGTCTCGGTGCACGGCGCCAACCGCCTGGGCACCAATTCGCTGCTCGACCTGGTGGTGTTCGGCCGCGCGGCCGGCAACCACATCGTCGGCCAGAACCTGAAGGCGCAGGGCAACCGCGCGCTGCCCAAGGACTTCGCCGACTACGCGCTGGGCCGCCTGAACGCGCTCGAGACCTCGACCGGCGGCGAAAAGGTGCAGGACGTGGCCAACGACATCCGCGCCACCATGCAGAAGCACTGCGGCGTGTTCCGCACCCAGGCCCTGATGGACGAAGGCGTCAAGGAAATCATGAAGCTGGACGAGCGCCGCAAGCACATCTCGTTCAAGGACAAGTCGCGCGTGTTCAACACCGCCCGCATCGAAGCGATCGAACTGGACAACCTGATCGAAGTCGCCAAGGCGACGGTCGTCTCGGCCGCGGCCCGCAAGGAATCGCGCGGTGCCCACGCCCATAGCGACTACGAAAAGCGCGACGACGACAACTGGATGAAGCACACGCTGTTCTTCTCCGAAGGCAATCGTCTCGACTACAAGCCGGTGGTGACCAAGCCGCTGACGGTCGATACCTTCAAACCGAAGCCACGCACGTTCTGATCCACGATTGATAACGAATTTTTAGGTAAAACATGGCACGCACAGTCCAACTGAAGATCTACCGCTACGATCCGGACAAGGATCAGAAGCCTTATATGCAAGACATTACCGTCGAGCTGAAAGACACCGACAAGATGCTGCTGGATGCCCTGCAGCGCATCAAGTCCGACGTCGACGACTCGCTGGCCCTGCGCCGCTCCTGCCGCGAAGGCGTGTGCGGTTCGGACGCAATGAACATCAACGGCAAGAACGGCCTGGCCTGCACCACCAACCTGAACGAGCTGAAGCAGCCGATCGTGCTGCGTCCGCTGCCGGGCCTGCCGGTGGTGCGCGACCTGATCGTCGACATGACCAACTTCTTCAAGCAGTATCACTCGATCAAGCCGTTCCTGATCAACGAGTCGATCCCGCCGGAGAAGGAACGCCTGCAGTCGCCGGCCGAGCGCGAAGAGCTGGACGGCGTGTACGAGTGCATCCTGTGCGCCTGCTGCTCGACCTCGTGCCCGTCGTTCTGGTGGAACCCGGACAAGTTCGTCGGTCCGGCCGGCCTGCTGCAAGCCTACCGCTTCATCGCCGACTCGCGCGACGAAGCGACCAACGAGCGCCTGGACAACCTGGAAGACCCGTACCGCCTGTTCCGCTGCCACTCGATCATGAATTGCACGGACGTGTGCCCGAAGGGCCTGAATCCGAACAAGGCGATCGGCAAGATCAAGGAATTGCTGGTCCGCCGCGCGATTTAATGGGTAGGGTGGACGGGTGTCCCGTCCACGCGGTGATACGCTACGGCGCCGATGTCGTGCGCGGCACGATGCCGCCAACGATTACCGCGTGGACGGCAGAGCCGTCCACCCTACGAAAAGCCGCCATCTTCCGCGAACAGGTATATTTCGGAAGATATCGCGCCTAAATTGTTGCTAATAAATACAGTAGAACTACCGTACTGTCCATACCGGGCAGCCGGAGTATAGTGTTGACCGAACAACGGACTCTCGTGTGACTCTGCCCCAAAACGCGCATCAATCCGACCCCGCCAACCGCGCCCGCCTGCGCTGGCGTGCACGCCGTGGCCTGTTGGAAAACGACCTCATCCTCACGCGCTTCCTGGACGCGCATGAAGAAGAATTGACGGACGAGGAAGTCGATGCACTGACCCGTTTGCTGGACCTGGCGGACAATCCGCTGATGGACCTGCTGCTGGGCCGCGCCGAGCCCGAAGGCGAGGTCGACCTGCCGCACGTGTATGCCCTGGTGGCGCGCCTGCGGCAAGCGTAAGCGAAACTAACCCAAAGAAGGAAGTGACATGAACATCTCTGATACCAAAGCCACCCTGTCGTTCTCGGACGGCAGCAAGTCGATCGACATGCCGATCTACAAGGGCACGATCGGCCCGGACGTCATCGATATCCGCAAGCTGTACGGCCAGACCGGCGAGTTCACCTACGACCCGGGCTTCATGTCGACCGCTGCCTGCCAGTCGGCGATCACCTATATCGACGGTGACAAGGGCGAGCTGCTGTACCGCGGCTACCCGATCGAGCAGCTGGCCGTGAACTGCGACTTCCTGGAAACCTGCTTCCTGCTGCTGAACGGCGAACTGCCGAACGCCGAACAGAAGGAAACGTTCAGCGACACCGTGACCAAGCACACGATGATCCACGAGCAGATGCAGTTCTTCTTCCGCGGCTTCCGCCGCGACGCGCACCCGATGTCGGTGCTGGTGGGTACCGTCGGCGCGCTGGCGTCGTTCTACCACGACTCGCTCGACATCAACGACGCCAAGCAGCGCGAAATCTCGGCCATCCGCCTGATCGCCAAGCTGCCGACCCTGGTCGCCATGGCATACAAGTACTCGGTCGGCCAGCCGTTCATGTACCCGCGCAACGACCTGTCGTACAGCGCGAACTTCATGCACATGATGTTCGGTAACCCGTGCGAAGAGTACAAGGTCAACGACGTGCTGGTGCGCGCCCTCGACCGCATCCTGATCCTGCACGCCGACCACGAGCAGAACGCATCGACCTCGACCGTCCGCCTGGCCGGTTCGTCGGGCGCCAACCCGTTCGCCTGTATCGCTGCCGGCATCGCCTGCCTGTGGGGCCCGGCACACGGCGGCGCCAACGAAGCCGCACTGAACATGCTGAAGGAAATCGGCACCGTCGAGAACATCCCGGCCTTCATCGAGAAGGTCAAGGACAAGAACTCGGGTGTCAAGCTGATGGGCTTCGGTCACCGCGTCTACAAGAACTTCGACCCGCGCGCCAAGCTGATGCGCGAAACCTGCCACGAAGTGCTGGAAGAGCTGGGCCTGCAGGACGATCCGCTGTTCAAGCTGGCCATGGAACTGGAAAAGATCGCCCTGAACGACGAATACTTCGTGTCGCGCAAGCTGTACCCGAACGTCGACTTCTACTCGGGTATCGTGCAGTCGGCCCTGGGCATCCCGGTCTCGCTGTTCACCGGTATCTTCGCGATGGCGCGTACCATCGGCTGGATCGCCCAGTGGAACGAAATGATCGCCGACCCGGAACAGAAGATCGGCCGTCCGCGCCAGCTGTACGTCGGTGCGCCGCGCCGCGATGTGCCGGAACTGGACAAGCGTTAATCGGTTTTAAGCGTTAATCGGCTTTAAGCGTCAACAAAAAAGCGAGCCTTCGGGCTCGCTTTTTTGTTATGTACCGGAACGATCAGTTCCCGTAACCGGCGCGTTTCGCTTTGCGCTGCGCGAGCCAGACACCCAGCATCAGGATCGGGGTTTGCAGTACGCCGGCGGCGAGCGACAGCCCGGGATTGGGAAATGCCACTTCGCCCTGCGATACCGCAGAAACCGCCGCGTTGGTCACGAAATAGACAAGCAGGCTGACGGGAAGACACAAGGCATATGGCTTCCAGTTCTTGGGCAGGAAGCTGCCGAGCGCATAGCCCGACATGAGCGCGGCCAACAGGAAAATCAAAACTGGCTCCTTTTTCTCTTCGGCAAGTGAATGACCGGTGCTGTAAACGTGTCGTACGGCAAGGTAACACAATATATTTGCCGAAAATCCACGCTTTGTAACGGAGCACCCGCGGCTCCTGAATCGGGCGCCGCAAGCAAAACGGCCGCTGGATTGCTCCGGCGGCCGTCTTTGGTTTTGAAGATATAAAAGATCAGTCCTGGTAGTACGGCTCGACCGTGCCCTTCAGCTTGATCAGCATCGGACGGCCCTTGCGGTCCACGGTCTTGCCGGCGGCAACCTTGATCCAGCCTTCGCTGATGCAGTATTCCTCGACGTCGACGCGTTCCTTGCCGTTGAAGCGGATGCCGACCGGACGCTTGAAGACTTCGGCGTTGTGGTGCGGGCTCTTCGGGTCGATCGACAGGCGGTCGGGCAGGGCAGGGGCTTGCACCGGGGTTTGCTCAGTGGCTTGCTCGGTGGCTTGGGTTTGGGATTGGGTAGTATCGTTCATGCACGCGATTATCCACGATTCCATGCGCGTAGGCGAGTGAACGCATGCATGCCAGGTTGCCCGGCTCCCTGCCGCACGCGCAAAATGGACGGAAATGCAGCGCTTGGCTATGCTGAAGGCATCCGAACTCCGTCCAGGCAGCATGACGCACCCCTCAGGCAACGTAGTCCGCATTCCACGCTTTTTCAACTGGCCCCTCGTCATCGGTGGTTACGCCTTGTTGGCACTGTTCATGATGATGGGCCGCTGGGGCGCCGCCGAAGCCGAATCCTCCGCCTATCTCGAGCTGGCGCACTGGCTGCGCGGCGAGGCACCGCTGCCGGTGCTGGCGGCGCCGTTCACCTATCGTTTGGGTCTGCCGGCCCTGGCCAGCGTGCTGCCGGGCGAACTGCACCACGTATTCGCCACCCTCAACTGGCTGTTCGTCACGGTAACCGCGGTGCTGGCCACCGCCACCGTGCGCCGCCTCGGCTTCGGCAGCCAGCGCGCGCTGGCTGCGGGCCTGCTGGTGATCCTGTCGCTGCCAACCGTGTGGTATGCGCGGGCGGTGCTGGCCGAGCCGGGTTCGATCTGCATGCGCATGCTGTTCGTGTGCGGCGTACTGACCGGCCGGCCCGGGCTGGCCCTGGCCGCGGCGCTGGCCGGGACCGCGATCCGCGCCGAAGACATCCTGCTGCTGGCCTGGCTGGCGGCCAGCGGGAAGGTGAGCCGGGCGCGCATCGGTGCGGCGCTGGCGCTCGCCATCGGCAGCATCGTGCTGCTGCAGGTCTGGCTGGCACCGGGCATGCTCGGGATCGTGCCAGCGGCTGAGCGTAGCGGATTGGGCAGCCTGAACTTGCTGCTGTCGCTTGGCGCCTGCGCCGGCTTCGTGCTGCCGCTGGCCCTGGCCGGACTGCGCGACGCGCCGGAGCGCATCCGCTCCCTGCGCAGCCTGCTGGTGCTGATGCTGCTGCCGGGGCTGCATGCGGCCGTCACCGGGCATGCCGATGGGCGCATCGTATGGGACCTGACGCCCTTCCTGCTGCCGTTCGCGGTGGCGCTCGGCATGCCGCGCGCGACGGTGCAGGCGCCGGACGTGCGCCGGCTGGAGGTGGCGCGGCGCGCTTGAGGCCGTAACCGGGGCGCCGCCCACGCGCGGGTGAATCTTTTGCTATCCTCGCACCTTCCCTTGCACACCCACGGCCAGGGAGACCCCCACTTTCTTTTTGCGAGTCCGTATGACCAACCTGAATCCCCACACCACCGCCCTGGTCCTGATCGACCTCCAGCACGGCAATGTCGCGCGTGAACTGGCGCCATATCCGCCGTCGCAGGTCGTCGCCAACTCGGTGCGCCTGGCCGACGCCTTCCGCGCCGCCTGCGCCACCATCGTCTACGTACGCGTCAGCGTCGGCGAACTGACGGCCCACCAAGCCGACCGCGCGCTGCCGGGGCTGAAAGTGATTCCGCCGAACCCGAGCGACATCGTGCCGGAAGCCGGCATGCAGGAGGGTGATTTCCTGGTGACCAAGCGCCAGTGGGGTGCGTTCCACGCCACCGAACTCGACCAGATCCTGCGCCGGCGCGGCGTCAAGGACATCGTCCTGACCGGCATCGCGACCAACATCGGCGTCGAGTCGACCGCGCGCGTGGCGCACGACCTCGGCTACGACCTGGTGTTCGCCGAGGATGCGATGTCGTCGATCGGCGAAGGCGCGCACGAGTGGGCCGTCCAGAACATGTTCCCGCTGATGGGCCGGGTACGCAGCACCGAGCAGATCCTGGCTGACTTGCCGAAGGCCTGATCCGGCGCCTCCTGCTCCTGCTGCTGGCTGCGCCGGTCTACCTGCATTTGCCGCGCACCACCGCCGCGGTCCAGAACGGCAGGGTGAGTAGCGGCCCCAGGCTGAAGTTCCAGCCGCCGTAGGTGAATCCGGCCGGCTGGTGCTTCAATGCATCCGGTCCCAGGCAGGAAGGCTTTTGCGCTTCCGAGAACTGGCGGCCGAATGTGTCGTACTGGTCGCCCTTCAGAACTCCCCTCCGGCTGAGGGCGGCCGAGGTGGTGCCTTCCCTGGCTTTTTCCATCTCCTTCGACTCCGCCACCGTCTCGCGCACGGCCCTGGCGATCGCGTCATCCTTGAACTTCAGGGAAAACGGCACCTTGGGCTTGTCCTGCAGGGCCAATGCGTCCGGTTCCTGGGCCACCGCTGCCAGGCATCCGGCGAATGCCAGCATTAAGGTGCCGGCTTGAATCGGATATCGCATATGTATGTCATCCGTTCGTGAGGAGTTTACAATTCAATACCGAACAAATGTACACCAAGTCGGCTGCCGTTCAACAACTTGCACGACCGGTTACATTTCAAAAGTACAATATGTATTTTCCGACAAAGGTCGACGCCATGATGAAATCCCTGCTGCTGGCATGCTGTCTATTGTTGACCAGCGCGGTCCAGGCCGCCCAGCCCGATCCTGCCCTGGTCAAACAAGTGAATGCCTTCGTCGACGGCTGGCATGACGATGCCGCCCACGCGCGCATGGTGTATTTCGACAAGATGGCGGCGGACGGCGTCTACATCGGCACCGACCGCAGCGAGCTGTGGCAACGCGAGGCCTTCCGCGCGTGGGGCCGCAAGTACTTCGAGGGCAAGAAGGCGGCCTGGGTATTCCACGCCACACGGCGCAACGTCCACGTGTCCGACGACGGCAAGCTGGTCTGGTTCGACGAATTGCTCGATACCGAGAACATGGGCCACTGCATGGCCAGCGGGGTGCTGCGCAAGACGGCCGGCGGCTTCGAGATCCTGCATTACCAGCTGTCGGTCGCCGTGCCGAACGAGGTCGCCGACCAGGTGACGGGGCTGATCAAGGCTGCCGAAGCGAAGGCGGCGGCCAAGCCGTCCACGGGCGGCTAGGCTAGAACAGGCTGCCCTGCGCGGCGGGCACCGGTGCCGCCGCTGGCGCCGCCGTCTTGCGCACGGTGTTGGGCGCCGGCCAGGCCTTCATCGCCTCGGCAGGGTAGTGGCGCAGGAAGCTGCGCGCCAGTTCCGGGCTGCGGCACTGCAGCCAGGCATCGACGTCGCCGGGCGGCAGCACCACCAGCGCGCGCTTTTCGTCGCCCGGCTTGTGGAAGCGGCGCATCAGCGGGTGCGCGTCGGCGTTGATGGTGATCTGGGTGAACGAGGTCGCGACCTTGCCGTCGGCCTCGCCCCATTCGCGCCACAGGCCGGCGACGAAGAACAGGGCGTCGTCCCGCATGCCGATGCCGTAGCGCTCGGCGCGTCCGCTCTCGTAGTTCGGTTCGTAGAAGCAGGTCATCGGCACCGCGCACAGCTGGGTGCGGTGCCAGGCGGGCGCGAAGGAGCGCTTGTCGGCGATCGACTCGGCGCGCGCATTCATGGTGTCGAACACCTTGACGCTGGCGGGGATGTGGCGGCGCGGCACCATGCCGTAGCTGGCCAGGCTCACTTCGCAGCGGCCGTCGGCGCCGCTACGCAGGATCGGCGCATCGTAATCCTTCCAGGTCTCGGGCGCCCAGTCGCGGTCGCGGATCAGGTCGACCAGGACGCCGAGGACCATGTCGAGTTGTTCGGGCAGCGGGGGACGGTAGTTGACGCACATGGGAATCTCGGGGCGGATCGGACCTCCAATGATAGCAGCAGGGCTGGTCGCCGGCAGCGTATCCCCATCTGCATGGCTTATGTATGCAACTAACCGACATTGATCAAGACCGAACCGCAAAAGCAAGCCGCCAGGCGCCACGGCCGCCGTTCCGATGTGCTAAGGTGGCGCCTTCCAATCCGTCGCCACGACCGTCTACCGCAGTGAGTACCACCACCCTCTCCACGAAGCCCTACGTCGGCCGTTTTGCGCCGTCGCCCACCGGTCCGCTGCACGCCGGCTCGCTGGTCGCGGCCGTGGCCAGCTATCTCGACGCGCGCGTACACCAGGGTACCTGGCTGATCCGCATCGAGGATATCGACGAGGGCCGCAGCGTCCCCGGCGCCGCCGAGGACATCCTGGCGCTGCTGCACCGGCTGGGCATGGACAGCGACGGCGAGGTGGTGTGGCAGAGCCGGCGCAAGGATCTGTACGAGGCGGCGCGCCGGCGCCTGGCCGAAGCCGTGTATGGCTGCGGCTGCAACCGGCGCGAGATCGCCGATTCGCGCCTCGGCGTCGGACCGGATGGCGCCGCCATCTATCCGGGCACCTGCCGCGACGGGCTGGCACCGGGACGCGCAGCGCGCAGCCTGCGCCTGCGCGTGCCCGACACCGGCAACGACCTGGTGACCTTCATCGACCGCTTCGCCGGCAGGGTGACGCAATGCCTGGCGCGGGACTCCGGGGATTTCGTGCTGAAGCGTGCCGACGGCTTCTGGGCCTATCAGCTGGCCGTGGTGGTCGACGATGCGGAGCAGGGCGTGACCGACGTGGTGCGCGGCGCCGACCTGCTCGATTCGACGCCGCGCCAGATCTACCTGCAAGGCCTGCTCGGGGTGCCGACACCGCGCTACCTGCACGTGCCGGTGGTCCGCAACGAGCATGGCGAAAAGCTCTCGAAGCAGACCGGCGCGCTGGCGGTGCAGCCGGGCGACGAAGTGGCGGCGGTGGCCGCCCTGCGCGCTGCGGCCCGCTTCCTCGGCCTGGACCTCGACGCCGAGCTGGGACCGCAGGCCGCAAAGGCGGGCGCGTCGCTGGCGGCCTTCTGGCAAGCGGCGGTCCCGGCCTGGGCCAGGCTGCTTGCCAGTTGCGAAGCGCAAGGTGCTGCGCCCCGCGCCGAACTCGCCTAGACCGCCAGGCGCAAGGTCTCCTCGTCGCGCCGGCGCCGTCCCAGCCAGACCAGCCCGGCCAGCCCGGCGCCCAGCATCGCCCACTCGGCCGGTTCCGGGATCGGGGCGGCGACCACGAAGCCGCGGATTTCGCCGTTCGGATAGGCCGCCGTGTGGATGTTGACGTAGGCCTCGTTGGCGAGCATGGCGTCGACCAGCGCCGAATACGCGCCCTGGGCGGTGCCGCCGTTGGCCGCCAGGAAGACCGGGTCGTAGGATGCGGCATCGTCCAGCGACACGGTGGCGCTGTAGGTTCCGCTGCGGACCCCGGTCGGGAAGCCGGTGAACGGTACCGCGACCGGCGCCACGCCGGTGAACGGATCGGCGGTGCAGCAGTGCACGTGCGCCATGGTGGTGGTGCCGGTCAGGTCCTGGAACGGCGCGTCGACCGTCAGTTGGGTGCCGATGACTTCGATCGTCACCAGGCTGCTGCCGGCCGAGCCGTTCGGTGGCGACTCGGCCGGTCCACTGGCGACCGCCCGGAACGTGCCGGATTGCGCGAAGGCCGGCGCGGCCAGCGCGGTACCCGCGGCGAGTGCGAGAACAGACAGAACGTGTTTCATGGAACTCTCCTGTTGAGCATAAGTCCTGCAACGCGCACCCCGTCCTGGAGTGCTGCACAAAAACTTAGCACCGGCGGCGCGCACAGGTGCACACCGTACGGCTGAGATAATGCTCAGCGGCGAGTGAGATCCGGAAATGCTCAGGTGTCCGGGCAGTCAGGTCTTGGGCGGGTCGGTGGCCAGCGGCCGCTTCGTGATGGTGATGCTGCCGCCGGCTTCGAGGAAGGCGCACTGCATTTCCTGACGCGAACAATCGGCTTCGCGCAGCGCCTGTTCGATGTCGGACTGGCCGACGCGGTTGCGCTTGACCACTTTGTCGAAGAACACGCCGTCGCGCCCGAGCAGCACGGTCTCGCCGTCGAACAGCGCTTCCATCTTGCGGCTGCGCGCCGACAGCATGCCGATGCTGGCATTCAGCACGATCAGCGTGGCCGCGATGATCAGGCCGCCGCTGACGGAGTCGTCGCCGCCGGACAGGCCGTTCGACACCGCTTCCGACAGCAGCATCACGACCAGCAGGTCGAAGGGCGTCAGCTGGCTGATCGTGCGCCGGCCCGACAGCCGCACCATTGCCAGTAAAGCCAGATAAACGAGTGCGCCGCGCGCGACGAACTCCCACCAGGGTAGATCCATGTCGAACATGAATGCCTCCACATCCGTTGTAGAAGCAATGATTGTAATGACAGGCGCGCCGATCGATTGTTCGCCAGGGAACGGAGTGCGCTAGGCCGGCTGCTCCGGATGCCGTGCCAGCCAGGCGAGCAGGGCGGCCTGGTAGTTCTCGAGGGCGATCTGGTAGGCGTCGAACACGCACATGACGCAGCCGGTGCCGCAGCAATCCTCGAGTTCGGGTTCCCGCGGTGCGACTGGACGCGGATCGGGATCGCGCTCGGGAGCTGCGCTCACGGCGCCTTGTCCCCGTCGAGGATGGCCTTGATCTCGGCACGCTCCCCGGCGCTGACGTGGCCGCGCAGGGCGGCCAGGATCAGGGCCTTGCCGGAGCCGGAAAAGGCTTTATGGATGAGTTCGCTGACCAGGTTGGTCTGCATCGCGTCCTGCGGCTGGGCCGGTGCGTACACGTGGGCGCGCAGGCTCTCGTCGCGCACCAGCAAACCCTTGCCGTGCATCAGCTGCAGCAGGCGCAGCACGGTGGCGGCGGTCAAGTCGGGGCGCTCCGCGGCGATGGCATCGTGCACCTGCCGCGCCGTGGCCGGACCGAGCTGCCACAGGATGCGCAGCAGCTCGAGTTCGGAGGCGGTCGGTTTCGGCGGAGTCGGGGACGGCATGCGGGCCAGCATAAGGTATCGGCCCGCAAAAGTCGAGGCAGGGCCGGGCCGCCGCCGTGTCAGCGAGCGCGGTCGTCGCGCGGGGCCTCCTTCGGCTGAGGCGGCACCGGCGGCACGGCCGGGGCCGGCGGGGCAGGTGGCGTGTCCGGGGCGGCCGCATGCGGGGGCCGCGGATGCATACCCGCTGCGGGCGGTGCCGGCGGGGCAGGCGGCACGGGCAGGCCACGCGTTCCCGCCGCAGGCGGTGCAGGTGGCACAGGGGCGCCACGCATTCCCGGCGCAGGTGGTGCGGGCGGGGCAGGTGGCACAGGCACGCCACGCATTCCCGGCGCAGGTGGTGCGGGCGGGGCAGGTGGCACAGGGACGCCACGCATTCCCGGCGCAGGCGGTGCGGGCGGCGCTGGCGGTACAGGCACGCCACGCACGCCCGGTGCAGGCGGTGCTGGCGGCGCCGGCAGCGGCGGGCAGTCGCCGTTGGCGGCCGAGCACTGGACCCGCGCCTGGGGTTGCTGGGCAAAGGCGGCGGGTGCTGCGGCGATCAGGGCCAGCAGCAGGATCGGGTGGTGCAGGTGAAGACGTTTCATGGTTTTTTCTCCAGTCAGTGAGTTGAGTGAAGCCATGATGCCGCCCGAATGTGGAGACAATTTGGAGAGGCCGCTTAGAAATCGAACCGCTCAGAGGTCGAACCGCTCAGAGGTCGAACCGCTCAGAGGTCGAACCGATAACCCAGCCCGTAGATCGAATGGATCGCCTCGACGCCCGGCAGCACGGCCTCCAGCTTGCGCCGCACATTCTTGATGTGGCTGTCGATGGCACGGTCGGTGACATCGAGGCTGGCATTGCCTTCGCGCGCCAGGTCGAGCAGCTGGGCACGCGAAAACACCTGGCCGGGACGGCGCGCCAGCGCGGCCAGGATGCCGTACTCGCTCGGCGTCAGGTCGAGCGGCTTGCCGTGCACGGTAATACGATGCGCGGCGCTGTCGACGGCAAGTACCGCCGCCGCATGGCCGCTGCGGCGCAGGATCGCCTTGATGCGCGCCATCAGTTCGCGTGGGCTGAAGGGCTTGCACAGGTAATCGTCGGCGCCGGCTTCCAGGCCCAGCAGGCGGTCGATTTCCTCGACCCGGGCCGTGACCATAATCACCGGCACCTGCGAAAACGCGCGCAGCGCGCGGCACACGCTCAGGCCGTCGAGGCCGGGCAGCATCAGGTCGAGCACGACGAGATCCGGCTGCGCGTCCTGGAACGCCGCCAGCGCCTGCGCGCCGTCGTCGAACAGTGCGGGTTCGTAGCCGGCGGCGCGTGCGTAGTCGGCCACCAGCGCGGCCAGTTCCGGCTCGTCCTCGACGATGGCAACGCGTGTGCTCATGCGGTTTCCTTCAATGTGGGGATGGTGATGGTGACCCGCAGGCCACCCAGCGGCGACTGCCCGAAGGCCAGCGACGCGCCCTGCGCTTCGAGCAGGCGCCGGCACAGCGCCAGCCCGAGGCCGGCGCCACCGTGGGCACGGCTGCGCGAGGCGTCGATGCGGTAGAAGCGCTCGCCCAGGCGCGCCAGCGCGGCGTCCGGCACGCCGGGGGCGCTGTCGTCGAGGTGCAGCTGCAGCCTGCCGCGCTCGGCCTGTGCGTGCAGGGCCACGCGTCCGCCCGGGGCGGTGTAGCGCAGGCTGTTTTCCAGCAGGTTGTCGAGCACCTGGCGCATGCGGTCGGGATCGGCCAGCACGGTGCCGTGCGCCGGTGCCGGGCCGACGTCGAGCGCCAGGCCGGCCGCCCCCAGGCGTTCGGCGAAGGCATCGAGCTGGACGCAGGCCAGCTGCCACAGGTCGAGCGGCAGCGGGCGGCAATCGAGGGCGCCGACATCGGCGCGGGCCAGCGCATACAGTTCGTCGATCAGCTTGTTGAGGGCCAGCACCTGGCGCAGCATGGCGTCGAGCGTGTCCGGGGTGGCGCTGCGCACGCCGTCCTGCAGCGCTTCGAGCTGGGCGCGCAGTACCGCCAGCGGCGTGCGCAATTCGTGCGAGGTGTCGGCCACCCACTGGCGGCGCGCATCCTCGGCGCCCTGCAGCCGGCTTGCCAGGGCGTTGAAGTGGCGCGCCAGGTCGCCCAGTTCGTCGCTGCGCTTGGCGGGCAGGCGGGTCTCGAAACGGCCCTCGGCCAGCTGGCGTGCGCCATCCTCGAGCGCCCCGATCGGGCGCCGGAAATTACGCGCCAGGCCGATGGCCGCCAGCGCGCTCAAGCCCACCGCGGCCGCGAAGATCAGCCACAGGCTGCTGTGCAGCTGTTCCAGGAAGGCATACGCCATCGCATCGCTGGGGCGGGCACCGCGGGCCACCCCGATCCAGCCGACGGTGCGGCCGCCGCTCTCGACGGCGCGCCGCGCGAGGGGGACGGCGCCGGGTGGACGGCCGGCCAGGTAGCCGCCGCCGGCATCGAACAGGGTGATGCGGCGCGGCAGCGACAGCGGCCCCGCCACCGGATCGATATCGGCCCCGAGCACGCGCGGCGCGGACAGGGGCGGCGGCGGTGCGGGCGGAGCCGGCGGCGCTGGCGGGTCCGCCGGTAGCGCCGCGGCCGGGCCGGCTGCCGCCGCATGCAGGGCGGGAGCGGCCGGCGCCGCCGGTGGGGCGGCTGGCGCCGGTGGCGCTGCCGGCAAGCCGCTCTCGCGCACCCGCTGCAGGCGTTCCAGCTCGCGCGCGATCCAGGCCTGGCGTCCGTCCGCCGGGATGAAAGCCCAGCCGCCGTGAGTGCGGTACTGGCGCGCCAGCGCCGCCGACAGCTCGTCCAGGCGGTCCAGTTCGATGCCGACGGCGTAGTCGCCGAAGCTGGCCAGCACGTTCTGGCGCAGCAGGAACACGGCGCCGGCCGCCACCGCGAGGATCGCAAGCAGGACCGAAACGAAAAGGCGGTGGCCGATCGAGAATTTCAAGGTGGCACGCAATGGAGAGTGGAAGGCCATTCTAGGTGAAAAAGGATTTATTATCAGCAGGTTCACGCTGTCCGACCGATAAGGAACCCGCATGCGCCTCCAGTTTGCCGCCATCGTTCTCGCCGCCGCCGTGCTGGCCGCGCCGGCGCCGGCCGCCCCCACCGTGGCCATCCCGCGCGCCGTCGTCGCCGATCCGGCGCGCGACGCCAACTACCCGGCCGCCAACCGCCAGGTGCTGATCCTCAGCCACGGCGAAGGCATGAATGCGCTGCTGATGCGGGCGTCCGGCGCCGGGCCGAAACCGACCCTGCTGCTGCTGCACGGCCTGCCCGGCAACGAGCAGAACCTCGACCTGGCGCAGGCGATCCGGCGCGCCGGCTGGAACGTGCTGACGCTGCATTACCGTGGCAGCTGGGGTTCGCCGGGCCGCTTCTCGCTGGCCGACGCCTTCGATGACGTCGAGGTGGCGATGGATTTCCTGCGCCGACCCGACAACGCCCGCCAGTATGGCATCGACCCGGCGCGCCTGGTCGTCGCCGGCCACAGCATGGGCGGCTTCCTGGCCGCGCGCTACGCCGCCTCCCACGACGATGTGCTGGGTGCGGTGCTGATCGATCCGTGGAACGTGGGCGCCTCGGGCAAGGCGGTGCTGGCCAAACCCGAGGGCCGCCAGGATGCGATCGCGGCCATGGGCGACGATTTCGGCAACAGCCTGGCCGGCACCGATGCGGCGCGCCTGATGGCCGAAGTCGAACGCCACGCGCGCGACTGGGACCTGGTCGACGCGGCGCCGCAGCTGGCGCGCAAGCCGCTCCTGATCGTCGACGCCCAGTACGGCAACGCGGCCCAGGTGGCGCCGCTGGCGGCGGCGATCCGCTCGCGCGGCGGGCAGCTGAAGGCGGTGACGCTGGCGAGCGATCACGGGTTTGCGGATCACCGCATTGCGCTGGCGGGGGTGATGGTGGGTTGGCTGGATGGGTTGACGGTGCCGGCTGCGAAAGCCAGATAAAGCCCGGCAACATGCACGTCGCCCCTGCGAAGGCAGGGGCGACGGCTATGCGTGTGGCGCCTACGCAGCCGCCCGCGCCACCAGGTCGACAGTCCGGTAACTGGCCTGCTCGTCCCCCTCGCCGGTGGTGATGAACTCCAGCCCGCTGCCGCCGACGCCCATCCGGTACAGCGTCCCGCTGCCCGGCGGGATCATCGAATGCACGCGCCCCACCACGTAGCCGACGTGGCCGGCCGCCGCCCTGACCACCAGCACGTTGGCCGAGAGGCTGGCCGCCGCACCGCGCAGGTCGACCATCGGGATGGCGGCGCCGCGCCAGTCCATGGTGGCCGCCAGGGTGCCGGCCAGCGGCAGGATGTGCTCGATGGCGCTGAGCGGAGTCGCCCCCAGGCCGTCGGCTTCGTACACGATGTAGCCGACCGCGTTGGCGCTGCGCTGGCGTGCCGCCGTCACGGGGGCCGCTGCCGCCGTTGCCGGCTTGCTGAGTGCCGCTTCCGGGAAGCGTTCGAACAGGCGCGCGGTGTCGAGCAGGCGGACTTCGAGACCGTCGCCGTCGTACAGGGTGGCGGTCAGGCCATTATTGGCGGGCAACCCGGTCCCTTCCAGCGCGCACATCTGCAGCGCCGCGCGTACCGGCAGGCCGAGCGCGAGGCCGCCGTGTTCGATCACGGCCAGCAGGCGCTCGCTGCCGGCCTCGAACGGTCCGTCGATCAGTGCGCCGGCAGGGAGCACCGGCAGGTGGCGGCCGCGCCAGATGCAGTAGGCGCTGTCGATGCCGCCGCCGAAGCGTTCCAAAGGTGGCATCGGCATCACTTCGGGCAGGTCGCCCGGCATCACGGCCAGCCGGCCGTGGCCGGTCTGCAGCAGCGCCCAGGTGTGGCCGGCGCGGGCGGAAGCGGGGCCGGCCACTGCCGGAGCCGCGGCGATCACCTCGTCGACCTGGCTCCAGGCCGCCGCCAGGTCGGCCAGGCGGCCGACTTCGAGCAGGCTCAGGATACGGCCGTCGTCGGGCGAGCGCAGCGCGGTGTGGAACACGTCTTCCGGGTTGTCGTCGTGGTGCAGGCGCGTCAGCAGGTGCGGCGCCACGTCGAGCAGGCCGCCCACGGCATCGACCTGAAGGCCAATTGTGCGTCCACCTTCGTGCAGCACCAGGATGCGCGCATCCTGTGCGTTGGCGGCGGCCGCGGTCCCGGTTTCGACCCAGCGCGCCAGGTCGACCACCGGCACCAAAGTGCCTGCATGCTCGACCACGCCGCGCAGCGCGCCCTGGCGGCGCGGCAGGAAGGCTGGGGTGTCGGGCAGCGCGATCGCCTGCACCACCGCTTCTACCGGGATGCCGAGGTGGGTCGCGCCGATGCTGGCCTGCGCCAGGCGCAGCTTGGTGGCAGGCGGGGTAGGGACCATGCGTCAGCGCTCCGTCGCAATGCTTTCCAGTTCGTTCAGCAGCTTCGAGACGTCGCGCGTGGCGCTGGCCTGTTCGCTGGTCGAGGCGTGGATCTGGCTGATCGAGGTGCTGGTCGCGCCGACCGAATGCACGATGCGTTCGAACGCATGCTCGACCTCGCCCGCCAGGCGGGTGCCGTCGCCGACCCGGCTGACGGTCTCGTTGATCAGCTTCGAGATCTCGCGCGCCGCCAGCGCCGATTTCTCGGCCAGCTTGCGCACCTCGTTGGCGACCACCGAGAAGCCGTTGCCGTGCTCGCCGGCACGCGCCGCCTCGATCGCTGCATTGAACGCCAGCAGGTGGGTCTGGCTGGCGATCTCGCTGATGGTCTCGATGATGTCGTGCACGTCGGCGGACGACTTCTGGATCGCCAGCATCGCGTCCTTCGAGCGGTCCAGCAGCTTGCTGCCTTCGGTGGCGTCGGCCTGGGTCCGGGTCGCCATGCCGGCCGATTGCTGGGCGCCGGCGGCGATCGCGCCGATCGACTGCGACAGCTCGCCCAGCACGCCGGAGATCGCCTTGACCTTGGCGCTGACCAGCTCCTCGCGGTGCACCTGCTCGGTGACGTCCATCGCGAACTTCACCACTTTATAGGGCTTGCCGTTGACGTCGAGGATCGGGTTGTAGGTGGCCACGATCCAGATGTCGGCATCGTGCTTGCCGCGGCGCTTGAAGCGGCCGGACTGGAACTGGCCCTGGCCCAGGTTGGCCCAGAAGTGGCGGTAAGTGGCGCTCTTGACCAGTTCGGGCTCGCAGAACATGCTGTGGTGCTGCTTGAGCACTTCTTCTTCGGCGTAGCCCATCGTGCGCAGGAAGTTGTCGTTCACCGACAGCACGTTGCCGCGCATGTCGAACTCGATCACGGCCTGCGAGCGCCCGATCGCATCCAGCTGGCCGCGGCTCTCGGCCGACAGCGCCTTCTGGCGGGTGACGTCGGTGGCGAACTTGACGATCTTGACCGGCTTGCCTTCGGCGTCGAAGATCGGGTTGTACGAGGCCAGGATCCAAATTTCCTTGCCGCCCTTGCCGACGCGGCGGTATTCGCCGGCGTCGAATTCGCCGCGCCCGAGGCGGTCCCAGAAGGCCAGGTATTCCGGCGAATGCGCGAAGGCCGGGTCGCAGAACATGCGGTGGTGCTGGCCGCGGATCTCGTCGAGGCCGTAGCCCATCGTGTCGAGGAAATTCTGGTTCGCACCCAGCACCTTGCCCTGCAGGTCGAACTCGATCACGGCCTGCACGCGGTCGATCGCCTGCATCTTGCCTTCGTAGTCGGCGTTGCGCGCCTTGACGGCAGTGACGTCGGTGGCGAACTTGACCACCTTGAACGGTTTGCCGTCGGCGTCCAGGATCGGGTTGTAGGTGGCCTGGATCCAGACCGGGTGCCCGTCCTTGGCGATGCGCTTGAATTCGCCGGCGTGGAATTCGCCGCTGCCGAGGTGCTTCCAGAACGCGCGGTATTCGTGCGAGCGGGCATACACCGGGTCGCAGAACATCGCGTGGTGCTGGCCGACGACGTCGTCGAGCGCGTAGCCGAGGGTGTCGAGGAAGTTCTGGTTGGCGTGCAGGATGCGGCCTTCGAGGTCGAACTCGATCACGGCCTGGGCACGGTCGATGGCCGCCATGCGGCCTTCGAAGTCGGCGTTGCGCAGCTTGCGGGCGCTGATGTCGGTGGCGTACTTGATGACCTTGAACGGCTTGCCGTCGGGGCCGAACACCGGATTGTAGGAGGCGTTGATCCAGACGTCGCGGCCGGACTTGTGGCGGCGCTTGAACTGGCCCGAATGCAGTTCGCCGCTCGCCAGGCGCGACCAGAAGGCGGCGTACTCGGGCGTGCCGGCGAAGACCGGATCGCAGAACATGGCGTGGTGCTGGCCTTCGATCTCGTCCAGCGTGTAGCCCATCACCGCCAGGAAGTTGTCGTTGGCGTGCACGATGCGGCCGTTGAGGTCGAACTCGATCACGGCCTGGGCGCGGTTGATGGCGTCGATCTTGGCGGCATTGTCGGCGCTTTGCAGCTTGGCGGCGGTGATGTCGGTGGCGAACTTGATGATCTTGACCGGCTTGCCTTCGCCGTCGAAGACCGGGTTGTAGGACGCCTGCAGCCAGACCGGGAAACCGTGCTTGTCGATGCGCATGAACTCGCCGCTGCTCGGCTGGCCGCTGGCGAGGGCCTGCCAGAAGGCCTGGTAGCCGTCCGAATTGGCGAACTCGTCGGTGCAGAACATGCGGTGGTGCTGGCCCGCGATCTCGGCGCGGGTATAGCCCATCGCATCCAGGAAGTTCTGGTTGGCCAGGATGATGTTGCCTTGCAGGTCGAATTCGACCACGGCCTGGACGCGGTTGATGGCGTCGAGGGCGGCCAGCGCCAGTTCCTGCCGGATGTCGGCAGGCTGGGAGGAAATCGGATCGGCGGAAGTTCGCATCAATTTATCGGAAATAAGCATAAGTGTCCCTGCGCATGCATGGCGATGGCTGCCATGCCCCATTTGTTCTTGTGGTTGTGAGTCAGTCCCGGCCCGCAATGCCTGCGGGCCGTGCACCCATGTGTCGTCAATGCGGGTGCATGCATGGTGCTGCCGAATCGGTTACTGGCTGTTCGACCGGAAGAAGTAGGTCGAACAGTTGACTGGCAGTTTAATCAATTTCCATGTGGAAATGGAAAAATTATTTCAATCGTGCAGGTAGGAACAAACAATAATGACGAATCTGTCGTCAATACACATCGCGCCGGTAGCGTCCGTCGGTGACCAGCTGTTCCAGCGTGGCGGCGCCGAGGATTTCCGTGAGCGCTTCGTGCACGCCGCCGGCCATGCCCTGCAGGCTGCCGCAGACATAGATGGCGGCGCCGCGTTCGATCCAGTTGAGGACCAGTGTCGCCTGGTCGCGCAGCAAATGCTGGACGTAATGGCGATCCTTGCCGTCGGGGCCGGCGCGGTCGCGCGAAAAGGCGAGGTCGATGCGCTGCAGCCAGCCCGCATCCTGCCAGCCCAGCAGCTCTTCGCGCAGCAGGAAGTCGTGGCGGATCTGGCGTTCGCCGAACAGCAGCCAGTTGGCGTGCTCGCCGGCGTGGATACGCGCTTTCAGCAGCGCGCGCAGGCCGGCCAGTCCGCTGCCGTTGCCGATCGCAATCAAGGGACGGCGCGCGTTGGCGCCGAGGCGGAAGCGTTCGTGCGCGCGCACGCGCAGCTGGACCGGGTCGCCGCCGTCGATGCCGGTGGCGGCGTCCTGGCACAGCCAGCCCGAGGCCGCGCCCGGGGTGCCGTCCTCCCTGCGCTGCAGGCGGACCAGCAACTCGAGCCGGCCTTCGGCGGGCAGCGAGGCGATCGAGTATTCGCGCGGGTGTTCCGGATCAAACGGCGCGCTGACCTGGGCCAGGTCGCCGGCTTCCCAGTCGGGCAGGGCGCCGTCGGCCGGCACCAGCGCCAGCCGGTACAGCGGCGCGCCGCTGCTGCCCGGATTGAGCAGCTGGCGCTCACCGATGCGCCATTCGCCATAGGCCGGCGCCGCCCAGTCGGGGGCGTCCGCGGTGCCGGCCAGGCGGCCGACGTGGTGCTGCCACTCGGCCAGCGCGGCGGCGCTGTTCTTATCGACGTCGATGCGCTCGAACAGGCGGGTGGCGCCTTGTTTTGCCAGCCAGGCGTCGAGCGCGCGGCCGAAGCCGCAGTAATTGATGTAGTTGTCGTCGCCCAGCGCCAGCACGGCGTAGTGCAGGTGGCCGAGGTCGACCTTCCTGGCCATCAGGCGGGCGGCGAAACGCGCCGCCACGTCGGGGGCGTCGCCTTCGCCGTAGGTGCTGGCGACGAACAGGATATTGGTGGCGCCGGCCAGCGCCGCCTCGTCGAGCCTGGAGATGCAGGCGGCGCGCGCCTGCAGGCCGCCGGTGGCGATGGTCGCGGCGGTGTGCCTGGCCAGGGTCTCGGCGTTGCCGGTCTGGCTGGCATGCACCACCAGCCAGTCGGCCGTGGCGGCGTTGCCGTTGGCGGCGCGCTGCGCGTACCAGGTGCGCAGGCTCAGCGCCAGCCAGCCGGCCGACAGCAACAGGGCGCCGCCCCAGCGCAAGGGTTCGGTGGTGATCATCATTGCAACAGGGCGCGCCAGGCGGAAGAGGTGATGGCGCTGAGGCCGGTATCGGCCGTGGCGGCGCGCACCAGGAAGCGGGCGGCGATGCCGTCGCGCTCGGCCAGCGCCAGGCCGTCCCGCGGCCCCAGCACGGTGAGGGCGGTGGACAGGGCATCGGCCGCCATGCAGGTGGGGGCGATCACGGTGCAGGAGGCGACGCCGTTGGCGATCGGCCGGCCGCTGCGCGGATCGAGCGTATGCGAGATGCGGCCGCCGGCCTGCTGCCGGTAGAAGCGCCGGTAGTCGCCCGAGGTGGCCACCGCCAGCCCGTGCAGGGCCAGCAGGGGCTGTTCGGTGGCTGCGGCCGCAGCATCGGTATCGGCAGCGGCGTCGGGCACGCCTTCGATTTCGACCCACCACGGCTGGCCGTCGCCCTTGACACCGGCGCCGCGCAGTTCGCCGCCGGCTTCGACCAGGTAGTGGCGGATGCCCAGCCGCTCGAGGTACAGCGCCAGCCGGTCCACCGCATGGCCCTTGGCCACGGCCGACAGGTCGAGCACGGCGCCGCCCGGCTGCAGCAGGCGCCGGCCTGCGCGGTCCAGTAGCGGCTGGGCATGGCGGCGTCGCGCCAGCACGGCGCCGATGGCCTGCGCGTCCGGCGCGTAGAAGCCGGCCTGGTCGTAGCGCTTGGTGGCCCCGAAGCCCCACAGGTCGACCAGCGCACCGGCCGCCGGGTCGTAGGCGCCGCCGCTGGACTGCCGCACCGACAGCGCGTAGTCGATCACCTCGAAGAAGGGCGAGGGCAGATCATGCCAGCTGCCGGCCGGGGCGCGGTTGTAGCGCGACAGCAGCGAGTCCGGTTCCCAGTGGCTCATCTGGGCCACCACGAGGTCCAGCTCGGCCTGCAGCGCCGGCGCCAGTTCGGCATCGGCGCCGCCGGGCAGCATCAGGCGCGCCGACCAGGCGCTGCCCATGGCGGTACCGGACAGCGCCAGGGGGCGGCTGCCGGGCGGCGGTGGGCTGGGGTCGATGGCGAGTGGAACCAGGACTTGACGCATGAGGACTTCGGGCATGCCGCTCTATTTACTCCGGTAGGATCTCGAGCGTGGCCGAATAGCTGTAGCGCTTGGCGGGACCATCGGGGCCGCGTGGCGCATCGGCCGGATAGGCGGCGCTCAGCCAGTACATGTTCGGCGCCGGCAGCGTGAAGCTGGCTTCGCCGTTGGCGTCGGTGCTGAGGCGCACTTCGTTGGCGGTGCCGCGGTACTTGACGCCGCCCGGGACCAGGCTGAACGGGAAGTTGGCCAGCGGTTTGCCGTCCAGCAGGAAGCGGAACTTGGCCCGTTCGCCGGCATGCAGCTCGTTCGGGTGGGTGAGCGGCACCATTTCCAGGCCGCTGCCGACCGGCTTCAGGGCGCCGCTGCTGGTCTTGTTGCGGGTGACGAAGGTGTCCTGGCGCTGGACCATGGTGGTGGTCTTGACGTCGGTGGCCCCGGCCGGGGCCTCGGGCTGGCCGCCGCGGCCGAAGCGCTTGGTCTCGCCGTTCAGCTTATAGGTGCCCATGACGTTGGTCGCGGCCAGCGTAAAGCGGTAGGTGCCGTCCTTGGGCAGCTGGACGTCGACCGTGGAGCGGTGCTTGCCGACGCTCGGCGCCGGTGCCTGGCTGGTCGTGCCGTCCGGGGCGATGACGGTCAGGCCTTCCATGCGCAGGGGCATGTGGTCGACGTCGAACAGGCCTTCCGAGACGGCGCCGTCGATCGTGACCCAGGTCTCGCGGTCGGATTCGATCAGGGTCTGGGTCGGCACCATCCATGGACGGTGGGCGTGGGCGGAAAAGGCGGCGCCGGCCAGGGCCAGCACGATGACGATTTTCTTCATGAGGCGTCTCCTGAGTTATTGGACGGCGATCGATACCGCGCCCAGCTCTTCCTTGCCGGTCGCGGAGGCGGCCAGCTTGCCCTTGGCCGGCCAGGTGAAGGGCACGCGCACCAGTTCGCGGCCGCCGGATTCGCGCGCGGCTTCGATGACCAGCTTGTAGTCGCCGGCCGGCAGTTTATCCAGGCCATACTTGGCGCCGGCGAAGGTCAGGGTCTGGGTGCCGGCGGCGCGGGTGGCGCCGGACACGCCGTCGATCGGCAGCTGGCTGTCGCGCCCGGCCTTGCGCCACCAGGTGCGCAGGTCCTTGACCCACTTCTCGCCGGCGTTGTTGGGCTTCTTGACGTCGTATAGCACGGCAAGAGTAGAAGCGACAGTCTGGTCGGCGCGCTCGACCCAGATCGCGACATAGGGCTTGTGGTACTCGGCCACGTTCAGCTGGGGCAGGTCGAACTTGACGGTCAGGTCGGCAGCCATGGCGCCGCCGGAGACGAGCGGCAGGGTCAGGGCGAGCGTGCGGGACAGTTTCATGGATCGCTTTCTCGGTAAGTGTATTTATATTAGTGAACGAACAGCAGGGCCAGCACGATCGGCAGCACGATGCCGAAGCCGATCACGGGCCAGGTCGACGGCCGGTTGGCCGCGTGGTATTTCATGATCAGGAAACCGGTGATGCAGAACACCAGGCAGGCGATCGCGAAGATGTCGATGAACCAGCTCCACACGGTGCCGGCGTTGCGGCCCTTGTGCATGTCGTTCAGCCAGGAAATCCAGCCGCGGTCGGTCTTTTCGTATTCGGCCTGGCCATCCGCGCCGATGCGTAGCCAGGCGTCGCCGCCGGGGCGGGGCAGGGCCACGTAGGCGTCTTCCTCGCTCCATTCGGCGCGCACGCCGCGCACCTCGACCGGGAAGGAGCGTTCGGCCCAGTCGGCCAGAGCGGCCGGCAGCGGCAGCTTGGCGTCCGCATGTTCGGTGGCGAAGGCTTCGAGTTCTTTCTGCAGCGCCGGCGGCAAGGCCGCCTTCAGGCGCGTCACGCTCGGCTTGGCTTCGATCTGTGCCGCATGGTTCAGCGTGAAGCCGGTCACGCTGAACAGCAGCATGGCCATCAGGCAGATGGCGGAACTGATCCAGTGCCACTGGTGCAGCTGGCGCAGGAAGACGGCACGGCGCGCGCCCGGCAAAGTCGGCGTATCCTGTTCGGGTGCGGCAGCGGATGCCTGCGTGGGCGTGGATGAGCTCATGGGTAAATGATAACGATTATCATTTAGATGGTCAACCGTCACATATGGCAACAAATTATGTGTCTGCGGTGTCTGCCTGACTTCACTGCTTGCGTTACAATACCGTGCGCAAAATGGGTAGCAGGCTGTTGATCCTTTCGCTGCTTTATTGCGTCGTAAAGTCCTTCCCCCACAACTTGAGTAGTAGTGCGATCCGCTAACCGGTCAGGCCGTGTCGCGGAAGGTTAGATAACCCGCCCTAAGTTCGCGAAACGCGAAGAAAGGTGAGCAAGAATGATGCAACAATATAACGCCAACTCCTACCTGTTCGGCGGTAACGCGCCGTATGTGGAAGAGTTGTACGAAGCGTACCTGAGCAATCCGGGTTCGGTTCCGGACAACTGGCGCGCTTACTTCGACGCCATGCAGCACATGCCTGCCGTCGACGGTTCCGCCAAGCCGGACGTGGATCACTCGTCCGTGATCGCCTCCTTCGCCGAGCGCGCCAAGCAGGGCCCGATCCGCACCGTGACCGCATCGCCCGACGCTGAACTCGGCCGCAAGCGCGTCGCCGTGACCCAGCTGATCGCCGCCTACCGCTACCTCGGTTCGCGCTGGGCCAACCTGGACCCGCTGCAGCGCCAGGAACGTCCGCCGATCCCGGAGCTGGACCCCGCCTTCTACGGCTTCACCGAAGCCGACCTCGACACCAAATTCAATATCAGCAACACTTATTTCGGCAAGGACGACGCATCGCTGCGCGACCTGCTGAACATGTTGCGCGATACCTACTGCCGTTCGATCGGCGCTGAATTCATGTACGTCAGCGACCCGACCGAAAAGCGCTGGCTGCAGGAAAAGCTGGAATCGATCCGCTCGACCCCGGCCTTCACCGCCGAAAAGAAAAAGCACATCCTCGAGCGCCTGACCGCGGCCGAAGGCCTGGAACGCTACCTCCACACCAAGTACGTCGGCGCCAAGCGCTTCTCGCTGGAAGGCGGCGAATCCTTCATCGCCTCGATGGACGAAGTGATCCAGCGCGCCGGTGAGCAGGGCGTGCAGGAAATCGTCATCGGCATGGCCCACCGCGGCCGCCTGAACGTGCTGGTCAACACCCTGGGCAAGGCCCCGGGCGACCTGTTCGAGGAATTCGAAGGCAAGCACGCCGACGACCTGCCGTCCGGCGACGTGAAATACCACCAAGGCTTCTCGAGCGACATCTCGACCCCGGGCGGCCCGGTCCACCTGTCGCTGGCGTTCAACCCGTCGCACCTGGAAATCGTCAACCCGGTCGTCGAAGGCTCGGTCAAGGCGCGCATGGAGCGTCGCGGCGACCGCCTGGGCAAGGAAGTGCTGCCGATCCTGGTGCACGGCGACGCCGCCTTCGCCGGCCAGGGCGTGGTCATGGAAACCCTGAACCTGGCCCAGACCCGCGGCTACGGCACCGGCGGTACCGTCCACCTGGTCATCAACAACCAGATCGGCTTCACCACCTCCGACCCGCGCGATGCGCGCTCGACCCTGTATTGCACCGACGTCGTCAAGATGATCGAGGCACCGGTGCTGCACGTGAACGCCGACGATCCGGAAGCCGTCGTGCTGGCCACCCAGATCGCGATGGACTACCGCACCGAGTTCCACAAGGACGTGGTGGTCGACATCATCTGCTACCGCAAGCTGGGCCACAACGAGCAGGATACCCCGGCCCTGACCCAGCCGCTGATGTACAAGAAGATCGCCAAGCACCCGGGCACCCGCAAGATGTACGCGGACAAGCTGGCTGCGCAGAACACCATCGCCGCCGACGGCGGTGACCAGCTGGTCGCCGAATACCGCGCCGCGATGGACGCCGGCAAGCACACCACCGACCCGGTGCTGACCGACTTCAAGAACAAGTACGCCGTCGACTGGGCGCCGTTCCTGAACAAGAAGTGGACCGACGCCGCCGACACCGCAGTGCCGCTGACCGAGCTGAAACGCCTGGCCCAGCGCATCACCACCGTGCCGGAAAACTTCAAGCTGCACTCGCTGGTCGAGAAGGTGCTGGGCGACCGCGCGAAGATGGGCCAGGGCGAGATGAACCTCGACTGGGGCATGGGCGAACACCTGGCCTACGCATCGCTGCTGGCCTCGGGCTACGCCGTGCGCCTGTCGGGCCAGGATGCCGGCCGCGGCACCTTCGTGCACCGCCACGCCGTACTGCACGACCAGAACCGCGAGCGCTGGGACCAGGGCATCTACCTGCCGCTGGCCAACGTCCAGGAAAACCAGGCCAACTTCACCGTGATCGACTCGGTGCTGTCGGAAGAAGCGGTGCTGGGCTTCGAATACGGCTACTCGACCGCCGAACCGAACACCCTGACCATCTGGGAAGGCCAGTTCGGCGACTTCGTCAACGGTGCCCAGGTCGTGATCGACCAGTTCATCGCCTCCGGCGAAGTGAAGTGGGGCCGCGCTTCGGGCCTGGTGCTGATGCTGCCGCACGGCTACGAAGGCCAGGGTCCGGAGCACTCGTCGGCACGTATCGAGCGCTTCCTGCAGCTGTGCGCCGACCACAACATGCAAGTCGTGCAGCCGACCACCGCCGCCCAGATCTTCCACCTGCTGCGCCGCCAGATGGTGCGCCAGTTCCGCAAGCCGCTGGTGATCTTCACGCCGAAGTCGCTGCTGCGTAACAAGGACGCCGGCTCGGCCCTGACCGACCTGGCCAAGGGTGGTTTCCAGACCGTGATTCCGGAACTGGACGACAAGATCGACGCCAACAAGGTCAAGCGCGTGATCGCCTGCTCGGGCAAGGTCTACTACGACCTGGTCAATGCACGCAAGACGCGCGGCGTCAGCGACACCGCCATCATCCGTATCGAGCAGCTGTACCCGTTCCCGCACAAGGCATTCGGCGCCGAACTGAAGCGCTACCCGAACGCCACCGAAGTGGTGTGGGCGCAGGACGAGCCGCAAAACCAGGGTCCGTGGTTCCAGATCCAGCACAACCTGTTCGAAAGCATGGAAGCAGGCCAGCGCCTGGCCTATGCCGGCCGTCCGGCTTCCGCAGCGCCTGCCGTCGGTTACGCCGACAAGCACATCGCGCAGCAGAAGGAACTGCTGGATACCGCGTTCTCGAAACTCAAGGGTTTCATCCTGACCAAGTAATTTACGGCTCGTCCGAATGACCCCGTGCTGCATGTGGAGCACATACGGCACGGGGTTTTTACCGCACAAATATTGGAGTTTTCTAAATGGCACAAATCGAAGTCAAGGTCCCCCAGCTGTCGGAATCGGTCGCAGAAGCGACCCTGCTGTCGTGGCACAAGAAGGTCGGCGAATCCGTTTCGCGCGACGAGAACATGATCGACATCGAGACCGACAAGGTGGTCCTGGAACTGCCGGCACCGTCCGCCGGCGTGATCGTGCAGCTGATCAAGGCCGACGGCGCCACCGTCGTTGCCGGTGAAACCATCGCGATCATCGATACCGAAGCCTCGGCCCAGACCAGCCCGATCTCGATCACCGCCGCGCCGGTCGCCAATGCCCCGGCTGCCGCTGCCGCACCGCATTCGACCCCGGCCGCTACCGGCGGTTCCAAGTCCGACGTCGCCATGCCGGCCGCCGCCAAGATCCTGGCCGACAACAACCTGAGCACTTCGGATGCCAGCGGCACCGGTCGTGACGGCCGCGTGACCAAGGGCGACGCCCTGGCCGCCGTCGCCAACAAGCCTGCCGGCGCCGCTGCGCCTGCACCGGCCGCACCGGCACCGCTGCAGCAGCAGGCACCGAAGGCAGCGTTGCCGCAAGTCGCTGCCCAGGCTGCAAGCCCGGCCAACCTGGGCGACCGTCCGGAAGAGCGCGTGCCGATGAGCCGCCTGCGCGCCCGTATCGCCGAGCGCCTGCTGCAGTCGCAATCGACCAACGCCATCCTGACCACCTTCAATGAAGTCAACATGAAGCCGGTCATGGACTTGCGCGCCAAGTACAAGGACAAGTTCGAGAAAGAGCACGGCGTCAAGCTGGGCTTCATGTCCTTCTTCGTCAAGGCCGCCGTTGCCGCACTGAAGAAGTACCCGATCGTCAACGCGTCGGTCGACGGTAACGACATCATCTACCACGGCTACTTCGACATCGGTATCGCCGTCGGCTCGCCGCGTGGCCTGGTGGTGCCGATCCTGCGCAACGCCGACCAGATGTCGATCGCCGACATCGAGAAGAAGATCGGCGAATTCGGCCAGAAAGCCAAGGACGGCAAGCTGACTCTGGAAGACCTGACCGGCGGCACCTTCTCGATCTCGAACGGCGGCACCTTCGGTTCGATGCTGTCGACCCCGATCATCAACCCGCCGCAGTCGGCGATCCTGGGCGTGCACGCGACCAAGGACCGTGCCGTGGTCGAGAACGGCGAGATCGTGATCCGTCCGATGAACTACCTGGCCATGTCCTATGACCACCGCATCATCGACGGCCGCGAAGCCGTGCTGGCCCTGGTGGCGATGAAGGACGCGCTGGAAGATCCGTCGCGCCTGCTGCTCGACCTGTAATCACCGGGAGATCGGGCCGAAGGCCCGGTCAATCCCCGTCGGCCAGGGCGTTGCAACCTGGTCGGTTCGTTCGCTGTTCGATGGAGGGAGTCACCATGATTGCCGATGAAATCAAGCGTTTGCACGAACTGCACCAGGCCGGCGCCCTGACCGATGCCGAATTCGAACAGGCCAAGGCGAAGATCCTGTCGTCGGCCAACGTCCGCCTGGACAAGGCCAGCAGCACGGCGGGCGCCGGCAGCTTCGGCGCCGAACTGAATGCCCTGCGCCGCTCGCGCACCGACCGCTGGCTGAGCGGCGTGTGCGGCGGCCTGGCGCGGGCCTCGGGTGTCGATGCGTGGGTGTGGCGGCTGGTATTCGTGCTGTTCACCCTCACATTCGGATTTGGCGCGGTGATTTATGTGTTGTTGTGGATTTTCGTTCCAGAAGAATAATTTCCCGCTAGATCGGGAACACAAGGAAACAATTGATGAGCACCGAAAAACAATTTGACGTCGTCGTGATCGGCGGCGGCCCCGGCGGATATGTGGCTGCCATCCGTGCAGCGCAGCTGGGCTTCAAGGTCGCCTGTATCGACGAGGCGCAGAATGCCAAGGGCGGTCCGGCCCTGGGCGGCACCTGCACCAACGTCGGCTGCATCCCGTCGAAGGCGCTGCTGCAGTCGTCCGAGCACTTCGAGCACGCCGGCCATGCGTTCAAGGAGCACGGCATCAACGTGCAGGGCCTGCAACTCGACCTGGGCCAGATGCTCAAGCGTAAGGACGGCGTGGTCAAGGCCAACAACGACGGCATCGTCTACCTGTTCAAGAAGAACAAGGTCACCTTCTTCCACGGCCGCGGCACCCTGGCCGGCAAGGCTGGCGAAGGCTTCACCGTCAACGTCACCGGTCCGGCCACCGACACCCTGACCGCGAAGAACGTGATCGTCGCCACCGGCTCGAACCCGCGCGAACTGCCGGGCGCACCGTTCGACGAGAAGATCATCCTGTCGAACACCGGCGCGCTGGCCATCGATGCCGTCCCGGGCAAGCTGGGCGTGATCGGCGCCGGCGTGATCGGCCTGGAAATGGGTTCGGTCTGGCGCCGCCTGGGCGCCGACGTCACCGTGCTGGAAGGCCTGCCGGCCTTCCTGGGCGCGGTCGACCAGCAGATCGCCAAGGAAGCGCAGAAGGCCTTCACCAAGCAGGGCCTGGCGATCCACCTGGGCGTCAAGATCGGCGCGATCACCAATCGCGGCAATGACGTCACCGTCGAGTACAGCGACGCTGCCGGCACCGCGCAGACCGCCACCTTCGACCGCCTGATCGTCTCGATCGGCCGCGTGCCGAATACCAACGGCCTGGGCTTCGAGTCGGTCGGCCTGCAGCTCGACGAGCGCGGCTTCATCGCCGTCGACGACGAGTGCCGTACCGGCGTGCCGGGCATCTGGGCAGTGGGCGACGTCGTGCGCGGCCCGATGCTGGCGCACAAGGCGGAAGAAGAGGGCGTCGCGGTTGCCGAGCGCATCGCCGGCCAGCATGGCCACGTCAACTTCAACACCATTCCGTGGGTGATCTACACCTCGCCGGAAATCGCCTGGGTTGGCCGCACCGAAGAGCAGCTCAAGAAGGATGGCGTGGCCTATAAAGCCGGCACCTTCCCGTTCATGGCCAACGGCCGTGCGCGCGCGCTGGGCGACACCACCGGCATGGTGAAAGTCATCGCCGATGCCGCGACCGACGAGATCCTGGGCGTGCACATCGTCGGCCCGGTCGCTTCCGAGCTGATCTCGGAAGCCGTGGTCGCGATGGAGTTCAAGGCTTCGGCCGAAGACATCGCCCGCATCTGCCACGCGCACCCGACCCTGTCGGAAGCCACCAAGGAAGCCGCGCTGGCCGTCGACAAGCGTTCGCTGAACTTCTAAGCAACAGGACGGCATCTGCCGTTGTAGGGTGGGCACCCGGTGCCCACGCGGAAGCTTGCGCCATGGCCGGCGTCCGCGTGGGCACGGGTGCCCACCCTACGTTTTGATAGAACATCCCATGAATGTCCAAGAGTATTACCAGCACGCGCTGACCGAACGCGGCTTCAAGTCCGATGCTGCCCAGCAGCGCGCAGTGGATCGCCTGCAGCAGGCGTACGACGACTGGGTAAATTACAAGGCCCAGCGGTCGTCCGCTTTCAAGCGCCTGATCAACCGTCCCGACGTCCCGCAGGGCGTCTACATGTGGGGCGGGGTGGGGCGCGGCAAGTCCTTCCTGATGGACAGCTTCTATTCGGTGGTGCCAGTGGTGCGCAAGACGCGCCTGCACTTCCACGAATTCATGCGCGCCGTGCACCGTCAACTGGACGAGCTGAAGGGCGTGGAGGATCCGCTGGTCGAAGTCGCCAAGCGCATCGCCAAGAAATACCGTCTGATCTGCTTCGACGAATTCCACGTCAACGACGTCGCCGACGCGATGATCATGTACAACCTGCTGTCCAAGCTGTTCGAGTACGGCGTCTCCTTCGTGATGACCTCGAACTACGACCCGGACAAGCTGTACCCGGATGGCTTGCACCGCGACCGCATGCTGCCGACCATCGCGCTGCTGAAGGACAAGCTGGACGTGATGAACGTCGATGCCGGCATCGACTACCGCCACCGCGCGCTGGAACAGGTCGAGGCCTATTACACGCCGCTCAACGCCGCCAGCGACCACGCCCTGCGCGACGCCTATGCCAAGGTGGCCGACACCGCCGACGAAGACCCGCGCATGCGCATCGAGCAGCGCGAGATCCGCGCGCTGCGCCGTGCCGGCGGCGTGATCTGGTTCGACTTCCAGACCCTGTGCGGCGGTCCGCGCTCGCAGAACGACTACCTGGAACTGGCCAGCCGCTTCCACACCGTGATCCTGTCCGGCATCCCGCGCATGTCGGCCTCGATGTCGTCGGAAGCGCGCCGCTTCACCTGGCTGATCGACGTGTTCTACGACCACAAGGTCAAGCTCCTGATGTCGGCAGAGGTGCCGCCGGACCAGCTGTACACCCAGGGTTCGATGGCGAACGAGTTCCACCGTACCGTGTCGCGTATCATTGAGATGCAGTCGCGCGAATACATGCTGGCCGAGCGCCGCGGCGCCGCCGACGCACTGGCGTGACCGATTAACCAGGGCCCAACAAGAGGAACCGATGAAACCCGAACCGATACTGCGCAGCGCCCTCCTGGCTGCCCAGACCCTGACCTTGAGCCTGGCCCTGGCGGCCTGCGCCGGTCCCGAGCCGGTCGCGCGCGAGACGCCGCCGCCGCCGGTGACCTCGGTCGCCCAGGCCGACCAGCAGCTGGCGTCCGTGGCGCGCGAACGCGCCGCGATCGAAGCCCGCTATGCCGAGCGCGAGCGCGTCTGCTACAGCAAATTCTTCACTAACAATTGTCTCGACGAAGCCAAGGACACGCGCCGCCGCGCGCTGGCGGACCAGCGGGCGATCGAAGTCCAGGCCGCGCACTACAAGCGCCAGGCCGTGGTCGAGGAACGCGACCGCAACATGGCCGAAGCCGAGAAGCGCTTCCAGGCAGAGGAAGCACGCCTGGCCACCCAGCCGGCCAAGCCGGCACCCGCGGTGGCACCGCTGCCGGCGCCGCGCAAGTCGACCGTGCCGGCCAGGGTCGCCGAGCGCGATGCGCGCCTGCGCGAAGCCCAGCAGAAGGAAGCCGCCGGCGCCGCCAAACGCGCCGGCAACGTGCGCGCCTACGAGAAGCGCAAGGCCGAGTCGGAAGAGCGCCAGCGCCGCGTGGCCGAGCGCAAGGCGGAGAAGGCTGCCAAGGCAGCCAAAGAGGCAGAACAAAAAGCCAAGGTTGCGCAGCCGAAGTAGCAGGTAGTACCACCGCGTGGACGGGGAACCCGACTCGCCGTCCGCGTCCACCTACCCACGTGCTTGCGCGTGTCCGCCGTCGTCCAGCACCGGTTTGACCAGCTTGACGATGGCCATGCTGCAATTGCCCCACTTGCCTTGCGAGCGTTCGGCCGCCTTGTCGATCAGCATCTCGGAGGCCTGGCGCGGCGTCGCCCGCGCGGTCGCCGCGCCCAGCTCGGCATCAGTGAAGAAGTGCCACAAGCCATCCGAGCACAGCAGGAATACGTCGCCTGGCGCCAGCCCGGCATGGTGGCCGACGGTGACGAAGGGATCCTTGCGTCCATTGCCCAGTACATTCAGCAGCAGCTTGGATTTGCGATGGTTCCTGGCCGATTCGAGCGGCAGGCGGTCGCTCCCCACTAGGTGCTCGACGTAGGCGCCGTCGCCAGTGCGCGCTATGCACCTGGCGTCATGGAAGTGATACAGGCGCGAGTCGCCGACGTGCGCCCAGACCGCGTCGCCATGCGGACTCAGCACCAGGCCGACGAAGCTGGCGTGGGCCTCGGCCTGCGCCGCCACCGCGTTCATCTTGATGACGGTATGGGTCTCCTGCACGATGTCGCGCAGCACCTGCGCGAGGCGTTCGATGGACGGACGGTCGCCCGGCTTGAATTCGTCGAACACCTGTTTGGCGGTATGCAGGACCTGTTCCGAGCCGGCCGCGCCCGCCAGGCCATCGGACAGGACCGCCAGTACATAGCCCGGCGCGCGGGCGCCGCCCATCAGCGCCACCCGGTCGTTCTGCTGCGGGCGGTTGCCGAGGTGCTGCGCGGTTCCCGCTTCTATCTTGTATGAAGTCATAACGTGGCTTTCCGATACCGGCTTGCCGAACTTTGTTGGCGGCAACGCCGGGGTAGATTAAACTATGCACTGGTTTGCCCCAGTGTTGCAAGCCATTACGATATCGATGCGCGCGCTCCCCCATGCCGCGGCCCGCTGTCTTCCCACCCCTGTCTTTACTCAAACTGTCCGGAATTGCATACCATGATCGACGTCCAGGAGATCCAGCGCCGTATTATCGAACTCGACGTGGAACACCGCGATCTCGACGCCGTCATCGACATGCTGACCCGCGACGGGCATGCCGACCAGTTGCAGTTGCGTCGCCTGAAGAAGCGCAAGCTGCAACTCAAGGACCACATTACGCTGCTGAAGATGCAGTTAGTTCCGGACGTCCCTGCATAGTTTTTCTTACGTCCCTGTTTTCGTTCTAAAAAATTTTGACCGATCATCTCCCCGTGCCCGGCATCGCCGCAGGCGAACCCGTTCCTCCCGCGCCAGCGGCGCCATCGCCCGACCAGCTGCCCGAACTGATGGGCACGCAGGCGCCCGGCAAATACGACGAGGAAGTCGACCGCATCTTCGGTGCGGGCGGCCCGCTCGCGCCTGCCGTCGGGACCTTCCGTCCGCGCCAGTCGCAGACCGAAATGGCCAAGGCGATCGCCGACGCCATCGGCAAGCAGGGCACCCTGATCGCCGAGGCCGGCACCGGCACCGGCAAGACCTTCGCCTACCTGGTGCCGGCACTGTTGTGGGGCGGCAAGACCATCGTCTCGACCGGTACCAAGAACCTGCAGGACCAGTTGTTCTCGCGCGATATCCCGACCGTGCGCAACGCGCTGCGGGCGCCGGTCTCGGTCGCGCTGCTGAAGGGCCGCTCGAACTACGTTTGCCATTACAACCTGGAACGCACGCTGTCGAACGGACGCCTGACCTCGCGCGACGACGTCGGCCACCTGCGCGAAATCTCGCGCTTCATGAAGATGACCAATTCCGGCGACAAGGCGGAATTGACCAAGGTGCCGGAAACCGCATCGGTATGGAACCTGGTGACGTCGACGCGCGAGAACTGCGTCGGCCAGGAATGCCAGTACTACCAGGATTGCTTCGTGATGAAGGCGCGCCGCGAAGCCCAGCAGGCCGACGTGGTCGTGGTCAACCACCACGTGTTCTTTGCCGACGTCGCCCTGAAAGAGGGTGGCATGGGCGAGCTGCTGCCAGCCGCCAACACCATCATCTTCGACGAGGCGCACCAGCTTCCGGAAGTGGCGACCATGTTCTTCGGCACCTCGGTCTCGACCTCGCAGGTGCTGGAACTGTGCCGCGACGTGCTGGCCGAGGGCCTGGCGCATGCGCGCGGCGGCCCCGACTGGGCCAAGACCGTGATGGTGGTCGAAAAGGCGGCGCGCGACCTGCGCCTGACCTTCCCGGAAGGCAGCACCCGTCTGTCGCTGCCGCAATTGCCGCCGAGCTCGGATTTCTTCCCAGCACTGGCCAAGCTGAAGGAAGAGCTGGAAGGCCTGGTCGACGTGCTCGAGGAAAATGCCGAGCGCGCCGAGACGCTGGAGCAGTGCCGCGTGCGCGCGGTCGAGCTGCTGGAACAATATAAATCCTGGAAGAGCGAACCGAAGAAGGGCAAAGAGGTCGAGGGCGATGACGCCGTGCTGTGGGTCGAAGCCTTTGCTTCCGCGCTGCAGCTGCACAAGACCCCGCTGTCGATCGCGCCGATCTTTGCCGGCCAGCGTGCCGGCACGCCACGCAGCTGGATCTTCACCTCGGCCACGCTGGCGGTGAAGAACGACTTCAAGCATTTCAGCGCCCAGCTCGGCATGACCGGCGAGCCCGCGGTCAGCTGGCCCAGCCCCTTCGATTACCAGCAGCAGGGCATCCTGTATGTGCCGACCGGCCTGCCTGAACCGAACACCATGGGTTATACCGACGCCGTGGTCGACATGGCGCTGCCGGTCATCGAGGCCGCCGGCGGGCGCTGTTTCTTCCTGTGCACCACGCTGCGCGCGGTGAACCGGGTGGCCGAACGCCTGCGCACCGAGTTCGCCGAGCGCGGCCTCGAGTTCCCCCTGTTCGTGCAGGGCGAGCGCGGCCGCACCGAGCTGCTGAATTCCTTCCGCACCGCCGGCAACGCGGTGCTGGTCGGCAGCCAGAGTTTCTGGGAAGGCATCGACGTGCGCGGCGAGGCGCTGTCGCTGGTGATCATCGACAAGCTGCCGTTCGCGCCGCCGGACGACCCGGTGCTGGCCGCGCGCATCGAAGTGATGGAAAAGAAGGGCATGAACGGCTTCGTCCATCACACCTTGCCGGAAGCCATCATCAACCTGAAGCAGGGCGCCGGCCGCCTCATCCGCGACGTCGAGGACCGCGGCGTCCTGATGCTGTGCGATCCGCGCGTGATCAGCAAGCCGTATGGCCGCCGTATCTGGCAGAGCCTGCCGCCGTTCAGGCGGACCCGGGTGCAGTCCGACGTCATCGATTTCTTCAAGCAACCGCAGGGGTCAGAGCCCGGTTCTGACTCTCAGGGGCTCTGACCCCGGAGTTGTCGGCAGTTGCATACCGTGCGGCTGAGAACCCGGGTCAGAGCCCTTTGAAAGCAAAACCGGGCTCCGACCCCTAGTAACCTTTCCACTTGTGCCCCCACAAGATGCACCATGAATGACTTGCTAAAGTCAGCAGGTCCTGGCCTGCGGCTGACACCGGCAGGCAAAATTAAGGGGGTGCAATGGCAATTCGTTACGGCTGTTTTTTCAGCTATGCCCATGGCCGGCATGAGCTGATGCAGCGTTTCAAGGCCACGCTGGCGGATGCGCTGCGCTGCTATCTGGAACCGTATTTCGACAACGAAGACGAGCTCTTCGTCGATGTCGAGCAGCTCGGCGGCGGGGACGACCTCGACCGCAAGATCGCACGCGCAATGTGCGAGAGCGTCTGCATGGTGCTGATCTACACGCCCAAGTACGAAGCGCATGCCTACACGCGCCGCGAGTATGCGGCCATGCGCCGGCTCGAGGCCGAGCGCAGCAAGTGGTACACGCTGCCCAGCCGCCTGATCATCCCGGTCATCATGACCCAGCACCCGGATGGCCTGCCGCCCCAGATCACCGATTCGTTCTACGTCGATTTCTCGCGTTACACGATGGCGACCGCCGACCTCAAGTCGAATCCGGACTTCCTCCCGGATATCGACCGTATGGTCAAGCGTATCGTCACGCACTACCACTACCAGAAAAAAAGCATGCCCCCGGGGTACGACTGCAACCAATTCGTGCTTCCCGATGTCCCACCTCCCTGGCGCGAGAGTCCGGATCCAACCTTCCCAAAAAAATGAGGAGCCTTATGGAAACCAACCGCATCACCGGTATGTCGGCCGCCGGAGGGCCGGCCGCCGGGTCGCAGGCCATGAAGACCGGCGAGGTGACGACGTTCTATTCCTATGATAGCGCCGCCGTGCGCAGCCAGGCGCTCGCGCATGCCGGCTGGCTCCTGGCCGGCCGCAAGCACGCCCGGACGCCGGTGCTGATGATCGACTGGGACCTCGAGGGCCCCGGCCTGCACCATTATTTTCCGCGCACCCAGGACGCCGCCGCCCCCGGGCGCAGCGGCGTGCTCGAACTGTTCGAGGCCTGCCGCGACCGCCTGCGTGCGCCGGGGCGCGGCTTCGGCGACGACACCGAGGCGCTGGCCGCGCACGTGCTCGACAGCATCGACTGGGATGCCCACATCGAACGGGTAGACGATGGCCGCCCGCTGTACCTGATGCGCGCCGGCCGCTTCGACGACAGCTATGGCGAGCGCGCCGACCGGCTCGACTGGGACGCGCTGTTCTGCGCCTGCCCGGCGCTGTTCCGCAGCTTTGCCATGCACCTGAAACAGCGGTTCGTTCACGTGCTGATCGACTGCCGCAGCGGGCGCTCGGCCGCGACCAGCGTCTGCACCGCGCTGCTGGCGGACAAGATGGTCGGCCTGTTCACGCCCGACCCGCGCAGCCTCGACGGCCTGCAGGGCGTGGTCGCGCGTGCCCTCGACTACCGCTGCAGCCACGAGGACGAGCAGCGGCCGCTGCTGGTGTATCCGCTGCCGAGCCCGATCGACGCGGCCGGCGAGGCGCGCCTGCGCTGGCGCTACGGCGACGCCCATTGCCGCGACAGGGACCGGGACCGGGATGTCGGGCCAGCCGGACCCACCGGACCGGCCTACCAGCCGGCGCTGGAAAAGCTGCTGAGCGCCTGCTACGGTGTCTCCAGCGTGTCGCTCGACAGCTACCTCGACGAAGTGCAGCTGCCCCAGTCCGGCCTGGTCGGCATGGCCCTGCCGGCCGGACGCTCCCAGGTGTCCGGCGGGCGGCTCGGCCCGGTGCGCAGCATCGAGGCCCTGCTCGAATGGCTGGAGCCGGGGCACTTTCCTTGGCGTCCGCTGGCCGAGGTGCGCCTGGTTCAGGCGGTCGACGCGCTGCACGAGCGCGCCGCCGACCCCCAGGCCCCGGCCCTGGTGCGCGAGCTGGCCCGCCTGGGCCAATCCTACCTCGGGCAGCAGGGCGAACTGGAAGCGGCGCGCCGGATCGAACAGCACGTGGTCGCGTTGGAAGTAGGCTTGCATGCGATGGAGGAGGGAAAACGCGGCCATCCAGGCGTCCGCCGCGGCGCTGACGGCGTGCCCGGCAGCCAGGCCGGCGCGGCCGCAGCAGGCGCCGATGCCCTCGACGACAAGCTGTCGCGCCTGCAGGAACTGATCGACAACCGCAGTCCGCACGAGGCGCGGGCGCTGGCCGATAGCTTGCGCACCAGCATCCTGCGTCCGAGTGTGGCGCATCCGCTACGGCGGCGCGGGGCGGCCATGATCAAGCAGGTCTATTTGCAGGAAGGCGACAAGGACGCCTTGCTGGCATTCACCCAGGACGAGGTGCATTCGCTGGAAGGGGCCTTGATCCGGGCCGCCGGCGGACGGCCGCTGGTGCCCGGTTGAGCAATAAATGTGCAGCGGGGTAGATCGCTCCGAGCGTTGCTTCAGGTAAAATCGCTGCATGCGTATCCTTATCAGTAACGACGACGGCTATCTCGCCCCCGGCATCAACGCCCTGGCCGAAGCGCTCGCGGCGGTTGCCGACATTGTGGTGGTCGCTCCCGACAGCAACCGCTCGGGCGCGTCCAACTCCTTGTCGCTCGACCGTCCACTGTCGGTGTCGAAGGCTGCAAATGATTTTTATTTTGTCAATGGCACCCCGACCGACTGCGTGCACATCGCGTTGACCGGAATGCTCGACATGCGTCCCGACCTGGTCGTGTCCGGCATCAACAACGGCCAGAACATGGGCGACGACACCCTGTATTCGGGCACGGTCGCGGCCGCGACCGAAGCTTTCCTGTTCGGCATCCCGGCGATCGCGTTTTCCCAGGTCCATTCCGGCTGGGCCGAGGTGGAATCGGCGGCCAGGGTGGCGCGCGACATCGTGCTGCGCCGCTTCGACCAGGTCGAGGCGCCGTTCCTGCTCAACGTCAACATTCCCAACCTGCCGTACGAGCAGATGGGACCGCTTACCGCGACCCGCCTGGGCCGCCGCCACCAGTCGGAACCGGTGATCCGCGGCCAGGATCCGCGCGGCCGCGAAATCTTCTGGATCGGCGCGCCCGGCGCCTGCCGCGACGCCGGCGAGGGCACCGATTTCCACGCGACCGCCCAGGGCCGGGTCTCGGTCACCCCCCTGCAAGTCGACCTGACCCACCGCGAGCAGCTGGCGCTGCTGCGGAGCAGCCTGGGATGAGCCAACCATGAGCGAAAAGCGCAGCAATTTTCCCTTGCCGCTGTCGTCCGTGACCGGACCCGTCACGCGCAAACCGGTCGAGCGGGCGCCGATCGCGACCCCGCAGACCGCCACGCAAAACGCGCGCAGCAACAGCCAGGGCGCCGCCACGCGTGCCCCGGTGCAGCCCGCGCCCGGCCCGGCCGGACCGGCCAAGAGCCAGGTGCAGCCGCAAACCCAGACCGCGCTGCCGCGCTCCGACCTGATGGCGACCGAGGCGCCGCGCCGTGCCATGGCCCAGCGCGTGGCGCGCCAGGGCGTCAAGGACCCGCAGGTCCTGAGCGCGCTCGAAATGGTGCCGCGCCACCTGTTCCTGGAGCCGGCCATGTCGGCCCAGGCGTATGCCGACATCTCGCTGCCGATCGGCCACAACCAGACGATTTCGCAGCCCTACATCGTGGCGCGCATGATCGAATTGCTGCGCGGCAGGGGCCATCCGCTGCGCCGTGTGCTCGAGATCGGTACCGGCTGCGGCTACCAGGCGGCGGTGCTGTCCTGCGTGGCCCAGGAGGTGTATTCGATCGAGCGCATCAAGCCGCTGCACGAGCTGGCCAAGGCCAACCTGAGACCCTTGCGCATCGCCAATCTGCGTTTGCAGTACGGAGATGGTATGCTAGGGCTGCCGCAGGTGGCGCCCTTCGATGCCATCATCCTTGCTGCGGCCGGACTCGAGGTGCCACGCGCACTGCTCGAGCAGATGGCCATCGGTGCCCGACTGGTGGCGCCCCTCGGCGCCCATGTCCAGCACCTGCAGCGCATCATCCGCACCGGCACATCGGAATGGACCAGCGAAACGCTGGAGGCCTGCCATTTCGTTCCGTTGCGGCCAGGCACCGCCTGAGCATGCCAGAACGTTGTAACAGAAACAGAGAGAATGAAACCAACACCCCGCTTAGCCCTGCTGACCCTCTGCCTTGGCGTCCTGTCCGCCTGCAGCACCCCGACCCGCCAGGCGCCCGTCGTTGACCGTCCGACGGCTTCCGCGTCGAATTATCGCCCTTATCGCCCGGCGCCATCTCCCGCGCCGGCGCCCGCCAGCGAAGATCATGTCGATGCCAAGGGCAGCTATACCGTGCGCCGCGGCGACACCCTGTTGCGCATCGCCTTCGACCACGGCCAGAACTACCGCGACCTCGTAACCTGGAACAACCTGCGCGACCCGGACGACATCAAGGTCGGCCAGGTGCTGCGCGTGGTGCCGCCGAACGGCAATGGCAATGGCAGCGGCAACGGCAATGGCAATGCGGGCAGCACCGCGATGGTGACCTCGCCGATCACCATGCCCGGCGCCGAGAAGCCGGCCGCCATCCCCAGGAAGGCCGCACCGCGCGGCGACAAGAAGCCGTATTCCGAATCCAGCCTGGCGGAGGCCGACAAGGATGAGGCACCGGCGCCGAAGGCGGTCGAGCGGCCGGCCAGCGGCGCACTGGCGGCCGGCAGCACCGTGACCGCCAGCGACGACGAAAAGCTGAGCTGGATGTGGCCGTCAGATGGCCGCATCATCGCCACGTTTGACGAAGGCAAGAACAAGGGCATCGACATCGCGGGCAGGCCGGGACAGCAAGTGATGGCCGCCGGCGCCGGAAAGGTGATGTACGCCGGCAGTGGCATCCGCGGATATGGTAATCTCGTAATCGTCAAACACAGCAACAGTCTGCTGTCGGCTTACGCGCATAACCGCTCGATCCTGGTCAAGGAAGGTCAGAACGTGGCCAAGGGCCAGGCCATTGCGGAAATGGGCAATTCGGATGCCGACACGGTCAAACTCCATTTCGAGATACGCCAGCAGGGCAAGCCGGTCGATCCGTCGAAGTTCCTGCCCAGTCGCTAGAGAGGCCCAATGACGCAGCCGCCCGATCCGCTGGACGAAGATACGCCGGATGATGTTCCGGATGGGGCGCTGGACGACGGCGAACCCGGGGCGGATGGCGCCGGCCGCGCCGAGCTCCTGAACGAGGGCAGCGCCGAAGGCGTCGACGAGCTGAAAAGCGTGCTCCAGGCCGAGCTCTCGACCGACACCACCCAGCATTACCTGAACCGCATCGGCGCCAAGCCGCTGCTCGGGGCCGAGCAGGAAGTGCAGGTCGCGACGCTGGCCAAGGCCGGCGACTTCGCCGCGCGCCAGAAGATGATCGAGCACAACCTGCGGCTCGTGGTCTCGATCGCCAAGCATTACATCAACCGCGGCGTGGTCCTGCTCGACCTGATCGAAGAAGGCAACATCGGCCTGATGCGCGCCATCGACAAGTTCGAGCCGGAGCGCGGTTTCCGTTTTTCCACCTATGCCACCTGGTGGATCCGCCAGAGCATCGAGCGCGCGATCATGAACCAGGCGCGCACGGTGCGCCTGCCGGTGCACATGGTGCGCGAGCTGAACCAGATCCTGCGCGCCAAATACCACCTCGAAGCCCAGCACCACGACGGCAAGGAAGCCAGCGCCGAAGACATCGCCAGCCTGGTCGGGCGGCCGGTGGAAGAGGTGCAGGACATCCTGGCGCTATCTGAACACGCCACCTCGCTCGACGCCCCGCTCGACAACGACCCGCAGAGCAGCCTGATGGACATGCTGCCGGACGACGGCGACGTCAGCCCGGATGCGCAGGCCGAGCAGCACGAAATGACGCTGCTGGTGCGCGACTGGCTGCAGAAGCTGCCCGACAAGCAGCGCGTGGTGGTCATGCGCCGCTTCGGCCTCGACAACGACGACCCGGCCACGCTCGAGACCCTGGCCGAAGAGATGGGCGTAACGCGCGAGCGGGTGCGCCAGATCCAGCAGGAAGCCCTGGTCAAGCTGAAACGGGCCATGGCTGCCCGTGGCGTCTTGCGCGATTCCTTGCTATGATGTTTGGCTGGCCGGAATGGCCAGTTTTCTTTTGAACACGCGTCAGAGTCGTCGCCCCTGCGAAGGCAGGGGCCCAAGTTTCGCAAAGCAGTGCTGACAATTGCCTCGGCTACGCACCGAACTTGGGTCCCTGCCTCCGCAGGGACGACGTTGCTTGATGGTGCGGTTCATCGGCTTTCGTCTTCCTGTTTTGCTTTCTTCTATCCCATGCAAGAAACCTTCATCAACATCAAATCCCTCGACATGGACGCGCGCGGCGTCGGCCACCTGGAGAACGAAGACGGCTCGCCGGGCAAGGTGATCTTCGTCGAAGGCGCGCTGCCGGGCGAGCGCGTCAGTTTCGAGACCACGCGCAAGAAGAAGAACTGGGAAGCGGGCCGCATGGTGACCCTGCAAAAGGCGTCGTCGATGCGCGTCGAGCCGAAGTGCGAGCATTTCTGGCATTGCGGCGGCTGCTCGATGCAGCACCTGGAGCCGTCGGCCCAGGTCGCGATGAAGCAGCGCGTGCTCGAAGATAACCTGTGGCATATCGGCAAGACCAAGGCCGAGAACGTGATGCGCCCGATGTACGGCCCGACCTGGGGCTACCGCTACCGCGCGCGCCTGTCGGTGCGCCACGTGGCCAAGAAGGGCGGCATGCTGGTCGGCTTCCACGAGCGCCATTCCAGCTACGTGGCCGACATGACCAACTGCTACATCGTGCCGCCGCACGTGGCGAAGATGCTGGTGCCGCTGCGCGAACTGGTGGCGTCGTTGTCGATCTACCAGCAGATGCCGCAGATCGAGCTGGCGGTGGGCGAGGAAAGCACGGTGCTGGTGCTGCGCATCATGGCGCCCTTGAGCTCGGCCGATGAAACGCTGGTCAAGGCCTTCGCCGACCAGTGGAACGTCGAATGGTGGCTGCAGCCGAAGGGGCCTGACACGGCCCATCCGTACTACCCGAACAAGAAGGAACTGTATTACACGCTGCCGGAATTCGGCATCCGCATGCCGTTCAAGCCGACCGACTTTACCCAGGTTAACCACCAGATCAACCGCCTGCTGGTGGCCAAGGCGCTGCGCCTGCTGGAAGTGCAGCCGGAAGACCGCGTGGCCGACCTGTTCTGCGGCCTCGGCAATTTCACGCTGCCGCTGGCGACCCAGGCGCGCGAAGTGGTCGGCATCGAAGGCAGCACCGCGCTGACCACGCGCGCGCTGGAAAACGCCCGTGCCAACGGCCTGTCGGATAAAACCAGCTTCTCGACGCGCAACCTGTTCGAGATCACCAAGGACGACCTGATCGCCCTCGGCAAGTTCGACCGCATGCTGGTCGACCCGCCGCGCGACGGCGCCGTGGCCCTCGCCGGGGCGCTGGCCGAACTGCGCCTGTCGAACCCGGAACTGCTGCCCAAGCGCATCGTGTACGTGTCGTGCAGCCCGGCGACGCTGGCACGCGACACCGGCATCCTGACGCACCGCGCGGGGTACAAGCTGAGCAAGGCGGGGATCGCGAACATGTTCCCGCATACCTCGCACGTGGAGTCGATCGGGGTGTTCGATCTGGTGGAGGATTTCCAGCCGCGGGAGTTCCTGGCGCCGGAGGTGAGGGAGCAGGGTGGGCAGGAGGCTTGACGCAGCTTCGTACGCAACCACAATACGCAGCATAAGCACGTCGCCCCCGCGCAGGCGGGGGCCCAAGTTGCGCGCGTTTCGACAGCGCATGCAAAACTTGGGCCCCCGCCTTCGCGGGGGCGACGTTCATGGGGTAATGGGAGAAGAGACGGTAGCTCGGCTCACGCCGTACGGCCCACCCGCGCCCGCGCCGCCAGCACCTCGAACAAGCCCGCCGGATCCACCGGCTTCACGAAGTAGTGATCGAACCCGGCTCCATCGGCGCCGCCCTGGTCCGATTGCCGTCCATACCCCGTGATCGCCACCAGCAGCGCCTCGTGCGCGCCCGCCTTGCGCAGGCGGCGTGCCAGTTCGTAGCCGCTCATGCCGGGCAGGCCGATGTCGAGCAGGAAGCCGTCGAAGGACTGGCGCGCGGCGCGGGCCAGGGCGTCGCGCGGGTCGTGCACCACGGTGACCGTGTGGCCGCCGGATTCCAGCAGCAGGCCCAGGGTCAGGGCGGCATCGACGTTGTCGTCCACCAGCATCAGGTTCAGGTGGCTGCCGGCGGCCGGCGCCGCAGTCGTCGGCGGCGCTTCCTCGACGCTGTCGCCGCCCTGCCGGCGCGGCAGGCGCAGCGTGAATTCGCTGCCCTGGTGGCGGCCGGCGCTGGCGACGGTCACCATGCCGCCATGCAGCTCGACCAGGCTCTTGACGAGGGCCAGGCCCAGCCCGAGTCCGCCCTGGGCACGGTCCGGCGTGCGCTCGGCCTGGGAGAACAGGTCGAACACGGTCGGCAGCAGGTCGGCCGAGATGCCGATGCCGCTGTCCGCGACGCTGAGCAGCACCTGGTCGCGGGTCAGGTCGAGGCCGATCGCCAGGCGGCCGTTTTCCGGCGTGTACTTGGCGGCGTTGTTGAGCATGTTGGCCAGCACCTGCACCAGGCGCTTGTAGTCGCCCTGGACGAAGGCGGCGTCGCCCTCCGGCGGCATGCGCAGCGTCAGCTGGTGGTGGCGTGCCTCGATCAGCGGACGCACCTGCTCGACCGCGTCGGCGATCACGCGGCGCAGGTCGATCTCGTCGCGCGCCAGCACCACCAGTCCGCGCGTGACGCGCGAGACGTCCAGCAGGTCGTCGATCAGGCCGGTCATGTGGGTCACCTGGCGCGCGATGATGGCGCTGGTGCGCTCGATGCGCGCGCTATCGGGCGTGCCCATGTTCAGCAGCTGGGCCGCGGCCGAGATCGGGGCCAGCGGGTTGCGCAATTCGTGGGCCAGCATGGCGAGGAACTCGTCCTTGCGGCGGTCGGCCAGGCGCAGCGCTTCCTCGGCGCGCACGCGTTCGACCGCGCTCCAGGAGCGTTCGGCCACGTCTTCGATCAGGCGCACGATGTCGGCGCTCCACACGCGCGGCAGATTGTCCTGGATGAGCAGGCAGGCGGTGAGGGCGCCGTTGCGGGTGATCGGCACGGTCACGCCGGAGCGCACCTGCAGCGCCGCATAGTTGGCCCAGATATCGGGACCGTTGGTACGGGTGTCGCGCTGCAGGTCGCTCGAGACCCAGGTGCCGTGCGCCAGCGCGGTGTAGTTGCCATTGCCGAACAGCGAGGTCGGGAAGGTGCCGGTGAGCTCGGCAACGATGCCGTCGGTGTAGTTCGAGTGGAAGGTGACCAGGCCCTTGTCGGCGTCGTAGTCGCCGTACAGCACCCGGCTGACCTGCAGGAAGCGGCCCAGCATGGCGCCGGTCTCGGCGAAGATGCGCGCGGGGTCGTCGAGGCGGCGCAGCACGTCGGACAGCTCGAGGCGGAACTCGTTCATGTCGAGCAGCGTGGTCTGGCGCGCCACGGCGTCGCGCAGCGCCTGCTCGGCACGCACGCGGTCCAGCGCTTCCCAGCTGCGCTCGGCGATGTCGGCGGCCACGCGCTGGGCTTCCTCGTCCCATTCGCGCGGCGTGTTCGAATAGCCGACCAGCGCGGCCTTGAGTTCGTTGCGGCGCACCCGCGGCAGCGCCAGCATCGCGCGCACGCCGGCGGCGGCATAGCGCGGCCCGCGTTCCGGCAGGCGGCCGTCGCCTTCGGTGTCGTGCACCGCGAGCGGTGCGCCGGTGCGCAGCAGTGCCAGCGTCGACACGCCGAAGTCGTCCAGGCGTGCCAGCCGGCCGGTCATCGAGGGCGCGACCTGCGCAGTGCGGTGCCAGTCGTGCACCACCTCGAAGCTGCCGCTCTCTTCGTCGGCCTCGACGTAGCAGGCATTGTCGAGCTGCAGGTATTTGCCGATCAGCGCGCAGGCGGTTTCGATGATGTCGGACGGATGGTGCAGGCGCCGCAGCGTGTCGACCACCTGCAGCTGCAGCGCGTTGCGGCGCTCGAGCTGCACGCGCTGGGTGGTTTCGCTGGTCACGCACAGCACGCCGCGTACGAAACCCTTTTCGTCGCGCAGCGGCGAGTAGGCCAGCGTGAACCAGCCGGTGGCCGGCCGGCCGTCGCGGTACACCGGGCAGGGGACGTCTTCGCCGTAGGTCGGATGGCCGCCCAGCGCGCGTTCGATCAGCGGCTTCACGCCCGGCCACAGGTCGGGCAGCACCTCGGCCAGCGGTTGCCCGAGCGCCTGGGGATGGCGGCTGTCGAGCAGGGCGGCGAAGGCGGCGTTGTACAGGAAAGTCAGTTGCGGACCCCACACCACGTACATCGGGAATTCCGATTCGAGGATCAGGCTGGCCGCGTTGGACAGCGTGGGACTCCAGCAGGCAGGCGGACCGATGGCGCAGCCAGCCCAGTCATGGGTGTGGTAGCCGGCACGGATCGCACCGGTGCTGCCGAGGAAGTGAAAAGCGCGGGTTGCAGCTTCCATGTCGGGTGCTCCATGGGCTGAAAACAGTCATTTTATTCTTAAAAGCACGATTCGGAACGCGCTCGGCAAAAATATACATTTGCCACGCAAGAATTGCCGATGCCGCCCGAGGAATACAACATGCCTCGGGCGAATAGGCGGTCATGACGATGTTCTGGTGTTTAAGACAGCACGATTAGCAATTCGACATGCCGATCATGCCACAGTTTTAGAACTTTGCGCGTACGCCGAACACGAAATTCCGGCCCGGCAGCGGCGAAATATCCTTGAGCAGCGAGGTCGACAGGCGGATGTCCTGGTTCAGCAGGTTTTTCGCCAGCAGGAACCAGGTCAGGTCGGTCTGCGCCAGGTGCTGGGTGTACGACAGGTTGGCGTCGACCAGGTTGTAGGCCGGCGTCGGCGTGCTCTCGAAGGCGGCCAGGCGCTCCTGGCCGCGCGCGTGGGTCCAGCTGAGGCCGGCGCGCCAGTCGGCCTGGCGGTAGCCGGCGGCGGCGCCGATGCGGTCGGCCGGCTGCAGCGGCAGGCTGCCGCCCTCGTCGAGCTGGCCGCGTGAGGTGTCGGCGAACAGGCGGCCGTTCCAGCCCATGCCCGTTTCGTTATACGTCAGCTCGGCTTCGCCGCCCTGCACGTGGGCCTTGGCCTGTTCGAAAATACGCTGGCGGAATTCGCCGCCGGCGTTGCCATCCTCGTCCAGCAAGGCGTCGGTGACATGGCCGTAGATGAAGTTGGTGACGTTGTTGCGGAACAGGTTGGCCTTCCAGCGCACCAGGCCGGTCGTCTTCTGCATCGACAGTTCGATGTTGCGCGAGACTTCCTTCTTGAGATCGGGGTCGCCGATGTCGAAGGTGAGGGTGGCGTCGTGCGGGCCGCCCGAGTACAGCTCGTCGGTGGCCGGGGCGCGCTGGGCGTAGGACAGGGTCGCGCCCACGCTGTAGCCCGGCATGAACGGCCACAGCGCGCCGACCGAACCGGAGCCCAGGTCGAAGCTGCGCTCGCGGTTGCCGACCGGTTCGCGCTTGACGTTTTCGTAGCGCGCGCCGGCATTCAGGCGCACCGGCCCGATGGCGCTTTCTTCGACCAGGAAGGCCGCCTGCGAGGTCGAGTGGGTGACCGGCACCGTGTCCGGTCCGCCTTCCGGGCTGAGGGCCGAGAAGTTGGTATTCTCGGTCTGCACGCCGAAGGTGCCGTGCAGGTTCATTGCGCCGAGGCTGAACGGCTTGTGGGTCAGTTCCAGGCGCGATTCGAACGAGCGGTTGGTGAAGATGACTGCCGGGGTGCCGTCGCTCTCCAGCTCTGCATGGCGGTAATCGGTGAAGCCGGCCTTGAAGCGCGCGCTTTCCAGGCCCTGCAGCGGAGTATGCACCAGGGTGTCGAAGTCGTAGCGATTCTGGCGCTGGTCGATGCGCGAGCCTTCCTCGGTCGGGATGCCGTACAGGTTCGACAGGTGCGAGGCCGAGAAGCCGGCATAGCCCCAGTCGTCGATCCAGGAGGCGCCGGCGCCGATGCTGCGGTTGCGGGTCGCGGAATTCGGCAGGCGGTCCACGCTGGTTGCCGGGTCGTCCAGCACGCGGTTGCCGGGGATTTGATAGTCGTTGGTCTCGCGCCAGTTGCCGTCGACGTGCAGGCCCAGCTTGCCGACCGCGCCGTCCATCGAGCCGGACAGGTTGCGGCCGTTGTCGACCGTGCTGTAGCGGCTTTCGACCTGGCCGATCGGCTTGGCTTCCAGCTCGGTCGGGATGCGCTCGTTGACGACGTTGACCAGGCCGCCGATGGCGCCCGAGCCGTACAGCAGGGCGGCCGGGCCGCGCAGGATCTCGATCTGGCGCGCCACCGCGCCTTCGGAGGCGACCGCGTGGTCGTTCGACAGGCCGGACACGTCCGAGGTCGCCATGCCGTTTTCCAGCATCTTGACGCGCGAGCCTTCCATGCCGCGGATGATCGGACGCGAGGCGCCGGCGCCGAAGGCCGAGGCCGAGACCCCGAGTTCGCCCTGCAGGGTTTCGCCGAGCGAGCTGCCGACCTTGTCGCGCAGCTCGTCGCCGGCCAGCACCTTGGCCGGGGTCAGGATCTGGTCGCCTTCACCGCTGCGCAGCGGATTGGCGGTGACGATGACCTGCTGGATCTTGCCTTCGCTAACGGTCTGCGTCTGCGGATCGGCGTCATCGGCCGGGTTGGCGGCGAAAGCCAGCGGTTGGAAGGCGAGCAGGATCGCGCTGGCGAGCAGCGTGCGTTGAATCTTCATGTTGATAAACCTCGAGCAAATGGATAACGTTCCGCGCCGCCCGCGTCTTGCGGGCAGCGTGGAGGAGCAAACTGTTAAAAGGGATGCAGGGTTATCAGGCTCGGGGCGGGCCGCGCGGCTGGAAGGCGCACTCGGTCTGCAGGCAGACGCCGGCGGTAGGCGGCAGCGAGGGCGCGGCATACGCCAGCTCGGCGGGAATGAAACGGCGCACCGTGGTCGGCAGCGCGAACGCGACCTGGGCACTGGCGGCGCACTGGCCGCACAGGTCGTGCAGGCCGGGTTTCTGCGGCTTGCCGTCGCGCTGGCCATCGTCGAGCGACTGGGCCAGCGTATCGCGGAATTCCGACCAGTGCGTATAGCCGTGACCGACCGACAACTGCTGCGAAACGAGCAGCAGCAGCGACAGCAACAGGTGGACAAGGCTACGCGGCATTCAGGTCGGGAGGATGGAGCAAGCGGCTATTCTACGCACGGCGGTTGGATTCTGACAATAAAATAAAAAAAGCCGGCTCGAAAGCCGGCTTCATCATCAGCATCGGAATGCCCCGTCGCGCTTAGCCGCGCTTAGTCACGGTTACCGAAACCGATACCCAGCAACTGCAGCAGGGCGGTGAAGATGTTGTAGATGTCGAGGTAGATCGACAGCGTGGCGGTGATGTAGTTGGTCTCGCCGCCATTCACCACGCGCTGCACGTCGAACAGCAGCCAGGCCGAGAAGATGCCCACCACCATCACCAGCAGGGCCAGGTGCAGGGCCGGGATCTGCAGGAACACGTTGGCGACAATGGCCAGCAGCACCACGATGGTGCCGGCGAACAGCCAGCTGCCCATGCCCGAAAAATCGCGCTTGGACACGGTGGCGATCGTTGCCATCACGGCGAACACCGCCGAGGTGCCGGCAAAGGCGCCCATGATCAGCGCCGGACCATTGGCGAAGCCGAGCGTATGGCGCAGCAACGGGGCCAGCATCAGGCCCATGAAGAAGGTGAAGCCGAGCAGTACCGGTATGCCGGCGGCCGAGTTCTTGGTCTTTTCGATCGCGAACATGAAGCCGAACGCGATGGCGAAGAACAGCAGCATGCCCATGATACCGCGCGGCATGAACAGCCCGGTGGTCACGCCGAGATAGGCGCCGAACACGGTCGGTATCATCGACAGTGCCAGCAGCCAATAGGTGTTGCGGACGACACGGTTGCGCGCGGCCTGGGTGGCTACGCCGCCGTACGGTTTTTGCAGGCTAGGAATCATTGATACCTCCGTTGGAAGATTCGCTTTGCACCCCATATGGGGACTGACCCCGCCGTCAACAGTGCATGGGCAAACGATTAAGTCTGGCCTAAGCATCGGCAGGCGGGGTATTTACCGATGCCACTCTAACATCTTGGATAGAAGCAGCGCAATATCGGTCAAGCAGTCGAACTATGCTAAAATAGAAGGTTGATTGAGTCCTCAATTCAAGATTTAAACCTTTCTTTTTATTGGAGTTTTTACATGGCAATCGAACGCACCCTGTCGATCATCAAACCTGACGCCGTCGCAAAGAACGTGATCGGTCAAATCTACAGCCGCTTCGAAGGCGCCGGCCTGAAGATCGTTGCTGCCCGCATGGCCCAGCTGTCGCAAGCCGAAGCCGAAGGCTTCTACGCTGTGCACTCGGCACGTCCGTTCTTCAAAGACCTGGTCAACTTCATGATCTCGGGTCCGGTCATGATCCAGGTGCTGGAAGGCGAAAACGCGATTGCCGCTCACCGCGACCTGATGGGCGCGACCGATCCGAAGAAAGCCGAGCCGGGCACCATCCGCGCCGATTTCGCCGACTCCATCGATGCCAACGCCGTGCACGGTTCGGACGCTGCTGAAACCGCAGCCGTCGAAATCGCCTACTACTTCCCGGCACTGAACGTCTACTCGCGTTAATCTGGTAACAAACTTTTTTTGTTTGGCTGGCCCCGGCTGGCTTAACATCGCACTATCCCGCTCGCCCATGCTCGCAGAGCCCGGCGGGCGGAACTTATTTTGAAGATACAGGATTCGAAAATGGCAACTCTCACCAACTTGCTGGACTTCGATCCCGCGCAGCTCGTCGCCTATTGCGCCGAGTTGGGGGAGAAGCCTTTCCGTGCCAAACAGCTGCAGCGCTGGATCCACCAGTTCGGCGTCGCGAATTTCGACGACATGACCGACCTGGCCAAGTCGCTGCGCGAAAAACTGAAAACCCGCGCCGAAGTGCGCGGGCCGAGCATCATCAGCGACAACACCTCGAGCGACGGCACCCGCAAGTGGCTGGTCGACGTCGGCAACGGCAACGCCGTCGAAACCGTGTTCATCCCGGAAGAGACGCGCGGCACGCTGTGCATCAGCACCCAGGCCGGCTGCGCCGTCAACTGCCGCTTCTGTTCGACCGGCAAGCAGGGCTTCAACCGCAACCTGACCGTGGCCGAGATCATCGGCCAGCTGTGGATGGCCGAGTTCGAACTGCGCCGTACCAAGGGCATCGAGCCGGGCCCGAAGGGCGAGCGCCAGATCACCAACGTGGTCATGATGGGCATGGGCGAGCCGCTGCTGAACTTCGATCCGACCGTCACCGCGCTCAAGCTGATGCTGGACGATAACGCCTATGGCCTGTCGCGCCGCCGCGTGACCGTCTCGACCTCGGGCGTGGTGCCGATGATGGACAAGCTGAGCCAGGAATGCCCGGTGGCGCTGGCGGTCTCGGTGCACGCATCGAACGATCCGCTGCGCGACGGCCTGGTGCCGCTGAACAAGAAGTACCCGCTGCGCGAGTTGATGGCGGCGTGCAAGCGCTACCTGGAATTCGCGCCGCGCGACTTCATCACCTTCGAGTACTGCATGCTGGACGGCGTCAACGACACCGACGAGCATGCGCGCGAACTGATCGCGCTGGTCAACGATCCGGTGGTCGGCTTGAACTGCAAGTTCAACCTGATTCCGTTCAACCCGTTCCCGGAATCGGGCCTGCTGCGCTCCAAGAACCCGCGCATCAAGGCCTTTGCCCAGATCCTGATGGATGCCGGCCTGGTCACCACCATCCGCAAGACGCGCGGCGACGACATCGACGCCGCCTGCGGCCAGCTGGCCGGCGAAGTGCAGGACCGCACCCGCGTCGCCGAGCGCATGAGCAAGATGGCCGAGTACCAGCAAAAGTTCGGTGCCAACTTCGGCAAGATCGTGGAGATCACTTCCTGATGGCGGCGTCGGCCGGACGTGTCGCTTCCGCAGCGCTGGCCGCGCTGGCCCTGACCCTGCTGTCGGCCTGCGCCGGCGGTCCGGCGGGCGAGTCGCCACGCGAGCTGAGGACGGCGTCCGACCAGACCGCCACCGAAAAGCGCGCCCAGATCCGGCTGCAGCTCGCGGTCGGCTACTACCAGGACCGCAAATACGAGATCGCGCTGGACGAGGTCAAGCAGGCGCTTGCCGCCGACCCGAACTATGCCGACGCCTACGGCTTCCGCGCACTGATCTATGCCGCCATGGGCGAGAACGCCCTGGCCGATGAAAACTACCGGCACGCGCTGCGCCTGGCGCCGCGCAATCCGGACCTGTCCAACAACTACGGGCTGTTCCTGTGCGAAGCCGGCGGCAAGCCGGCCCAGGCCATGACCTATTTCGAGACCGCGCTGAAGCATCCGGCGTACGGCTCGCCGGTCAAGGCCATGGTGAATGCCGGTAACTGCAGCCTGAAGATGAAGAATGTCGACGCCGCCGAGCGCTACCTGCTCGATGCGCTGCGTTACGAACCCGACCTGGCGGCCACCAACGCCGGCCTGGCCCGGGTCTATTTCGAGCGGCGCGACCGCAATCGCGCCGGGTTTTTCATCAACCGCCTGACGGAGACAGCCAAGCTCGACACGCTGTCGGCCGACGAACTGTGGCTGGCCATCCGAGTCAAGCGCATGGTGGGCGAGCGGGATTCGGAAGCGTCGCTGGCGGCCCAGCTGCGCAAGCGCTTCCCCGGTTCGCCTGAGTACGCGGCGTTCGAGCGCGGTGCATTTAATGAGTGAGACAACGACAATGAGTTCCGAGCGTGCAGAACAGCCAACGACGCCCGACAACCAGCATGGCATCCCGGGCAAGACCCTGGCCGCGCATCGCGAAGCGATGGGCTGGTCGGTGGAGCAGGTCGCCGATCAACTGAAACTGGCCGTGCGCCAGGTGGTGGCGCTGGAAGCCGGCGACTACGGGTCGCTGCCGAGTCCGGCCGTGACGCGCGGTTTCGTGCGTGCCTACGCCAAGCTGATGAAGCTGGATCCGGTGCCGCTGGTGGCCCAGATCGAGATGGACGTCCCGGCGGCGGCCGATCTCAGCGCCACTACAGCGGCGACACGCCGTCCGGCCCCGGCCTCGTTCTCCGAATCGCGCTTCCCGCTGCACGGCAAGCGTTCCTCGCTGCCGCTGGGCTGGATCGCTGGCGCGGTCGTGGTGGTGGCCGCCGCCGCCGCGGCCTGGCATTTCGGCGTGGTGCCGATGCGCAGCAGCGAGCAGGCGGCGCCGGCAGCCAATGGCACCAATGGCGCCAGCGCAACGGTCGCCACCAGCGTCGCCACTGACAGCGCCAACGGCAGCACTGTCGAAACCCTGCAGAACCCGTCGGTGCCGCTGATTTCGGTGCCGTCGCCGAACAGCGCTGCACCGGCTGCGGCGCCGGTCGCCGCGGCATCCGCCCCCGGTCCTGTCGTCAACGTGCCGAACACCAGCGCGACCGGCGCGCCGCCGACCACGGTGCCGGCCGCGCCTGCGACCCCGGCGGCCACCCAGGCACCGGCTGCAGCGGCCGTGGCCGCCCCGGCAGCCGCCGGCGCCAACGCGCTGGTATTGAACGTACGCGAGGATTCGTGGATCGAAGTACGGCCGGCGAAAGGCGGCGCGCCGCTGTTTTCGCGCCTGGTCAAGGGCGGCAGCACGGAAACCGTCAATGTAGCCGGTCCGGTGCGCTTGACCGTCGGCAATCCTAGCGGCGTGTCGGCAACCCTGCGCGGCACTGCGGTATCGCTGCCGGCGGTGCCGGGCAAGACCCTGGCCCGTGTGAACCTGCAATAACGAGCAAACAAGCGGAATACGTACTATGAATTCTTCCAACACGCCCATCCCCTCGGGTCCGCTGCTGCGCCGCGAAAGCCGCGGCGTGCTGGTCCAGCACGGCGCGCGCAAGGTCTGGGTCGGCGGCAATGCCCCGGTCGTCGTGCAATCGATGACGAATACCGACACCGCCGACGCGATCGGCACCGCGATCCAGGTCAAGGAGCTGGCGCGCGCCGGTTCCGAGATCGTGCGCATCACGGTCGATACCCCGGCCGCGGCCGCCGCCGTGCCCCACATCCGCGAACAGCTCGACCGCATGGAGGTCGATGTGCCGCTGGTCGGCGACTTCCATTACAACGGCCACCTGCTACTGCGCGACTATCCGGAGTGCGCCCAGGCGCTGTCGAAATACCGCATCAACCCGGGCAACGTGGGGCAGGGCGCCAAGCGCGACACCCAGTTCGCCCAGATGATCGAGACCGCGATCCGCTACGACAAGCCGGTGCGCATCGGCGTCAACTGGGGCAGCCTGGACCAGTCGCTGCTGGCGCGCATCATGGACGAGAACGCCGCGCGCGCCCAGCCGTGGACCGCCCAGGCCGTCATGTACGAAGCGCTGATCACCTCGGCCATCGAGAACGCCCAGCGCGCCGAGGAAATCGGCATGCGGCGCGACCAGATCGTCCTGTCGTGCAAGGTCTCCGGCGTGCAGGACCTGATCGCCGTCTACCGCGAACTGGCCAAGCGCTGCGACTACGCGCTGCACCTGGGCCTGACCGAGGCCGGCATGGGCAGCAAGGGCATCGTCGCCTCGACCGCGGCGCTGTCGGTGCTGCTGCAGGAAGGCATCGGCGACACCATCCGCATCTCGCTGACCCCGGAACCGGGCGGCGACCGTACCAAGGAAGTCGTGGTCGGCCAGGAAATCCTGCAGACCATGGGCCTGCGCAAGTTCACGCCGATGGTGATCGCCTGCCCGGGCTGCGGCCGCACCACCTCGACCGTGTTCCAGGAACTGGCCGACAACATCCAGACCTTCCTGCGCGAGCAGATGCCGGAATGGAAGAAGACCTATCCGGGCGTGGAAGCGATGAACGTGGCCGTGATGGGCTGTATCGTCAACGGTCCGGGCGAATCGAAGCACGCCAACATCGGCATTTCGCTGCCGGGTACCGGCGAGTCGCCGGCGGCTCCGGTCTTTGTGGATGGGCAAAAGGTCGCTACACTGCGGGGCGAGCGGATCGTGGATGAGTTCCAGGCGATCGTGCTGAACTACGTGCAGAAGAATTACGGGAAGCAGCCCGAGACCGTTTAAACGGCTACGTGCAGTGGATACGTCGTTCCCGCGAAGGCGGGAACCCAAGTTCGATGATCTGCCGAAATGCGTACAAACTTGGATTCCCGCCTTCGCGGGAATGACGGTTTTTAGGCTACGAGTGCGAAAAGCACCAGCGGCCAGAAGGAATAAATAGAATGTCCGACAAAAAAGAAAAAATCACCGCCATCAAAGGCATGAACGACATCCTGCCGGCCGATGCGCCGCTGTGGGAACTGTTCGAGAACACCGCGGAATCGGTCCTGAAGAGCTACGGCTACCAGAAGATCGTCACCCCGATCGTCGAGGAAACCGGCCTGTTCGCGCGCGCCATCGGTGCCGTCACCGACATCGTCGAGAAGGAAATGTATTCCTTCGAAGACTCGATGAACGGCGACCAGCTGACCCTGCGCCCGGAAGGCACGGCCGGTGTGGTGCGTGCCGTGATCGAGCATAACATGGCCTATGACGGTCCGAAGCGCCTGTGGTACAAGGGCCCGATGTTCCGCCACGAGCGCCCGCAGCGCGGCCGCTACCGCCAATTCTTCCAGTTCGGCGCCGAAGCGATCGGCTTCTCGGGTCCGGACATCGACGCCGAACTGATCATGCTGTGCCGCCGCCTGTGGGACGACCTCGGCCTGGACGGCATCCGCCTCGAACTGAACTCCATCGGCAACGCCGAAGAGCGCCAGCGCCACCGTGCCGACCTGATCGCCTATTTCGAAGCCAACGCCGGCGTTCTGGATGCCGAAGCCCAGCGCCGCCTGCACGCAAATCCGCTGCGCATCCTGGACACCAAGAATCCGGCGATGCAGGACCTGGTCAACGCCGCACCGAAGCTGCTGGACTACCTCGGCGAGGAGTCGCTGGCCCACTTCGAAGGCCTCAAGAAGATCCTGGACGCCAACAATGTCCAGTACACGGTCAACCCGCGCCTGGTGCGCGGCCTCGACTACTACAACCGCACCGTGTTCGAGTGGGTCACCGATTCGCTCGGCTCGCAGGGCACCGTGTGCGCCGGCGGCCGCTACGACCCGCTGATCGAAACCTTCGGCGGCAAGCCGACCCCGGGTATCGGCTTCGCGATGGGCATCGAACGCCTGGTCGAGCTGATGAAGGAGCAGGGCGAGCCGGCCGCGCCGAGCCAGTGCGACGTGTACATGGTGCACCAGGGCGAAGGCGCCCAGATGCAGGCTTTCGTGCTGGCCGAACGCATCCGCGACGCCGGCCTGGACGTGGTCCTGCACTGCGCCACCCCGGCCGGCGCCGGCAGCTTCAAGAGCCAGATGAAGAAGGCCGACGGCGCCGGCGCCGCCTTTGCCGTGATCATCGGCGAGAACGAAGTGAGCAACAACGTGGTGGCCATCAAGGCGATGCGCGATTCGGATGCTGCCCAGCAGCAGGCCAGCGTGCCCTTCGACGACGCGGTCGACTACCTGGTCGACCAGATCACCGGCGCCCACGATCATGATCACAACCACGATCACGTGCACTACCACCCGTAATCCCCATCAACACTCATAACTAGAACTGACGTCCATGGCATACGATCTCGAAGAACAGGAACAGATAGCCAATTTCAAAGCTTTCTGGGACCGCTTTGGCAACCCGATCATGTGGGTGCTGATCATCGCGCTGCTCGGCTACGCCGGCTACAACTACTGGAACTCGCAGCAGCGCGGCAAGGCAGTCGAAGCCTCCGGCCTGTACGACGAACTCGTGAATTCGGCCCAGGCCAAGGACCAGGCCAAGGTCAAGCGCATCGCCGCCGATCTCGAAAGCAAGTTCGACGCGACCCTGTACGCCCAGATGGCCGCCCTGACCGCCGCCAAGGCCGCCTTCGACGCCAACGACCTGGCCACTGCCAAGGCGCAGCTGCAGTGGGCGATCGACCACGGCAACGACGAGTACAAGTCGGTGGCGCGCCTGCGCCTGGCCGGCGTGCTGCTCGACGAAAAGGCCTACGACAAGGCGCTCGCCCTGCTGAACGGCGATTTCCCGGCCCAGTTTGCCGCCGAAGTCGCCGACCGCAAGGGCGACGTGCTGGTCGCGCAGAACAAGCTGCCGGACGCGCGCACCGCTTACCAGGCCGCGCTGGACAAGATGGACAAGAAGCATCCGGGCCGCCAGATCGTGCAGATCAAGCTGGATGCGATCGGCGGGGCGCCGGTGACGGCGCAGGTGGCGGTCAAGCCGGCTGCTTAATATTACGCGCGATCACCCGCGATTATCCGCGGCAGCGAAATAACCACGACGTCGTCCCTGCGAAGGCAGGGACCCAAGTTGCACGAGCTGCCGTGATGCATGCAGAACTTGGACCCCTGCCTTCGCAGGGGCGACGGTGCAAGAAGCTGATCTTCAGAACAAGGTAAAAAAGAACATGCGTATTTCCCGGAAGCTGGTTGGTGTCGGTATCCTCGCCCTGATGACGGGCTGCTCGACGATTAGTTCGCTCAACCCGTTCGCATCGAAATCCAAGGGCAACCAGCCCGCGCCGCTGGTCGAGCTGAAAGCCTCGATGGCGGTGCGCACCGCGTGGAAGGTCGAAGTCGGCAAGTCGCAGAACGCCATGTTCTCGCCGGCGCTGGCCGGCAACACCGTGGTCGCGGCCGGCGCCGACGGCACCCTGGTGCGCATCGACGCCGCCAGCGGCCGCCAGATGTGGCGCGTCAAGGCCGGTACCGACCTGACCGCCGGCGTCGGCACCGACGGCGAGCTGATCGTGGTCGGCGGCGCCAAGGGCCAGCTGCTGGCCTTCGACATGGACGGCAAGCAGCTGTGGAAAGCCCAGCTGTCGAGCGAGATCCTGTCGGCCCCGGCGATCGCCCAGGGCATCGTGGTGGCGCGCAGCATCGACAACCGCATCGTCGGCTTCGACGCTAAGACCGGCCAGAAGAAATGGACCGTGCAGCGCACCGCGCCGCCGCTGACCCTGCGCCTGGCACCGGGCATGGTGGTGCACGGCACCGACGTGATCGTCGCCCAGCCGGGCGGCAAGCTGCTGGCGCTGATCGCGGCCACCGGCGCGCCGCGCTGGGAAATCGAAGTCGGCATCGCCCGCGGCGCCACCGAACTGGAGCGCGTGACCGATATCGGCGGCGTGCCGGTGATCTTCGAGAACGACGTCTGCGCGGTGACCTACCAGGGCCGTGTCGGCTGCTTCGACATCGCCACCGGCAGCGCCCGCTGGACGCGCGACCTGTCGTCGGAAGCCGGCGTCGCGGTCGACCAGCGCTTCGTGTTCGCCCCGGACGACAAGGGCGCGCTGTACGCCTTCAATCGCGAAGGCGGCGCCAGCGCCTGGAAGAACGACAAGCTGTCCTACCGCCGCCTGTCGACCCCGGTGTCCTACGGCCGCACGGTGGCGGTCGGCGACTACCAGGGCTACGTGCACTTCCTGTCGCGCGAGGACGGCGCCTTCCTGGCGCGCGCCGCCACCGACGGCAGCGCCATCGCTTCGACCCCGCTGGTGGTGGGTTCGAACCTGATTTTTCAAACACAAAATGGAACTGTGACCGCCATCGCGGTCGAATAGAATAACTACATGAAGCCGGTAATCGCACTCGTTGGTCGCCCGAACGTCGGGAAGTCGACCCTTTTCAACCGCATGACCCGCTCGCGCGACGCGCTGGTGGCGGACTTGCCCGGCCTCACGCGCGACCGCCACTACGGTGAAGGCCGCATGGGCGAGCGCCCCTTCCTGGTCATCGACACCGGCGGTTTCGAGCCGGTCGCCAAGGAAGGCATCATGCATGAAATGGCGCTGCAGACGAAGCAGGCCGTGGCCGAAGCCGACGTCGTGATGTTCATCGTCGACGGCCGCCAGGGCCTGACGCCCCACGACAAGACCATCACCGACTTCCTGCGCAAGTCCGGCCGCAAGGTCATGCTGGTGGTGAACAAGTCCGAGGGCATGAAGTACACCTCGGTCACTGCCGAGTTCTACGAGCTCGGCATGGGCGACCCCTACGTCATTTCCGCCGCCCACGGCGACGGCGTGCTCGACCTGGTCAACGAAGCGATCGACCAGGCCGCGACCCTGCGTCCGCACGAGGAGCCGGAATTCGATCCGGCCGACTTCGGCGTCAAGATCGCGCTGATCGGCCGTCCTAACGTCGGCAAGTCGACCCTGATCAACACCCTGGTCGGCGAGCAACGCGTGATCGCCTTCGACATGCCGGGTACCACCCGCGACTCGATCGAGGTGCCGTTCGAGAAGGGCGGCAAGAACTACACCCTGATCGACACCGCCGGTATCCGCCGCCGCGGCAAGATCTTCGAAGCCGTCGAGAAATTCTCGGTGGTGAAGACGTTGCAGTCGATCTCGGAAGCCAACGTGGTCGTGCTGATGCTCGATGCCCAGGAAAACATTGCCGAGTCGGATGCCCACATCGCCGGCTTCATCCTGGAAAGCGGGCGCGCACTGGTGGTGGCGGTCAACAAGTGGGATGGCCTGACCAGCGACCAGCGCGACCAGATCAAGAACGACATCGACCGCAAGCTCGACTTCCTGAGCTTCGCCGAAACCAAGTTCATCTCGGCGCTGAAGGGCACCGGCATCAACCACCTGATGAAGGCGGTCGATACCGCCTATGCCGCGGCCACCGCCAAGCTCTCCACGCCGCGCCTGACCCGGGCGCTGCAGGAAGCCGTGGAGAAGCAGGAGCCGAAGCGCAAGGGCAGCACCCGTCCGAAGATGCGCTACGCCCACCAGGGCGGCCAGAACCCGCCGATCATCGTCATCCACGGCAACGCGCTGGACGGCATCACCGAGCCGTACAAGCGCTACCTCGAAAAGCATTTCCGCGATACCTTCGACCTGATCGGCACCCCGCTGCGGATCGAACTGCGCAGCGGCAAGAATCCGTTCGCCAAAGGCGAAGCGTGACGCACGCGTTACGCTTCTCCCGTAGGGTGGGCACCCCCGTGCCCACGCGTAACGTGTGAACAGCCAACTGCCTGCTGACTTCGCACGTGGGCACAGGGTGCCCACCCTATGATGCACGCGGTTCTGGCGAGTAGCAGTACGACAAAAATCGTCGAAACAGGTTACAGTAGGCTTGGGAGATCATTCACAACTTGAGAATGTTCTCCCAGACACACTTGAAAACCGGCATAGCGCCTCAATTTAAAAACAACACTACATATCGGAGCTGTTATGAGCAATAAAGGGCAACTGTTACAAGACCCATTCCTGAATGCCTTGCGCAAGGAACATGTCCCCGTCTCGATTTACCTGGTCAACGGCATCAAGCTGCAGGGGCATATCGAGTCGTTCGACCAATACGTGGTTTTGCTGCGCAACACAGTGACCCAGATGGTTTACAAGCATGCAATCTCGACCGTGGTACCGGCCCGTGCGGTCAATCTCAATCTCGAGCAAGACGCCGAGTGAGGTCGATGGCTGACGCTCAAGGCACCCCCACCATGCGCGCGGCATTGGTCGGTATCGACTTCGGGGCTGGCGACTTTTCCGCCAGCCTGGAAGAACTGGCGCTGCTGGCGCGTTCCGCCGGCGCCGAGCCGGTCACCACCATCACCGCCAAACGCAACAGTCCCGATCCGGCCCATTTCGTCGGCAGCGGCAAGGCCGACGAAATCGCTCAGGCTTGCCTGGCCGACAAGATCGACATCGTCATCTTTAACCACGCCCTGTCGCCCGCCCAGCAGCGCAACCTGGAAAAGCGCCTCAACGTGCGCGTGGTCGACCGTACCAGCCTGATCCTCGACATCTTCGCCCAGCGTGCCCAAAGCCACGAGGGCAAGCTGCAGGTCGAACTGGCGCAGTTGCAGCACCTGGCCACCCGCCTGATCCGCGGCTGGACCCACCTGGAACGTCAAAAGGGTGGTATCGGCCTGCGTGGTCCCGGCGAAACCCAGCTCGAGACCGACCGCCGCCTGATCGGCGAGCGCGTCAAGATGCTGCGCACCCGCCTCGCCAAGCTGCGCAAGCAGCATGAAACCCAGCGCCGTGCACGCGGCCGGAACAAGACATTCTCGGTGTCGCTGGTCGGCTATACCAATGCCGGCAAGTCGACCCTGTTCAACACCCTGACCAAGGCCGGCGTGTATGTCGCGAACCAGCTGTTCGCGACCCTGGACACCACCAGCCGCCGGCTCTACCTCGGCGAGGAAGCCGGCAGCGTGGTGATGTCCGATACCGTCGGCTTCGTGCGCGAACTGCCGCACCAGCTGGTCGCCGCCTTCCGCGCGACCCTCGAGGAAACCATCCATGCCGACCTGCTGCTGCACGTCGTCGACGGCTCGTCGCCGGTAAGGATGGAGCAGATCGAGCAGGTCAACGAGGTGCTGCGCGAAATCGGCGCCGACCATATTCCGCAAATTTTGGTATGGAACAAAATCGATGCGGCCGGGCTGGAGCCCGGAGTGGAACGTGATGAATATGATAAAATCAGCCGCGTTTTTATCAGCGCCCACAGTGGCGCCGGCCTGGACCTGCTGCGCGACGCCATCGTCGAAGCAGCCCGGACCTTGCCTGGACTGACGTCGGCTGACGGGCAAGACGACGACGTGCGCGGTATTGCGCACGACGTGGCGTCGACGGCGGCCGATGGTATTCCCATAACCACCCCAGCCGGCCCACACTAAGCCATCTATGCCCGTTTCATTCATCAAGCGTCTCGGCGTGAAGCTCTCGCTGAACGATCCCCGTTGGGGCCACGATCCCAACGCTGGACGCAAGGCCCAGGAGAACAAGCGTCCGGGCAATAACGACGGCCCGCCCGATCTCGATCAATTGTGGCGTGACTTCAACCAGCGCCTGAACCGCATCTTCAACAAGCGCAACGACGGCGGCGGTGGCGGTCCTTATCGCCCCGACGCCCGCGGCGTCGGCATCACCGCCGGCGTGGTCGGCGGCATCGCCGCGCTGATCTGGCTGGCCAGCGGCGCCTTCGTCGTGCCGGACGGGCAGGTCGGGGTGGTCACCACCTTCGGCCAGCTGTCGCACACCGTGTCGCCGGGCGTCAGCTGGCGCTGGCCGGCACCGATCCAGGCGGTCGAGACCGTCAACACCTCCCAGGTGCAGACCGCCGAGATCGGCTATCGCGCCAACATCCGCAACAAGCAGCCGGCCGAAGCCTTGATGCTGACCGGCGACCAGAACATCGTCGACGTCCAGTTTTCGGTGCAGTACAAGATCAAGCAACCGATCGCCTGGCTGTTCAATAACCGCGACCAGGTCGAGACGGTGCGCGACGCCGCCGAGACCGTGGTGCGCGAACTGGTCGGCCAGAACAAGATGGACACGCTGCTGTCGCCCAACCGCGACCAGGTGGCGCTCGAAGCGCGCAACCGCATCCAGCAGCTGGCCGAGCGCTACCGCCTGGGCGCCGAGATCGTCGGCGTGACGGTGCAGCAGATCGCGCCGCCGGACGCGGTCGCGGCCGCGTTCGAGGATGCCGCCCGCGCCCAGGAAGACCGCAACCGCGCCCGCGGCGAAGCCCAGGCGTACGCAGACGACATCCTGCCCCAGGCCAAGGCCCGGGCCGACCGCCTGCGCCAGGACGCCGAAGGCTACCGCGCCGAGACCGAGAGCAAGGCCACCGGCATCGCCGCGCGCTTCGACAAGGTCGTGGCCGAGTACGCCAAGGCGCCCGGCGTCACCCGCGACCGCATGTATTTCGACACCATGCAGCAGGTATTTTCCAGCACCAGTAAAGTCATGATCGACGCCAAGACCGGCACCAACCAGGTCGTGCTGCCGCTCGACCAGATGCTGTCGCGCTCGGTGGCCAACGACGCCGCCATCGGCAGCCGCTCGGGGCCGGTGATGGCGCCGCCGCAGCAGAATGGGCAGCAAGGCGGCCAGCAGAACCCCGCCCAGGCCCCGGCCCAGCAGCAGGCGCCGGCCCAGGCGCAAGCCGGGCAGGCCGATGCGGCTGCCCCGGCAAGCGCAGCGGCGACGGCGCCGGCCGCCACGGCGGAGCAGGGCGACCCGCACCGCCGCGACCTGCGCAGCCGCGAGCACTCGCGTGAACGGGAGAGCCGCTGATGAACCGCCTGATTGCCTATTTCGTCGCCACGGTCGCCGTGGTGGCGCTCGCCAAATCGAGCACCTTCGTGGTCGACCAGCACCGCTTCGGCGTGCTGGACGGCGTCGGCGGGCCGCGCCAGGTCGTCACCGAGCCGGGCCTGCATGTCAAGCTGCCGTCGCCCTTGCAGGACGTGGTCTACCTCGACAAGCGCCTGCAGACGCTGGACACCGCCGACCGCGAGCGTTTCGCCACCCGCGAGAAGCGCGAGCTGGCGGTCGATGCCTTCGTCAAATGGAGGATCGTCGATGCGCGCCAGTACCTGATCGCACTGGCCGGCGCGAATGCCGACCGCGGCAGCGAAAAGATGGCGCAGCTGGTGCGCCTGGCTTTGACCGCCGAAATCGCCAGGCATGAGGCGGCCGACCTGATCGGCGGCCAGCGCGGCGCGGTGGCCGATGCCGTGCGCCAGCGCGTCGCCGGCGATGCGCGCCAGCTCGGCATCGAGGTCGCCGATGTGCGCCTGAAGCGCATCGGTTTCCCCGATGGGGCAAATACCGCCGTGATCGACCGCATGAAGGCAGAGCGCGTGCGCATGGCCGCCGCCACCCGCGCCACCGGCACCGTCGAAGCCGAGCAGATCCGCGGCGACGCCGAGCGCCAGCGCAGCGAATTGCTGGCCGAAGCCCAGCGCGACGCCGAATCGATCCGCGGCGACGGCGACGCCAAGGCGGCGCAGATCTATGCGCAGTCGTTCGGCAAGAACCCGGAGTTCTACCGTTTCTACCGCTCGATGGAAGCCTACAAGGCGACCTTCAAGGGGCGTAACGATATCCTGGTGCTGGATTCGAATTCGGAATTCTTCAAGTACTTCAAGAATCCCGGCAGCGGCAAATAACAATCGCCGGCTTCGCAAGAACGCGTTGCGCATCCGATGCGCAACGCGTTTTTTCCATGGATTGCCGCATCTTAGCTGCCAAACCGTCCACGTTTTCGGTTAAAATCGTCGATTCGGCGCAAGGAATGCGTGCAAAGCCGCGTCCAAGTCCCTAGACTGTTGCCCGATTTTTAATAACTCCCGATTCGCTTTGCCCATGCCTACCTGGCTCCTGCCCGAGAATATCGCCGACGTCCTGCCGTCCGAAGCGCGCAAGATCGAAGAGTTGCGCCGCCTGATGCTCGACACCTTCCGCACCTATGGTTACGAACTGGTGATGCCGCCGCTGCTCGAATACACCGAGTCGCTGCTCGCCGGCGCAGGGCAGGACACCGATTCCCGCACTTTCAAGCTGATCGACGTGATGAGCGGCCGCCTGCTCGGCCTGCGCGCCGACATGACGACCCAGGTCGCGCGCATCGATGCGCACCTGCTGAACCGCGACACCGTCACCCGCCTGTGCTACGCCGGCAGCGTGCTGCATACCCAGCCGTCCGGCCTGCACGCCACCCGCGAGCCGCTGCAGATCGGCGCCGAGATCTACGGCCACGCCGGCCTCGAAGCCGACGCCGAGATCCAGGAACTGGCGCTGGCCTCGCTGGCACTGGCCGGCTTCGAGCAGCCGCGCCTGGACCTGTCGCACGTCGGCGTGCTGCGCGCCATCCTGGCCGAAGACCCGCTGGCGAAGCGCGACGAGCAGGCGTTGTACGCGCTGCTGCGCTCGAAGGACGTCCCGGGCCTGGAAGAAATCACCGCCGGCTACGCCGCGGGCACCCGCGCCGCGCTGCTGGCGCTGCCCAACCTGTACGGCGACATCGAGGTGCTGGCGCAGGCAAAACAGATCCTGCCGCCGCTGCCGGGCATCACCCGTGCGCTGGCCGAGCTGGCCGCGCTGGCCGGTTCCACCCTCGGCCGTGCGCAGGTCGCGATCGACCTGGCCGACCTGCGCGGCTACCAGTACGAGAGCGGCGCCATGTTCGCGCTGTACGTGCCGGGCCTGCCGAACGCGGTGGCCCGCGGCGGCCGCTACGACCACGTCGGCGAAGCCTTCGGACGCGCGCGTCCGGCCACCGGCTTCTCGCTCGACTTGCGCGAACTGGCCCGGCTGCTGCCGACCGCCGAGCGCAAACACGCCATTCGTGCGCCGTGGGGCAATGCGCCCGAACTGCGCGAGAAAATCGCCGAACTGCGCAAGAGCGGCGAAGTGGTGATCCAGTCCATGCCGGGTCACGACAATGTACAGGATGAGTTCGAGTGCGACCGCGTGCTCGTCCTCGAACAAGGAAATTGGATTCTCAAAAACTTAGGTTAAGTGATGTCAAATACTGCTAAGAACGTCGTTGTCATCGGTACCCAGTGGGGCGATGAAGGCAAGGGTAAGATCGTCGACTGGCTGACCGACCACGCCGCAGGCGTGGTGCGTTTCCAGGGCGGCCACAACGCCGGCCACACGCTGGTGATCAAGGGCCAGAAGACCGCGCTGCAACTGATCCCGTCGGGCATCATGCGCGAAGGCGTGGCCTGCTACATCGGCAACGGCGTCGTGGTGTCGGTGCCCGACGTGATGCGCGAAATCGACAAGCTGCAGGCTGCCGGCGTCGAAGTCGCCTCGCGCCTGAAGATCTCGGAAGCCTGCCCGGTCATCCTGCCGTACCACGTCGCCATCGACAAGGCCCGTGAAGCCAAGCGCGGCGAGAACAAGATCGGCACCACCGGCAAGGGCATCGGCCCGGCCTACGAAGACAAGGTCGCGCGCCGCGCGATCCGCATCGCCGACATGCTCAACGAAGAGCGTTTCGCCGAGAAGCTGCGCGAAAACCTGGAATACCACAACTTCGTGCTGACCGGCTACCTGGGCGCCGAAGCGATCGACTTCCAGCAGACCTTCGACGATGCGATGGCCCTGGTGCCGCGCCTGCGCCCGATGGTCGGCGACGTGTCCTCGGCCCTGTACGCCGCCCACAAGGCCGGCGGCAACCTGCTGTTCGAAGGCGCCCAAGGCTCGCTGCTGGACGTCGACCACGGCACCTACCCGTTCGTCACCTCGTCGAACTGCGTGGCCGGCAACGCCGCCGCCGGTTCGGGCGTGGGCCCGGGCATGCTGCATTACATCATGGGCATCACCAAGGCCTACACCACCCGCGTCGGTTCGGGTCCGTTCCCGTCGGAACTGACGACCGCCGAAGGTGTCGGCGAGCACCTGTCGCGCGTGGGCCACGAGTTCGGTACCGTGACCGGCCGTGCCCGCCGCTGCGGCTGGTTCGACGCCGCGCTGCTGCGCCGCTCGGTCCAGATCAACGGCGTGTCGGGCATGTGCCTGACCAAGCTGGACGTGCTGGACGGCATCGAGTCGCTGAAGCTGTGCACCGGCTACAAGATCGACGGCCGTGACGTCGACATCTTCCCGGTCGGCGCCGAAGAAGCCGCCGCCTGCGTGCCGGTCTACGAAGAGATGCCGGGCTGGACTGAATCGACCGTCGGCGCCAAGTCGATGGACGAGCTGCCGGCCAACGCCCGCGCCTACATCAAGCGCATCGAAGAACTGGTCGGCATCCCGGTCGACATGGTCTCGACCGGTCCGGACCGCGAAGAAACGATCGTGCTGCGCCACCCGTTCGCCGCCTGATCACTATTTAAAAGCAATACAGCAAGCAGCCCGCGCCGCCCCATCCACTGGCCGCGCGGGCTTCAGCCATAAGCAGAAGAAGGAAAACCTGAACATGAATACCCCTGCATCGACCGACAAGGACCTGTGGGTCTCCTGGGACGATTACAACCGCCTGGTCGAGCGCCTCGCGCTGAAAGTGTACGAATCGAACTGGAAGTTCGACATGGTCCTGTGCCTGGCGCGAGGCGGCGTGCGTCCGGGCGACGTGATCTCGCGCATCTTCGACGTGCCGCTGGCGATCCTGTCGACCAGCTCGTACCGCGAAGAAGCCGGCAAGAAGCAGGGCGACCTCGACATCGCCAAGTACATGACCATGACCAAGGGCCCGCTGGCCGGCAAGATCCTGCTGGTCGACGACCTGGCCGACTCCGGCGTGACCCTGGCGCGCGTGGGCGAGCACCTGCGCACCAACTACCCGGACGTCACCGAAGTGCGTTCGGCCGTGATCTGGGTGAAGGGCACCTCGTCGCTGGTGCCGGATTACCACCTGGAAGACCTGCCGCACAATCCGTGGATCCACCAGCCGTTCGAGGACTATGACGGCCTGCGTCCGCACCAGCTGTCGGCGTGGTTGAAGAAGTTCGACAAGAACTGATTCAGTTAGCTGTCGATTCGTCGCCCCTGCGCAGGCAGGGGTCCAAGTTTTGCGTGCGCTATCGGTATGCGTGCAACTTGGGCCCCTGCCTTTGCAGGGGCGACGTTTTTGCGTAATCGATCAGGTTTATCTGGCTTGGCTGCTCTCGACCGCCTGCAAATCCTGCACCGCCTGCCTGTACGCCTTCGACTTCTTCAAGCGCTCCACATACCGGATCTCGCTCCGCGCCTCGCGCCCGATCTCGTAATCCAGGTCCCCACGCGCCCCGCAATACGCGCGGCAGGTCGCCTCCGCATCCGGCGTCTCCCTGTCCGTCAGCACCAGCTTCTTGTCCGTCACGTGCAGCCGCAGCGCGCAGGCGCGTTCGCGCGGCTGCGGCGGTGTCGGGTCGTGGTAGACGAAGGCGCCATGCTCGTAGCCGGCCATGCCGGCGATGTCGCAGGTGTGGCCGTTGGCGAATTCCAGGTGGGCGCGCAGGTACAGGTGTTTATCGTCGTAGGGCAGGACTTCGACGATGTCTTCGGACTCGTAGGTTTGGTCGGCCTGGCCCGGCACGGCCATCGTGTTCTTGAAGCGATGCTTGTAGACGCCGTCGATCTCGTGCATGAGTTCGGTCGGCTGCTTTTTTTCCGCTGCGTGCGCCGGTAGCAAGCACAGCATGGCGGCGCCCAGCAGGGCCAGGAAATTCGTTTTCATGCAAAAATTCTAACGCATCGCCGGCCTGTCCAGCAAACAGCCTGATGCCGGCAGCGTGACCTACACGCGCTGTGGCCCCGATTGCGCTGCGAAGTGCTAAACAACAGCCAGATTCATCAAATTTCTTGTGTCGGGTATTTACTGAAGGCAATATCGCGGGCTTCCAGTGCGCGCCGGCGCCCGCGCACATCCTCCCAGAGCGCCCAGTCTCTACCCACACGACATCACATGAATGCCACCCGTTATAGCATCAAGGCCCGCCTGCGCCTTGGCTTTGCCGTCATCCTGACTCTCCTGCTGGTCGTCGCCTTCAGCGGCTTGTACCAGATGAAGCGGGCCGATACCGCCAATGAGAACATCGTCGAGGTCAATCTCAAGAAGATCGAATTGCTCGAAGAGATGTCCGATTCTGTGCACGTGGTGGCGCGCGTGCTGCGCTCGATCGCGCTGCTGAGCGACAAGGAACGAGCGGCGCAGGAAGCCACCAAGATCGCCGCCGCGCGCGCGAAATACGACCGCGCCTTCAGCGCCCTGCGCGCCATGCCGCTGGACGCGGCAGGGCAGCAGTTCGTGCAGCATATCACCCGCATGCAGACCGAGGTACGGCCGCTGAACAATCGCTTCGCCGAGTTGAGCGCCGCGGGCGACCCGGGCGCCATCCACTTCCTGCTGGACAAGGCCGGTCCCGCGACCGCCGCCTGGCAGGAGGCGCTGCGCGACTTCATGACGCTGCAGAAAAAGAAAAGCCAGGAGGCTGCCGACGATGCGCGCGATGCCTATGAACAGGCGCGCTACCTGATGCTCGGCCTGACCCTGTTCGCCGTCGTGGCCGGCATCGTGACCGCTGTCCAGATCACGCGTTCGATCACCGTGCCGCTGACCCGTGCGGTCGACCTGGCGCGCAGCGTGGCGGCCGGCGACCTCAGCGCCTCGATCACGGTGCATGCGGACGACCGCACCGAAACCGGCGCCCTGCTGCGCGCGTTGAACGAGATGAATGCCGGCCTGAACCGGATCGTGGCCCAGGTGCGCCAAGGCGCGCGGGCGCTGTCCAGCGGCGCCACCGAGATTGCCAACGGCAACGTCGACCTGTCGGGGCGTACCGAGCAGCAGGCCTCGGCGCTCGAGGAGACAGCCGCGTCAATGGAAGAGCTGACGGTCACGGTCAAGCACAATGCCGACAATGCCGACGCGGTGAGTGCGATGGCCAGCCGGACCGCCGCCACCGCGGCGCGCGGCGGCCAGGCGGTGGACCAGGTGGTTGACGTCATGGGGCGCATCGAAGCCTCGTCCAGCCGCATCGTCGAGATCATCGACGTGATCGACGGCATCGCCTTCCAGACCAATATCCTGGCCTTGAACGCGGCGGTGGAAGCGGCCCGTGCCGGCGAGCAGGGCCGTGGCTTTGCCGTGGTCGCCAGCGAAGTGCGCACACTGGCGCAGCGATCGGCCACGGCGGCGCGCGAGATCAAGGAACTTATCAACAGCTCGGCGGCCCAGGTCGCGGAAGGCGGCAGCCTGGCGCGCCAGGCCGGCAGCACGGTACAGGAGATCGTCGGCGGCATCGACAAGGTGTCCGGCATCGTCGCCGAGATCGCCGCCGCCAGCCGCGAGCAGTCGACCGGCATCGAACAGACCCACCAGGCCGTCAGCGAGATGGACCAGATCACCCAGCACAATGCGGCGCTGGTCGAGGAGGTGGCGGCAACGGCGGCCTCGCTGAAGGATCAGGCCGCGGCGCTGGAGGGAGTGGTCAGCCGTTTCCGCTTGCAGGGAGAAGCCGGCAGCAGCGCCGGTGTCGAGCCTGCCGGCGCGGCATCCGGCCGGCGCATGGCCGCGCGTCCGATTGCGGCCCTGGCCGCCTGATGCGGCATGCCAGCCCGATCGGGTAAGATGGCGGGACCTTGTCATATCGACAGGGCCTGCCTACGATTACGTCCATGACACAAAGTTTCTTCCAGACCTTCATCCTGCTGCTGCTCGTCACCGACCCCTTCGGCAACGTGCCCCTGTTCGTGACCGCCCTCAAGGACGTGCCGCAGGCGCGGCGCGGGCGCATCGTGGTGCGCGAGTGTGCGATCGCGTTCGGGCTGCTGCTGCTGTTCATGTTCTTCGGGCGGCACTTCCTGACCGCGCTGCAGCTGACCGATATTTCGCTGCGCATCGGCGGCAGCGTGATCCTCCTGATCATCGCGATCCGCATGATCTTCCCGCATCCGGACGGCGTACTGGGCAAGAGCGAGCATGGCGAACCCTTCATCGTGCCGCTGGCGATCCCGGCGCTGGCCGGGCCGTCGGCGCTGGCCACGGTACTGCTGTTCAGCTCGCAAACCACGGAAGAGGTGATGGTCCACGTGGCGGCGCTGGCCTCGGTCTTCGTGATCTGGCTGGCCGTGTTCCTCGGCGCCGAGCGCCTGCAGCAGGTGCTGGGGGCCCAGGTGATGACAGCCTTCGAGCGCCTGATGGGCCTGATCCTGACCGCGATGTCGATCGAGATGCTGCTGAGCGGGATACGCGCGTTCGTCAAGACTCTGTGACGGCATGTATACTGCGGCCTCTGATCACTTATCGTTTGGATATTTCATGACAAGCAAACTCATTGGCCGCACACTCGGCTACGGCTTCTGCATCGCCGCCATCGTGCCGCTGCTGGTGCTGGGCGGCTGCAACCGCAACAAGCCATCGACCGACACCGGATCGACCGCCGCACCGGCCGCCTCGTCGGCTGGTGTCGCTGCCGCCAAGACCGAAGCCGACACGTCGGCGCAGGAATTCCAGAAGATCGATACCGTCGTCGGCACCGGCGCGGAAGCGACTGCCGGCAAGACCGTTACCGTCAACTACACCGGCTGGCTGCTGGCGCCGAACGCCGCGGACAAGCACGGTACCCAGTTCGACAGCTCGGTCGGCCGTGAACCGTTCAGCTTCCGCCTTGGCTCCGGCGGCGTGATCCCGGGCTGGGACCAGGGCGTGGCCGGCATGAAGGTGGGCGGCAAGCGCACCCTGATCATCCCGGCGAGCCTGGGTTATGGCGCGGATGGCGCCGGTCCGATTCCGCCGAATGCGAATTTGATTTTTGACGTCGAGCTGCTGGACGTGAAATAAGTTAAACGTCGTCCCCGCCTGCGCGGGGACGACGCTTATGCGGGCGCGACGATTACATCGTCGGCTCGTAATTGCTCTGCCAGCGGTGCCCCGGCTGCTGGCGGCTGCAAGGCGTCATCTTGAGGCCGGTCTGCACCGCTTCCAGGCAGCGCGTGGCACCGGTCGCGCGGTTGGTGAGCGGCAGGACGAACGGACCGGTCTTCACCCGCTCGACACGCCATTGCTGGTTGTCGGCATTGCCGCAGCTGTCCATTGCCAGCACGTTCTTGCCATTCTCCGGATGCACGGTCAGGCACATGGCTGTGCCGCCCGCGACCGTATGCACCTTGCTGAACCCCGGAATATCCCCCTGGCTGACCACCCACTGCTGATCGGCCGACCTGGCGCAGGCGCCCATGGCCACCTTGCCGTCGGCCGCCGTCAGGCAGTGGCCACGACCATCGAGGCCGTTCTGCAGGTAATTCGCGTCGGGGCCGGCAGCGAAGGCCGGCATGGTCGCCAGGTGCAGGATGGCGAGCGCGGCAGCCGCAAGGCAACGAACTTGCATGATCATTCCTTCAGAATAATGTTGAACAAACATTACCATACGCAATAAACAAAAAAGCAAGAAATTACTTGCCCAGCACTGATGACACAGCAAGCATCGCTCCCGCGGGGCCGCGCTGTGGACACCACCGATCATCTCCTTTCTCTTCTCCTGCGTGCCGCGAAAAAGCTGACGCTCCTGTCGTGATAGGGCAATCAAAAATGTTAGCCCAATGTTGCATGTTGAACCTCAAGAAATTCCTGTCACGCTCCCTGCTGGCCGTGGCGCTGGGTGCATGCGCCGGCGTGTTCGCCGCCCCGGTCTACCACGTGACCATCGACACCAGCACGCTGGGCAACAGCAGCGCGGTACTCGACCTCGAGCTGGGCGCCCTGACGGGGAACGCCGCCCCGGTGACGGCAACGCTGAACCACTTCATGGGCGCGTATGGCGCGTCGGACTTCAGCGGCAGTGCCAGCGGCGCGATCGGCAGCAGCGTGCGCCTGGTGAACGACGCCGGCTACAGCGGCCTGCTGCAGAGCATCATACTGGGCGGGCTGTTCAGCTTCGACCTCAGCTTCGACGTCGGTACCGGCGGCCTCGACGGCTCCAGCTTCACCGCGATGCTGTACAACGCGGACTCCAGCGCCACGCTGGGCATGGACACGCCCCTGGTCCAGATCGACCTGATGCCGGGCCAGGCCGACGTCGTCGCGCCGGCCAATGCCTTTGCCAGCGCCACCGCCGTCCCGGAACCCTCGACCCTGCTGAGCATGGTTACCGGCCTGGCCTGCTGGGCTTCGGTCTGCGTCGCCGCGCACGCTGATCCGGCATCGCCGCGTGAAAAAGCCGCCTGTCCCGGCCGGGGCAGGCGGCTTTTTTAAGCCCTGAAACGAATCGAAGCTCCGCGCCTGCGGAGCCTCAAGGTGGGCGTGCATCGAAAAGCTTATTTGCCCAGTATCGACACCACGTTGTCCGCCCCCGGCGCCCCGAACGCCTGCTGCTTGAGCACATGCAGCTGGTCGCGCACCTGCGCCGCCTTCTCGAACTCGAGGTTCTTGGCGTGGTCGACCATGAGCTTCTCGAGGCGCTTGATCTCTTTCGAAATCTGCTTCTCGCTCATGCCCTCGACTTTGGCCGCATCTTCCGCCATGCCGAAGTCGGTCAGCATGGCTTTCTGCGCAGCCGCGCTGTAGACACCGTCGATCATGTCCTTGATCTTCTTGTTCACGCCCTTCGGCACGATGCCGTTCGCTTCGTTGAAGGCGATCTGCTTGGCGCGGCGGCGTTCGGTCTCGTCGATCGCCTTCTTCATCGAGTCGGTCATCTGGTCGGCGTAGAGCAAGGCGACGCCGTTCAGGTTACGCGCCGCGCGGCCGATGGTCTGGATCAGCGAGCGTTCCGAACGCAGGAAGCCTTCCTTGTCCGCGTCGAGCACGGCCACCAGCGACACTTCCGGCAAGTCCAGGCCTTCGCGCAGCAGGTTGATGCCGACCAGCACATCGAAGGTGCCCAGGCGCAGGTCGCGCAGGATTTCCACGCGCTCGACGGTATCGATGTCGCTGTGCAGGTAGCGCACCTTGATGCCGTGGTCGCCCAGGTATTCCGTCAACTGCTCCGCCATGCGCTTGGTCAGCGTGGTCACCAGCACGCGCTCGTCCTTGGCGATGCGGATGTTGATCTCGCCCATCAGGTCGTCCACCTGCGAACGGGCAGGGCGCACGATGATCTGCGGGTCGACCAGGCCGGTCGGGCGCACCACCTGCTCGACCACGTTGTCGGCATGCTCCTTCTCGTACTCGGCCGGGGTCGCCGAGACGAAGATACACTGGCGCATCTTGTTCTCGAACTCCGTGAACTTCAGCGGCCGGTTGTCGAGCGCCGACGGCAAACGGAAACCGTAGTCGACCAGGTTGACCTTGCGCGAGCGGTCGCCGTTGTACATGGCGTTCAGCTGCCCGATCATCACGTGCGACTCGTCCATGAACATGATCGCATCCTTCGGCAGGTAGTCGATCAGGGTCGGCGGCGGTTCGCCCGGCATCGAGCCGGACAGGTGGCGCGAGTAGTTCTCGATGCCTTTCGTGAAGCCGACTTCGGCCAGCATCTCGAGGTCGAAGCGGGTGCGCTGTTCGAGGCGCTGCTCTTCCAGCAGCTTGCCCTGTTCGCGGAATTCTTCCAGGCGGTGGCTCAGCTCGGCCTTGATCGAATCGACGGCTTTCAGCACCGTGGCGCGGCCGGTCACGTAGTGCGAACCCGGGTACACGGTGAAGCGCGGGATCTTCTGGCGCACCTTGCCGGTCAGCGGGTCGAACAGCTGCAGCGACTCGATCTCGTCGTCGAACATCTCGACGCGGATCGCCAGCTCTGCGTGCTCGGCAGGGAAGATGTCGATGGTGTCGCCGCGCACGCGGAAGGTACCGCGCGCGAAGTCCATCTCGTTGCGCGTGTACTGCATCTGGATCAGGCGCGCGATGACGTCGCGCTGTGCGACTTTATCGCCGGTGCGCAGCGTCAGGATCATTTTATGGTATTCGTTCGGATTACCGATACCGTAGATGGCCGACACGGTTGCCACGATGATAACGTCGCGCCGCTCCATCAGCGACTTGGTGCACGACAGGCGCATCTGCTCGATGTGCTCGTTGATCGACGAGTCCTTTTCGATGAACAGGTCGCGCTGCGGCACGTAGGCTTCCGGCTGGTAGTAATCGTAGTACGAGACGAAGTACTCGACCGCGTTCTGCGGGAAGAATTCGCGGAACTCCGCGTACAGCTGGGCCGCCAGAGTTTTGTTCGGGGCGAACACGATCGCCGGGCGGCCGGCCCGGGCGATGGTGTTGGCCATCGTGTAGGTCTTGCCGGAGCCGGTCACGCCGAGCAGCGTCTGGTACATCAGGCCGTCGTCGATGCCCTGGACCAGGCCTTCGATCGCGGTCGGCTGGTCGCCGGCGGGCGGGAAGGGCTGGTGCAGCTTGAACGGTGAATTCGGGAAGGTGATGACTTCGGGTGCCGGGGTTTCTACGACCGATAAATCTGCCATGTGTTCAGACCTTTGCTAGAATGAGAATCCGCCTGCGGCCAAACATTGTTTTAAGCCGCTGTCTATACAACTGCTGCGAACCCAGCGACAAACCCAGTTTATCACGATGAATTCCACAGCTCCTGCCAGCATCTTCGGCGCCATCGCCATGGCCCCGCGCGACCCCATCCTCGGTATTACCGAAGCCTTCAATGCAGATACCAACCCGTCCAAGATCAACCTGGGCGTCGGTGTCTATTATGATGACAATGGTAAAGTGCCGCTGCTGGAATGCGTGCGCAAGGCGGAGTCGCTGTTGATGGAACAGCCCGCACCGCGTACCTACCTGCCGATCGAGGGCCTGGGTGCGTATGACAAGGCTGTGCAAGAATTGGTATTTGGTGCCGACAGCCCGGTAATTCAAGAGAAACGTGCGATCACCGTGCAAGCCCTGGGCGGCACCGGCGCACTCAAGATCGGCGCCGACTTCCTGAAGCGCTTTGCGCCGGGTTCGAGCGTCTACATCAGCGATCCGAGCTGGGAAAACCATCGCGCGCTGTTCGAAAGCGCCGGCTTCACTGTCAACAATTACAAGTACTACGACCCGGCCACGCACGGCGTCGACTTCGGCGGCATGCTGGCCGACCTGAAGGCGATGCCGGAAGGCGCCATCGTCGTCCTGCATGCCTGCTGCCACAACCCGACCGGCGCCGACCTGACGTCCGAACAGTGGGGCCAGGTGATCGAGGCGGTGCAGGCCGGCGGCCTGATCCCGTTCCTGGACATGGCCTACCAGGGCTTCGGTTCGGGCATCGCGGAAGACGGCGCCGTGGTGCGCCGTTTCGTCGAGGCCGGCGGCCCGCTGCTGGTGTCGAACTCGTTCTCGAAGTCGTTCTCGCTGTACGGCGAGCGCGTCGGCGCGCTGTCGGTGGTTGCTTCCTCGGCCGAAGAAGCGGCGCGCCTGCTGTCGCAGCTGAAGCGCATCGTGCGCACCAACTACTCGAACCCGCCGACCCATGGCGGCAAGGTGGTCGCCACCGTCCTGTCCACGCCGGCACTGCGCCAGCTGTGGGAAGAGGAACTGGCCGGCATGCGCGTGCGTATCAAGGAAATGCGTGAAGAGCTGGTCAAGAAGCTGGCCGAAAAGGCGCCGGGCAAGGACTTCGCCTTCGTGCGCGAGCAGGTCGGCATGTTCTCGTATTCGGGCCTGACCAAGCAGCAGGTCGAGCAGCTGCGCGCCGAATCGATCTACGCCGTGGACACTGGCCGTATCTGCGTCGCAGCGATGAATTCGAAGAACATCGATCGGATCGTTGACGCCATCGCAAAAGTTCTCTAAACTCTTGGCTCTTCCGATTCGGCACTGTCTGTATCGGAAGAATGATCCCTGATAGCTCAGTCGGTAGAGCGACGGACTGTTAATCCGCAGGTCCCTGGTTCGAGTCCAGGTCGGGGAGCCAGAATTCACACCTCTGGCAAGGCAATGCACGGTTGGCAGCTTGTCCTGTGCAATGTCCTGGCGAGAGGTTATAATAGCAACATCCATTCCCTGATAGCTCAGTCGGTAGAGCGACGGACTGTTAATCCGCAGGTCCCTGGTTCGAGTCCAGGTCGGGGAGCCAGAATTCAGCAGCAAAAATTGCGCAGTAATATGAAAAGCCCGCTTCCTTGAAGTGGGCTTTTTTGTTTTTGCTTCCTTTATTCCTGGCCTGTCTTGGCGGCGCTTGCTTGCATTCCCTGCTCATTTGATCTACGCTGACTACTCAAAGGAGCAAATCATGACGACAACTGCAAAGCGAGCACAGGCGGCAAGCGGTCACAATCAGGACCGGCCCGCACCGGCGTCATATAAAGTTTCTGAAAAAATAGAGCCATATGGGCAAGCGGCGGAGGGTGATGCCAGCATGAACCAGTGGCTCAATTTCCGTGAAGTGTTCCAGTCCACGCCGGTCAAGCGGATCGACCTGATCCGCAAAGGCGTGAATGCCGCCGACTTCAAACTCTTCGTCAGCCGTCTCGACATCCAGCAGGAAAAAATCTTCCTGATGCTGGACATCGCCACCGCCACCGTCAACCGCAAGGCCAGCCGCAACGAAGCGCTGTCGCAGGAAGACAGCGAAAAAGTGGTCGGCATGGCAAAGCTGATCGGCCAGGTCGAAACCCTGCTCGAGGAATCCGGCGACCCCGACGCCATGCAGGGCTTCGATGCCGCCAAATGGCTCGCCCACTGGATGGAAGAGCCGATCCCGGCGCTGGGCGGCGCCGCCCCCGCCGACTACATGGACACCATCGAAGGCCAGGAAATGATCTCGCGGGTGCTCGCCACCATGCAGACCGGGGCCTACGCGTGATCCGCGCCTGGCGGATCGCGACCGATACGCCCGGCTACACCGCCGACGACCTGACCGGGGCCGGCGCCAAGATCTCCGGCGGCCGCTGGAACCGCCCGGGGAGTCCGCTGCTCTACTGCGCCAGCAACATCTCGCTGGCTGTACTCGAAACCTTCATCCATCTCGGCGCCGGCGGGCTGCCGCTCAACCGCTACCTGGTCGAGCTGGCCATCCCCGATGGCGTGTGGCAGCGTGCCATCACCCTGGATGTGCCGCCGGTCGGCTGGGATGCGATCCCGACCGGCAAGGTCAGCCTTGACGAAGGCGACCGCTGGCTCAAGGCGAATCGCAGCGCGCTGCTGCTCGTCCCGTCGGTCATCGTGCAGGAAGAGTGGAACGTGCTGGTCAATCCGATGCACGCGGACGCCGCCGCGATCATGGCGCGCAAGGTCCGCAAGTGGACTTACGATCCGCGCCTCACGCGCCGCTAGTTGCGGGCGGTGGGTGCGCCCGCGGCCAGGCAGGCCGTCAGCGCCGCGATCTCGGCCGGCTTGGTCAGGTGGGCGTCGAAGCCGCAGGCGCGCGAGCGCTCGCGGTCGGCGCGCTGTCCCCAGCCGGTCAGCGCTACCAGCAGCATGCCGCGATAGCGCAGGTCGGCGCGCAGCATGCCGGCCAGCTGGCAGCCGTCGATGCCCGGCATGCCGAGATCGATGATGGCGGCGTCTGGCGCCCAGCCGGCGATCGCCGCCAGCGCTTCTTCGCCGCCGTAGCCGACCCGTACCTCGGCGCCGCTGCTCGACAGCAGCAGCGCCAGGCTGTCGGCGGCGTCGCGGTTGTCGTCGACGACCAGCAGGCGCCGGCCGGATAGCGGGGCGCTGGCCGTATCCGGTGCCGGTGCATCGGCAGGCGTGTGCAGCAGCAGCGGCAGGCGCACCACGAATTCGCTGCCGAGCCCGGGCCCATCGCTGCGCGCCTCGATGCGGCCCGCGTGCAGCTCGACCAGGCTGCGCGCCATCGTCAGCCCGATCCCGAGTCCGCCATTGCTGCCATTCCCGCCGTTGCTGCCGTCGCCGTTTCGATCGCCCTGCACGAAGATGTCGAATACGCGCCCGAGCATGGCGGCCGGGATGCCGATGCCGTTGTCGCGCACGCTGACCTCGACTTCGGGGCCGACGCGCCGCGCGGCCAGCGCGATGTCGCCGCCGGGCGGCGTGTACTTGGCTGCGTTGTTGAGCAGGTTCGAGAACACCTGGGTCAGGCGCACGCTGTCGGCATCCAGCACCAGCGGTTCGTCCGGCAGATCCGCACGCAGGCGGTGGCCGGCCTGCTCGATGAGCGGACGGGTGGTCTCGAGCGCGGCATGCAGGATGTCGGCCAGTACCGCCGGCGTGCGCCGCAGCTCGATCTTGCCGCGCGTGATGCGCGAAACTTCGAGCAGGTCGTCGACCAGGCGCACGATATGGCGCACCTGGCGCTGCACCATCCCGATCAGGTGATCGGCGCGGCGCCGGTGGTCGCCGTTCGGCCTGAGCAGGATCATCGCATTGCTGATCGGCGCCAGCGGGTTGCGCAACTCGTGCGCCAGGGTGGCGAGGAATTCGTCCTTGCGGCGGTCGGCGTCGCGCAGGGCCTGTTCGGTGCGCAGGCGGTCGATCAGGTCCACCGCCTGGCGCCCGTACAATTCCAGCACGCGCAGCTGATGCGCCGAAGCGCGGTGCGGCGCGCGGAAGTGGGCCGACAGCATGCCGAGCACCTCGCCGCCCGGAACCCGCAGCGGAATCGACAGCACCGCGCGGTAGCCGGACTGGGCCGCGATGGCGCGGAAGGCGGCATAAGGCGGGTCGAGCAGCACGTCCTCGACGATCACCGCTTCGCCACTGCGCAGCGCCCGCGCGCAGGCGCTGTCGTCGTCGATGCGGACCAGCCTGAAGGTGTCGAGGAAGGCTTGCGGAAAGCCGCGCTGCACCACGATTTCCAGGCCATTCTTTTGCGGATTGTAGAGCTGGATATTGCCGAAGTCGGCGCCGAGCAGTGTAATGGCGGCATCCAGCACTTCGTCGAGCGCGCTGGAGAGGTCGCGCGTGGCCAGCAGCCGGCTGCTGAGCTGGTGCAGGCGCGTCATTTCCTCGAGTTCGGCCGCGAACCGGCTCTCGGTGGCGTGCAGCTGGCTCAGCATCGCCTTGCGTTCCGAGATGTCGCGCACCAGTATCTGCAGCGCCGGACGGCCATGCCAGACGAAGGGGCCGCAGCTGAGTTCGGCGTCGAAGCAGCGCCCGTCGACGCCGCACAAGCCGATTTCCTCCGGCGCCAGGAAGGCGCCCGCCGCGGCCTGGGCCCAGCGTTCGCGCACGCGCGCGTGGTGCGCCGGCAAGACCAGGCTCAGGGGTGCGCGTCCGAGCAGGCTGCCGGGCGCGGCGGGAGACAGGATGGTATCGGCGGCGGGGCAGGCATAGACGATGCCGTCGTCGACAATGACGAGCACGCCATCGAGACACAGCCTGGCCAGCAATTCGAAGCTGTCGGCGGCAAGCGTGCACGGCTCGTCGTCGATGTGGCTCATGGCAACCTCCTCGACGCTGGGTGTCAACGTTTGACCTTAGCAGCTTCGCGGCGGGAGTGCAAATGGCCGGCGTGCGCGGCGCCGGCCCGGTTTCCGTCCTGCGTCCAGGCCCGCGTTCAGCCCTGGCGCGAGACCGGTTTTACGCGCGAGGCCGCTTCCAGGGCGCGCTGGCGCGCCGTATCGACGTCGACCGCCGTCGCCAGCGCCACGCCCATGCGGCGCCGCGCGAAGGATTCCGGCTTGCCGAACAGGCGGATGTCCGATTCCGGCACCTGCAGGGCCTCGGCCACGCCCTCGAAGGCGATGCCGGCTTGTTCCAGCCCGCCGTAGATCACGGCCGATGCTCCCGATGCGCGTAGCAGCGGATTCACCGGCAGGCCGAGGATGGCCTTGGCATGCAGCTCGAATTCGCTCTGCACCTGGGTGGCCATGGTGACCATGCCGGTATCGTGCGGACGCGGGCTGACTTCCGAGAACCACACCATATCGCCTTTCACGAACAGTTCGACCCCGAACACGCCGCGTCCGCCCAGGTTGGCGGTGACCTTGGCGGCGATGTCGCGCGCATTGTCCAGCGCGCGCGGGCTCATCGGCTGCGGCTGCCACGATTCGACGTAGTCGCCCTGCACCTGCTTGTGGCCGATCGGTTCGCAGAACACGGTCTCGATCTCGCCCGCGCTGCCGTTGGCGCGCACGGTCAGCAGCGTGATTTCGTAGTCGAAGTCGATGAAACCCTCGACGATCACGCGGCCGGCATCGACACGGCCGCCGGCGGCCGCGTAATTCCAGGCGTTCTCGACGTCCGCGGCGCTGTCCAGCTTGGACTGGCCCTTGCCCGAAGACGACATCACCGGCTTCACCACGCACGGAAAACCGATCTCGGCGCAGGCCGCCCGCAGCTCGGCGAGGCTGGACGCGAAGCGGTAGGGCGAAGTCGCCAGGCCCAGCTCTTCCGCGGCCAGGCGGCGGATGCCTTCGCGGTTCATGGTCAGCAGCGCCGCGCGCGCGGTCGGGATGCAGGTGATGGTGCCTGCGGCTTCCAGTTCGGCCAGCTTGGCGGTGGCGATCGCCTCGATCTCGGGCACGACCAGGTCGGGCTGCTCCTGCGCGATCAGCGCGGCCAGCGCCTCGCCGTCGGTCATGTCGACCACGTGGGCGCGGTGCGCGACCTGGTGGCCGGGCGCATTCGGATAGCGGTCGACCGCGATGGTCTCCACGCCGAGGCGCTGCAGGGCGATGATGACTTCCTTGCCGAGCTCGCCGGAACCGAGGAGCATGACCTTGGTGGCGGACGGGGAGAGCGGGGTGCCGAGGGTGCGGGGTGTGTTCATGAAAGTGAGGGCTGTGCTGAGAGAGAATGGGCGACTATAGCAAACCGCCGGCTGGCGTGCTGATTGGCGCATTATCAGACCATGAACGACGCAGCGCACACGTTTCCATAAAAAACTATTGCCAGAACGTCTCGGGCGGTTATAATGCGGCCTCAATTCCCTGATAGCTCAGTCGGTAGAGCGACGGACTGTTAATCCGCAGGTCCCTGGTTCGAGTCCAGGTCGGGGAGCCAGAATTCAGTACCAATAAGCAGCAGTAAAACAGCAAAAGCCCGCTTCAGTGAAGCGGGCTTTTTCGTTTCGGGAGCCTAAGAATGCCTGCATACCCAGCCATGCTGTCCGATCGCGACGCCCGCCGCATCGCCCGCTACGCCGCCGACGCCGATACGGCCGGCTGGCTGCACCCGGTCCAGCAGGCGCTGCTGCACCGGCGCGGCTGGCTGCGCATGCTGGCGCCGCGCGCGCTCGGTGGCGCCGAACTGGCGCTGCCGGCGGTGGTGCGGCTGGAGGAAAGCATCGCCGCCATCGACGGCAGCATGGGCTGGACGCTCACCCTGTGCGCCGGCGCCGGCTGGTTCGCCGGCTTCCTGCCGCCCGCCCTGGCGCGCGACGTCCTGGCGACGAAACACGTCTGCCTGGCCGGCAGCGGCGCGCCAACCGGCTACGCCGACGCCGACGGCGAGGGCTACCGCATCGACGGCCATTGGGACTACGCCAGCGGCGCGCCGATGGCCACCCACTTCACCTTCAACGCCATCCTGCGCGAGCACGGCCAGCCGCTGCTCGACGGCGCCGGCCAGCCGCGTATCAAAGCCTTCGTGGTGCCGGCCGCGCTGGTGGAGGTGGTGCCGAACTGGCGCAGCATCGGCCTGCGTGCCACCGCCTCGCACGGGTATCGGGTGCGCGGCCAGTGGATCCATCGCGACCACGGCTTCGACATCGATCCCGACCGGGCCTGGGAACAGGGGCCGCTGTACCGTTTTCCCTTCCTTGCCTTTGCCTTCGTCACCCTGGGCGCCAACGTGGCCGGCATGGCGGGCCATTTCATCGACCTGGCGGAGGCCTGCCTGCGCCATCGCCGCAATCGCTTCGGTGAGGGCGAGTCGCTGATCGAGGTGCCGGCGGTGCAGGCGGTGCTGGTCGAATGTCGTGCCCGCTTCGACGCGGCGCGCAGCCGTTTCTACGCACGGCTCGACGCCAGCTGGGAAGGCGTGCTGGCCGAGGGCAGGGTGGCGCCAGCCGACGCCGCCGAACTGCAGGCCTTGTCGATGGCCTGGGTGGCTGCGTCGCGCCATGCGGTCGACACGCTGTACCCTTATTGCGGGCTGTATGCGGCGCGCGACGACAGCCCGATCAACCGCGTCTGGCGCGACTTCCATACGGCGTCCCAGCACGCCTTGTTGATGCCGCACGCTTGATTTAATGCAAGGCTGGTCAAATCGCAACTCAGCCGTTATAATTCGAGCCTCAATTCCCTGATAGCTCAGTCGGTAGAGCGACGGACTGTTAATCCGCAGGTCCCTGGTTCGAGTCCAGGTCGGGGAGCCAGAATTTAGCAGTAAATAGCAAAAAGCCCGCTTCGCAAGAAGCGGGCTTTTTGTTTTGCCTTTGCTCTTTCTTATTTTCCCTTTGCTCTTTTTTATTTTGCCTTTGCTCTTTTGTGCGGCCGGCCCAGCGCCGCGATTGTTGCGCCTTTGTTTCCACGCCCGCAGAGATAGTCCCGGCTTTTTATAATAGGTCCTTTCGCATCCGGGTCGACCCATGCAGCAACCAGCCAATACCGCCGGCGCCGGGCAGGACGCCACGCAAGCCATCCAGGCGCGCGACGGACTCCCTCCGAACGAACGCATCTGGGCCATCGTCGCCCTGTCCCTGGGCGTCGGCATGTCCTCGCTCGACACCGCCATCGCCAACACCGCGCTGCCGGCCATGGCCGCGCAACTGCACGCCACGCCGGCCGATTCGGTCTGGATCGTGAATGCCTACCAGCTGGCGATGGTGGCGACGCTGCTGCCGATCGCGGCGCTCGGCGAGACCGTCGGCTACCGCCGCGTGTACGTTGCCGGCATGGCGCTGTTCACGCTAGCTTCGCTCGGCTGCGCGCTCGCCTGGTCGCTGCCGGCGCTGATTGTGGCGCGCCTGTTCCAGGGCCTGGGCGCGGCCGCGCTGATGGGCGTGAACACGGCGCTGCTGCGCACCGTCTATCCGGCCAAGCTGCACGGGCGCGGCTTCGGCAACAATGCGCTGGTGGTGGCGATCGGCTTCGCCCTCGGCCCGAGCCTGGCTTCGCTGATCCTGGCGGTGTCCTCGTGGGAGTGGCTGTTCGGGATCAACGTCATTCCCGGCATCGCCGCCTTCTTCATCGCGCGCCGGGCGTTGCCGGAATCGCCGCGCTCGAGCCACCGCGTCGACGGCATTGCCGGCATCTTCAACGTGATCGCCTTCAGCATGGCGGTGCTGGCGCTGGGCGATGCGGCGCACCGCGTCGGCCTGCGCACGCTGCTGCCGGAAACCTTCATTGCGCTGCTGTTCTTCGTGCTGCTGGTGCGGCGCCAGAAGGGGCATCCGGCGCCGCTGCTGCCGGTCGACCTGTTCCGGCGTCCGCTGTTCTCGCTGTCGGTCATGACCTCGATCTGCACCTTCGCGGCGCAGGCGCTGGCCTTCGTCTCGCTGCCGTTCTATTTCGAGAGCGCGCTGGGGCGCTCGCCGATCGAGACCGGCTTCCTGATGACGCCGTGGCCGGTGATGGTGGGCGTGATGGCCCCGGTGGCAGGGCGCCTGAGCGACCGCTATTCGCCGGGCCTGCTCGGCGGCCTGGGGCTACTGATCCTCGGCGTCGGCCTGGTGGCGCTGCTGGGCATGCCGCGCGATCCGTCGGCGCTCGACATCGGCTGGCGCATGGCGCTGTGCGGCGTCGGTTTCGGCTTCTTCCAGGCCCCCAACCTGAAGGCGATCATGGGCAGCGCGCCACCGCAGCGCGCCGGCAGCGCCAGCGGCATGGTCGCCACCGCGCGCCTGATCGGACAATCGACGGGCGCCGCGCTGGTCGCCTTCTGCCTGACGATTTCCATCGGACGCGGCAGCTGGTATGCGCTCGGCCTGGCCGCCGCCTTTGCCTTTGTCGCCAGCGTGGCCAGTTTCTCGCGCCTGGTGGTCGCGGCGCCGGCGCGCTGAGGATCGGCTGGGGCGCCGACCGGGCGGACGGGTCTTTAAATGGTGGCGCGCGCCTCGATATGGGGAACATGGCGCGCCACCTTTACATTCCCGAACTGCACGACGCTCCCGTCGTCGAAGCCCTGTGTCCACTCTGTGGACGCCCGCTGGGCAGCGAGAACATCGACCGCCACCACCTGATTCCGAAATCGCTGAAGGGCAGGGAGCAATTCCCGATCCATAAGATCTGCCACCGCAAGATCCACGCGACGTTTTCGGAGCGCGAACTGCTGCATGCCTATCACACCTGGGATGCGCTGAAGGACAATGCCGACATCGCCGCCTTCATCGAATGGGTGGCGAATAAACCGTCTGGCTTTTATACCCGTACCTTTACCTCCAACAAGAAAAAATATCGTTAGCACGGGTAGCAAATAACCAATATCGGCATTTTTTGATATGGTTTGTCATAAAAATAGCGTGTTTACATGGTTATTTACCAAGATTTTCATCGGTTTTTTGATTTCGAGGCAAAGAATACCGACGCATGGAGGGCAAGCTTGATGTTAAAATCAACCCTTACCATTTTGCAATTTCAGGATATTTAGATATCGATCTTGTCACAGGTGCAATGAATCAACACGAAACCGGGTCCTGCTCGATCCTCCTCATCGACGACGAGTCTTTTGCTGAAGACATCATTTCGCATGGTTTGAAAGGTTGTGTGGCGCATACCCTGCGCTACACCAGCCAGGCGTCGATGGCCGTCGAACTGGCCAAGGAAATCGCTGCCACCGTGGTGCTGGTCGACCTGCGCATGCCGGAAATCGATGGCTTCGAAGTCACGCGCCGCCTGCGTGCCGACAAGGACACCGAAGGCGTCCCGGTCATCATGCTGTCGTCGGAAGAGGACGCCGACATCAAGGCCAAGGCCTTTGCCGCGGGCGCCAACGACTACCTCGTCAAATGGCCTGATCCGCGCGAGCTGGTGGCGCGCGTGCGCTACCACAACGATGCCTATATCGCACGGCGCCAGCGCGACGCGGCCTTCGTGTCGCTGCGGCGCAGCCAGGAACAGCTCGAAGCCAGCCAGTCGGCGCTGCAGCAGGCGCAGAAGATGGAAGCGATCGGCCAGCTCACCGGCGGCGTCGCGCACGACTTCAACAACGTGCTGCAGATCGTCGGCGGCAACCTGCAGCTGTTGAAACTCATCGGCGACCTGAACGATGCCGGGCGCGCCCGCGTCGACATGGCGCTGGCCGGCGTCGAGCGCGGCGCCAAGCTGTCGTCGCACCTGCTGGCCTTCGCACGGCGCCAGCCGCTGCAGGAGGTGGTGGTCAATCCCGGCCACCTGCTGCGCGAGATGGACGAGATGATGCGCCGCGTGCTGGGGCCGCGCGCGCGCGTGGTCACCGAGATCGACCACAGCCTGGGCAGCACGCTGGTCGACCCGCACCAGCTGCACAACGTGCTGCTAAACCTGGCCATCAATGCGCGCGACGCCATGGCCGGCAGCGGTACCCTGACCATCCGCGCTACCAACGTCGAGCCGGACTCGCTGAGCGCCAGCGAGGTGCTGTCCGGCCGCTACGTCCTGATCGAAGTGGCCGACACCGGCGGCGGCATGCCGCCCGAGGTGCTGGCGCGCGCCTTCGAACCCTTCTTCACCACCAAGCCGACCGGGCAGGGCACCGGACTCGGTCTGTCGATGGCCTACGGCTTCGTCAAGCAGTCGGGCGGCGAGATCGTGCTCAAGAGTGCGCCGGGCAAGGGCACCAGCGTGCGCATCTACCTGCCGCGCAGCGACGCCGAAGCGGCGCAGCCGGAAGCGATCGCCGACGGGCCGCTGCTGGGCGGCCTGGAAACCATCCTGGTGGTGGAAGACGAGGAAGACGTGCGCAGCACCACCTGCGCCATCCTGTCCGCGCTCGGCTACCGCGTGCTGGAAGCGCCCGACGCGGCTGCCGCGATGGCGATCGTGGAGAGCGGCCAGGCGATCGACCTGGTGTTCACCGACGTGATCATGCCGGGGCCGGTCAGCAGCCTGCAGCTGGCCGAAGCGGTGCGCGACCGGCTGCCGCTGGCGGAAATCCTGTACACATCGGGGTATGCCGAAGGCGTGCTGGCGCACGAAGGCAAGCTGGAAGCGACGGTCAACCTGTTGCAGAAACCGTATCATCCGGACGCGCTCAGCGCCCGGATCCGCCACCTGTTGCGGCGCCGGCATCAGAAGCCTGCGTTGAGCGGGACTGCCTGATCGGGAGAGCAGTTGGTTTGCCGGCGTTACGCGTGGTCGGCGTTACGGCGCCGTTTTTCACACGCGACGGTACAGCCGCGCCACCCTACTTGCTCGGTTTGACGTAGCGCTGCGAGCCTGGCGGCGGTTCGTTCAGCACGGCCCAGAAGATGCCGAGATCCGAGATCGCGCGCACGAATTCGGTAAAATCGACCGGCTTGACCACATAGGCGTTCACGCCCAGCTCGTAGCTGCGGATCAAGTCCTGTTCTTCCTTCGACGACGTCAGCATCACCACCGGCAGCGGCTTCAGGCCGTCGGTATCGCGGATGTCTTTCAGGACTTCGAGGCCGTCGACCTTGGGCAGCTTGAGGTCGAGCAGCACCACCGCCGGGTTGCCGGCGGCACGTTCGGCGTGGTCGCCGCGGCGGTGCAGGTAGTCGAGCGCTTCGGCACCGTCGCGCACGACGATGACCTGGTTGGCGAGCTGGCTCTTCGACAGTGCGATCAGCGTCAGCTCGAGGTCGTTGGGATTGTCTTCGACCAGAAGGATGGGCTTGAGCATGCGTTCTTTCTAATCCTGGATAATTAGGTATTGGTATTGGTATTGGTATTGGTATTCGTGTTCGGTTTCGGAAGCGCGAACGAGAAGGTCGCGCTTTCCCCGAGCGTGGAGTTGGCCCATACGCGGCCGTTGTGGCGCTCGACGATGCGGCGCACGTTGGCCAGGCCGATGCCGGTGCCCTGGAAGTCTTCCATGCGGTGCAGGCGCTGGAAGACACCGAACAGCTTGTGCACGTAATCCATGTTGAAGCCGGCGCCGTTGTCGGCGACGTGGAATACCGTCTCATGCGGATGGTCTTCGGCGGTTACCCGGATCACGGCCGGATCGCGCTGGCTGGTGAACTTCACGGCATTCGACAGCAGGTTGAACATGGCCAGGTGCAGGAAGGTCGGGTCGGCCTCGACCTTGGGCAGGTCGGCCACGTCCCATTCGATGTTGCGGCCGCGCGTTTCCGTGGACAGCTTGTCGACGCAGGCACCGACCAGATCGTTCATGTCGACCGTGGTCGGGCGCAGCGCCGCGCGGCCCATCTGCGAGAACGACAGCAGGTCGTCGACCAGCTTGCCGGCCAGGCGCGCCGCTTCCTTGATGTTCTTCAGGAAGCGCTGGCGCATCTGGGCGTCTTCGCTGCCGCTCGATTCGATCAGGAGGTCGGCGAAGCCGACGATGTGGCGCAGCGGCGCGCGCAGGTCGTGCGACACCGAATACGAGAACGCTTCCAGTTCCTTGTTGGAACGCGTCAGTTCCCCGGCCAGCGCCGCCATCTGTTCGGCGCGCTCGAGCGCGAGGCCGAGCAGGGCGGTGCGGAATTCCAGCGTCAGCTCGATCTCGCCGGCGTGCCACGGCAGGCTGGTGCCGTGGATGGTTTCGCGCCAGGCGGCGAAGCTGGTGCGCGGCGACAGGTTCAGGGTGACGCCGGCGGCGGCGGCCTGCACGATCTTGTCGTGCGGGTTGCCGGCCCATTCGATGGTGCGCACGTACTCCGGGCGGAACCACAGCAGGTAGTGCTTGTGGATGCGCGAGATCGGCACCGCCAGCAGGCCGCTGGCATTGCGGATGATGCGTCCGCCGAGCGGATACACCGACGACAGGTTATCGCTGTGGAAGACGTCGCCGTGGTCGTGCTGGGTGAGCCAGTCGACCAGGTCCTGGATGTCGTCCTGTTCCGGAGTGTCGCCGAAGGTCAGGATGCGTTCGTCGACCACCACCGCGACCCCAGTGGCGCGCGCGAAGCGCAGCAGCTCGGGGAACACGTTCGACAGGTTCTCGATGAAGTCGCTGCCCTGGGTCAGGCCGGCGAGGGTCGACACCATCGTGCGCCGCACGTCGAGGCGGAACTGGAGGTCGGCGGCGTCCTCGCGCGACTCGATGCACAGCGCCAGGATCTCGCTCAGCTGCTCGCAGGCGGTGCGCTTGTCGAAGCCGACCGCCTTGGCATCCTCGTTGTGGCAGGAGATCAGTCCCCACAGTTCGCCCTTGACCATCAGCGACACCGACATCGACGCCATCGTGTGCATGTTGCGCATGTATTGCAGGTGCACCGGGGACACGCTGCGCAGCGTGGCGAAGGACAGGTCGTTGGGCTTGCCGGTGGCCGGATTCAGCGCCGGCACCAGCGGCGCCGGCTGGTAGTTGGCGTCCTGGATCAGGCGGATGCGCGACTGCTTGTACATCCGGCGCGCCTGGGCCGGGATGTCCGACGCCGGGAAGTGCTGGCCCATGTAGGAGGCATAGTCGTCCTGCTTGGCTTCCGCCATCACGTGGCCATGGCCGTCGCCATCGAACTTGTACACGATCACGCGCCCGAAACCGGTGACCGAGCGGACATGATGGCAGGCCCGTTCGGCCAGCGCCTCGATGCTGACGGCCTCGTTCACCTTCAGCAGGAAGTCGCCGATCAGCGAATACAGCTGGCGGAAGTCGGCCGCGCCGGGACGGTCGACCGGCTCGCACTCGAGGACGGTCACGCCGTCCCACTTGTGGGCCAGCGCGTCGAAGTGGCGGCCATTGCCGGTCGTGATCGTGCCCACGTAATACGGACGCGGACCGAGCGCGGCCGCCAGCTCCGGCGCCAGCACCAGCGCGGCCGCTTCGCCGACGACCTCGGCCAGCGGACGGCCGATCGCCTCGCGCAGGCCGCAGCCGGTCCAGTCGCCCAGGTTGGCGCTGGCCTGGAGCACCTCGAGGTTGTCGGACAGGGTCAGCAGGAAGCCATGCGGCTGGATGCTGCCGGGCATGTGAATCGGCTCCCTGTCACAAGTCGACAGGTCGATGGCAGGGGCGGCGGAAACCGGAGTCATGTGGTCTGTGCAGGGATGCTGGCGGTGGATTGCAAGGTCGCTATTTTACAATGAAACACGCTTTCATCGGCCGGGAAGGCGTCCGCTGGTCGACTTGAGTATGCGGAAATATTGCAACATTTTAAAATAACATTGGCCTGGTTTCGATAATTTTTATTCGAAGAAGGCAGCCATTTCTATTTAAAACGACAAAACTGAGCATGGCAAGCCGAACGGGCCTAGTCTTGTTTTTATGATAATCTGGCTTGTACCAATGAAGTCGCAGCCCTTGCCGCAACTGTTTATGAGCATCTCGACGAGTTCGACAAGCCGCAGCGGACGCCCGGCGCGGTTGGTGCAGGTGTATCATGCGCTCGATTTGTATAAATATTGTCACTGTAACAAGAACCGCAGTACGCCATGAATGACCAGACCCAGCCCAAGAAATCCTTTCCGGAAGAGCGGCGTTACCAATACCTGATCTCCGGAATCAGGGATTACGCCATCTACATGCTCGATCCGAGCGGGCATGTCAGCAGCTGGAATGCCGGCGCCAACCGCTTCAAGGGTTATCTGGCGGAGGAGATCCTCGGCCAGCATTTCTCGCGTTTCTACACCCCTGAAGACCGGGCAACCGACCTGCCCAGGCGCGCCCTCGAGACCGCGCTCGCGCAGGGCAAGTGCGAAGCCGAAGGCTGGCGCGTGCGCAAGGACGGTTCGCGCTTCTGGGCCCACGTCGTGATCGACCCGATCTACAACGAGGAAGGCACGCTGCTGGGCTTCGCCAAGGTGACGCGCGACGTCACCGAGCGCAAGCAGGCGGAAGAGGCATTGCGTGAGAGCGAACAGCGCTTCCGCCTGCTGGTGCAGGGAGTGACCGATTACGCCCTGTACATGCTGTCGCCGGAAGGCGTGGTCACCAACTGGAATTCCGGCGCGGAGCGGATCAAGGGCTATAGCGAGAGCGAGATCGTCGGCAATCATTTCTCGCATTTCTATACCGAGGAAGACCGGATCGCCGGCGTGCCGGTGCGGGCGCTGTCGACGGCGGCCGGGACCGGCCGCTTCGAGGCGGAGGGCTGGCGCGTGCGCAAGGATGGCTCACGCTTCTGGGCTCACGTGATCATCGACGCGATCCACGACGACGGGGGCAGGCTGGTCGGCTTTGCCAAGATCACGCGCGACCTCACCGAAAAGAAAAAGGCGGCCGAGGCGCTGGAAGCCGCCAACGTGGCACTGTTCCAGGCCCAGAAGATGGAATCGATCGGCCAGCTCACCGGCGGCGTGGCGCATGACTTCAACAACCTGCTGTCGGTGCTGTCGAGCGGTCTGGAAGTGCTGTCGATGCAGCGCAAGGACGGCAGGGACGGCAGCCCGAGCGGCGCCGACGTGCGCACCCTGGAAAGCATGCGCCGCGCGATCGACCGCGGAGCCCGCCTGACCCAGCAGTTGCTGGCCTTCGCGCGCCAGCAGCCGCTGCAGGCGGAAACGCGCAACCTGAACCGCATCATCCACGGCTTCGAGACCGTGCTGCGGCGCGCCGTCAATCCGAACATCGAGTTCGTCATCGAGCTCGACCCCAAGGAGCACAGCGCCGTGATCGACAGTGCGCGCTTCGAATCGGCGCTGCTGAACCTGGTCGTGAATGCGCGCGACGCCATGCCCGAGGGCGGACGCCTCGCCATTGCCACCGCCAACGCGAGCGTCGCGGCGGATGGCGCCACGCCGGAAACGGCGGCCCTGGCGCCGGGCGAGTACGTGAAAGTGACGGTGCGCGATACCGGCACCGGCATGCCGCCCGAGGTGGTGGCGCGCGCCTTCGAACCCTTCTTCACGACCAAGGAAGTCGGCAAGGGCACCGGTTTGGGGCTGTCGCAGGTGTACGGTTTCATCAAGCAGTCCGGCGGCGATGTCGTCATCGCCAGCCGCCCGGGCGAAGGCACCGCGATCTCGATCTACCTGCCGGCCGTGGTCGAGACCGCGGCCGAGGGTGAGGACGCCCATACCGAGCGCGTGCTGATCGTCGAGGACGAACCCGACCTGATGGACGTCGCCGCCTCGCTGTTCACCAGCATGGGCTACGACGTGGTGACAGCCGCCAGCGGCCGCGAGGCGATCGACCTGCTCGAGCGCCAGGATGTCGACATCCTGTTCACCGACGTCGTCATGCCGAATGGAATGAACGGCATCGAGCTGGCCAGCTATACGCGCGAGCACTATCCCAAGACCAAGATCATGCTGGCGTCCGGCTACCCGCTGCCGGCGCTGAAGCAGCGGCACGGCAAGGACTTGAGCGAGTTTGCGTTCGTCAACAAGCCGTATCGCTTGTCGGATCTGGCGCGTACCCTACGTTCCGCCATGTAATGTAGGGTGGACGGCTCCGCCGTCCGCGCGTTCATCGTACGCATGCGCCGCCTGAACGCGTGGACGGGAAACCCGTCCACCCTACACAATGTGATCATTCCAGTCCGAAAATGATGTCGCTGATGCGCTCGTAGACCGGGTCCGCCGACGGCCCGCCGTTCGGCCAGTTCAGGATATCGAAATGGTCGAAGCCGCGCTGGTTGCCGAGGAAGTTCCAGCTGCCGCGCACCGCCGTGCCGTCGTAGTCGCGCACCGGCTGTCCGTTCGGCGCGCGCATGCTGATCGTGTTGACCACGCCGTCGTTGGCGAACCATTCGCTGTCGATGCGCACCCGGTCGGTGGCCGACTGGGTGTACGAGCCGATGCCGCGCTGGGCCAGCGAGGGCACGATCCATTCCCCCGCAAAGTATTTGTAGTACTGGAACATGTCGGCGCGCGGGTACTGGAAATTGCTGCTCTGGATCGGCGCCACAGTGCGGTCGGTGCCGTTGCAGCACCAGGCGCCGCGCTCGGTGGCCACCGTACCCACGGAAAAATAATACACGCCGGGCGAGGTCAGGGCCCAGCGGTTGAATTCGCGTGCGCCGTCCGGCGACAGTTCCCAGGAGGTCAGCTTGCTGTCGAGGTAGTCGCGCAGCGGGCTGCGCAGTTGCGGCAGGATGTCGAGCACGGCGTCGCGCAGCGTGGTGCCGTTGTGTGGCGTCGACAGCGTCACCACGCTGCGCACCCAGCCGAGGTTGCCGCCCTTGTACAGCTCGCTGCCGCCTTCGTCGCCGTAGGGGGAGCCGTGCTCGAGCAGCTGGATCAGGGCGCGGATGGTGGTGCCGCCCTGGCTGTGGCCGATGAGGTGGAGCGGGTGCGCGGCATCCCATTGCGGGTAGAGCGCGAGCGGGTAGTCGTTCGGGTTGTTCTTCGGATCGGCGGCCCAGCACTTGTCCGGCGGCTTTTGCGGTTGGCCGGGGTAGCCGTAGCGCGCCACGTGGATGGCGCCGTAGTCGGTGCAGCCGCCCTTGATCTGGGCATACAGCTCGGCCGCGTCATCCCAGTTGGAACCGATGGCGGCGACGCCGGCCGCGTACACCGCGTGCGGGCCGTGGTACAGCTGCATGTGGGCGGCGATGTTGTTGTAGCCGCCCCAATACAGGAAACCGCTGCCGGGATAGCTGTCCGGCCCGAAGCCGAGAAAGCCGTGGACCAGCACCACGGGGTAATTGTTGGCGGCGAGGGCGGGTACGGCCGGCAGCAGGGCGCCGAGCGCCAGCACGCACGAGACCAGCGAAGAGGACAACAAGCGCGGCAATGCACGCAGTACCGGGCGCAGCATGTGAGTCTCCAGCGATGGAAAGGACATCACATTGTCGGTTTGGTATCTGGCACCGGGTTTGTGCTAGCTCTTGAAGCCGGCAGGTGGCGGGCTAAAAAATGTTGCTGCGCACCATTTGCGCCACGCCACTGAAGCGCGCCTCAATTCGTCAGCGCCACCGTTCCGCCCAGCGAGGGGCTGCCACCGCCACCGGTCACTGCCGGCGCCGGCGCCGGCGTGTTCGAGGCGGTCACGGCCGCCTTCTCGGCCAGGTCCGGATTCCACACGACGTGCTGGTCCACCGAATACAGGCGGCACGGCTGGTCGCTCTTGGCCGAGCAGGCCGCCAGCGCACGCGCTTCCGGGTCTTCGCCTTCCTCGGCCCAGCACCAGCCGCCGGTGGGCGAGATGGCGAAGGCGCGCGGCGTCATCTTGGTCAGGTATTCCTGGTAGGCACGCTTGCCGTTTTCGCTCAGGAAAGGAACCGCTTCGACATTCTCGATGGTGGCAAAATTGGTCGGCTGCGGCACCGGCGGTTCCGGCACCTTGTACAGGACCTGGGTCGGCATGCCGACCTTGTCTAGGAAGGCCATGGTGTCCTTCAGCCAGACTTTTTCGCCGTCGCGGCTGGCCAGCATGCCGTGCGAATCGCGCTTGAAGGGCGCGTATTCGACCAGCTGGGCGCGGCCGCCGGCCTGCTCGAAGGCGTCGTGCATGCGCGCCACCAGGTCCGGGCCGAACAGGGAGTCGTTCTGGCCGTACATCCACAGGCTCGGCAGCTTGTTCTGGGAGCCGTACTCGGCAAACGCCGCCACCAGCGACGAGCGCCAGCCGCAGCCGTTGCTGTCGTCGCGCAGGCCGCCGGCAAAATTGATCAGGCCGCGTACGCCCTGCAGGTCCTGGGTACCGAGCGCCATCGTCGCCAGGCCGCCATAGGACTGGCCGGCCACCACCATGCGGTCGGCGTCGATCCACTTCTGGCTGCGGGCAAAGTCGAGGGTGTCCTGGATGTCCTCGGCCTGGGCGTAGCCGTTGGCCGTCATGTCGCAGCCGTGGTCCTGGTAGCGCCCGGTCGAGTTGGCGAAGCCCTGGCGCATCGGCACCATCACGGCGTAGCCGCGCTCCACGAAGGCGTGCGCCATGTGATAGAAGCGGTCGCGCGGCTGCATGTTCGGATGGCCCGGGTCCTTGCCGTGGTTGATGATGATCAGCGGGAAGGGACCCTGTCCATTCGGCTGGAACACCGTCGTTTCCAGGCGTGCCTGATGATTCTTGCCAGCCGGGATCAGCACGATGTGTTCGTTGATCCGATAGTCGAGTTGCAGCTCCTGCTCGATGGCCAGGCCCGGCAGCATCCCCAGGCAGACAATCAATGCGGACGTAAGTTTGCGAACAGAAGGACGTGCTCTAAACATGGAAACTCTGGAACCTCAGTGTCGACAGGCCCCTCTGAAAATATCCCGGAGGGAACTGATTGCTTAGCGGAATAAATTGATTCTAAGCACTGTGATTTTTCAGAGCAATATCCGATTAACCAATTCTCGAATTAAATCTACGCGTGTGGCCACATTTGCCAGAAGAGGCAGATAATCCGTACAGCTAACGATTGGATGACCCATGGTTCCTGTCGACGAACGCTTCACGCAGGCGCTGCAAGGTGGCGCACGCGCCTGGCGCGCCGCCCTCGAGCGCTACCTGAAGTCCTGCGGCATCACGCCGGCAGGATGGAATGCGGTGTCCGCGGTGGCGGGGGCCGCGACCGCGCCATCGCAGCGGCAACTCGCCGAGCAGCTGGGCGTGGACGGCGCGACCCTGGTCGCCACCATCGACCGCCTGGTGGCTGGCGGGCTGGCCGAGCGCATGCCGAGCCCGCACGACCGCCGCGTCAAGCTGGTGGTGCTCACCGGGGAGGGCAGGGCGCTGGCGGCCAAGGTCGGCGAGCAGGCAGCGCTGCTGCGCCAGTCGATCGCGGCGCGCATCGATGCCGCCCGCATGGCAATGGCATCCGAGGTACTGGAAGAGCTGCAACAGGTCCTGGAAGGCGCATGAGCGACAACGTTGACAAATACGCTCCACGCGAGTGGCATCCCGACGAACGCCCGACCATGCCGGGTGGCCCGTCCTTCCCCGCCCATTCGAACCCGCGCCGCCTGGCCTTCTTCCTGGTCGGCACCCTGGTCACCCTGACCGGCGGCCTCGGCAACGCGCTGGTGACGGTCAACCTGGTCAACCTGCAGGGCACGCTGGGCGCATTCTCGACCGAGGTCAACTGGCTGCCGGCCGCCTACGTCATGACCAACGTGTCGATGAACCTGCTGCTGGTGAAATTCCGCCAGCAGTTCGGCCTGCGCGCGTTTACCGAAGCCTTCCTGATGCTGTACGCGCTGGTGACCTTCGCCCACCTGTTCGTCAACGACCTCGGCTCGGCGATCGCGGTGCGCGCCGCCCACGGCATGGTCGGGGCGGCGCTGTCCACGCTCGGCCTGTACTACACGCTGCAAGCCTTTACCAAGGCGTGGCGGCCGCGCGGCATCATCATCTCGACCGGCGTCTCGCAGCTGGCGCAGCCGATCGCCTACCTGTTCTCGAGCCGCCTGCTGGCGCTGGCCGAATGGCGCGGCCTGTACCTGTTCGAGCTGGGCCTGACCCTGGTCACGCTGGGCGCGGTGCTGTGGCTCAAGCTGCCGCCGGGCGACCGCTTCAAGGCCTTCCGCCCGACCGACTTCGTCACCTTCGCGCTGTTCGCGCCGGGCATGGCGCTGCTGTGCGCCGCGCTCACTTTCGGGCGCGTGCTGTGGTGGACCTCGGCACCCTGGGTCGGCGTGGCGCTGGCGGCGGCGATCGTGCTGATCGTGGCCTCGATCGCCGTCGAGCACAACCGCAAGAATCCCCTGCTCAACCTGCGGTGGCTGACCAACGGCATGATCGCGCGCGTGTTCATCGCCATGGTGCTGGTGCGCGTGGTGCTGTCCGAGCAGAGCGTGGGCGCGGTCGGCTTCCTGCGCCTGGTGGGCCTGAACAACGACCAGCTGACGTCCCTGTTCGCGGTGGTGCTGCTGAGTACCATCGCCGGTATCGTGTTCTCGGCGCTGACTTTCAATCCGGCGCGCTTGATGGCGCCGCAGGTGGTGGCGCTCCTGATCATGGCCGGCGGCGCGTGGATCGATTCGCACGCCACCAGCGTGACGCGCCCCGAGGAGATGTACGTCAGCCAGGGCCTGCTCGCCTTTGGCGGCGTGATGTTCCTGGGGCCGCTGCTGCTGACGCTGATGGGCTCGGTGATTACCAACCCCGGCAACCTGATCACCTTTTCGGTGCTGTTCGGCCTGACCCAGAACCTGGGCGGCCTGCTCGGCTCCTCGGTACTCGGCACCTGGCAGATATCGCGCGAAAAATTCCACTCCTCGCAGCTGGCCGACGCGCTGAGCAGCCTCGATCCACTGGTGGCCGCGCGCATCCAGCAGTATGGCGCCGCCTACGGCCGCGTGCTGACCGACCCGGCGTCGCGCACGCGCCAGGGCATCGCGCTGCTGACCCAGACCCAGACGCGCGAAGCCAATATCCTGGCCTACAACGACGTGTTCCTGGCGATCGCGGTGCTGGCGACCCTGCTCGCGGCCTGGATCTTCGGCCGCGCGCTCTGGATCGACTACGTGGCGCCGAAGGCGGTGCCCGCCGCGCCGGCGCCAGCGCCCCAGGTGTCGGCACGCGATGGCGCCACCGATTCGCCGGTGTCCACTGCCGCCGGCAAGCCGCCCGAGCCGGTAGCCGATCCGACGCCGCGCTGAACCCTGCTGATATTGATATTGACTGACAACGATAATGGCCGAGACTCCCGTACAAGAAAAATCCAGCCGCAAGGTGATCGTCAGCGGCGTGCTGTTCGCGCTGGTCGCACTGGTAGGCGTGCTGATCGTGCTGTATGCCTGGAACCTGCCGCCTTTCCGCAGTGCCCTGCAGACCACCGAGAACGCCACCGTGCGCGGCCAGGTCACCATCATCAGTCCCCAGCTGTCCGGCTATGTCGTCGAAGTGGACGTCCAGGATTTCCAGGCGGTACGCCAGGGCCAGCTCCTAATGCGCATCGACGACCGCATCTACAACCAGCGGCTGGAACAGGCGCGCGCCCAGCTGGCGACCCAGCGCGCGGCCCTCAGCAACTTCGCCCAGAGCCAGGGCACGGCGCGCGCCACCATCGCCCAGAACCAGGCCGCCGTGCAGAACGCCGCCGCCCAGGCGGTGCGGGCCAGCGCCGACCTGCGCCGGGTCGAGGAACTGGCGGCCGACGGCTCGCTGTCCGCGCGCGAACGCGACGCCGCCCGCGCCACCAGCGCCCAGACCGTGGCGGCCACCGAGCAGGCGCGCGCCGCGCTCGAGATCGCGCGCCAGAACCTGCGTACCGTCGACGTCAACCGCGCCGCCCTGGAAGCGGCGGTGGCCAACGCCGAAGCGGCCGTGAAGCTGGCCGAGATCGACCTCGCCAATACCCGCATCCTGGCGCCACGCGACGGCCAGCTGGGCCAGGTCAGCGTGCGCCTGGGCGCCTTTGTCAATGCCGGCACCCAGCTGACGGCGCTGGTGCCGCAGACCATGTGGGTGGTGGCCAACATGAAGGAGACGCAGATGGCCGACGTGCGCCTGGGCCAGCCGGTCACCTTCACCGTCGATGCGCTCAACCACGCCAGATTGCGCGGCCATGTCGAGCAAATCGCTCCGGCCACCGGTTCCGAGTTCTCCGTCATCCAGCCCGATAACGCCACCGGCAACTTCGTCAAGATCGCCCAGCGTATTCCGGTGCGCATCGCCATCGAGCCGAACCAGCCGCTGGCGCAGCGCTTGCGGCCGGGGATGTCGGTGGTGCCCAGCATCGATACGCGGGTACAGCCGGCAGCGGCGCAAGGACAGGCCCGATGAAGGGGGCGTTGCGCTATGCGCCGGCGCTGCTGGTGGTGTTGGTGGGGGTGGCGCTGGGCGGCTGCCGGATCGCGGTGCAGCCGCCGCCGGCCTCCACGCTGAACGTGCCGCCGGCCTGGCGCGCGCCTGCCGAGGTCGGCCCCAACGCCGGCGTGGCGGTCGAAGCCAACTGGTGGCGCGCCTTCGGCGACCCGGCGCTCGATGCGCTGGTGGCGCAGGCGCTGGCGAATAACGGCGACATCCGTACCGCGCGTTCACGCCTGCAGGAATACCAGGCGCGCATCCGCGTGGCAGCCTCGAGCCAGGCGCCGAGCCTGACTGCCGGCATCACGCCGGGCCGCGCGCGCGCCATCGGGCCGCTCGGCACGCCGATCGAATCGACCTCGGTGCAGGGCAACGTGCAGGCGGCCTACGAACTCGATCCCTTCGGGCGCCTGGAAAACGCGACCCAGGCGGCGCGCTTCGACTACGCGTCGCAGCAGGCGGCGGCGGACGCGGTGGCGCTGTCGGTGGCGGCCAACACGGCGTCGGGCTACCTGAACCTGCGCGGCCTCGACGCCCAGCTGGCACTGGCGCGCGCCACGCTGCAGTCGCGCGTGCGCTCGCTCGAGCTGGCGCGGCGCCAGTTCGAAGTCGGCTACAGCTCGCGCCTGGAACTGTCGCAGGCCGAAGCCGAATACCGCACCACCGCGGCCGTGGTGCCGCAACTGGAGCGTTCCATCACCCAGCAGGAAAACGCGCTGGCCGTGCTGGCCGGTGCCAGTCCCGGCGCGGTCGTGCGCGGGGGCGATTTCGCGGCCCTGCGCGTGCCGGCGATCCAGCCGGGATTGCCATCCGAACTGCTGCGGCGCCGCCCCGACGTCGCCCAGGCCGAACGCGCGGTCGCGGCGCTAGACGCCAGCCTCGCGGTGGCGCGCGACCAGATGCTGCCGGCGCTGCGCCTGACCGCCTCGGTCGGCGCCTACGCGCACAACCTGCCCGACCTGCTGGGCGCCGGCACCACGCTGTGGAGCGTCGGGGGCAGCATCCTGGCACCGATCTTCGACGCCGGTCGCCTGCGCGCCCAGGCCGACATCTCGGCCTCGCTGCGCGACCGCGCCGTGTTCGCCTACGAATCGGTGGTGCGCAACGCCTTGGCCGAGACCGAGAATGCCCTGACGGCGGTGCAGCGCCTGCGCGAACAGCTGGAGCAGGCAGAGGCGCGCCGCGTCGCCACCGCCGAGGTGCTGCGCATCGCCCACAACCGCTACCGCAACGGGTATTCCTCGTATCTGGAAGAACTGGACGCGCAGCGCAATGCCTTCACCGCCGAGAACAACGTGCTGCAGCTGCGCGCCAGTTACCTGGCGGCGCACGTCGACCTGTACCGGGCGCTCGGCGGCGGCTGGGCAGCGTCGCCGTGAATCGGGCGCCCATTGCTTTATCGGCTTATTAAAATTATCAATCCTGCATACTGGAGACGCATATGATCAAGATAGGAGTCATCGTCGGGAGCACGCGCCCCGGCCGCAAGGCGCTGGACGTGGCCAACTGGGTGCTGGACATCGCCGGCCTGCGCGGCGACGCGCTGTTCGAACTGGTCGACATCCAGGATTTCAACCTGCCGCTGCTGGACGAACCGGTACCGCCCTCGATGGGCCAGTATTCGCAGCCGCACACGCTGGCCTGGGCCGCCCGCATCGCCGAGTTCGACGGCTTCGTATTCGTCACGCCCGAGTACAACCACGCGACTTCGGGCGCGCTGAAGAACGCCATCGATTTCCTGTTCAAGGAGTGGAACAACAAGGCCGCCGGCTTCGTCGGCTACGGCAGCGTCGGCGGCGCGCGCGCGATCGAGAACCTGCGCCTGGTGATGGGCGAGCTGATGGTGGCCGACGTGCGCGCCCAGGCCATGCTGACCCTGCACGACGATTGGGAACAGTACACCAAGTTCAATCCGCGCGAGCATCACGAGCAGGCGGTCGATGCCATGCTCGACCAAGTGGTGCAGTGGAGCGAGGCGCTGAAGGTGTTGCGCACGCCGGTGGCGTCGGCGGCGGATGAGCCGGAAGGGGCGCCGCCGCACGGTCGCCGCGTCGGCAGCATGTAATATTTTGCGGGTGGCGCTAGAATCGCCGCCCATGAACCTGCCCACTCATCCATCTACTTCGCCGCGCCGAGCTGCCTGCCCGGCCTGCCTGCGCGCGCAAAGCGCCTGCATCTGCCGATGGATCGTGCCGCTCGCCAGCCGCGTCGAACTGCTGGTCCTGCAACATCCGCTCGAAGTGCGCAACGCCAAGAACAGCGCGCGCCTGCTGCACCTGTGCCTGGCCGGCAGCCGGCTCGAGGTCGGCGAAACCTTTTCCGCGCAGGCATTGGACACGCTGCTGCATGCGGACGGACGCACGCCGCTGCTGCTGTATCCCGACACGCCCGGCGACGCCTCGCTCGGCATCGCGCCGCCGCCCCCGTTGCCATCCGAATCCTTGCGGTATCCGGAGCGCCTGCGCCTGGTCGTGCTGGACGCCACCTGGCGCAAGAGCCGCAAGATGCTGTACCTGAACCCGGCGCTGCAGCGCCTGCCGCGGCTGGCCTTGCAAGAGGTGCCGCCGAGCGCTTATCGAATTCGCAAGGCGCATGCGCCGCACCAGCTGTCGTCGTTCGAGGCGGCCGTCCATGCACTTGCTCAACTGGAAGAAAACCCCATTTATTACCGGCCTCTACTGGCGGCGTTCGACGGGTTTGTGCAACAACAAGCGGCGTGCATACAACAGGTTACAAGGCACTTGAACCACGAATGACATCGGCGTACTATACTGTATAAACATACAGTATTTATAGGAGCGCCGCGTGAATCGTCAAAAAGCCAGCGTGAGCCGTATGGAAGGGCAAGTGATGTTGCCGCTGTTGCCCGTCAGGCCACCGAAGATGCCGTCCCGGCCGTCGCCGGCCCGGTCCGGAGCAGCAGTGGAAACCCTTGCCCGGCCGATGGTCCAGACTGTCGCTTTCAAGGGGCGCGGCGCCGTCAGCAACATGCAGGGCCGCTACGAAGTCAATGCGCGCGTGCGCTTCGACGACGGCTGGAGCGTACCCGGCGCCGCCCCTGCGTCCGGCAACGATGCGCCGCCCAGGACCATGGTCAGCGAGGAGTTCGCAAAAAGCATCCTCACCCGCAACAACTCGCCCGACATTCCGTTTGGCGTGTCGCTGAACCCTTACCGCGGCTGCGAGCACGGCTGCATCTATTGCTTCGCGCGGCCCTCGCACAGCTACCTCGGCCTGTCGCCGGGCCTGGACTTCGAAAGCCGCATCTTCGCCAAGGTGAACGCGGCCGACCTGTTGCGCCAGGAACTGGCGCGGCCCGGCTACGTGCCCCACAACATCGCGATCGGCGTCAACACCGATGCCTATCAGCCGTGCGAACGGGACCGCCGCATCACGCGTGAAGTGCTGGAAGTGCTGAAGGAATGCCAGCACCCCTACGGCCTGATCACCAAGTCGGCGCTGATCGAGCGCGACATCGACCTGATCGCGCCGATGGCCGAGAAGGGCCTGGCCTGCGCCGCCATCACGCTCACCACGCTGGACGGCGAAATCGCCCGCACGCTCGAGCCGCGCGCGGCCGCGCCGTCCCGCCGCCTGCGCGCGATCCGCACGCTGACCGAGGCCGGCATCCCGGTCAGCGTCAGCGTGGCGCCGATCATCCCCTTCGTCACCGAACCGGAAATCGAGCGCATCCTGGAAGCGGCCAAGGACGCCGGCGCCGTCGGTGCCCATTACACGATCCTGCGCATGCCTTGGGAAGTCAACCCGCTGTTCCAGCAATGGCTGCACGCCCATTTCCCGGACCGCGCCCAGCGCGTGATGAACCGCATCAAGGACATCCGCGGCGGCAAGGAATACGACAGCGATTTCGCCAAGCGCATGCATGGCGAAGGCATCTGGGCCGACCTGATCCGCCAGCGCTTCACCAAGGCCATCAAGCGCCTCGGCATGGATGGCTACACCGGCCGCTTCAGCCAGCTGGACGGTTCGCAGTTCCGGCGTCCGCTGGTGGTGCCGAAGCCGACGGTCAAGCCGACCGCGGCTGCGGCAGCGCAGATGGATCTGTTCTGAGATCGCCCGGCACGAGGGAAAAGACGTGGGCCGCCACCGGCGCGCCGTGCAGCACCAGGCGGTTGCGCGCCAGGCATTCGTGGACGGCACCGGCCTTGCGCGCCACGCCGAGGCTGGCATCGTTGCCTTCGGCGACGACAATTTCCACGCGCGACTGGTGCAGGTCGCGAAAGGCGTAGTGCGCCAGCGCCATCACCGCGGCGGAGGCGGCGCCTTGCCGCTGTGCCGAGGTGCGCACCCAGTAGCCGAGGTTGCACAGGGCGTGCGCCGGATTGAGCTGATTCAGGCCGGCGCCGCCGACGAACATGCCATTGCGGAAGATGCCGAACTCGTGACTGCTGCCGTCCGCGCGGCCGGCGTCGCAGGCGGCGAACCAGGCCAGGGCCTGCGCTTCGTCGAAGCCGGCCTCGGCCCAGGGCATCCACGGACCGAGCGTCGCCATCGATTCCTGCACCGCGGCGGCAAAGGCGGTGGCGTCGTCGGCAAGGTAGGGACGGAGCACGAAGCCGGCGCTGGTCAGTTCGGTCATGGTGGCGGCTTGCCGGCATGACACCGGCAATGGTTGGGGTCACACCAGTCTAGCACTGCGCTGTAGCAGTGCAGTGAAGTATCGCGGCATTATTGCTGAGCTGTAAATGCCGAGTTGTCTGTGCCTGTAGCGTCGGCTAGGATGCGTGTTTTCATCTTCGGACAACACTATGGTGGAGCAGGCACAACAAGCAGAAACAGGGGAAGCGCAGCGCGTGGTCTTCGTCGGCGCCGAGTCGACCGGCAAATCGACCTTGTCGGAACACTTGGCGCACGCCTACGGCACCGTGTCCGTTCCCGAGATCGGCCGCTTCATCTGGGAAGAAAAGCAGGGCAAGCTGGATGCCGACGACTATGTCGAGATCGCCGTCAAGCACCGCCAGGCCGAAGACGCCGCCTTGCCGCATGCGCGCCGCTGGCTGTTCGTCGATACCAATGCACTCACCACCTTATTGCTGGGCATCCAGTTCCGTCAGGTCGGCGATCCGCCGCCGGCCGCGCTGCTGCGCTGCGCCGACGATTGCCGCACCCGCTACGCGCACACCTTCGTCTGCGCCGACGACATCCCTTATGAAGAACAGGACGTGCGCGAGAACGAGGCGTGGCGCGGCCGCATCCAGCGGCTGGTCATCGAGGACCTGCAGGCGCGCGGCATTCCGCATACCGTGGTGCGCGGCAGTGTCGAGCAGCGGGCGGCGCAGGTGCGGCGTGTGCTGGAGGACAGTGCAGCCTGACTGAAAAGGCACCCATGGCGCGACAGGCGCTTGACTTTATCAACCTTCATCTATATCTTAAGATGTATCTTACGATATAAAAGGAAAAGTCATGCCACGTCACGACCATCATCACCCGCATCATCATCACGAACATCATGGCCACGAACATGGTCACGATTACGGCCAGCATGAGTATCACGCGGCCCCGGACGGTCCGCATCGCGGTCCCCGTGGCCACGGCCCCGGTCCGCGCGGCGGCCGCGGCGGCGGTTTCGGCTTCGACGAAGGCGGCCCGCGCGGACGCAAATTGTCGTCGGACGACCTGCAGCTGCTGTTGCTGGCCCTGATCGGCGAGCAGCCCAGCCACGGTTACGAACTGATCAAGGCGCTCGAACAGCGTTCCAGCGGTTTCTATGTACCGAGCCCGGGCATGATGTATCCGGCACTGAGCTGCATGGAAGACCGCGGCCACGTCAGCATCCAGGCCGAAGGCAACCGCAAGCGCTATGCGCTGTCGGACGACGGCCGGACCCACCTGGAGGCGAATCGCGAGCATGTCGACGGGTTGCTGGCCAAGCTGGACGCCGCCGCCGAAAAGATGCGCGTGATGCGCAGCGCCCTGGCCGAAGGCGGGGAAGATGCCGGCGGCAAGCGCTGGACCGCGGAACTCGCCGACGCGCGCCATGCGCTCAAGCATGCGCTCGAGGCACGCGCCCATTCGCCGGCCGAAGAGCAGCAGCGTATTGCCGCCATCCTGGCACGCGCTAAGGCCGAGATCGAATCGGTGCCGGCCGCGGCGCAGCAGTAAGCGTCCGCGCTGCGCGCTGCGCCAGCAGGCGGTCGCGCAGCCGCAGCGCCGGCCGCTCGACGCTCCAGTACAGCAGGGCGGCGACCGCGAGCGCGGCCAGGTTGTACAGGACAAAAGCCGTCAGCGGCGCCGCGGCCACCATCCCGTCGAGCCGCTCATCCAGCCAGGCATACACCTGCCTGTGCGTCAGGTAGAGGCTGAACGCCAGCAAGGCGGCTTGCCGGCATCCCGGCAAGCGCACGCGGGCGAACGGCAGCCGTGGGCTCTGCACTGCCGCGACCAGGCCGGCGAAGCCGAGCGCCGCCAGCGGAAACTGGACGACGGCGCCGGTCCGGCCCAGCGGATCGATCGCGATCACGGCGGCGATGCATGCCGCGCCAAGCACCAGCACTAGCGGCCCATGGCGCAGCACGTGCTTCCACCATGCCGGGCGGAAGGCGCGCACGCTTGCCAGCAGCACGCCGGCCAGCAAGCCGTCGAGCCGGTGCCAGGTCGGGTCGTAGATCCGTTCGACGTAGCCCTTGATGGCCAGGCCCGGATCGCCGCCCGCGCCGAGATGCGGCGCCACGCTGCGCTGCCAGGTCCAGTCGCGCGACAGCATGCCGCCCACCACCAGCAGTGCTGCAACTGCAAGCATCTTGCGCGGCCCCGGACGGCGCGCAAGCAGCATGGCCGCCGGCGGCAGCAGCAGATAAAAATGTTCTTCGACGCACAGCGACCATGCGTGCGAATAGGCGCGGGCTGCATCCCAGTCCGGAAACAGGTTGACCGTGAACGTCAAGAACTGCCACAGCGGCGGCAAGCGCTCGGTTTCGCGCCATGCCGGCACGGTTAGGTACAGGCCGAGCACCGCAAGGTAGGCCGGCAGCACGCGCAGGGCCCGACTCAGCATGAAGGCCGGCCAGTCGGGGTGTTTGCCGTCCGCGTAGCGGCGCACGACCTGCCAGCCGATCAAGTAGCCGCTGAGCACGAAAAACAGGTCCACGCCCAGCCAGCCATGGTGTCCGAACCCGTCCAATGCAAAGCCGTGGCTGGCCAGATGGTAGAGCATGACCGTGAGGATGGCGCCGGCGCGCAGCAGGTCGAGGCCGGGCGCACGGCCGCCCGCGTTGGTGTGATTCGTCATGGGACGCGAGTCTAGCCGATGCCGGGCAGGGCAAAACGCTGGCATTGTCACGATTGCCGTATGCTGGCGGCTTATCCCACAAACCCCAGCCTGCCATGCCAGCCGATCCTGTCGTCGCCACCAGTAAATTGTTGAGTTACGTCTTGCGCCACCGGCCGGACAGCATCGGGCTGGCACTCGATGCCCATGGCTGGACCGGCGTCGACGCGCTGCTGGAGCGCCTTGCCGCCGCCGGCCACGCGGTCGACCGGGCACTGCTCGAGCGCGTGGTGGCCGACAACGACAAGCAGCGCTTTGCCTTCAATGACGACCGCACGTGCATTCGCGCCAGCCAGGGCCATTCGATCCAGGTCGACCTGGCGCTGGTCCAGGCCGAGCCGCCGCAAGTGCTGTACCACGGCACCGCCAGCCGCTTCCTGAAATCGATCCTGGCCGAAGGGTTGCGCGCCTCGGGGCGGCATCACGTCCACCTGTCGGCCGATATCGACACCGCCAGGCGGGTCGGGGCGCGCCACGGCTTTCCGGCCATCCTGCGCGTCGACACGGGGCGCATGCGCGCGGACGGCCTCGCGTTCTACCGTTCGGACAACGGCGTGTGGCTGACCGAGGCGGTATTGCCGCGATATCTGGAGGTGATGAGCGGGATGTAATGAGCGGCACCCGGCGCCGGCATGGATCAGCGCTCGCCGGTCGCCGCCGCCAGCAATTCCAGGGTATCCGCGGCGCCCATCTTGCGGGCGGCATCGGCCATCGAGTTGCCGTCGGCATCGCGGTGGAAGGGATCGGCGCCGCGCGCCAGCATCAGGCGGGCGATCTCGACGCGATTGAACATGACGGCGAACATCAGCGCCGTCTTGCCGTTGGGGCCGGCATTGTTGACTTGCGCGCCGCGATCCAGCAGCAGGGTGACGACCGGCAGGTCGCCCTTGAAGGCGGCGCCGGCGAGCGGCGTCTGGCCGGCATCGTTCATGACTTCCGGATCGGCGCCATGGTCCAGCAGTACGCGCGCGGCGTCGAGGTGGCCGTGGTAGCAGGCCAGCATCAGCAGGCTGTCGCCGCGTTCGTTGCGCAGGTTGGGCGGCAGGCCGTGGCCCAGGTACATGCCCAGCTCTTCCGCGTCGCCGGCGCGGGCATGGCCGAACACCTTGCGCACGAAGGCGAGGGTATCCTCGTCGAGATCCTTGGGCGTGGCCGGGCGTGCGCTCAGTGGCTGACCCTGTGGCTGGTCCTGTGGCTGCGCCTGGTCGTGTTGCTGGTCCTGCTGCTGCATCGTGCTCTCCTGTGGTGCATATTGGCTGAATGTCATACCAATTAGATCACAAAGCACGGCGCACCGTCCGCGCACACGGCAGGATGCTCGGCCGCCTTGCGCGCATCGGCGCGGCCGGTTCAGCCCCGGAACTCGGCCAGGTGGCGCTCGATCTCAAACACGTGCGGATCGAATTTGCCCAGCTCGCGCAAGGCCTTGGCCAGCTCCAGCAGGTATTCGCTGTTGGGCCCGCTCGGCCCGCGGGCGCCGGCGATCTGGCGTGCGATCTCGCGTTCGCTGGCGGGGCCGAGGTAGGCCGCGTTTTCATGGGTGGCGATGTAGACGATGCCGTGGGCCGCGCTGCCGTCCTCGAAATGGATGTCGGTGGCCAGGCGCAGGTAGCCGTTCTTTTCGCGGTAATCGAGGTGGGCGAATTCCTCGGGCGTGACCAGGTAGGCCATGCCGTGGCAGACGGCGCCGTCCTCGGGCGCCAGGGTGACGACGCGCCCCGGTGCCGTTTCCGTGCCGCGGTGATCGTGCGAACCCTGCCAGAAGCGCCGGGTCCAGCCGCCGATGTGTGCCGGGCGCCGCTCGAGGAAGGGAAAGTCGGCCTTGAAGATCAGGGAGCCGTAGCCGAACAGCCAGACGCTGTCGTGGCCGTCGAACCGGTCCATGCGCTGGTTGATCGCGATGGTGTTGTGAGACATCGTGCCTGCATGCGTTGATGTGAGATAGCCACATTCTAGCGCGGCGGTTGACGATGCAGGATGGGTGGTCATGCTTGCAATGTTCGCAAGCGCACGGTCGGAACTGGCGATCGTCTGGCTCAATAGCGTTTGTGCAACGCGACACAGGCCGAGGCAGCATTTTTGAGGGATTGTTCTAATTCCCGGCGCAGGGTGCGCAGTACAAAAAAACCGTTTGTACGAACGTTCGTTTTCAGTTGTAATGGCGGCAATAATTGCAACTATGAAAGAAAAGCATGAAACTCGCTACCCTGAAGACCGGCGGCCGCGACGGTACGCTGGTCGTGGTCAGTCGTGACCTGGTCACTTGCCAGGCGGTCCCCGACATCGCGCCCACCCTGCAGGCCGCGCTGGATGACTGGGAGCGCGTCGCGCCGCAGCTGCGTGCCGTCTACGAAGTGCTGAATGCCGGCGCCGCGCCCGACGCTGCCTCCTTCATCGAGCAGGAATGCGCGTCGCCATTGCCGCGCGCCTTCCAGTGGGCCGACGGCTCCGCCTACATCAACCACGTTGAGCTGGTGCGCAAGGCGCGCGGCGCCACGGTGCCGCCGTCCTTCTATACCGATCCGCTGATGTACCAGGGCGGCTCCGATTCCTTTACCGGGCCGTGCGATCCGATCGCCGTGCTGTCCGAGGACTGGGGCGTCGACCTCGAGGCCGAAGTGGCGGTCGTCACCGGCGACGTGCGGATGGGTGCCACGCTCGAGCAGGCCGCGGCCGCCGTGCGCCTGGTCATGCTGGTCAACGACGTCTCGCTGCGCAACCTGATTCCGAAGGAGCTGGAAAAGGGCTTCGGCTTCTTCCAGTCGAAACCGGCCAGTGCGTTCTCGCCGGTGGCAGTCACGCCGGACGAGCTCGGCAATGCCTGGCAAGACAGCAAATTGCGCCTGCCGCTGCAGGTCACGCTCAACGGCGAACCCTTCGGCCGCCCCAATGCGGGCGACGACATGACGTTCAGCTTCGCCCAGCTGATTGCGCACGCGGCCAGAACACGCGAGCTGGTGGCCGGCAGCATCATCGGTTCGGGCACGGTATCCAACAAGCAGGGCAGCCTGCATGGCTCGAGCATCGCCAACGGCGGTGTCGGTTATTGCTGCCTGGCCGAGCTGCGCATGTACGAAACCATCGAGCAGGGCGCGCCGCAGACGCCGTACCTGCGTTTCGGCGACACGGTCCGCATCGAGATGACGGGCGCGGACGGCACGAGCATATTCGGGGCGATCGACCAGGAGGTCGCCCACTATCACGGGAGGAAAGAATGAGGCTTTACACGTATTTCCGCAGCTCTGCCGCCTACAGGGTGCGCATCGCCCTGAACCTGAAGGGACTGGCGTACGAAGCGATCCCGGTGCACCTGCTGCGCGACGGCGGCGAGCAGTTGCAGGCGCAGTACCGCGCCATCAACCCGGCCGGGCTGGTGCCGGCCTTCCAGGACGATTACCTGACGCTGACGCAGTCGCTGGCGATCCTCGAATACATCGAGGACGAGCATCCGAAAGTGCCGCTGATGCCGAAGAACGCCGCCGGCCGCGCGCGCGTGCGCGAACTGGCGCAGATCGTCGCCTGCGACATCCACCCGGTCAACAACCTGCGCGTGCTGCGCTACCTGACGGACGAGCTGAAGGTAAGCGAGGAAGTCAAGAAGGAGTGGTACCGTCACTGGCTGGTCAGCGGACTCGAGGTGCTGGAAACCCACCTGGCGCGCGACCCGAGTTCCGGCCCGCTGTGCCACGGCCACACCCCGACCATCGCCGACTGCTGCCTGGTGCCCCAGGTGTACAACGCCCAGCGCCACGGCATCGACGTGTCGATCTACCCGCACATCGCGCGCATCAACACGCTGTGCAGCGAGATGCCGGCGTTCGTCGCGGCGCATCCGTCGAACCAGCCGGACGCCGAGTAAGCCAACGAACTGTCGTTTCCGGCATTGCCGGAAACGACTCCCCGCGGCGCGGGGACGACGGAATCACGCAGCGCGGCAGCTCACATCAGTGCCGTGTCTCGGTCCCCACGGTCGACCGGTCCGGCTCCGCCGGCGTCGAAATCTCCTCCAGCGTATGGTCGATCCCGGCCGAATGCTTGGCCGCCATGTCGCCCAGCGACACGATACCGATCACTTCCTGCGATTGCCGGTCCAGCACCGGCAAGCGCCGGATCTGGACGTCGCCCATCTGGTCCAGCACCTCGTCGACGCTCTGGTCCGGCGCGCAGGTGCGCACGTCGACGCTCATCACGTCGCCCACGCGGGCCTGGTCGGGGGCCTGGCCGGCGGCGGTCGAGCGCACCGTGATGTCGCGGTCGGTGATCATGCCGACCAGCTTGCGGCCATCGAGCACGGGAATCGCGCCGACGTTCAGTTCATCCATCATCTGGGCCGCGCGCTGCACGGTTTCCTGCGGCGCGATGCTTTGCACGTCGCGGGTCATCACATCCTGAATGGTTTGCATCTGGCTCTCCTTGTCAGCAGGTTTCAACCGGCAAAAGCATGCGCCGATTCCCGAAATCCGGACGCCACCTTGACGTGCGGAACAGCCGGCGAAAAAAGCCGTGCGCGCGGCTTGCGAACGGCCGGCTCGGCTATAATCTGGCTCCCTTCAGCCCACGCTTTGTGCCATGCCTGAGTCCACCGTCCCCGCCGTTATCCTCGACGCCCTGCAACTGGCCGACGCCTCCTGGCGCCCGCACCTGGCCGCCGGCCTGGAAGCCATGATGCGCGCCACGCCCGACTACCTGCCGGCGCTGGCGGGCGACGATTACCTGCCGACCGGCGGCCGCCTGTTCGCCGCGTTCTCGCTGCCGCTGGACCGGGTGCGCTACGTGCTGGTGGGGGAGGGGCCGTATCCGCGCCCGGAAAGCGCGACCGGCGTCTGCTTCATGGATGGGGCGGTGGGCGAGCTGTGGTCGGACACCGGCCTGTCGAAGCCGGTCAACCGCGCGACCTCGCTGCGCAACTTCATGAAGATGCTGCTGGTGGCCGACGGCAGCCTGCAGGTCGACGATACCGGCGGCGCCGCGCTGGCGCCGATCGCCAGGGCGGCGCGTGCGGGCGGCGCGATCCAGACCCTGGCCGAACTGCAGGACAAGCTGCTCGGCCAGGGTTTCCTGCTGCTGAATGCCTCGCTGGTGTTCCGCAAGCACGTGGCGCCGGTAATCGATGCGCGCGCCTGGGTGCCGTTCCAGCAGGCGGTGTTCGCGGCCCTGGCCGGGTGCCGCGACAAGCCGACCCTGGTCTTGTGGGGCAAGATCGCCGAGCAACTGAAAAAAGTGCCGGAAAGCGAGGTCTTCCCGAAGACCCAGGCCGAGCACCCGTACAACCTCAGCTTCATCGGCCACGAAGGCATGCACCGGCTGTTCGGTCCGATGCAGCTGCTGCGCAAGGATTGAAGCGCACCCCTGCCGTGCGCGGCCGCCCCGGGTCTGGGCAAGAATCGCCACATTGTTGTGCAAATTACAAGTTGAGACATGCGGTAATAATTCGCAGACAAGTTTGTGAAATCTAGTGCATTTGATTAATTGACACTAAGTACACGTCCTCGCAGCATGGGGAAGCCGGTCGCCGCCACGGGCAGCCTGCGCATCCATCCACCATCCACGAGGAACACATGAAGACAGCATTTGCCGGGCTCGCACTCACTCTCCTGTCCGTCCTGACGACGGCCAACGCAGGCACGACCGTCGACTTTTCGCATGGCTTGCAGGGCTGGGACAACCAGCCGGCCTACGACGGCGAAGCCGGTGCCTGGATCGATTCGTCCTACGGTTCGCCGGCGCTGCACACGATCAATCCGGAGACCTTCGGCATGACCTGGTCGAACACCACGAATCCGGCCTTCGTCGGCAACTACGGCGCTTCGCCTTCGGTCACGCTCGGCATCGACATCCTGGCCAACTCGATCATCTACTGGGGCACCGGACAGGAAGTGACGCGCAACCTGGTGGTCGAGCTGCGCGATTACGACAATCCCTACCAGGGCATGCCTTATACCAGCGTCTGGTACAACCTGGGCACGATCGGCGCCGGCATGGGCTGGCAGCATTTCGAGGTGACCATCGGCGATACCGCGTCGACTGCGCTGCCGGGCGGCTGGGGCGGCTACGGCATCGACGATACCGAAACCGGTGGCGTGCCGGCCCTGCCGCCGGACCGCAGCTTCGCCGACGTCCTGGCCAGCGTCGACGAGATCGCCTTCACGACCTACGTGCCGGGCTATTTCTACGGCTGGACCGGGTATGACGTGGTGGTCGACAATCTCTCGATCGGCGCCGCCGCGGCCGAGGTGCCGGAACCGGGCAGCCTGGGGATGCTGGCCGGCGGCCTCGGCATGCTGGGCCTGGCGCGGCGCCGCCGTACCGCGGGTGCGCGCAGCCGCACTTGAGATTTGCCGTGGTAAACAGATGTAAAGCGTAGGGTATCGCGCCCTGCGCATGCGGCCCGGTCAGCCATGGATCGGGCCGTTTTGCATTTTGGGCGCGCCAAGACAAACACCGCCGAATGCGCTATACTTGACTAAATCAATCAACTAATCAGGTTTTTATCTCGATGTCCACAAGACATTGCAAGCTGAGGGGTTGAAGAGAAGCAAGATTTTAACACTTGTATGGAAACCAAACCGGGGTTGTGATGCGTCTGACCACCAAAGGCCGTTTTGCTGTAACTGCGATGATCGATCTTGCCCTGCGCCAGGGCAACGGTCCGGTCACGCTGTCGGGCATCAGCCAGCGCCAGGCCATTTCGCTGTCCTACCTGGAGCAGCTGTTCGGCAAGCTGCGCCGGCACGAGATCGTCGAGTCGGTGCGCGGTCCCGGTGGCGGCTACAGCCTGGCGCGCAGTGCCGAAAAAGTGACCGTGGCCGACATCATCATCGCCGTCGACGAGCCGCTCGATGCGACCCAGTGCGGCGGCAAGGAAAACTGCCACGGCGCGGATGCCGCCGCCGGCACGCGCTGCATGACCCACGAGCTGTGGGCCACGCTCAACGCCAAGATGGTGGACTATCTCGATTCGGTGACCCTGCATGACCTGGTCGAACAGCAAAAGCTGAAAGAACACAAAGAACAGAACGTCGTGGTGATGCACCGCCACGCCGCCGTCGGACAAAACTGAAGAGCAAACTGGAGTGAACTGATGAACGCGCCTTTGGACAAAAAAATCGAGCAGAGCTTCGTAACTGCGCCTCATTTCCCGATCTACATGGACTATTCGGCCACCACGCCGATCGATCCACGCGTCGCCGACAAGATGATTCCGTTCCTGCGCGAGCAGTTCGGCAATCCGGCATCGCGCAGCCACGCCTACGGCTGGAGTGCCGAGGCGGCGGTCGAGGAAGCGCGCGCCAACGTCGCGGCCCTGGTCGGCGCCGACCCGCGCGAGATCATCTGGACCTCCGGCGCCACCGAATCGAACAACCTGGCGATAAAGGGTGCCGCCCACTTCTACCAGTCGAAGGGCAAGCACCTCATCACCGTCAAGACCGAGCACAAGGCCGTGCTGGACACCGTGCGCGAACTCGAGCGCGAAGGTTTCGAAGCGACCTACCTGGAGCCGCAGGAAAACGGCCTGATCACCCTCGAGCAGCTGGAAGCCGCGATGCGCCCGGACACCATCCTGGTCTCGGTGATGCTGGTGAATAACGAGATCGGCGTGGTCCAGCCGATCAAGGAAATCGGCGAACTGTGCCGCTCGAAAGGCATCATCTTCCATAGCGACGCGGCCCAGGCCACCGGCAAGGTCCACATCAACCTGGCCGAGCTGAAAGTCGACCTGATGAGCTTCAGCGCGCACAAGACCTACGGTCCGAAGGGCATCGGCGCGCTGTACGTGCGCCGCAAGCCGCGCGTGCGCCTGGAAGCGCAGATGCACGGCGGCGGCCACGAGCGCGGCCTGCGTTCGGGCACGCTGGCACCGCACCAGATCGTTGGCATGGGCGAAGCCTTCCGCATCGCCCGCGAAGAGATGGACACCGAACTGGCAAAGACCAAGGCGCTGCGCGACCGCCTGGCCAAGGGCCTGATGGAGATCGAAGAGGTCTACATCAACGGCGACATGGACAACCGCGTGCCGCACAACCTGAACGTCTCGTTCAACTTCGTCGAAGGCGAGTCGCTGATCATGGCGGTCAAGGATCTCGCCGTGTCGTCGGGTTCGGCCTGCACCTCGGCCTCGCTGGAACCGTCGTACGTGCTGCGCGCCCTGGGCCGCAGCGACGAACTGGCGCACAGCTCGATCCGCTTCACCATCGGCCGTTTCACGACCGAGGAAGACATCGACTTCGCGGTCGAGCTGCTGAAGTCGAAAGTCGGCAAGCTGCGCGAGCTGTCGCCGCTGTGGGACATGCACAAGGAAGGGATCGACCTGAATTCGATCCAATGGGCTGCACACTAATCACCGCATACGAATTCAAGGAGAACCACCATGGCATATTCCGATAAAGTCCTCGACCACTACGAAAACCCGCGCAACGTCGGCGCCTTCGACAAGAACGCCGACGACGTCGGCACCGGCATGGTCGGCGCCCCGGCCTGCGGCGACGTGATGAAGCTGCAGATCAAGGTCAACGAAGCCGGCGTCATCGAAGACGCGAAGTTCAAGACCTACGGCTGCGGTTCGGCGATCGCGTCGAGCTCGCTGATCACCGAATGGGTCAAGGGCAAGTCGCTGGACGAGGCGCTGGCCATCAAGAACACCCAGATCGCCGAAGAGCTGGCGCTGCCGCCGGTCAAGATCCACTGCTCGATCCTGGCAGAGGACGCGATCAAGGCGGCCGTGGCCGACTACAAGACCAAGCACGCCACCGAACAGGCGTAATTCGTAGGGTGGGCACCCCGTGCCCACGCGGACGCTAGCACCGCGCCGGCTTTCGCGTGGGCTCTGGGAGCCCACCCTACGATGCAGCAAACCGTAGCCTTGAATTAAGCTGGAGAACAAAAGAATGGCAATCACCCTGACCGAAAAAGCCGCCCGTCATATCACCCGTTACCTCGAACGCCGGGGCAAGGGCGTCGGCTTGCGTTTCGGTGTGCGCACCACGGGCTGCTCCGGCCTGGCCTACAAGCTGGAATACGTCGACGAGCCGGCAGGCGAGGACAACATCTTCGAATCGCACGGCGTGAAGGTGTTCGTCGATCCGAAGAGCCTGCCGTACATCGACGGCACCGAACTCGATTTCGCCCGCGAAGGCCTGAACGAAGGCTTCCGCTTCAACAACCCGAACGTCAAGGACAATTGCGGTTGCGGCGAGAGCTTCCGTATCTGAGCGCAGAGTCGTCATCCCCGATGCAGAATCACTTCGAGCTGTTCCAACTTCCGGCCCGCTTCGACGTCGACATGGACGCGCTGGACGCGGCCTACCGCGAAGTCCAGGGCCGTGTCCACCCGGACCGTTTCGTGAACGCCAGCGATGCAGAAAAGCGCGTCGCGATGCAGTGGGCGACGCGCGCCAACGAGGCGTACCAAACGCTGCGCAATCCGCAAAAGCGCGCACAATACCTGTGCGAATTGCACGGCGTCGACCTGCAGACCGAGTCCAACACGGCGATGCCGATGGATTTCCTGATGCAGCAGATGGAGCTGCGCGAGGCTTTGGCCGACGCGCGCGCATCGAAGGACGCCGGCGCGCTCGACGAACTCGACGCCCAGGTGCGCGCGGAGCGCAAGGCACGCCTGGCCCAGGTCGGCAAGCTGCTGGACGCCGGGGACTACCAGAACGCGGCCCAGGGCGTGCGCGCGCTGATGTTCCTCGACAAATTCGGCGACGAATTGCATTACGCGTTCGAGGCCTTGGAGTCATAGCAGACGTTTGCAGCACGGGTAGGGTGGACGGGTTTCCCGTCCACGCGGTGATCGTTAGCGTCAACCGGCCCATGCACGAAAACGGGGCCAATAACAATCAACGCGTGGACGGCAGAGCCGTCCACCCTACAAAAATACCCAGGTAACACGATCATGGCACTTTTGCAGATTTCCGAACCCGGCATGTCGACCGCACCGCACCAGCACCGCCTGGCGGTGGGCATCGACCTCGGTACCACCAATTCCCTCGTCGCCACCGTCCGCAACAGCATCCCGGAAGTGCTCAGCGACGAGGAGGGACGCTCGCTGCTGCCGTCGATCGTGCGCTACCTGCCGAACGGGAATGCCAACATCGGCTTCAAGGCCCAGGCCGCCCGGACCACCGATCCTAAAAATACGATTGTCTCGGTCAAACGCTTCATGGGACGCGGCCTGAAGGACATCGCGCACGCCGAGAACATGCCCTACGACTTCGTCGACGGCCCCGGCATGGTGCAGCTGAAAACCGTCGCCGGCGTGAAAAGCCCGGTCGAGACCTCGGCCCAGATCCTGGCCACGCTGCGCCAGCGCGCCGAAGATGCGCTGGGCGACGAACTGGTCGGCGCCGTGATCACCGTGCCGGCGTATTTCGACGACGCCCAGCGCCAGGCGACCAAGGACGCGGCCCAGCTGGCCGGCCTGAACGTGCTGCGCCTGCTGTCCGAGCCGACCGCGGCCGCCATCGCCTATGGCCTCGACCATGGCAAGGAAGGCGTGTTCGCCGTGTACGACCTGGGCGGCGGCACCTTCGACATCTCGATCCTGAAATTGTCGAAAGGCGTGTTCGAAGTGCTGTCGACCGGCGGCGACTCGGCCCTGGGCGGCGACGATTTCGACCAGCGCCTGTTCTGCCACATCACCCAGCAGGCCGCTTTGTCCCCGCTGTCCGACGTCGATACCGCGACCCTGATGGTCAAGGCGCGCCAGGCCAAGGAACTGCTGTCGACGAATGCCGAGACCACGGTCGAGGCGATCCTGAAGTCGGGCGAACTGGTGCAGGTGACCATCACCGCCGAGACCTTCGCCGAGATCACCCAGCCGCTGGTGGCGAAAACCATGAACGCGATCCGCAAGGCGATGCGCGATGCCGACGTGACGGTGGAAGACGTCGACGGCGTGGTGCTGGTCGGCGGCGCCACGCGCATGCCGCACATCCGCCGCGCGGTGGGCGACTACTTCAAGACCATCCCGCACGCCAACATCGACCCGGACAAGGTGGTGGCGCTGGGCGCCGCCGTGCAGGCCAACCTGCTGGCCGGTAACCGCGCCGCCGGCGACGACTGGCTGCTGCTGGACGTGACCCCGCTGTCGCTCGGCATCGAGACGATGGGCGGCCTGGTCGAGAAGATCATCCCGCGCAACTCGACCATCCCGTGCGCCCGCGCCCAGGAATTCACCACCTTCAAGGATGGTCAAACTGCCTTGGCGGTTCACGTGGTGCAGGGGGAGCGCGAGCTGGTGACGGACTGCCGTTCGCTGGCGCGCTTCGAGCTGCGCGGCATCCCGCCGATGGCGGCCGGCGCGGCGCGCATCCGCGTGACCTACCAGGTCGATGCGGACGGGCTGCTGTCGGTGTCGGCGCGCGAAACGCGCTCGGGCGTGGAAGCCTCGATCACGGTCAAGCCGTCCTACGGCCTGGGCGACGACGAGGTCGCGCGCATGCTGCAGGACTCGTACACCGCCGCCTCGAGCGACATGGCGGCGCGCGCCCTGCGCGAAGAACAGGTCGAGGCCGAGCGCATCCTGCTGGCGACCCAGTCGGCGCTGGAACTCGATGCCGACCTGCTGAGCGAGGAAGAGCGCGCGGCGATCGCGGCGCTGGAAGAGGGCGTGCGCGCGGCGCAAGCCCGCTCGGGCGACGAGACCGTCGGCCACGACGAGCGCCAGAACAAGCTGCACGATGCGGTGCAGGCACTGGCGCACGGCACCGAGGAATTCGCGGCGCGGCGCATGGACAAGAACGTGCGCAAGGTGCTGGCGGGGAAATCGCTGGATCAGGTGTAATCGAAGCCCGATTCAACCGGCGAACTAAAATCCGTCGCCCCTGCGGAGGCAGGGGCCCAAGTTTGTTAGCATTACGTTAGCGCGTAGAACTTGGACCCCTGCCTTCGCAGGGGCGACGTGCAAGGGGCGCGGGCCACCATTCACCAACCGCGAGTGCCCCCTGAAGCAAACAAACACAAGAGGTCAAGAAGTGCCACAAATCGTCATCCTTCCCCATCCCGTGTTCTGCCCCGAAGGCGCCGTCCTCGACGGCCAGCAGGGCAAGTCGATCTGCGACACCCTGCTCGAGAACGACATCGACATCGAACACGCCTGCGACCGCGTGTGCGCCTGCACCACCTGCCACGTGATCGTGCGCGAGGGTTTCGATTCGCTGAACGAGCAGGAAGAAAAAGAAGAAGACATGCTCGACAAGGCCTGGGGCCTGGAGCCGAATTCGCGCCTGTCGTGCCAGGCCATCATCGCGGAGGAAGACCTGGTGGTCGAGATTCCGAAATACACGATCAACCACGCAGCCGAAAAGAACCACTGATCGCCATCACAAGGGGGAGGCCCCATGAAATGGACCGATGTGAGCGCCATCGCCGAGGCGCTGTTCGAGAAGTACCCCGACGCCGATCCGGCGTCGGTGCGCTTCGTCGATCTGCATAACTGGGTCGTCGGGCTGGAAGGCTTCGACGACGACCGCACGCGCGGCGGCGAACGCGTACTGGAAGCGATACAGGCAGCCTGGATAGATGAAGCAAGTTAAGAGTACCAACGCGACGAAGAAACCAGCACCAACGGTGTACGAGCTGCTCCCCGAGATCAAGCCCGGCCAGTCGATCGAGCTGCTCAAGGAGCTGCACATCCTCACGCGCGAGGGCAAGCTGAACCAGGACAGCCGGCGCAAGCTGAAGCAGGTCTACCACCTGGTCCAGTTCATCGAGCCGCTGGTGAAGGACGTGCAGCAGGACCACCCGAACGTCACCCTGGTCGACCACGGCGCCGGCAAGTCCTACCTCGGCTTCATCCTGTACGACCTGCTGTTCAAGGGCAAGGGCGACGATGCGCACATCTACGGCATCGAGACCCGCGAAGAGCTGGTGCAGAAGTCGACCGAGCTGGCGCAACGCCTCGAGTTTCCGGGCATGTCCTTCCTCAACCTGTCGGTCGCCGATTCCACCGTTTCCAGGCAGCTGCCGCCGACCATCGACGTGGTCACCGCGCTGCACGCCTGTAACACCGCCACCGATGACGCCATCGACTTCGCGCTGAAGAAGCATGCGAAGCACATCGTGCTGGTGCCGTGCTGCCAGGCCGAGATCGCGTCGGTGCTGCGCAAGAACAAGGGCAAGGACCTGGGCCGCAGCGTGCTCACCGAGATCTGGCGCCACCCGATCCACACGCGCGAGTTCGGCAGCCAGATCACCAACGTGCTGCGCTGCCTGCAGCTGGAGGCGCACGGCTACCAGGTCACGGTGACGGAACTGGTCGGCTGGGAACACTCGATGAAGAACGAGCTGATCGTCGCGACCTACAAGAACCTGCCGCGCAAGCGGCCCGCCGAGCGCCTGCAGCAGGTGCTGGCCGAGTTGGGGCTGGAAGAAATGGCCCCGCGCTTCTATACCGAATCCGCAGCACTCACCGACTGATCGACGAGAGACCATGAGCGAACAACACTGGATCGACCTGCGCAGCGACACCGTCACCCAACCCTCCGCCGCCATGCGCGCCGCCATGGCTGCGGCCCCGGTGGGCGACGACGTGTACGGCGACGATCCCACCGTCAACCGCCTGCAGGATTTCGCGGCCGACCTGTTCGGCTTCGAAGCCGGCATGTTCGCCCCCTCGGGCACGCAGACCAACCTGATCGCGCTGATGACCCACTGCGGCCGCGGCGACGAGTACCTGGTCGGCCAGGAAGCGCACACTTATAAATATGAAGGCGGCGGCGCCGCGGTGCTGGGCAGCATCCAGCCGCAGCCGATCGCCAACCAGGCGGACGGGTCGATCGCCGTCAGCGACATCGCCGCCTACATCAAGCCGGACGACATGCACTTCGCGCGTTCGCGCTTGCTGGCGCTGGAAAACACCATCGGCGGCCGCGTGCTGCCGCAGGATTACGTCAAGGCCGCGACCGACTTCGCGCATGCGAAAGGCCTGGCGACCCACCTCGACGGCGCCCGCGTCTGCAACGCCGCCGTCAAGAACGGCACCAGTCTGCGCGCCGCCGTCGCCGGCTTCGACACCGTGTCGGTGTGCCTGTCGAAAGGCCTGGGCGCGCCGGTCGGTTCGGTGCTGCTGGGACCGAAAGCCTTTATCGAGCAGGGCAAGCGCTGGCGCAAGATGCTGGGCGGCGGCATGCGCCAGGCCGGCGTGATCGCGGCCGCGGCGCACTACGCGCTGGAACACAACGTCGAGCGCCTGGCCGAGGATCATCAGAACGCACTCGACCTGTCGCAGGGCCTGGGCCGCATCGAAGGCCTCAGCGTGAGCACGCCGCAGACCAACATCTTCTACGTCGAGATCCCGGAAGCCGCCTGTGCCCAGCTGCGCGAAGCGCTGGCCGCGCAGGGCATCCGCGCCTCGATCGGACCGCACACGCGCCTGGTGACGCACCTGGACGTGTCGCAGGCCGACGTGCGCAAGGTCGTCGCGGCATTCGAAGCCTTTTTCAAGGAGTGGCGCGCCTGATGACCGAACTTGAAAACGTTGACGGCGACGGCGTCCGCCTGGCCAAGCGCGTCGCCGCGCAACTGGGCTGCTCGCGCGCCGAGGCCGAGCGCTACATCGCCGGCGGCTGGGTCAGCGTCGACGGCACGGCCGAGGAAGATCCGGCCACGCGCGTGACGCCGGAACAGCAGGTCGCGCTGCTGCCGGGTGCCACGGCCGAGGAACCGCTGCCGGTGACGATCCTGCTGCACAAGCCGGCCGGCGTCGGCACCACGGCGGCCCTGGCGGCGCTGGGTACGGAGTCGCAGTCCGGCAATGGCCGCTTCCTCAAGCGCCACCTGCACAAGCTGGCCCTGGCGACGCCGCTGGAAACCGCGGCCAGCGGGCTGGTCGTGTTCACCCAGGACTGGCGCGTGCAGCGCAAGCTGGTCGAGGATGGCGCGCGTATGGAGCACGAGTACGTGCTCGAAGTGGTGGACGAATACATCAGCGAAAACGCGCTCGCCGCCATGAACGCGGCCGGCACGCCGGCTGCGCCGATCAAGGTCAGCCGCCAGAGCGAAACGCGCCTGCGCATCGCGGGCAAGGGCATCCGCGCCGGGCGCATCGAAGTCATGTGCAAACAGGCCGGTCTCGCGTTCAAGTCGCTGCGGCGCCTGCGCGTCGGCCGCGTGGCGCTGTCCAGCCTGCCGGCCGGGCAGTGGCGCTACATGCAGGAATTCGAGCGCTTTTAAGAGGCTTCGGCCGTAGGCGGCGTCGGGCCCGGCGCCAGGGCGGATGCCGGCTTCGGCATCGACACCAGCCGCGTGCCCGCCAGCCGGTCATGCAGGAAGCGCCGTTCCTTGTCGAACAGCGCCGTCATGGCCCATGCCGCCACGCCGATCGCGAGCACGGCAGCCATCATCCTCTTGTCATGCAAGCCGAACGCGGCGCAGACCAGCAGCGCCGGCGCGAACCAGCCCCAGGCCAGCAGGTAGCGCAGCACGGCGGTGCGCAGCGGCACGCGCGCACCGTTGTCGGCCACCAGGCGCAGGCGCCAGGTCTTCATCGCCAGCGTGTGGCTGCTGCCGGTCCAGGCGTGGATGAAGTAGGCGCCGGTGACGAGGAACAGCCAGACCTTCAGGCCGTGGTCGAACAGCGGTCCGTGGCGGTTCTGCGTCGCCAGCATCCACACCACCACCGCCAGCGCTTCCACCGACAGCACCAGGAAAATCTCGTAGACCATGGCGATCATGCGGCGTCTGATGCTGGGTGGCGTATCCATGCGGCCTCTCAGGCGTTGTTCGGTGTGATGCCCCAGTTGGCGGGGGCCGGGTTGTCCTGCTGGGCCGGCGGTGCCGGTACCGGCGGGGTAGCGGTGGGCGGTGCCGACGGCGCGGCGGCGGGCGTGCCCGGCGCCGGCGCGCTGACGCAGGGCGGTGTCGCCGATACGCTGTTACGCACGGTGCCGGCCGGGCAGGCGCTGGCGCCCTGGCCGAGCGGCGCGACGACCTTGGGATTGGCTTGCGAAGGCACCACGACCGGGGCCTTGCGCGTGGCGGCCGAGGCGGCCAGCTTGCGCTTTTGCTCGTCGGGCAGCTGCAGGTAGCTTTCCCAGCTCGCGGCTTTCTGGTCGGGGGCGATCTTGCGCGTGCGCGAGTAGGTCTCGCGCGCCAGTTCGCGCTGCGCCGGGGTCAGCTTGACCCAGGCGCGCATGCGCTCGTGCACGCGCTGCCGTTCTTCCGGTTTCATGGCGCCGAAGCGGCTGGCCAGCTGCAGCCAAGCCTGTCGGCGCACGCCGTCCATCGCATCCCACTCGCCCTGTAGCGGCTGCAGCGCCTGCTGCTGGGCCGGGGTGAGGGTGCGCCAGGCCGGCTTGTCGCCGGTAGTGCGGCCCTGCGCGCCGGCCTTGCCGGCAAGTACCGGCGAGCCGGATGCGGCCGCGCCGGCGCCGGTGCCGTCCGACGCGCCATCGTGGCGATCGCGCTGGCAGCCGACGGCGAGCACCAACACAAGGGCTGCGCCTGCTGCGCCGAAGGCAGCGGCTTTACGCTTGTTTGCCGTCATCCTTTACTGGGCTCGCTGCGGTTGTTGCAGGTTCTGTTGCTGTTGTACCAGGTAGGCGTTGAAACCGTGGTCGGTATAGGCGGTCAGCGGCAGTTCGTCGGACAACACGGCGGCATCCAGCTCGGCCAGTTCGGCGCCACGCTGTTCCTGCTGGTACTGGTAGACGCCGACCAGGCCGGCCACCATGGCGACCAGCGGCGCGACCGTAGCGACGCGTGCCACCCAGGGCGTCGTGAACATCGTGGCCAGCCTGGAAACATCGAACAGCGGGCGGCGCTGCGCCTGCTGCTGTCGCTGCTGCGACGGCGCGTCCGCCTTCTTACGTGCCAGCGCGCGCGCGCGTGCGGCGGCCAGGCGGTCGGTGGTCGAGGCCGGCAGCTCGTCGAGGGTGTCGTTCAGGGCATGGCGGATCTTGTACGCCAGGTTGATGTCGTCGATGTTCATAATTTTATTCCCTTGGCCTCGAGAGCTTTCGCAAGGGTATGCGTAGCGCGAGAGCAGTGCGTTTTCACGCTGCCCTCGGAGCATCCCATCGCTTGGGCCGTTTCGGCCACGTCCATGTCCTGCCAGTAACGCATAAGGAAGGCTTCCCGTTGACGCGCCGGCAGCTTTTGTATCTCTTCTTCGATCAGGCGCAGGGTTTCGGCGCGTTCCACCTGGTCCGCGCTCGACGCGGCGGCCGCCGTTCCTTCCTCGGCTTCGTACGATTCGAGTATATCAAAGTCCTCGTCCTCGTCTTCCCGCCGACCGAGGCCGCCAAACAGGCTGATCCAGGTATTCCGGACCTTCTCGCGCCGGAAATAATCGAGGATGGTGGTTTGCAGAATGCGCTGGAACAGCATCGGCAATTCCGCCGCCGGCTTGTCGCCGTATTTCTCTGCCAGCTTGATCATGGCGTCCTGAACGATGTCGAGGGCTGCCTCGTCCTTGCGGACTGCGTACGCCGCCTGCTTGAAGGCGCGCCGCTCGACACTCTCGAGGAAGTCGTTGAGTTCTTTGTCAGTGGCCATGCGATGAAAGGTGGTGCACGGCGCGTTGCTGTGCTTTGCCTGTGCTTTACGGAAAACTTTCGAATGCTAGCAAAAATCGGGGCCGGCCGCACCGGAAACCGGCAGCCGCACCGCATGTTTGCGTGCAAAATTATCATGAACAGAGGAAATACGGCGCTAGAATAGTTGCAACGTCAACGGGGCGGAGATAAAAATGCTGCGGCTGCTTGGAAAAGACACGTCGATCAACGTGCGCAAGCTCTTGTGGACTTGCGCCGAACTCGGCATCGAATATCGGCGCGAAGACTGGGGCCTGCCGTTCCGTTCGCCCGCCGAGCCGGCATTCCTGGCACTGAATCCGAATGCCCTGGTGCCGGTCATTGTCGACAGCGACGGCACGGTGCTGTGGGAATCGAACACGATCTGCCGCTACCTCGCAGAGCGCTACGGCGACGGCAGCCTGCTGCCGCGCGAGGCGGTGGCGCGCGCCCGCGTCGAGCAGTGGATGGACTGGCAGGCCGGAGAACTCAACAATTCCTGGCGCTATACCTTCATGGCGCTGGTGCGCAAGAGTCCGGCGCACGCCGACGCCGCCCAGGTCGAGCACGGCATCGCGCAATGGAACCGCCACATGGGCATCCTCGAGCGCCAGCTGGACCAGACCGGGGCGTATGCCGCCGGCGCGGATTTTTCGCTGGCCGACATCGTGCTCGGCCTGTCGGCCAACCGCTGGCTGATGACGCCGATGGCGCGCCCGGAGACGCCGGCGCTGCAGGCCTGGCTCGAACGGCTGCGCCGGCGCCCGGGTTGCCTCGCCTTCGCACTGAACGGGACGCCCTGAAGCAGTGGCCCGGCCTGTTGCACCAAAAAAGGCATTTTCCCACTTTGGGCTTGACCGGAATGGTGCAACGCAGTAAGGTATGGAACGCTTTGCAACCCCGAAGCTTTTTGTCAAGCCAGGCCGGCACACAAGGCCGCTCTCGGCATGACGCGCTTTCACATGTAGGCAGTTTGCTCCAACCCGCGCCACAAGCGCGAGAGATACGCATGCCGCTTCAGTAACTCACGCCAAACGAGTTTGCGCCCAGCGCCGGTTCGCACGCTACCTACGGATAGCGGAAAAGCCGACGTGACCGCAGAAAGAAGGGAAGCATGAGCACTGTTGCGTGACATCCGTCTCTCGTCAGGAACGAGCATCCGATCAATCTCCCTCTGGGTCTTGAAAGGAAAGACGTATATGAGCAACGACGCAACAGCTCCCATCACGGGCGCCGAGATACTCGTGCGCTGCCTGGCCGAAGAAAACGTGAAACACGTGTTCGGCTATCCGGGCGGTGCCGTCCTGTATATCTACGACGCCATCTTCAAGCAGGACAAATTCCAGCATATCCTGGTGCGCCACGAACAGGCGGCCATCCATGCGGCCGATGCCTATTCGCGCAGCTCCAACGAAGTCGGCGTGGCGCTGGTCACCTCCGGCCCGGGCGTCACCAATGCCGTCACCGGCCTGTCGACCGCGTACATGGACTCCATCCCGATGGTCGTGATTTCCGGCCAGGTGCCGACCCACGCGATCGGCCAGGACGCCTTCCAGGAATGCGACACCGTCGGCATCACCCGTCCTGTGGTCAAGCACAACTTCCTGGTCAAGGACGTGCGCGACCTGGCAGCCACGGTCAAGAAAGCTTTCTATATTGCCCGTACCGGCCGTCCGGGCCCGGTGCTGGTCGACATCCCGAAGGATGTCAGCATGCAGAAGGCGATGTACGCGTATCCGAAGGAAATCGAGATGCGCTCGTACAAGCCGGTCGACAAAGGCCATGCCGGCCAGATCCGCAAGGCGGTGCAACTGCTGCTGCAGGCCGAACGCCCGATGATCTATACCGGCGGCGGCGTGATCCTGGCCAATGCATCGAACGAACTGAACCGGCTGGTCGACAAGCTCGGCTTCCCGGTCACGAACACCCTGATGGGCCTCGGCGCCTATCGCGCGTCCAGCGGCCACTTCGTCGGCATGCCGGGCATGCACGGCACCTATGAAGCGAACATGGCGATGCAGCACTGCGACGTCCTGATCGCGATCGGCGCGCGCTTCGACGACCGCGTGATCGGCAACCCGCGCCACTTCGCCACCAATCCGCGCAAGATCATCCACATCGACATCGACCCGTCGTCGATCTCGAAGCGGGTGAAGGTCGACATCCCGATCGTCGGCAACGTCAAGGACGTGCTGGTCGAGCTGCTGTCGCAGCTGGATGCGGCCGAAGCCACGCCGGGCGCTGGCAAGCCGAATGCCCCGGCGCTGCAGAAATGGTGGCAGCAGATCGGCGAATGGCGCGGCCGCGAGTGCCTGAAGTACCCGACTTCGGATGAAGTCATCAAGCCGCAATCGGTGGTCGAGACGCTGTGGCAGGTGACCGGCGGCGACGCCTTCGTCACCTCCGACGTCGGCCAGCATCAGATGTGGGCGGCCCAGTACTACCCGTTCAACAAGCCGCGCCGCTGGATCAATTCGGGCGGCCTGGGCACGATGGGCGTGGGCCTGCCGTACGCGATGGGCGTGCAGATGGCGAACCCGGGCGCGACGGTGGCCTGCGTCACCGGCGAGGGCTCGATCCAGATGAACATCCAGGAACTGGCGACCTGCAAGCAGTACCACCTGACGCCGAAGATCATCCTCCTGAACAACCGCTTCCTGGGCATGGTGCGCCAGTGGCAGGAACTCGACTACAACTCGCGCTACTCCGAGTCGTACATGGATTCGCTGCCCGATTTCGAAAAGCTGGCCGAGGCTTACGGCCACGTCGGCATGCGCATCGAAAAGCCGGGCGACGTCGAAGGCGCGATGCGCGATGCCTTCGCCATGAAGGACCGCCTGGTGTTCATGAACTTCATCACCGACCGCAGCGAGAACGTCTGGCCGATGGTCAAGACGGGCAAGGGCCTGTCGGAGATGCTGCTGAGCGCGGAGGACCTGTAATGCGCCACATTATTTCCGTCCTGCTCGAAAACGAAGCGGGCGCCCTGTCGCGCGTGGTCGGCCTGTTCTCCGCACGCGGCTACAACATCGAAACCCTGACCGTGGCCCCGACCGAAGACGCGACGCTGTCGCGCATGACGATCGTGACCACCGGTTCGGACGACATCATCGAGCAGATCACCAAGCACCTGAACCGCCTGATCGAGGTGGTGAAGGTGGTCGACCTGACCGAAGGCCAGCACATCGAGCGCGAGCTCATGCTGATCAAGGTGAGGGCGGTCGGCAAGGAGCGCGAAGAAATGAAGCGCACCGCCGACATCTTCCGCGGCCGCATCATCGACGTGACCGAGAAGACCTACACGATCGAGCTGACCGGGGCGAAATCCAAGCTGGATGCCTTCATCGATGCCATCGACCGCGCTTCGATCCTCGAGACCGTCCGTACCGGCGGTTCGGGCATCGGCCGCGGCGAACGCATCCTGAAAGTCTGACCAATATATACCGTAGGGTGGACGCGGACAGCTAGTCGGCTCTGCCGTCCACGCGTTTGGCCATCGCCTGAACGCGTGGACAGGAAACCTGTCCACCCTACCCGAAACGTACATACCACCAAAAAATTAATTACAGGATCAAAAATGAAAGTTTTCTACGACAAAGACTGCGACCTCTCCCTCATCAAAGGCAAGAACGTCGCCATCATCGGCTACGGCTCGCAAGGCCACGCCCACGCCCAGAACCTGACTGAGTCCGGCGTCAACGTGACCGTCGGCCTGCGCCGCGGCGGCGCATCCTGGAACAAGGTCGAGCAGGCCGGCATCCAGGTCGCCGAAGTGGACGAGGCGGTTAAGGCTGCCGACGTCGTCATGATCCTGCTGCCGGACGAAAACATCGCCGAGGTCTACAAGCAAAACGTCGAGCCGAACATCAAGCAGGGCGCGGTGCTGGCCTTCGCCCACGGCTTTAACGTCCATTACGGCCAGGTCGTGCCGCGCGCCGACCTCGACGTCATCATGATCGCGCCGAAGGCGCCGGGCCACACCGTGCGCGGTACCTACCGCCAGGGTGGCGGCGTGCCGCACCTGATCGCGGTCTACCAGGACAAGTCGGGCGCCGCGCGCGACATCGCGCTGTCCTACGCCATGGCCAACGGCGGCGGCCGCGCCGGCATCATCGAGACCAACTTCCGTGAAGAGACCGAGACCGACCTGTTCGGCGAACAGGCCGTGCTGTGCGGCGGTACCGTCGAACTGATCAAGGCCGGTTTCGAGACCCTGGTCGAAGCCGGCTACGCGCCGGAGATGGCTTACTTCGAGTGCCTGCACGAGCTGAAGCTGATCGTCGACCTGATCTACGAAGGCGGCATCGCCAACATGAACTACTCGATCTCGAACAACGCGGAATACGGCGAATACGTCACTGGCCCGCGCGTCGTGACCGAAGATACCAAGAACGCGATGCGCCAGTGCCTGAAGGACATCCAGACCGGCGAATACGCCAAGTCCTTCATCCTGGAAAACAAGGCCGGCGCCCCGACCCTGATCTCGCGCCGCCGCCTGACCGCCGAGCACCAGATCGAAGAAGTGGGCAGCAAGCTGCGCGCGATGATGCCGTGGATTGCCAAGAACAAGCTGGTCGATCAGTCGAAGAACTAAGTTCGATCAAGTCAGATCGTTAGCGCTTGATCCGTCGCCCCTGCCTTCGCAGGGGCGACGTGCATGGGCCAGCAATCCACGCATGGGTTAACAATCATCCATTTGTACCCATTTGCAACTTTTCATTACATAAGCTCGTCCATAAGAAGAAAACCGTTATCGTTCTCCTGTCGACATCAACACAGGAGCACAAGCATGGCCCCATCCCGCCTCATCCTCGCCGCCGTCCTCGGCCTCGCCCTCAACGCCCAGGCGCAAACCGGCGCCGCCACCGCACCCGCCTTCAGCACCAGCGGCACCCTGGTGGTCGTCCCCGCCTTCGGCGAAGTCAAGCGCGCCAACGACGAAGCCACCGTCACCTTCAGCGTCGAGGAACAGGACAAGGACCGCGCCGCCGCCACCGCGCGCGTCAACCAGAAAATGAAACAGGGCACCGACATCCTGCGCCGCCAGGACCCGCAGGCCGAGCTGAAGACCGTCAACTACTATAGCTACCCGGTGTACCCGGAAGTACCGGACAATCCGGCGCGTCCGCTCGCCAATCCCGAGGCGCGCCGCATTCCGATCGGCTGGCGCGTGGGGCAGAACCTCGAAATGAAGACGCGCAACCTGGCGCAGCTGCCGAAGGCCGCCGCCGCCGCGCAGAAGCTGCTGGGCATCAACGGCATCGATTACCACCTGAGCCCCGAACTGGAAAAGCAGCTGGACGACGAGCGGATCGCCGCCACCTACCGCAACCTGAACCAGCGCATCGCCTCGATCGCACGCGCCATGGGGCGCAGCGTGAACGACGCCGTGATCGATACCGTCGATTTCGAGGGCAGCGGCAATTACGCGGGTGAACGTGGAGTCCAGGCGCCGGCACCGATGATGATGCGGGCCAAGAGCGCCGACGCCGGCGATGTGCCCGAACCCAGCTTCGAACCCGGCGAAACCACCCTGCAGATGCGCCTGGTAGGTAAAGTAAAGTTCCGCTAACACTGTCAATTAGCTAACTGCGCACCGGCACCACTATAATGGAGCCATCCGCGCCCGGTGCGCAGCTACCAAGAACAATCATGGCTCCTCTCCCACGACGCAGAAAATCCGGCGCCGTCAAGGCATCCTTCGCCCGCTTCAAGGCCCGCCGGGCCGGCGCGCCGATCGACGGTCCGCGCGGCCGGCCGCGCCGCGGCATCTACCTGCTGCCCAACGCCTTCACCACCGCGGCCCTGTTCGGCGGTTTCTACGCCATCGTGATGGCGATGAACCAGCGCTTCGACCACGCCTGCTGGGCCGTGTTCATCGCCATGGTGCTCGACAGCCTGGACGGGCGCGTGGCGCGCCTGACGAATACCCAGTCCGAGTTCGGCGCCCAGTACGATTCGCTGTCCGACATGGTCTCGTTCGGCGCCGCGCCGGCCCTCGTCATCTACGAATGGTCGCTGCGCGGCCTGGGCAAGCTGGGCTGGATCGCCGCCTTCGTCTACTGCGCCGGCGCCGCGCTGCGCCTGGCGCGCTTCAACACGAATATCGAAGTCGTCGACAAGCGCTTCTTCCAGGGCTTGCCCAGCCCGGCGGCGGCAGCGCTGGTGGTCGGTTTCGTGATGATGATGACCGACCCCGACATCAACATCAGCCCGCGCCAGGCCGACTGGATCTCGTGGGCCATCGCGCTGTTCGCCGGCCTGACCATGGTCACCAACGTGCCGTTCTACAGCTTCAAGGACGTCAATTTCCGCAAGTCGGTGCCCTTCATCGTGGTGTTCCTGATCGCGCTGGCGCTGGCGCTGCTGGCGATCGACCCGCCCAAGGTCCTGTGGCCGCTGTTCGTGCTGTATGGCCTGTCGGGCTATGCGGTGTACTTCTGGCGTTTGGCCAAGGGCAAGCCGGTGAGCATCGTGCAGACCGACGAGTACCCGGTCGATCCGAGCGAACGGCGCTGAAGCATGTGCCGGGTGGCGCCTTCACGCGGGCGCCGCCAGCATGGCCTCGACCGCGGCCGATCCGCGGTCGACGATGTCCAGGAAGGCCGCCGCCGCCGCGTTCTCGTCCTGGCCCGCCTGGTAGATCCGGTGTGCCTCCACAAAGGCGACGCTCCACGCCGCCATGATCATTGCCGCGGCCAGTTTCGGCAGCGGATCCGATCCATCCCGATGCAAGGCCTTCGCCAGCCCGCCAGCCAGGGTCTGTGCGAGTTCGTCGCGCATTTCCCGGGCCCTGGCCTGCAGCGCGCTGCTGTCCCGTATGGTTTCCATGAAACGCAGGCTGCCTTCGAAGAAGCGGATATACGGGCGCCCCTCCGCCACCGCCCGGTGCGCGAAGCGGCGCAGCGTTTCGGGCAGCGTCACGGCAGCGTCACGGTGTGCCAGGGCGGCCAGCAAATCCTCGCGTCCCAGCGCGTCGAGGTCGAAGAACATGTCTTCCTTGCGCGCGAAGTGATTGAACACGGTCTTGCGTGCCACGTCTGCGGATGCCGCGATGTCGTCGATGCTCACGCGATCGAAGCCTCTTTCCATGAACAAGCGGGTCGCCACGTCGGAAATGTTCTGCCTGGTTGCAAGGCGCTTGCGCGTTCTCCTGTCGTCCGGTAATGCCATCCTGCTTCCTTGGATTGAATATACACCCAGTATACTTTTATATCAGGTGTATATATAGTGGTGACTCGATCCACACGATAGGGCAGTTGTTATGACAGAGCAAGCAAGCATTTCCCCAGCGTCGTCGCTGGGGCCACGCGTACTGATCGCTGGCGCCAGCTTTGCCGGTCTTGCCAGCGCATTTTGGATGCGCCGGCTCGGCTACACCGTCACCGTGGTGGAAACCGCACCCGGCTTGAAGCGCGGCGGTACGCCGGTGGACATACGCGAGGGCACCGTCGACGTCATGAAACGCATGGGCTTGTTCGAACAAGTCCGCGCCCGGCGCTTGCCGTTACGGCCGCTGTCGTTCAAGGATGCTTCCGGCGCCACCATCGCAGGCATGGCAGCCCAGGTCGAGGACACGCGCGAGCCCGACGCCGATTGCGAGATCGACCGCGACGTCCTGCTCGACATCTTGTTCGAACGAGTGCGGAACGAGGTCGAATTCCGGTTCGGCGACAGCATCGCCGGCCTGCGGCAGACGGAGGAGGCGGTGGAGGTCGGCTTTCGCAGCGGCTTGCGGTGCAGCTATGCCTTCGTGATCGGCTGCGACGGCAACCACTCGGCCTTGAGGCGCCTGTGTTTCGGACCGGAAGCCGACTATGCCTTTTTCATGCAGCATTATTTTGCGCTCGCGGTGGTCGACAAGCTGCTCCTCGACCCGCAAACCACCCACATCATCAACCTGCCGGGCGTGGCGGTGATGCTGAACGCCTATGACGACAAGACGGACGTCGTGCTTGCCTTCTTTGCCGAGCGCGAAATCCCCTACGATTACCGCGACGTCGCGCGGCAGCGACAGATCACCACTGCGCACTTTCCCGATATCGGTCCGGGCACGCCGGCCTTGCTAGAGGCGCTGACCGGCTCGCCCAACTTCTACTTCGACCGGTTTTGCCAGATCAGGATGCCGGCCTGGCATCGGGGCCGGGTCGTGCTGGTGGGCGACGCGGCGTATTGCGCGTCGCCGGCGGCGGGCATGGGCGGATCGTTGGCACTGGTTGGGGCCAGCGCACTGGCCGAGGCGTTCACCATGTATCCCGATGACCTTCAACAGGCCTTCCGCGAGTACGACCGCCGCTTGCGCCCCTTTGTCGAACAGGTGCAGGCCAATGCCATCGACGAGGGCTTGCCGATGTTCGTGCCGCGTACGGAGGATGCGATCCTGGCGCGCAATGCCCATGTCGCCCAGCTTGCGGCACCCGCGTAAGCGCCCGGCTCAATCCCGCAGCGTCCGCCATTGCTGCTTGCTCGCCGGCGTCTCGTGCGCCGGGCAACTGGTGATCATCTGCTTGCCGTGCTTTTCCATCATGTCGATGCTGGTGCTGCCCGGCGGGCGTTCGGTGATGCAGTAGGTGCCGCCGCCGGTGATGATGCGTGTGCGGCGCTCGCCGGTGCCGGTATTCGGCACCAGCTCCTCGATCTTCGGCGCTTCCCACAGCCGCGGCGCGGCCAGGTCGTGCGCCGCCTCCATCTTGTCGCGCATGCGGATCTGCGGGCTGTCCAATGGCGCCGCGATATACGGATTGTTTTCCTTGCGCAGCGCGCGGTCGATCTTGCCGATGTCGCGCTTGGCGCGTTTCAGGATCTCCGCCGTGCTGGGCGTGGCCGTGGCGGGCTCGGATGGCGCGGCCTGGGGTGCGTTGGCCTGGGTGTCGGTGGCTGATGCCGCCGGGGCCGCCGGCACCACGGTAATCGGCGGCACCGCCGGAACAGCCGCCGCCGGCGCGGCCGCGCGCTGCATCACCGGAGCAGTGGCAGGGGCGGGGGCTTGCGCCGGCTTCAGCAACTGCACCGGCTTGGGCGGCGGCGCCACCGGCGCCTTCAGGGACGGCAGCCGGATCCACTGGATACGGGTGCGCTTCGGCTCCGGTCCGCTCTCCACCGGCAGCGTGTGGCGGCTCATCTGCCAGCCCAGCAACAACGCTGCATGGACCAGCACGGTCAAGGCCAGGCCGGCGTAGTGCCGTTCGCGCGGGTGGGGATGATATGCAGTCAACATGCGGACGAGTATAGCGAGCACCTGCAACCCATTTCTCACACATTCTTGCGCCTAAGTTTCGTCTAAGGGCAGGGGCTCGGCTGGCGTGCGCGGCCCGCGCCGGGTGGCCCTCTATACTGGGGCATGATCTTTATCGGCAGCAATCAATGACCCGAAGACTTTTCCTGACCTGCGCCGCCGCCGTCCTGGCAGCCGCCTCCCTGGCCGCCTGCTCGCCGCTGGGCGTGGTGAACGCGATCTCGCCCGACGGCGACAGCAGCGCCAGCACGGCGATCCGCTACGGCAGCGACCCGCGCAACATGCTCGACATCTACCGCCCGCAAGCCGGCAGCGGCGCGGCGCCGGTCATCGTTTTCTTTTACGGCGGCAACTGGGTCAGCGGCAAGCGCAGCGATTACGCCTTTGTCGGGCGGGCGCTGGCGGCGCGCGGCTTCGTGGTGGTGGTGCCGGATTACCGCCTGTATCCGCAGGTGCGCTATCCGGACTTCCTGGTCGATGCCGCCGCGGCCGTCGCCTGGACCGAACGCCATGCCGGCGCCTACGGCGGCGATCCGTCGAAGGTATTCGTGATGGGCCACAGTGCCGGCGCCTACAACGCGGCAATGGTGGCGCTGGACCCACGCTGGCTCGGGCAGCAGGGTATCAAGCCGGACTCGCTGCGCGGTTGGATCGGCCTGGCCGGCCCCTACGACTTCCTGCCGATCCAGAACCGGACCACGCGCCCGGTCTTCGATTACCCGAACACCCGCCCCGAGTCGCAGCCGCTGAGCCACGCCGGACCCAAGGCGCCGCCCACGCTGCTAATCGCCGCCAACAGCGACGACCTGGTCGACCCGGCGCGCAATACCGGCGCACTGGCGGACCGGCTGCGCACGGCCGGGGTGCCGGTGCGCGAGCTGCATTACGGCGGGGTGAACCACTACACGCTGGTGGCCTCGCTGTCGCCCACGCTGCGGCGGCTGGCGCCGACGCTGGATGCGGTGCAGGCCTTCGTCGACGACACGCTCGGTGGCGACCTCAGTGGCAACATGCGTGGCGGCGGCGTCAGCGGAAGCGGAAGCGATCGTCGTACATCGGGTCCGGCCCGTTGATCATCTGCTGGACGATGCCCTGCTGGTCGAAGTGGACGTGCATCATCGAGTTCCACACGCCCGATTCCTTGTAGCGGTAAGACCAGACTTCGTAGTCGTGAAAGGCGACGCGCGAGGTTTCGGCCGGGTGGCCGAAGGTGCGCAGGATGTCGTCCTTGTTCCAGCGTCCGATTTTGACGGTGGCAAATTTCTCGCTCGTCAGCACCTGTTCGTAAGCCACCAGCCGGCCGTCCGCGCCGATGGTGGCCATGTGCTGGAACTGGCCCATCGGCTGGCCGGCGTATTCGAGCACCTGGCCGCCGTCCGCTAGCGGGTAGGCGGCGCGCGGCGTGCCGAGCCTGGCCTGTACCTCCGCCAGCGGCGCACCGGCGGGCGGCGGCTGGCGCAGCAGCTGGGCGCAGCCGCCCAGGGCCAACGGCAGGGCCAGGGACAAGGACAGGGCGGCCAGCACGGGAGCGGTGCGCCGGACGGCGGCGCGCAGCATGGGGTCCAGCAAATAGGTCATCGTTGCCATCCTTTGTGCGCGCCGGCCGGGGCGCTGTTTACATGCCCTTGAAGCGCTCGTCGAGCACCGGGTCCGGCGTGTTTTGCAGCCGCACCACGACGCCGCGCGCATTGAAGTAGACGTTCATCATCGAGTTCCACAGCCCGTCTTCCTTGTAGCGGTAGGACCAGACTTCGCGGTCGTCGAGGCGTACGCGTCCGGTTTCGGCAGGGCGGCCGAAGTGGCGCAGGATGTCCTCGCGGTTCCAGCGGTTGACTTGCACGGTGGCGAAATTCTCGCTGGTGAGCACCTGGGCGTAGGAGATCAGGCGGCCGTCGGCGCCGATGCGCGCCATGTGCTGGAACTGGCCCATCGGCTGGCCGCGGTATTCCAGCCACTGTCCGCCGTCCGGGTCGGGATAGGTGGCGGCCGGCTTGCCGAGGCGGGCAGTGACGTCGGCCGCCGGGATGCCGGCCGGCAGCTTGGTCTGCAGGCTGCCGCAGGCGCCCAGGCCGAGGGAAAGTGCCAGCAGTGCGGCCAGCGTTCTGATCTTCATTGGTGTGCTCATCCTTAAATTCGTCATGCATGCCATCCTGGCATCGCCATCCCATGCATTGTAACGAAAGCCAGGAAAGACTGGCTTCGCCTGCCGTTTTCACCTATACTCTCCGGTCTTGACCTCCGGGTCGGGGTTTCTTAATAATTCACGGTGCGCTGGGTTCCGACTCTTGCACCGCATGTGAAAGGTAATATCATGTCCGTAGAACACATCAACAAAGCAGCGATCATCGCCGACAACGCACGTGGCGACAAAGACACCGGTTCGCCGGAAGTGCAAGTTGCACTGCTGACCGCACGCATCAACGAACTGAACGGTCACTTCAAAGAGCACAAGAAGGACCACCACTCGCGCCGCGGCCTGATCATGATGGTCAACCGTCGTAAGAGCCTGCTGGCTTACCTGAAGAACAAAGATCTGAACCGTTACCGCGACCTGATCGCCAAGCTCGGCCTGCGTAAGTAATTCTTTACGCATTGAGCTTTCAGCCGAACGCTTAAATCGAAAATGCCTGCGTCAGTTCGACTGCCGCGGGCATTTTTTATTTCTGGATAGTCGGGGTCAGAGCCCGGTTTTCACGGGTGGGCTCTGACCCCGACTGACCAGGAAGTTTAATTGGAGTAAGGCCGTTCACGAACGGCCCGTGGTGAGGTGAACGACAGCGCCTGAAAATCTGTCGGCAAAATGAAAGGGCTATCCCATGTTTAACAAAGTTACGAAAACCTTCCAGTACGGCGAGCACACCGTCACCCTGGAAACCGGCGAAATCGCCCGTCAAGCCAGCGGCGCCGTCGTGGTGTCGGTGGAAGACACCGTCGTCCTCGCGACCGTCGTCGCCAAGAAGGATGCCAAGCCGGGCCAGGATTTCTTCCCGCTGACCGTCGATTACATCGAGAAGAGCTACGCCGCCGGCAAGATCCCGGGTGGCTTCTTCAAGCGCGAAGGCCGTCCGTCGGAAAAGGAAACGCTGACCTCGCGCCTGATCGACCGTCCGATCCGCCCGCTGTTCCCGGAAGGCTACCTGAACGAAGTCCAGGTCATCATCCACGTACTGTCGGTCAACCCTGAAATCGATCCGGACATCCCTGCGATGATCGGCGCCTCGGCCGCCCTGTGCGTCGCCGGCATCCCGTTCAGCGGCCCGATTGGCGCCGCCCGCGTCGGTTACGCCAACGGCCAGTACATCCTGAACCCGAGCACCACCCAGCTGAAGACCTCGCAGATGGACCTGGTCGTCGCCGGTACCGAACACGCCGTGCTGATGGTCGAATCCGAAGCCCAGCAGCTGTCCGAAGAAATCATGCTGGGCGCGGTCGTCTACGGCCACGAGCAGATGAAGGCCGTGATCGACGCGATCCACGCGCTGGTCGAAGAAGGCGGCAAGCCGGAAGTCGAATGGAGCCCGGCACCGAAGAACGAAACCCTGATCGCGCAAGTTGCCCAACTGGCCGAAGCCAAGGTGCGCGATGCCTACCAGACCCGCGAAAAGTCGGCGCGCCAGCAAAAGCTGAAGTCGCTGTCGGGCGAAGTCCTGGCCGGCCTGCAAGAGCAGGGCATCGAAGCGGATAGCGCCGAAGTCGGCAACATCCTGTTCGACATGGAAGCCAAGGTCGTGCGTTCGCAGATCCTGGAAGGCGAGCCGCGTATCGACGGCCGCGACACCCGCACCGTGCGTCCGATCTCGATCCGCACCAGCGTCCTGCCGCGCACCCACGGTTCGGCCCTGTTCACCCGCGGCGAAACCCAAGCGCTGGTGATCGCCACCCTGGGCACCGGCCGCGACAGCCAGAAGATCGACGCGCTGATGGGCGAGTACACCGACGACTTCATGATGCACTACAACATGCCTCCGTTCGCCACCGGCGAAACCGGCCGGGTGGGCACCCCGAAGCGCCGCGAAATCGGTCACGGCCGCCTGGCCAAGCGCGCGCTGGTCGCCGCCCTGCCGTCGCCGGAAGAGTTCAGCTACTCGGTGCGCCTGGTGTCGGAAATCACCGAATCGAACGGTTCCTCGTCGATGGCATCGGTCTGCGGCGGCTGCCTGGCACTGATGGACGCCGGCGTCCCGATGAAGGCCCACGTGGCCGGCATCGCCATGGGCCTGATCAAGGAAGGCGGCAAGTTCGCCGTCCTGACCGACATCCTGGGCGATGAAGACCACCTGGGCGACATGGACTTCAAGGTAGCGGGTACCGCCAACGGCATCACCGCGCTGCAGATGGACATCAAGATCCAGGGCATCACCAAGGAAATCATGCAGGTGGCACTGGCGCAAGCCAAGGAAGGCCGCCAGCACATCCTGGCCGAGATGCAGAAGGCCATGCCGACCGTGAATTCGCAGCTGTCGGACTTCGCACCGCGCCTGATCACCATCAAGATCAACCCGGAAAAGATCCGTGACGTCATTGGCAAGGGCGGCGCCGTCATCCGCGCGCTGACCGAAGAGACCGGCACCCAGATCGACATCACCGACGAAGGCATCGTGACCATCGCCTCGGTCGACGCCGCCGCCGGCCAGGAAGCCAAGCGCCGCATCGAAGAGCTGACCGCCTCGGTCGAAGTGGGCAAGACCTACGACGGCACCGTGCTCAAGCTGCTGGACTTCGGCGCCATCGTGCAAGTGATGCCGGGCAAAGATGGCCTGCTGCACATCTCGCAGATCGCCAACGAGCGTGTGAACGCCGTCGCCGACTACCTGAAGGAAGGCCAGCAAGTGCGCGTGAAGGTCCTCGAGACCGACGAGCGCGGCCGCCTGAAGCTGTCGATGAAGGCTGCTGCTGTGGATGATGCCGCTGCCGCTGCGCAGTAATCTTCCCGCGGCTTGTTAGCCGGATAAAAACCGCCAGTGCGTGAGCCTGGCGGTTTTTTTATGCCCGCCATCCGACTCGCTTTGCGGATGACAAAACCGCTACACTAAGCTTGGCTAGTCATTCACCGATTCTTCGACCTGGAGCTTGTATGGCAAATGATTGCGTGCACTTTCACGAGGTAACTCAACGCGAAGGCAACACCGATGGCTGCGAGGAATGCCTGCAGACCGGCGACAGCTGGGTTCATCTGCGCGTCTGCCTGAGCTGTGGCCACGTCGGCTGCTGCGACGATTCCAAGAACAAGCACGCGACGCGCCATTTTCATGCGAGCGGCCATCCAGTGATCCGTTCCGACGAGCCGGGCGAGACCTGGGGCTGGTGTTATCTGGACCGGGTGTTCAAGGACCCCGTATGACGCTGGCCATGCGCGACATGCGTCTGCAAAGCCTCGGATTATGCGTTCTTATATTCCTTTCGCCTCATGCAGCCGGCGCCAAGGATGCGCAGGACATAATCGACGGATGCTGGAATGAAGGCGACCATCCTGCCATGACGGCCTGTGTCGACCGGCATGCGCAAGCGGCCCGGCAACATCTGCAAGCGGCTGAAAAAGCCATTCGGAAAGTCGTGACTGCAGAGACAAGCAAACATCTTGAGGCAAGCATCGCGTCGTTTGATGCGTATCGTCGTGCTGCATGCGCCTTCCGCGAGTCGGTGGCGCACACGAGCAACGCCACCGATGCCATCAAGGCGGCCTGTGAAGCGGAACTAAACGAGCGCAGAGCACTTGCGCTGGAAGCAGACAAGGTGTGGCTGGAGTAATCCCGCAATACATCGCTCCTTGACAGCACCCACCCCAGCGCCTAGCCTTCAATGGCTCGGCCATTCCAGGCGTTACGCAACGAGGAGGCACCATGCTGCAAACCTTGCGTCCCGATCCCACCTTCCACCCATCGCCGCGGCTGGCGATGGAAGCGCCGCCCGAACAGATCGCCTACACGGTGTTGCTCTCGCCGGACCGCTCGCGGCCCGATGCGCTTGCCGTGGTCGACGTCGATCCGCAGTCGCCGACCTATGGCGCGGTCATCCACAAGCTGGTCATGCCGCATACCGGCGACGAATTCCACCACTTCGGCTGGAATGCCTGCAGTTCCGCGCTGTCTCCGCTGTCGGGCCATGCGCATCTTCAGCGCCGCTATCTCGTCATTCCCGGCATCCGCTCGTCGCGCATTTATATCGTGGATACCCAGCCCGATCCGCGCGCACCGACGCTGGTCAAGACCATCGAGCCGGAAGAGATTATGCGCAAGACCGGCTACTCGCGTCCGCACACCGTGCATTGCGGTCCGGAAGGCATCTATATCAGTACCCTGGGCGGCGCCGGCCCGGACGGCACTCAGGGGCCGCCGGGCGTCTTCATCATGGATTGCGAAAGCTTCGAGATCCTCGGGCGCTGGGAAATCGAGCGCGGCGCGCAAAAGCTGCATTACGATTTCTGGTGGAACCTGCCGCGCGACTACATGGTGTCGAGCGAATGGGCCCTGCCGCCGCAATTCGAAAACGGCATCGTCGCCGAAGACTTGCTGGCCAATAAATATGGCCACGCGGTGCATTTCTGGAACCTGCGCGAGCGCAAGCACATCCAGACCATCGACCTCGGCGCCAACCACCAGATGGCGCTCGAGATCCGGCCGGCCCACGATCCGGCGCGCGAATACGGTTTCCTGGGCGTGGTGGTCGACACCAATAACCTGGAAGGATCGATCTGGACCTGGTACCGCGACAACGGCAAGTTCCAGATCCGCAAAACCGCGACGATCCCGCCCGAACCGGCCGACCCCGACCGGCTGCCGGATCTGTTGAAAGGCTTCGGCGCGGTGCCGCCGCTGGTCACCGATATCGACCTGTCGCTCGACGACCGGTTTTTGTATGTCGCGTGCTGGGGCACCGGCGAGCTGCGCCAGTATGACGTCAGCGATCCGATGCAGCCGGTATTGGCGGGCAGCGTGCGCATCGGCGGCATCGCCCAGCGCGCCGTGCACCCGAATGGCCGGGCGGTGGGCGGCGGTCCGCAGATGACCGAGATCAGCCGCGACGGCAAGCGGGTGTATTTCACCAATTCGCTGTACAGCAGCTGGGACCAGCAGTTTTATCCGGCCGGCGTGCCGGGCGTGCAGATGATGTGCCATGTCGGCCCGAATGGCGGCCTCGAACTGGATCCGTCGTTCCATGTCGACTTCGGGCCGGATTATGCGGCGCACCAGATCCGCCTGCAGGGCGGCGACTGCTCGACCGATTCGTTCTGCTATCCGTCGGCTTGAACCAGGTCGGCTTGAACACCGGCGCGCTCTGGCTCACGGTGGTCGCGCTCGGCCTGTATCACGGCCTGAACCCGGCGATGGGCTGGCCGCTGGCGGTCGCCAACGGCATGACGGCGCGGCGGGCGGCGTCGGTGTTTGCCACCATGCTGCCGCTCGGCGGCGGCCATTTCCTGGCGATCGCGGTGGCGCTGGCGCCGTTCGCCTGGCTCGGCTGGTATCTGGAATGGAGCCGTGCCATCCGCATCGGCGCCGGCCTAGCCGTGCTGCTGTTCGGCGTCTATAAACTGATCTACCGGCGCCATCCGCGCATGCTGGCGCGCATCGCGCCGACCCGGCTCGCATGGTGGTCCTTCCTGATGGCCACCGCGCATGGGGCGGGTTTGATGCTGGTGCCGTTCATGCTGGGCCTGTGCGCGGCGCCGGCGCCGGGCCACCACGCCATGATGGCGTCGATGGCGCAGGCGAACATGAGCACGGCGCTGCTGATCGCGATCGTGCACACGCTGACGACCCTGCTTGCCGGCATCGGCATGGCATGGATCGTCTACCGCTATCTCGGCCTTCGTGTGCTGCAGCGTGTCTGGATCAATCTCGATGCGGTGTGGGGCGCGAGCCTGGTACTGGCCGGCGCGGCCGGGATCGGGCTGGCGATGATGTAAAACCGCCAGGTCGATGCGTAGCGGTCTTGTCGCTGCGGAGCAGGGCGCCGGCACCCATGCAAGCCCTCATTTGTCCGGCCGCGCCTTGAAGCGCCCGGTGAACATCGCACCCAGCGCCTGCAGCACCCGCTCGCTGACCACGGCATACACCAGGCAGACATGCATCTGCGCCTGCAGATAGCTGGCCTTGCGGCGCTTGCCCTCGCCCAGGGCCGCGTAGTACTCCAGCAGAAAGTCGGTGTGCATCGGCTCGATCACGAGTTCCCAGGTCTTGCGGCGGCAAAAGAATTTCAGTACCTCGACCAGGCGGAAGCCGGGGGCGCGCTTGATCGGATGCCGGGTGCCGGGGCCGGCGTGCAGCCAGTGCAGGACGTTCAGCGAACGCTTGCGCCAGCCGGCACTGCGCCAGCCGGGACCGGGGCGCCGGCGCGCTGCCTCGGTGCCGTAGAGATCGTCTTCCGCCAAGCCGTCGATCAGGCCGTTCAGGAATTGCATGCTGGCTTTGCTGTGCTGCTCGCTGGGCAGTACAGGAAAATCCAGGGCAGCTTGCAGGTCACGCTTCTGGTTCGCTAACTCTTCACTCATGTTGCACTCCACACAGTCGGCTGTTGAATACATCCTCCGCAGCGATCCAGGCCCGGTACAACTTCGCACCTGCGCCCGTGATCCGGTACAGTCTTCGCGGCACCACCACTGCCGCTTCCAGTTCCCTCCTCGACGTCGCATAGCCTTTTTCCTCGATCCGGCTCAGCGTGATGTAAATCGTTCCCAGCTTGAGTTTCCCCTCGGACTTCCTGACCATCTCGAGTCCATACATTTCCCCCGCACCCATCAGCAGACTCAGTACCGCGACTTCGTTTTTCGACAAATTCATTTCTGGTGTCCTCTGCAATATCGGTTGGTTGTTGTGGTCTCATCCGTGTCATGATCCGCATCCGTAACGATTTGATGGGTCCGGTATGAATTCATTCCCGCAAACGACATCCTGGTTGAGCGAGCTCAACCGTAGTGATGCTGGGAAACTTCGAGGCTGTGGGAAAACCTGGAGGAAAGGCCGCCGGGCGGCGGCCGCAAGTCAGGCCAGCGTGCCGCCGGCCGTGCGGTAATGCGCCGCGAAGGTGTCGAACGCGATGGCAGGTTGCGGCGGATAGCGTCCCGCACGCCCTTTGCCGCGCGGCAGGGCAGCCCAGCGGCGCGAGGCCTTGTCGAGGGCAGCCTCGAGGTCGCCGCGCAGGATGTCGGCGTCGGCTTTGACGTTGCGCAGGATCTCGACCGCGGCCAGGTCCTGGGTCTCGGGCGAAAAATCGCGCAGGCCCATCCGGGCGCCCATCTCGCGCCAAGTCGGCCGGGTGATCTGGTACATGCCGGCGGCGGTGACCTTGCCGCCGCGTCCGGCGCCCGGATGGGTGGAATAATCGCTGAAGCGCCACGGGTCGTTGCGGCGGCCGTGCACGGCGCCGTAGCGGAAGTCGTAACCGCCGCCTTCGGCCAGGGCGATCGCCTTGAGGAAGGCCTGCATGTTCGGATGGCGCAGCAGGGCGCGGTTTTCGAGCAGCCTGCGCGCCTCGGGCGTGGAAGACGATGTGCTGGTGGTCATGGCCATGCTCCCGTCGGACCGGTACCGGGACAAGACCCGGCAGCCTCATGCAGATTATTCACCTGTCATAATCGGCATGCTTGTTTCGCCACAAGCGCGCCGCCATCCCGCCGAGCTTGCTTTAACGTCGTGGCGGTTTTGCGAAAAATCGGCGAATCCGAGGCAGGCTGGATAATCTAATAGTGTTCATGAAACAATTCCGGCAGATATTTGGATGAGCAGGGCGTTTCCAGCTAATCGTGCCGTAGCGCTTAGGCAAGGAATGGTATAGTTGGTTGTTTAACAGAATGCCCCGCGTGCACCCGCGCGCCGCAAGGGGCCCTACTTATTACCAAGACAAGGAACGACAGATGAGCACTCAGGACTACGCGGCCCGTATCAGCCAGATCATCCAGGACCACCAGTCCGAGATCGGCGCGGAATGGGTGGCGCAGCTCGAAGCATTGACGGTGCGCTCGAATGTTGTCTCCAAAGAGCAACTGCGCAACCATTGCCAGCAATTCCTGGCCGCTTTTGCCAATGCCGTCCGTGCCGGCGAACTGCAGAACATCGACCACCGTTCGTGGGACGAGACGCGCGACCTGCTGGCCGAGATTTCCTCGACGCGCGCGCGCAACGGGTCGACTCCGAGCGAGACCGCGACCTTCGTGTTCTCGCTGAAGCAGGCGCTGTTCGCGCACCTGCGTACCGGTTTCGCCGGCGATGCGGAAGGCCTGGCCGACACCTCCTGGACCGTCAATACCCTGCTCGACAAGCTGGGGCTGTTCACCATCGAAACCTTCCAGCGCACCCGTGACCAGATCATTGTGCGCCAGCAGCAGGAACTGCTCGAGCTGTCGACCCCGGTGGTCAAGCTGTGGAACGGCATCCTGGCGCTGCCCCTGATCGGCACCCTGGACTCGGCGCGTACCCAGGTCGTCATGGAAAACATCCTGCAGAAGATCGTCGACACCGGCGCCGCCATCGCCATCATCGACATCACCGGCGTGCCGACCGTCGACACCCTGGTGGCGCAGCACCTGATGAAGACCATCGCCGCCGCCCGCCTGATGGGCGCCGACTGCATCATCAGCGGCATCCGCCCGCAGATCGCCCAGACCATCGTCCACCTGGGCGTGAACCTGGAAGACGTGACCACCAAGGCCAGCCTGGCCGACGCCTTCGTGGTGGCGCTGGAGCGCACCGGCACCTCGATCGTCAAGCACGGCGCGAAGGCATAAGGCATGGACCGCATTCCGATTCTGCGCATGGGCGACCTGCTGCTGGTGACGATCCAGGTCGACATGCACGACCGCCTGGCAATGACCCTACAGGACGACCTGACCCAGCGTATCGTCAGCGATGGCGCCAAGGGCGTGCTGATCGATATCTCGGCGCTGGACCTGGTCGACTCCTTCATCGGCCGCATGATCAGCAACACCGCCGCCATGGCGCGCGTGCTCGATGCCCAGACCGTGGTGGTCGGCATGCAGCCGGCGGTTGCCATCACGCTGGTCGAACTGGGCCTGACCCTGCATGGCGTGAAGACCGCCCTGAACGTCGAAAAGGGCATGGCCCTGTTAGGAAAGAACCACTTTTGATGAGCGCAGCTCATAACACCGCAGTCTCGTTCGAGACCGACCTGCTGGAGCGGCGTCGGCAATGGCGCACCGCGCGCCTCAGCCTGCCGCTGCGGACCGACGAGGACGTCGTTTACCTGCGCAAGCACGTGCGCGAGCACGCGGTCGCGATCGGGTTGTCGCTGGTCGACCAGACCAAGCTGGTTACCGCCGCCAGCGAACTGGCGCGCAACACCATCAAGTACGGCGGCGGCGGCGACGTCCACCTCGACGATCTGCTGGACGGACTCAAAAAGGGTATCGGGCTGCTCTTCGTCGACAACGGTCCCGGCATCCCCGATCTCGACCTGGCGCTGCGCGACGGCTACACCACCGGCGGCGGCCTGGGCCTGGGCCTGAGCGGCTCCAAGCGCCTGTGCGACGAATTCGAGATCGATACCCGTCCGGGAGAGGGCACGGCAGTGTCCGTCGTCAAATGGAAACGCTGATCAGTTCCCTGCAGCCGCAGATCGTCTTCCCGATCCTCCATGCCAGCGACGTCGCCGCGGCGCGCCGCGCCGGCCAGAAACTGGCGGATGCGCTCGGCTTCGCGGAAGTGCAGGCCGGCCGCCTGGCGATCGTGATCACCGAAGCCGGCACCAACATCCTCAAGCATGCGGGCGAGGGCACGCTGTACATCATGCGCGCGCAGTCCGGCGTGGACACGCCCGGCATCGACGTGCTCGCGGTCGACAACGGACCCGGCATCCGCGACCTCCAGACCAGCCTGCGCGACGGCGTTTCCACCGCCGGCACCGCCGGTACCGGCCTCGGTGCGCTGCACCGCCAGGCCGACGAGTTCGACGTCTGGACCGCACGCGACCAGGGCGCCGTGTTCTTCATGCGCATCTGGAGCAGTCCGGCGCCGCCGGAACCGTGCGGCATCGAGGTCGGCGCGCTATACGTGCCGCTGGCCGGCGAGGACGAAAGCGGCGACGGCTGGGCGGTGTCCTGCAGCCCGGACGGCGCGACCTTGCTCGGCGTGGATGGCCTCGGCCACGGGCCGGAAGCGCACAAGGCGGCCGCCGGCGCGATCGCCGCGCTCGAATGGCGCCCAGGCGCCACGCCCGCCGAGACGCTGCACGCGGCGCACGAGGCGCTGCGCACCACGCGCGGCGCGGCGCTGTCGGTGGCGCGTATCGACTATGCGGTGGGCGAACTGCGCTTCGCCGGCATCGGCAACGTCGGCGGCGTCGTCTACGACGGCGAAGCCCGCCGCGCCCTGGTGTCGCACAACGGCATCGTCGGCAACAACATGCGCAAGGTGCAGGAATTCAGCGTCGACTGCCCGCCGGGCGCGCTGGTGATCCTGCATTCGGACGGCATCCAGACCCAGTGGGACCTGAAAGCCTATCCCGGCCTGCTCGCCCGCACGCCGGCGATCGTGGCCGGCATCCTGATGCGCGACTTCATCCGCCGCCGCGACGACGCGATGGTGCTGGTGGGCCGCCGCCGTGGAGGACACGCATGAAAACCCAGCGCCTGCTGCATCTCGCGCTCGACAACGACCAGGACGTGGTGCTGGTGCGCCAGCGCGCGCGCCAGGTATCGCAGCTGCTCGGCTTTTCGCAGCAGGACCAGGTGCGCATCGCCACCGCCGTCTCGGAAGCGGCGCGCGCGGCCTGCCAGCTGCGCTTCGGCGGGCGCGCCGTGTTCCAGTTGCGCGATGGCGGCCGCGGGCAGCAGCTGGAAGTGACGGTCGTCGCCGGCCCCGGTGCCGGCGGCGCGCCGCCGCACGCGCTTCCCCAGGATGCCGTGGTCACCGCGCACCGCCTGATGGACCAGTGCGAGGCCGCGGCGGACGCCGCCTGGATCACGATGTGCAAGGCGCTGCCGCCGCAGGACTACATCGACGGCGCGCGCCTGCTCGACCTGGGCAACCAGCTGGCCAAGGACAGTCCGGTGGCGAATACCTACCTCGAGGTGCACCTGCAGAACCGCGAGCTGGCGGCAACGCTGGCCGAGCTGCGCGAGCGCCAGGAAGACCTGCTGTCGCTGACGCGCGAGCTGGAAGACACCAACCGCGGCATCGTGGCGCTGTACGCCGAGATCGAGGACAAGGCCGAGCGCCTGCGCAAGGCCGACGAGATGAAGTCGCGCTTCCTGTCCAACACCAGCCACGAGCTGCGCACGCCGCTGTCGTCGATTCGCGCGCTGGCCCAGCTGCTGCTGGGACGCATGGACGGCGACCTCACGCTCGAGCAGGAACGCCAGGTCAAGTACATCGAGACGGCCGCCAACGACCTGTCGGAACTGGTCAACGACCTGCTCGACCTGGCCAAGATCGAGGCCGGCAAGGTCGAGGTGTTCCCGGCACCGGTGGTGGTCGAGAACCTGTTCCGCGCCCTCAAGGGCATGCTGCGCCCGCTGGTCGACGACAACCGCGTAGAGCTGGTGTTCGAGTCGGGCGACGACGTCGCTCCCTTCGATTCGGACGAGGGCAAGATCGCCCAGATCCTGCGCAATTTTATTTCGAACGCCCTGAAGTTCACCGAGCAGGGCGCGGTGCGCGTGGTAGCCGCCGAGGATGCCGCCAGCGGCGAGATCCGCTTCCAGGTGGTCGATACCGGGATCGGCATCAGCCCGGACAACCTGCAGCTGATCTTCGAGGAGTTCAGCCAGATCGAACACCCGCTGCAGCGGCGCAGCAAGGGCACCGGCCTCGGCCTGCCGCTATGCCGCAAGCTGGCGGATCTGCTCGGCGGCCGTGTGGAGGTGGAAAGCCGGGTCGGGCAGGGCTCGACCTTCAGCCTGATCCTGCCGCGCCGCTTCACGCCGCCGGCCGAGCCAAGCAATTGACGGACACACGACGATGAATTCCACCACCCTGATCCTGAATGTCGACGACAACGACGGCGCCCGCTACGCCAAGACCCGGATCCTGCAGAGCGCAGGCTTCGGCGTGGTCGAAGCCACCAACGGCACCGACGCGCTGGCGATCGTGCGCCGCGGCGAAGTGGCACTGGTGCTGCTCGACGTCAAGCTTCCCGACATCAACGGCATTGAAGTCTGCCGCCGCATCAAGGCCGACTCCGACAGCGCGGCCGTGCTGGTGCTGCAGACCTCGGCCGCGCTGACCGGGCGCGCCGACAAGATCCGCGGCCTAGAAGGCGGCGCCGACAACTATCTCGCCGCGCCGATCGAAGCCGACGAGCTGGTCGCCAACGTCAACGCGCTGCTGCGCATGCGCCAGACCCAGACCGCGCTGCGCGAGAGTGAGGAGCGATTTCGCCAGCTGACCGACAACATCGAAGACGTGTTCTGGATGTTCTCGCTGCCGGCGCGCACCGTCGAATACGTCAGCCCGGCGTATGCCGCGATGTGGGGGCGCAGCGTCGAGGCGCTGCAGCAGCAGCCGAACAGCTGGCTCGACGCCGTGCACGTCGACGACCGCGGCCACGTCGCCGCGCTGTGGAATGCGCTGGCCGAGGTGCCGCACTACGAGGCCGAGTTCCGGGTCGTGATGGAAGACGGCAGCGTGCGCTGGGTGCGCGACCGCCTGTTCGCGGTGCGCGACCGCCGCGGCGAGGTGTACCGGGTGGCGCGCGTCACCAGCGACATCACGCGGCGCCGCGAAATGGAAAGCCTGCTGCGCGCGGCCGACGCCAACAAGAACGAATTCCTGGCCACGCTGGCGCACGAACTGCGCAATCCGCTGTCGCCGATCCGCAATGCGGCGGCGCTGCTGGGCGCGACCGGGCAGGGGGCGGAAGAGCGCCAGGCGCGCGCGCGCGAAGTCATCACGCGCCAGGTCGACCACCTGGCGCACCTGGTCGACGACCTGCTCGACGTGGCGCGCATCTCGGAAGGCAAGATCGCGCTGCGCAAGGAAGAGGTCGAGCTCGGCAGCGTGATCGCCCAGGCGATCGAGACCGCCGCCCCGCTGATCCAGGCGCGCGAGCACACGCTGGACGTGGCCACGCCGCCGCAGCAGGTGTGGGTCGAAGGCGACCCGGTGCGCCTGGCCCAGTCGATGGGCAACCTGCTGCACAACGCCGCCAAGTTCACGCCCAAGGGCGGCCATATCCGGGTCGAGGTGACGCTGGACGAGGGCGTGGTGCGCATCGCGGTGCAGGACGACGGCATCGGCATCGCCGAGGACAACCTGTCGCGCATCTTCGGCATGTTCGCCCAGGCCGCGGTACCGCCGGACCGCGCGCCGGAAGGACTCGGGATCGGCCTGTCGCTGGTCTCGCGCCTGCTGGAGATGCATGGCGGGCGCCTGTCGGCGACCAGCCCGGGCATCGGCCTGGGCAGCACCTTCACGATGGAGCTGCCGGTGCTGCGTACCACGTCCCGGCAACAGGTGGCGCCGGCGGCGGAGGCGGCATCCTCTCCTGCCAGCGGTGGACGCCGCGTGCTGCTGGTGGACGACAACGTCGACGCGATGGAGATGATGGCCTTCCTGCTGGCCGAGATGGGCTACGACGCCTACACCACCGCCGACGCCGGCCACCTGGAGGCGCTGGCGCTGGAAAAGCAGCCGGATGTGATCGTGCTCGACATCGGCTTGCCGGGCGTCGATGGCTACGAACTGGCGCGCATGCTGAAGGCGCATCCGGTGCTGAAATCGATCCGCCTGGTGGCGCATACCGGCTACGGTTCGCCGGAAGACCGCCGCAAGGCGCAGGCGGCGGGCTTCGATGCGCACCTGGTCAAGCCGGCCGAGCTGGACGATCTGGAAAAAGCGCTCCAGGGCTGATTCTGCGCCGCTTGAACGCGTGGACGGCAGAGCCGTCCACCCTACCTCCATGCATCCGTAGGGTGGACGGGTTTCCCGTCCACGCGTTCAGCCATAACGTGCGTCATCGCACCGTCACGCCCGCTACGCCGCAATAACCTGCCTCCATCGACATCAACGATTGGAGGTCATCATGCCCCGTGGCGCCAGCCCCAAACGCGAAAAAGAGTTCAAGAAGCTCGAAACCGAGTTCAAGAAGGAACACCGCTACCCCGGCCGCGAGGAAGAAGTCGCATCGCGCATCGTCAACAAGCAGCGTGCCGAGCACGGCGAGACCAAGCAGTCCGCCAACGCCGGCTCGAAGCAGTCGGCGAAGAAGTAAGCGCCGCGCCGCAGTCGCAGCCTGGGCGGGTGACAAAGACAAAGCCTTCCCGGCTCCGGCCCGGAAGGCTTTGTCGCATCCGGGGCAAGCGAACCCTTCGCGGGCCAGCCCCCTGATTCTGCAGTTCGTCGCATGCCGCTGGCCTGCCCGATGCCAGAAAGGCTATCCTTTTTCGCATGATGGTCTGGAACAGCGGCCAGCTTGCTGGTAGTGTTTTCAGTACAACAAGAACAGGATGCGGACATGCAGATGACGATGAGAACGGCGCTGGGACTGGCGCAGGCGGGCTTCTGGGCCGCCGTCGGGATGGCCCAGGCGGCCCCTGGCGGCTATGCCGACGACGCGGCCGAGTTTGCGCGCGAAACCCGTCCGATCGATGCGCGCGTGGTGCGCGTGCGCCTGGACGGCGTGATCGGCCTGCAAATCCGCCAGGGCGCGGCGCCGGCACTCACGCTGAGCGGCGAGCGGCGCTGGCTGGCCAAGGCCGTCACCGCCCAGAACGGCGACACCCTGAACATCGGCAGCGAGGTGCGCGGCCGCATGCGCATGGGCGGCCTGCAGGCCGAGCTGACCCTGCCGGCGCTGCGCGAGGTTACCTCCGAGAGCCTCGGCTCGACCGACATCAGCGGCTTCTCGGGCGAGGAACTGACCTTGAGGCTGGACGGCGCCGGTTCGATGCGGGTGGCCGCCCATTACCGGCTGGTGCGCGTCAATCTGGGCGGCATCGGCAGCATGCGCCTGGACGGCCTGGACGGCGACGGGGTCGAGCTCAACCTGCAGGGCGCCGGCGTCGTCACCCTGAACGGCCGCGCACGCTGGCTGAAGGCCGACCTCGGCGGACTCGGCAGCCTGGACGCCCAGCAGTTCAACGCCGACAACGTCGACATCGACCTGTCCGGCCTGGGCAATGCCCGGGTCACGGCGCGCCAGAATGCCAGCCTCAACCTGTCCGGGCTCGGTTCGGTGACCGTGTACGGCAAGCCGCTCAACCGCAAGGTCGCGGTCGACGGACTGGGCAAGGTGAGTTGGAAGTGAAAAAACTCACGCTCGCCATCCTGTTCGCACTGGGACTGCACGGCAGTGCCATGGCCGGCTTCCTCGAGGGGGCCAGCGCCTACAACGCGCGCAACTATGCGCTCGCCCTGAAGGAAGTCACGCCGCCGGCAAAGGCCGGCGATGCCGACGCCCAGCACCTGCTCGGCCTGATGTACTACATGGGCCGCGGCGTGCCGCGCGACTACAAGCAGGCCTTCTCCTGGCATTACAAGGCGGCCCTGCAGGGCAAGGCCGACGCCCAGTACGTGATCGGCGCCATGTACTACACCGGCAACGCGGCGCCCCAGGATCATGTGCTGGCCGTGCAATGGTTCCGCAAGGCGGCCGAGCAGGGCCACCCGGATGCCCAGCACGCGCTCGGCCTGATGTACCGTTACCACGTGGCCGGCATGCCGCAGGACGTGGTGCTGGCCTACATGCTGATGAACCTGGCCGCGGCTGGCGGCCACCGCAACGCCGTCGAACAGCGTGCCGGGATCGCGCGCCAAATGAGCCAGGAGCAGATCGAGGAAGCACAGGCACTGTCGCGCAGCTGGAAGCCGGGCACGCCGCTGCCGGCGCAGTCGCGCACTGGCGGCAGCTGACTATCCGACTGACGGCAGGTGGCGGACGACATGGCGTTGCGATGTCGTCCTACATATCGATGGCATGCCGATGATGGCGAACGCATCCGTGGGCGCCTAAGATGAGTTTATCTCAGCCTGTTTTCCAGCCAGTTCTTCACCCAGCTGTTCCACAGCGCAATCAATGGAGGGCATCGTCATGGCATCGAATCAAGGCGGCAAGGGTAGCAAGGGTAACAAGCAGAGCGGCGACACCAGCAACCGCGGTTTCGCATCGATGGACCCGCAGAAGCAGCGCGAAATCGCTTCCGAAGGCGGCAAGGCGGCACACGCGTCGGGCAACGCCCACGAGTTCACCTCGGAAGAGGCGCGCCGGGCCGGCTCGATGAGCCACAAGAACGACGGCAACCGCCAGAGCCAGGGCGGCAGCAGCCGCCAGGACGGCAACGAGGGTGGCGGCGGCATCCGCGGCGGCTCGCCCGAGCAGCATGCCAGGGCCGGTGCGGAGAGCCACAAGAACGACAAGAACTAAGTTGTATGTAGTTGACATCGCCGTCACCGTCAGCTTAGGCTGGCGGTGGCGGCGACCAGTATTCCACCGCTACTCCCCCAGCATGCCGCCAGCATGCCGGCCTTACACCAGACTTACCTGTAAGATGAAGTCGACTGCAGCGAACCGGCCTGCAGATAGCCCCCACCCAGCGAACGGAACAATTCCAGCGGCACCGCCGTGCCCATCGCCTGGTAGCCGAGGTCGTTCGGGTGCAGGTGATCGCCGCTGTCGTAGGCCGGCAGGAAGCGCGCCGGGTGGCTCGGATCGCGCGTGACGCGGTCGAAATCGATCACGCCGTCGAACTCGTCGCCAGAGCGTATCCAGTTGTTGACGGCCTGGCGCACCACTTCCTTCTCGGGCGAGTAATAGCCGGCGCCCTCGAACGGTGTCAGGGTGGCCCCAAACACGGCGATCCCCTTGGCATGGGCGCGCGCGATCACCTGGCGGTAGCCGGCGATCAGGTCGTTGACCGTCACCGGGTTGGTGGCCGAGCTGTTGCCGATGTCGTTAATCCCGATCATCAGGGTCATGTAGCGCACGCCTGCCGTGGCCAGCACGTCGCGGTCGAAGCGTTCCTGGATGCTGCGTCCGGCCAGCGAGCCTTCCGGCGGGTTCGACAGCAGGCGGTTGCCGCTGATGCCGCGGTTGACCACGCCGAGGGCGGCGTTGACGCCGGCAACCGGGTCGCGCACGATCTGCAGGCGCCGTGCCAGCCAGTCCGGCCAGCGGTTGTTGGTGTCGGGCGTGCTGCGGGTGCCGTCGGTGATCGAGTCGCCCAGCGTCACGATGGCGGCGCCGGCACCTAGCACGTCGACTTCCGTGAGGAAGGGCCAGGACAGGATCGTGCGCTGGGTCGGGAAGGTGGTGGCGCCGGTAAAATCGCCGCCCGGCAGCGACACGTAGTTGGTCTGGCTGGCGGTGCCGTGGATGGTGGTGGCGCCCTGCGTGCCCGGCAGGTACAGGCTGATGGCGAGATCGGATAGCGCCGGCACGTTCAGGTCGACCGGGTCGGACAGCACCGGTGCGCCGGGCGGGATCGTGATGCCGGGGAAGCCGCTGAAGGTCAGCGCACGGTCGGTGCCGGGCTGGATGTCGGCGCCGCCGGCGCGCAGCGCGATGTGGGCGCCGCCGATGCGCAGCGGCGTCGACCCCATCTCGTTCGACAGGCGGATCCGCACCCGCGTGCCGCCGATGCTGGTATGCACGATCAGGCGCACGGTCTGGTCGGTGAATGTCTGGGTGTTGGCCGGCAGCGGCGGTCCGCCCGGACCGGCGCCCCACGTGCCGACCCAGCGGTTGGCATTCCAGCCCTGGGCATAGACCGGCGGCGGCTGCCAGGACAGCACCGCGGCCAGGCCGATACCGGCCAGCAGGAAGCCGCGCCGTGCGGCCTGCGGGGTGGAGGGACGCGGCAGCCATGCCGCGAAGGTTCTGCGCCCGGCGTCCAGCAGGGCAGGCAAACTGAGCTTCATTTTTCGCTCCTTTTGTGATGCGTCCATGGCGCCGCGCGGAAAGCGCGATGCGCTATGCATGGGCTCGCCGAGCCAATCTAAGCGGGCTCGGGCATAACAGCAAGGGCAGGGCGGCCGCACTCCTTGATCTGGCGCCAACCCATGCCGCATAGCCGTGTAAATAAGAATTTGTTAGCGTTATCAAAGGCTTGCGCGGATGTGCTCGCTTGGACGCACCCGAGCGCTGGCGTACAATTGCTCTTTATTTAACTAAGGTGCGATATGCAAGCGATCGAAATCACCCAGCCCGGCGGCCCGGAAGTCCTGCAGCCGTGCGAACGTCCCATCCCTGAACTCAAGCCCGGCGAGATCCTGATCAAGGTCCGCGCCGCCGGCGTCAACCGCCCCGACGTGTTCCAGCGTCTCGGCCAGTATCCGGTGCCGCCCGGCGCCTCCGACCTGCCGGGCCTGGAAGTGGCCGGGGAGATCGTCGACGGCGACCTCGGCGACAGCGGCTTCGAGAAAGGCGACCTGGTGTGCGCGCTGGTGCAGGGCGGTGGCTATGCCGAGTACTGCGCCGCGCCGCTGGCGCAATGCCTGCCGGTGCCGAAGGGCCTGAGCCTGCTGGAAGCGGCCTCGCTGCCCGAGACTTTCTTCACCGTGTGGAGCAACGTGTTCCAGCGCGCCGGCCTGAAGGAAGGCGAGACCCTGCTGGTGCAGGGCGGCAGCTCCGGCATCGGCGTCACCGCCATCCAGGTCGCGAAGGCGCTGGGCCACCGCGTGTTCGCCACCGCCGGCACGCCTGAGAAATGCCGCGCCTGCGAAGAGCTGGGCGCCGAGCGCGCCATCAACTACAAGGAAGAAGACTTCGTGGCCGTGGTCAAGGAACTGACCGGCGGCAAAGGCGTCGACGTGGTGCTGGACATGGTCGGCGGCGACTACGTCGCACGCGAAGTGTCCTGCCTGGCCGACGACGGCCGCATCGTCATCATCGCGCTGCTGGGCGGGGGCAAGGCCAACGTCGACCTCGGCCAGGTGCTGCGCCGGCGCCTGACGATCACCGGTTCGACGCTGCGCCCGCGACCCATCGCGTTCAAGGCGCAGATTGCGCGCGAATTGCGCGAACGCGTATGGCCGCTGCTGGCCGCCGGTACGATCAGGCCCGTGATCTACAAAACCTTCCCCTTGAGCGCGGCTGCCGAGGCGCATGCGCTGATGGAGAGCAGCACGCACGTCGGGAAGATCATGCTGGATTTGGAAACTGCGTAAGGAAATTGAGATGCATGCAACATTCAAGGTCAACCATCGTTTGACCGACTTTTCAACGACCGCTAAAATAGCGGGTTATTTGACCGTGGGGTTTTGATGCGTGCCAAACTCATCGTAGGCAATTGGAAGATGAATGGCAGCCGCGCGGGCAACGCAACGCTGCTGGCGGACATCGCCGCGGGATTGACCGATGCGCCCGCCGCTTGCGCGGTGTGCGTGCCGTCGCCTTATCTGCAGCAATGCGAGGAAGTGCTGTCGGGCACCCCGATCGCCTGGGGTGCGCAAGATGTATCGGTGCATGGCTTCGGCGCCTTCACGGGCGAAGTCTGCGCCAAAATGCTGTCCGAGTTCGACTGCCGCTACGTGATCGTCGGCCACTCCGAGCGCCGTGCCTACCATATGGAAAGCAGCGAGATGGTGGCCAGCAAGGCGCTGGCGGTGCTGCAGGAAGGCATGACGCCGATCGTGTGCGTCGGCGAGACCCTGGAGGAGCGCGAGGCGGGCCAGACCGAAGCCGTGGTCGGCGCCCAGCTCGACGCGGTGCTGGAACAGCTGGACGCGGACGCGGTGGCGAAGATCGTCGTCGCCTACGAGCCTGTATGGGCGATCGGCACCGGCAGGAATGCGACGCCGGAGATGGCGCAGGCGGTGCATGCCCACCTGCGCAGCCGCATCGCGGCACGCAACGGCGAGGCGGCGCAGCGCATCGCCATCCTGTACGGCGGCAGCATGAAGCCGGACAATGCGGCGGCATTGCTGGCGCAGCCGGACATCGACGGCGGGCTGATCGGTGGGGCGGCATTGAAAGCCCAGGATTTTCTGGGCATTATTCGTGCTGCAAAGTAATTCGGTACTGCGTGATTGATGTTGTCGCCCGGGCTCCGGCCCGGGTTTGTAGTTAAACCTTGGAATGGAATAAATAATGAACGTGTTGTTCAATCTGATCGTCGTGGTGCAAGTCGTGTCGGCGCTGGCCATCATCGGCCTGGTACTGGTCCAGCATGGCAAGGGTGCCGACATGGGTGCCGCCTTCGGTTCCGGCGCCTCCGGCAGCCTGTTCGGTGCCAGCGGCTCGTCGAACTTCCTGTCGAAGTCGACCGCGGTCGCCGCCGCCGTGTTCTTTGCATCGACGCTGGCCCTGGCCTACTTCGGCAGCAGCCGTCCGCATGCCAGCGTCCGCGGCGGCGTGATGGAGAACGTCACGATTCCGGCCCAGAAGGCCCCGGCACTGCCGGCCAACCCGGCGGACGCCGTCCCGGGCGCAGTGGCGCCGGCCAACCCGGCCGACGCAGCACCGGCCGCTGCAGCCCCTGCTACCGCAGCGCCTGCCGCCACAGCCCCGGCCACGCCGGCACCGGCAGCCCCAGCCAAGTAATTCCCCATCGATCGCGCCGCGCCTGCGTGCGCGGCGCCATGCCGGCACGCGCAGTGCCGGGCAGGCCGGAGGCCGACAGCAGACCGTTCACGACGGTTCCCTGCTGTCGGCCTTTTTCATTGGGTGCACGCCCTGCGAAAGAGCGAATTTACAGCCCTCAAACCCGCCGCCGACCTTGCCGACGACGGCTCTTCCGTATAAGATGTCTTATATAAGACAGTAGATAGAAGTATTGATCTACAGCGATGCGAAGCACGGCGTTCCGACCGCCGCGCGCACCGGTTTGCGGTGGAGCTAATTGCTCCAAAGCAGGGCGGTAGCAGCATCGGCACTTCGCTGAAGCGGTGAAGTGCGAATCCAGTATTCAAAAAGTCGAGAAAAATAGTATTTCTGCTTGTACTAGGTCAATTTGATCATTGATAAAACCTAGTAAGACAATGTAGAATACTGGTCTCCAGCCGACGTGGTGAAATTGGTAGACACGCTATCTTGAGGGGGTAGTGGCGCAAGCTGTGCGAGTTCGAGTCTCGCCGTCGGCACCAGAATACAGAAAGCCAGTTAGGGCGCATGAGCTACGCTCTTCGCCTTGACTGGCTTTTTTACGAGGATTTGTCGGAGGCTTTGAAGAACCGTCGTGATGCGGTGGTGATTCAGGCCCGAGAAGCCCAGTTCGTACCGTGGGAAGCCGCTCCGGCTTCCAGGGTGCGGCGAGCCTCGACGGTCAGGATTGCAACGCGTAGCAGGTGATTCACAGTCTCCAGTCGCTTGGTCCTGGTGGATGGTATCGAAGCCAGGATCGAGCGATTGTGGTACTGCAGTCTCTGCAGTGTTTATCAACGATCGTTCAGCCAAGGCTTCACTGTGAACCTCGAGAACTATTTCCCCGTCCTACTCTTCCTGCTGATCGGCACCATCGTCGGTCTCGCATCGCAGTTCCTCGGCCGCGTGGTGGGTCCCCACCGTCCCGACGCCGCCAAACTGTCACCGTATGAATGCGGCTTCGAAGCCTTCGAAGATGCGCGCATGAAATTCGACGTCCGGTACTACCTGGTCGCGATCCTGTTTATTTTGTTTGATCTGGAAACGGCATTCTTCTTCCCCTGGGGCGTCTCGATGCGCGAACTGGGCTGGCAGGCGTTCGTGACGATGATGGTCTTCATCGCCGAGTTCGTCGTCGGTTTCTGGTACATCTGGAAGAAAGGTGCCCTTGATTGGGAATAAGCCATGGCTATTGAAGGCGTTTTAAACGAAGGTTTTGTTACCACCACAGCCGACAAGCTGATCAACTGGGCACGCACCGGCTCCATGTGGCCGATGACGTTCGGCCTGGCTTGCTGCGCGGTCGAGATGATGCATGCGGGTGCGGCCCGTTATGACCTCGACCGCTTCGGCGTCGTGTTCCGTCCGTCGCCGCGCCAGTCCGACGTGATGATCGTGGCCGGCACCCTGTGCAACAAGATGGCGCCGGCGCTGCGCAAGGTCTACGACCAGATGGCCGAGCCGCGCTGGGTCATCTCGATGGGTACCTGCGCCAACGGCGGCGGCTACTACCATTACTCCTACTCCGTCGTGCGCGGCTGCGACCGCATCGTGCCGGTCGACGTGTACGTGCCGGGCTGCCCGCCGACCGCGGAAGCGCTGCTGTACGGCATCATCCAGCTGCAGAACAAGATCAAGCGCACCAACACCATCGCGCGTTAATACAAGCCGGTCCCAAACACCATGACGACAAAAATCGAAGCCCTCGAACTCGCCCTGAAGAATGCTCTGGGCGAGGGCGCTGCCATTACCGTGGCGCTGGGCGAAGTAACGGTAGTTGTGAAGGCCTCGGAGTACCTGGCCTCCATGCAGAAACTGCGCGACGATCCGGCTCTGCGTTTCGAAGAGATGATCGACCTGTGCGGCGTCGACTATTCCTCGTACGGCGAAGGCACCTGGGACGGCCTGCGCTTCGCGGTGGTCGTGCACCTGCTGTCGGTCGAGCACAACTGGCGCGTGCGCGTGCGCGTGTTCTGCGCCGACGACGACATGCCGCTGGTGCCGTCGATCACCGGCATCTGGCGTTCCGCCAACTGGTTCGAGCGCGAAGCGTTCGACCTGTTCGGCATCCTGTTCGAAGGCCACGGCGATCTGCGCCGCATCCTGACCGACTATGGCTTCATCGGCCATCCGTTCCGCAAGGACTTCCCGATCTCGGGCTATGTCGAGATGCGCTACGACCCCGAACAGAAGCGCGTGATCTACCAACCGGTGACGATCGAACCGCGCGAAAACATTCCGCGCGTGATCCGCGAAGAAACCTACGGGATGAAATAATGGCTGAGCTTAAGAACTACACCCTGAACTTTGGTCCGCAGCACCCGGCAGCGCACGGCGTGCTGCGCCTCGTGCTCGAGCTGGACGGCGAAGTGATCCAGCGTGCCGACCCGCACATCGGCCTGCTGCACCGCGGCACCGAAAAGCTGGCCGAGACCCGCACCTACCTGCAGTCCGTGCCTTACATGGACCGCCTCGACTACGTCTCGATGATGTGCAACGAGCACGGCTACGTGCTGGCGATCGAGAAGCTGCTGGGCCTGGACGTGCCGATCCGCGCCAAGTACATCCGCACGATGTTCGACGAGATCACGCGCATCCTGAACCACCTGATGTGGCTGGGCGCGCACGCGCTGGACATCGGCGCCATGGGCCCCTTCCTGTACGCTTTCCGCGACCGCGAAGACCTGTTCGACGTCTATGAAGCGGTGTCGGGCGCGCGCATGCACGCGGCCTACTACCGTCCGGGCGGCGTGTACCGCGACCTGCCGGACCAGATGCCGCAGCACAAGCCGTCGCTGGTGCGCAGCCAGAAGGCCGTCGACGAGCTGAACGAAATCCGCCAGGGTTCGGTGCTCGACTTCATCGACGGTTTCACCAAGCGTTTCGACGGCTACGTCGACGAATACGAGACCCTGCTGACCGACAACCGCATCTGGAAACAGCGTACCGTCGGCATCGGCGTGGTGTCGCCGGAAGACGCCAAGGCGATGGGCTTCACCGGCGCCATGCTGCGCGGTTCGGGCGTCGCCTGGGACCTGCGCAAGATGCAGCCGTACGCCGCCTACGACAAGGTCGAATTCGACATCCCGGTCGGCACCAACGGCGACTCCTACGACCGCTACCTGGTGCGCGTGGAAGAGCTGCGCCAAGCCAACCGCATCATCAAGCAGTGCATCGCCTGGCTGAGGGCGAACCCGGGTCCGGTCATGACCAGCAATCACAAGATTGCGCCGCCGTCGCGCGTGGACATGAAGACCAACATGGAATCGCTGATCCACCACTTCAAGCTGTTCACCGAAGGCTTCCACGTGCCGCCGGGCGAGGCGTATGCCGCGATCGAACACCCGAAGGGCGAGTTCGGCGTGTACATCGTATCGGACGGCGCCAACAAGCCGTACCGCCTGAAGCTGCGCACCCCGGACTATGTCCACCTGCAAAGCCTGGATGAAATGGCGCGCGGCCACATGATCGCCGACGCCGTGACCATCATCGGCACCCAGGACATCGTGTTCGGCTCGATCGACCGCTAAGACGAACGACCGCCGACATTCAAGAGGCAGAAGAGATTATGTTATCTGAGCAGTGCTTACAAAAAATCGACCGCGAGCTGGCCAAGTACCCGGCCGACCAGCGTCAATCGGCCGTGATGGCCGCGCTGGCCCATGCGCAGGTCGAACAGGGATGGCTGTCGCCCGAGACGATGCAGGAAATCGCCGACTACATCGGCATGCCTGCGATCGCCGTGCAGGAAGTCGCCACCTTCTACAACATGTACAACCTGAAACCGGTTGGCAAGAACAAGATCACCGTCTGCACCAACCTGCCGTGCGCCCTGTCGGGCGGCGAGCGGGCAGGGCAGCGGCTGAAAGATGCGCTCGGCATCGATTACCGCGGCACCACCGAAGACGGCCAGTTCACGCTGGTCGAAGGCGAGTGCATGGGCGCCTGCGGCGACGCACCCGTCATGCTGGTGAATAACCACCGCATGTGCTCGTTCATGAGCGACGAGAAGATCGATGCCCTGCTGGAGGAACTCAACAAATGACCAGCCTGCACAACCGTCACATCGACCCGCTGATCCTGAAGGACCTGAACGGCGACAACTGGCACCTGGCCGACTACGTCAAGCGTGGCGGCTACTCGGCCCTGCGCAAGATCCTGGAAGAAGGCATCACGCCGGAACAGATCATCGCCGACCTGAAGGCCTCGGGCCTGCGCGGCCGCGGCGGCGCCGGTTTCCCGACCGGCCTGAAGTGGAGCTTCATGCCGCGCCAGTTCCCGGGCCAGAAATACCTCGTCTGCAACACCGACGAAGGCGAGCCGGGTACGTTCAAGGACCGCGACATCATCCGCTACAACCCGCACGCGCTGATCGAAGGCATGGCCATCGGCGCCTACGCGATGGGCATCACCGTGGGCTACAACTACATCCACGGCGAGATCTTCCAGGAATACCTGCGCTTCGAGGAAGCGCTGGAAGAGGCGCGCGCCGCCGGCTTCCTGGGCGATAACATCATGGGCTCGCAGTTCAGCTTCCAGCTGCACGCGCACCATGGCTACGGTGCCTACATCTGCGGTGAAGAAACCGCGCTGCTCGAATCGCTGGAAGGCAAGAAGGGCCAGCCGCGCTTCAAGCCGCCGTTCCCGGCCTCGTTCGGCCTGTACGGCAAGCCGACCACCATCAACAACACCGAGACCTTCGCGGCCGTCCCGTTCATCCTGAACATCGGCCCGGACAAGTACCTCGGCATGGGCAAGCCCAACAATGGCGGCTCGAAGATCTTCTCGATCTCGGGCGACGTCGAGCGTCCGGGCAACTACGAGGTGCCGCTGGGTACCCCGTTCGCCAAGCTGATGGAACTGGCCGGCGGCATGCGCGGCGGCAAGAAGATCAAGGCCGTGATCCCGGGCGGTTCCTCGGCCCCGGTGATCCGCGGCGAAGTCATGATGGACACCGACCTGGACTACGACTCGATCGCGAAAGCCGGTTCGATGCTGGGTTCGGGCGCCGTGATCGTCATGGACGAGACCCGCTGCATGGTCAAGTCGCTGCTGCGCCTGTCCTACTTCTACTACGAGGAATCGTGCGGCCAGTGCACGCCGTGCCGCGAAGGCACCGGCTGGATGTACCGCATGGTGCACCGGATCGAGAATGGCCAGGGCCGCCCGGAAGACATGGATTTGCTGAACAACATCGCCTTCAACATCAAGGGCCGCACCATCTGCGCCCTGGGCGATGCCGCCGCGATGCCGGTGGAAGCCATGATCAAGAACTTCCGCGAAGAATTTGAATATCACATCGAGCACAAGCACTGCTTGGTGCCGACTTACCTCTAAGCAGGTACCGTAAAAATGGTAGAAATCGAATTAGACGGCAAGAAAGTCGAAGTCCCGCCAGGTTCCATGGTGATGGACGCCGCAAACAAACTGGGAACCTACGTTCCGCACTTCTGCTATCACAAGAAACTGTCGATCGCAGCGAACTGCCGCATGTGCCTCGTGGAAGTCGAGAAGGCACCGAAGCCGCTGCCGGCCTGCGCCACCCCGGTGTCGCCGGGCATGATCGTGCGCACCCACAGCGACAAGGCGGTGCAGGCACAGAAGTCGGTGATGGAATTCCTGCTGATTAACCACCCGCTGGATTGCCCGATCTGCGACCAGGGCGGCGAATGCCAGCTGCAGGATCTGGCGGTCGGCTACGGCAAAGGTGAATCGCGCTACGCCGAAGAAAAGCGCGTGGTGGCACCGAAGGAAGCCGGCCCGCTGATCTCGATGGAAGAGATGAGCCGCTGCATCCAGTGCACCCGCTGCGTGCGTTTCGGCCAGGAAGTGGCCGGCGTGATGGAATTCGGCATGGTCGGCCGTGGCGAACACTCGGAAATCACCACCTTCGTGGGCAAGTCGGTCGACTCGGAAGTCTCGGGCAACATGATCGACCTGTGCCCGGTCGGCGCCCTCACGAGCAAGCCGTTCCGCTACTCGGCCCGTCCGTGGGAACTGCAGCGCCGCCGCTCGGTGTCGCCGCACGACTCGCTCGGTTCGAACCTGATCGTCCAGGTCAAGGGCGGCAAGGTCATGCGGGTGCTGCCGCTGGAAAACGAAAGCATCAACGAGTGCTGGCTGTCGGACAAGGACCGCTTCTCGTACGAAGCGCTGGACAATGCCTCGCGCCTGGTCAACCCGATGGTGAAACAGGACGGCAAGTGGATCGACACCGACTGGCAGACCGCCCTCGAGTACGTCGCCCACGGCCTGCGTAACATCCGCCACGAGCACGGCGCCGACTCGATCGCTGCGATCGGCACCGCCCACTCGACCGTGGAAGAACTGTACCTGCTGCAAAAAGCGATGCGTGGCTTCGGCGTCGAGAACGTCGACTTCCGCCTGCGCCAGACCGACTTCGCGCTGGACGGCCAGGTCATCCCGTCGCTGGGCATGCCGATCGCCGAACTGTCGAACCTGCAGCGCGTGCTGGTGGTCGGGTCCTTCCTGCGCAAGGACCACCCGCTGGCCGCGACCCGCCTGCGTACCGCCGTCAAGTCGGGCGCCAAGCTGTCGATCGTCCACGGCTCGAGCGACGACAACCTGATCCCGACCGCCAACCGCCTGATCGCGGCGCCGTCGGACTGGCTGGCAGCACTGTCGGAAATCGTGGTAGCGGTAGCGGCCGCCAAGGGCATCGCTGCACCGGCTGGCTTCGAGACCATCGACGCCGGCGACGTGGCGAAAGCCATCGCCGCGACCCTGGCCGTCGACAACGCCGGTGATCTGCCGGGCGCCGTCCTGCTGGGCAACGCCGCAGCGAACCACCCGCAAGCGTCGAAGCTGCACGCTGCCGCGCAGTGGATCGCCGAGCAGACCGGCATGCAGTTCGGCTACTTCGTCGAAGCCGCCAACACCGTCGGCGGTTACCTGGTGAACGCTGTCTCGAAGAACGCCGCGAACCTGTTCACGCAGCCGAAGAAAGCCTACGTGCTGCTGAACTCCGAGCCGGAACTGGATGCCGCCAACCCGCAGCAAGCCGTCAAGGCCCTGCAGGGCGCCGAGATGGTCGTCGCGATGTCGGCCTTCAAGCACGGCATGGACTACGCCGACGTGCTGCTGCCGATCTCGCCGTTCAGCGAGACCGCCGGCACCTTCGTCAACTGCGAAGGCCGCGCACAGAGCTTCAACGGCACCGTCAAGCCGCTGGGCGAGACCCGTCCGGCCTGGAAAGTGCTGCGCGTGCTGGGCAACCTGCTGGGCCTGCAAGGCTTCGAGTACGACAATTCGGAAGCGATCCGCGACGAGGCGCTGGGCAAGGGCGTGATGGACCACGCCGACAAGCTGAGCAACGTGTCGAAGCTGGGCCTGTCCGGCGCCAAGTTCGGCGACGGCGCCCAACTGGAACGCCTGGCCGACGTGCCGATCTACTTCGCCGACGCCATCGCGCGCCGTTCGGAACCGCTGCTGCGCACGGCCGACGCCAACGCGCCGCTGGCGACGATCTCGGCCAAGCTGGCCGAACAGCTCGGCGTGCAGGCCGGCCAGCTGGTCACCGTGTCCCAAGGCAATGGCAGCGTCAATCTGGTCGCCAACGTCGACAGCCGCCTGCCGGCCAACGTCGTGCGCGTGGCTGCCGCCCATGAACTGACCTCGGTGCTGGGCGACATGTTCGGTGCCATCCAAGTAACCAAATCGGCCGTTGCTGCGGCAGGGGAGGCGGCATAATGTCCATGCCTGACGTACTCAACAGTTTTTATGCAGGCGGCGAAAACCTGCTGGGCCCGACCACCTGGACCTTCGCCTGGACCCTGCTGAAAATCGTGCTGGTCCTGCTGCCGCTGATGGGCCTGGTGGCCTACCTGGTGCTGTGGGAGCGCAAGCTGATCGGCTGGATCCACATCCGCGTGGGTCCGAACCGCGTCGGCCCGCTGGGCCTGCTGCAACCGATCTCCGACGCCCTGAAGCTGCTGCTCAAGGAAATCGTGACACCGGCGAAAGCCACGCCGAGCCTGTTCGTCATCGGCCCCTTGATGACGATCATGCCGGCGCTGGCCGCCTGGTCGGTGATCCCGTTCGGCCCGGAAACCGCGCTGGCCAACGTCAACGCCGGCCTGCTGCTGCTGCTGGCGATCACCTCGATGGAAGTCTACGGCATCATCATCGCCGGCTGGGCTTCGAACTCGAAGTACTCGTTCATGGGCGCGATGCGCGCCTCGGCCCAGATGATCTCCTACGAAATCCCGATGGGCTTCGTGATGGTCGTGGTGCTGATGGTCTCGGGTTCGCTGAACTTCTCGGACATCGTCGGCGCCCAGGCGCGCGGCTGGTTCGTCGAGCACGGCATCAACCTGCTGTCGTGGAACTGGCTGCCGCTGCTGCCGCTGTTCGTGATCTATATCATCTCCGGCCTGGCCGAGTGCAACCGCCACCCGTTCGACGTGGTGGAAGGCGAATCGGAAATCGTGGCCGGCCACATGGTCGAGTACTCGGGCATGGCCTACGCGATGTTCATGCTGGCCGAGTACGCCAACATGATCCTGATCGGCACGATCGCCGCGATCATGTTCCTGGGCGGCTGGGAAGCTCCGTTCTCGTTCCTGGAATTCGGCGGCGGCTTCGGCGGCTTCTTCTGGCTCTTCGTCAAGGTATTCATGATTCAGTCGCTGTTCATCTGGATCCGCGGCACCTTCCCGCGCTACCGCTATGACCAGATCATGCGCCTGGGCTGGAAAGTGTTCATCCCGGTCACCCTGGTGTGGCTGGTTCTGGTGGCGGGCGTGATGCAGACGCCATGGAACATCTGGAAGTAAGGACGTAAAACAAAATGACACGACTAAAAGACTTCGTCGGCAGCCTGATGCTGTCCGAATTGCTCAAGGGACTGGCGCTGACCGGCAAGTATGCGTTCAAGCGCAAGATCACCGTCCAGTACCCTGAAGAAAAGACCCCGATGTCGCCGCGCTTCCGCGGCCTGCACGCGCTGCGCCGCTACCCCAACGGGGAAGAGCGCTGCATCGCCTGCAAGCTGTGCGAAGCGGTGTGCCCGGCCATGGCCATCACGATCGAATCGGCGCAGCGCGAGGACGGCACCCGCCGCACCACGCGCTACGACATCGACCTGACCAAGTGCATCTTCTGCGGTTTCTGCGAAGAGTCCTGCCCGGTCGACTCGATCGTCGAGACGCATGTGCTGGAATACCACGGCGAAAAACGCGGCGACCTGTACTACACCAAGGAAATGCTGCTGGCTGTGGGCGATCGCTACGAGAACGACATCGCTGCCGCGCGCGCTGCCGATGCCAAGTACCGCTAATAACAATAAGGCCCAAGCGTAAAGTCATGGAATTTTCAACTGTTCTGTTCTACGTGTTCTCGGCAGTCATGGTGCTGTCCGGGTTGCGCGTCATTACCTCCAAGAACCCGGTGCACGCCGCGCTGTTCCTGGTGCTCGCGTTCTTCAACGCCGCCGGCATCTGGATGCTGCTGAAGGCCGAGTTCCTCGCGATCGTGCTGGTGCTGGTCTACGTCGGCGCCGTCATGGTGCTGTTCCTGTTCGTCGTGATGATGCTCGACATCAACGTCGACCGCATGCGCGAAGGCTTCTGGGGCTACCTGCCGCTGGCCTCGGGTATCGGCGCGCTGGTGGTGCTGGAAATGGCCGCCGTGCTGTGGCGCGGTTTCCTGGGCGCCGGTGACGCGCCGTCCGACGCCGCCGTCGGCCACATCGGCGGCACCAAGGAACTGGGCCGCCTGATCTACACCCAGTACATCTACGGTTTCGAGATCGCCGGCCTGCTGCTGCTGGTCGCGATCATCGCCGCCGTGGCCCTGACCCTGCGCAAGCGCAAGGACAGCAAAGCCATTGACCCGGCCGATGCCGTCCGCGTCAAGCGTAACGACCGCCTGCGCATCGTCAAGGTGCCGACGGTGAACCAGAAGGCAATTGACGATGCAGCGATTGCTGCCGCTGCTGCCGCTAATGCCAACAAGGAGGCTCCGTGACTCTGTCGCTCGCTCACTATCTGATCCTGGGCGCGATCCTGTTCGCGATTTCCGTGGTCGGCATTTTCCTGAACCGGAAGAACATCATCATCCTGCTGATGGCCATCGAACTGATGCTGCTGGCGGTGAACCTGAACTTCGTCGCCTTCTCGCACTATCTGGGTGATGCTGCAGGCCAGATCTTCGTGTTCTTCATCCTGACTGTCGCGGCCGCCGAATCGGCGATCGGCCTGGCGATCCTGGTGGTCCTGTTCCGTAACCTGGACACGATCAACGTGGAAGACCTCGACAGCCTGAAGGGCTAAGCGGTTTGGCTTGTCAACTCCTCGATATACAGACATAAGGTTCATAAAAAATGGCGGGGCAATTACTCAACCCTAACCTCCTGCTCGCGGTGCCTCTGGCACCACTGGCGGGCTCGGCGATCGCCGGCTTGCTGGGCACGAAGTTCTTCGGCAACGTGGTCGGCCGCACCGTGTCGCACACCGCGACCATCGGCGGCGTCCTGATCGCCATGATCATCTCGATCATGACGCTGATGGACGTCATGAACGGCTCGACCTTCAATGGCGACATCTACACCTGGATGACCATCGGCAGCATGAAGATGGCCGTCGGCTTCCAGATCGACGCGCTGTCGGCGATGATGATGTGCGTGGTGACCTCGGTGTCGCTGATGGTCCACATCTACACGATCGGCTACATGGCCGAGGATGACGGCTACAACCGCTTCTTCTCGTACATCTCGCTGTTCACGTTCTCGATGCTGATGCTGGTCATGTCCAACAACTTCCTGCAGCTGTTCTTCGGCTGGGAAGCGGTGGGCCTGGTCTCCTACCTGCTGATCGGCTTCTGGTACACCCGTCCGACCGCGATCTTCGCCAACATGAAGGCCTTCCTGGTCAACCGCGTCGGCGACTTCGGCTTCATCCTCGGTATCGGCCTGTTGCTGGCCGCGACCGGCACCATGCACTACGGCGAAACCTTCGCCAAGGCCGGCGACCTGGCCAACATGACCGTGCCGGGCACGAGCTGGCCGCTGCTGACCGCCGCCTGCATCTGCCTGTTCATCGGCGCGATGGGCAAGTCGGCGCAGTTCCCGCTGCACGTGTGGCTGCCGGACTCGATGGAAGGCCCGACCCCGATCTCGGCACTGATCCACGCCGCGACCATGGTTACCGCCGGCATCTTCATGGTGACCCGCATGTCGCCGCTGTTCGAGCTGTCCGACACCGCGCTCTCCTTCATCATCGTCATCGGTTCGATCACCGCGCTGTTCATGGGCTTCCTGGGCATCATCCAGAACGACATCAAGCGCGTGGTTGCGTACTCGACGCTGTCGCAGCTGGGCTACATGACCGTGGCGCTGGGCGTCTCGGCCTACAACGTGGCCGTGTTCCACCTGATGACCCACGCCTTCTTCAAGGCGCTGCTGTTCCTCGGCGCGGGTTCGGTCATCATCGGCATGCACCACGACCAGGACATGCGCAACATGGGCGGCCTGCGCAAGTACATGCCGATCACCTGGATCACCTCGCTGCTCGGCTCGCTGGCCCTGATCGGTACCCCGTTCTTCTCGGGCTTCTACTCGAAGGACTCGATCATCGAAGCGACCGCCGCTTCGCACCTGTGGGGTTCGGGCTTCGCCCACTTCGCCGTGCTGGCCGGCGTGTTCATCACGGCGTTCTACTCGTTCCGCATGTACTTCCTGGTGTTCCACGGCAAGGAGCGTTTCGGCCTGGCGCATGCGCACCACGGTCACGACGACCATGCTCACGCCCACGATGCGCACCAGCAGAAGGTCGCCGCGCACGATCACGATGCGCACGCGCTGCACGATGCGGACGCGCACCATGAAGAAGAGGAGGACGATCACGGCCACCATGGCTTGGCCCCGGGCCAGAAGCCACACGAGTCGCCGCTGGTCGTGACCCTGCCGCTGATCCTGCTGGCGATCCCGTCGGTCATCATCGGTTTCCTGGCGATCCGCCCGATGCTGTTCGGCGACTTCTTCAAGAACGTCATCTACGTCAACGCCGAGCGTCACCCGGCGATGGAAGAACTGGCGCACGAGTTCCACAGCGCCGCGGCGATGGGCGTGCACGCCTTCACCACCGCACCGTTCTGGCTGGCCCTGCTGGGCGTGGTGGCTGCGTTCTACTGCTACATGATCAATCCGCGCGTGCCGGCAGCCTTCTACAAGGCGCTGCGCCCGATCCATACGCTGTTGGACAACAAGTACTACATGGACAAGTTCAACGAGGTGGTGTTTGCCGGCGGCGCCCGCGGCCTGGGCAAGGGCCTGTGGCAGATCGGCGACCGCGTCCTGATCGACGGCCTGGTCGTCAACGGTTCCGCCAAGCTGGTGGGCTGGTTCTCGTCGGTCATCCGCACGGGCCAGACCGGTTACATCTACCACTATGCGTTCGTGATGATCCTGGGCGTGCTGGGTACGCTGCTGTACTTCTTCCCGTTCTGGCAGGCTTAAAAGAGAGAAAAACAAGATGCAGTCCACGATTTCAACCTTTCCTCCTTACCTTAGCCTGTCGGTCTGGCTACCGATCCTGTTCGGTATCCTGATCCTTGCCGTCGGCCGCGACAGCAAGGCGGGTTTCACCCGCGTGCTGTCGCTGGTGGGCGCGGTGGTCAGCTTCCTGCCGACCATCGGCTTGATGATGAACTTCAGCAATACCGCCCACGGCCCGCAGTTCGTCGAAAAGGCCGCCTGGATCGAACGCTTCAACATCCAGTACTACCTGGGCATCGACGGCCTGAGCCTGTGGTTCGTGCCGCTGACCGCCTTCATCACGATCATCGTGATCATCTCGGCCTGGGAAGTGATTCAGGAACGCGTGGCCCAGTACATGGGTTCGTTCCTGCTGCTGTCGGGCCTGATGATCGGCGTGTTCGTGGCACTGGACGGCCTGCTGTTCTACTTCTTCTTCGAAGCCACCCTGATCCCGATGTTCATCATCATCGGCGTCTTCGGCGGCCCGAACCGGGTGTATGCGGCATTCAAGTTCTTCCTGTACACGTTCATGGGCTCGCTGCTGACCCTGGTCGCGATCATCTACCTGTACAACAAGTCGAACGGCTCGTTCGACATCCTGGCCTGGCACCAGCTGCCGCTGACCATGAAGGAGCAGGTCCTGATCTTCCTGGCCTTCCTGATGGCCTTCGCCGTCAAGGTCCCGATGTGGCCGGTGCATACCTGGCTGCCGGACGCCCACGTGGAAGCGCCGACCGGCGGTTCCGTGGTGCTGGCCGCGATCATGCTGAAGCTGGGCGGCTACGGCTTCCTGCGGTTCTCGCTGCCGATCGCGCCGGACGCCTCGCACTACCTGGCACCGCTGATCATCGTGCTGTCGCTGGTCGCCGTGATCTACGTCGGCCTGGTGGCGATGGTCCAGAAGGACATGAAGAAACTGGTCGCCTACTCGTCGATCGCCCACATGGGCTTCGTCACGCTCGGCTTCTTCATCTTCAACGCCATTGGCGTGCAGGGCGGTATCGTCCAGATGATCTCGCACGGCTTCGTGTCGGGCGCCATGTTCCTGTGCATCGGCGTGCTGTACGACCGCATGCACTCGCGCGAAATCGCCGACTACGGCGGCGTCGTGAACCGCATGCCGAAATTCGCCGCCTTCTCGGTGCTGTTCGCGATGGCCAACTGCGGCCTGCCGGCCACCTCGGGCTTCGTCGGCGAATTCATGGTGATCCTCGGCGCCGTCGAGTTCAACTTCTGGACCGGCCTGCTGGCCGCGACCGCGCTGATCCTGGGCGCCGCCTACTCGCTGTGGATGGTCAAGCGCGTCGTGTTCGGCAAGATCGCCAACAAGCACGTGGCCGAGCTGACCGACCTGAACGGCCGCGAGTTCTTCATGCTGGGCGTGCTCGCCATCCTGACCATCTACATGGGCCTGTACCCGGCGCCGTTCACCGACTCGCTGCAAGTGTCGGTGGCCGACCTGCTGCAGCACGTTTCAGTTAGCAAGCTGGGCCAATAAACACTATGAATCCGATGATTAACAACACTGTCGCAGCGGCGTCCTACAACATGGCGCCGCTTCACGCGGAAATCTTCCTGGTGGTCGCGGCTTGCGCAATTCTCCTGATCGACATGTTCTCGAAGGATGAAAAGCGCAACCTGACCTACATCCTGTCGCTGCTGACCCTCGCGGGCTGCGCGGTATTCACGTGGATCGACTTCCGCGCCGGCACCACGACCTACACGTTCTACAACATGTTCGTGTCGGATCCGATGGCCAACCTGCTGAAGCTGTTCACCTACCTGGCCGTGGGCGTGACCCTGGTCTACTCGCGCCAGTACTCGGGCGAACGCGGCATGATGTCCGGCCACATGGGCGGCGAGTTCTATGTGCTCGCGCTGTTCACCACCCTGGGCCAGATGATCATGATCTCCGGCAATAACATGCTGCCGATCTACCTGGGCCTGGAACTGATGTCGCTGTCGCTGTACGCGCTGGTGGCGATGCGCCGCGACCACGCGATCTCGACCGAAGCCTCGATGAAGTACTTCATCCTGGGTTCGCTGGCCTCGGGCTTCATGCTGTACGGTATCTCGATGATCTACGGCGCCACCGGTTCGCTGGACCTCACCACGATCGCCCAGAAAGTCGCGGCGACCGACGCCAACCGCACCATCCTGGTGTTCGGCCTGGTGTTCCTGGTGGCCGGCATGGCCTTCAAGCTGGGCGCCGTGCCGTTCCACATGTGGGTGCCGGACGTGTACCAGGGTTCGCCGACCGGCGTGACCCTGCTGCTGGGCGCCGCGCCGAAGCTGGCCTCGTTCGCGATGATGCTGCGCATCCTGGTGGAAGGCCTGGGGCTGCTGTGGTTCGACTGGCAGCAGATGCTGCTGGCCCTGGGCGTGCTGTCGCTCGCCGTCGGTAACCTGACCGCGATCGCCCAGACCAACCTGAAGCGTATGCTGGCCTACTCGACCATCGCACAGCTCGGCTTCGTCATGCTGGCCATGATGTCGGGCGTGGTCGGCGGCGACGCCAGCCACGCGCCGGTCGCCTACAGCGCCGCGATGTACTACACCATCACCTACGTGCTGACCACGCTGGGCAGCTTCGGCCTGATCATGATGCTGGCCCGTGCCGGCTTCGAAGCGGAAGAGCTGTCCGACTTCCGCGGCCTGGCCAAGCGCAGCCCGTGGTTCGCGATCGTCATGACCGCCCTGATGTTCTCGCTGGCCGGCGTGCCTCCGATGATGGGCTTCATGGCCAAGTGGGCCGTGCTGCAGGCAGTGGTCGAGACCGGCCAGCTGTGGCTGGCGATCGTGGCCGTGCTGTTCTCGCTGATCGGCGCCTTCTACTACCTGCGCGTGGTCAAGACCATGTGGTTCGACGACGTGGCCGACGCCTCGCCGATCGTGACCCCGGTCGACATGCGCGTGGTGCTGTCGCTGAACGGCGTGCTGGTCGTGGTCCTCGGCGTGGTGCCGGGCGGCCTGCTGGCTGCCTGCCTGAGCGCCATGAAGGCCACCCTGGGTACCTGATCCCGCGTGGATATATCCTTCGCTGCCTGGTTGGTGATCGCGGTCGCGATCGCGTTCGCCAACCTGCCTTTCCTTAGCGAGAAGGCATTCGGTTTCGTGCCCCTCTCGCCCGGGAGGGGAGGCGCCTCGCCAGAGGCGCACACGAAACACTTCGTGATCCGCCTTCTCGAGTTGTTTGTCTTATACTTCGTCGTCGGCGCACTGGCCTACGCATTGGAATCCCGCATCGGTAACGCGTTCGCGCAGACCTGGGAGTTCTATGCGATCACCGGCTGCATGTTCGTCGTCCTGGCGTTTCCCGGTTTCGTCTATCGGTATCTGCGGAAACGCCGCAGTTAAGTATCCGCGCCGGCGCCTGATGGCGCCGATGTGTTTTTACCGACGTACTACCGGAGCACAGATGGACGATTCCCACCTGAGAGAAACCCGCATCGACGGCAGCGTCGCCTACGATGGCCACTTCCTGAAAGTCTCGAACGACCGCGTGCGCCTGCCGAACGGCGCCGAGACCGGCCGCGAATTCATCCGCCACCCTGGCGCGGTCGTGATCCTGTGCCTGTTCGACGACGGCCGCGTGCTGCTCGAGCGCCAGTACCGCTACCCGAACGACCGCGTGTTCATCGAACTCCCGGCCGGCAAGATCGACGACGGCGAAGACTCGCTGGTCGCCGCCAAGCGCGAACTGGAAGAGGAAACCGGCTACACGGCCAGCGACTGGCAGTTCGTCTGCACCATCCACAACGCCATCGCCTACTCGGACGAGCATCTCGACCTGTTCATCGCGCGCGGCCTCACCGCAGGGGAAGCGAAGCTGGACGAAGGCGAGTTCCTCGACATCTTCACCAGCACCATTCCCGAGATGCTGGAGATGGTCAGGCGCGGCGAGATCACCGACGTCAAGACCATCATCGGCAGCTTCTGGCTCGAGAAGATCGCGGCCGGCAGCTGGACGCCGACCGCCTGGACGCCGAAGGCCGCCTAAGTGGGACATGCGCGGCGGGCTGCCTTTGCAGGACTGGCGCTGATGGCCTTGGCCGGCGCCGTCCAGGCACGCTCGCCGTTCCAGTTGCGCTGCGAAGCGATGGCGGCGACCGCCAGTGCCACCTTCACTTCCCACGATAACGGCTACCGCATCGACAACAGCATTTCCTACCGCGCGCTGACGCAGATGAAGCGTCCCTACGTCGGCAGCGGCTACGTGCTGGGCCTGACCCGCACCGAGTCGCGCGTGTCGATCAAGGTCGACGGCAAGATGCTGGCCGACCCCGCCACCGGCCTCGAATGCGTGGCCCCGCGCATCGAAGTGGCCTTGTACTACCAGCCGGTCGTGATCTACGTCGGGCGCGAGTTCAAACCCGACACCTGCTCATATCGCGAGATACTTGCGCACGAAATGCGTCACCTCAAGTCTTATATGGACTACCTGCCGAAAGTGGAAGAGCGGGCGCGCGAACGGCTCGGCCGCCGCTTCGCCGGCAAGCCGCTGTACGCGGCATCCGGACGCGGACGCGATCTGCTGCAGGGCGAGATCGACCGCGGCTGGATGCCCTACATCAAGGCCGAGATGGCCCATGTGGAAAAGCTGCAGGCCGACATCGATAGCCCACGTGAATATGCGCGTCTCAGCAAAGTTTGCCAAGGTGAGGTACAGTCCCTTATTGGATCGACAAGACGTTCCCCCTCCTGACCCACGATTACATGACTCAAGCACCACGTTATTTCGCATTGATACCCGCTGCCGGCGTCGGCGCCCGCATGGGTGCCGGCAGCCCCAAGCAGTACCTCAAGCTCGGCGGCAAGCCGATGCTGCGCCACACGCTCGACGCCTTCCTGTCGAGCGACCTGGTCGCGCACACCTTCGTGGTGGTGAGCCCGGACGATCCCTACATCGACGCCATCGCGCCGAGCCACGGCGTGACCGTGCTGCGCTGTGGCGGCGCCAGCCGCATGGAGTCGGTGCGCAACGGCCTGGCCGTGCTCGCCAATACGCTGGCCCCGAGCGACTGGGTGCTGGTACACGATGCCGCGCGCCCCGGCCTCACCGCCGAACTGATCGCCAAGCTGATTGCCGGCACCGGCGACCACCCGGCCGGCGGCCTGCTGGCGCTGCCGGTGGTCGACACCGTCAAGCGCTGCATCGAAGGCGAAGCTTGTGGGACCGTTCCGCGCAACAACTTGTGGCTGGCCCAGACCCCGCAAATGTTCCGCTATCAATTGTTGCGCGAAGCGCTGTCGGCGGATGCCGATCCGAATACGATTACCGATGATGCCAGCGCGGTTGAAGCACTGGGATTGACCCCAAAATTGGTGGAAGGCCACCCCCGCAACCTGAAAGTGACGCTGCCCGACGATATCCGCATCGCCGAAATGTACCTGGCACTGTCCCAACCTGAATTCGTATAAAGACTATGGCTCTCGCATCGTACAACCCGACTCCGCCGTTCCGCATCGGGACCGGCTATGACTGCCATGCACTGGTCGAAGGGCGCAAGCTCATCGTCGGCGGCGTGACCATTCCGCACCGCCTCGGCCTGCTCGGCCACTCCGATGCCGACGTGCTGCTGCACGCGATCATCGACGCGCTTCTCGGCGCCGCCGCACTCGGCGACATCGGCAAGCATTTCCCCGACACCGACCCGATGTTCGCCGGCGCCGACTCGCGCACGCTGCTGCGCGAAGTCGCCTCGCGCGTGCTCGCCACCGGCTACACCATCGGCAACATCGACGCCACCGTCATCGCCCAGCAGCCGAAGATGGCGCCGCACATCCCGCAGATGGTCTCGCGCATCGCCGAAGACCTGGGCGTGTCGCCGCAGCAGGTGAACATCAAGGCCAAGACTAACGAGAAGCTCGGTTTCCTCGGACGCGAAGAGGGCATGGCGGCGCAGGCGACGGCTTTGCTGGTGAAGGCGTCGGCTTGAGCTGAGGACGGCGCTGCCTGCGGCGGCGCTTTCCATATTAGTTACCTCATGAACGTCGTCCCCGCGCAGGCGGGGACCCAAGTTCTGCGTGCATTATCGGTACGCGTGCAACTTGGGTCCCCGCCTTCGCGGGGACGACGTATTTGTGGCGTTGAAAAACAACCCCAGCCGTGCAGCTTTCCCGGCAACGTGCCACACTGGCAACCATAACAAAACCGGGGAACCACATGCCGACCACACCAGAGATGAGCCCGCGCACAGCCTGGCTCCTGATCCTGTCCGCCGCCGCCATCCTGATGCTGACCATGGCCGCGCGCCTCACCACCGGCCTGTTCCTCTCGCCGATCAACACCGCCACCGGCCTCGGCGTCGCCTCGATCAGCCTGGCGCTGGCGGTCGGCCAGTTCATGTGGGGCGCTTCGCAGCCGGTGTTCGGGGCCGTCGCCGACAAGTACGGTCCGGGGCGCGTGATCGTGCTGGGCGGCGTGATGCTGGCCGCCGGCCTGGCCGCGACGCCTTTCGTGTCGTCGCAGTGGGGACTGATGCTGACGCTCGGGATACTGTCGGCGGCCGGGGCCGGCGCCGGCAGCTTCTCGATCCTGATCGGCGCCACCGCGCAGCGCCTGCCGCCGGCACGCCGCCCGTTTGCCGCCGGCTTCATCAATGCCGGCGGTTCCTTCGGCCAGTTCGTGTTCGCGCCGCTGGTGCAGTTCACGATTGCCGCCAGCGGCTGGGTGGTGGCGATGGTGGCGCTGGCCGCGACCACGCTGCTGACCCTGCCGCTGGCCTGGCCATTGCGCGGCAAGCCGCCGCAGGCAACGGCCACGGGCGCGCAGGACGACATGGGCCTCGGCCGCCAGGTGCGCGCGGCATTGCGCGACCGCAGCTACCTGTGCCTGCACGCCGGCTTCTTCACCTGCGGCTTCCACATCGCCTTCCTGGCCACCCACCTGCCGGGCGAAGTCGCGCTGTGCGGCCTGCCGGCCGGCGTCGCCGCCACTTCGCTCGGCCTGATCGGTTTATTCAATATCGCCGGTTCACTGACGGCCGGCGCGCTCGGCCAGCGCTATCGCATGAAGTGGCTGCTGGCGCTGATGTACGCCAGCCGCGCCGTCATCATCGGGCTGTACCTGATGGCGCCCAAGAGTGCGCTGACGTTTTATGTGTTCGCCGCCGCGCTCGGCTTCACCTGGCTGGCGACGGTGCCGCCGACCGCAGGCCTGGTCGGCAAGCTGTTCGGCACGCGCTACCTGTCGACCCTGTTCGGCCTGACGCTGCTGTCGCACCAGGTCGGCGGCTTTTTCGGCGCCTGGCTGGGCGGGCTGGCGTTCGTGCGCTTCGGCGATTTTTCGTGGATGTGGTACGCCGACATCCTGCTGGCCCTGGCGGCGGCGCTGGTCAATTTGCCGATCCGCGAAGCGCCCGTGCACCCTGCCGCGGCAATGACAGCAAAGGCTTGAGATGGCACGCGATCCCTGGGCTTACCGCGACGTCGCCGTCGAATCCGTAATCGACCCGCGCAGCGGCCGCTTGACAATCAAGCCGGTGGCGGGGCAGGCCTATTCCACCGCGATGCGGGTGCAGTGCTCGCGCATGCTGGTCGACCCGGAACACTACCCCGCCGGCACCCGCTTCCTGATCCGCGCCAAGCTGACCGACCGCGGCGGCGCACCCTTCCTGTACGCCTGGCATGGCGACCCGGTCAAGGTGCTGGGGAAGCGCGAGGCGGCGTCCTTCCTCGACGAGTACCGGCGGCGCCGCATCTGAGCCTATTTGCGACTCAGGCCAGCTTCTTCTGCAGGTGCTTTTCCAGTTCTTCCAGCGACTTGCCCCTGGTCTCGGGCAGGCAGGCCGCCACGAAGATGTAGGAAGCGACGTTGATGGCGGCGAACACGTAGAAGGTGGCGCTGCCGAACTGTGCCATGGCGAGCGGGAACAACAGGGCCACCAGGCCGTTGAACAGCCATTGGCAAGCCACGGCGCTGCCGGTCAGGACGCCGCGCAGACGCATCGGGAACAGTTCCGACATCAGCAGCCAGTACACCGGCGAGATCAGCATCTGCATGAACAGCAGGAAGCACAGGATGCAGGCCAGCGCGGCATAGCTTTTCAGCGGGCCGTCCGGCATCCACAGCAGCACGGTGCCGAGGGCCGCCTGGGTGGCGATCGTGAAGCCGAGGCCGGTCAGCATCATCGGGCGGCGGCCGTGGCGGCCGATCAGCCAGATGCCGATGAAAGTGGCGATCACGGCGACCACGCCGTTGCCGATGGTGGCGAACAGCGCCGCGTTGGTACCGAGGCCGGTCGACTTCAGGATGATCGGCGTGAAGTACATGAAGGCGTTGACGCCGGTCAGCTGGGCCACGAAGCCGAGGCCGATGCCGATCCACAGCAGCTTGCGGATCCAGGGCGTGCCCATCACCGCGGCCCAGCCGGTCTGTTCGTGTTCGATCTTGTTGAGCTTGACCATGTCGGCCAGTTCGGACTCGACCTGGGCATCGCTGGAGCGGATCTGCTGCAACACGGCACGCGCTTCCTTCATGCGCCCCTTGCTGGCCAGCCAGCGCGGCGAGGCCGGCACCAGCAGCATGCCGATACCGAGCAGCACGGCCGGCACCGCGGCGATGCCGAGCATGTGGCGCCACACGTTCGGCGAGTCCGAAAAGTGGGCCAGCAGCGCATTCAGCACATACGCGATCAACTGGCCGCCGACGATCATCAGTTCGTTCTGGCTGACCAGGCGCGCGCGCCGGCTTGGGCCGGCCATCTCGGCGATGAACACCGGCACCGTCGACGAGGCGCCGCCCACGGCCAGGCCGAGCACGAAGCGCATCGCGGCCATGACCGCCACCGAAGGCGCCAGTGCGGTGCCGAGTACGCCGATCATGAACACCAGCGACAGGCCAAGCAGCGTGGTGCGGCGGCCATAGCGGTCCGACAGCGAGCCGGCCATCAGCGAGCCGAAGGCGGCGCCGAACACCAGCGCCGAGGTGACCACGCCTTCGGTCAGGGGTGTCAGGCCGAGACCGCCCTGGGCGGCCGGTACGGTCATGAAGGGGAGGGCGCCGGAGATCACGCCGGTGTCGTAGCCGAAGGCCAGTGCACCCATGGTGGCGGCGATGGCCACCTTGAAGACGAAGCGGTTTTCCTTGTTGTCGGCGGACGCGGGGGCGGCCGCCATGGGAGGTGCTGAAGACATAGTTACCTTTCTTGGGGGTAATGCCTGAGCCGGGGCGGGCGCGTCCTGCGACCACCTGGCGCATCACCTTTTTAGTTAATTAGCAACTACATTGTAACCAATTATGTCGATTGACGTGCTCGACCGTGTTTTTACCTGCCGTTCACCGCACATTGCCGGCACTTGCGAACACGCCGCCGGCGCCCTCGAGGATGCGGCGCACGGCAGGGTGGTCGATGCGCCGTTCCACCGTCACCGCATGGAATTGTTCGACGATCGAATCGACCGTGCCGACCGGGCGCAAGCCGTACTCGGCGCAGATGGCGCTAGCAAGCACGGTCGGGGCCGCGATGAAACCGGTGCCGGCGCGCGCGAAGGCGTTCAGCAGGGCGCCGTCGTCGAATTCGCCGACCACGATCGGCCGCAGGCCGTGCAGGTCGAACCAGGCTTGCAGCCGGCTGTGCACGGCCGCCTCGACGCCGGGCAGCAGGAAGGGCGCACCCTTCAGGCGCTGGGGGAAGGGGCCTTCCCAGGCCGCGCACAGGTCGGGGTGGCCGAGCACGGTCAGCGTGCTGGAACCGAGCAGGTGGGTATGGCCGCGCAGCGCATTCAGCCGATGCGTACCCGGCGGCAGCCCGCGGTCGGCGATCACCAGGTCGAGCCGGTGCGCGCCGAGTTCCAGCATCAGCGCATCGAAGCCGCCTTCGCGGCAGACCAGGCGCATCGCCAGCCCGGCATCGTGGGCCGGCTGCAGCAGGCGGAAGGCCATGGTCTTCGGGATCATGTCGCACACGCCGACTCGCAGGGTCTCGGGCGCGCGGAACAGGCCGCGCCGCACGTTCTGCTCGAGTTCGTTGCCGAGGTCGAAGATGCGTTCGGCGTACAGCAGCACGGTCTTGCCGGCGTCGGTCAGCTCCAGCACGCGTCCCTTCTTGCGGAACAGCGCTTCGCCGAACTGGTCTTCGAGCAGCTGCAGCTGGGTGCTGATCGCCTGTGCCGACACGTGCAGGCGCAGGGCCGCCGCCGCTACGGTGCCGCTGGTGGCCACCGTATAGAAATATTGCAGGTGCTTGTAGTTGATCAAGCAAACACTCCAAAAATATTGAGGATTACGAAAGATTAATCGATTTTACTTTCGTATGCCCTGGCTTTACGCTGAAGCCTCATGACATTTTTGGAGTAATACCATGCGCACCTATCCCACCGACAGTCCCAAGGCCGTGTGCCGCCTGCTGGCCCTGGCCATGATCGTGGACGGCCACCTGGCGCCGTCGGAACTGCGGGCGCTGCGCCATTCCGGCATCCTGCAGCGGGTCGGCGTCAGCGAGGACCTGTTCGACGACGTGGTACAGGAAGTGTGCGAAGACTTGCTGGCCAGTGCCGACCGCCGCAGCGCCAGCGAGGTCGAGATCGACAGCCGCATGCTCGACGCCCTGCTGCGCGAGATCCGCGACCCGGCGCTGCAGCTGGCGCTGATGAAGGCCATGCTCGATATCGTCCATGCCGACGAGGTGCTGGACGGCCGCGAAAGCCTGCTGATCCAGCGCGGCTTCAAGGCGTGGGGTGGGCCGCCGCCGATGCCGGTGCCGGCTGCGGTGCGATCATCAGCCGGTTCGTATACGGGCTGAAGCGGGCGCGCCCGCGGTAGTGCACCGGGGCGTACTCGTACATCAGGCAGGGCAGCAATGAATACTGGATCACCAGCAGCAGGCGCGGGCGCGTCTGCGGCGGCACGCCCTTGTGGATGCCCTTGTTGTCGATCGCGATCGCGGTACCGGCCGGCCCGGTGATGGCGATGCTGCCGCCGTGGCGGCGCTGCACGTCCGGGTCGGCATAGCGCTGCATGCGCAGCGGCATGCGGTCGAGGTGGCTGCGCGGGACGTAGTGGTGCGGGCCGGACCTGTCGTCGACGTCGGTCAGGTAGACCAGCAGCTTGATGCTGCCCGGCTCGACGTCGCGGTGGAAGTGCTGGACGTCGGCATCGCCGTCGCCGCCGGCCGGAAACGACCAGCGCAGGCCCATCAGCGTGATGACCGGCGTGTAGCCGAGGTAGCCGGCTGCGAGCGCCAGTATGTCCGGGCGGTTTGCCAGGTCCAGCACGTGCGGGCAGTTGACGACGGTCTCGAGCGGATAGTCGCCGATGTTCGCGTCGTGCGGCACGCTGTCCAGCGTGAACGCCGCGCCGTTGCCGCGCGCCGCGATCAGCGGACGCGGACGCAGCCAGGCCAGCATCTCGGCGCATTCGGACGGCGACAGCAGCCGGTCCATCCGCAGGAAACCCTGTGCACGCAGGATCGCGACCCGCGGGCCCGGCTCGCGCGGGCGGCCCTCGCGTCCGTGCAGCGCGCCCAGCCCGGCGACCAGGGCGCGGGTGGTGACGCGCCGCAGGCGCCGGCTGGTGCAGACGCGCTGCGCGTAATAGCCGAGCAGCTTGAGACGGGCGCGCGAACCGCTGCGGACGGACAGGTATTTTTGCATGGGCTTCCCGGTAGAGTCGAAGAACGGGTGCTGCCTGATATAACAGGTAATTGTAGAGCGGAAATATTGCAGCTTATTGACGCTGGCGCGTTAAACCATGTAAATATCGGGCCGCATGCGCGCGCCTGCGTCCGCGGGCGCCAGCGCACCAGCTGCGTGCCTGCCGCCATCGAAAATCGCTACACTGCCAGCTCCGCACCATCATCCATCGAACGCGAAAGGACCGACATGGCAACCCGCAAGATCGCAGTACTGGTAGGCAGCCTGCGCAAGGCTTCGTTTACCCGGAAGCTGGCCAAGAGCCTGATGCTCGCCGCGCCGCCCACGCTCGAACTGGACATCGTCGAGATCGGCGGCCTGCCGATGTACAACGAAGACGACGAGACCGACACCCCGCCCCCTAGCTGGACCGAGTTCCGCGACCGCGTCCGCGAAGCCGACGGCATCCTGTTCTGCACGCCGGAATACAACCGTTCGCTGCCGGGCGCGCTGAAGAACGCCATCGACGTCGGCTCGCGCCCCTACGGCAAGGCCGCCTGGACCGGCAAGCCGTGCGCCGTGGTCAGCCAGTCGCCGGGCGCGCTGGGCGGCTTCGGCGCCAATCACGCGGTGCGCCAGACCCTGGTTTTCCTCAACATGCCTTGCATGCAGATGCCGGAGGCCTACATCGGCGGCATCACCGGCAAGTTCGACGGCGACCAGCTTACCGACGACGGCCTGCGCAGCTTCCTGCAGCAATTCATGGGATGCTTCGCGACCTGGGTGGAGCGCCATGCCGACTGAAGCATGAGCGAGCAGCCCGACTATGTGCCCCAGGCTCCCTCCACCTACGGGCGGCCGCCGCCCGGCCTGCGCCGGCACATGTACGACGTCATCTTCGAGGCCGACACGCCGGCCGGACGCCGCTTCGACATCGCGCTGGTGGGCGCGATCATGCTCAGCATCCTGGTGGTGGTGCTGGACAGCGTGCCCCAGCTGCACTTCGGCTACGGCTGGGTGCTGAACCGGCTGGAATGGGGATTCACGCTGCTGTTCACGGCGGAATACATCGCGCGCCTGGTGTGCGTGCGGCGCCCGTGGCGCTATGCCCTCAGCTTCTATGGCGTGATCGACCTGCTGTCGGTCGTGCCCACCTATTTTTCGCTGCTGGTGCCGGGCACAGAACTATTGATCGACATCCGCATCCTGCGCCTGCTGCGCGTGTTCCGCATCTTCAAGCTGACCCTGTACCTCGAGGAGTACACGCGCCTGGGCGAGGCGCTGGCGGGGAGCCGGCGCAAGATCGCGATCTTCCTGTCGGTGGTGCTGATGGCGATCCTGATCCTCGGCACGCTGATGTACGTGGTCGAAGGCCCGAAGAACGGCTTCACCAGCATCCCGGTGGCGATGTACTGGGCCACCGTCACCATGACCACGGTCGGCTACGGCGACATCACCCCGCACACCCACCTGGGCAAGGCGATCGCCTCGTTCATGATGCTGCTGGGCTGGGGCATCCTGGCGGTGCCGACCGGGATCGTGACCGCCGAGATGTCGGCCCGGCGCGGCGACCGCCGCCACGGGCCGGCACGCGCGCTGGCCAAGGCGGTGGCGCCGCCGCAGCGCCCCATCTGCCAGGCCTGCGGCAGCGGCGGGCATGAGCTCGGTGCCCGCTTCTGCAAGGATTGCGGGGCGCCCCTTAGAACCTGAACCCGGCGCGCAGGTAGTAATACCCGCCGTTGATCCCGAACGGCGAGAAGCTCGGGTACACCGTCACCGCGCCGTTGTCCAGGTTGGCGCGCTGTTCGGCCAGCAGGGCACCGTTCACCTTGTCCGGATACTGGTTGAACAGGTTGTTGGCGCCGGCCGACACCGTCCACGCCTTGCCGATCTGGTAGCTGACCTCGAGGTCGGTGATCGCGGTCGGCTTCACCTCGGTCTCGTAATAGGTGGCGCCGTCCGACGACTGCAGTTCCGAGGCCTTGCCGTAGAAGGCTTCGCGCAGGTTCACGGTCCACGGGCCGCTCTTCCACAACGCGCCCAGGTTCACGCGCATGCGCGGCGAGGCGGTCTCGAGGTCCGAGATCGCGGTGCGGTCGAGCAGGGTCTGCGGCTGCAGCTGGGCCGGGGCCTGGTTGATGCGGATCACCTGCACCTTGTTGTAGTTGGCCGCCATCGACCAGTCGACCCTGCCGGCGCTGCCGTAGTTGCTGTTCAGCGTGGCGACGAATTCCAGCCCGCGCGAGCGCGTGTTGACCGCGTTCGAGAAGATGTTGATGCCGGTCTGGACCACGGTCGGGTCGAGCACGTTGCCGTTGGCCAGGATCGCCGCGGTGACGGCCGGCGAGTTGACCGCGCCGCCCGAGCCGTACAGCGAACCGGAGCCGACGATGCGGTCGCGGATCGTGATCTGGTAGGCGTCCAGCGTGATCGCCAGGTTGGCCTGCGGGTTGAGCACGATGCCGGCGCTGATGTTGGTCGAGGCTTCCGGTTTCAGGCCGTCGATGCCGACCAGGCGCGCGCCCGGCGAGTTCGGCGCCAGCTGCACGAAGGCGCTGCGCGGCGACACGTTGGTGGCCGAATAATAGGACTCGGCAAGGGTCGGGGCGCGGAAGCCGTTCGACCAGGTGGCACGCACCGCGGCGGCCGGCGAGAAGTCATAGCGGCTGGTCAGCTTGCCGACGCGGGCGCTGCCGAAGTCGCTGAAGCGCTCGTAGCGGCCGGCCAGGTCGACGGTCCAGCCCTTGACCGGTTGCCCGGCCAGGTTGACGTAGACCGCCTTGTTGTTGCGGCTGTGCTCACCCGCGTCGGTCAGCGAGAAGCCGGGGAAGGATTGCGACCCTTCCTTGTAGCGCGAGGCGGCGTCGCCGGCGCCGATGGCATAGGTGTCGCGCCGGTGTTCGAGGCCGACGGCGAAGGTCAGCGGCGTGGCCCAGCCGGTGTCGAATTCGTGGCTCAGGTCGAGGTTGTTGGTCCACTGGCTGGCCACGAACTGGCCTGCATGGAAGGTAAGCGGGGTGGCGCCGGTGTCGTTGAACAGCGAGATGTTGGCCGAGTGCGCGACCCCGATGTCGGCCTTGTCCTTGCCGTAGGTGCTGGACAGGTCCCAGCGCCAGGCGCCGGGCAGCTGGCCCTTGATGCCGGCGGTGAAGGCAAAGTCTTCCTCGTCGAAGGTTTCCTGCGGCGAGAAGCCGGTCGGGTAGATCGACGGCAGCCGGTCCGGCGTACGGTAGTTCTCGAACGCGGCCGCCTCTTTCTTGCCGTAGGTGGCGAAGCCGTACAGGCTGAGGTTGGGCGACAGCTCGGCACCGAAGTTGGCGGCGGCGATGTGCTGGCGGTACTGGGCGTCGCCGGAAATGTGGTTGACGTTGGGGTAGCCCGGGTGGTCGCGCAGCTGCGGGTAGCGCAGCAGGTTGGCGGCGTCGATCACGCGCGGGTCGATCCCGCCGCGGTCCGAGAAGCCGTGGTACTTGGTCTCCAGGGTCAGGCTGAGGAAGGCGTCGGTGAAGGGCGTGAGGCCGAGGTTGACGCTGCCGTCGCCGGTGCGGCCGCCGCCGTCGCCATAGCCGCCGCCGTTGACGTTGCCGTTGCCGCCCTGGTAGTTCGATTTCAGGATGATGTTGACCACGCCGGCGATGGCGTCGGTGCCGTACTGCGCGGCGGCGCCGTCCTGCAGCACCTCGACGTGGTCGATCGCCGCCACCGGAATGTAGTTCAGGTCGGCCGCGGCGCCGCCCTGGTAGGGGCCGCCCAGCACGGCCAGGTTGGCGGTGCCGTGGCGCCGCTTGCCGTTGACCAGCACCAGCGTGTTGTTGGGCGACAGCCCGCGCAGGCGCGCCGACAGCGTCATGTTGGCCATGTCGCCGCCGAAGGCCTGGGCGGTCAGCGAGGGCAGGTTCTGCGACAGCGCCTGGATCAGGTCCGGCTGGCCGGTGCGCGCCAGCGAGGTGGCATCCAGCACCTGCACCGGCGAGGCGCTGTTTTCGACTTTCAGGCCGGCGGCGCGGGTGCCGGTGACGATCACGACGCCGCTGTTGGTGGGGCCCGATGCCGGCGCTGCGGCAGCGGCATCCGGTGGCGCGACCGGCTTGTCGTCGTCGGCCGCGTGGGCAAGGCCCAGGCTGCAGGACAGGACACCGGCGGCGACGCCGGAATGGAGAATGGCCTTGTGCATGTTGTACCCCTGATCTTGGAAAAACGTCGTTGTTGGAATGCGTGTCGGGCGATGCGTTTATTTTTTAGCGGCGACGACCTCGATCTCGACCAGCCAGCCGGGGTTCGACAGCGCCGCCACCTGCACAACTGCGCGCGCCGGCAGGTTGGGCTGGGGGCCGCCGAAGAAGCGGGTGTAGCCTTCCATGAAGCCGGCGACGTCGGCCTTGCCGTTCTTGGCGGGGTCGCCGACCAGGAACACCTGCATCTTGACCACGTCGCCCATCGTCAGGCCCATGCCTTTCAGGACGTCCTGGATCTTGGTGAGCACGCCGACCGTCTGGGTGCGGGTGTCGCCGAAGGCGGCCAGCGAATTCGGGTCGGCCGCCTTGTCGACCGCCGGCGGCACCTGGCCGCTGATGAAATGGATCGTGGTACCGGCCGGCAGCGTGACCGCCTGGGCGATCGGGAAATCCGAATTCGGGATCTTGTGGCGGACGATGCCCTGGGCGCCGGCGAGGGCGGGCAGCAGGCCGAATGCGGAAACGAATACGGCAGCGAGTGCGGTGCGGGAGAGTGTCATGGTGGCTTTCGCTAGTGGGAGATCAATGCTTGTTGCCGAAACGGCTGCGCGTCGCGGGTCCGACGCCGAGGGCGAGGCGGCGCGCGCCGACTTGCTGCTCGCCCAGCGGGGCCGCGTTGTTGCCCCAGCTGCTGCGCACGTAGCTCAGCACCTGGGCAATCTCGGCGTCGTCCAGGCTGCCGGAAAAATCGGGCATGCCGCCGCGCCCCTTGAGCAGCACCGTGGCGACGTCGTCCGGGGCGCCCTGGACGAAGGCGTTGCCGGCCAGTGCCGGGAACGCGCCCGGTATGCCCTTGCCGCTGGCCTGGTGGCAGGCGGCGCAGTTCTTGGCGAACAGGGTCTTGCCGTCCGCTGTCGCGGAAGAGGCCGTGGCCGGGGCCTGCGCCTGCGCACCGTGCGCGGCGGCCAATAGCGCGGCCAGGGTCAGGATGTGGTGCTTCATGCGTTGCCTCCCATGGTGGCGCGCTTGTGCAGCTGTTCGATCTGCTGCCAGGCCGATTCGATGGCTCCGGCCTGCCAGCCGGTCAGGTAGCTCAGGTGTTCGCCGGCCAGCAGGACGCGGCCTTCGCCCTCGAGCAGGACCGGGTAGGCGTTCTTGCGTCCGGCTTCGTCCCATTCGGCCCAGCCGCCCAGGTTGTACTGGACGCGGTGCCAGGCCACCGAGAACGCGTTCTCGAAGGCGCTGCGGTAGGGCGGGAAGATCTTGGCGCCGGCGTCCAGCGCGAATTCGGTGCGCTCGGCCGGCGACAGCGCGCTGACCTCGATCGCATCCAGCGCGTAGTGGTAGTAGCCGAGCAGCACGCCCTTCTTTTGCTGCCAGCCGGAGGAGGGCAGCGAGATCGTATTGATGCCCTTGATGTCGGTCAGCACATGGCCGCCGTAGATCTGGTCGTCCTCTTCCCAGAAGCGGCGCTTCATCTGCAGCCCGATCTTGCCGACAGGGGCATAGGACACCGCTTTCAGGGCAGTCTTGAAGCGGTCCGAGAAATCGGTGTCGAGGGTGCGCAGGATCGACAGCGGCATCGCGCACAGGCAATAGTCGGCCTCGACCGTCGAGACCTTGCCGCTGGCCGTGTCCTTGACCGCGACCGTCACCTTGCCGGGTGTCTGGCGCAGGCTCTGCACTTCCTGGCCGTAGCGGATCTTCCTGCCGAGCCGCTTGGAAAAGGCCTGGGCGATGCGGTCCATGCCGCCGACCGGCTGGAACATGGTCGCGTGCATCGGGAATTCCTGCACCGCGCTGTACACCTTGCCGACCCGCGACGACAGCAGCTCGCGGAAGCCGAGCGGATCATGTTGCTGGCCCGGGCGCAGGCCGGCGCCGGGATTGACGGCGTAGCCGGCACCGTTGCGGCCGCGGTAGACCAGGTCCTTCTTGGTGAGGGCGCCTTCGTGGGTAAGGTAGTCGAGCAGCAGCATGCGGTCGTCGGCGGTCAGCTCGGCGTCCAGCTGCCTGGCTTGCACCGACTTGGCGAGCAGCTCGGCCACGTGGCCGCGCATGTCGGCCTTGACCTGTTCCTGGCGCAGGCGCTTGCCCGAGAACGGGCCGGCATCCTCCATGTACATCCAGGCATGGTCGTTGTCGTTGACCATGACTTCGAGCGGCACGTCGAACAGGCGCGTGTAGTACAGCGTCGACTGGTGGTCGAGCGGGATGCGCCAGGGGCCGTGGTTGATGTAGAGGCCGTCGTCGAAGCGGCAGGTCTGCGTCTCGCCGCCCAGTTCCTGCAGGGCGAAACCCTTGCGCGCCGTCTGGCAGCGGCCGCCGGCGAAGGGCCGCGCTTCCAGCACCTCGACCTGGTAGCCGAGCTTGCCGAGCTCGAAGGCGGCGGTCATGCCGGCCAGGCCGGCGCCCAGGATGACGACCTTCTTGCCCTTGCCGCTGCCGGACAGTTCGGGCGGCGCATGGGTCGTGGAGGCGATTCCCATGCCCCAGGCATTCATGGTGTTGAGTAAGAGGGCCGAGCCGCCGACGGCGGCAGCCCGGAACAGAAATTCGCGTCGGGTAAGCGACGGGGTCGTACTGATCATCCGCACCTCATGGGTTGTTACGGGGAATTGCTGCCTTTGTGTTTCAGCAATACCTGTGCCAACGAGATGGAGTAAGCGTGTTTTTATTTAGTGGAAAATAAAGTTTTAGGCTGTTTTATGTAAACAGAATTCGGCATGACCCAGAAATGGCGAATAAAGTTTGAAAATTCGTGTGGGTTTCGCTTTTGTATGGACAGCGTCTGTCGACATGCCGGAATGCCGCAAATACTTTGTTTTTCTGAAACAAACTATGTTCGATGGTCCCGCTGTGCGCTTATGGCTTATGCATATGCCGCACCTGGATCGTCCGTCATCGGTCACACCGCGCTCGTTTTGGTGCGCTGCACCAATGCGGCCCGGCTTGCACCTGATTGGCAAGCGGCGACGTTCAATGCGGCACAACTATCGGCTGAGCTTTTTCAAGAAACAAGCCCTGCGCATTTGATTCATATCAAGGGTGACGAACTCATCCACCGTAGTCTGCTTCGTGTTATGCACCGCATGCGCGCCTTACCATGCGGCGTAGTGATGCAGCGCAATGATTACTGCGGCAGGTCGCTGCGGTATGTCAATAAACCGTTTATTTGATTTTTCATCCACCCATGACAGCGAGGTGAATCATGTATCCATTTCCACATTCCGTGAATCCGGCCATGCGTTCCCATATCGACGCCCAGACCGCCTATCTGAATGACGTGTCGAAGTCGATCTTCCGGTCCTTCCAGCAGATGATGGACCTCAACATCCAGCTGACCCAGACCATGCTGGAAGAGACGGCCATGATCGGCAAGCAGATGGTCAGTGCCGACCGCCAGTCGGAAGTGCTGGGGGCGGCCGCTTCGCGTGCCCAGCCGGCCAGCGACAAACTGCGCGCCTACCAGCAACACATCACGCGCCTGGCAGCCGATACCCAGGTCGAACTGGCCCGCGTGACCGAACAGCATGGGCAGACCACGGCCCGCACCGCGCGCGTGCTGGCCGACGAGGTGGCGCGCGACGCCACCGAGCAGACCGAACGCGGCCTGCGCGCCCAGCAGGAAACCGCGCGCCAGTTCACCGATCCGTTCATCCGCGACGGCAATGCCCAGGCACGCACGGGTACGCCGAACGGGCAATCGGGCATGTCGATGGGGAATAGTGAAAGCAGCATCGCGGGCCAGCCGGTGCCGGGTGCCGACAAGCAGCCGGTGGGGCAGGCGGGACGTGGCGCGTCCGCGCACTAGCGCCGAGCTGGCCTGAAGTAAAAGAGGGTCCTTCGACCCTCATGGTCAACGTTGCAGTTCGGCCGCCCCGTTGCCGTCCTTGTCCAGCCAGTAGCTGAACTGGCCGAAGCTGGGCACGGCACCGGGGTCGCGGTCGCGGTAGAACTCGTCCAGCATCTGGCGGTAGGCGCCGCGCCGCGAAAAGGCGGGATGGGTGACGCGGTAGCGCGTCGCGGCGGTGCGGAAGGTGGCACGCGTGGCGGCGTCGATGTTCAGGCCGGGCGGCTGGCCGGCCTTGCGCGGGCGCCCGCGCTTGACCCCTTCGTTGGCGCCGCGGGTCTTGCCGCGCGCGCCCGAGTTGCCGTAGTCGGGCAGCAGGGCGTCGGGGGTCTGGCCGCGTTCCCAGAAACGGCGCAGGTAGCGCAGCACGCTGGGGCGCGACACGCCGTGCGTCTCGGCGCAGCGTGCCACCAGCGCGGCGCGCTCGCGCGCGTCGTACAGCGCCGGCACGTTGGCCTGCAGGCCGTGCACGATGGCCCAGGCGCGCGCCTGCAGGTCGCGGTGCTTCTGCGGCAGCAGCGGCGCCGGCGGCGGGGCGGCATACGGATCGTGCAGCAGCAGGCGGGCACGCCGCGCCAGTACCTCGCCGGCCACGGCCTGCAGCGTCTCGGCCTGCGGCTGGGCATAGGGCTGGCCGAGCTCGAAGGTATATACCAGTGCGCGCGCACGGTCGATCCACAGCACGCGCACGGTGCGCTGCGGTGCAAAGTACTCGATCACATCATTGGGCAGAAACACGGCACGCTCCTTTGAAATGCAGGAAATTGAACCCATGCAATTATCGGGCCAGCCATAGCAGTTCCTTCCAATGCAAGGCCGGCACCCTTAGCGAATATCAAAGGTGAATAGTCTGTTGCCCTTAGTCTGTGAGCTTCGTCGCAGCCGTATGCGGCGCTGCAGCGAAACCTGCGGCGATCAGGCAGCGCCGCCCAATTCCACCCATTCACTTAGCGAGGCACACCCATGTTTCCGTATCCGCAAGCCGTTAACCCTGCAGTCCGTACCCACGTCGATGCCCAGACCGCGTTCATGAACGACCTGTCGAAATCGATGTTCCGCACCTTCCAGAAAATGATCGACCTGAACATCCAGCTGACCCAGACCATGCTGGAAGAAACCACCCTGGCCGGGAAGCAGGTGCTGAGCGCCGACCGCCAGTCGGAACTGCTGAGCGCCGCTACCTCGCGTGCCCAGCCCGCCAGCGACAAGCTGCGCGCCTACCAGCAGCACATCACCCGCCTGGCTGCCGATGCACAGGTGGAAATGGCCCGCGTGACCGAGCAGCACGTGCAGAACACCAGCCGTACCGCCCGTGCGCTGGCCGACGAAGTGGCGCGCGACGCCACCGAGCAGACCGAACGCGGCCTGCGCGCCCAGCAGGAAACCGTGCGCCAGTACGCGGATCCGTTCTCGCGTGACGGCGACGGCGCCGGCCGCCAGTCACGTGCCGACAGCGGCAGCGAGAACGGCTATACCGGTAGCGACGGCAGCGCGCGCCAATCGATCCAGCCGGGCCAGACCCAGGGTGGCATCCAGGGCCAGCGCGGCGCAACCTCGCACTGATTCGGCGTCGTCGCGATCCACGGCAGGGCGGTGGCGCATGGCCGCCGCTCAAAGGCGGTGCAGCACGCTTTGAAGCACCGTTTCGCGGTATTGGCGGCTGCACGGCACGCTGGCGCCGTTGCGCAGAATGAGTTCGCAGTCGCCTTTGTCGCGCGGCAGTATCCGATCGACCCAATCCAGTTGAACGGCGGCACGCCGGTGACAGCGCACGAAGCCCGGTCCCAGGCGCGGCAGCAGCCCGGCCAGGGTCTGGCGCAGCAGCGGGCTACCGTCCCCGGTGTGCAGGGCCACGTAGTTGTCGGCGGTTTCGATCCAGCCGATGTCGGCCACCCGCACCACCCGCGTGGCGCCGCGATCCGTTACCAGCAGCTGGCGCAGCGGACGGTCCGGCAGCCGGGGCAGGGCCTGGGCCGGCGTTTCCCCGGATTCGCAGGCTTCGCCTGCCGCGCGTGTATCGCGGCCCGCCTCGAGCCGCGTACGCAGGCGCTGCAGCGCCCGTTGCAGGCGCAGTTCGTCGCAGGGCTTGAGCAGGTAGTCGATGGCATCGACCTCGAAGGCTTGCAGCGCATAGCGGTCGTGCGCGGTGAGGAACACCACCAGCGGCGCCGGTTCGGGCAGCGATGCGGCCAGCTCGATGCCGGACAGTTCCGGCATGGCGATGTCGAGGAAGATGGCGTCCGGGCGGCAAGCCTCGACCCGGGCCAGCGCTTCGAAGCCGTCGCCGGCCTCGTCCACCGCGCTGATGCCGGCCTGTATGGCTTGCTGCACCAGCAGGCGGCGCAGGCGCTCGCGCGCCGGGCGTTCGTCGTCGACGATCAGGAGCCGCATGGCAGCCTCAGTTCGGCACGCACGCCGCCGCCGGGGCGGGCCGACAGGTCGAAGGCGGCCTGCCCGTCGTACAGCGCGGCCAGCCGGGCCCGCAGGTTGGCCAGGCCGATGCCGCCCGTGGCCGTAACCGTGGCCGAGCCCGGGTGTGGGCCGTGCGCCGGGGCGGGCGCCGTGTCCGGCGCGGCACCGCCCGCCGGGCCATCCAGGCGGCCGCCATCGTCATCCACGCGCAGCACCAGCCTGTCGGCTTCGCGCCGCGCCGACACCACGATGCGGGTCAGGCCGCGGCGCCGTTCGACCGTGTGCTTGAACACGTTTTCCAGCAGCGGCTGCAGGCTCATCACCGGCACCGGCAGGCCATCGACCGCGGCATCGACGTCCCAGTCGATCTCGACGCGGCCGGCGAAGCGCTCGGCCATCACGCCGGCGTAGCCGCGCGCCAGGCGCAGCTCGTCGCCGAACGGGGCCTGGTCGTGCTGGCCCAGGTCGAGGGTCGCGCGCAGCACGTCGGCCAGGCGCAGCAGCGTGGCGTCGGCCTTGTCGACGTCGCTGTGCATCAGCGACGAGATGGTGTTCAGGGCATTGAACAGGAAATGCGGCTGCATCTGCTGCGCCAGGCGCTGCAGCTGGGCCTGGCGCAGCAGGGCGTTGGCCCGTTCGGCGCGCAGCTTCTGTTCCAGCAGCGCCCGGTAGGATTCGACGCCGAAGCGCACCGCCGTGAACAGGCCGACGAAGATCGAGATCTTGATCGACTCGTACAGGAACAACTGGGGCAGCGCATCGTGGGTATAGGTCTCGCCGGCCAGTCCATACACGCCGTGGCGCAAGCCGAAGGCCAGCGGCACGAAGGCGATCCAGTACATCGGCAGGAACAGCGCCTGGCGCGCGAACCAGCGCAGCGGGGTGGCGAGCAAGTGTGCATCGCCGCGCGACAGGCGCAACTGTACCAGTGTCAGCAGCGTGCATACCAGCGCCGACGAGCCTTCCCACAGGACCGGCTTCCACAGTTGGAGAATGTGGCCGTTACGGATGAAGTCCTGGACGGCGACCCAGATCTTCATGGTCCAGAACAGGACCCAGGCGGAGGCGAAGACGAGCTTGGGGTATGGGGTCGGCATGCGAAAATCATGGGCCATGCGTGGTGGCTTGTCAAAAAAGCTTTCCTGTTCGATATAATCTGTCGCATTTCGCGCGACAGCGCGGAGGCCATGCCGTTAGAATCGGCCTCATCCATGATCTGAATGACAACTCCATTGACTACAATGCTCAAGACCGGCTTGCCCGCGGTCGCCGGCCTTGTCAGCGCCCTCATCGCCATCTGCGCGCTGGCCGGCTGGGCGCTCGGCATCGGTTACTTAACCTCGGTCTTCCCCGGCCTGCCCACCATGGTGCCGATGACGGCGCTGCTGACCCTGCTGGCCTGCGCATCGCTGTGGCGCCTGCGCGAGAGGAGAAGCCGGCGCGCGCGCGTGTCGGCGGTGCTGCTGACGGCGGCGTCGCTGGCGATCCTGCTGGTGCACGCGACCGGGGCACCCTTGCCCATCTTCGTGCGCGGCAGCGCGGCGGGTGCGCGCGGCCTGTCCTCGCCGGTCACCGCCCTCATGTTCTGCGCGCTCGGCGCCGGCCTACTGGCGATGGGTCGCCCGCGCCACGTGCGCCACGGCCAGGTGCTGGCGCTCGGGGTGCTGCTGCTGGCGCTGCTGACCCTGGCAGGCTACGTGTTCCGCGACACCTTCCTGTATCAGCTGCTGCCCGGCAAGGGCACCTCGATCCTGACCACCACGGGCCTGATCCTGCTGTCGATGGCGGTGCTGGCCCTGCGTCCCAAGGAAGGGATCATGGTGGCGCTGGCGGGGCCGGATCCGGGCGCCTGGATCGCGCGCCGCCTCCTGCTGTCGGCACTGACCATGCCGCTGCTGCTGGGCATGGCCGTCGCGGTCATGCTGCGGGTGAAGGCGATCGACGTCCCCACCGCGATCGCCTTCCTGGTATGGGGCATGGTAGTGCTGTTCACCGTCGCGGTGTGGCGCTTTGCGCTGATGCTGTACCGGATCGAGGTGGCGCGCCGCCTGGCCGAGCTGGAACGCCAGACCGCGCTCGCATCGCTGCGCGAGGCCGACGCCAACAAGGATGACTTCGTCGCGCTGCTGGCGCACGAGCTGAGGAATCCGCTGGCGCCGATCCGCGCCGCGGCCGAGCTGCTGCGCATCAAGAACGGCGCCGATCCGGCCCAGCTGCGCCGCACCGCCGACATCATCGCCCGCCAGAGCGACCACATCGCGCACCTGGTCGACGACCTGCTGGACGCCTCGCGCGTGCGGCGCGGGCTGATCACGCTGACCCGGGTGCCGGTCGACCTGCACCGGGCCGTGTGCGATGCCATCGAGCAGATCAAGCCGCTGGTCGCACAGCGGCGCCACGCGCTGCAGGTCGAGCTGGGCAAGGTCCGTCCGTCCGTGCTGGGCGACCACAAGCGCCTGGTGCAGGTGGTGGCCAACCTGATCGGCAACGCCGCCAAGTACACGCCCGAGGGCGGCACCATCCGCGTCGAGATGCGGCCGGGACCGGACAGCGTCGAGGTCAGCGTGGCCGACAACGGCATCGGCATCGATGCCGCGCTGCTGCCGCGCGTGTTCGATTCCTTCATGCAGGCCACGCGCACGGCCGGACGCGCCGACGGCGGACTCGGCCTCGGGCTGGCGCTGGTGCGGCACCTGGTCGAGCTGCACGAGGGCCGGGTCGAGGCGCACAGCGCCGGAGCCGGGCAGGGCAGTACCTTCATCGTCACCCTGCCGCTGCTGCAAACCTGAGCGTCGTCCCCCTTCAATTCTCGATCTCGTCCTCGCCCGGCTTGCGCCCGCGCCCGCGGTCCAGCCCTTCCTGCATGCCGTCCACCTCGCGCATGAACTGGTCGATGCCGTGGTCGGGACTGACCCGCACCTCGGGCGGCAGCAGCACCCACATATAGAGTTCGTCGGAAAAGCGTCCGCTGCGCTGCACGTTGGCGACAAGGATCAGGCCCGAGCCGAGTACCGCCATCGCGGCGCAGATCCAGCGGTAGCGCAGGCGGTGGCCCGGGCGGATGGTACACAGGTGGAAATAGATCACGCCGGCCAGCAGCAGCGTCGCCGCGTGCGAGGCGTAATGGGTGAAGCCTTCGAGCGACAAGGCGTAGCCCAGCAGGCTGGCCAGCAGCGCGCATAAAGTCAGCGCCAGCAGGCCGCAGCCGAACACGAACAGGTGGCGTCCGAGGCGCGCGTGGCGCCCGAACAGGCGGTTGGCGAAGGCCCAGGCGCCGCTCCACAGCAGCGCCGCGCCGAGGCCCCAGGCCAGCGCCTCGAAGTAGCGCACCAGCTCGAAGTACTGGATGTCGCTCAGCCAGCGCGCGAACAGAGTGGTGGCGCCTACCAGCAGCGTGCCGGCCGCGCCCGGCAGCGCGCCTTCCCAGCGGTGCAGGGTGCGGTCCGCCAGTTCCGGCGCGACTTCGAAGCCGGCCGCGCGGATGCGCAGCGCGGTGTGGCCGATGCGCACCACGGTGTCGCCGTCCAGCGCCAGTGCGGCGTGGCGCCTGCCGCGGTGGTGGATGCCGTTGCGCGAGCCGAGGTCGCGCAGCACCAGGCGGCCACCGGCGTCCAGCTCGGCCAGCGCGTGGGCGGCGGCGGCGTAGTCGTCGTCGAGGATCACGTCGTTGCCGTAGCCGCGCCCGAGCCGGATCGGCAGCGCGTCGACGCGATGGCGCTGCAGCACTTCGCCGGCCCGGGTCAGGATCTCGACGAACCAGGGACCGGTTGCCGGCGGGGCACTCGCCGCCGCTGCGCCGGCCGCAGCGTCGGCTGCCGCAGGATCGCCTGGCGCAGGATCGCTTGGCGCAGGATCGCTTGGCGCAGCATCGCCTGGCGCAGCATCGCCTGGCGCGACCGAAGCGATCGGCGGCCCGTTCATCGCCGCGTGCTCCGCCCGAGCGCGGCCAGGAAGGCGCGCGTGGCCCGGGTGCCGTTTTCGTAGGAGACGCCGGCCAGGTCGAGCCGGCTCTGCAGGCTGGCCTGGCCGTCGTCGCTGCTCGCGGTGAGCAGGGTGAAGTTGTACAGGCCCGCGAACTTGCGGTAGGCGCGCACGCACAGTACGGCGCGCAGCGGCAGGGTGGCGGTGTGCACGAACTGTTCGCTGCAGGCGGGCCGGGTCAGGCGCGTGTCGCGGGACGAGCCGATGCGGTCGACCCGGAACCGGCTGCTGGCCAGCACCGAGAACTGCAGCGGCTGCAGGCTGGCCGAGCGCAGGTACTGGTGGCTCATCGACACGTGGCCGGTCTGCTGGGTGTCGGAGACGTAGATCGCGGCTTCCATCGCGCAGCTGACCGCGTCCACGGTGAATTCGGCCTCGGCGCGGAAGTTGGAGCGCCCCCAGCAGCGCAGCTGCTGCGATTCGCGCACCGGCACCCGGTACGGTCCCATGGCCTTGAGCGACAGCGGCTCCGCCAGCAGGCGGTCGATCATCGCGCGCTGGTGCGCCAGCAGCTGCTGGGCGATCAGCGGGTTGAAGTTCTTCGGCGGATGCGCCTGCCGCGCAACCCGGGCCAACAGATCCTTGGCATACTTCACCGGCACCAGGAAGCTGACCGATTCGCCGTCGCGGCGCTTGGACACGTTGATGCCGGCCACCATGCCGCTCGCGGTCACGCTGGGGCCGCCGCTCATGCCGGCATTGATCGGGCCGGTGAAGATCAGCTGTTCATAGAAGCTGCGCGTGATGGCGCCGTTGTACGCGCCTTCCGAGATGGCGAACCCGAGGTCGAGCGGATTGCCGAGCGAGTACAAGTACTGGCCCTGGGTCAGCTGCACCGGATGCTCGGGCACCTTGAAGAAGCCGCTGCCGGCACGGTCGACCCGCACCACCGCCAGGTCGTGCAGGACGTCGACCGCCATCAGCTCGATCGGCCCGCCCTTGCCGTCGGTGTCGACGTATTCGCCGATGTAGACGTCGGGATCGAGCGCCATCTGCGACACCACGTGGTAATTGGTCAGCACCAGGTTGCCGGTGCCGATCAGGAAGCCGGAGCCGACGGTGGACTGGCTGCGGCCGTTGCGCAGCAGCATGCGGATCTGCAGCAGGTCGGCGCGGGCGGCGGCGTACAGCTGCTGGGCGGCACTGGAAGGCGTCGGCAGGGTGGCGCTGTCGTCGGTTTCGCCGGGGCCGGGCGCGGGCGGCGTGGTGGCGGGTGGCGTGGCCGGCGGGGTTGCCAGCGGCGGTGCGGCCGGCTGGACGGCGGGCCGGGCGGGTAAAGCAGGTGCGGCCGCCACGATGCCGAAGGCGATGGCCGCGCAGGCGGCGGCACACAGCGCCAGGACAGCGGAGAGCGGGGCAGGACGCATACCATCCTTCGTCGGCAAGATGATCCGTGATCATCTTGCCACGTTTGCGCCAAACCCCGCGCCGGGCTATCCGGTCCGGACTTAGAGTTCGCCGTCCAGTGCCGGCTCCGCCGCCGGGGTCATCATGTGGCCCAGCTTGGCCTGCTTGGTGTCGAGATAGCCGGTATTGAAGGCGTTGCGGTTGACCAGCAGCGGCACGCGGTCGGCGACCTTGATGCCGAGCTTTTCCAGGGCCGCGATCTTGCGCGGGTTGTTGGTCATCAGGCGCACCGCTTCGATGCCGAACTGTTGCAGCATCGGCAGCACCAGCTCGTAGTTGCGGGCGTCGGCGTGGAAACCGAGCTGCAGGTTGGCTTCCACGGTGTCGGCGCCGGCTTCCTGCAGGCGGTAGGCGCGGATCTTGTTGACCAGGCCGATGCCGCGGCCTTCCTGGCGCAGATAGAGCAGGATGCCGCGGCCTTCGGCGGCGATCTTCTTGAGTGCACCTTCCAGCTGGGCGCCGCAGTCGCAGCGCTGCGAGAACATCACGTCGCCGGTCAGGCACTCCGAGTGGATACGCGCCAGCGGCGGTTCGCCGTCCTTGATGTCGCCGAGGGTCATGGCCAGGTGTTCCTTGCCGGTGCTGTGTTCGACGAAGGCGTGCAGGGTGAACTGCGCCCACGGCGTCGGCAGCGTGCACGAAGTGACGTAGTCGAGCAGGGCGGCATTGTCTGGAAGGGCGGCATTGTCTTGCATGGCGGTGTTCCCGAAACGAAGTGGTGCGATATGGAGTAACCGGAGAGTTTACCGGAAATCGGACATGGCCGTGCGGAGCAACGTTATTACTGTAAAGATATTAACTATGTGCATCAGTGCTGTGCTACGCTGGCGCCCAGCATGTCGTCCTGCCAGTTTCATTCTATGCCGACCGTCCCGACCTTCTTCCACCGCCTGCTGCCGCGCGCCCTGGGTGCCTGGATGGCGCTCGCCTTTGCCCTTCTGTCCATCGTGTTTACCCTGGTGCTGAGCGCCGTCATCGAGCGCAAGGCCACCGAACAGGTGAAAAGCGGCATCGGCTACAGCCTGGCCGACCGCGCGGCCCAGACCTCGGACAAGCTCGAGCGCGGCATGTTCGAACGCTACCGCGAGGTCGGCCTGATCGCGCGCCGCCACGACCTCGGCGCCGACGTCCCGCTGGCGCGCCGCCGCGAGACGCTGGAACGGGTGCAGGCCAGCTACGGCTACTACAGCTGGATCGGCCTGGCCGGGATCGACGGCCGGGTGCAGGTGGCGGCGCGCGGCATGCTGGAAGGCGTCGACGTGTCCAGGCGGCCGTGGTTCGATAATGCGCTCAAGGGCGACCATGTCGGCGACGTGCACGAGGCCGTGCTGCTGGCGAAGCTGCTGCCGCACCAGGCCGAACCCTGGCGCTTCGTCGACGTCGCCTTTCCCTATCTCGACGAACGCGGCAACACCGTCGGCGTCCTCGGTGCCCACCTGTCCTGGCAATGGGCGCGCGACGTCGAGCGCTCGGTCATGGCCGACGTCGGCGCGCGCAGCAACGTCGAGGCCCTGATCGTCGACGCCGGCGGCAGCGTCCTGCTGGGGCCGCCGGACAGCGCCGGCCGCAAGCTGTCGCTCCCGAGCCTGGAACTGGCGCGCGGCCAGCCCAGCAGCGGCAAGGTGATGAGCGGTTACGTGGTCGAGCGCTGGCCGGACGGCAAATCCTACCTGGTCGGCTATGCGCGCGGCCGCGGCTATGCCGATTACCCGGGCCTGGGCTGGACCGTGCTGGTGCGCCAGGAGGTGCTCGACGCCTATGGCCCGGTACGGCGCCTGCGCGAATACGGCCTGATCGCCGGGGTCTTGCTGGCGGCGCTGTTTTCGCTGGCCGGGGTACTGGTGGCGCGCCGCATCACCCAGCCACTGGGCGAGCTGGCCGAGTCGGCGCGCCGCATCCGCGCCGGCGAACCGGTCAAGCTCGGGACGGAGAACGGCCGCTACGTCGAGGTGCAGGCGCTGTCCGGCACGCTCGACGCGCTGGTGGCCGACCTGATGCAGCAGCGCAAGGAGCTGAAGGAACTCAACGCCACGCTGGAGCAGCGTGTCGAGCAGCGCACGCGCGAGCTGGAACAGGCGCTGGTGACGGTCCGCGCCGGCAAGCAGCGCATCGACACCATCCTCGGGACCGTGCAGGATGCCTTCGTCGCGATCGACCTGCAGGGCCGCGTGGTCGACTGGAACGCGGCCGCCGAAGCCATGCTCGGCTGGCAGCGCGACGAGGTGCTGGGCCGCCTGGCCGTCGAACTGATGGTGCCGGCGCGCCTGCGTCCGAACGCGCTGGCGGCGCTGCAGCGCTTCCGCGATACCGGCGAGCTCGAGATTCATGGCCACCGCGTCGAACGCGTGCTGTGCCGGCGCGACGGCAGCGAAGTCGAAGTCGAAATGACGGCGGCCATTGCCGGTACCCCGGAAGGGCCGTTCTTCAGCATCTTTGCCCACGACATTTCCGGGCGCAAGCAGGTCGAGCGCATGAAGAACGAGTTCGTCTCCACCGTCTCGCATGAGCTGCGCACCCCGCTGACGTCGATCAGCGCGTCGCTGGCGCTGCTGGCCGACGGCATGGCGGGCGAGCTGCCGGCCGATGCGCAGGGCCTGGTCGGCATCGCCAACGCCAGCTCCGAACGCCTGGTGCGCCTGATCGGCGACGTGCTCGACCTCCAGAAGATGGACGCCGGCCGCATGGAATCCGGCCGCGAAGTCCAGCCGGTCCTGCCGGTCGCGGAAGGCGCGGTGGCGTCGATGGCCGGCCTGGCCGCGCGGGCCGGGGTGGCGCTGGCCTGCGAAGCCGGCCCCGGTGCCGCGGCGCTGCGTGCCGGCATCGATCGCGACCGCATCGTCCAGGTGCTGGCAAACCTGCTGTCGAACGCCGTCAAGTTTTCGGAAGCGGGGACGACGGTGACGACACGTGTCGACGGCGGCGACGGCCGAGTGCGCCTGTCGGTGGCGGACCAGGGCAGCGGCATTCCGGAAGCCTTCCGCGAGCGCGTGTTCCAGCGCTTCGCCCAGGCCGACGGCACCAATTCGCGGCGCAGCGGCGGCACCGGACTGGGGCTGTCGATCTGCAAGGCGATCGTCGAGGAGCATGGCGGGACCATCCGCTTCGACAGCGTGGCGGGGCAGGGCACCACCTTCGTGGTCGAGTTGCCGGCGGCGTGAGCGCGTCCGGGCGCCGTCTTCAGCTGCAGGTGGCGGTGCTGGCCGCGGCGCCGAGCGCGATCACCGGCGCCGACTGCGGTGTCCGGCTCTGGATATACACGAGGTAGCACTGCTCCGCCGCGGCGCTGCCGGCCAGGTCCTTGGGTACGATGACCAGTGTACCGGCGTCTCCGGCGTGCACGGCGTAGCCGGGTGCCAGGCCGGCCGCTTCCGCCAGTTTTGCGTCGGCGCCGGGGTAGCCGTTCACCATCGGCAGCGGCACGTCGCCATAGGTTTGCACGCTGCCGGCGCGGATCGCGAACTGGCCGTGCGCGATCGCGGACACGCTCGACAGCGAACCCTGCGCAATCTGGAGCGAAGCATAGCGCGCTTCACCGGCGAGCGCCGTCAGCCGCGGCACAGCGGTGGCGGTGACGACGCCGACGACACCGAGAACTGCGATGAGTTCGATCAGGGTAAAACCGGAGGGGCCGCGTTGCGGCCGGCGGACGCTTGGCATCGGCAGGCTTTCACAGGAAATGATGGTTATCAATAAGATAACATCAAACCGTGTACGGCATTGCACGATTGTCCAACATTAAAACGTTAAATATTTACTCAAAGAAAAAGGTGCCGGCATATTCGACTGTGCTGGCACCTTGCTGTTCGGTCGATATATTGCTTCGACCGGTCCGCTATTTACTCAATGATTCATTTGGCAGCGCGACGCTTCTTCATGGACGCCATCAGGCCCAGGCCGCCGAGCACCATGGCGATGCTGGCCGGCTCAGGCACTTCGCCCGGCACCGGATCGGTACCCGGGCCAGGACCGGCGTCCAGGTTGGTCACCGTCAGGGTATAGCGGCCCGGACCGCCGAACTCGGTCATGGCAAACGAGCCGGTCAGGAAAGTGATGATCCCTTCTTCGGAGCCAGTGTAAAGTTGCTGGCTATCGGTCAGGAGCAGATCCATATCGTTGTAGTAGTCATAGATTTCCATGCCGCCGCCTTGGTCGCCATTGTAGAAATACAGATCGGCCAAGTTGAGCAAGGATCCAGGGAAGTTACCATCAACGTCGTAAATCACGAAGCCGACGCCGTTCGCGCCATCATCGGGAGTGCCCGAGGAATTCAGCTGCCAGCTGGCAGTGTAGTCGCCGGTCACATTGAATTGATACAAGGCCGCATTCGCGACGCCTGCCGAAAACAGCGCAGCAACGAGAACTGCTTTTTTGAAACTTTTCATCAGATTCAGCGACATTGTAAAACCCCTTGTGGATGGATGAGCACCACGGGTATGCAATTGTCGTGCCTGAATTACAATATTTACCTAGGTTATTGATTTCTTTTGGAAAATTAATAAAGTTCAATTTTCTATAGGCACGGTATGTAAAATTCACCGACAGGACATAAAACAATGTTACCTAAAATCGTCTCAGGCCCTGCCGGCCGCGCCATATAGGCGTTCGAATTCCGGCAGCGGCACCGGCCGCCCCAGCAGATAGCCCTGCAGCGCATCGCAGCCGCAATCGACCATGAAGTCGCGCTGGTCTTCGTGTTCCACGCCTTCGGCCACCACCTCCAGCTTGAGCTTGCGCGCCAGCGCCACGATCGCCTCGACGATGGTGGCGCTGTTGGTACCGGCGTCGCGCACGAAGCTGCGGTCGATCTTCAGCGAGGCCAGCGGGAAGCGCATCAGGTAAGCCAGCGATGAGGTGCCGTTGCCGAAGTCGTCCAGGGAAAAGCAGATGCCCTGCGCGCGCAGCGCCTGCATGCGCTCGCTCAGTTCCTGCATGTTTTCGGCGAATACGCTTTCGGTCAGCTCCAGGCACAGCCGGTCGGCGCTGGCGCCGCTGGCGGCCAGCAATGCTTCCACGCTGGTCGCGAAACCGGGGTCGCGCAGCTGGCGCACGCTGATGTTGACCGACAGCTTGACCAGGCCGAGCAGCGGGTCGCCGGCCCAGCGCGCCAGCGCCCGGCAGCTTTCCTCGAGCATCTGCTGCCCCAGCGGGATGATCAGGCCGCTGGCTTCGGCCTGGCCGATGAATTCGTGCGGTGACACCAGGCCGTGCTCGCCGTGCTGCCAGCGCGCCAGCGCCTCGGCGCCGATCAGGCGGCCTTCGGTATCGAATTGCGGCTGGCAATACAGCACGAACTCGCGCTGCGCCAGGCCGTCGCGCAGCGCCTTGTCGAGGGCGGCCTGGCGCTCGGCGGCAGCCTGCATGCTGGGGTCGAAGAAGCGCGCGGTGTTGCGGCCGTCGCCCTTGGCGCGGTACATGGCGAGGTCGGCCTGGCGCAGCAGCTGGTCGATGCCACCCGCGCTGCCGTCGAACAGGGTGATGCCGATGCTGGGCGTGCGCGGACTCGGACTGCCGGGCAGGTCGTAGGGCTGGCCCAGCAGCGTCAGGATCTTGCGCGCCACGTGGTCGGCGTGCGGCGTTGCTTCCGCGGTGCCGGCGCCGAGGTTCTCCAGTACCACGACGAATTCGTCGCCGCCCAGGCGCGCCAGCTGGTCGCTGTCGCGCAGTGCCTGGCGCAGGCGTTCGGCCACCTGGCGCAGCAGCATGTCGCCGACGTCGTGGCCCATGGTGTCGTTGAGCAGCTTGAAGTTGTCGAGATCGATGAAGAGCAGGGCGCCGTACTGGCCGGAGCGGCTGTGGCGCGCCAGCGTCTTGTCGAGCTCCTCGATCAGGAAGCGGCGGTTCGGCAGGCCGGTGAGCGGATCGAAATACGCCAGTTCGTAGATGCGTCGCTCGGACTGCTTGCGCTCGGTGAGGTCGGTGTTGGTGCCGGCCATGCGCAGCGCGCGGCCAGCCGCGTCGCGCAACACGACCCCGCGTGTCAGTACGTGCACGTAATGGCCGTCGCTGTGGCGCAGGCGCAGTTCGATGCTGTAGGCACTGCGCCCGCCGACCAGGAGATCGGCCATGAAGGCGGTGACGTGGGGCAGGTCCTGCGGGTGCAGCAGGCGGCGCCAGGTGGCACGGTCGAGCCGCAGTTCGCCGGCGCGGTAGCCGAGCATCTCCCACCAGCGCTCGGAATAATAGGTTTCGCCGCTTACCAGGTCCCAGTCCCAGGGCGCATCGCTGGAGCCTTCCAGCATCAGGCGCAGCCTTTCCTCGGACTTCAGCAGGCGCTGCTGGGATTCCTTCAGCTCGGTGCAATCGGTGAAGCAGACCACGGCACCCCGCAGCTTGCCGTCGTCGTCGATCTCGGGATAGGCATTGCAGATCATCCAGCAGGGCGCACGCTGGCCGGGACCGGAACCAGGCAGCGGCGGCAGGCCGACCACCCTGCCGGTGACCTTTTTCCCGGTGCGCAGCACCTGGTGGACCGGATAGTCATCGGGCGCCATTGGCCTGCAGTTTTCGTCGGTCAGGTGCCAAACCGCAATATCGGTACGTACGCCGATCAGCTCGTCCTCGTTGCGTCCCAGCAGCGCGGCGGCCAAGTGGTTGGCCATGACGATGCAACCGTCGATGTCGTGCACCGTGACGCCGGACGGGAAGAGTTCGAGCACGTCGTCGAAGCGCCGCCTGAGGTCGTCCGGCAGAGGAGGCGCCTTGCTTTCTCGCTGGAATTGTAGTCGCATACGCAGGGTCCGCTTTTTGAACATACTAGCAGTTACCTGCCGAAGCGGGCGCAAGCCAGCCGTGTGCGGACATGCGTAATGGATGAGACCGCCGTAGCGTGACGGCGGGCGGCGCTTCAGGCGGGCTGGTCGAGGTAGCGGCGCAGGCGCGCCAGCAGTTCCAGCGGCTGGAAAGGCTTGATGATGAAGTCGTTGGCGCCGGCGTCGAGGGCGCGTACGGTGTCCTGTTCGCCGTTCTTGGCGGTCAGCATCAGCACCGGCACGCTTTCCCAGCCCTCGCGCGCGCGGATCAGGCCCAGCACTTCGAAGCCGTCGACGAAAGGCAGCATCACATCGAGCAGGATCAAATCGGGCAACGGGCTGGAGACGATGTGCTGGACCGCGGCGCGGCCGTCGCCGGCGTAGATCACTCGGTAACCCTGGCGCTCGAGCATGAAGGTGAGGACCTGGGCGATGTGGACGTCATCCTCGACCACGAGGATGGTGGGTGTGGCGTTCATGATTTTGGGAACGAAAAATTGCTATGAGGATTGATTATCACACGCAATTTAACGTTTTACCCGCAGCCACGCGAATTTGTGGCGTGCATGTGACGGTTGCCGACACATTCTCGGCCCATCACATGCGCGCTGATGGTGCGGTCGGCAATTAGCGCGGCAGGTCGAACAGCAGCACTTCGGCGTTATCGGCCTGGGCCAGCTCGACGCGCGCCTCGTCGCTCAGCTTCAGCGCATCGCCACCCTTCAGGGCCACGCCGTTGACGCTGACCTGGCCGCGTACCACGTGCACATAGCCGAGGCGGCCGGCCGCCAGCGTGTGCTCGACGCGGTCGTCGCCGGTCAGGACGGTGGCGTACAGCGACGCATCCTGGTGGATCAGCACCGAGCCTTCGCGGCCGTCGCTGGAGGCGATCACACGCAGCTTGCCCTGCTTATCGGCCAGCGGAATGTTCTTTTCCTGGTAGCTCGGCGCGATGCCTTTCACGTTCGGCTGGATCCAGATCTGCAGGAAATGCACCTGTTCGGTCTTGGAACCGTTGAATTCGCTGTGGCGCACGCCGTTACCCGCGCTCATGCTTTGTACGTCGCCGTAGTGCAGCACCGAGCCGGTGCCCATGCTGTCCTTGTGTTCGAGCGCGCCGTCCAACACGTAGGAAATGATTTCCATGTCGCGGTGGCCGTGCGTGCCGAAGCCGGCGCCGGGCGCGACGCGGTCTTCGTTGATCACCAGCAGCGGACCGAAGCCGCTGTGACGCGGATCGTAGTAGTCGGCGAAGGAAAAGCTGTGTTTCGATTGCAGCCAGCCGTGATGGGCGGCACCGCGTTCTTCACTTTTGCGAACTTCCAGCATGATCTGCTCCTTTATCTGTCTATCGGGTTGTGGATGTTTTCGAATGCATGGATGGCAGTATAGGCGCGTCGGGCGGGCTTGAAAAACGAGTTGTTTTGCGTCCTATCATCGAAAAAATCGAATGCCATGACACGCTTCAGCGCCGCAGCGGGTCGAGCAGGCCGCGCAAGGCGTTATGGTCGAGTTCGTACATGAGTTCGAGCAGTTCGCCCAGCTCGCCCTTGGGAAAACCTTCGCGCGCGAACCAGCCCAAGTAGTGGCCGGGCAGGTCGGCGATCTTGCGGCCTTCATATTTACCGAAGGGCATCTCGCGGGTCAGCAGCAGGGTCAGGTGTTCAGGCTTCATGGCAGATGGATGGCAGATGGATGGCAAATGAGTGGCAGATTCGGTTGGAAGGCGTGACTTTAGCAAATCGCCCAGGCGCGGTAGCATGGGCGCGGGAGGCACGATGTCATGAATACCGATTTCAATCTCGAACGTTTCGTCGACGCCCAGGCCGGCGTCTACGACCAGGCCCTGGCGGAACTGCGCGCGGGCCGCAAGCGCAGTCACTGGATGTGGTTCATCTTTCCCCAGATCGCCGGGCTGGGGCAGAGCAACATGGCGCGCCGGTACGCGATCGCCTCGACCGACGAAGCCGCCGCCTATCTCGCCCATCCGCTGCTGGGGCCGCGCCTGCGCACCTGCGCCGCGGCCGTCGCCGCGCACGACGACCGCCCGGCCGACGCCATCTTCGACTATCCCGACAACCTGAAATTCCACTCCTCGATGACGCTGTTCGCCGACGTGGCGCCGGACGAAGCCGTATTCCAGACCTGCCTCGACCGCTTCTTCGACGGCGCCGGCGACCCGGCTACGCTCGAGCGGATCTGATCAGAGATCGGCGGACTGCGCGGCTGCCTGCGCGTTTGTTTGCGCGATCACCTGCGTCGTCATCTGCGCCACCCGCCGCGCGAGCGCGTCGAGCGGGAAGGGCTTGACCATCAGGCCGGTGCCGGGATCGAAACTGCCGTGTTCGACCAAGCGCGCTTCGGCGTAGCCGGTAATGAACAGCACCTTCAGTCCGGGACGGGCCAGGCGCGCCGCCTCGGCCAGCTGGCGGCCGTTCATGCCCCCGGCCAGGCCGATGTCGGTGACCATCAGGTCGACCGGCGCGCCGGTGCCGAGCAGGCGCAGGGCGGCAGCGGCGTCGCCCGCCTGCACCACGCGGTGGCCCTGCTGCGACAGGGCTTCGGCCATCAGGCCGCGCAGCGGCGCCTCGTCGTCGACCAGCAGGATGCGGACCGCGGCCGGGCGTTCCGCGGCCACGGCCGCCGGCGCCGACGGCGCGGCCTGCGCCGCACCCAGGTGGCGCGGCAGCAGCATGTGCACGGCGGTGCCGCGGCCCGGGGCCGACTCGGCGCTCACATGCCCGCCCGACTGGCGCGCGAAACCGTAGATCATCGACAGCCCGAGGCCGGTGCCCTGGCCGATCGGCTTGGTGGTATAGAAGGGATCGAAGGCCTTGGCCAGCACCTCGGGCGCCATGCCGGTGCCGGTATCGGACACGCTCAGCAGCACATAGTCGCCCGCCGTCAGCTCGCTGCGCGCGGCCTGCCCGGCATCGAGCACGCTATTGGCCAGCGCGATGCGCAGGCGGCCGCCGTCCGGCATGGCGTCGCGCGCATTGATGCACAGGTTCAGCAGGGCGTTCTCGAGCTGGTTGGGGTCGACCAGGGTCGGCCACAGCCCGGGGGCGTGCTCGACCTCGAGCGTGATGGCAGGGCCGATGGTGCGCCGCACCAGGTCGAGCATGCCGTCGACCAGGCCGGCCGGATCGAGCGCGCGGGCGTCGAGCGGCTGGCGCCGCGAAAACGCCAGCAGGCGATGGGTCAGGGCGGCGGCGCGCCGCACCGCGCCCTGGGCAATGCCGACGAAGCGGTCGAGGTCGTCCAGCTTGTTGCTGCGCACGCGCAGCGCCAGCAGCTCCAGGCTGCCGCCGATGCTGGCCAGCAGGTTGTTGAAATCGTGGGCCAGGCCGCCGGTGAGCTGGCCCACGGCTTCCATCTTGAGGCTCTGGCGCAGCTTTTCCTCGGTGTCGAGCAGGGCGGCCGCATGTTCGCGCTCGAGCGTGACGTCGCGTCCGACCGCCACCACCAGGTCGTCGCTGCGGCTGGCATTCCAGGCGATCCAGCGGTAGCTGCCGTCGCGGTGGCGGTAGCGGTTCTGGAAGTTCGGCGCCAGCCGGCCGTCGTCGTCGAGGGCGGACAGGGCCCCCTGGGTCGGCGCCAGGTCGTCGGGATGGACCAGGTCGAACAGGTTGGCGCCGACCAGTTCCTGTTCTTCCCAGCCCAGGATCGCGCGCCAGGTCGGATTGACCGCCGCGATCGGGCCTTCGGCGCGCGTCACGAGCATGATGTCGCCCGACAGCCGCCACATGCGGTCGCGCTCGGCGGCGCTTTCCTCGGCCAGCTGCTCGAGTTGCAGGTTGAGGGCGCGCAGCGCCTTGGCGGCATCGATGCGCGCCATCTCGGCCCAGGTGCGGTCGGCCACGCCGCGCACGAACGCGATCTCGTCGGCGGCCCAGGCGCGCGGCCGGTCCTGCTGCGCCAGGAACACGCCGACCGCGCCGCTGGCATCCAGCACCGGCACGTTCAGCAGCGCGCGCACCGCCAGCGTCTGGAACACGTCCCAGTGGGCGGCGGTGCGCGGGTCGGTGCGGACGTCCGCGATCGCGACCACTTCGCCGCGCTGGAGGTCGGCGTAATAGCTGCCGTAATGGCGGAACGGATGCACGCCGACCATCGACGGCACCGCCGGCCCGGCGCGCCAGTCGCGCACCACCCGGGTCGTGGCGGCCACCGCGTTGATGCGCCCGAAGCCGGCCTGGGTCACCCCGAGCGTCGCGCCGACCACCTCGCTGGCGATGGCGGCGGCTTCGTCCGCATTGTTGACCATGCGCAGGCGGTCGCCCAGCCCGAGCAGGGCGGCCTGGCGCAGTTCGCGCTGCTTGCGCGCGGTGATGTCGACGGCGGTGCCAAACCACTCGCGGATGGTGCCGTCCAGGGCCAGCAGCGGTACCGCGCGCGACAGCGTCCAGCCGGACGTGCCGTCGGCCAGGCGCACCCGGTGCTCGTGCTCGAACACGCCGCGGGTGCGGATCGCCTGTGCGATCGCCCTGCTCACGCCCGGCTGGTCTTCCGGATGAACATAGTCGCCCAGCCAGGTGCTGGACGCGGCCGCGGTATCGGCCGGCACGCCCTGGCCTTCGAGCCGGTGCATCCGGGTCCAGTCGGCATTCATCCGGTACACGATGCTGGCGCCGGCAAAGGTGCGGAAGCGCTCGTCATTGAGCAGCAGCGCCTTGGTGGCGCGCACGTCGGCGGTGACGTCGAGGGCGGTCTTGACTATGCCGCGCACCTCGCCCTCGGCCCATGCCGGACTGTAGCTGAGGTCGACCCACATCTCTTCGGGCGCGCCGCTGCGCTCGACGACCAGGCGCTTGCGGTTGAAAACGCGCGTCTCGCCGCGCAGCACGTCCGGATACACCGAGCTGATGAAATCCTGCAGCTCGGGCCAGGTCGGCCGGTGCGGCTGTCCCAGCGCGTGCGGATGGCGCGCGCCGCAGATCGCCGCGTAGCTGTCGTTGTATACCTGGATCAGATCCGGTCCCCACAGCACCGCCATCGGCAGCGGCGAATGGACGACCAGGTCGACCAGCGTGCGCAGCGCCGCCGGCCAGCTTTGCAGCGGGCCGAGCGGGGTGGCGGCCCAGTCATGGGTGCGGATCAGCGCGCCGAGCACGCCGCCGCCGACGGGCCAGGCAGGATAGGGAGGAGGAAGTTCCGACATGCGCCGAAGGATGGAAAAAAGAAACGGAAAGCAACATACATGTAGTCGAACTGAGGAATTTGACGAGAAATCTGTCCCATCCGCGCATGATTCCTCGTTTGGCGCGCCGAGCCCGGCCGCCATGTTGCGTATAATCCGCAGATAGCTTGTCCATCAATCATTACACAACAACATCATGGCTTCATCTTCCGAAAACATCAGCATGGCGGTGTTCTGCGACTTCGAGAACGTCGCGCTCGGCGTGCGCGATGCGAACTACGAGAAATTCGACATCAAGCTCGTCCTCGAACGCCTGCTGCTCAAGGGCAGCATCGTGGTCAAGAAAGCCTATTGCGACTGGGACCGCTACAAGAGCTTCAAGGGCACCATGCACGAAGCGAACTTCGAACTGATCGAGATCCCGCACGTGCGCCAGTCCGGCAAGAACTCGGCCGACATCCGCATGGTGGTGGACGCGCTCGACCTGTGCTACACCAAGGCCCACGTCGACACCTTCGTCATCGTCAGCGGCGACTCCGACTTTTCGCCGCTGGTCTCCAAGCTGCGCGAAAACGCCAAGCGCGTGATCGGCGTCGGCGTCAAGCAGTCGACCTCGGACCTGCTGGTCGCCAACTGCGACGAATTCATCTTTTATGACGACCTGGTGCGCGAAGTGCGGCGCGCCGCCGCCAAGCGCGACGAGCGCAAGGCCCAACCGCAGGCGCAGGCGCCGCAGCAGGGCCGCCGTCCGTCCGACGAAAGCAACCGCAAGAAGGAAGAGATGGAGGCGCGCAAGCTGCAGGCGCTGGAAATGGTCGTCGAGACCTTCGATGCGCTGGTCTCCGAACGCGGCGATACCGGCAAGATCTGGGCTTCGCTGCTGAAGGACACGCTGAAGCGCCGCCGCCCGGACTTCTCGGAAACCTATTTCGGCTTCCGCACCTTCGGCAACCTGCTCGAGGAAGCGCAGACGCGCGGCCTGTTCGAATTCGGCCGTGACGAAAAATCCGGGACATATGTATACCGCAGCGCCGCCACCCAGCCGGCCGAGACGCTGGCCGGGGTCGACGCCGAGCAGGCCGAGCCGACCGCGCCGGAAGCGGCCGATGGCGCGCTCAATGGCATCGGTGGCGGCAACGGCAACGGCAACAGCAGCGGCGAGCTGCCGCTGGAGCAGGCCGTGGCCGAGGCGCCGGCGTCGAATGGCGCCGCGTCCGGCGGCCGCGAGCTGCGCCGCCGCGGTGGCCGTGGCCGCAAGGGCGGCCGCGAGCAGCAGCCAATCCAGCAGGCAGGCGAGGACGCCGCGGCCGTGCCGGCGACGGCGGACGCCGACAGCGCTTCCGCGACCTGGCCGGCGCCGACGCCGGACCTGGCCGAAGCGCCGCCGGTCGAACTGTCGCCGATCGCCGCGCTGGCCGATGCCGCTTTGGCCGCCAGCGCCGCCGCGGTGACGACGGCAGCCGACGCTGCAGATGCGCCGGCGGCCGACGTTGCCGATGTACCGTCTGCGGCCGCTGCAGCCGACGTTGCTGCCGACGCTGCCGCCGAGCCGGCGCCGCCGGTGAAGGAACGCCGCCGTACGCCGCGCAAGCCGGCTGCGCGCAAGGCGTCCGCCGCGCCGGTGGAAGAAGCGGCGGCACCGGTGGAAGCCGCGGCGGACACGCCGGCCGAAGCCACGGCCGCCACCGCCGAGACGGCGCCGGACGATGCCGCGGTGGCGCTGGATGCCGCTGCGGCGGTCGAGGCGGCGGGTACGGCGACGGCCGAGGACATCGCAGCCGAGGACATCGCCGCCGATGGCGAGGACGCCCAGGGCGACAAGCCGGCCCGCAAGAAGCAGACCCGTGCGGCGTACAAGGCACCGTCGCGCAAGGCGGCGCCGCGGGCGCGGCGTCCGGCCAAGCCGAAGACGCCGGTCGAGGGCTGAGTCAGGCACCGTCGTTCCCCGCATTGCCGGAAACGACTCCCCGCCTGCGCGGGGACGACGGGGTGGAGGTTCCAGCGCTATCCGCACCGGCATCCGCGCGCCAGCCCCGCGCGCACGTATGCCATAATGACAACGCCGGGATGCCTGTGCGCCCGGCTTGATCGGCGTGCAACTTCCAAGGATCCATCATGCGTACGCTCACCGGACTGCTCCCCAGTGTCGCCTTGCTGTTCGCGGCCGCCATCGCCCATGCCCAGCCGGCGCGGGTCCAGGCGGCGCTGTCCGCTTCCCATCCGCTGCTCGGCATCTGGACCCTGAGCATTCCCCAACTGTCCTGTTCCGAGACCTACCACTTCCGCGGCGACGGCACCGTACTGGTCAAGAGCAAGGAAGAGGTGTCGGAAAGCGAATTCACGATCACCGAAAAGCCGAGCACCAAGGGTTTCTACAAACTGGAAGACAAGATCGTCAAGGACAACGGCAAGCAGGACTGTTCCGGCGAGATCACCGAGGTCGGCTCGCGCGTCACCAATTACTTGCGCTTCCACCCGTCCGGCGCGCGCTTCGTGATGTGCGAGGACGAGTCCATGGAAACCTGCATCGGACCGTTCGAGCGGGCGCCGGCCCAGGGGATCTGATCTTCTAAGCATCTTTCTTCGCTTCTTTCTTCGCTTCTTTCTTCGCTTCTTTCTTGTATATTGCTGGGCGATTCGACCACCCTGGAAACCTGATGTCCCCGGCTTTACTTTTCTGCATCCTCATCGGCTACTTCGCGCTGCTGCTCGGCGTCGCCTGGGCCACGGCGCGCAACGCCGACAACGACAGTTTTTTCATCGGTAACAAGAGCAGCAACTGGATGCTGGTCGCCTTCGGCATGGTCGGCACAACCCTGTCCGGCGTGACCTTCGTCAGCGTCCCCGGCGCGGTCGGCGCCGACGGCTTCGGCTACCTGCAGGTGCTGATCGGCTACGTGATCGGCTACATCGCGGTGGTCTACCTGCTGCTGCCGCTGTACTACCGGATGAAGCTGACCTCGATTTATCACTATCTCGAAGTGCGCCTGGGACGGCGCGCCTACCAGAGCGGCGCCGGCTTCTTCATCCTGTCGCGCCTGTTCGGCGCCACCGCGCGCCTGTACCTGGTGGTGGCGGTGCTGCAATCGATCATCCTCGACAGCCTCGGCATCCCGTTCTGGCTGACCACCTTCGTCATCCTCGGCATGATCCTGCTGTACACCTACCAGGGCGGCGTCAAGACCATCGTCTGGACCGACACCCTGCAGACCAGCTGCATGCTGTTCGGCCTGTTCGCCTGCGCCGCCTTCCTGCTCGGCCAGCTCGATCTGTCGGTGCCGCAGGCGCTGGCGCAGATGCAGGAGCGCGGCCTGGCGCGCGTGTTCACGCTCGATGCGAACGCGCCCGGCTTCTGGCTCAAGCAGATCGTGGCCGGCGCCTTCATCACCATCACCATGACCGGCATGGACCAGGAAATGATGCAGAAGACGATTTCCGTGAAGACCCTGAAGGATTCGCAGAAGAACCTGCTCAGCCTGACCGCGGTGCTGGTGGTGGTGCTGTGTTCCTTCCTGTTCCTGGGCGGCCTGCTGTACCTGTATGCGCCGCTGGCGGGCGTGAGCGCGACCGGCGATAAAATCTTCCCGGCGACCGTCATGGGCCATTTGCCGGCGGCGGTGCAGATCATCTTTTTGATCGCGCTGATCTCGGCGCTGTTCCCGAGCGCGGACGGCGCCATCACGGCGCTGACCTCGACCTTCTGCATCGACATCCTTGGCATCCAGCGCCGCTCCGGCATGAGCGAAGCCGCCCGCATGCGCCTGCGCCACCACGTGCACCTGGCGTTCGCGCTGCTGTTCCTGGCGCTGGTGATGGTCTTCAAATGGCTGAACGATCCGAGCATGATCGGCGTGGTGCTGAAGGTGGCGGGTTATACCTATGGCCCGCTGCTCGGCCTGTTCGCCTTCGGCATGGTCACCACGCGGACACTGAACGACCGCCTGGTGCCGGTCGTGACCATCGGTGCGCCCATCCTGTGCGCCTTGCTCGAACATTACCAACAACTTGTGTTGGGCAGCTATCGCCTTGGCCTGGAATTGCTTATCCTGAACGGTGCGCTCGTATTTGCCGGGCTGTTCGCGATTTCGCGCCGCGCCACGGCACGGCCCGCGGGCGGCGCCGTCGCCGCCAACACCCCATTCTGAAAACCTGACCGGAGTCCAGATGTCCTTCAAGCCCTTGTCCACCCTGCGCCGCGGTATTGGCTCGCTCTGGCGCGGCCTCGACGCCACGCGCCGCTTCGTGCTGAACCTGATCTTCCTGCTGGTCCTGATCGTGCTGTTGATGGCGATCTTCGGCAGCGGCCTCAAGCCGCTGTCGCCCAAGACCGCGCTGGTGCTCGACCTCAAGGGCGAGCTGGTCGAGGAGCGCGCCGGCAGCGTGCGCGATTCCGTCGTGGCCGGCCTGAGCGGCAACGCGCGCCGCGTGGTCCAGCTGCGCGACGTCCTGTCGGCGCTCGACCACGCCGGTAAGGATGACCATATTAATACCGTCGTCCTGCTGCTCGACCAGCTCGATGGCGGCGGCCTGGCCTCGCTGCGCGAGATCGGCGCCGCCGTCGACCGCGTCAAGGCCAAGGGCAAGACCGTGGTGGCCTGGGGCGGCAGCTACGACCAGAAACGCTACCTGGTGGCTTCCCACGCCAGCGAGGTCTACCTGCACCCGATGGGCATGGTGATGATCGAAGGCTTCGGCCGCCACCGCAACTACTACCGCGACGCGCTCGACAAGGTCGGCGTCACGGTCAACCTGATGAAGGTCGGCACCTATAAAAGCTTTGCCGAGCCCTACATCGGCAACGGCCCGTCGCAGGCGGCGCAAGAGGCCGACAGCTTCCTGTACAACGCGCTGTGGGCCAACTACACGGGCGAGGTCGAGAAGGCGCGCAAGCTGCCGGCGGGCAGCCTGGCCAAGGGCATCGATGAACTGCCGCAGCGCATGGCCGCGGCCAACGGCAACGCCGCCAAGGTGGCGCTCGACTGGAAGCTGGTCGACGGCCTGAAAACCCGCGACGAAGTGCGGGCCATGCTGATCAAGCGCGGTGTCTACGACGACACCAACAAGACCTTCCGCCAGATCGGCTTCGACGACTACGTGGCGCACTACCCGGACAAGAAGCTGGGCGATGCGGTGGCGGTGGTGGTCGCCGCCGGCGACATCACCGAAGGCATGGGCGGCCCCGGCATGGTCGGCGGCCTGTCGACCTCGAACCTGATCCGCGCCGCGCGCGAGGACAAGGACGTCAAGGCGCTGGTGTTGCGCGTGAATTCGCCGGGTGGCAGCGCCTTCGGCTCGGAACTGATCCGGCGCGAGCTGGAACTGACGCGCGCCGCCGGCAAGCCGGTGGTGGTGTCGATGGGTGACGTGGCGGCTTCCGGCGGCTACTGGATCTCGATGGCGGCCGACGAAGTGATCGCCGACCCGTCCACGGTGACCGGCTCGATCGGCGTGTTCGCGATCCTGCCGACCGCCGACAAGGTGGTCGACAAGCTCGGTATCCACACCGCCGGCGTGACCACCACCTGGCTGGCCGACGCCTACAATCCGCTGCGCCCGCTCGATCCGCGCTTCGGCCAGCTGATCCAGTCCAGCATCAATCATATTTATGACGAATTCACGACCAAGGCCGCGATCGCGCGCCGCACCTCGCCGGAAAAGATCGACGCGGTGGGGCAGGGCCGGGTCTGGACCGGCGCCCAGGCCAAGGAACGCGGCCTGGTCGACCGCCTCGGCAGCTATGGCGATGCGCTGCGCTCGGCCGCCCAGCGCGCCAAGCTGGGCGACGATTTCCGCATCGTCTATGCCGAGCAGCCGGCGTCGCTGGCGGAACGCTTCCTGGCAAGCCTCGGCCTGTCCGACGTGCAGGCGCTGAACGTGCAGGTGAAACTGGGCCTGGTGCCGGATCCGGTGAGCGCGGCGGCCCTGTCCACCGCCGCCTCGACGATGAACGCCGCCGGCATCACGCGCGACCTCGGCTGGCTGTCGCAGGTGGCCGAGCGCCGCCAGCCGTTCGCGGCGGTGACGCACTGCCTGTGCGAAGCGCCCTGAGTTTGTAACGTCTTGTAGGCCGGCATGCGGATGCCGGCGCGACGGGCGCGGAATCTTCCGCGCCCGTTTTGTTTTGAATGTCCGCCTTTGTGGCGCGATCCGTGTTCAACCGTGTAAAGACGCGCGCCGGCTTTGTATCCGGATGTTTCGCAGGGTGGCGATGTTGCCGACTTCTGTACGATCTGAAACATAAACACGGCACGACGCATGGTAAAGTCGAGGGAACTTTTATTGTGCTTTTGAACACTCGGCCGTCAAGGACAAGAATGAATTCGACCGTTACCCCGGACAAGGACCAGACCACCACCACCCCAAGGCGTTCGCGCCGCTCGCGCATCATCGGCACCATCATCGCGCTCCTGGCGATGGCCGGACTCGGCTGGCTGGCCTGGCACCTGACGCACCAGGATCCGCAGGCCGGTCCCGGCGGCGCGCCCGGCGCGGGCGGGCAGGGTCGCGGCGGTGCCGGTGGCGGCGGCGGCCGCGGCGGTCCCGGCGGACGCGGCATGCCGGCCACCACGGTCGGCACCGGCAAGGCCGAACGCGCCGACATCCCGATCCTGCTCGACGCCCTCGGCACCGTGACCCCGGCCGCGGTGGCGACCGTGCGTCCTCAGGTCGGTGGCGTGCTGCAGAAGATCAACTTCACCGAAGGCCAGCTGGTCAAGGAAGGCCAGGTACTGGCCACCATCGACCCGCGGCCGTCGCAGATGGCCCTGCTGCAGGCGACCGGCCAGCGCCAGCGCGACGAAGCGCAACTGGAAAGCGCGCGTGTGCTGCTCAAGCGCTACCAGACCCTGCTCGAGCAGGACTCGATCGCGCGCCAGGACGTCGATACCCAAGCCGCGCTGGTCAAGCAGCTGGAAGGCACCGTCACCACCGACAAGGCGGCCGAAGGCATCGCCCGCATCAATCTCGGCTACACCCAGGTGCGCGCGCCGATCAGCGGCCGCGTCGGCCTGCGCACGGTGGACATCGGTAACCTGGTGAATTCGGGCGACACCAACGGCATTGCCGTGATCACCCAGCAGTCGCCGATCGACGTCGAATTCGCGGTCCCGCAGGACAACCTGCCGATGCTGCAGCAGCGCATCAACGACAACGCGACGCTGCCGGCCACCGCGCTCGACCGCACCCGCACCGACACCCTGGCCAGCGGCCGCTTCATGGCGCTCGACAACCAGGTCGATACCCAGACCGGCACCGTGCGCGCCAAGGCGCGCTTCACGAACGATGCGCTGAAGCTGTTCCCGAGCCAGTTCGTGAACATCCGTTTGCAGGTCAACCTGATCAAGAACGCGGTCACGGTACCGGTGACGGCGCTGCGCCACGGCTCCAGCGGCGACTTCGTCTACGTGCTGAATCCGCAGGAACGCACGGTGGCGCTGCGCACCGTCAAGCGCGGCCAGGCGACCGCCGAGCGCGTCGAGATCACCAGCGGCCTGCAGGGCGGCGAGACCGTGATCACCGAAGGCGCCGACCGCCTCAAGGATGGCGCCAAGGTGACGCTGCCGGGCGACCGTCCGCAGGGCATGGGGGCCGGCGGCCGCCGTGGCCAGCATGGTGGTGCCGCGGGCGCGGGCGCGCAGGGCGGCACGGCGCCGGCGGCGCCCGGCGCGACCCCGGCCGCGGCGGAAGGTACGCAGCCGCAGGGCCAGCAAGTGCAGGGCCAGCAGGGCGGCGAGCGCCGCCAGCGCCGCCAGCAGCAGGAGGGTGCAGCGCAATGAGTGTAATCCGTACGGAGGTGCGCGCATGAGCCCATCCGCACCCTTTATCCGCCGTCCGGTCGCCACCTCGCTGCTGATGCTGGCGATTATCCTGGCCGGCCTGGTCGGGTATAAATTCCTGCCGCTGTCGGCGCTGCCGCAGGTCGATTTCCCGACCATCCAGGTGCAGACGCTGTACCCGGGCGCCAGCCCGGAAGTGATGGCGCGCACTGTGACGGCGCCGCTGGAGCGCCAGTTTGGCCAGATGTCCGGCCTGTCGCGCATGAGTTCCACCAGCGCCGCCGGTGTGTCCGTGATTACCCTGCAGTTCAGCCTCGGCGAGACGCTCGACGTCGCCGAGCAGGAAGTGCAGGCCGCGATCAATGCCGGCGGCTCGCTGCTGCCGACCGACCTGCCGGCGCCGCCGGTGTACGCCAAGGTGAATCCGGCCGACGCGCCGGTGCTGACGCTGGCGATCACCTCGGACACGATGCCGCTGACCGAGGTGCAGAACCTGGTCAACACCCGCCTGGCGCTCAAGATCAGCCAGGTCAGCGGCGTCGGCCTGGTCACGCTGCAGGGCGGCCAGCGCCCGGCGGTGCGGATCCAGGCGAACACCGATGCGCTGGCCTCGTACGGCCTGGGCCTGGACACGCTGCGCACCGCGATCACCAACGCCAACGCCAACAGCGCCAAGGGCAGCTTCGACGGCCCGGCGCGCGCCTACACCATCAACGCCAACGACCAGCTGGTCACGGTGCCCGACTACAAGGGCTTGATCGTCGCCTACCGCAACGGCGCGCCGGTGCGCCTGTCCGACGTGGCGCGCGTGGTCGACAGCGCCGAAAACGTCAAGCTGGGCGCCTGGGCCAACATGAAGCCGGCGATCATCCTCAACGTGCAGCGCCAGCCGGGCGCCAACGTGATAGCCACCGTGGACGCCATCAAGGAGCGCCTGCCGGAACTGCAGGCGAGCCTGCCGGCCAACATCAGCCTGAGCGTGCTGTCCGATCGCACCACCGGCATCCGCGCCTCGGTCGAGCACGTGCAGATCGAACTCGTGCTGGCCGTGGTGCTGGTGGTGCTGGTGATCTTCGCCTTCCTGCACAGCCTGCGCGCCACCATCATCGCCAGCCTGTCGGTGCCGATCTCGCTGATCGGCACCTTCGGCGTGATGTACCTGCTCGGCTACTCGCTGAACAACCTGTCGCTGATGGCGCTGACGATCGCCACCGGCTTCGTGGTCGACGACGCGATCGTCATGATCGAGAACATCGCGCGCTATATAGAAGAAGGCGAAAAGCCGATGGCGGCGGCGCTCAAGGGCGCGACCCAGATCGGCTTCACCATCATCTCGCTGACGGTGTCCCTGATCGCGGTGCTGATCCCGCTGCTGTTCATGGGCGACGTGGTCGGCCGCCTGTTCCGCGAATTCGCGGTGACGCTGGCGATCACCATCCTGATTTCCGCCGTGGTGTCGCTGACGCTGGTGCCGATGATGTCGGGACGCTGGCTCAAGGCCGAGGACAAGTCCCACGAGAGCAAGTTTGCCCGTAAATTCCAGGGCGGCTTCGACTGGGTCATCAAGCACTACGACACCAGCTTGAACTGGGTGCTGGCGCGCCAGGGCCTGACCCTGCTGGTGGCGCTCGGCACGCTGGTGCTGACCGCGCTGCTGTGGACCTTCATCCCGAAAAGCCTGTTCCCGACCCAGGACACCGGCCAGCTGCAGGCGCGCGTCGAAGCGCGCCAGGCGATCTCCTACCAGGCGATGGCCGAGATGCAGCAGGCCGTGGCGCGCGAAGTGCTGGCCGACCCCGACGTGCTGTCGCTCAGTTCGACGGTGGGCGTGGATGCGGCCAACAACACCATGCTGCACACCGGCACCATGCTGATCAACCTGAAGGAAGACCGCAGCAACCAGGAAGACCTGATGGAACGCCTGCGCCGCCGCGTGGCCCAGAACGTGGCCGGCGCCACGCTGTACCTGCAGCCGACCCAGGACCTGACCATCGATGCCGAGAGCGGCCCGACCCAGTACCGGCTGTCGATCGAAGGCGCCGACACCAAGACCGTGACCGAGTGGGCCACCAAGCTGTCGCAGGCGATGGCGCAGCGCAAGGAACTGCGCAACGTGGTCACCGACGCCGGCGCCACCGGTGCCGCTGCCTACGTCAACATCGACCGCGACAGCGCCTCGCGCCTGTCGGTGACGGCCTCCAACGTCGACGACGCCCTGTACAGCGCCTTCGGCCAGCGCATCGTGTCGACCATCTTCACCGAGACCAACCAGTACCGCGTGATCCTGGAAGCCCAGCAGGACGAGCAGATGTCACTCGACTCGCTATCCAACCTGCAGCTGCGCACCGGTTCCGGGTCGCCGACGCCGCTGTCCAGCATCGCCTCGATCAGCGAGCAGGCGGCGCCGCTGCAGATCACCCACGTGGCGCAGTACCCGGCCACCACCGTCGGCTTCGATACCGCATCCGGCGTCAAGCTGGGCACCGCGGTCAGCGCGATCCGCGAAACGGCCGAGCAGATCAAGCTGCCGGCCTCGGTGACGCTGACCTTCCTCGGCGCTTCCGGCGCCTACCAGAACTCGCTGTCGAACCAGCTGTGGCTGATCCTGGCGGCGGTGGTGTGCGTGTACATCGTGCTCGGCGTGCTGTACGAAAGCTATATCCACCCGCTGACCATCCTGTCGACGCTGCCCTCGGCCGGCGTCGGCGCGCTGCTGGCGCTGATGGTGACCGGGCAGGGGCTGGGCGTGATCGGCATCATCGGCATCATCCTGCTGATCGGCATCGTGAAAAAGAACGCGATCATGATGATCGACTTCGCCATCGAAGCCGAAAGGGACGAGGGCAAGGACCCGCGCACCGCGATCCACCAGGCGGCGATGCTGCGCTTCCGCCCGATCATCATGACCACCCTGGCTGCGCTGTTCGCCGCCATCCCGCTGATGTTCGGCTGGGGCGAGGGTGCCGAGCTGCGGCGGCCGCTGGGCCTGGCCATCTTCGGCGGCCTGATCGTGAGCCAGATGCTGACCCTGTTCACCACGCCGGTGATCTACCTGGCCTTCGACCGCCTGGCACGCCGCTGGGGCGGCCAGGAGCCGGCCAAGCCCTCGGGTCCGGGTTCGGCGACCACGCCTCAGCCCAAGGCGCCGGCGGGACAAGGCAATGAAGCCGCGCTGCTGAAGCCGCCGGTCAATGCACGCGAGGCCGACGCATGAATTTGTCGAAGCCCTTCGTCCAGCGGCCGATCGCGACCGTGCTCCTGACCCTGGGGCTGGCGCTGGCCGGCATCGGCGCCTTCTTCGTGCTGCCGGTCTCGCCGCTGCCCCAGGTCGACTTCCCGTCGATCTCGGTCAGCGCCAACCTGCCGGGCGCCAGCCCGGACACCATGGCCAGTTCGGTGGCGACGCCGCTGGAACGCAGGCTGGGCGTGATCGCCGGCGTCAACGAGATCACCTCGAACAGCGGCAACGGCTCGACCCGCGTCAGCCTGCAGTTCGACCTGAACCGCCAGATCGACTCGGCCGCGCGCGAAGTGCAGGCCGCGATCAGCGCCTCGCGCGCCGACCTGCCGTCGACGCTGCGCAGCAACCCGACCTACCGCAAGGCCAATCCGTCGGACGCGCCGGTGATCATCCTGGCGCTGACGTCCAAGACGCGCAGCCCGGGCCAGATCTACGACGAAGTCTCGAACCTGGTGCAGCAGAAGCTGGCCCAGGTGAAGGGCGTCGGCGACGTCGAGATCGGCGGCGGCTCGCTGCCGGCGGTGCGTATCGACCTCAACCCGTACCAGCTGAACCACCACGGCGTGTCGAGCGAAGACGTGCGCGCCGCGATCCAGGCCAGCAATCCGAACCGCCCGAAAGGCGCGCTGGAGGGCAGCGGCATGCGCCTGCAGATCTATTCGCAGGCGAACACCCCGACCAACGGCCGCACCGCGGCCGACTACCGCGGGCTGGTGGTCGCCTGGCGCAACGGCGCCGCGATCCGCCTGCAGGACATCGCCGAGGTCACCGACAGCGTAGAGAACATCAATACCCTCGGCCTGTTCAACGGCCAGCCGGCGGTGATCGTGCTGGTCACGCGCCAGCCGGGCGCCAACATCATCGAGACCGTCGACGGCGTGCGCGCGCTGATGCCCTCGCTGCAGGCGCAGCTGCCGCAGGACGTGAGCCTGCAGGTGGCGTCGGACTCGACCAACTCAATCCGCTCGTCGCTGCACGAGATCGAGCTGACGCTGATGATCTCGATCCTGCTGGTGGTGCTGGTGGTGAGTGTGTTCCTGCGCAGCGTACGCGCCACCGTGGTGCCGGCGGTGGCGACCGTGGTGTCGCTGCTGGGCACCTTCGGCGTGATGTACCTGCTCGGGTTTTCGCTGAATAATCTGTCGCTGATGGCGCTGACCGTGGCCACGGGCTTCGTGGTCGACGACGCCATCGTGGTGCTGGAAAACACCAGCCGCCACGTCGAAGAGGGCATGGACCGCATGAAGGCGGCCCTGCTCGGCGCCCAGGAAGTGGGCTTCACGGTGCTGTCGATCAGCCTGTCGCTGGTGGCGGTGTTCATCCCGCTGCTGTTCATGGGCGGCCAGGTCGGGCGCCTGTTCCGCGAATTCGCCGTCACCCTGTCGGTGGCGGTGATGATCTCGCTGGTGATCTCGCTGACCACCACGCCGATGCTGTGCGCGCTGCTGCTGAAACACGGCCAGAAGCCCGAGCGCAAGCCGGGCGTGCTGGCAAGGTGGTCGGAAGCCGGCTTCGACAAGATATTGAAAGGCTACGAGCACGCGCTCGACTGGGCGCTGGACGCCAAGCTGCTGGTGATGCTGATCCTGGCCTTCGTGGTCGGCCTCAACGTGTTCCTGTTCTCGGCCGCGCCCAAGGGTTTCTTCCCGCAGCAGGATACGGGCCAGATCAACGGCGGCATGCGCGCCGACCAGAGTATCTCGTTCCAGGCCATGCAGGGCAAGCTGTACCAGCTGGTGAACACGATCAAGAAGGATCCGGCGGTGGACACCGTGGTCGGTTTCACCGGCGGTTCGCGCGCCGGCGGCGGCTTCATGTTCGTCAACCTGAAGCCGGCCAGCCAGCGCGCCAAGGGCGAGAGCGGCCAGGCAGTGATCGCGCGCCTGCGCCCGCAACTGGCCAAGATCACCGGCGTGCAGCTGTTCCTGAACCCGGTGCAGGATTTGCGCATGGGCGGACGCCAGAGCAACTCCACTTACCAGTACACGCTCAAGAGCGACAACCGCAACGACCTGAAAGCCTGGGCGACCAAGCTGGCCGACGCCATGAAGGGGCAGAAGGCCTTGACCGACGTCGACACCGACCAGGCCGAGAACGGCGTCGAGACCTATGTCGAGATCGACAAGGACAGCGCGGCGCGCCTGGGCATCAGCGCCAAGGACGTCGACAATGCGCTGTATAACGCCTTCGGCCAGCGCCAGGTCGCCAACATCTACGACGAGCTGAACCAGTACCACGTGATCATGGGCGTGGCGCAGAAGTATGCACAGTCGCCGGAGGCGCTGGACGACGTGTACGTGCCGGCCGGGTCGACCGCGTCCTCCGCGACCACTAATACCACCGCCGGCGCCAGCGCGGCCAGCGGCACCGGCACCACCACGGGTGGGGCCACTGCCTCCACCAGCGTCGCCTCGAGCACCGGCAGCAGCGGCGGCACGCCGACCAGCCCAAGCAACCTGACCGCGGCGCGCGACCCATCCAGCGGTGCGGCGCTGGCCACCAGTGTGCGCAACATGGTGCCGCTGTCGGCCATCGCCCGCTTCGCCGAGCGCTCGACCCCGAGCTCGGTGAATCACCAGGACGGCGAACTGGCGACCACGATCTCGTTCAACCTGGCCCAGGGTTCCTCGCTGTCCGACGGCCAGGCCGCGGTGCGCCAGGCCGAAGCCGACATCGGCATGCCGGTCAACGTGCGCGGCACCTTCCAGGGCCAGGCCAAGCAGGCGGAGGAATCGAACAAGCAGCAGCCGCTGCTGATCCTGGCGGCGATCGTCGTCATCTATATCGTGCTGGGCATCCTGTACGAGAGCCTGATCCACCCGATCACGGTACTGTCGACGCTGCCGTCGGCCGGCGTCGGGGCGGTGCTGGCGCTCTTGATGTTCCATATGGAGTTCTCCATCATCGCGCTGATCGGCGTATTCCTCCTGATCGGCATCGTGAAAAAGAATGCGATCCTGATCATCGACTTCGCGCTGGAAGCGGAGCGGGCGAGGGGGCTGTCGGCCACCGAGGCGGTGCGCGAAGCCTGCCTGCTGCGCTTCCGCCCGATCCTGATGACGACGCTGGCGGCTGCCCTGGGCGCCTTGCCCCTGGCAATCGGCTTCGGCGAAGGCTCGGAACTGCGCCAGCCGCTTGGCATCGCCATCATCGGCGGCCTGCTGGCCAGCCAGCTGCTGACGCTGCTCACCACGCCGGTGGTCTATGTCTACATGGACAAGCTGCGCAGCCGGAAGCCGGACGAACACGAGCTGGTGCGCCACTCTATCGAGCCCCAGCCTTCGATCACCACGAATTCATGAACAAGAACAGACCAAGCATGCGTGTAACCCGATTTGTCTTACCCTTCCGTCCGGCCCTGCTGGCGCTGGCGGCTTCCGTATTTGCCGCCGGCTGCTCGGTGAGCCCGACCTACCAGGTGCCCACCACGCCGGCGCCGGCGCAATTCAAGGAAATGCAGGGCTGGGTGCCGGCGGCGCCCGCCGATGCGCTCGAACGCGGGCCGTGGTGGACCCTGTTCGGCGATCCGGTGCTGAACGACCTGGCGTCCCAGGTCGAGGTCTCGAACCAGAACGTGGCGGCGGCCGTGGCGGCGTATGCCCAGGCGCGCGCGCTGGTGGCCGAGCAGCGTGCGTCGCTGTTCCCGAGCGTGACCCTGAACGGCTCCGGCACTCGCTCGGGGTCGCGCGGCGGCGGCGGTGCGGCCACGGTCGACGCCAACGGCAACATCATCGGCGGCAGCAGCGGCGGCGACGTCCGCAACAACTTCCGCCTGTCGATCGGCGGCAGCTGGGAGCCGGACGTGTGGGGCCGCCTGCGCGCCGGCGTCACCGCGGCCAGCGCCCAAGCCCAGGCCAGCGCCGCCGACCTGGCGGCCGCGCGCCTGTCGGCCCAGGGCGAGCTGGCCCTCGACTACGTGTCGCTGCGCTCGGTCGACGCCCAGCGTGAGCTGCTGAAGACCACCATCGAGGGCTACGAGCGCGAACTGCGCATCACCCAGAACCGCTACAACGTCGGCATCATCCCGCATTCGGACGTGTACCAGGCCGAGACCCAGCTGGCGACCGCGCGCAGCGACGAGCTGTCGCTGAGCAGCCAACGCGCCCAGCTCGAGCACGCGATCGCTGTGCTGGTCGGCAAGGCGCCGGCCGAGTTCTCGCTGCCGGCGGCACCCTGGAACGTGACCGTCCCGGACGTCCCGGTCGGGGTGCCGGCCACGCTGCTGCAGCGCCGTCCGGACATCGCCAGCGCCGAACGCCGCGTCGCCGCCGCCAATGAGCAGATCGGCATCGCGCGCTCGGCCTACTTCCCGGACGTCGGCCTGAGCGCCAACTACGCGACCGCGGCGAGCCGCATCGGCGACCTGCTGAACGTGTCGGCGGCGACCTGGTCGTTCGGCCTGTCGGCGGCCCAGACATTATTTGATGCAGGGGCGACCCGCGCCCGCGTCGAGAGCGCGCGCGCCGCGCACGAGCAGGCCGCGGCGAACTACCGCCAGACCGTGCTGACCGCCTTTGCCGACGTCGAAAACCAGCTGACCGCCACCCGCGTGCTGGCCCAGCAGCAGGACCTGCGCCGCCAGGCATCCGAAGCCGCCGACAAGGTCGAGCAGCAGGTGCTGAACCGCTACCGCGCGGGCCAGGTGAGCTACACCGACGTGGTGACGGCCCAGATCACGGCCCTCAACGCGCGCCGCAACCTGATCCAGTCCCAGGCCGACCGCCAGACCACGGCCGTCGCCCTGATCCAGTCGCTCGGCGGCGGCTGGCACGCGCAGCCCTGACCCAACGCAAACCGGGGTCAGAGCACAATCATCAGGAGATTGGAAACTTCGGGGTCAGAGCACAATCAGTACAAGATTGCGCTCTGACCCCGAATTTATTTCCAAAAACCGGGCTCTGACCCCGGTTTGCGGTTTGTCAGCCGGGGCGCTTGGCCCAGCGCGCGGCCAGGATCGCGCACACCATCAGCTGGATCTGGTGGAACAGCATCACCGGCAGGATCACCATGCCGAGCGCGCTCGGGGCGAACAGGACTTTCGCCATCGGCACGCCGCTGGCCAGGCTCTTCTTCGAGCCGCAGAACACGATGGTGATTTCGTCTTCCTTGCTGAAGCCCAGGCGACGGCTGGTCCAGGCCGCCAGCAGCAGCGCCACCGCCAGCATCGCGCCGCACACCAGGCCGAGCGTGACCAGCGCCGACAGCGACAGCTTGTGCCACAGTCCCTCGTTCACCGATTCGCTGAAGGCCGTGTACACGACCAGCAGGATCGAGCCCTGGTCGACGATCTTCAGCATCGGCTTGTGGCGGTCGACCCAGGCGCCGATCCACGGCCGCATGAACTGGCCCGCCAGGAAGGGCAGCAGCAGCTGTTCGACGATGGTGAGGATCGCGTCCAGCTGCGAGCCGCCGGCGGCGCCGCGCGCGATCAGGGTGCCGACCAGCAGCGGCGTGACGAAGATGCCGACGAAGTTCGAAGCCGAGGCGCTGCACACCGCGGCCGCCACGTTGCCGCGCGCCACCGAGGTGAAGGCGATCGACGACTGCACGGTCGAGGGCAGGGTGCACAGGAACAGGATGCCGACGTACAGATCCGGCTGGAGCACGGTCCCGGACAGCGGCTTCATGACGAGGCCCAGCAGCGGGAACATGACGAAGGTCGAGGCCAGCACCAGCAGGTGCAGGCGCCAGTGCGTCAGGCCGTCCACCATCGCCTCGCGCGACAGCTTGGCGCCGTGCAGGAAGAACAGCAGGCCGATGGCGAAGCTGGTGATCTTGCCGAGGGCGACCGCGGTCGGGCCGCTGCAGGGCAGGAGGCTGGCCAGGGCGATGGTGCCGAGCAGCCACAGGGTGAAGGTGTCGGGCGCCAGGCGGCGCAGGGTGGTGGTGGTCTGTTCTAGGAAGCGGGGCATGGAGTTCCGGCGGGGCTGCTGGCGTGTTGAACCCGTCATTTTATCTGCATTCGCTTGGCGTCGCAGAAAGGGGGGGCCACCCCGGGGCCACCCCGGGGCCGCCCGCCGCCGCGTTCCCGATTCGCTCACGTCCGTGAGTCTTTTCGTTTGTCGTCTCCAAGCGATTGACCCCTGTGTATTTGGATTCAATACTGGAATGCGAAACCAACAAGAACCAGGAGACGAAAATGCGGAAACCTCGATCGACACCCGTGCTGCGCGCGGGCGTGCTGTTCACCATGCTTGCCTGCGCAAGCCTGCAAGCCCAGGCGGCCTTCAGCGTCACCGCGACTAAGGACGCCAGCGACAAAGTCGTCAGCTATACCATCGATACCAATGCCGGCCTGGTGTTCAAGGTGCGCGGCTTCCCGACCGACACCAGCACGACCTCGCCGGGCGACCTGGCCAGCCTGGTGTACAACGGCGTCGAATACCAGGATGCGGGCAGGGGTACCCAGGTCAATACCGGCTACGACTACATTTATACGGACCAGACCGGCGTCAGCGTCAAGGCGGAAGTCGTCGACGCGAACGGCAATGCGACGCCGGTCGCCCTGCCGGCCGCGGGCCAGAGCGCGGTGACGGCGGCCAGCGATTACATCAAGGTCACGGTGACGACGGTGGGCGGCGCGACAGGCGTGCTGACCCACTACTACCTGGTGAAAAAGGGCGACGCCAGGATCTACATGGGCACCTATTTCACCGCCGAGCCGACCGGTTCGGCCCTGGTGCGCTTCATCGCCCGCATGCGCATCGCCGCGCTGCCCAACGGCACACCGAGCGGCACGCCGGGCGGGCTGGTGGTGAATGCCGATCCGAACCGTCCGCCGTCCTGGCCCGACGATTTACGCAGCACCAACGGCGCCATCGAGTCGGGCGACATCTTCGGCATCCCCAGCGGCCCGAATGCCGGCGAAACGCGTTCCAAGCATTACTCCAACATGCGCCTGAAGGACTGGGCGTACATCGGCGGCACCGGCCCGAGTGTCGGCATATGGATCGTGCGCGACAACAACGAGGGCGGCTCCGGCGGTCCCTTCTATCGCAGCCTGCTCAACCAGATCACCAGCACCAATAACGAGATCACCTACATCGTCAACTACGGCGAGGGCCAGACCGAAGGCTTCCGCCTGAACCGCCTGAACGCCTACACCATGAGCTTCACCAACGGTGCGGCGCCCGGTCCGGTCGACACCACCTGGTTTTCGAAGATGAACCTGCTCGGCTACGTGCCGCCGACCGCGCGCGGCAATGTGTTCGTGCCGGCGATCTATGGCCGCAATACCGCTTATCCTTATACCGTCGGGTTCGCCAGCGCCGGTGCCCAGTACTGGGCCGATGCCGCCAGCAACGATGGCCATGTGAATGCCGATGGCATGATCCCCGGCACCTACACGATGACGGTGTACAAGAACGAGCTGGCCGTCGCCAGCTCCCAGGTCAGCGTCACGGCGGGCACCACCAACATCGTGCCGGCCGTGACCATCGTCGCCGATGCGCTGGCCAACAGCGACGATCCACGCGGCAAATGGCACCTGGCGAAAGGCGATCCGAGCCTGACCCAGGCCCTGTTCCGCATCGGCGAGTGGGACGGCACGCCGCGGGAATTACTGAACGGCGACAAGATCACGATCATGCACCCGTCCGACGTGCGCATGAGCCCGTGGTTCGACACGGCCAGCGTGGCCAACCCTTACCAGGTCGGCGTCGCGACCCCGCGCGCGCAGATGCCGGCTTACCAGTGGAAGGGGTTGACGGGCGCGCCGAACGGTCCGGTCACGGTGAATTTCACGCTGAAGCCGAGCCAGATATCGGCAACGTCGACCTATCGCTTCCGCATCGGCGTGACGACCGCCCAGGCCGGCGGCCGGCCGCAGATCGCCGTCAACGGCTGGACCTCGCCCTTCGTCGGCTCGCAGTCCGGCGACGTGTTTCCGCCGGCCCAGCCGTCCACCCGCACCATGACGGTCGGCAGCTATCGTGCGCGCAACATCACCTACGACTACACGATTCCGGCGAGCGCCCTGGTGGCCGGCCAGAACACGCTGAAAGTCTGGGTCGTCAGCGGTTCGACCAGCAGCTCCAGCTGGCTGACGCCCGGCTATGCGTTCGATGCCCTCGACCTCATCAAGATTGACTGAGCGCGCTTGCCTGAGCATCCCCGCTCTCCCTCGATCCCGGGAGAGCATTCTTTCATGATCCCTATTTCAGCAGAGCCCACCGTGCACCTCAAATCCCTTCGCCTGACCGCCGCCGCCATCTTCGCCCTTGGCAGCGCCGCTACCACCCAGGCTGCCGTCGTCACCACCTACACCAGCCCCCAGGTTCCGGTCGCCATCTGCGATACCTGCACCGTCACCTCGACGCTGACTGTCGACAGCCACGGCCGCATCCTAGACGTCGACGCGCTGCTCGACATCACCCACAGCTACGATGCCGACCTGGTGCTGCGCCTGAGCCATGGCGCCACCACCGTATTGCTCGCCAACCGCCAGGGCGGGTCCGGCGGCGCCAACTACACCGGCACCGTGTTCGACGACCAGGCCGACATCGGCATCGACGCCGGCTATGCGTATGCGCCCTATACCGGGTCGTTCCGGCCCGAGGAGGCGCTCGCCGCCTTCATCGGCCAGGACATCTTCGGCGACTGGACGCTGACGGTGACCGACAGCGAAGCGGGCGATGCCGGCACCATCGACGCCTGGGGCATCAGCGCCGCCGTGCCGGAGCCGGCCAGCCTGGCGCTGGTCGGCCTCGGCCTGCTGGGCCTGGCCGTACCGCGCCGCCGCAAGGCTTGAGCGGCGCGGCCGGGCAGGGCAGTCCATGGCAAAGTGGCGGCGTGGCGCCGTGGTTTTGTGCGACAAATGTATTTCCCGGCCAGGCGAGAGCCGATATACTCGACCTCGCTTTTTACTCAACCGGGGTACAACCTTGTTCAAATCGATCGTCCTGCCCGTCGCTCTGATGGGCGCGTTTTCCGCCGCCCACGCCGACGAGGGCCAGTGGCAGCCGCACCAGCTGCCGCAACTGAAGTCCGAACTGAAGCGCATCGGCATCACCATTCCGGCCGAGAAGCTGGCCGACCTCTCCAAGCACCCGATGAGCGCGATGGTGTCGCTGGGCGGCTGCTCGGCCTCGTTCGTGTCGCCGGATGGCCTGATCGTCACCAACCACCACTGCGCCTACGGCGCCGTGCAGCGCAATTCGACCCCGGAACACAATTACATCGTCAATGGCTACCTGGCCAAGACCCGCGACGCCGAACTGGCCGGCGGTCCCAACACGCTGGTGTACGTGACCGAGAAGGTCGAGAACGTGACCGAACGCGTGTTGAAGGGCCTGGCGCCCAACCTGTCGGGCAAGGAACGCCACGAGCAGGTGGAAAGCCGCATCAAGGCGCTGATCGCCGAATGCGAGAGCGATAAAGCGTACCGCTGCTCGGTGCCGGCCTTCCACCGCGGCGGCGAGTACTACCGCATCCGCCAGCTGATGATCCGCGACGTGCGCCTGGTGTACGCGCCGGCCGACAGCGTCGGCAATTTCGGCGGCGACATCGACAACTACGAATTCCCGCGCCAGGCCGGCGACTTTTCCTTCCTGCGCGCCTACGTCGGCAAGGATGGGCGCCCGGCCGATCCGTCGCCCGACAACGTACCGTATCACTCGAAGGACTTCCTGGTCGTCTCCGCCGAAGGCCTGAAGAACGGCGACCCGATCCTGCTGGCCGGCTACCCGGGCCGCACCAGCCGCTACAAGCTGCCTTCCGAAGTGCGCTTCGCGCGCGACGTCGACTATCCGGCCAAGGTCGCATCGATCACCGCCGACCTGTCCGTGATCGCGGCAAGCACCATGGGCAACCCGAACTACGACGTGCGCTATGCCAGCGTGGCCAAGAGCCTCAATAATGTGCTGAAGAAGACCCAGGGCCTGCTCGACGGCTTCGCGCGTACCGACATCGCCGCCATCAAGGACGTCCAGGACGGCCAGTTCCGCGGCTGGTACAAGCAGCACGGTAAAAATGGCACGCTGCTGGCAGACCTCGACGCCGCCATCGGCGCCGACATGGCGACCAGCCGCCAGGAAGCCGCGTGGGCGGAAGCCACCCACAGCGATCTCCTGAAAAGTGCGCGCACCCTGTACCGCCTGTCGCTGGAACGCCAGAAGCCGGACGCTCAGCGCGAAGCCGGCTACCAGGAGCGCGACCTTTCCTTCATCAAGGCGCGCCTGAACCGCCTCGAGCAATCCTTCGTCGCCAGCGTCGACCAGGCCCGCTACACCGCGGCGCTGAACCGCTACGCCAAGATCGATCCCAAGGCCCGTCCGCAGGGACTCGACGGGCTGCTGCCGGCGCCGGCAGCCGTCCCGGCGCTGTACAAGTCGACCGAACTGGGCGACACCGCCAAGCGCCTGGCCTGGATCGGCAAGGACCCGGCCGCCTTCCGCAACTCGCAGGACCCGTTCATCCAGCTCGCCGTGCGCCTGCAGGACGTCGCGATGGCGCTGGAAGACCGCCGCAAGGAAGTCGACGGCAACCTGGAACGCGTGATCCCGCAATACATGGAAGCCGTGATCGCCTGGAAGAAGTCGCAGGGCAAGCCGGTCTACCCGGACGCCAACTCGACCCTGCGCGTGACCTACGGCACCGTGGGTGCCTACCAGGCGCGCGACGGCGTGATCAAGGGGCCGTTCTCGACCGTGCAGGGCATCCTCGAGAAGAACACGGGTAAAGAACCGTTCAACGCGCCGGCCAATCTGCTGCAGGCGATCCGCGACAAGCGCTGGGGCGTGTTCAAGGATCCGGTACTGGGCACGGTGCCGGTCGACTTCCTGTCGAGCGCCGACACCACCGGCGGCAATTCGGGTTCGGCGGTGATGAACAAGCGCGGCGAGCTGGTAGGCCTGAACTTCGATTCGACCTATGAATCGATCACCAAGGACTGGTACTTCGACCCGGCCATCACGCGCGCGATCCACGTCGATATCCGCTACATGCTGTGGGTGATGAAGGAGGTTGATCATGCCGACAACCTGCTCAAGGAAATGACGGTCAAGTATCCGAAGCAATAATCGGCGTCGCGGCGTGGAAATGGCCGCGCCATAAACCAACGTCGTCCCTGCGCAGGCAGGGACCCAAGTTCTGCGTGCGCTAACGAAATGCGTGCAACTTGGGTCCCCGCCTTCGCGGGGACGACGTTCATAAGCAGCTGACTTCCGGCATTGACGGCGTATTAGCTCACCGGAAACCAGATATCGAACCGCGTCTCCCCAGCCCCACCCGCCGCCAGCGACCACGTACACCCATGCCGGCTCAGTACCTCGCGCACGAACATCAGGCCGATCCCCTGGCCCCCTTTCTTGGTGCTGAAGAAGGGCGTGAACAGCTGCCGCACCGGCGTCGCTTCCAGCAAGCCGCCCGAATCCACCACCGACAGCCGCACGCGCCGGCCTTCGTCGGCCAGCTCGAGCCGGATCGCGCCGCCTGAGGTCCCGTGCGCCGCATGCCCGGCATCGATCGCCTCCACCGCATTCTTGACGATGTTGAGCAGCGCCTGCTCGATCAGCTGCACGTCGAGCGCGAGCGCGGGCACGGCGTCGCACTGGGCCCAGCCGAGCTGGATGCCGCGGCTGGCGCAGGCGTCCCGGTTCAGCCACAGGATGTCGTCCATGACCTCGCGCAGCGCCGCCGGGCGCAGCACCGGCGGCGGCATCTTGACCACGGTGGTGAAGCGGTCGATGAATTCGCCCAGGCTCACGTTGCGGCGCTTGACCGCCAGGATCGCGGTGGCGAAATCGTCGGCGTCGGACGCCGCCAGCTGGTTGCGGTAGGTCAGCAGCGAGTCCAGTACCGAACGGGTGGCGGCCACCGTGTTGTTGACTTCATGCGCCAGCACCCGGATCAGGCGCGCGTAGGTGGCACGCTCGGAGTCTTCCAGTTCGGCGGTCAGCTCCTCGACCATCAGGAAGTGGCGCGCGAAGCCGCGGTCGAAGAACTGGCCGCGCTGGGCGCGGTAGCGGCGACCTTCGAGGTCGGTCAGCAGGCGGCTGTCGCCCAGCGGCAGCGCATCGAGCTGGGCGACCAGCTGGCGGCTGCGCTCGCGTGCGCGGGCGTCGAGCGCGGCGCTCCAGGCGCCGCCGCCCTCCTGCCAGTGACGCAGCGGCTGGCCGAGCGGGCGTTCCAGGCCGAGCAGGCCGGCGGCGCTCGCGTTCAGCAGGCTGATGGCGCCGTCGAAGTCGAACACCAGCACCGCGCCCGGCGTCGCTTCCAGCAGGCGGTCGAGGAAGCCCTGCTGTTCGCCGATCGCCAGGCGCTCGCGGTGCAGCGCGGCGAGCATGGTATTGAAGACGCCGACCAGGTCGTCGAGTTCGTGGGTGCCGGGCGCCGCCAGCCGGTTGGCGTACTGCTGGTCCTGCAGCAGGTCGTGGAAGCGGCGCGTGTAGCCGAGCGGTTCCAGCGCGCGCCGCACCAGCCGCCAGCCCAGCGCCAGGCTGGCCAGCAGCGCGGCTTCGGCCAGCACGAACCACAGCGGCTGCGCCGGCAGCAGCAGGATGGCGCAGCCGAACAGCGGCAGGTGCAGCGCCACCAGGTAGAGCCCCAGCCGCTTGCCCAGTCCGACCTCCAGGCCGATGCCGAACATTGCATCGAGCTTCATTCGTCCTCGTCCACGCCGCCCAGGCCGTGGCGCTCGAGGCGCCGGTACAGCGCCGTGCGCGACAGGCCGAGGGCCTTGGCCACGCGCGAGATGTTGCGGCCTTGCTGTTGCAAGGCCTGCTCGATCATGTGGCGCTCGACCTGTTCCAGCGTCATGCCGTCGACCCCGAGGCGGGCGCCGGGCGCGCCCTCGTCGACCGCGCTGGTGGCCAGGAAGTCGGCCTGGCCCAGCTGGTCTTTCCCGGACAGCAGCACGGTGCGCTCCAGCGTCTGCTTGAGCTGGCGGATGTTGCCCGGCCAGGGCTGGGCCGCCAGCCAGTCGAGCGCCGCCGGCGCCAGCACGATGCCGCCCAGGCCGTAGCTCTCGGCCACGCCGGCCACGATGTGGCGCGCCAGCAGCGGGATGTCGCTGCGCCGTTCGCGCAGGGCGGGAAGGCGGATCGTGATCAGGTTGAGGCGGTAGAACAGGTCTTCGCGGAAGTCGCCGCCGGCCACCAGTTCCGCCAGTTCGCGGTTGGTGGCCGAGACCACGCGCAGGTCGGCCTGCTCCGACCGGCTGGCGCCGACCGGCTGGTAGCGCTGGTCCTGCAGCACGCGCAGCAGCTTCACCTGGTCGCCGCGCTGCAGTTCGCCGATCTCGTCGAGGAACAGGGTGCCGCCGGAGGCCATGGCGACGTGGCCCTTGCGGTCGCTGCGCGCATCGGTGAAGGCGCCGCGCACGTGGCCGAACATCTCGCTCTCGAACAGCGTCGGTGTGATCGCCCCCATGTTGATCTTGACGATGGGCTGGGCCGCGCGCGGGCTGTTGCGGTGGATGGCGTCGGCCACCAGTTCCTTGCCGGTGCCGCTCTCGCCCAGGATCAGTACCGGCGCGCGCGTGCGCGCGACCTGGCCGATGGTCTCCAGCACCTTGAGCAGCTTCGGGTGCTCGCCGACGATGGCGCCGAAGTCGAAGCGGGCGTCGAGGGCCTGGCGTGTCGACTGCGGCGTCGACTGCGGGGCTGGTGTCTCCTGCATGGCTGCCTGCAGCGTCGCCTCCACCAGCGCCACCAGCTGGCCATTGTCCCAGGGCTTGGTGAAGAAGTTGGCGGCGCCGGCCTTGACCCCGCGCACCGCCAGCCCGATCGAGCCCCAGGCCGTCATCAGGAGCACCGGCAGCGCCGGATGGCGTTCCTTGATGCGCGCCAGCAGCGCCAGGCCTTCCTCGCCGCTGGTCTGCAGCGAAAAATTCATGTCCTGCAGGACCAGGTCGAATGGGCCGTCGTCCAGCAGGTGCAGCGCCTGGCGCGGGTCGTCGGCGCAGCGCGCGTCGAAACCCGCCTGCTTGAGCAGCAGGGCAAGCGACACCTGGACGGCGCTGTCGTCGTCGACCACCAGCACGCGCCGCCGGCGCCTGGATTCCATATAAACGGTATTCAATCTGGGATGGCGTGTTATTCGTGGTGCAGTGCTTCGGCCGGGCTGAGACGGCTCGCGCGCCAGCCCGGGTACAGGGAACACAGCAAGGATAGCAGATAGATCACCACCATCGACAGCCCGGCGGCCCCCAGGAACACCGGCCAGTTCATCATCTGGCCCAGTGCGCCGGTGAGCGGCAGCTGCACCAGCAGGATCAGGCCGAGCACGATGGCGACGGAACTGAGCAGCAGCTGCTCGGCGACGATCTGGCGGTAGATGTCGCCGGCGCGCGCGCCGATCGCGCGGCGCAGGCCGATCTCGGGAATGCGGCGCGCGGTGTTCTGCCACAGCACCCCGAACAGGCCGAACGCGACCATGGCCAGCATGAAGGCGGCGATCACGCCCAGCACCGCCAGCGGGATCAGGAGGTCCCTCATCTGCGACGCGCGCATGGCCGCCAGCGGCGCGATCGTGTACGACCAGTCGTTGCGCACCAGCTTCAGCTGCCGGTTCAGGCTGGCCTCGAAGCCGCGCGGCGTGCCCGGCGCGACCTTCAGCACGATGGTGCGCACGCGCGACTCGCCGGCGAGCGGCGCGAAGCGGGTCATGATGAAATTCACCGGAACCATCAGCGGGCTGCGGTGGCGGAATTCGTCGACGATGCCGACTACCTTGATCGTGCGCTTGCTGTCCTTGTCGGTGAACTCGCGGCCGAGCGCTTCCTGGCCCGGGAACATGGCCGCCGCCAGGCGCCGGTTCATGACCGCCGGGACGACCGGGGAACCTTCGTCGGTGGCGGAAAACCAGCGCCCGCGTACGACCGGGATCGCCAGTGCGGCGGCCACGCCGTCGCTGGCTTCCAGGATGTTGGTGGCTACCTTGGCGCCGGTCTGCGGCGATTGATAGGCGTTCATCCACGTCGAGTTGGTGTAGGGCGAGTACGAGACGAAGCCGACCTCGCGCACCTCCGGCAGCGCCTTGAGGTTGCGGCGCAGCGTGTCGTAGATGTCGGCCGGGATCGCGGACGACTTGCTGTCGCCGGTGACGATGGCCACCGACCAGACGTCGGTGCCGTCGAAGCCGGCCGGCTCGCGGTACAGCTGCATGTAGCGCAGCGCAAAGGCGGCGATGCCGAACACGACGGCGAAGGCGAGCAGGATCTCGAGGCTCAGCATCAGGTGCCTGGACTTGCGCTTCCAGGTCAGTTTCAACAGGTGGCGCAGCATCATGCGGCTCCTTTCAGGGCGTGGACGGGGTCGAGGCGCGACATCTTCCAGGCGGGGATCACGCCGGAGAGCAGGCCGAAGATAAAGGCCAGCAGCATGCCGCAGCCGAACACGGTGGCATTCAGGTGGACTTCAAGGTAAGGGATCAGTTGCGAGGCTTCCAGCCACCACAGCGCGAGGCGGGTGCAGGCCAGGCCGAGCAGGCCGCCCACCAGGCACAGCAGCACGTTCTCGACCACCAGCTGGCCGACCAGCTGCAGGCTGGTGGCGCCGAAGGCCTTGCGCACGCCGATCTCGGCGCTGCGCTCAAGGATGCGGCCTGTGTTCAGGTTGACCAGGTTGAGTGCCGGCAGCAGCATGAACAGCAGCATGCCGCCGCCGATCATCGCCAGCAGCGTGCCGGCGCCGGAGTCGGCCACGCCCTGGTTGCTCAGCAGGGCGCGCGCGAATACATCGAGCTTGCTGTCGGCCCAGAACTGGGTGATGGAATAGACGTGCGGGTCTTCCGTCACGAAGGCCTTCGCGGCACGCTCGACCGCCTGGCGGATGCGCGGCAGGTCGGCCGGGTCGCGCGCCAGCAGCATCGCGGCGAAGTTGCCGGTGATCTCGTTGCGGTAGTCGCTCGAGGGGAAGGTGGTGAGCGGCGCCCACATGTCGGCATAGGCATTGATCTGGAGCGCATCCTCGACCACGCCGATGACCCGGAACTGCTGGCCGCTGGCCGCAATCGATTGGCCGACTGCGTGGCCAATCGCGCCGGCGGTGCCGAACAGCCTGCGCGCGGTGCTGGCGTTGATCACCGCCACCATGCGCCCGGCCTGTTCGTCACCGGCGTCAGGCAGGCGCCCGGCCAGCAGCTTGAAGTCGAGGATCTTCCAGTAATCGGCGTCGACGCGCCGCAGATCGAGTTCGCTGACGCGGTCGCCCTGGTAGACCGATACCGAGGCCGGCGTCGTGAAGGCGGACATGCGTTCCACGCCCGAATGCGGATCGCGACCCAGCGGCTTCAAGGCTTGCTCGACCGCCTTGTAGCCCATCAGGGTGGTGCGCCAGGTCTCGCTCTTGGCGCCCTCGCTGCGGATGCCGTACACCTGCAGCATGCGCGCGCTCCTGCCTTCGACACCGGAGGGGAAGAACGCGGTTTCCAGCAGCGCCGTGATCACCATCAGCACCACCAGCGTGAGCACGATGCAGGCCAGGTTGATGGCCGTGAACAGCTTGCGGCGCATGAAGACTTTATAAGCGGTGAGCAGGTAGTTACGCAGCATGGAGGCGCTCCGGCGTTACCAGCTGGCCGTCGAACACGCGCACGATGCGATTCACGCGGCGCGCTTCCTGTTCGTCGTGGGTGACCATCACCACCGTCGTGCCCTCGGCGTTCAGCTTGAGCAGGATGTCCATTACCTCGGCGCCCATCTTGCTGTCCAGGTTACCGGTCGGCTCGTCGGCCAGCAGCACCTGCGGCTGGCCGACGATGGCGCGCGCGATCGCCACGCGCTGTTGCTGGCCGCCCGACAGCTGGTTCGGGTAGTGGTCCATGCGCGCCGAGAGCCCCACCCGTTCCAGCGCTTCGCGCGCCAGCCGGCGCCGTTCGCTGCTTTTTCCATCGCTGCCGCTGCGGTAGAGCAGGGGCAGCTCGACGTTGTCGATCACGCGCAGGTCCGGGATCAGGTGGAAGCTCTGGAAGATGAAGCCGAAGGTCTGGTTACGCAGCTTGGCCAGCTGGCGGTCGCGGTAGCGGGTGATGGCGACGCCGTCGATCTCGATACTGCCCTGGCCCGGCCGGTCAAGCAGGCCGATGAGGTTCAGCAGCGTGCTCTTGCCGCAGCCGCTCGGCCCCATCATGGCCACGAATTCGCCGCGCGCGACCTGCAGGTCGATGTCCTTCAGGGCCAGCGTCTCGACCTTGTCGGTGCGATAGGTCTTGCTGACCTTGTTCAATCTGATCATGTAAATCTCCTAGTTGGCGATGCGGATGCTGTCCAGGTCCTTGAAGGCACCCGTGTCGGATATGATGAAGCGGTCCCCCGGCCAGGCCCCGGCCGCCACTTCGATGACCTTGCCGTCGCTGGCGCCGAGTTCCAGCGTGGTCTTGCGCGCCATGCCGTCCCGTACCGCGAAGGCCGGCTGGCGCCCGCGGCCGTTGAAGGCGGCGCCGTTGTCGAGCACCAGCACCTGCGCGCGGTGCGCGGTGACGACGTTGACGTCCACCCGCATCTTGTTGCGCAGGTTCGGGTTGCGCGGGCTGGCCAGGTCGACCAGCAGCTTGATGCTGCCGTTCTGGATTTCGGGGAAGATGGTGTGCACGGTCCCGGCCAGGATTTCGCCGTTCTGCTCGACGCGCACCGGCTGGCCGGCGGCGAGCAGGCGCGCGTGGAAGTCCGACAAACTGGCTTCGACCCGGTAGTTGTTCAGTTCCGAGACCCGCGCCACCAGCTGGCCGGCGGCGACGCTGGCGCCTTCCTCCTCGAGCACCCAGGTCAGCATGCCGGCGAAGGGCGCGCACACGCGGGTCTGGGCCAGCAGCTGCTCCTGCTGCGCGATCTGCTTGTGCAGGATGGCCTGCTGCAGCTTGGTGGCGGCGACGGCGCCGGCGGTGGCGCGGCGCGTGTCCTCGACCAGTTCGCGCTGCTGGCGCAGCTGGATCCCGGTGCGTTTGACGTTCAGCTCCGCGGTGAGCAGGTCTTCGCCGGAGACCAGGCCGCTGGCGCGCAGCTTCTGGTTGCGCTCGTGGCGCACGCGCGCCGCCTGCAGGTCGATTTCCAGCAGCTCGATGCTGCTGTTCGTCTGCTTCAGTTTCTGGTCCATCTCGAGGCCGAGGGTGGCGACGCGGTTGTCCTGCTGCGCCAGTTGCTCCTTCAGCGCTTCCAGTGCCAGCCGGATCGCGCGGTCGTCGAGTTCGAGCAGCAGGTCGCCCTGGCGCACCTGCTGGCCCGGCTTGGCGTGCACACGCGCGACCCGGCTCGCGCCCGGGCTGGCCACCACTTCCTCGTGCACCGGGATGACCACGCCGGCGGCGTTGATCGTGTTGTCGACGTCGCCGCGCCGGACTTCGGATACCACGATCGCGCCCGCATCCACGCTCGGGCGCAGTACGCGGTTCAGGCCCCAGGCGCCGGCGCACAGAAACGCGAACAGGCAGGCGGCGCCGGCGATGTGGTGCAGACGGCGGCGGCGCAGGGTCTCGATCGGGATGGCATGGTCCATGGGGCGGTACGTCGAAGTGGCTATGTGTCCTGTATTGCAAGCGGCGTGCCAGGCCGTGTTCCCCCGTGAAACGGCGGGTTTGCCGGCCCTGTGCTGCCCGGCGCCGGGCAAGGGTGTCCGGAAGCGGACAGCGGCGCGGATACCGGTGCGAGCTGCGGCGCCTTGCATAAAGCCGCCGCAGCTCGGATAATCGCTGACCCATCCGATACGGCGCCCGCATGAACGACAGCCTCCTCATCCTTGGATTCAAGACCACGCCGCTGGAACTGATTTCCTTCGCCCTGTCGATCGCGACGGTGCTGCTGAACATCCGCCGCTTGCACTGGGCCTGGCTGTTCGCGATCGTCTCGTCGGCCATGTACGGCATCGTGTTCTTCGATGCGCGCCTGTACGGCGATGCCGGCCTGCAGGGCGTGTTCATCGCGGCCTCGCTGTGGGGCTGGACCCAGTGGCTGAAAGGTGGACGCGGCAGCCTCGACGCCGCTGCCGGCGCGCCGCTGGTGGTCACGCGCATGGACCGCGCCGGCTGGACCAGGGCCCTTGCCGGCTGGGCGCTCGGCTACCTGCTGCTGTGGGCCTTCCTCGGCCATGCCACCGACACCGACGTGCCGGGCACCGACGCCTTCCTGACCGCCGGCAGCCTGCTCGGCACGCTGCTCACGGCGCGCAAGAAGGTCGAGAACTGGCATGTCTGGATCGTGGTCGACGTCATCTACGTCGGCCTGTACGTGCACAAGCAGCTGTACCTGACGGCCGTGCTGTACGCGCTGTTCGTCGTGATGGCCGCGGCCGGCCTGCGCACCTGGAGCAGGGCGGCGCGCGAGGGCGCGCAATGACGGCGCCGGCCGCGCCGCGGCGCATCGCTATCCTCGGCGCCGAATCGACCGGCAAGTCGACCCTGGCCGACGCGCTGGCGCGCCGCTACGGCACGCTGTGGGTGCCGGAGTACCTGCGCGAGTTCGTCGACGTGCACGGCCGCGTGCCGCATGAAGACGACCAGCCCGGCATCGCGCGTACCCAGCTGGCGCGCGAGGATGCGATGGCGGCGCGGCCGGCCGCGCGCGGTTTCCTTTTCTGCGACACCACGCCGCTGATGACAGCGGTCTACAGCCGCATCTACTGGGGCCGCGTGCCGCCCGCGCTGCTGGCGCTGGAAGCGGCGCACGACTACGCGCTGACGCTGGTGGCGGCGCCGGACCTGCCGTGGGTGCCGGATGGGCTGATGCGCGATTCGGACGAAGTGCGGCAGCGGGTGCATGCGCAACTGGTGGCGGTGCTGGCGGCGCGGGGGATACCGTATGTGCTGGTGGAGGGGGAGCTGGAGGAGCGGGTGGCGCGGGTTGAAGGCCTGCTTACTCAAGTCCGTGCAGAGTAAGCTTGCACGTCGCCCCTGCGGAGGCAGGGGCCCAATTCTGCCGGCTTCCCCGTATCGCATGCAGAACTTAGGCCCCTGCCTTCGCAGGGGCGACGGCGGCGGGGTAGCGGAAGAGAAGCTGTCCGCGTACCGCCAGCAACTTACAAATCAAACTGCGCCGACAACCTGAACGTCCGCGGCGCCCCCGCCAGCAGGTAACCGCCCAGCGAAGGCGTCACGTCGCGCCAGTAGAACTTGTCGAACAGGTTGTCCACGCGCGCACGCACGGTGACCTGCGTCGCGCCCAGCTTCAGCCCGTACGAGGCGCCGGCGCCGAACACGTGGTAGTCCGGCACGAACACGGTGTTCTGGACGTCGAAGGCCTTCTTGCCGGCATACTGCCAGATGCCGTCCACCTTCAGGCCCGGCACCGCCGGCACCGCGTATTGCAGCCACGCGGTCGACTTGAAGGCCGGGACGTCGGTGACGCGCTTGCCGTCGATGCCGGCCTGGCCGGTGCCGTCCTGGCGCGTGTTCAGCGCCATCAGCGACACGCCGTAGTCGAAGGCGCCGGTCCGGCCGTCGGCCGAGACCTCGAGGCCGCGATGGGTCTCGCGCCCGCCGCGCACGAAAGGATGCAGGCCGTTGATGGTCTGGAACGGATCTTCGTACTCGAGGCCCTGGCGGATCTGGAACAGCGCAGCCGACAAATTCAGGCCATTCGACAGCGCGCCCTTGAGGCCGAATTCGGCCTGGCGCGAACGGGCCGGCGGCAGCACCTGGTATTGATTACTGGTCATCATGGGCGCGATGCCGCCGTGTTGCAGGCCATGGCTGAACGAACCGTAGGCATTCCAGTCGCGGCCGATGCGGTAGACCAGGGCCACGCTCGGCAGCGTGAAGCTGTTGTCGGCATGGACGTAGTCGCCTTTGTCGCCGATGTCCTCGTCGAACTCGCTGCGCTTGATCTGCACGTGGCGCAGGCCGCCGTGCAGGGTGAAACCCTGGCCCAGGGTCACGATGTCCTGGGCGAACAGCGCGCTTTCCTGGTCGCTGCGGCGCTCGAACACCCGGCCCGTGCTGAATATCGCGGGATCGGCCTGCGGCGTCACGCGCGGCGTCCAGATGTTGCTGGAGCCGACCAGTTCGTAGACGTAGTCGCCGAAGCTGTCGTGGCGCTCGTTGTAGGAAGCGCCGACGGTCAGCGCATGGCGCAGCGTGCCGGTGGCGAACTTGCCCTGCACCATGGCCTGCACGCCCCACGGGCTCTTGCGCTCGCCCACGCTCTGGTAATCGTACACGTCGTAGTCGCCGTTCGAGCAGTAGCCCGGGTAGTAGCCGTCGCCCTCGTTGCTGCAGCCGTAGGGGAAGGCGGTGTAGTCGTCGCGCTTGAACCAGTGCTTGTTGGCCGAGGCGGTGGCGGTCCAGCCCGGCGCCAGCTTGTACTCGAAGCGCAGGCCGAGGTTGGTGTCGCGCGTCTCGACCGGCTTGGTCCAGGGCTGGTCGTTCAGCAGCGTCTTGGCGGACACGTTGGTCGGCAGCACTTCGCCGCGGATCAGCTGGTAGCCGGGCGCCGTGATCTGCGACTTGCGTTGGTAGTCCATGTCCAGCTGCAGCAGCGCATCCGGGGTGATCTGCCAGTCGAAGGCACCGGAGACGAACTGGCGGTCGCCGTTGGCGCCGCGCACGTAGGGATGCAGGTCGGCGGCGGCGGCATTGATGCGGTAGCCGAAGCGGCGGTCCTCGAAGCGGCCACCGATGTCGGCGCTGCCGTACAGCGTGCCGCGCTCGCTGACTTCCACCGTGGCCGAGCGCAACGGCTTGTCGGTAGGGCGCTTGGTGACGTAGTTGACGATGCCGCCCGGGGCGGCGATGCCGGCGGTCAGGCCGGCCAGGCCCTTCAGGATCTCGACGCGCTCCTTGTTCTCGAGCGGGATCTGGGTGTCGCCCGGGATCGCGAAGCCGTCCTTGCGGTAGCTGTAGTTGTTGTCGAGCGTGAAGCCGCGGATCGAGAACTGTTCGGCGTAGCCGACCGCGTTGTAGGCGTCGCTGACCGAGGCGTCGAAGCGCACGGCGTCGGTGGTCGAGCGGATCGACAGGTCCTGCATCTGGGTGCGGCCGATCGAGATGATCGAGGCCGGGGTCTCGAACAGCGAGGCTTCGCCGAAGCCGCCGACGCTGGCGCGGTCGAGGGCAATGAAGCGGTTACCGGTGACGACGACTTCGTTGACCGGCTGGCCGGCGTCGGCCTGGGCCGTGGTTTGTGCCGCAGTTTGCGCCGACACTGCAAAGGCCTGCATCAATGCGCAAGCCAGGATCGAATGCTTCAGTGGATGGTTCATGTGTTTGCTCGTTTCGCGCGCCGTCCGGCTGCGCTGCTTTATCAAAGCCGGAGCCAACGGGGGAAGGGCAAACAAGATGGGAACTGCGTTGCGCTTTCCTTCGCTGGCATTATCCAGATCAGGTACGAAGGGTATCTCTCACCCGGAAGCGAACTTCCAGGACCCCTAGCGAAGGCGCGAGTGTGCGCCTATGTAGTACTTATGTCAATAGACGTAAAAGCGGCGAATTGGTTCCTACGCCGTTTCCAGCACCGGCGCCGGGTGCGCGACCTGCACGCGCGCATGCAGCAGGTGGCGCTGCAGCGTGGCGCGCGCCGCATCGCCGATCACGCGCCAGTGCTCGCGGCGCTGGGCCGCGCGCTTGCGGTGCTTGGACGGCATGTCGGCCAGCGGCTTGACGTAGAAGGGCAGGCCGATGACATAGCCGCTGCCGGTCTCGGCGCCGCCGAGGATCTTCCAGAAGCCGTCGTAGGCGTTGGCGAAGTGCTTGTCCGGGTCCGGGTCGTAGGCGATGTGGGCGTCGCTGCGGATCGCCATCACCTTGTCCATGCCGAGCGCCATGGCGATGCCCTGCATCGCGGCAAAGCAGAAGAAGCTGGGCGAATTGTTGGGGAACACGCGCTCGAAGGCGTCGAAGGCGGCACCGGAATCGGCCCAGCGTCCCTGGTTGCGGGCGATGAAGGGCACCACCGGCATGTCCAGCCCGACCATGCGGCCGTCGAGCCAGCTGAAGGACAGGCGGTGCAGGCACCTGCCGTCGGCCACCAGGGCCACGGTCAGGTCGCCCTCGGCATTGCTGCGCGAAGCCATCTCGAGCTGGATCATGAAGCTGCTCAGCTGGCCATCCACCTCGGCCTCGTGCTGCCACAGCGGCAGGCCGCGCGCACCGTACACGGCCTGCAGGTAGGCGTCGTTGAAGGTGGTTTCCTCGAAGCGGTAATGGCTCAGCACGGCCTGCACGCGGCGGCGCGGCGACAGGCCCTTGATCAGGTAGTCGCGGTGGCTGAGATGGTGGAAGGGGTCGTCGTTGGACCGCCCGGCCACGTGGCGGCGGTAGACGCCGAGCCGGCACAGGTCGCGGTGGGCGCGGTAATAGGCCAGTACGCGTGCGCTGCGCGCGATGGACAGCAGCCAGGAGGCAAGGCCGGCCTCGCGACGGCGGGCCATCCAACCCTTGGTGAGATGAGCGAAAATCATGGGCGCTCCGGAATCGCTTTCGTTATCGGGTGTGTTTATCTTGTCGCACCGGTGGCGTAGCCACGGTGAGATTGCTCAGCGGGAAAAATGCGTTCAGCAGGTCAAGATCGGCACCATCGAAGGTGGATTCCGTGCGTAATGTTTGTTGTGGACATGTCTCTTGTTATTAATTTTTTGTCAGGCGTCGTTGCCAAGCCGAAGACTAGCACGATTGCCGCGCCGAACATTCGGAATCATGCTCAATAATTGAGTCAGACCGAACAACACGAGGAGGCAGCGATGGCGTATGAACTTTTTTACTGGCCCACGATCCAGGGCCGCGGGGAATTCGTTCGCCTGGCCCTGGAGGAGGCCGGTGTCCCCTATGTCGACGTGGCGCGCGGACCCGGCGGCATGGCGCGCATGATGGCGGCCATGGACGGCCCCGACCACCCGTCCTTCGCGCCGCCTTTCCTGAAGGCGGGCGAGCTGCTGATAGGCCAGACCGCCAACATCCTGCTGTTCCTGGGGCAGCGCCACGGGCTGGCGCCGGAGGACGAGCAGGGCCGGCTGTGGGTCAACCAGATCCAGCTGACCATCGCCGACCTGGTGGCCGAGGCCCACGACACCCACCACCCGATCGCGACCTCGCTGTATTACGAAGACCAGCGTCCGGAAGCCAAGCGCCGCGCGGCCGATTTCATCGAGACCCGCATCCCGAAATTCTTCGACTGGTTCGAAGGCATCCTGGGCCGCTCCGAACCGAAGGATTACCTGCTGGGCGAGCGCGTGACCTATGCCGACCTGTCGCTGTTCCAGCTGGTGGCAGGCCTGCGTTACGCCTTTCCGCAGGCGCTGGCGCGGATCGACGCCGGCTACCCGCTGCTGAGCGCCCTGCACGACCGGGTGGCGCAGCGGCCGCGCATCGCGGCCTACCTGGCGTCGAAACGGCGCCTGCCTTTCAACCAGGAAGGCATCTTCCGCCACTACGACGAGCTCGACCAGGTCGCGCGTCCCGGAGCCGGGCACAGCGCCGGCTGAGCGCGGACGATGAGGCGGGTGCGCCCGGCGGCGGCGCGCCAGCCCCGATGTTGTTTCGATCACGGCGCTACGGTAGGATCGTTGGGTTGCAATCGCGCCATCCATTTATCGATCACCACCGAGGGTCCATGAAACAACGCCGCCAATTCCTGATCAACGCCCCGCTCGGTCTGCTGGCCGTGGCCGAAGCCGTCCGCGCCGAACCGCTGCCGCAAGACGGCGCCACGCCTGCACCGGCAGCCCCTGCGACTACCCCCGGCGCCCCGCCCACCTTTGGTGCCACTCCCGGCTTCGGCCCGCAGGTCACGCCCGCCACCTTCGCCGAAGCCGAAAAGCTGATGCAGGTGACGAACACGCCGGCGCAGCGCGCGATGATGGCGGGAAGCTGGCGCGTGTCGCTGGCGTCGACGGTGGAACGGCGCACCGGGCCGCGCAAGGTGGCGCTGGCGCCGCACCTGGCCCCGGCCACGGTGTGGAAGCCGCTCGATGCCGCCGGCGGCAGCGGCGCAGGCATCAATAAAACCGGACGCTTCGTGCGCAGCCGCATCAACCCCGGCGCGCTGCCCGCGCGCGACGAAGACATCGCCCATTCTCCGGTGACCAGGCTGGCGCGCTGGATCGAGACCCGCGCCATCACGTCCGAGCGCCTGACCCGCATCTACATCGAACGCATCAAGCGCCTCGATCCCAAGCTGCGCAGCGTGATCACCCTGACCGAGGAACACGCATTGACGCAGGCGCGCCAGGCCGACCGCGAGATCGCCGCCGGCAAGTACCGCGGCCCGCTGCACGGCATTCCCTACGGCGTCAAGGATCTGCTGGATACCGCCGCCATCCGCACCACCTGGGGTGCCGAGTTCTACCGCGACCGGGTGCCGCAGCGGGATGCGGCCGTGGTGGCGAAGCTGAACGCGGCCGGCGCCGTGCTGGTGGCCAAGCTGAGCCTCGGCGCACTGGCCCTGAACGACATCTGGTTCGGCGGCCAGACCATGAGTCCGTGGCTGCCGGAAGAGGGCGCGTCCGGCTCCAGCGCGGGGCCGGGTGCCGCCACCGCCGCCGCGCTGGTGGCGTTCTCGATCGGCAGCGAGACCGGCGGCAGCATCATCAGCCCGTCGATGCGCTGCGGCGTGACCGGCCTGCGCCCGACCTACGGCCGGGTGCCGCGCACCGGCGCCATGACGCTGTGCTGGTCGCTCGACAAGCTGGGCCCGATGACGCGCAGCGTCGAAGATGCGATGCTGGTGCTGCAGGCGATTTCGGGCACGGACGCGGGCGACGTCGCCGGCGTGCCGGCGCCACTCGATTTCGACGCCGGCGCCGGCGTCAAGGGCCTGAAGGTCGGCTATTTCGCCGACTGGATGAAGGAAGCGCCGGCCACCGACGTTGACCGCGCCGCGCTGGAGACCATCAGGCGCCTCGGCATGGCCGCTGTGCCGGTGACGCTGCCTGACTGGCCCTATCAATCGCTGAACACCGTGCTGTTCGCCGAAGCCGCCGCCGCCTTCGAAGAGATCACGCTGGACGGCCGCGTCGACCAGCTCAAGGCGCAGGTGCCGGATGCCTGGCCCAACCTGTTCCGCGAGGCGCGCTTCCTGTCGGCGGTGGACTTCGTGCAGGCCGACCGCCTGCGGCGCAAGGTGGCGCTGGAGATGGCGCGCATCTTCCGGCAGGTCGATGTGCTGCTGGTGCCGTCGCTGCGCGACGAGATGCTGACCATCTCGAACAATACCGGCCACCCGTCGCTCACGCTGCGCACCGGCACCGTGGAAGTGGGGCAGGCGCGCAGCGACTGGGCGCCGAACCCGGCCCAGCCGCTGCCGACCTTCGCGCCGCCGCGCCGCGTGCCGCACGGCGTGACCCTGATCGGCCGTTTGTTCGACGAAGGCACCATCGCCCGGGTCGGCCTGGCGCTGGAAAAGGAAGCCGGCGTGGCGGCCGAGCGCCCGCCGGGTTTCTGAACATGTTTTTCTATCTATATTGTCGAGGAGGCCAGCATGACTGAACATCAAGATCCGATCCTGCGCATCGCCGCCTTTTCCGATGGCGGCGTGGGCGGCAACCCGGCCGGCGTTTGGACCGGTGCCGCCTTGCCGCCGGCGGAGGTCATGCAGCGCCTGGCGCATGCAGTCGGTTTTTCCGAAACCGCCTTCGCCGCGCCAAGCGACGGCGGCTGGCGGGTGCGCTACTTTTCGCCCGCGTCCGAAGTGCCCTTCTGTGGCCACGCTACCATCGCGCTGGGCGCGGCGCTGGCCCGCGCCCACGGCGACGGCGTGTTTGCCTTGACCCTGAACGCGGCCGCGATCACGGTCGAGGGTCGGCGCGACGCGGGCGACGGCGCGGGTGGCCTGGTAAGCGCAGCGCTGCAATCGCCGCCCACCTCCAGCCGCGCCGCCGATCCGGCACTGGTGCAGGCCGCGCTGGCGCTGTTCGGCTATACCGAAGCCGATCTCGACCCGCGCATCGCGCCCGGCTTTGCGCATGCCGGCGCAGACCACCTGGTGCTGGCGCTGGCCAGCCGCGCCAAGCTGGCCGCGATGCGCTACGACCTTGAGGCCGGCCGCGCGCTGATGGCGGCATACGGGCTGACCACGATCGTGCTGGCCTGGGCCGAAACCGATCGCCTGTTCCACACTCGCAATCCATTCGCGATCGGCGGCGTGTATGAAGACCCGGCCACCGGCGCCGGCACCGCCGCGCTGGCCGGCTACCTGCGCGATATCGGCTGGCCGCACGGCGGCACCATCGACGTGGTGCAGGGCGAGGACATGGGCATGCGCTCGCGCTTGCATGCCGACATCGGCGCGCTGCCCGGCAGTTCGATCCGGGTGTCCGGAACGGCGCGTTTCATGGACTGATGCGCACTGAAGCGGTGCAGTAACATGCAGTTCGTTGAATAGAAGGCAAAAGGGATGTCTTTTCGACCTTTAGGATTCTTTTAGAAGGTTGATAATTATCAACACACATCTCTGTTGTCATCTTATTCAAGGACTGCCCCGCCATGGAAATGAGCACCGCACACATTCTGTCTTCCCTGCCCACGGAGCGCCTGCCGTTCACGATCCGCCGGGTCGACAACGAAGACAGCCTGCGGAAGGCGATCGGCATCCGCCATGCCGCCTACGCACGCCATGTGCCGGAATTCGCGCGCACCCTGGCCGCCCCCGAAGCCTGCGACTACGAAGACGACGTCATCGTGCTGCTGGCCGAATCGAAGCTGGACGGCACGGCGCTCGGTACCGCCCGCATCCAGACCAACGCCTACCGTCCGCTGCACCTGGAGCAATCGATCGAACTGCCGGAATGGCTGCAGGGGCGCCGCCTGGCCGAAGTCACGCGCCTGGGCGTGTCCGAGGGCCGCATCGGCCATGTGGTCAAGGTCGCGCTGATGAAGGCTTTCTTCCAGTACTGGGAGCTGAGCGGCACCGAGTACGCGATCGCCACCGGCCGCGCGCCGATCGACCGCCAGTACGAACAGTTGCTGTTCAGCGACGTGTTCGGGCCGGGCGAGCGGATCCCGCTGCGCCACGTCGGCAATATTCCGCACCGTGTGATGGCCTTCGAAGTCGCCACCGCGGAAGCGCGCTGGAGCGAAGCGCGCCACCCGCTGATGAAGTACGTGTTCCACACTAACCACCCGGACATCCAGATCGGCGAGTTGCGGCCACGCCACAAGATTGTGCCCGCGGCGCGTCCGAATGCAGTTATGGAACGGGTTCCAAGCTTCGCTATGGCCTGACGGCAATATATTGCATGACGGAATTATTGTGAGCCTGTATCCTTTAGGTCGATGCTGCCGGCGGTTCGCCGGCGCCTGACAGCCTGATCGATACCCATGTTCCAGCCTTTCCAGCCGTCCCCACCCACGCACAAGCCGATGTTCCTGATGGCGATCCACCGGGGCATCGAAACCACGATGCGCCTGCTGTCGGTGTATTGCGTGCCGGCCGGGGTGGCGCTGGCGTCGATCCTGGTGCTGATGCTGTGGAACAGCCACTTCACCGGCGGCGGCGGCCAGCCGCTGACCTTCCGCGCCGTTTCCGACCACGACGCCACCTTCGTTCCTTCGTCCGCGCTGCGCGAACTGGCGCAGTCGCATCCGGTCGATGCCTACGACACCCACCTGTCCGAGGCGCCGGTCTGGTTAATCTTCCATGCGCGTGACCTCGGCGGCATCCCGGATGCGGTCGAATTCCCGTCGCGCCATATGGTCGCGCTGCGCTGCTGGGATGTCGCGACGCTGAAAATGCTGGGCAGCGCCACCCGCGGCGGCACCGATGGCGCCCTGGGCGACGCCAAGGCCGGCTTCGCGCTGAACCTGCCCGGGACGCGCGGGGACGTGCTGTGCCGCGCCAGCTTCTCCGGCCCGGCCCACCTGACGCTGCTGCAATGGCCGGCCGACCGGCTGGCGCTGTCGACCCAGCAGTTCCACCGCCAGTCCGGCCTGCTGGACGGCGGCATGATCGTGCTGAGCCTGTTCATCCTGGTCACCGCCGTCATCAACCGCCAGGTGCTGTACCTGCAGTTCGCGGGCTGGCTGATCCTGAACCTGCGCGTGGCGGCGCTGTCGGCCGGCTGGGACACCCAGTGGCTGGGCCAGGAGGTGCCGGTCGAGTGGCTGCTGCCGAGCCGCGCGCTGACCATGGCGCTGTACGCGATCGCCACCCTCACGCTCTACATGACGCTATTCGGCGCCGACCTGCTGCGCACCCGCTTCGCGCCGCTGCTGCGCGTGGTCCAGTGGCTGGTGCTGGCGTTGCTGCCGTGCGCGATCTGGCTCCCCTACGGCGGCTTCCTGCCGGTGATGTGGATTATCGTGGCCGGCAGCCTGTCGCTGATGATCCTGGGCCTGGTCAGCGTCATGCTGCGCTCGCAGTCGCACGTGGCGATGTGGTTCGCGGCCTCCTTTACCGTCACTTTCCTGTCCAGCCTGACCGAGGTGTTCGCGGCGGCGCTGGGCGTGCGCGAGCTGCTCGGCGTGGCCAACAGCGTGACCGCGGCGCTGACCTCGAGCATGCTGGCGGCGCTCGCCGTGGCCGAGCAGATGCGGGTCGAGACCGAGAAGCGCCTGGAAGCGCAGGACAAGCTGCAGCACGCCTACGAGGCGATGCCGGTCGGCCTGTTCACGCTCGACATGTACGGCCACTTCCTGAGCGCCAACCCGGCCATGCTGAAGATGCTCGACGTCGCCGACGGCAGCAAGTTCGTACCCGGGCGCACCGCCTGGAAACAGTTCTTTGCCGAGAGCTTCTGGGTAGCGCTGCACGAGCAGGTGCACATGCAGAGCGAGGCCGAGATGCAGGTCACCAGCCGCGACGGCAGCCGCTGCTTCATGGTCAGCGCCACGCTGGCACACGGCCGCATCGAAGCGGTGATGCAGGACGTGACGGAAAAGGTGAAAGCCACCGAACAGCTGCGCTTCATGGCCGACAACGACGCCCTGACCAAGGTCTTCAACCGGCGCGGCATCGAGAAGGTGTTCGAGGACGCGGTGCAGCCGCTCGCCGGCGGCAAGCCGCTCAGCCTCGCCTACATCGACCTCGACCGCTTCAAGCTGATCAACGATCTGTTTGGCCACGCCGCCGGCGACGAAGTCCTGAAGCAGGTGTGCGAGCGGATCGAACTGATGCTGGGCGGCGGCCAGAAGATCGGCCGCGTCGGCGGCGACGAATTCGTGATCGTCATGCCGGATACCGCGGTGCCGCTGGCGACCCTGATCTGCCGCGGCATCGTCGACCGCATCGGCGGCACCCCATACCGCGTCGGCGACAAGGCTTTCCACGTGCGCAGCTCGGTCGGCCTGATCGAGGTCGCGCCGGGCATGCCGATGAAGGATGCGGTGTCGACCGCCGACCGTGCCTGCCGCGAAGCCAAGGACGGCCACAGCGACGGGCTGGTGGTCTACGAGCGCGGCTCGACCGCCTTCCAGGAACGCGAGGCCGAGCTGAACCTGGTCGAGCGCCTGGCCGGTCCCAACGCCACCGAAGGCATGTTCCTGGAAATGCAGCCGATCATGTCGCTGAACGCGCCGATGGAATCGCTGAACTTCGAGGTGCTGCTGCGCATGCGCGAAGCGGACGGCCGTGTGTCGCCGGCCGGTCCGCTGATCGCCGCCGCCGAGAAGAGCGGCCGCGCCGGCGTGATCGACCGCTGGGTCCTGAATACGACCCTCGGCTGGATCGAGGACAACGTCGAGGGATTGAAGAACACGCGCTTCGTCTGCATGAACCTGTCCGGCGCCTCGCTCAACGATGAGCGCTTCGTGCAGGACACGCTGGAGATCCTGGCGCGCTACACCCACGTGGCGTCGCGCCTGTGCATGGAGATCACCGAGAGCGTGGCGCTGCACGACCTCGACAACACGCGCCGCTTCATCGACCAGGTGCGCAACTTCGGCGTCAAGGTCGCGCTGGACGACTTCGGCGCCGGCTACACCTCGTTCTCCTACCTGAAGGAACTGCCGGCCGACGTGCTGAAAATCGACGGCAACTTCATCGTCAACATCAATGCCCATCCGGCCAATGTCGCGATCGTCGAGGCGATCGTCAACCTGGCCGCCAACCTGGGCATGAAGACGATCGCCGAGTGGGCCGAGGACGCGGCCACGATCCGAACGCTGGCCGAGATCGGCGTCGACTACGTGCAGGGCTTCGCGATCGCGCGCTCGCAGCCGCCGGAAAAACTGCTGGCGGCCAGCTCGTCGGCCAGCTTCATCAAGGCGGAAGACGTGCTGCAGCTGGTACGCACACTGGGCGCGCCGGCCAACGAGCCGGCACTGCCCGAGTATTCACCGCGCTGGGACCGGCACTGACGCTCAGCTATGATGTTTAGTTGAGGCCCGCCAGCGCCGGCTTCGCATCCAGCATCAGCAGGGTCTGGCGCGCCGCCTTCAGGGTCGCGACATCGCGCGACAGCGCTGCCGGGCGCTCCACGGCAGGCCGCTTCCAGGCTTCATGGCGTAGGTCGACCGCCGGCAGCACGTAGCGCCGCGGCGTGGCCTGCTGTGCATTCTGCGCCATTTCCTGTCCCAGCCGCACCGTTACCGCACCGGCGTCGCAGGGCTGGTCGGTCAGGGTCACGTGACCGCTCGCATCCACGCATTTGACGATGTCGGCGCCGGCCATCGCGGCCGGTGCCGCCAGCACGGCGGCAGCGATCATGCTTATCAACTTGGCGGTACGCTTCATGGCAATCTCCTTATCGAAATTACATCGTGCGCCGCCAGGGCGGGGTGGTCTGTTAGGTGCCTCACCCTTTTTCGGGAGTCGGGCTGGTTCGCCAGAGGAAAAAACAGGCCGTACGACTGCGCCTACCGATCGGCGCGCCATCGATAACCCGTCGGGGTACTTGTAGATGTCCCGGCTGTCCCAATCTCTGTTTCGTAGCCATGCAGTGATGTGCTGGCTTTATCTCTGTCTCCTCCGGGCTTCTCCCGCCTGGATTATCGCCAGCCTTCGGGCTGGCGTTTTTTTTTGAATTTGAGGCAGACTACGGCATCGATGAACAGTCGGTTGCTGCTCTGCAACATGCAGGAGTAATTACCTTGCTTGTCAGTGGCTTTGTGGCGGACTATGCAGCTTGCACAACAAGCTGTGTAAAACTGAACAGTCGCATGGGTCGTTCATTGCATGGGAGCTTGTGCCTGGTTAGCCATCGCAAGCCCGTTTCAGTTTGACAGTGCAATGAATATCGATGAACCCACCCTGATGGTCGTGCTCGGCGTGACCTCGATCACGGCCAGCGTCATGTTCTTTACGCTGCATGCGGCGGCGCGCCATATTGCTGGCGTGCGCTTATGGGCTTTGGCCTGCCTGTCGGTGGGGTGCGCGGTGCTGCTCGATGCCCCGCGCCTGGTCGGCGACTGGCAGTGGGCTTCGCTGCTGTTCAACATCCCGTTCGATGCCGGCCACGCCTTGTTCCTGGCCGGGACCGCGCAGTTCGTAGGGCGACCACTTCGGCGACACAGCCTGTCCCTGCTCATCGCCATTGCCGTACTGCTGACCATCGCATTTACGCTGGTCGTGCCTGACAGCGTGACGCGCATCTTCACCCAATCGTTGTACCAGGCGGGCGTGAACGGGCTGACGGCATGGTATCTGTGGCGGTACCAGGAGCGGCAGTCCTCGCGCGCCTACCGGACCGCTTCCCTGGTCCTGCTGGCCGAAGCCGCAGCCTCGCTGGCACAGGGGTGCTTCGTCATCACGGCTGCCGCCCCCATCACCTACGCTGCGCCCGAGCTGCCGTTTGCGAATATCGTCACCTGGCTGGGGGTGATGGCGAATGCGCTGATCGGCAACTGGATACTTTTCCTGCTGGTGCTGCTTCGCCTGGTCGGCGAGTTGAAGGCCGTTGCCGGCCATGATCCGCTGACCGGACTATGCAATCGCCGCGGCCTTCGCGCCCACATCAATTCGCTGCTGGCGCCGGGGCGGCCGATCGGCTCGCTGGCCGTCCTGTTGCTCGATATCGACCATTTCAAGGCACTCAACGATCAGTACGGGCATGACGTCGGCGACAGCGTCCTGGTCATGATGGGAGACGTCATGCGCACGCTCGGCAGTCCGCACGTCATGCCATGCCGCTGGGGAGGCGAGGAGTTCTGTGTCGTCGTCGATGGCCATTCGGGTGCATCGCTCATCCAGCTCGCCAAGCGCGCCAGGCAGGAATTTCACCGGGCCAGCTGCGCCCATCCCGGCTTGCTTGCCGGCGCAACGGTCAGTATCGGCGTAGCGGTGATGCCGGTCGACGACAGCTTCGAGTTTTCCAGACTGGTTGCCCTGGCCGACGCCCAACTCTACCTGGCGAAACGCGGTGGCCGTGATCGGGTGTGCAGTGCGACCGAAACTGATTGTGCGACTACGCTGACAAGTTGACGCGCCCTGCATAACCTCGATAAGGACTTGTGGGAAAAGACCCCGGCCCAATGTGGAGCGGGTAGGGCAGCGCAGGGGTGTTGCCTGTCTCTCTGTCTCCTCCAAGTGAAAACTTGGATTCATCCGCCTGTTGCAGCAATGCGCAGGCGGTTTTTTTTGAGAAGCGCAAATAAAAAACGCAGTCCGTCGGACTGACAGGACTGCGTTCGTGCATGCGGCCCGTGCTGGGCGCACTCAGGGCAAGGATCAGCTGCGGTTCGGATTGTTCGGCCGCGCATCGTAACGGTTCGGCACGCCGTCGCCGTCACGGTCGCGCCGGCCGCCGCGGTCCCAGCGGCCGCCTTCCATCACCCAGCGGCCGTCGCGCTGGACCCAGGCCGGGGCCTGGTAGACGTAACCCGGACGTTCGCGATACCACTGGCCCGGCGTCCAGACATGGTGGCCGCGGCGCCATTCCCAATGGCCGGGCGACCAGACGTAGCCGTGGCGCGGGGCCGGCATGCGTTCGGCGCGTGGCGGCGGGGGCGGGGTGTCCACGTAGACGACCTGGGCGCCGGCCGGCACGGTGATGCTGCCGAAGGCGCCGGCCACGAGGGCGGCAAGAAGCAGGTGTTTCATGTTGGCCTCCTTGATCGAGTTATTGACGACAAGCTCACTCTAGATCAAGGAGGCAGGCACGACTGTGCGGCGCCTAACGCCGTTCAGGCGACCAGCTTGGCGAAGCGCGCCAGGTCGACGTTGCCGCCGCTGATCAGGATGCCGACCTTCTTGCCGGCCACCGGATAGACACCCTGCAGCGCCGCGGCGGCGGCCAGGCAGCCGGTCGGCTCGGCAACCATCTTCATGCGCTCGGCAAAGAATTTCATGGTCTCGACCAGCTGGTCATCGCTGACGGTGACGATGTCGTCCACCAGGCGCCGGATCACTTCGAAGTTGTGCTGCCCCAGGTGGCTGGTCTGGGCGCCGTCGGCGATGGTCTGGGGCACGCCGATGTCGACGATCTGGCCGGTGCGCAGCGATTGCTGGCCGTCGTTGCCGGCTTCCGGCTCGACCCCGATCACTTGACAGTTGGGCGACAGCGCGGACGCGGACAGCGCCGAGCCGGCCAGCAGGCCGCCGCCGCCGAGCGGTACCAGCAGCACGTCGAGTTCGCCGACGTCATCGAACAGTTCCTTCGCCGCCGTGCCCTGGCCGGCGATCACGTCCGGGTGGTCATAGGGCGGGATCAGGGTCATGCCGCGTTCCTGGGCCAGGCGGCGGCCGATCTCTTCGCGGTTTTCGGTGTAGCGGTCGTAGAAGATCACTTCGCCGCCGTATTCCCTGGTCGCGGCCACTTTCAGCGCCGGGGCGTCGTTCGGCATGATGATGGCGGCGCGGATGCCGGCCAACCGGGCCGACAGCGCGATCGCCTGTGCGTGGTTGCCCGACGAGTAAGTCAGGACGCCGGCACGGCGCTGTTCCTCGGTAAACCTGGCGATGGCGTTGTAGGCGCCGCGGAACTTGAACGCCCCCATGCGCTGGAAGTTCTCGCACTTGAAGAACAGCGTGGCACCGACTGCGGCATCGGCGGTGCGCGAGGTCAGGACCGGCGTGCGGTGGGCCGCGCCGTCGATGCGCGCGGCCGCCTGTTCGACGTCGCCGTACTGGAGTGGGGTTGCGTTTTCAAGCATGTCTGTCGCCCTCAGTTTGTAAAACGAAAGGCGCCAGTATACCGGGAGCTGCCTTGAAACGGACAGGGCTAGGCGCAGTGCCGAAGACAGTGCGAACGCATGGCGAGGCGCTGCAACGACGCCATGTCCGTTTTAAGGCAGCTCCTAGGCTGCCAGCGGCAGGGAAAAGGCGATGACCAGACCGCCGCCGTCGCGGTTGCGTACCGACAGCTCGGCATTGTGGCGCGTCACCACCCGCTCGACGATGGCCAGGCCCAGGCCGGCGCCGTTGGCCTGGCCGCGCGCGCTGTCCAGCCGCGTGAAGGGGCGCAGCAGCAGCTGGATCTGGTCTTCCGGCACGCCCACGCCGTGGTCGTTGATCTCGACCACGGCGCGCCGGCCATGGCCGCCGAGCTTGACGTGGCAGGCGATGTCGATCTCGGTAATGTCCTGACCCGGCGTCTTGCCGTAGCGGCGGGCGTTCTCGATGATGTTGTTGATCACGCGCCGCAGGTCGGTCGAATTGGCCGGCACGTGGATGTCGCCGTCGATGTCGGCGCTGACGCGCACGTCCTGCAGGCGCGCCGCTTCGCGCGCGCAATCCTCGAGCAGCTCGGACAGGTTGATCGGCACGAAGGTCGCGGCTTCGGTCGGGCGCGCGAAGTCGAGGAACTGGCCGATGATGGCGTCCATCTGCGCGATGTCCGACTGCATGCCGTCGCGTGCCTCGGTCGACAGGTTGGCCATTTCGAGTTCGAGCTGCATGCGCGCCAGCGGCGTGCGCAGGTCGTGCGAGATGCCGGCCAGGATCACCGCGCGGTCCTTTTCCAGCTGCTGCAGGTCGTCGATCATCTGGTTGAAGCTGCGGTTGGCCTCGACGATCTCCTTCGATCCTTTTTCCGGCAGCGGGGCAGGGCGCTTGCCCTGGGCGATGGCGCGCGCCGCCGCGGTCAGGCGCGCCAGCGGCAGGTTGACCAGGCTCGAGATCAGCGCCGCGCCCACCAGCGACAGCACGCCGACCAGGGTGGCCCAGCCCAGCCACTGGACGCCGGTCAGGCTGGCAATGCGCTCGCGTTCCAGCATCAGCCAGTACTTGTCGCCGTCGATGTCGAAGCTGACCCAGAAACCCGGCATGTCGTTCACGCGGCGCGAGAAGCGCGTGTCCTGGCCCAGCCGGCCACGCACCCTGGCCGCGATCTCGGGCAACAGCCAGGCCGGCGGCGGTTCCACGTGGTCGGTCGGTTCCAGGGTCAGCACGCGGATGCCTTCGTTCGACACCAGTTCCATCAGCAGTTCCAGCCGCAGGTCGGGCGCCGAGTGGGTCAGCGCCGCCTTGGTGATGGTGACCACGGACACCAGCAGCTCGGCGGTCTGCTCGGCCTGCGAGCCGCGCTGGAACACGCTGAGCATGCCGATCCAGGACGCCATCGACAGCGCGGTCAGCACGGACAGGAGGAAGAAGGTGCGCCAGAACAGGCCGCTGCGTATCCAGCCGAGGCGGCGCGGTGCGGCGCGCCGCTCGGTGCGCCCGTTGGCAAACATCGTCGACACTAGCGCGGCTGGCCTTCAGGAATGAACACGTAGCCCAGGCCCCAGACGGTCTGGATGTACAGCGGGCTGGATGGATCGGGCTCGATCAGCTTGCGCAGGCGCGAGATCTGGACGTCGAGCGAACGGTCGAAGACTTCGTATTCGCGGCCGCGCGCCAGTTCCATCAGCTTTTCGCGCGACAGCGGCTGGCGCGCATGGCGCGCGAACACCTTCAGCACCGAGAATTCGCCGGTGGTCAGCGGCACGGTCTCGCCGTTCTTCTTGAGGGTGCGCGTGCCCAGGTCGAGCACGAAGTCGCCGAACTCGAAGGTCTGCGGCGTCTCGCTCGGCGCGCCCGGGATTTCGTCCGGACCCTTGCGGCGCAGGACCGCGTTGATGCGTGCCACCAGCTCGCGCGGGTTGAACGGCTTGGGCAGGTAATCGTCGGCGCCCATCTCGAGGCCGACGATGCGGTCGACGTCTTCGCCCTTGGCGGTCAGCATGATGATCGGGGTCTGGTCGCCGGCGCCGCGCAGGCGGCGGCAGATCGACAGGCCGTCTTCGCCGGGCAGCATCAGGTCGAGCACCAGCAGGTCGTAGCGCTCGCGCAGCCACAGCTTGTTCATGGCCGGCGCGCTTTCGGCGGTGACGACCTGGAACCCTTGTTCGGTCAGGTAGCGGCGCAGCAGGTCGCGCAGGCGGACGTCGTCGTCGACGACCATGATCTTGGAGGCGTGGCCGCCGTTGTTGGCGGTACCGGGAGTCGGGCTTGTGGCGTTCATGATTCTGTCAAGATTTGTCAGATTAATGTCGCTATGGTAACTTCATATGGCCAGCTAGACAGGGCTTACTGTTGAGGCATTACATTGTGTTACAAACTTTACCCAATTGGGCTTATACCCACAGCGGAATACACATAAACTGACCTCATCGAATCACGACTTATCACCATCGTTTTACGCAGTACAGCTTAACTTTTAAATTGGCATCGCGGAAGAGGAACACCAATGAATAGCGCGTTCATCGACAACCAGGCAGCAACGAAGGCAGTGCGCATTGCGCGCGTCGCCCTTCGCGGTGCGCTGGCATGCGCTCTGGTCTTTGGCGCCGGCACCGCGTTCGCACAGCAATACGGCGGCGACCGCCGTGACGACCAGCAGCACCAGTCGGGCGGGCGCGAGCGGTTTTCGCTGCCTCAGCAAGACCGTGGCCAGCGCGACGCCGAGATGCGTGCCTACGAAGACCAGCGCCGCGCCCAGCAGCAGTATCAGCAACAGCAGGCGCAGCAGGACGGCCAGGGACCGCGCGACGACGGCCGCCGAGGCAGTGGCCGCCTGACCCCGGACGAGCGGCGCGACCTGCGCCGGCAGATCAACGAAGCCGGCATGGACCTGTACCAGCGTCGCCGCTGACTCCCTCCACACGGCCTTTCCCGGGCCGTTTTCAGTTCCACTTCAGCTCTACCGTTCCTTTAAAACAACGTTGTTGATCGATATTTATTTATCGTCAGCAACGTGATACGCTACCAAGCTTCTGTCCTGGCCCAAACCCCGCCTGCGTGACTGGAGCTTACCGTGTCCCCTGAACATTGCATCGTCAAGCGTGCCGATGGCGTGTATGCCGATCCCGCCGTGGCGGCCAGGCTGCTGGCCGACGCCGTCGACGGACTCTATCGCAGCGGCAGCCTGCTCGCCGGTCTCGATTACGCCGCCTTCCTGCAGGTCCTGTTCGGCGCCGGCGCGCAGGAAGGCGCCGCTCCCATGGTCCGCATCGCCGCCGACATCCGGCCCTTCGCGCCGGCGCGGCGCGCGCTGTACCGCCCGCTCAAGCTCGGCGGCGAACGCGCCGAATACTATGTTGAGCCGGTCTGGCTGCCCAATCCGGAGGAGCCCGGCGCGCCGGGCGAGCCGACCCGTCTCGACTTCGACGAATTCGTCGCCGACCTCTGGCTCAAGGGCATCCGCTTCGGCATCGAGGCCGCCGCCGTGCGGGCCGCCATCGCCTCCCCGAAAGCCGACCGCATCGTCGCCGCGCAGCGGCGCGAACCGGTGCCCGGCGTCGACGCCCGCATCGTCGAAGTCTCCGACGACATCCACCGCAGCAATGCGCCGCGCCAGCTGGCCAACGGCCGCCTCGACCTGCACAGCTTCCAGAACCGTTTCCCGCAGATCCAGGCCGGGGTGCGCCTGCTGCAGAAGATCGCGGCCGGCGCCGGCACCTACGGCATCGACCTGTCCGGCACCCGCCTGCCGGCCACGCCCGGCGCCGATACCGACCTGGCGTCGTACGCCGGCGCCGGCACCAAGGTCGAACGTGCCCGCGACGGCGAATTCCTGGTGGCGCAGCGCGCCGGCTTCCTGTCGGTGGACGCCAAGACCAGCCAGATGTCGATCGGCGACAAGATCGTCAGCCGCGACGGCGTCAGCGCCCGTACCACCGGCAACCTGCAGCTGACCGGCGACTACGAGGAATTCGGCGAGGTGCAGGAAAACCGCTCGATCGAAGGCGAGGGCATCACCGTCCACGGTGACGTCTATGGCCGCCTGGCCTCGCGCGGCGGCCGCATCCTGCTGCGCGCCAACCTGGTCGGCGGCAGCGCCCGCAACAAGCGCGGCGACATCCGCGTGTGCGGCGTGGCCTCCGGCGCCCTGATCCAGGCGCTCGACAGCGCCGTGGTGCTGGAGCGTGCCGAGAATTGCATCGTGGCCGGCACCCGCGTCACCATCGCGCACGCGGTCAATTGCGAGATCATCGGCGACGAAGTCGCGGTCGGGCAGGCCGAGGGCAGCGCCATCGCCGGCCGCCGCGTGACGGTGGACGGCGCCGCGCCGCGCAAGCAGGGCGAGATGCTGGTATGCGTGCTGCAGCCCGAGGGCCCCCCGGTGGCCGAGCTGATCGCGGCGGTAGCGCAGCGCATCGCCCAGTTCGGCGAGCTGGCCGCGCGCCACAAGGAAGAGATGGCGCGCCTGGCCGGGCGCCCCGACGTGCGCCGCTACCTGATGGTGGCATCCAAGGTGCGCAAGAAGGAAATCACCCTGTCGCCCGAGCAGGCGCGCCAGTTCCAGCACATGGCGCAGGAGGTGGCGCCGGCGCTGAAGGAAGTGGCCGACGCATCGGCCAGGGTCAAGGCGGTCGAGGCCGAGCAGCAGAAGGGCGCGCAGATGCTGGCCTGCCTCGAGGCGCAGCGCCTGGACGCCGCCTGCGTGGCCCAGGTCGAGGTAAAACACGTGCAGGGCGAGACCCAGGTGCGCGTGCTCGGCTTCAGCCCCACCGGCGGCAGTCCCTACCTGATGGCGCCGCGCGAAATCCGCGCGCGGCTGCGCGGTCCGCAACGCGGTGCGCAGCTGTTTGCCGGACAGGCGGGCAGCTTTGCGTGGAACAGCGAGTCGGCGGCCGCGGAAACCGTATAAATCATTACTACAGAAGAGAGATGTGAGGACCATGCTTCAGATTCGCCCCGGTATTGCCTTGATGCCTGCCCTGATCGCCGCCCTGTTCGCCGGCGCTGCGCTGGCTGTGCCAGCTTCCGCCGCCACCAGGAGCGGTGCCAAACCCACCGTCGCCGAAGCCGAGCGCTTCATCCTCGACGCCGAGCAGCGCCTGGAGCGCCTCGGCCTGGATGCCCAGCGCGCCGAATGGGTGGCCGAGAATTTCATCACGCTCGACACCGAGACGATGACCGCCCAGTCCAACGAGCAGTTCCTGACGCTCAGCGGCGAAGTGGCACTGCAGGCACGCCGCTTCAAGGACCTGAAGCTGCCGCAAGCCAGCGCGCGCAAGCTGCTGCTGATGCAGCGCACGCTGATGCTGCCGGAAGCCGCCGACAGGAGCAGCTACGCGCGGCTGGCGGCCGGCATGACCGGCGCCTACGGCAAGGCCAAGTACTGTCCTCCGGCAGCCGCCGGCGCCGCCAAGCCGGCATGCATGCCGCTCGGCGAACTGGAAAAAGTGCTGGCCACCAGCCGCGATCCGGCGCGCCTGAAGGAAGTCTGGCTCGGCTGGCATGCCCAGTCGCCGGCCTACAAGCAGGATTACGCGAAGTACGTCGCCGTGTCGAACAAGGGCGCGCGCGCGATGGGCGCGGCGGACACCGGCGCGCTGTGGCGTTCTTTCTACGACATGCCGCCGGAAACCTTCTCCGCCGAGATGGAGCGCCTGTGGCAGCAGGTCAAGCCGCTGTACGATTCGCTGCACACCTACACCCGCTACAAGCTGCGCCAGGCTTACGGCGCCGCCGCGGTGCCGGCGGATGGTCCGATCCCGGCGCACCTGCTGGGCAATATGTGGGCCCAGAACTGGGATAACCTGTATCCGCTGCTGAAACCCGCCGGCCTGGAAAAGAGCGAAGACCTGACCGCGCTGCTGGAAGAGCGCAAGACCGGCGCGGTCGACATGACGCGCTATGCCGAAGGTTTCTACACGTCGCTCGGCATGCGCGCGCTGCCCGCCACCTTCTGGGAGCGTTCGCTGCTGACCAAGCCGCGCGACCGCGACGTCGTCTGCCACGCTTCGGCCTGGGACCTGGACGGCAAGGACGACGTGCGGGTCAAGATGTGCATCACGCCGACCGCCGAGGACTTCCGCGTCATCCACCACGAACTCGGCCACCTGTACTACGACCTCGCCTACAACGTCCAGCCGCCGCTGTTCAGGAACGGCGCCAACGACGGCTTCCACGAAGCGATCGGCGATACCGTCGCGCTGTCGATCACGCCGGCCTACCTGAAGCGCGTGGGCCTGATGAAGAGCGAACCGGATCCTGCGCAGGACATCGGCCCGCTGCTGTACACGGCGCTGCAGAAGGTCGCCTTCATGCCGTTTGCCTACAAGGTCGATAAATGGCGTTGGCAGGTCTACGGCGGCCAGGTCCAGCCGGCCGACTACGACAAGGCCTGGTGGGCGCTGACCGAGCAGTACCAGGGCGTGGCGCGTCCGGCGCCGATCGACGGCGAGCGCGGCTTCGACGCCGGCGCCAAGTTCCACGTCGCCAGCGACACGCCGTACGCACGTTATTTCCTGGCCCATGTGCTGCAGTTCCAGTTCCACCGCGCGCTGTGTCGCGAAGCCGGCGACACCGGCCCGCTGTACCGCTGCTCGATCTACGGCAACAAGCAGGCCGGCGCCAAGTTCCAGCAGATGCTGGCAATGGGCACCAGCAAGCCGTGGCCGGAAGCCTTGAAGGCGGTGACCGGGGAAGAGCGCATGGATGCGACGGCGATGCTGGATTACTTTGCGCCGCTGAAGGCTTGGCTGGATGCGCAGAACCGGCAGTTGGCGGTGACGGACGGCGCCATCAAATAAAGAGCTTCAGTCGGCCTGCTCCGGCCATCGAACAACGTCGCCCCTGCGTAGGCAGGGGCCCAAGTCGTACGCGTAACGTTAGCGCCGGCAAACTTGGGCCCCTGCCTGCGCAGGGGCGACGGTCTTGAGGGTAACGCTGCAATTGCCGTGCTTGGCTCTCAGGCCGGAGCGGCTTGTTCGCGGCTCGCCGCAAAAGGGGAATTGGCGGCGAGCGGCTCTCAGGCCGGGGCGGCCTGTTCGCGGCTCGCCACAAAAGGGGAATTGGCGGCGAGCGGCTCTCAGGCCGGGGCGGCCTGTTCGCGGCTCGCCACAAAAGGGGAATTGGCGGCGAGCGGCTCTCAGGCCGGTGCGGCCTGTTCGCGGCTCGCCGCCAGTGCCGAATAACACTGCGCGGCATTCGGCGGCAATCCGGAGAACAGTTCCGGATTCGATTCGTCCAGCAACTCGTTTTCCACCAGCAGCCGCACCTTGCCGAGGTAGTCGGTGAGCTTCAGCAGGCGCCCGAGCGGCGACATCGGGGCGCCTCTGCGCATCTCGTCCTGTTCCGACAGCGCCTGCACCACGGTCTCGGGGAAATGCCATTCGCGCGCGATGCTGCAGGCCAGGCGGCGGGTGTCGCGTCCCAGCTGGGCCAGGAAGATGTCGGAGCCCAGCCGGCGTTCGCCACGCGCCATCTGGTCCATCAGGCGCAGCGAGACGATCAGGCCGACGTTGTGCAGCAGCCCGGCCAGGAAGGCATCGAAAGGCTCGATGCCCATCTCCGTCGCCAGCGGACGTGCGCTGATCGCGCAGCGCTCCGCATGCTCCCACAGGCGCGGCGCCAGCCGGCGCGTATAGAAACCGGAGTTCACGTCGATGATGGGGCGGAAGGCCACCGTCGTGATCAGCTGGCGCAGGCCTTCCTGGCCGATCAGGATCACCGCATGCTCGACGCTGGCGATCGCATTGGCCGCGCCCTGGTGGCTGCTGTTGGCGAGCCGGATCACGGCCGCGACCAGCACCACGTCCGACGAGATGGTGCGCGACAGCGCGGCGCCCGAGAAGCTGTCGCTGCGCAGGCTTTGCAGCAGCTGCGGTACCAGCCCGGGCATGCGCCGCACCAGTGCTGCCCCCGACTGCTGCGAAGACAGGATGGTGTCCAGCGACTCCAGCACGCGCGCCTCGGTATCGTTCATGTCCAGGCCGTGCTGGTCGTGGCGGTCGAACAGCCAGCTGTTCCAGGCGCCGTTGATATAGTCGAGCTGCTCGAAAGAGACCGGCGGCTGGACCCCGCGCGCAGCAGCGCCGGACAGCAGGGTAGCCGGTGCGTCGTGTTCGGGAATGCCGAGGGGGACGCCGGGAGGCGCCGGAATGGGTAGGCGCGCCGGTGACACATGTGGTCCGGCAGAGTGGGAAAAAAGCCTTTTCAGCCACCGAAACATTGTCGGCGTCCCTATAGTGTTAAATATGTTTATTGTAAGCCGACGCCGCTTGAATGCAAGGGTAGGAATGCATGCGCGAGGGTAGGAATGTATTTAGGAAAATTGACTGTACTCAAGATTTCTTTGCGGCATCTATCTTAGCATGGGGAACCCTTAGGAGAGAAATCGCCATGCACGACATGACCAGCAATGCAATCGAAGGCGGCACGCGCGCGACGCAGTACCTGAGCTTCACGCTCGGCGGCCTGGAGTACGGACTCGACTTCGCCAAGGTGCAGGAACTGCGTGTGCTCAAGGCGCTCGAGCGCTTCGCTTCCAGCGGCGAGATCATTGGCGGCGTGGCGGTGTCGCGTGGCGTGATCATGCCCCTGGTCGACATGCGCGCCGCCTTCGGCAGCACGCCGCGCGCGCCCGATCCGATGCTCGATGTAATCATCCTGCGTCTCACCAGCTGCGTGATGGGGATGGTGGTGGATGGCGTGACCGGCGTCGTGACCCTGCACCCGGACCAGATCGCGCCGGTGCCGGGCACCGAGTGCATCGATGTCGATTACCTGATCGGGATTGCGCAGAAGGGGGAACGGCGCCTGATCCTGGTCGATATCGACCGCTTGATGTCGGTACGGAAGGACGGGGCGCGCCAGGTGGCTTGATACTGCGCCTCATGGACGTGACCCGCGCCCATGAACGTCGCCCCCGCGAAGGCGGCGGCCCAAGTTGCACGCATGCCGATGATGCAAGCAGAACTTGGAGGTAAATAGCCCAGTGGGCTATTTACCGCCTGCGCGGGGGCGACGTTTACGGGCTAACGCTCATTCAAGCGGCCCGGTTTTCCTATAGCCGGTTTGCCAGCTCAAGCAGTCAACCCCTCCAGTTGCTCCTGCAGCTCCAGCCATTCATTCTCCAGGTTCCCCAGGTCGCGCGTCAGGAAAGCCTGGTCCGCCACCAGGTTCTTCAGCTCGTCCTTCTTGTCGGCCTCGTAGATGCCCGGCTCCAGCAGGCGCGCATCCACATCCGCCTTTTTCGCGTTCAGCTTGGCCATCTGCTCCTCGATGCGCTTGATGCGGTTCTCGAGCGGTTTCTTCAGGCCCGCCACGCGCTGGCGCTCCTCGGCATCCTGGCGTTTCTGTTCCTTGCGGTCGGCCGGCGCGACTGCCGCCGACGATGCGGCCGACGGTGCGGCCGGCGCCGAGGGCACTGGCGCCGGGGCCGCCGCCTTGGGTTCCTTGACCGGCAGCGCGGCTGCGGTCTTGCCGGCTTCGACGGCCTTCAGCTTGGTCTTGAACAGCCAGTCCTTGTAGTCGTCCAGGTCGCCGTCGAAGGGTTGCAGGCGGCCGTCGGCCACGATGATGAACTCGTCGGTAGTGGCGCGCAGCAGGTGGCGGTCGTGGGATACGACCACCAGCGTGCCCTCGAACTGGGCCAGGGCCAGCGTCAGCGCTTCGCGCGTTTCCAGATCCAGGTGGTTGGTCGGTTCATCCAGCAGCAGCAGGTTGGGGCGCTGCCACACGATCAGCGCCAGCGCCAGGCGCGCCTTTTCGCCGCCGGAGAAGGGCCGGATCGGGCTGGTCACCATGTCGCCCGGGAAGTTGAAGCCGCCCAGGAAGTTGCGCAGTTCCTGGTCGCGCACGGTCGGCGCGATCTTCTGCATGTGCCACAGCGGCGATTCGTCGTGACGCAGCATCTCCACCTGGTGCTGGGCGAAGTAGCCGACCACCAGGCCTTTGCCGAGGGTGGATTCGCCGGAGAGCGGCGCCAGTTCGCCGGCCACGGTCTTGATCAGCGTGGATTTACCGGCGCCGTTCACGCCCAGCAGGCCGATGCGCTGGCCGATCTGCAGCGAAAAGTTGATGCCGTGGACGATGGTCTTGGTATCGACCTTGTCGCCATGCTCGTCCACGATCGGGTAGCCGGCATCGACGCCGTCCAGTACCAGCAGCGGATTCGGCGCCGACACCGGGTCGCGGAACTCGAACGAGAACTCGGCGGCGGCGCGCAGCGGCGCCAGCTCTTCCATCCGGGCCAGTGCCTTCATCCGGCTCTGGGCCTGGCGCGCCTTGGTCGCCTGGGCCTTGAAGCGGTCAACGAACGACTGCAGGTGGGCGCGGGTGCGCTGCTGCTTCTCGAAGGCGGCGGCGGCCAGCACCAGGGCGGCGGCGCGCTGGCGCTCGAAGCCGCTGTAGTTGCCCGAGTAGCGTTTCAGCTTGCGGTCCTCGATGTGCACCACCACGTTCACGACTTCATCGAGGAAGTCGCGGTCGTGGGAGATGATGATCAGGGTGCCCGGATAACGCTTCAGCCAGTCTTCCAGCCAGATGATCGCGTCCAGGTCCAGGTGGTTGGTCGGCTCGTCCAGCAGCAGCAGGTCGGAAGGGCACATCAGGGCCTGGGCCAGGTTCAGGCGCATGCGCCAGCCGCCCGAGAAGCTGGCCACCGGCTGCTGCATCTGGGCCAGCGTGAAGCCCAGGCCCAGCAACAGCTGCTCGCCGCGCGACTGCACGGTGTAGGCATCGGCGTCGGCCAGCTGGCCGTGGATCTCGCCGAGGGCGATGCCGTTTTCTTCCGTGTATTCCAGCGCCTCGACCCGTTCCAGTTCGGCCTGCAGCTTGCGCAGGTTGACGTCGCCGTCGATCGCGTACTCGAGCGCCGGACGATCCAGTGCGGGCGTTTCCTGGGCCACGTAGGCCATGCGCCAGCGCTGCGGGAAGTCGATCGCCCCCTGGTCCGGGTGGAGTTCGCCCCTCAACATGCCGAACAGGCTGGATTTGCCGGCGCCGTTGGCACCGATCAGGCCGATCTTGTCGCCGGGGTTGAGGGTGAGGTCGGCGTCCTGGAGCAGCGGCTTGGTGCCGCGCATGAGGCTGACGTTGGAGAATCGGATCATGTGAAAACCAGGTTATCGTATGAGCCGTCGCCCCTGCGCAGGCAGGGGCCCAATTTATGCGATATGCCGCTAACTTGGGCCCCTGCCTGCGCAGGGGCGACGGTTTTTAAGCAAACTTATTTTGCCAGTTGATCGGCAGTCAGCAGGAATACCGTATCGTCCCCGGCACTGGTGGTCAACCAGGTCAGCCCCAGCGCCCCGAACGCCGCTTCCGCGAATTCGCGCTCGTTGCCGATCTCGACCACCAGCACGCCTTCCGGCGTCAGGCGCTCGGCGGCGCCGTCGACGATTTTGCGCACCAGGTCCATGCCGTCCAGGCCACCGGCCAGGGCGATCTGCGGCTCGCGCAGGTATTCCGGCGGCAGCTTGCCCATCGAATCCGCATTCACGTACGGCGGATTGCTGACGATCAGGTCGTACTTCTTGAACGGCACGTTCTCGTACAGGTCGGACTCGACCGGGTTCACGCGGCCTTCCAGCTTGTAGTCGCGGATGTTGCGCTCGGCCACGGCGAGGGCGTCCTTCGAGATGTCGATGGCGTCGACCACCGCGTTCGGGAAGGCGTCGGCCAGCATGATCGCCAGGCAGCCGGAACCGGTGCACAGCTCGAGCACGTTCTCGACGCCGTCCGGATCGGCGATCCACGGGCTGAACTGGTTCGGGATCAGCTCGGCGATGAAGGAACGCGGCACCAGCACGCGCTCGTCGACATAGAAGTTGTAGCTGCCCAGCCAGGCTTCATTGGTGATGTAGGCGGCCGGCACGCGCTCGTTGACGCGGCGTTCGATCACGGCCAGCACCTGCAGCACCTCATCCTGCAGCAGGCGCGCATCCAGGAAAGGGTCCAGCTTGTCGAGCGGCAGCTTGAGGGTATGCAGGATCAGGTAGGCCGCTTCGTCGAAGGCTTCGGCGCTGCCGTGGCCGAAGAACAGCTTGGCGGCGTTGAAGCGGGTAACGGCGTAGCGCAGCAGGTCGCGCGGCGTGGAAAAATTCGTCGTGGTCATGTCGTATCCTTTAGGCTGCCGGCGTGGCCGCCAGCAGGCGTTCCAGCGTGCGGCGGTAGATGTTCTTGAGCGGATCGATGTAGCGCAGTTCGATGTGCTCGTCGATCTTGTGGATGCTGGCGTTGGGTGGCCCGAATTCTATCACCTGGGGGCAGATGCGGGCGATGAAGCGCCCGTCCGAGGTCCCGCCGGTGGTCGACAGTTCGGTCACCACGCCCAGCTCGTCGTGGATGCTGCCGCAGATCGCATCCGACAGCGTGCCCTTCGGGGTCAGGAAGGGCTGGCCCGACAGCGTCCATGTCAGGTCGTAGTCGAGACCGTGCTTGTCGAGGATCGCATGGACGCGCGCTTCCAGCCCGTCGGCGGTGCTGGCGGTCGAGAAGCGGAAGTTGAAGTCGATCTTCAGCTGGCCCGGGATGACGTTGGTGGCGCCGGTGCCGGCCGCAATGTTCGACACTTGCCAGCTGGTCGGCGGGAAGTACTCGTTACCGTCGTCCCATTTTTCAGCGGCCAGCTCGGCCAGCGCCGGCGCCGCCTGGTGGATCGGATTGCGCGCCAGGTGCGGGTAGGCGATGTGGCCCTGCACGCCCTTGACGACCAGGCAGCCCGACAGCGAGCCGCGACGGCCGTTCTTGATCATGTCGCCCAGTACGTGGCTGGAAGTCGGCTCGCCGACCAGGCAGTAGTCGAGCTTTTCGCCGCGCTCTTCCAGCATCTCGCAGACGATCACGGTGCCGTCCAGGGCCGGGCCTTCCTCGTCGCTGGTGATGAGCAGGGCGATCGAGCCGGCATGGCCGGCATGCTCGGCCACGAATTCCTCGACCGCGACCACGAAGGCGGCGATCGAGGTCTTCATGTCGGAGGCGCCGCGGCCATACAGCTTGCCGTCGCGCCAGGTCGGCGTGAACGGAGCGGAGTGCCACTGCTCGACCGGGCCGGACGGCACCACGTCGGTGTGGCCGGCAAACACGAACAGCGGCGCCTCGGTACCGCGGCGTGCCCACAGGTTGGTCACGCCGTTCGAGGCGATGGTCTCGCATTGGAAGCCGAGCGGCTCGAGCAGCTCGATCAGGCGCTGCTGGCAGCCCTTGTCCTGCGGGGTGACGGAATCCAGTGCGATCAGCTCTTCGGTCAGTTCCTGGGTGCGCGATGGTTTCATGCCGCATCTCCCTTGTCAGCGCCGAACTTGGCGGCGTACTGGTCGGCCGAGAAACCGACCGACAGCGGGCCGCTGCCAACCAGCACCGGGCGCTTGATCACGGACGGATTTTCCAGCATCAGCTCGAGCGCGCTGGCGCTATCGACGATGGCCGCACGGCGCTCGTCGGACAGCTTGCGCCAGGTCGTGCCCTTGCGGTTGACCAGGGTTTCCCAGTCGAGCTGTTCGAGCCAGCCGGCGACCGTGGCGCGGTCCAGGCCCTGCTTCTTGAAATCGTGGAAGTCGACGTCATGGCCGTTGTCGGCCAGCCAGGTGCGCGCTTTTTTGACGGTGTCGCAGTTGGGAATACCGTAGAGGGTTGTTTTCATGAACAGAATCGCTGTGTCGGTCGCGGTGACCGCAGGTGTTGCTGATAAATAAGGCGCGAAGGATAGCACAGGCTGCTTATCCAAACAGCCAGTTTAGCAATCCGGAGGGAGGGGCGGCGTCACCGTGGACGACGGCGCGCCGGGTCGGCGAATCAAGCGATCAGTTATCCAGCGTGAACTCGGTGAACGACGCCCCGGCAGGCGGCTCGGCCGGCTTGGCGGGTTCCTCGGCCTTGGCCATCTGGCTGTCCGGCCCGTTATTGATCAGCCACAGCAGGTTGGTCGCCGAATCGGCATTCGCCAGCGCCTCGTCCTGGGTGATCAGGTCGGCCTGCACCAGTTCCAGCAGCGCCTTCTCGAAGGACTGCGAGCCCGGCGACAGGCTCTTGTCCATCGCTTCCTTGATCTGGCCGATGTCGCCCTTTTCGATCAGGTCGGCAACGTAGCGCGTGTTGACCATGATCTCGACCGCGGCTTGGCGCCGCCCGCCGGCCTTGGCGCGCACCAGGCGCTGGGAGACGATCGCTTTCACGGCGGACGACAGGTCCTGCAGCAGGGCCGGGCGGTTTTCGATCGGGTAGAAGCTGATGATGCGGTTCAGCGCGTTGTAGCTGTTGTTGGCGTGCAGCGTCGCCAGCACCAGGTGGCCGGACTGGGCGTAGGCGAGGGCGGCGGCCATGGTGTCCTTGTCGCGGATCTCGCCGATCAGGATGCAGTCCGGCGCCTGGCGCATCGAATTGCGCAGGGCGATGTCGAAGCTGGCGGCGTCGCTGCCGATTTCCCGCTGGTTGACGATCGACTTCTTGTTCTTGAACAGGTATTCGATCGGGTCTTCCAGCGTCAGGATGTGGCCGGAACGCTGCTCGTTGCGGTGGTCGAGCATCGACGCGATCGTGGTCGACTTGCCGGAGCCGGTAGCGCCGACGATCAGCAGCAGCCCGCGCTTTTCCATGATCAGATCAAGCAGCACCGGCGGCAGGCCGAGTTCGCCGAGGGGCGGGATGCTGGCCGGTACGAAGCGGAACACGGCCGAGACGCTGCCGCGCTGGCGGAAGGCCGACAAACGGAAGCGGCCGAGGTTGGGCACCGAGATACCCATGTTGAGCTCGTTGTCGCGCGCAAGGTCGGCCATCTGCTCGGGCGTGGCGATTTCGGACAGCAGGGAATCGATGTTTTCCGGCTCCAGCTTGTGCTGGTTGATCGGGATCAGGTTGCCGTTGATTTTGATGTGAACTGGGGAATTGACCGCGAAGAACATGTCGGACGCGTTCTTTTCCTTCATCAATTGGAACAGGCGTTCCATGGCCATGGTGGTCGCTCCCTTGCTGTGCGGTAATTTTTTGGTGCTGGGAGGATTCTAACCTGTCGCAGAAACTTAGGGCAGTCGATCGATACTGGCTGTGGCAGAAATGCGTAGGGTGGGCACATTGTGCCCACGCGCAATGTCGACATGATGCCAGCTTCCGCGTGGGCACGGGGTGCCCGCCCTACGATACAGCGTACGTTGACGTATTAAATACCGCGCAGCAGCTCGTTGATACCGGTCTTCGAACGCGTCTGCGCATCCACACGCTTGACGATCACCGCGCAGTACAGGCTGTACTTGCCGTCGGCGGACGGCAGCGAACCCGACACGACGACCGAACCCGACGGCACGCGGCCGTAGGTGACTTCGCCGGTTTCGCGGTTGTAGATCTTGGTCGACTGGCCGATGTACACGCCCATCGAGATCACCGAATTTTCTTCGACGATCACGCCTTCGACGATTTCCGAGCGGGCGCCGATGAAGCAGTTGTCTTCGATGATGGTCGGGTTGGCCTGCATCGGTTCCAGCACGCCGCCGATGCCGACGCCGCCGGACAGGTGGACGTTCTTGCCGATCTGGGCGCAGGAGCCGACGGTGGCCCAGGTGTCGACCATGGTGCCTTCGTCGACGTAGGCGCCGATGTTGACGTAGGACGGCATCAGTACCACGTTCTTGCCGATGAAGGAACCGCGGCGGGCCACGGCCGGTGGCACCACGCGGAAGCCGCCCTTGGCGAAGTCTTCAGCGGTGTAATCGGCGAACTTGGTCGGGACCTTGTCGTAGAACTGGATGCCGCCGCCTACGTCACCTAAACTAAGCGGCACGTTGTTCTCGAGGCGGAACGACAGCAGCACGGCCTTCTTGATCCACTGGTTCACGACCCAGCTGCCGCTGTCCTTCTGCGCCACGCGCAGCGAGCCGTCGTCAAGGCCTTTGATGACGGTGGCGACTGCTTCGCGCACGTCGGCCGGTGCGTTCGATGGGCTGATCTCGGCGCGCTGTTCCCACGCGTTGTCGATGAGGGTCTGGAGTTGTTGAGTCATGATGTCGGTTTCAGGTTCAGTGATGGATAAAACGGTATTCAGGCGGACTCGAGGTCCTTGCAGAACTGGACGATGCGGTTCGCTGCTTCCAGTCCCTCGTCGACGCCGGCGACCAGCGCCATGCGGATGCGGTTGCGTCCCGGATTGGTCCCGTGCGCGTCGCGCGCGAGGTAGCTCCCCGGCAGAACCGTGACATTATATGCGGCGTACAGGCCCTTGGCGAACTCGGTGTCCGACAGCCCGGTACGGCGCACGTCGGCCCACAGGTAGAAGCCGGCGTCCGGCAGTTCGACGTCCATCACCTGTTTCAGGAGCGGCGTGATCAGGCTGAACTTTTCCTTGTACAGGTTGCGGTTCTCCTGCACGTGGGCTTCGTCGCCCCAGGCTGCGACCGAGGCCGCCTGCACGATCGGCGACATCGCGCCGCCGCTGTAGGTGCGGTACAGCAGGTAGGTTTTCAGCAGGGCCGGGTCGCCGGCCACGAAGCCCGAGCGCATGCCCGGCACGTTGGAGCGCTTGGACAGGCTCGAGAACACGATCAGGTTCTTGTATGGCTGCTTATTGTCCCCACTCGCGCTGCTGCGGCCGAGCTGGTGCGCGGCTTCGAGCGCGCCCAGCGGCGGCGTGGCGCCGAAATAGATCTCGGAATAGCACTCGTCGGCCGCGATCACGAAGCCGTGGCGGTCGGACAGCGCGAACAGTTCGCGCCAGTCGTCCAGGGTCAGCACGGCGCCGGTCGGGTTGCCGGGCGAGCAGACGAACAGCAGCTGCACGCGCTGCCACACCTCGTCGGGCACGCTGCCGTAGTCGCAGCCGAAGTTGCGCGCCGGTTCCGAATTCACGAAGTAGGGCTCGGCGCCCGACAGGTAGGCGGCGCCTTCGTAGATCTGGTAGAACGGGTTCGGGCACACCACCAGCGCGCCGGCCTTGCTGGCGTCGATGGTGCAGTGGGCGATCGCGAACAGCGCTTCGCGCGAGCCGTTGACCGGCAGCACCATCGTGGCCGGATCCAACGGCGGGACGCCGTAGCGGCGCTCCAGCCAGCCCGCGATCGCGCCGCGCAGCGCTTCGCCGCCGTGCGTGGTCGGGTACACGGCCAGGCCGGCCAGGCTGTGCGTCAGCGCTTTCTGGATGAAGGCGGGCGTCGGATGCTTGGGCTCGCCGATGCCGAGGCTGATATGCGCATGCTCTGGGCTGGGCGTGACGCCGGCAAACAGTTGGCGCAGTTTTTCGAACGGGTAGGGGTGGAGGCGGTCGAGATGTGGATTCACGGTGGTCCAGACTGGTCGATGTGGGCGAGCAGGATCAAATAAGGTTGTCAATTATAGCCACGTGAACGAGAAGGCGCTGTTGCCGTTCAATGTCCGGTCCGATTGGATTAGTATTGACAATATGCACTACGTCCATACCCTGACCGCCCACGTGCGCACTCGCCGCGCCGACCGCCACCTCGGCCTGGCCCTGGCCTTCGTGGCCGGCGCCATCAACGCCGGCGGCTTCCTGGCCGTGCACCGCTATACCTCGCACATGACCGGCATCGTTTCCGGCGCGGCCGACGACCTGGCGCTGGGGGCGGCCGGGCTGGCGCTTGACGCGCTCGGCGCGATGCTCTCGTTCCTGGCCGGCGCCGCCTGCACCGCGCTGATGGTCAACCACGCGCGCCGCCACGCGCTGGCCAGCCTGTACGCCTTGCCGCTGCTGCTGGAGGCGCTGCTGCTGCTGGTGTTCGGCCTGCTGGGCGCGCGCCTGGCCGGCGTCGACGGCCTGTTCGTGCCGGCCACGGTGATGCTGCTGTGCTTCATGATGGGCCTGCAAAATGCGCTGATGACCAAGCTCTCGCACGCCGAGATCCGCACCACGCACATGACCGGGATCGTCACCGACATCGGGATCGAGCTGGGCAAGCTGCTGTACTGGAATGCGGACGGCGAACGCCTGCCCAGGGTCGGCGCCAACCATGCGCGGCTGGCGCTGCTGTGCGGGCTGCTGGGCAGCTTCTTTGCCGGCGGGGTGGTGGGCGCGCTGGGGTTCAGGCAGGTGGGGTGGATGGCGACGGTGCCGCTGGCGGTGTTGCTGATGGTGCTGGCGCTCGGGCCGGCGCTGGAGGATGTGCGGGCGCTTCATAAGCGCTTGTCACGTCGTTGGCTTTGAGACCGTCGTCCCTGCGCAGGCGGAATGGCGCCACTGGCGCTATTCCCCTAGGTTTTGCGCATGCCGCCGGCGTACACAGGCCTAGCGTCAGCGCACCGAACTTGGGCCCCTGCCTTCGCAGGGGCGACGTTCATCTGGCGCAGGGCAAGGGCATTGCGCGTAGCCTGCCTAGATGACAGCCGCGTCCTTGACCACGTCCCAAGCCGCCCCCACCAGCGTCGCTTCCACCCGGTTGCGACCACCCGCCTTGGCCGCATACATGGCGCGGTCGGCGCACACGAACAGGTTCTCGATCTCGTCCAGCTGGGTCGGCACGATGGTCGCCACGCCCACCGACACCGTCAGCCACGGCGAGCTCGGCGAGCGCGGGTTCGGCAGTTGCAGCGCTTCCACCGCGCTGCGGATCATTTCGGCCAGGCGGGTGGCGGCGTCGAGCGGGGTTTCGCCGAACAGCAGCACGAATTCCTCGCCGCCGTAGCGCGCCGCCAGGTCGGTCGGACGGGCCGCGTGGCATTGCAGCGCCTGCGCCACCTGTTGCAGGCAGGCGTCGCCGGCGGCGTGGCCGAGGGTGTCGTTGTACAGTTTGAAGTGGTCGACGTCGAGCACCACCAGCGACAGCGGCTGGGCGTTGCGGATCGCGCGCTGCCACTCTTTTTCCAGGAAGGCGTCGAACTGGCGGCGGTTGGCGATCTTGGTCAGCGGGTCCAGCATGGCGGCGCGCTGCAGCGCATCCTCGGACTGCTTGTGGTGGGTGATGTCGTGCAGCAGGGCGACGAACAGGCCGGACTCGGCGTGCATCGGGGGCAGGGTCAGCGGGGTGACAGTCAGGTCCATCGCGCGCAGGCTGCCGTCGTGGTGGCGGATGTTGACTTCGCGCGTGCCCTGGCCGATGGCCTGGCCGGCCACGGCATCGGCCTGCACGTCGGTCTGCTCCAGCAGGTCGGCCAGGCGGCGGCCGACCAGGTCTTCCGGCTTGCAGCCCAGGTAGCGGTCGCAGGCCGGGTTGGCGTACTGGATGCGCCCTGACGCCTCGACGATCAAGAGGCCCTGGTCCATGCTGTTGACGATCATGCGCAGGCGGTCGGCCTGCGCGGTCTGGGTCTCGCTGGTGGTGCGCATGCGCAGCTGGGCGCGCACGCGCGCGCAGACTTCTTCCATGCGCAGCGGCTTCGGGATGTAGTCGGCGGCGCCGATGTCGAAGCCGGCGACGATGTCGGCGGTCTCGTCGCGCGCGCTGATGAAGATCACCGGGATGCGCGCGGTGGCCGGATGCGCCTTCAGCCTGCGGCAGGCTTCCAGGCCATCCATGCCGGGCATGACGATGTCGAGCAGCACCAGGTCCGGTTTCACGCGCAGCGCAATGTCGAGCGCGCGCTCGCCGGAGGTGGCGACGAAGGTTTGATAGCCCTGGCGCAGCATGATCGTGCGCAGCGCACCGAGGCTGTCGGGCGCGTCGTCGACGATCAGGATGGCTGGCTTGTGCGTGTCGGACAAGGACACGCTGACGGTGTTGGTCATACTTGGCCTGCAGCTGCACGAGGGAAATCGAACAAAATGATACACCTGTTGTGATTTGCTGTGTAACAATTGTTGATCATTAGGAAAAAAATTGTGCCTTCGATGCAACCGACATTTGTTTGCCTCTTTAGACAATTGTTCGAGAGACGACGACACATGGCGGCGTAAAAAAGGCCGCGCAAGTGGGCGCGGCCTTGTCGGCGGTGTCCGCATGCAGGCCTGTTGGCCTGCACGGATCACATCTGCTCTTTGATCAGCTTGCCGAGGATGGCGATGCCTTCGCGGATGCGTTCCGGCGGCACGGTCACGAAGGACAGGCGCAGCGTGTGGGTGTCCGGGTCGTTGGCGTAGAACGGCGCGCCCGGCACGAAGGCGACGCGCGCGGCGATTGCCTGGTCGAGCAGCTTGGTGGCGTCGATCTGCTTCGGCAGCTCGACCCAGATGAACATGCCGCCTTCCGGACGGGTCCAGGTCACGCCGGCCGGGAACTGCTCCTCCATCGCATCCAGCATCGCCTGGCACTGGTTGGCGTACAAGGTGCGGATGGTCGGGATGTGCTCGTTCAGGAAACCGTCCTTGACGACTTCGTGCACCACCATCTGGGTGAGTGTCGCGGTGTGCAGGTCGGCGGCCTGCTTGGCCAGCTCGAGGCGGCGCACCAGCGGCAGCGGGGCGCACACGTAGCCGAGGCGGATGCCCGGGGTCAGCACTTTCGAGAACGAACCCATGTAGATCACGCCGTCCGGGTTCATGTTCAGCATGCGCGGCATCGGCTCACCCTTGTACGACAGCGCGCCGTACGGGTCGTCTTCGATCAGCGGCAGGCCGAGGCGGGCGCAGGTTTCCACCAGTTCCTGGCGGCGCTCGAGCGACAGCGAACGGCCGGTCGGGTTCTGGAAGTTCGGCAGCGAGTACAGCAGGCGGGCGCCTTCGGCCAGGCCTTCGATCGAGGACGGCACCAGGCCGTGGTCGTCGGTCTCGACCGAGTGGAATTCGGGACGGTACACCGAGAACGCCTGCAGCGCGCCCAGGTAGCTCGGGGTCTCGACCAGCACCTTGCTGCCTTCGTCGATCAGCACCTTGCCCAGCAGGTCGAGCGCCTGCTGCGAGCCGGACACCATCAGGATCTGCTCGGGCACGATCTTGCAGTCCGGCGTGGACAGGTAACCGGCAATCCATTCGCGCAGCGGCGCGTAGCCATCGGTCGGGCCGTATTGCAGCGCCTGCTTGCCGGTTTCGCTCAGCACCTTGTCGTATGCCGCCTTCATGCGCTCGACGGGGAAGGTCAGGGGCGACGGCAGGCCGCCGGCAAAGGAAATGATTTCCGGGCGCTGGGTAATCTTCAGGATCTCGCGGATCGCCGAGCTTTGCAGCTGCGATGCGCGTTCCGAAAACTGCCACTGGATGGGGTTTGGATTTTCGATTTTCATACTGATCTCACGTGAAGGACCGCTAGTGGGTGCGTCGGTCATTATAAAGCAGTCGGGTAGACTGCTCCTCTATATAAGAGTCCGCCGGGTAGGCGGACCCGTAGGGTGGGCACACTGTGCCCACACGAATGTTCGCGGACTGCTACGTCTGCGTGGGCTCAGGGAGCCCACCCTATGCAATCAGGCTACCTCGACGATCATCTCGATTTCGACGCAGGTGCCGCGCGGCAGCGAGGCGACGCCAAAGGCCGAGCGCGCATGCTTGCCGGCGTCGCCGAACAGCTCGCCGATCAGTTCCGAGGCGCCGTTGGTGACCAGGTGCTGTTCGTTGTATTCCGGGGTCGATGCCACCAGGCTCATCACCTTGACGATGCGCTTCACGCGCGACAGGTCGCCCCCTACGGCTTCCTGCAGCGTGCCGACCAGGTCGATCGCGACCGAGCGCGCCGCTTCCTGGCCCTCGGCGGTGGTCTTGTCCTTGCCCAGCAGGCCGGTGTTCGGCGAACCGTCGGCGTTCTTGGCGATGTGGCCGGAGATGAAGACCAGGTTGCCGGTCTGTACGTACATGACATAGGCGGCAGCCGGGGTGGCCGGCGCGGCCAGCGTGATGTTCAATTCTTTCAGTTTGTCGTAGACGGACATGGAATCCCCTGGTTGTGTTGCTTGAAAAAGAGCCGGTATTGTACGACTTGAAAGCCGGCCCAGCCATGCGATTTTAACGATCCGTCGCCGCTGCCAGCACCGGCGCGAACAGCGCGGCGTCGATGTTGCCGCCGCTGAGCGGCAGGCCGAGGCGGGCGCCGTCCAGCCGGCCCGCCGCGCGCAGCTGCAGCGCCCCGGCCAGCGCCCCCGCCCCGGCGCCCTCGGCCAGGTTGTGCGTGCAGCGGTAGTACAGGCGCATTGCCGCGGCCACCTCGTCGTCGCTGACGGCGATCACGTCGTCGGCATGGGCCAGCACGACCGGCAGCGACAGCGGATCCGGGGTGCTGCACGCCAGGCCGTCGGCCAGCACCGTGGTCGCCGGCGCCGCCACCGCCTGCCCGGCCTGGAACGACAGCCGGTAGCCTGGCGCATGCGCCGACACCACCCCGATCAGGCGCAGGTCGCGGCCGAGCGCGTTGCGCGCCGCCACCGCCGCGCAGAAGCCGGACCCCTGGCCGATCGGCACCAGCAGCGTGTCCAGCTCGGGCTGGGCGCGCAGCAGCTCGAGCCAGCCGGTGGCCACGCCCGCCACCAGGTCCAGATGGTAGGAGGGGACCATGTGCAAGCCTTCTTCCCTGGCCAGCGCATGGGCGTATTCGCGGCTGGCCTGGTAATCGGCGCCGTGTTCGATCAGGCGGGCGCCGAAGGCGCGCATCGCCGCATTCTTTTCGCGGCTGTTCCCGTGCGGGACCACGATCGTCGCCGCGACGCCATGGCGGCGCGCGGCCAGCGCCACCGATTGGCCATGGTTGCCGCGGGTGGCGGCAATCACGCCCTGCACATCCGGCTGGCGCCGCAGCAAGGCATCCAGGTAGACCAGGCCGCCGCGCACCTTGAAGGCGCCGGTCGGCGCATGGTTCTCGTGCTTGATCCAGGCTTCGATGCCGAGTGCTTCGTTCAGCAGCGGCCAGCTGTACTGGGGCGTGGGCGGCATGGCCGCATACACCACGCGCGCGGCGGCGTCGATGTCGGCGAGGGTGGGCAATTGCATGTAACAGGTCTCCAGTGGGTCGACGAATCCGGTGAATCGGGCATCAGCGCTTTACTTGCATGCGGCGTCCCAGCGCCACCACGGCGATCACGGCCAGCGCAAACGCGCAGTTGGCCAGGGTAAGCGGCTCGCCCAGCAGGAGGGCGGCGCCGGCCAGCGACAGGAAAGGCTGCAGCAGCTGCACCTGGCCGACACGGGCGACACCGCCCAGCGCCAGGCCGCGGTACCAGAAGATGAAGCCGACGAACATCGAAAATACCGTGACGTAGCCGAAGGCCAGCCAGGCACCCGCGCCGGCCGCCGCCAGGCGCGCCGCCTGGCCGGCATCGAGCGTCAGCGCCAGGGCCAGGGCGATCGGCGGCGCGGCCAGCAGCAGCGCCCAGCCGATCGTTTCCGGGCCGCCGATGCGGCGCGCCAGGCGCCCGCCTTCGGCATAGCCGGCCGCCGCCGACGCGACCGCGCCGAACATCAGCAGGTCGTCCAGGAGCAGGCTGCCGCCGCCCTGGGCCAGCGCGAAGCCGACGACCAGCGCGGCCCCCGCTGCGGCCAGCAGCCAGAACCCGCGCGACGGCCGTTCGTGGCCGCGCAGCGCCGCGTACAGCGCCGTGCACAGCGGCAGGACGCCGACCAGCACCGCACCGTGCGACGCCGGCAGCGAACGCAGCGCGATCGAGGTCAGCAGCGGAAAGCCGATCACGCAGCCGCCCGCCACGATGGCCAGGCTCGGCAGGTCGGCACGGGCCGGCAGCGGCGCCCGGGCCCGGCGCAGCCAGCAGGCGGCCAGCAGCGCGGCACCGAGCGCGCGGCCGAGCGTCAGGAACAGCGGGTCGAAGGCGGCCACCGCCATCCGCGTGAACGGCAAGGTCAGGCTGAAGATGGCGACGCCGGCCAGCCCGAGCAGCAGGCCGCGGCTGTCGTCGCTCATCCGCAGGGAGGGTACGAGAGTGGACAAGGCAGGGTGGCGCATGGCGGCTCCGAGGTTGATGGTGAGGTGATTGCAGCAGGGGATGACCAGGGGTATGCTAGACCTGGCTGTCGATACAGTCCCGATACACTTCACCCGATAAATATTGCACTGTTATGGCGAAATGACCAACACACCCACGCTGCATCTGCTGTCGCGCGAATCGGGCGAAGCGCTGCCCGACCAGATCGTGCGCTCGATCGCCGCCCGCATCGACGACAGGCAGTTGCGCGCCGGCGCGCGCATGCCCTCGATCCGCAGTTTCGCCGCCAGCTGCGGGGTGTCGCCGTTCACGGTGGTGGCCGGCTACGACAAGCTGGTGGCCCAGGGCTACCTGGAATCGCGCCGCGGCGCTGGCTTCTTCGTGCGCGAGCGTTCGGTGCTGAATGCCAGCCTGCATATCGGTCTGAAGGCGGCGCAGGACGCCGCGGCCGTGCCCGAGACGCGTACGCTGGACGTGGTCTGGCTGATCCGTAACATGTTCCGCCAGTCGCCCGGGCAGCCGTCGAGCGGGTCGGGCGTCATGCCGGCCGACTGGCTGGACGGTCCCGGCATCGCGGGCGCGCTGCGCGCAGTCAGCCGCCAGCACAGCAGCCTGCTGCTCACCTACGGCACGCCGCAGGGCTACGCGCCGCTGCGCCAGCAGCTGCAGCGCAAGCTGGCCGCACTCGACATCGAAGCGCCGCCGGAACAGATCGTCACCACGCTCGGCGCAACCCAGGCGCTGGACTTGGTGGCGCGCGAATTCTGCCGCCCCGGCGACACCGTGTTCGTCGACGACCCGGCCTGGTTCCTGATGTTCGGATCGTTCGCGGCGATGGGCCTGCAGGTGGTGGGCATCCCGCGCCTGGCCGACGGTCCCGACCTGGAACGCCTGGCGCTGCTCGCAGCCGCGCACAAGCCGCGTCTGTACATCATCAATTCGGTGCTGCACAACCCGACCTCGACCACGCTGTCGGCGGCCAAGGCCTTCCAGCTGCTGCGCATCGCCGAGCAGCACGACATGATCGTGGTCGAGGACGACATCTACTGCGACCTGCATCCCGGCCCCGCGGTGCAGCCGGTGACGCGCCTGGCCGCGCTCGACCAATTGCGCCGCGTGATCTACATTGGCGGCTTTTCCAAATCGCTGTCGCCCAACCTGCGCGTCGGCTTCATCGCCACCTCGCCGGACTATGCGGAGCGCCTGGCCGACCGCAAGATGCTGTCCACGCTGACCACCAGCGACATCGGCGAGCGCGTGGTCTACAAGATCCTGTCGGAGGGCCTGTACCGCAAGCACCTGGAGCGCATCCGCGCGCGCCTGGACGCGGTACGGCCCGGCGTGCTGCGCCGCCTCGAAGGGCTGGGACTGCGGATGGCGCCGGCGCCGGCGGCCGGCATGTTCGCCTGGCTCGATGCCGGCCGCGACACCAACGTGCTGGCGGCGCAGGCGATGGAGCAGGGCCTGCTGCTGGCGCCGGGCAGCCTGTTCTCGCCGCGCCAGCTGCCGACCACCATGATGCGGGTAAACATCGCGTCGATGGAGGACGAGGCGCTGTGGACTTTCCTGGAACAGGCGCGTTAGGACCTGGCCGGGCCTGTGCCCATTCCTGCAGCACCGCCGAAGTTGGCGATGGTTTCCAGCAGCACCTTGGCACGGAAGGGTTTCAGGATCACGCGGCTGATGCGGCGTTCGCGTAGCTCGGCCAGCAGGTCGGGTGTAGCCTGGTCGGCCATGATCGCGATCGGCATTCCTTGCCCGCCCGGCGTTTCGGCAGCGCGCAGCTGGTCGATCAGGCCAAGGTCGTAGCGGCGCCCGGCGCCGATGCCCTTGCACTCGACCGCGATGACGGCGCCGTGGAAGGTCCGCTGGCGGGCCATACGCAGCGCCACGTCGGCGCCAACCGCCTCGTGCACCTGGCTGATCCCGAGGCTGCGCGCCGTCATCGCCACCGTGCGGCGCAGCAGCGCTTCCGGTTCCACCAGCAGGATGTGGCAGTTTTCAGCCATAGTTACCCGCGCCGCTGCCGCTCAGTTCCATCACTGCCAAGTCGCGCAGGGTGCCGAGGATGCCGAGGTCGAAGGCATCGAGAGTGCGCGGCTGGTGGTCGATCAGGCACAGCGTACCCAGGCGCAGGCCGGACGCCATCGCCAGCGGCGCGCCTGCGTAGAAACGCACGTTCATCGCGCCCGTGACCAGCGGATTGTCGGCGAAGCGCGGGTCTTCCAGCGTATTCGGCACGACCATGATGTCGGGTCGCAGGATCGCGTGCGCGCACATCGAGGTGTCGCGCCCGGTCTCGCATATCTCGACGCCTGTGCGCGCCTTGAGCCACAGGCGGTCGGCGTCGACCAGCGAGATCATCGCGATCGGGACGTCGAACTCGGTGGCGGCGAACTGGACGATCTTGTCGAAGCGTTGTTCCGGCGGCGTATCGAGGATCAGCAGCGCGTGCAGGGCGGCCAGTCGTTCCGCTTCGTTGTCGGGAATGGGCGCAGCTTGCATCGATGCGGGCCGGATGGCCCGGCGGACAGTGAATGTGCAATAAATATAGCAGATTCAGTGGGTACATTACCCAGCGGTGTTTGCGGGTGCCGGATGACAATGCGCGTATTTTCGTAGGGTGGGCCGGTGTTACATTAGGTGTTCCACTGTCCGTCGAGCGCACCGGTGGGTATCTTCAAGAGAACATGTCAGATGCACCTGGAAAAATTCCTCCTATCCGCACTGTTGACCTGGCCTTTGCTCTCGCATGCCTGTTTATTCGCGCCTGGATACAAGCCATTCAAACCTGCCGTCGCTTCATTCCAGGCCAAACTGGACGGTGACAGGATCGCGCCGCTGCCGGCGCCACGGGTCGGTGCCATTCGCCTCCGGCGTGGCACGGCATCGCCCGGATCGTCCTGCGACGATGCCGGTTCGCTCGTGCTGGAACTGCACTGGCCAGAATTCAGCGTCTACAAGCTCAAGGACATCGGTTTTTACTTCCGTGTGGTGGGCGGCAAGCAACCGGACCGGATCTTTCCTCGCGGACCTGTTACCGGAACGATCGATGGCCGGACCGCGCGCTTTTTCTTTGCCTGGATCGACGGTCATCCCTCGGCCCAGACCCCGCTCAAGCTCGACGTGGAAGTCTTTGCCGTGAATAAGGCGCGCCGGACCGGCGCGGTGCGGCGGTTCCGGATCGACGAGGCCGTGCACAAGGCGGACCTGGCCGAATCGTTGCCGGGCACCGAATATCGAGCGGCAAGGACGAAGATCGTCGCGGCCGGATGGCAACCGGATTATCGAAAGGCGACCATGGAGTGGAACCGGCTGCTGCAGGAATGGTATCCGGAGCTGCACGACTGTGCGAGCGACCGCCCGGTCTGCGCGATGTTCTTCAGGCGGGAACAAGGAAGCTGCCTGAAAGTGGTCGTCCGCGGCGAAGTGCCGGCGCTGTACTGGGTGGACCACGTCGCGCGCGAATGCGATGAGGCCGGATAGACAGGCTAGCGAACCGCCCGCGCCAGCAGCAGCGCCCGTTCCCGTTCATTGCGCGTCATCCCCGCCGCGCGCCGGAACTCGGCCCGCGCTTCCTCATGCCGCCCCAGCTTGGCCAGCAAATCCCCGCGTACGCTGGGCAGCAGGTGGTAGTTGCGCAGCATCGGCTCGGCCAGCAGCGTATCGGCCAGCGCCAGCCCTTCGGCCGGTCCGTACGCCATCCCGACCGCCACCGCGCGGTTGAGTTCCACCACCGGCGAGGGCAGCAGCTGGGCCAGCGCATCGTACAGCGCGGCGATGCGCACCCAGTCGGTCGCTTGCGGACTCAGGGCGCGCGCATGGCAGGCGGCGATGGCGGCTTGCAGCGCGTACGGTCCCAGGCTGCCGCAGCCGGCCGCGCGCTCGAGGGCGTCGAGGCCGCGCCGGATCAGCAGCCTGTCCCAGCGCGTGCGGTCCTGTTCCAGCAGCAGGATCGGCGCGCCATCCGGCCCGGTGCGCGCCCGCTCGCGCGAGGACTGGATTTCCATCAGCGCCACCAGGCCGTGGACTTCGCCCTCCTCGGACATCAGCTCGGCCAGCACGCGGCCCAGGCGCAGTGCCTCGCGGCACAGGGCGGGACGCAGCCAGTCGGCGCCGGCACTGGCGGCATAGCCTTCGTTGTAGATCAAATAGATCACCTGCAGCACCGACGCCAGGCGTGGCTTGCGCTCAAGGCCGGACGGCACCTCGAACGGCACCTGTGCCGCCCCCAGCGTGCGCTTGGCACGCACGATACGCTGGGCGACCGTGGCTTCGGGCACCAGGAAGGCGCGTGCGATCTCGAGCGTGGACAGGCCGCCGACCAGTTTCAGCGTGAGCGCGGCGCGCGCCTCGCTGGAGAGCACCGGGTGGCAGGCGACGAAGATCAGGCGCAGGACATCGTCGGCGATGCCGCCGCGCGCTTCCTGCGCCAGTTCCGCCAGCTCGTCGGGCTGGCGCTGGCCGGCGCGTAGTTGTTCGTCGAATTCCCAGGATAGCTCGCCTTCCTTGCCGGCGCGCATGGACTGGTGGCGCAGATGATCGAGTGCGCGGTGCTTGGCCACCTGCATCAGCCAGGCGCCGGGGCGGTCCGGCAAGCCGTCCGCCGGCCAGGATTCCAGCGCCTGCAGCATGGCGTCCTGGGCCAGCTCCTCGGCCAGGCCGACGTCGCGCAGCATGCGGGTCAATGCCCCGACGATGTGCGCCGACTCCATGCGCCAGACCGCTTCGACGGTGCGGCCGACGCTATGGCCCGCAGCGGCTTCGCTCATGCGCCGACCAGTTCATCCATCGTCAGCACTTCGCGGATCTCGACCTCGACCTCCGTCCCGGCATCGAGGCGGGTGGGGTAGGGCAGCTTGCGCGCCCACGCGATCGCTTCGTCGAGGGAGCCGGCGCGGATCATCCAGAACCCGGCGATCAGCTCCTTGGCTTCGGCAAACGGGCCGTCGATCACGTTGACGTCCACCTTGCCGCCGCTACCGGACAGCGTGACCCGCGCCCCACGCGCGCTCGACATCAGGCCGTCGCCGGCCAGCAGCACGCCGGCCGCCGCCTCGGCCATGTTGAAGGCGTCCAGCGCATCGAGCTTTTCCTGCGCTGACACGGCGTCGCGTTCGGAGCCGGCGTTGGAACGCAGCAGGATCACGTAGCGGCCGGCGCTGTCGTCGTTGCCGGCCAGGCTGGACGCGACTTCGGCGCAGCCGCCCGGGCAGCCGGTCTCGCGCAGCTCCAGCGTGACCTGGCCGGTGGCGTCGGCGTCGGCCGCCGGCCACCGGCGCAGGCGCTCGATGGCGGCTTCCTTCGAATCCGCCTCGATGATGGTGAAGCCGGCCACCAGCTCCTTGGTCTCGGCAAACGGACCGTCGGTGATGCGCTCGCCGCTTGGCCCCATCTTCAGGCGCACGGCGTGCCCGCTCGGACGCAGCCCCAGCGCCAGCCCGAGCCGGCCCTCGTCGGCGAACTGCTGGTGAAAATGTTCCATGTCTTCGATCAGCCCCGGTGCCGGCGGCAGGAGGGCTTCGGTGGCGGCATCGGCCTTGCGGATGATCATGAACTGCATGGCCGGCCCCTTAGCGCGCGTGTTGTTCGCGCATGGTGCGCATTTGCTCTTGCTCCTGCGCGCGCAGCTCGGGCGTGAACGCCTCGCCGAAGTCGGCTTCGCTGAAGACCTGGCGGATTTCGATCTCGCTGTCGACGCCGTCGTGCGGGTTCGGGGCGCGCTTCATCCACTCGATCGCTTCTTCCTTGGAGCTGACCTCGATCAGCCAGTAGCCGGCGATCAGCTCCTTGCTCTCGGCGAAGGGACCGTCGATCACGCTGCGCTGGTCGCCCTTGAAGCCGATGCGCGCGCCCCGGCTGCTGGGGTGCAGGCCCTCTGCGGACAGCAGCACGCCGGCCTTGACCAGCTCGTCGTTGAACTTGCCCATGTCGGTGAGCAGTTGGGTGCTCGGCATGACGCCGGCTTCGGAGGCCACACTGGCCTTGACGATGACCATGAATTTCATTGTGCGTTCCCTCCGCATGCCGATGCCGCCATCTCTTTCAGCGCTGCCTGCATGTCTTCCACGGGGACCTCGCGCTGGTGGGTGGCGATCGACCAGCGATGGCCGAACGGGTCCTGGACCTGGCCGTAGCGGTCGCCCCAGAAGGCGTCGGACAGCGGCATGATCGGCGTGGCGCCGGCGGCGGTGGCACGCGCCCAGGCGGCGTCGGCGTCCTCGACGTACAGATGGATCACGACCGGCGACCCCTTCAGTACCAGTGGGTCGTTGCTGCCGTATTCGGGAAAGGCGTCGGCCAGCATAAGGCGGGAATCGCCGATGCGGAGTTCGGCATGTCCGATCTTGCCGTTGGGCATGTTCATGCGGCCGATTTCGGTGGCGCCGAAGGCCTGCTGGTAGAACGCGATGGCCGCCGCGGCGTCGCCGCACACGAGATGGGGCGTGACGGTGCGGAAGCCTTCGGGGATGGGACGGACTGCTTCACTCATGATAGATCTCCCTGGTCTGGTTTTGTGGGTGCTGCTATCACTACGACGAATGGCGCTTGCAGGTTTCGACACCGGGCACGAAAAAAAATCCACTGCGCCGATACGGTATGTCGACTGCGTCATGAAGTCGAGAAAAATATCAAAAGATTATGTATATGGCATACGACAGCCATGCAATATTGCTTATCAAAAAGACCCTTGAAATAATTTTCGTTATCCCAATATTGGCCCGGTCTGTTCAACCAACGCACTAAACGAGGACACAAGATGGCTGTTGCCGAAAAAGAAACCCTTGGATTCCAAGCAGAAGTCAAGCAGCTGCTGCAGTTGATGATCCATTCCCTGTACTCGAACAAGGAAATCTTCCTGCGCGAACTGATCTCGAACGCGTCCGACGCGGCCGACAAGATGCGCTTCGAGGCCATCAACAACGATGCGCTGTACGGTAACGACCACGAACTGAAGATCAAGGTGGCGTTCGACAAGGATGCCAGGACCGTCACCATCTCGGACAACGGCATCGGCATGAGCCGCGACGAAGTCATCTCGCACCTGGGCACGATCGCCAAGTCCGGCACCAAGGAATTCTTCAGCAAGCTGTCGGGCGACCAGCAGGCCGACGCGGCCCTGATCGGCCAGTTCGGCGTCGGCTTCTACTCGGCCTTCATCGTGGCCGACCGCGTCACCGTCGAGACCCGCCGCGCTGGTGCGCCGGCGTCGGAAGCGGTGCGCTGGGAATCGGCCGGCGAGGGCGACTACACGCTCGAACCGATCGACAAGGCCAGCCGCGGCACCGACATCATCCTGCACCTGCGCGAAGGCGAGGACGAGCTGCTGTCGTCGTGGAAGCTGAAGTCGATCATCCGCAAGTACTCCGACCACATCTCGCTGCCGATCGTGATGCAGAAGGAAGAGTGGGACGAGGAAAAGAAGGAGACCGTCGTCAAGGATGAATTCGAGACCGTGAACCAGGCGTCGGCGCTGTGGGCGCGCTCGAAGTCGGACATCACGAAGGAACAGTACGAAGAGTTCTATAAACACGTCTCGCACGACTTCCAGCCGCCGCTGGCCTACACCCACAACCGCGTGGAAGGCCGCAGCGAGTACACCCAGCTGCTGTACGTGCCGAGCGCCGCGCCGTTCGACCTGTGGGACCGCAACAAGCGAGGTGGCATCAAGCTGTACGTCAAGCGCGTGTTCATCATGGACGACGCCGAGCAGCTGATGCCGATCTACCTGCGCTTCGTGAAGGGCGTGATCGACTCCGCCGACCTGCCGCTGAACGTCTCGCGCGAGATCCTGCAGGAGTCGCGCGACGTGCGCGTGATCCGCGAAGGCTCGACCAAGCGCGTGCTGGGCATGCTGGAAGAAATGGCCAACAGCGACGAGCAGGAAGGCAAGGACAAGTACGTCACCTTCTGGAAGGAGTTCGGCCAGGTGCTGAAGGAAGGCATCGGCGAGGACGCCACCAACAAGGACCGCATCGCCAAGCTGCTGCGCTTCGCCTCGACCCACGTCGATTCGGATGAGCAGACCGTTTCCTTCGCCGATTACGTGGCGCGCATGAAGGAAGGCCAGGACAAGATCTATTACGTCACCGCCGACAGCTATATCGCGGCCAAGAACAGCCCGCACCTCGAGATCTTCCGCAAGAAGGGCGTCGAAGTGCTGCTGCTGACCGACCGCGTCGACGAGTGGATGCTGTCCTTCCTGACCGAATTCGAGGGCAAGGAACTGGTGTCGGTGGCCAAGGGCGGCCTCGACCTCGGCAAGCTCGAAGACGAAGCCGAGAAGAAGGAACATGAAGAGACCGAGACCCAGTACAAGGACCTGGTCGAGAAGATGAAGGGTGCGCTGGCGGACAAGGCCAAGGACGTGCGCGTGACCTTCCGCCTGACGGATTCGCCGGCCTGCCTGGTGGCGGACGAGCACGAACTGTCGGCCAACCTGGTGCGCATGCTGAAGGCGGCCGGCCAGAACGCGCCGGACAGCAAGCCTATCCTCGAGATCAACCCGAACCACCCGCTGGTGACGCGCCTGAAGTACGAAGACGCGGCCAGCCCGCGCTTTGCCGACTGGGCGCACATCCTGTTCGACCAGGCCATGCTGGCCGAAGGCGGCAGCCTGCTTGATCCGGCGGCGTTCGTGAAGCGTCTGAACGAGATGCTGCTGGGTGGGGCGAAGTAAATAGTAAGGTACGAGTCTGCATACCGACACGTCATCCCCGCGCAGGCGGGGATCCAAGTTTAGCTGAGTCTCCGCCAGCAACTACCCGTGGCCCGCGACGAACTTGGGTTCCCGCCTGCGCGGGAACGACGGGGACGGGGCGCGGGGCTAGGTCCAGGTGCGTTGCAAATCAAACGGCCGGTGCAGCAATGCCCGGCCGTTTTTTTCATCCGCATCAAACTTCATGCATGCTGGATGACTGTCCAGCTGCCCGTGAGTGTTAGCGAACAGACCACACGGCCCAGCTGCGTTTAGATGAGGCACTCACGAAATTCTTGCTTCAGACGCACATGGACAACGATAAACGCAGCGCGCAGCCCACGGCCGCCTGGACCCGTGCCCAGGACCGGTTATGGCTGCTGGCGCGCGAACTGCTGGTGGTCGCGCTCCCGGATGGGACGATCGAGACCGTCAACCCGATGTGGACCGAGCTGCTCGGCTATGAAGCGCACGAGATCATCGGCACCACCTTCCTCGCCTACACCCATCCCGACGACCTGGATGCCACCGTCGACGCCTTCGCCGGCATCTTCGAACAGCCCCTGCACGTGCCTTTCGAATACCGCTTCCGCCACAAGGACGGGTCCTACCGCTGGATCGCCTGGACCGGCAACTGCAGCGAGGGCCGCGTGTATGCGGCCGGGCGCGACCTGGCGCCCGAGCGCCTGCGCGAAAAAGTCGTCAGCGATCCCGAGGAAGTCTCGCGGCTGGCCTTCAATTCAGTGGGCGGCATCGGCGCCTGGCGCGCCGACCTGGTGCAGGGCCGCTACGTCGCCGACGCCGCCATCGCCAAGCTGTACGGCCTCGATCCGGTGCGCGCGGCCGCCGGCGTGCCCACCGCCGAATTCCTGGGCAACGTCCATCCGGACGACCGGCCGGCGCTGCAGGCCGAGATCGCGCGCAGCCTGGTGTCGGGCAGGGACATGGCGCTGGAATACCGCCTGCGCCATCCGGACGGCACGGTGCGCTGGGTGCTGTCGCGCTGGCGCACCCACCTCGATGCCGAGGGCAAGCCGGTGCGCCGCACCGGCGTCGGCGTCGAGACCACCGCCCAGCGCAACATGGAAGAACAGCTGCGCCAGGCCCAGAAGATGGAAGCCGTGGGCCAGCTCACCGGCGGCCTGGCGCACGACTTCAACAACCTGCTGGCCGGAATCACCGGCGCGCTCGGCCTGATGCAGATCCGCATGCGCCAGGGCCGCATCGACGACCTCGAACGCTACATGACGGTGGCGCAGGGCGCGTCGCGGCGGGCGGCGGCGCTGACCCACCGCCTGCTGGCGTTTTCACGGCGCCAGACGCTCGACCCCAAGCCGACCGACGTCAACGGCCTGATCGCGGGGATGGAAGAGCTGATCCGGCGCACCATCGGGCCGCACATCGCGCTGGAAGTGGTGGGCGCGGTCGGGCTGTGGCCGTCCCTGATCGACCCGGGCCAGCTCGAGAACGCGCTGCTGAACCTGTGCATCAATGCGCGCGACGCCATGCCGGACGGCGGCCGCATCACCATCGAGACCGCCAACAAATGGCTCGATTACGCGGCGTCGAGCACCCACGACATCCCGGAAGGCCAGTACCTGTCGGTGTGCGTGACCGACACCGGCACCGGCATGACGCCCGAGGTGGTGGCGCGCGCCTTCGAACCCTTCTTCACCACCAAGCCGCTGGGCGAGGGCACCGGGCTCGGGCTGTCGATGATCCACGGTTTCGCGCGCCAGTCCGGCGGCCATGTGCGCATCTATTCGGAGGTGGGCGACGGCACCACGGTCTGTTTGTACCTGCCGCGCTACTACGGCGACGTCGAAAGCGAGGACGTGGCGCAGCGCGCGGCCGAGGTGGCGCGCGCGGGACAGGGCGAGACCGTGCTGATCGTCGACGACGAACCCTCGGTGCGCATGCTGGTGACCGAGGTGCTGGCGGACCTCGGCTATGCCGCGATCGAGGCGACCGACAGCGCGGCCGGCCTCAAGATACTGCAGTCGGAGGCGCGCATCGACCTCCTGATCACCGACGTCGGCCTGCCCGGCGGGATGAACGGGCGCCAGATGGCCGATGCCGCGCTGGTGCGCCGGCCCGGCCTGCAGGTGTTGTTCATTACCGGCTATGCCGAGAACAGCCTGATCGGCAATGGGCGCCTGCAGCCGGGCATGCAGATACTCACCAAGCCGTTCGCGGTGGAGACGCTGGCGATGCGCATCCGCGACCTGATGACGATTCAGAGGGTAAATGGATCGTTATAATAATGCTTCAAGACATTAACCTGGTCGGGCGCCCGGCCGTCCTGCGAGTAACGCCATTTTTATGCACAGTTTTACATCTGAGCAACGTTATCAGCTGCTGGCCAGGCATGCCGTCGAACATGCCATGATTGTGATGGATCGCCACGGCAACATCCTCGAATGGTCCGCCGGCGCCGAACGGCTGCTGGGGTGGCCTGCCGGCGAAGCGGTCGGCCAGCCGGCCGCCATCATCTTCACCGAGGAAGACCGCCGCGCCAACGCCCCGGCCGAGGAGTTGCATGTCGCGCTGACGATGGGCCGCTCGATGGATGCGCGCTGGCATCTGCGCAACGATGGCAGCACGGTGTTTTGCGACGGCGTCGTCAGCCGGATCATGGACGAGGACGGCGGCACGGTGCTCGGCTTCGGCAAGGTCGTCCGCGAAGCGTATGCCATGCGCAAGGCGCCGCCGGACGAGCCTGCGCATGCGCGCTCAGAACAGCGCTCCTTCCTGGCCGCCGTGCTGGAAAGCGTGGACAACGGGATCGTTGCCTGCGACCGCCAGGGCAAGCTGACCTTCTTCAACGACGCCGCCCGGGAAATCCATGGCCTCGAGGAACGGCCGCTGGGCTTCGACCAGTGGGCCGAGCATTACCGGCTGTACCGCGCCGATGGCAGTGCGCTGCTGGCGGTCGGCGAGATGCCACTGTACCGCGCGCTGCAGGGCGAGCTGGTACAGGACGCCAAGCTGGTCGTGCAATCGGCGGATGGACGGCGCCGCCACGTCGAGGTGTCGGGGCGTCCGCTGACGGACGGCGCCGGCCAGGTCCTGGGGGCGGTGATCTCGATGAACGATGTGACCGCGCTGCACGAGGTCCGGGCGGCGCGTGACCAGATCGCCCATGAACAGGGCAAGCGGGCCGCGCTCGAGGCGGCGCAGCTGCGCCTGCGCAGCGCGGAAGCGCAGCTGCGCCTGGCCACCGAAGCCGCCCGTCTCGGCATCTGGACCTGGGATGTCGAATCCGACCAAGGCACCTGGGAAAACGAGGAGATGTACCGTATCTTCAACCTCGCGCCGGGCGCGGAGATCGTCAACGCCGCCAGGCTGATGGCTGACTACCTGCACCCGGACGACGTCGGTGGGTTCCACGACGCGGTGCACAGCACGATGCGCGACGGCGCGCGCTTTTATTTCATCGGCCGTTTCTACCGCCTGCCCGATCGCGAACTGCGCTGGATCGAACTGACCGGCATGATGCAGGCGGCGCCCGCCGGCGGGTCGGTGGCCATGACCGGCACCGCGGCCGACGTCACCGAGCGCAAGTGCACCGAGGAAACCCTCGAGGAAGCGCGGCTGCGCCTGGCGGCGACGCTGGCGGCGGGCGAAGTCGCCACCTGGATCTGGGACCTCCACGACGACCGCGTCATCGGCGACCACAACCTGATTCAGCTGTTCGGCTTGCCCGCGGCGTTCGTGAGCGGGGCGCCCTGGCTCACGTATGCGCAGGCGATCCACCCGGACGACAGGCCGGAGGTCGAGCGCCAGCTCGCCCGGGCGCTCGACGGCGACGAACCGTACCGCGCCACCTATCGCATCGTGCTGGACGGCGGCGGCCAGCGCTGGGTCAGCGCCCGCGGCCGGATCGAGCGCGATGGCGCGGGGCGGCCCGAATTCCTGGCCGGCGTGATGCTCGACATCACGCGCCAGAAGGCGGCACAGGATGCGCTGCGCGTGACCGAGGAACGCTACCGTACCCTGATCACCTCGATCGACGAAGCCTTCGCCATCGTGCAGGTGCTGCTCGACGACGAGGGCCGGCCGCGCGACTACCGCTTCGAGGAAGTCAACCGCGGCTTCGAGCAGCAGTCGGGATTGGTCGAGGCGGCCGGCAAGACCATCCGCGAGATGGTGCCCGACATCGAGCCGCGCTGGATCGAGCTGTATGGCCGCGTCGCCCTGAGCCGCGAGCCGGCCCGCTTCGTCGAGCACTCGGCCGCGATGGGCTATTGGTGGGACGTGTACGCGATGCCGATGGGGGCGCCGGAGGAGCGTCGTATCGGCATCCTGTTCACCGACATCACGGCGCGCAAGCAGGCCGAGGAAAACCTGCGCCTGCTGGCGGACGACCTGTCCGAGAGCGACCGCCGCAAGACCGAATTCCTGGCGACCCTTGCACACGAGTTGCGCAACCCGCTGGCGCCGATGCGCACCGGGCTCGACCTGATGCGCATGGGCGCCAGCCCGGCGCCCGGCGGCGGCCGCGTGCTGGACATGATGGACCGGCAGCTCAGGCAGATGGTGCACCTGATCGACGACCTGATGGACGTCTCGCGCATCAACAGCGGCAAGATCGTGCTGCAGAAGGCGCGCGTCGACCTGAAGGCAGCGATCGCCAACGCGGTCGAAACGGCCCTGCCGGCGGTCGAGGCGGCGCATCACCGGCTGCAGGTGGATGCCGGCACCGAGCCGCTGGCGGTCGATGCCGATGCGACGCGGCTGGCGCAGATCCTGAGCAACCTGCTGACCAACGCCGTGAAGTACACGCCCAAGGGCGGCGAGATCGTGCTGGCGGCGCGGCGCGAGGCGGGATCGGTGGTGGTCTCGGTGACGGACAACGGCATCGGCATTCCGCTCGAGGAACAGGGCAGGGTGTTCGACATGTTCAGCCAGGTATCGCGCAACATGGGCCATGCGCAGGGCGGACTGGGCATCGGCCTGTCGCTGGTGCGTAGCCTGGTCGACATGCATGGCGGGTCGATTGCGGTGGCCAGCCGGGGCGCCGGGCAGGGCAGCACCTTCACGGTGACCTTGCCGGCCGCCGCCCAGGCCGATGCCGAAAGCGGGACGGCCGGCGGCGCTGCCGGCGCGGTGGCCATGAAGCGCCTGCGCATCCTGCTCGCCGACGACAACGTCGACGCCGCCGAGATGCTGGCCAGCCTGCTGCAGGCGTCCGGCCACGAGACCGACACGGTGCACGACGGCCTGCGCGCCGTCGACCGCATTCGCGCGACCCGGCCGGACATGGCGATACTGGATATCGGCATGCCGGGCATGAACGGCCACGAAGTGGCGGGCGCGGTGCGCGATACGCCGGGGTTGCAGGATGTGGTGCTGGTGGCGCTGACCGGCTGGGGCGGTGAGCTCGACCGCGAGCGCTCGAGCGCAGCCGGCTTCGATGCCCACCTCACCAAGCCCGCAGGCATGGACGAGATCAACCGGCTGATCACCGGCGTGATGGGGGCTGAATCACGCCGCACCCCGGGCCGCTGACAGGCCGCTCCCGGCTCAGGGAATCGGGTGCAGCGTGCGCCCGCGTGCGGCGAACAGCGCGGACAGGCGCGCGTGCAGCACGCGCTGCAGCGCCTCGGTGAGGGGCTGCAGGCACAGCGTGGTGACGGCGATGGCGAACCCGATGGTGGCGATATCGAGCCAGTGGCCGCGTTCGACCGGCAGCGCGGCCATCCAGGCGCCGATCACCAGCGCGTGCGACAGGTACAGCGTGAAGGTGTGCGCCGACAGGCGCCGGATCGCGGGCCCGACGCGCAGCAGCGCGCCAAAGCCGGCATGGCGCGCGCAGGCGAAGTTCACCAGCACCATGATGCAGACCGCATAGTCGGCCAGCACGCGGTCGGCGCTGCCCATGCGGATGCCCGGGAAGGGCCAGGCGGCATTGGCCAGCGTGCGCAGGTAAGGCTCCGGATCGAACCAGCCCCACAGCGCGACCGCCAGCACCGACAGCAGCCAGCCGGCGCGGGCCAGGCCTGCCGGCAGCGTGGCGGTCTTTTGCCAGCGGTACAGCATGACGCCGCTCAGCCAGATCGGCAGCAGCAGCCACAGGCGCGGCCCGACCAGCGCCAGCACGGCGGCCAGCGCCAGGGTGCGGCGGCGCCCGCGCAGGTAGCAGGCGGCGCCGAACAGCACGTAATACCAGGCTTCGTAATCGAGCGACCAGTATGGCAGCAGCCAGGGCGGGCGCTCCGAGAAGCCCCAGGCGTCGCCCAGGAACAGCAGGTGGAAGGGCAGGTAAGCCCATGGCTTGTGAAACTGGTAAGCATCGTCGAGCGGCGTGTGGGTGATGCCCGCGGCGAGCGGCGCCAGCAAGAAGGCCAGCAGCAGTACCGGCAGCACCACCGAGTACAGGCGGGCGCAGCGCGCCGCCGCGTAGCTGGCCAGCGTCGTGTTCTTGGTATCGGCGCTGTACGCGATCACGAACCCGGACAGCACGAAAAAGGCAATCACCGCCTCGCGCCCGAAATCCGGCAGCTGCGCGACCTGGCGCGCATCGAAGATGCGGAAATAGCCGAAGTGGGCAACCACCACCGCCAGCGCCGCGGCGATGCGCACCAGGTCGAGGTAGAGCGAGAACCGCTGGTCGAGGGCGGGCGCGGGGCGCATGGCGGGCGGGGACGGGTCAGGGCGTCAGCACGCGGCAGAATTCCTCGAGCAGCGCTTCGCCCTCGGACCATTCGCCGTAGCCGGTGTCGGCGTTGATGTGGCCGGCCGCGCCGATTTCCACCACGCGGCTGCCCCAGGCCGCCGCAAAGGCGTGCGCGCGGTCGAGGGTGACAAAGGGATCGTCGCTGCTGGCGACGACCAGCGATGGGAAAGGCAGCGGCGCCATCGGGATCGGCTTGAAGCCGTTGGCGTCGATCGGGTAGGAAGGCGCTTCGGTGTCGCTCGGCGCCACCAGGAAGGCGCCGGCCACCTTCAGCGCCGAGCCGGATTGCGCCCACTGCGCCACCAGCATGCAGCCCAGGCTGTGTGCTACCAGGATCGGCATGCCCTGGCAGGCGGCGATGGCGGCGTCCAGCTCGGCCACCCACTCGTCGCGCTCGGGATTGTTCCAGTCGCGGTGTGCCACCCGCTCCCATTTGGAGTACTTGCCTTCCCAGTGCGTTTGCCAGTGGTCCGGGCCAGAATTCCACAGGCCGGACAGGATCAGGATGTCGCACTTCATGGGAGGTCCTCGGGTTGATTGATTGGCATGATTGTACATGCAATGTGTGGGGCTGCCGCTTTTTCGGGCAGCCGTGCGCTACAGCTTCGTGCGCAGCGCGAACAGCTCGGGGAACAGCACCACGTCCAGCATCTTGCGCAGGTAGCTGACCCCCGCGGTGCCGCCGGTGCCGGTCTTGAAGCCGATGATGCGTTCCACCGTCGATACGTGGCGGAAGCGCCAGAAGCGGAAGGCGGTCTCGAGGTCGACCAGCTTTTCTGCCAGTTCGTACAGCGCCCAATGGTGCTGCGGGTCACGGTAGACGGCGAGCCAGGCCGCCATCACCGAGTCGTCGTGCGCCGTCGGCTGCGTGGGGTCCGCCACCAGGCGCGCGGGCGCGATGGCCAGGCCTGAACGCGCCAGCAGCAGCACCGCCTCGTCGTAGATCGAGGGCGCGTGCAATTCCCGTTCGAGCGCCGCATGGTGTTCGGGATGCGGCTGGTGTACGGCCAGCAGGCTGGCGTTCTTGTTCCCGAGGATGAATTCCAGCTCGCGGTACTGGTAGGACTGGAAGCCGGACGAGGCGCCGAGATAGGGCCGGATGGCGCTGTATTCGGGCGGCGTCATGGTGGCCAGCACGTCCCAGGCATGCACCAGCTGGTCCATGATGCGCGCCACTCGCGCCAGCATCTTGAAGGCCGGGGCCAGCTCGCCCGCCCGGATCTGGCGCCGCACCGCCTGCAGCTCGTGCAGCATCAGCTTGATCCACAGCTCGCCCGTCTGGTGCTGGACGATGAACAGCATCTCGTTGTGGTCGGGCGAGAGCGGATGCTGGGCCGACAGGATGCGGTCCAGGCCCAGGTAGTCGGCGTAGCTCATGCTGCGGCTGAAATCCATCCGGGCGCCGTGCCACTCGGCTGGCTTGTCCAGGTCGCTCATGGGTTCTCCTCAAGTCACCGCGCCGCGCCTCGCGTGAATATCATAACGTTCGTTGTCGAGGATGTCGCGCAGCACCTCGACCGCATCCCAGACGTCGCTGAAGCGCGTGTACAGCGGCGTGAAGCCGAAGCGCATGATCTCCGGCTCGCGGTAGTCGCCGATCACGCCGCGTTCGATCAGCGCCGCCATCACCGCGTAGCCATGCGGATGGGTGAAGCTCACGTGGCTGCCGCGCTCGGCATGCGCGCGCGGCGTCACCAGGCCGAGCGGATGGCGGGCGCAGCGCGTTTCCACCAGCGCGATGAAGAGGTCGGTCAGCGCCAGCGACTTGGCGCGGATCGCGGCCATGTCGGTCTGCTCGAAGACGTCCAGCCCGCATTCCACCAGCGCCAGCGACAGCACCGGCTGGGTGCCGCACAGGGCGCGCCCGATGCCGTCGGCGGCGGCGAAGCCGTGGTCCATCGCGAACGGCCTGGCGTGGCTCCACCAGCCGGTGAGCGGATGGCTGAACGCGGCCTGGTGCCGTTCCGGCACCCAGATGAAGGCCGGGGCGCCGGGGCCGCCGTTCAGGTATTTGTAGGTGCAGCCGACCGCGAAGTCAGCGCCGCTGTCCTTGCCATCGCCGTGCAGGTCGAGCGGCACCGCGCCGGCCGAATGGGCCAGGTCCCAGACCGCCAGCGCGCCGCGTGCGTGGGCCAGGGCGGACAGGGCCGCCATGTCATGCTGGCGCCCGCTGCGGTAGTTGACGTGGGTCAGCATCAGCACGGCGCAGTCCTCGTCGATCGCGGCCGCCAGTTCGTCGTGCGCATCGACCAGGCGGATGCGGTAGCCCCGGTCCAGCCAGCGGGTCAGGCCGTCCGCCATATAGATATCGGTAGGGAAGTTGGCGCGCTCGGTGACGATGGTCCTGCGCGCCGGGTCTTTCCCTTCCTGGATCGCCAGCGCCGCGGCCAGCGCCTTGAACAGGTTGAGCGAGGTGGTGTCGGTGACCACGACTTCGCCGGCATGGGCGCCGATGAGCGGGGCCAGGCGGTCGCCCAGGCGTTTCGGCATGTCGAACCAGCCGGCGCTGTTCCAGCTGCGGATCAGGTCCTGGCCCCATTCCTGCGCCACCACCTGCTGGCTGCGCGCCAGCGCGGCGCGCGGGCGGGCGCCGAGCGAATTGCCGTCGAGGTAGATAACGCCGTCGGGCAGGTCGAAGTGGGCGCGCAGCGGCGCCAGCGGGTCGCGCGCGTCCATGGTCAGGCAGTCATCGCGGGAATTGAGGTGGGTCATGCGCTTTCCTTCGGGTTTTGAGCGGACGCAAGCGAGCGTAAGATGGCACGTACTGGACTGGCATCCATGCCGGCGAGTTTCAGGGGCAGGGCGATCAGTTCGTAGTCGCCGGGTTCGACCGCATCGAGCACCACGCCTTCCAGGATCGCCATGCGGTGGCGGTGCACGGCGTGGTGGGCGTCCAGCGTCTTGGAATCCTGCGGGTCGAGCGAGGCGGCGTCGGTGCCGACCAGGATCACGCCGTGGGCCGCCAGCAGCGCGATGGTGGCGGGCGCGATGGCGGGGAAGGCCGGGTCCCAGGCCTGCTGCGGGGCGCTGGCGTAAGTCCGCAGCAGCACGCGCGGCGGCGTGCCGTGCAGCCAGTGCGCCACGTGTGCCGGCTCCACCTGCCTGGCGCCGATGCAGTGGATCACGCGGCAGGGGCCGAGATAGGGATCGAGGGCAACGGCGTCGATGGCCGCACCGCCCGGGTCGAAGTGGGAAGGCGCATCGGTATGGGCGCCGAGATGGGTGGTCATCGTCATGCGGCTGACGTGGACCGGGCAGCCATCCTTGATTTCCCAGGTGGGGCCGGCCGCGAACGGCGTATCGCCGGGCCAGACCGGGATGGCAGCCGAGATCGTCGGGCTGATGTCCCAGAGTTGAGGAGTATGCATGGGGCGCAGTGTAGCAAGCAATGCCGGGGTGCTGCTTTTTTGGCATCGAAAAAATTTTTAAAAATATTTTGAAACAACCCTAAAGTTCGCAAAAACCCTTCCGATAACCAACCCAGATGCCCGGGATTGTGTGTCGGACGGGCATCCGGGGAGGTGGTTGGTGCGAAAAAATATTTTCAAACAGCCCTAAAGTTCCCCAAAAGGTTGACGATAACCAACATAAGATGCATTTCTTTACGGCGTCTTGGGGTGGAAAAATCACCCGGTATCACACTTCATCATTCGCCCCTTTTCATAGGGGCGAGACCACTATTCGGAGGCGTTTGTCAGACAAACTCCTACGGATGTCTTCGCCATTGGCGGACGAAAAATACAGACTCCCTCTGATACTCAAAAAGTTTCCTCACGGTCAGAATCTATCTCATCGGCAACACACAACGCTGCCGGAACAGATCAAACGGAGAGAGAAAATGACTGCGAACGACATGATGGCTGAAATTCGTGATGCCAACCTGAGCTACCTGATGCTGGCTCAGCAGATGATCCGCGCCGACAAGGTCACCGCGATTTTCCGACTCGGTATTTCGGCTGACATCGCCGACCTGATCGAAGGCATGAGCAATGCCCAGATCCTGAAGCTTGCCGGCGGCAACATGATGCTGGCCCGCTTCCGCTTCGACGACGCCGCCATCCTGGGCATGCTCACCAGCCACAGCAAGGACCGCGCCCTGGCGCAGTCGCACGCCGCCATCCTAATGGCCGGCCAGCCTGCCGAAGAAATCGCTTGAAAACCGGCGCTGTTACTGGTTTTACCGATTCTCGCTCAACCAGTGTATGCTAGAGACATAGCCCTGAGGCTTTTGCCGAAGATCGGGCGCTGACCCCGGTCTGGCTGTGGGGTCGGAGCGCGAATCTGCCTTTGTGCTCTGACCCCGAATTTAGTTAGCATTGCCGCAGCCTGGCTGGAGTGAATCATGAGTAAGAAAAGCGTCGTCTCGGAAGCCCAGGAAATCCAGCTGGCCATCGAACTGATCCAGCTCGGTGCCCGTCTCCAGCTGCTGGAGAGCGAAGTCTCGCTGTCGCGCGAGCGCTTGATCAAGCTGTACAAGGAACTCAAGGGCGTGTCGCCGCCGAAGGGCATGTTGCCGTTCTCGACCGACTGGTTCCTGACTTGGCAGCCGAATATCCATTCCTCCCTCTATATTAATATCTACCGGTTCCTGGTCGAGAATGCCGGCGCCACCGGCGTGCAGGCGGTGATGAAGGCCTACCAGCTCTACCTGGAACAGATGCCGCCGGAGCCGGGCGAAGAACCGCTGCTGTCGCTGACCCGGGCCTGGACCCTGGTGCGTTTCTTCCAGGGCAACATGCTGGTGCTGGCACCCTGCGCCAAGTGCCAGGGCAAGTTCGTCGTCAATCCGCTCGACCTGAACGACAGCTACCACTGCGGCCTGTGCAACATGCCTTCGCGCGCCGGCAAGACGCGCAAGGCCAAGGATGCCGCGGCCTCCGCATCTTGAGCCGTAACCAATTCCGATCTCTCCCACCGAGGGGCAGGCCATGAACACGCCTGCCCCTCGGCGTTTGCTGCAGCTGCCGGCGATCCGGGCGCTGCTGGTCCAGTTACTCAGCTTTCCGTTGACCCTGGGCGTCGTCTGGCTGCTGGCGCGCGCCGGCGTGCCGATGTCCTACCTGGTCGTGGCGCTGCTGCAGGGTGCCTGGGCGGCGCTGCTGTCGTGGCGCGCCGGCCTGGCGAGCTGGTGGCGCCTCATCGGTTTCGGGTTCGCGCCGGCGCTGCTGCTGGCGCAGTCGCTGCGGCTGCCGCCGGGCCTGTTCCTGGCCGCCTTCCTGGTCTTCCTGCTGGTGTACTGGTCGACCTTCCGCACCCAGGTACCGTACTACCCGTCCGGGCGCGCGGTGTGGGACACCGTTGCCGGCCTGCTGCCGCCCGGCCGGCCCGCGCGGGCGATCGACATCGGTAGCGGCCTCGGCGGCCTGGTGCTGGAACTGGCGCGGCGCCGCCCCGACTGCGAGATCGACGGCATCGAACTGGCGCCGCTGCCGTGGCTGGCCAGCCGCCTGCGGGCGCGCCTGGCAGGCAGCCGTGCCCGCTTTTTGCGCGGCGACTACAACCGTCTCGACTTCGGCCAGTACGACCTGGTGTTCGCCTACCTGTCGCCGGCTGCGATGAGCGCCTTGTGGCGCAAGGCCGAGGCGGAAATGCGGCCGGGCAGTGTACTTGTCAGTTACGAATTCGGCATTGTCGATAGAGAACCGAATCTTAGTTTTGTCACACCAGATAGCACAAAAATGCTCCATCTTTGGCACTTTTGAACCACATCCGGCCAGTTTTACTTGCCCGTAGGCCATTCAACAGCTAATCTATTCCCGTAAGTAAATATTTCTCTCTGGATTTATTAGACCGATCCAGGCCGGGCACACCGCGGTCCGGATTCACGCCATCGGGAGTCCCGTGTTTGTCATTATTGGTTACATCGTCATCGTCGCGTCCGTGCTCGGCGGTTTCGCCCTGGCCGGTGGCCACCTTGCGGCGCTCATGCAGCCGCTCGAAGTCCTGATGATCGGCGGCGCCGCGATCGGCGCATTCTTTGTCGGTAACACGCCCAAGGCCGTGAAGGCCACCGTGAAAGCCCTCCCGAGCGTGCTCAAGGGTTCGGCCTATACACGCGAGATGTACATGGAACTGATGTCGCTGATGTTCGATGTGCTGTCCAAGGTCCGCAAGGAAGGCCTGATGTCGATCGAAGGCGACATCGAGAGCCCGGAGCAGAGCCCGGTGTTCTCGAAGTACCCGATGATCCTGGCCGACCACCATATCGTCGAATTCATCACCGACTACCTGCGCCTGATGGTTTCCGGCAACATGGACGCCTTCCAGATCGAAAACCTCATGGACAACGAGATCGAGACCCACCATCATGAAGGCCATGTCCCGGCCGCGTGCATCAACAAATTGGCCGACGGCCTGCCGGCGTTCGGTATCGTGGCGGCGGTGATGGGCGTGGTGCACACGATGGAATCGGTGGGTGCGCCGCCGGCCGAACTGGGCATGCTGATCGCCCACGCGCTGGTCGGTACCTTCCTCGGCATCCTGCTGGCCTACGGCTTCGTGGCGCCGCTGGGCAGCTTGCTGGAACAGAAACTGGAGGAATCGAGCAAGATGTTCCAGACCGTGAAAGTCACGCTGCTGGCCAGCCTGAACGGCTATGCGCCGGCGCTGGCCGTCGAATTCGGCCGCAAGGTGCTGTACTCGACCGAGCGCCCGACCTTCTCCGAACTCGAAGACCACATCAAGAAAGCGAAGAGCAAGTGATAACGCTGCGCTACGCCGGAGGCTCGCATGGCTGACGAAGGCCAGAAGCCCATCATCGTCAAGCGTATCAAGAAGGGCGGCCATGGTCACCATGGCGGCGCCTGGAAGATCGCGTACGCCGACTTCGTGACCGCGATGATGGCGTTCTTCCTGCTCATGTGGCTGCTCGGCTCGACCACCAAGGGCGACATGGAAGGCATCGCCAACTTCTTCAAGACGCCGCTGAAGGTCGCGATGCAGGGCGGCTCCGGCAGCGGCGACAGTTCGTCGATCCTGCAGGGCGGCGGCCAGGACTTGACACGCCGTAACGGCGAGGTCAAGAAGGGCGACACCCCGGCCGACAAGAAGACCTACGACCTGAAGGCGGCCAAGGCCGCGGTCGAAGCGGCGGAAGCCGAGCGCCTGAACAAGCTCAAGCAGAAGATCGAGTCGACCATCGACGCCAATCCGCAGCTCAGGAAATACAAGAACCAGCTGCTGCTGGACATTACCCAGGAAGGCCTGCGCATCCAGATCGTCGACGAGAAGAACCGGCCGATGTTCGAATCGGCGAAGGCCGAGCTGCAGCCGTACACGCGCGACATCCTGGACGTGCTGGCGCTGGTGCTGAACGACGTGCCGAATAAATTGAGTCTCTCGGGCCACACCGATTCGACGCCCTACATGACGGAAACCGGCTACAGCAACTGGGAACTCTCGGCCGACCGCGCCAACGCCTCGCGCCGCGAAATGGTGCGCGGCGGCCTGGCCGAGAACAAGGTGCTGCGCGTGGTGGGCCTGGCCGGCGTCAACCACCTCGACCGCAAGGATCCATTCAGCCCGGTCAACCGCCGCATCAGCATCCTGGTGATGAACCAGCGCACCGAGGAAGCCCTGCTGCGCGACGGCGCCGCGGCACTCGACGTGCCGGGTGACGATGCCGATGCCGCAGTAAAAGCGGTGGCCGGTGCGACCGGTGGCGGTATTGCACCGCCGGCGGACGGCGCCACGGTCAAAAAGTAAGGCAGCAGGAACGGAGGATCGAATGACAAGAAAAAAGATACTCGGCTCACACGTCAAGCGCCTGCTGTCGGGCGTGTCGGACCACGGGCGGCGCCACCTGAACGAGGTCGAGACCGACCTGGTGCAGACCAATCTGCTGCTCGAGGAAGCGATCGACAAGCTGACCGGCAGCTTCATGGCGATCCACCGGACCGTCGACGCGCGCCAGGAGGCGATCGACCGCCTGCTGGCCGGCGGCGCGGCGTCGCCCGAAGACAGCGCGCACCTTGCCGCCATGTCCGGCGAGATCGCGGGCCACGTCAACGCGGCGGTGACCAGCCTGCAGTTCCAGGACATGACCAGCCAGCTGCTCGACCGCACGCTGCGCCGCGTGAACGGCCTGCGCGAGTTCCTGGCCACGCTGAGCGCGCACGGCGACGACATCGTGCCCGAGAGCGGGGGCGAGGAAATCGTCGAGGGGCTGGGCAAGGTGAGCATGGCGCTGGCGATCCAGTCGCTCGAACTGCGCAGCATGCTGCGCAAGTCGGTGGAACAGCGGCATCTGGAAAGCGGCGATGTAGAGCTGTTCTGACGATAACGCATTAAATTCGGGGTCAGAGCCCCTAAAAGAAGAACCGGGCTCTGACCCCTCGATAGAACAAGATCAGGAGTACGAAATGGCTAAAACAATTCTTGCAGTCGACGATTCGAGTTCCCTGCGCCAGATGGTGGCGTTCAGCCTGAAGGCCGCCGGCTACCAGGTGGTGGAGGCGGTCGATGGCCAGGATGGCCTGGACAAGGCGCGGCAGCAGACCGTCGACCTGGTCCTGACCGACCAGAACATGCCGAAGATGGATGGCCTCACCCTGATCAAGTCGCTGCGCGGCCTGCCGACCTATGCCAAGGTGCCGATCCTGATGCTGACCACCGAATCGTCCGACGAGATGAAGGCCAAGGGCCGCGCCGCCGGCGCCAACGGCTGGCTGGTCAAACCCTTCGATCCGCAGCGCCTGATCGAGGTGGTCAAGAAGGTGATCGGCTGATCCTGCAGCGAGCAAGTACACCACCATGACCATCGACATCAGCCAGTTCTACAAGGTCTTTTTCGACGAGGCCGAAGAGCTTCTCGCCGAGAAGGAGCGTCTGCTGCTGGCCGTCGATATCGCATCGCCGGACCCGGAAGACCTGAACGCCATCTTCCGCACCGCCCACTCGATCAAGGGCGGCGCCTCCACCTTCGGCCTGAACGACATGAGCGAAGTGACGCACGTGCTCGAGTCGCTGCTGGACCGCATCCGCAAGGGCGAGATGGCGCTCACCGCGCAGCACGTGGACGCCTTTTTGGCGGCCAAGGACATCCTCAAGATGCAGCTCGACGGCCACCGCAACGGCGCCGAGGTGGACCAGGAGGAAGTCGCCAACGTGCGCATGATGCTGCACGAGCTGTCCGAAGGCGTGATCGTGCCGACGCACCAGCCGACCGTGCCGTCCTTCCTGCACGCCGAGCAGAAGCAGGAAGTGCGCGAAGGCGCGCACCGCTACAAGATCGAGCTGCCGGAACTCGGCAAGCGCGACGTCGACGCACTGGTCGACGAACTCGGCCTGCTGGGCCGGGTGTCGGTGACGCCGCTGGACGGCGGCCGCACCGCCCTGGTCATCACCACCCACGAAAGCCTGGACGACATCGTCGCCATCTGCTCGTTCGTGCTGGAACCGGACGACCTGAAGATCTTCGAGGCGCCGCCGCTGACCCCCGAGCAGCGCGCCATCGAGGCCGCCGAACGGGCGCGCATCGAGGATGCGCAGGGCTACGGCTTCTTCGACCCGGCCGACGCCGCCAGTACCGCGGCCGCGCCGTCCGAGAACGACCTCGGCTACGGCTTCTTCCAGCCGATCGAAGAGATCCGGCGCGAAGCCGGCATCACGGCCGGTCATGGCGCCGAGATCGCGGCCGAGGCGGCGCCGGCGACGGTACTGGCGCAGGCCGAAGCCGAGGCCGAAAAGAAAACCGAAAAGCAGGCCGCCAAAAAGGCCGAAGCCGCCGCCCACGCGCACGCCGAAGCCGGCTCGATCCGCGTCTCGATCGAAAAGGTCGACCAGCTGATCAACCTGGTCGGCGAGCTTGTGATCACCCAGGCCATGATCGAGCAGCGCAGCGCGGGCCTGGATCCGATGCTGCACCAGAAGCTGATGCAGTCGGTGTCGCAGCTGACCCGCAACACGCGCGATTTGCAGGAAGCGGTGATGTCGATCCGCATGATGCCGATGGACTTCGTGTTCTCGCGCTTCCCGCGCATGGTGCGCGACCTGGCCGGCAAGCTCGGCAAGAAGGTCGACTTCATCACCAACGGCGCCGCCACCGAACTGGACAAGGGCCTGATCGAGCGCATCGTCGATCCGCTGACCCACCTGGTGCGCAATTCGATCGACCACGGCATCGAGATGCCGGCCGCGCGCGTGGCCGCGGGCAAGTCGGAATCGGGGCGCCTGTTCCTGTCGGCGGCCCACCAGGGCGGCAACATCGTGATCGAGGTGGCCGACGACGGCGGCGGCCTGAATCGCGACAGGATCCTGGCCAAGGCGGCCTCGAACGGCCTGCCGGTGTCAAGCAACATGACGGATGCCGAGGTCTGGCAGCTGATCTTCGCGCCGGGCTTCTCGACCGCCGAGATCGTCACCGACGTCTCCGGGCGCGGCGTCGGCATGGATGTCGTCAAGCGCAACATCACGGCGATGGGCGGCACCATCGACATCCGCTCGGCCAAGGGCTTCGGCACCACGATCCTGATCTCGCTGCCGCTGACGCTGGCGATCCTGGACGGCATGTCGATCCGCTGCGGCGAAGAAATCTACATCCTGCCGCTCGGCTTCGTGGTGGAGTCGCTGCAACCCGCGTGCGAGGACATCAAGGAGATTGCCGGGCGCGGCCGCGTGGTCAAGGTGCGCGGCGAATACCTGCCGCTGATCCCGCTGTACCAGATGTTCAACATCGAACCGCGCATCATCGATCCGACCGAAGGCATCCTGGTGATCCTCGAGACGGAAGGGCGCAAGGCCGCGCTGTTCATCGACGAACTGGTCGGCCAGCAGCAGGTCGTGGTGAAGAACCTCGAATCGAACTACCGCAAGGTGGCCGGGATCTCCGGCGCCACCATCCTCGGCGATGGCGGCGTGGCGCTGATCCTCGACGTGGCCGCGCTGCTGCGCTCGTCGCGTCAACTGACCGACGATCCGGTCGTCCAATAACACCAACGATTGAACCCATCCGACTAGGAATCCCATGTCCACTCAAGCGACCAACAAGACCCACGACACCGGCGACGGTGGTAGCGAATACCTGGCCTTCACCCTCGGTTCCGAGGAGTACGGCATCGACATCCTGAAGGTGCAGGAAATCCGCGGCTACGAGGCCGTGACCCGCATCGCCAACGCCCCGGAATTCATCAAGGGCGTGATCAACCTGCGCGGCATCATCATCCCGGTGGTCGACATGCGCATCAAGTTCAAGCTGGGTACGCCGACCTACGACCAGTTCACCGTCGTCATCATCCTGAACATCGGCGGCCGCATCATGGGCATGGTGGTGGACAGCGTGTCGGACGTCACCACGCTCACCCCCGATCAGATCAAGCCGGCCCCGGAAATGGGCAGCGCCTTCAACGGCGAATACCTGATGGGCCTGGGTACCGTCGACGAACGCATGCTGATCCTGATCGACATCGACCGCCTGATGTCGTCCAGCGAGATGGGCCTGGTCGACCGGATGGCTGCCTGACCAACCGCAGCGGCGCAAGGATGCACGAGGGCCGTGTCTCCGGCTCGCAGAACTACCAATCAAGGGTTATATAAAAGTGCCGCTCACGACCAAGCAGGAAACCGGCAAGGAATTCGAATTCACGCGCCACGACTTCGAGCGTGTGCGCGGCCTGATCTACAAGCAGGCCGGCATTTCGCTGGCCGACAGCAAGCAGGAAATGGTGTACAGCCGCCTGGCGCGGCGCCTGCGCGCGACCGGCATCGCTTCCTTCGTCACCTACCTCGACGCGCTCGAGGCCGGACGCATGGACGGTGAGTGGGAATCCTTCACCAACGCGCTGACGACGAACCTGACCTCGTTCTTCCGCGAGGCGCACCACTTCCCGCTGCTGGCGGAACACGCGCTCAAGGCGCGCCGCCAGCACGGCGGGAACCTGACGATCTGGTGCTCGGCCAGTTCCACCGGCGAGGAACCGTACTCGATCGCGATGACGCTGTGCGAAGCCTTCAACACGCTCACGCCGCCGGTGTCGATCGTCGCCACCGACATCGACACCAACGTGCTGGCCACCGCCAGCGCCGGCGTGTACCCGATGGAGCGCGTCGACAAGCTGGAGAGCGAGCGCCTGCGCCGCTTCTTCATGAAAGGGAAGGGCAGCCAGGAAGGCCTGGTGCGGGTGCGCCAGGAATTGCGCAACCTGGTCACCTTCAAGCAGCTGAACCTGCTGGCCGACGGCTGGCCGGTCCAGGGCCAGTTCGATGCGATCTTCTGCCGCAACGTGATGATCTACTTCGACAAGGCGACCCAGCGCCGCATCCTGTCGCGCTTCGTGCCGCTGATGAAGCCGGACGCGCTGCTGTTCGCCGGCCACTCCGAGAACTTCCTGTACGTGTCCGACGCGCTGCGCCTGCGCGGCAAGACGGTCTATGAATTGAGCCAGGGCTGAGCATATATATCATGGAGTCGAACAGCCATTTCGCCACCAACGTCTATTACGACCGGACCTTCGACTGCGACGCGGCCAAGATCCTGCCCGGCGAGTACTACTACACCGGCAAGGACATGCTGATCGTGACCGTGCTCGGTTCCTGCGTCTCTGCCTGCATCCGCGACCGCGTGAAAGGCCTGGGCGGCATGAACCATTTCATGCTGCCGGACGGCGGCGGCGATGGTGCCAGCCCGGTGTCGGCCTCGATGCGCTACGGGACCTATGCGATGGAAGTGCTGATCAACGACCTGCTGAAAGCCGGCGCCAGGCGCGAAAACCTGGAAGCCAAGGTGTTCGGCGGCGGCGCGGTCCTGCGCGGCTTCTCGTCGATGAACGTGGGCGAGCGCAACGCCGCCTTCGTCACGCGTTTCCTGAAGACCGAGCGCATCCCGGTGCTGGCGGAAGACCTGAACGACATCTACCCGCGCAAGGTCTACTTCTTCCCGCGTACCGGCAAGGTGCTGGTGAAGAAGCTGATGCAGACCCAAAACGAGACGCTGGCCAAGCGTGAACTCGATTACGCCAGCCGCCTGAAAAAGGCGCCGGTCGGTGGTCCCATCGACCTGTTCTGAGAGGAGAGCTCCCGAAGATGAGTGAAAAGAAGATCAAAGTCGTCATCGTCGACGACTCGGCCCTGATCCGCAGCGTGATGAGCGAGATCGTCAACTCGCAACCCGACATGGAAGTCGCCGGCACCGCGCCCGATCCGCTGGTCGCGCGTGACCTGATCAAGCGCGTCAATCCGGACGTGCTGACGCTGGACGTCGAGATGCCGAAGATGGACGGTCTCGATTTCCTCGAAAAGCTGATGCGCCTGCGGCCGATGCCGGTGGTGATGGTGTCCTCGCTGACCGAGCGCGGCTCCGAGATCACCATGCGCGCACTCGAACTCGGCGCGGTGGACTTCGTGACCAAGCCGAAGATCTCGATCCAGGCCGGCATGCGCGAGTACACGGAGCTCATCACCGACAAGATCCGCGCCGCCGCGCGTGCCCGGATCAAGGCACGGACAGTGGCTGCGCCGGGCGCAGGCACTGCCGCGCTGCCTCTCTTACGCAGCCCGCTGACCTCGTCGGAAAAGCTGATCATCATCGGCGCCTCCACCGGCGGCACCGAGGCGATCCGCGAATTCCTGATGCAGATGCCGTCCGACTGCCCGGGCATCCTGATCGCCCAGCACATGCCGGAAGGCTTCACGACCTCGTTCGCACGGCGTCTCGATTCGCTGTGCCGGATCAGCGTGGTCGAGTCGCAGGGCAACGAGCGGGTGCTGCCGGGCCACGCCTACATCGCGCCCGGCCATTCGCACCTGCTGCTGGCGCGCTCGGGCGCCAACTATATGACCAAGATCGAACAAACCGATCCGGTCAACCGCCACCGCCCATCGGTCGACGTGCTGTTCCGTTCGGCAGCCCAGGCGGCCGGCAAGAATGCGGTTGGCGTGATCCTGACCGGCATGGGCAAGGACGGCGCACAAGGCATGCTGGACATGAAGGCCGCAGGAGCGTACAACTTCGCCCAGGACGAGGCGTCGTGCGTCGTGTTCGGCATGCCGCGCGAAGCGATCGCGGTCGGCGCCACGCACGAAGTGGCTGCCTTGAACGTCTTGCCGGGCCTGGTCCTTGGCCATTTGGCAACACATGGCGGCCGAGCGTTGCGCGTTTGATCCGAACCCGTTGCTTTGGCCCCCGTTTTATCGCCGTAGAGCAACAAAACTGCTATGCTAGACGCTGTTAGGGCGTGTGTTCCTGCAGTGCCGAATCCAACCAACACAGATACAGAAAGACAACGGAGTATTTCATGGCTGATCCAAAGATGCGTTTTTTAGTGGTTGACGATTTCTCGACGATGCGCCGCATCGTCCGGAACTTGTTGAAAGAACTGGGTTACTCCAATGTCGACGAAGCCGAAGACGGCGTGATGGCCCTGGCCAAGCTGCGCAGCGAGCAGTTCGACTTCGTGGTCTCGGACTGGAACATGCCGAACATGGACGGCCTGACCATGCTGCAGAACATCCGTTCCGACCCGGTGCTGGCTAAGCTGCCGGTGCTGATGGTGACCGCCGAAGCCAAGAAGGAAAACATCATCGCGGCGGCCCAGGCCGGCGCCAATGGCTACGTCGTCAAGCCGTTCACCGCGGCCACTCTGGACGAAAAGCTGAACAAGATTTTCGAAAAGATGGAAAAGGCAGCCTAAATGGCCGAATACACCGCGGATGTGGCCTCGCATGACGAGGTGCTGAGCCGGATCGGACACATGACGCGCGCGCTGCACGAAAGCCTGCGCGGCCTGGGCCTGGACAAGCTGATCGAAAAGGCCGCCAGCGACATTCCCGACGCGCGTGGCCGCCTCGACTACGTGGCGCGTCTGTCGGAAGACGCCGCCAAGCGCGTGCTGGATGCCACCGATGCGGCCAATCCGCTGCAGGACGGCATCGACAGCAGTGCCGGCGACCTGTCCGGCGCCTGGCAGGCGCTGCTGGCCTCTGGCGAGGCGGCCGCCATGGCGCCCGAACTGCGCGCGCTGGCCGAACGCACCGTTGCCGGCCTGGACGCCTCGCGCGCCGCCGCCGGCGCCACCAAGGGCCACCTGATGGACATCATGATGGCCCAGGACTTCCAGGACCTGACCGGGCAGGTGATCAAGCGCATCACCGGCATCGCCCAGAACCTGGAGCAGCAGCTGGTGCAGGTGCTGGTCGATTTCGCGCCGGCCGAAGTGCGCCGCGAGCTCGACAACGGCCTGATGAACGGTCCCCAGATCAACCCGGAAGGCAACAGCGAAGTCGTGGGCGATCAGGCTCAGGTCGACGACCTGCTGGACAGCCTCGGCTTCTGAGAACACGCCAGCCTTGGCCGTGCCGCCTCCCCCTGGTGGCACGCAAGTTTTACAGTTTCCAACGATAGCGTCGCCTAGAAAATGCACCAGACCAACTACATCGTCCGGGAGCCCTTGCTCGACCCGAAACAGCGTGTGATTGGCTACGAGCTCTGCTGGCAACAGAACGGACATGCGTTCGCCGACGCCGACCTCGAAGACCTGGTCGGCTTCGTCGCCGCCCACCTCGTCGACGAGGAGCAGGGCTGGCTCCTGCGCGACAAGGTGCTGTTCCTCGACGCCGTGCCTGCCATGCTGTCGATCGACGCACTGCATGCGCTGCCGCCGGAACGCACCGTGCTGTCGGTGCGCGTGCGCGACCTGGCGAATGCCGATACCCGCGCCGCCGTGCAGGGCTTGCGCGCCGGCGGGGTCGGCATCTCGATCCGCGGCGCCAATCTCGACCTGCTGGGACGCAACCTGGCGCCGCTGGCGTCGTATGCCGAAGTGAAGTTCGCCGGCACCGACGTCGCTACCCAGGCCCGCACCTATGCCGCCGCCAAGCAGTCGACCTTGCGCCTGGTCGGGCGGCCGGTCTCGACCTGGCAGGATTTCGACGCCTGCGCCGCGCTCGGCATCGATTCCATCGTCGGCAAGCTGCACCTGACCCCGCGTCCGGGCAATCCGGTGAAAGGCATGAACCCGGCCCAGACCATCATCCTGCAGCTGATGCAGATGGTGCAGAACAACGACGACGTACCCAGGATCGAAGCCGTGCTCAAGCGCGACCCGGCGCTGACCTACAAGCTGCTGCGCTTCATCAATTCCGCAGGCTTCGGCGCCGGCCGCGACATCCAGTCGCTGCGCCAAGCCATCGCCATGCTCGGCTACGCGCCGCTGTACCGCTGGCTGGTGCTGCTGCTGGCGACGGCGAGCAGCAGCGGCTACTCGCCGGTGCTGATGGAAACCGCGGTGGTGCGCGCGCGCCTGTGCGAGCTGCTGGGCCAGAAGCACCTGGGCAAGGCCGATGCCGAGCACCTGTTCGTGGCCGGCATGTTCTCGCTGCTGGACCGCCTGCTCGGGCTGCCGATGCAGGAAGTGCTGGACACGATCCAGCTGCCGGACGCGGTGGTGCGGGCGCTGGTGACGCGCGACGGCGCCTACGGGCCGTATCTGGCGCTGGCGGAGGCCTGCGAGCTGAATTCGAACCTGGTGGCGTCGCTGGCCGGGTCGCTGGAACTCTCGCCGGCCGAGGTCAACAAGGCGCACCTGTCGGCGCTGGCCTGGGCGCAGAATGTGGCGGCGTGAGGGGCGCTACTAAAAACAAAACGGCCCGTTCGGGCCGTTTTTCATTTGCGCTTTTGCGCGGTACTCACCGCCCGATCCAGCCCCTGCCGCATCTGCATGGTGATGTTCGAGATCCGGCACCCCACCTGTACCTGCTGTCCCAGCAGGAAGGTGCGGAACGGCCGCAGCAGCCGTACTTCGAGGTCGGCCTTGATCGCCAGCGAATTGCCGAGCTCGAGGTCGACGCCTTCCAGTTTCTTGCCCACGTACAGCTCGTACGCCTGTTCCGGCGTCGCGCGCAGGCCGACGCCGCCGCGCGAAAAATCGTACAGCGGCATTTCCAGTACCTTGCCCAGCACCGTGAAGCTGGCGCTGTAGTTGACGCCGATCGGGGTGTCCAGGCGCTGTTCGGCGCGGCGGTTCAGCACCAGGCAGGCGACCGGCAACGGTAGCTCGACCAGGTAGCCCTCGCCGGGCACGATGGTCCAGTTGGCGTCGACTTCGAACTGGATCTTGGCGTTGCCGCCCAGCGAAGCCACGATGCAGGCGCGGCCCTCGTCGAGCAGGCTGTCCTCGGCCAGGTCGAGGATCAAGGTGCGGCGTTCCGGGTCGATCGAGGCGATGCGCGCCATCACCAGGTCGCGCCCGGGCGGGTAGACCGTGACCGCTTCACCGGTCTGGGCCAGCATCGACAGCGTGTCGCCGATATCGAAGGGGTCGCGCATCTCGTGCGCCACGGTGTTCAGGGTGATTCGGTCGACCGCATCCGACAACGTGGGCGGTCCTTTGCGCACGGGCATGAAGCTGAGATCAGTCACGAGGGTTCCTTTTTACGGGGACGGGGTAAAAAGCCAAACCCCGAGTCTAGCAAGTCTTGTTGGTAATTTCTACAAGTAATTTTCTTAGTAGAAATACTCAGATCTCGAGATTATCGATCAGGCGGGTATTGCCCAGTTTGGCCGCCGCCAATACCACCAGCGGTGCGCCGGCCGCATGTTCGTCCGCCGTCGGCGCCTGCAGGTTCATGCGCTTGCGGATCGACACGTAGTCGGGTTTCCAGCCGCGTTCGGCCAGGCGGGCCATGGCGGCGCGCTCCAGTGCCAGCAGGTCGGGGTAGCCGCCGCGGGTCTGCTCGGCCACCCAGTTCAGCGTCTGGTACAGGAAGGGGGCCTCGGCGCGTTCTTCGCCCGACAGGTAGCCGTTGCGCGAGGACAGCGCCAGGCCGTCGGCGGCACGGAAGGTCTCGGCACCGATGATCTCGGTCGGCATGGCGAACTGGCGCGCCATGTTACGGATGATCATCAGCTGCTGGTAATCCTTCTTGCCGAACACGGCCACGCGCGGCTGCACGCAGGAAAACAGCTTGGTGACAACCGTGCACACGCCGTTGAAGAAGCCGGGACGGAATTCGCCTTCCAGGATGTTGCCCAGGCCATCCGGCGGTTGCACGCGGTATTCCTGGGGTTCCGGATACAGGTCTTTCTCGGTCGGCGCGAACAGCACGTACACGCCTTCCTTTTCCAGCTTGTCGACGTCGGCCTGGAAGGTGCGCGGGTACTTGTCGAAGTCTTCGTTCGGGCCGAACTGCAGGCGGTTGACGAAGATCGACGCGACCACCGGGTCGCCGTGCTTGCGCGCCAGGCGCATCAGCGACAGATGGCCCTCGTGCAGGTTGCCCATGGTGGGCACGAAGGCGGTGCGCAGTTGGCCACTCAGCTGGTCGCGCAAGTCGTCGATGGAGGAAATGATTTTCATGGGGGACTCGGTGTGTAAAGCGTGGTACGTGAAGCGTGTTCAGGCCGGCGAATAAGCCAGCCGCACATAGATCGGCGCGAACGCCTCGGCCTGGGTAATTTCGATCAGGGTTTCCTTGGCCAGCTCGAGCATGGCCACGAAATGGACCACGACGACCGGGACGCCGGCATGGCCGTCGAACAACTCCGCGAACTCGATGAAGCGGCGCGATTGCAGTGTACGCAGGATGGCGGACATGTGCTCGCGCACGGAGAGTTCCTCGCGCCCGATCCGGTGATGCTGGGTCAGCTTGGCGCGGCGCAGCACATCCATCCAGGCGCGCTGCAGGTCGTGCGCGTCGACGTGCGGCCAGACCGGGGCCAGGCCCTGTTCGATGGTCAGCTCGGGGCGCAGGAAGTCGCGGTCGACCTGGGGCAGGGCACCCAGTGCCTGGGCCGCCAGCTTGATCTGCTCGTAGTCCAGCAGGCGCCGCACCAGTTCCGCGCGCGGGTCGCCGACTTCCTCGATCAGGTCGTCCTGACGCTTCGGCAGCAGCATGCGCGACTTGATTTCGATCAGCATCGCCGCCATCAGCAGATATTCGGCGGCCAGTTCCAGGTTGCTCTTCCGGATCTGCTCGACGTATTCCAGGTATTGCAGGGTCACCTGCGCCATCGGGATGTCGAGGATGTTGAAGTTCTGCTTGCGGATCAGGTACAGCAGCAGGTCGAGCGGACCCTCGAAGGCGTCCAGGAACACCTCGAGTGCGTCGGGCGGGATGTACAGGTCGGTGGGCAGGCGCAGCAGCGGCTCGCCGTACAGGCGTGCAATGGCCGCCTCGGCAGCATCGGCCGCGGCGTTGAGTGCATGTTCCTGGTCCGGCTGCGGCTGGCTGCCGGCGGCCCCGTCAGGGGTGGTGCCGTCGCCGGCTACTTCTTCCGGCATCATCGGCGTCAGCCTTCGGCCTCAGATCCTCAGACCTTGGTCTGGTACGGATAAGCGTTCTGGCGCAGGCGCGACTCGGCGATGCGGCGCTGCTCGTCCAGCGACAGTGGTGCCTTGTCCCACAGCAGGGAGCGGCCAACGAGCTGGCGCTCGTCCATGCCCGGGGTCTTTTCCTTCAGTTCCTTGATGAACTTGGTGTGATCGGATTCGTAGTTGACGTGTTTCTTGAACAGGCTCATGGTTCTCTTGGCTTGACTTACAAGGAATACCGGGGCGGCGACTAGCGGGCCGCCCGGGCGAACATGCAATGATACTGCCGCGCCGCCTTATTTGTGCAGCTCGTTGAGCTGGCGGGCGATGATGTCGTGGTTGAGCCACAGCACCGGCGCGACCTTCTCGGCCGCGCTGTGGAACATCAGCGGACCGGTCGCTTCCACCACCAGCGCCGACAGGTGGTCGGTGATCAGCGCTTTCCGGTCCGTGTGCAGCGAGGTGATCTCGTCCGAGGTACCGATCATCAGGTCGGCCAGCTCCGGCGTGTTGTCCATCGGCCAGGCTTCGTAGTTGCGGAAGCCGGCGCTGGTCTCGGTCTGCAGGTAGCTTTCCAGCTTGTCCAGAATCGACTGCAGCGACACGCCTTCGCCCAGCAGGGTCTGGCACGTGTCCCACTGTGCCTGTGCCCAGGCGCCTCCACCCTCTTTTTTGAGGGCGCTCAGCAGCGGGAACAGCGACAGTTCCACGCCGACGAAGATGTCGGACGAGTTGGTGCGGATTTCCGGGCAGTTGAACACGGTCGCGAAGATGCCTCCCTTCCAGGCTGCCTCGGCGATCGACTCCAGGCGCATCTTGGCATAGCCCTGGGTGTAGTTGGTGTAGGTCTGCCACTTGTATTCGCCGCCGATCAGCACTTCGGTACCGTGGTAGCCGTAGGCGGTGTAGCGCACCTGGCCGCCCTTGGCCGTGATGCGCTCGCGGATCGCGCTCGAGGCGTCGATCAGGTGCTGCAGCGTGTTGGCCGAGACTTCGTCGAAGTTCATCAGGATCAGCTTGCCCAGGTCGCTGTCCAGCAGGGCGCGCGAGGACATGAAGCGGTCGCCGCGGCCCTTGTAGATGCGGTTGGCGATGGCCAGGAAGGCCTTGATCCGGGGAATGCCGCCGGCCATGGTGTGGGCGAAGAACACGTTGGCGCCGTCCGGGATCAGCTTGTCGATCTCGGCCATCGCCTGGCTGGCCGACTCGCTGAAGCGGCGCACGCCGGCCTGGCGGCAGGCTTCGATCTTGTCCCAGTCCAGCTTGTCTTCCTGCCAGCCCTTCAAGGTGATACCGGACAGCATCTCGGTCGGGTTCTGCTCGCCGGCCGGCGCATCCATGTCAAAGCCCGCCATCAGCGGCACGTTGACGATGCGGCCGCCGAGCTTGGCTTCGGCTTCGGCGTGTTCTTCCGCGGTCAGGGCACGCAGGGTGCCGTCGTCGTTGCGGCGGCCGACGGTGATGCCGAGGATGGTCATGCCGGCGGCGCGCGCCTCGTCGACCAGGCCGTTTGCGTAGCCACGGCCGAACAGTTCGCCGAACAGGACGAACACGTCACCTTGGCGGAACAGGTTCGCGTGCGGGATGTGTCTCAGGGCTTTGTATTCGGTCATATTGTTCGCTACCTATATAAGAAGGACTGGGGCTCGGACTGGGCCGGCCGCCTATTGGTTTATTGGTGTTGCTGATAAAGCAGGGCATTATAACGCCACTGCTTGGCAAAAAATGGTGCTGACTTGGCAAGAGGCCAATGACGTTTGGCGCTGAAGCCGTAGTCGTTAAGCTTCGCACGTCGCCCCTGCGGAGGCAGGGGTCCAAGTATGGCGGTTTGCCACGAACTTGGGCCCCTGCCTCCGCAGGGGCGACGGTCTTTCAGCCGACAATATTTACTTAACGAATCCGCATCCCCGGCTGCGCACCCGACACCGGCTCCAGCACATACAGGCCCGGGTTGGACTTTTCATCCTTGGCCGACGCACACAGCACCATGCCTTCCGACACGCCGAACTTCATCTTGCGCGGCGCCAGGTTGGCGACCATCACGGTCAGCTTGCCGATCAATTGTTCTGGCTGGTAGGCCGACTTGATCCCCGAGAACACATTACGATAGCGGCCTTCGCCCACGTCCAGCGTGAGGCGCAGCAGCTTGCTGGAACCTTCGACGTGCTCACAATTGACGATTTTCGCCACGCGCAGGTCGATCTTGGTGAAGTCGTCGATCGAGATTTCCGGGGCCAGCTCTTCGATATCGGCGGAGGTCGCTACGCTCGCTTCAGAGGCCTCGCCGGCTTCGGTCGGTGCTGCGGTGGCGGCAGCGGCAGGCGCGGCAGCAGCCGGAGCGGCAACCGCCGGCTTGTCGAACAAGTCCTCGACCATCTTGGCATCCACACGCTGCATCAGGTGGCTGTAGGCACCGATGGTGCGGCCCAGCATCGTCTCGTACACGGCGGCGCCGGTCGTGTCAGCCCAGGTGAAGCCCGCATCGCCCAGGAATTCCTGCACGCGCGCCGCCACGTGCGGCAGCACCGGCGACAGCAGGATGGTCAGCTGGCGGAACAGGATCAGCGCGGTGGTGCAGACGTCGTGCAGCTCGGCGATTTTGGTGTCGTCCTTGGCCAGGATCCACGGCTTGTTCTCGTCGACGTAGCGGTTGGCAACGTCGGCGATCTCCATGATCTCGCGCAGCGCCTTGCCGAATTCGCGCGCCTCGAAGCTGGCTGCGATCGATGCCTGGCGTTCGCCGTTTTCACCATTCAGGGCACGCGCCAGCCATTCCCTGGCGTTGTCGGACAGGGTCGCAGCCAGCTTGCCGTCGAACTTCTTGGCGATGAAGCCGGCGCAACGCGAGGCGATGTTGACGTACTTGCCGATCAGGTCGCTATTGACGCGGGCGACGAAGTCCTCGCCGGTGAAGTCCAGGTCTTCGACCTTGCTGTTCAGCTTGAACGCCAGGTAGTAGCGCAGCCACTCCGGATTCATTTTCAGGTCCAGGTAGCGCAGCGGCGAAATGCCGGTGCCGCGCGACTTCGACATCTTTTCGTTATTCACGGTCAGGTGGCCGTGGACATTGACCTTGAGCTTGTCGATGATCGGGTGGCCCGAGAAATTCAGCATCGCCGGCCAGAACAGCAGGTGGAAGGACACGATGTCCTTGCCGATGAAGTGCACTTGCTCGGCGCTCGGGTCCTGCAGGAAGGCGTCGTAGTCGAGGCCTTTCTTTTCGAAGTAATTCTTCAGCGAGGCCAGGTAGCCGACCGGCGCGTCCAGCCAGACGTAGAAGAACTTGCCCGGCGCATCCGGAATCGGGATGCCGAAGTAGGGCGCGTCGCGCGAAATATCCCAGTCGGCCAGCTTTTCGCCGTTCTCGCCCAGCCATTCGGACACTTTATTCACCATTTCCGGCTGCAGGCGGCCCGGCGTGTTCAGCCATTCCTTCAGGAACTGGAAGCAGCGCGGATCGGACAGCTTGAAGAAATACTGTTCGGACGGCTTCAGGATCGGGGTCGAGCCGGTGAACACCGAGTAGGGATTGATCAGTTCGGTCGGCTGGTAGGCGGCGCCGCAGACTTCGCAGTTGTCGCCGTACTGGTCCTTGGCGTGGCACACCGGGCACTCGCCCTTGATGTTGCGGTCGGCCAGGAACATGCCTTTCGCCGTGTCATAGAAACGGTCGACGGTCTTGGTGTAGATCAGGCCGGCGTCGCGCAGGCGGCGGTAGATGCCCTGCGACAGGTCGACGTTTTCCGGCGAGTCGGTCGAATACCAATTGTCGAAGGCGATGTGGAAACCGTCCAGGTACTGGGCGCGGCCGGCGGCGATCTTGGCCACGAATTCCTGCGGCGTCACGCCTTCTTTCTCGGCGGCGATCATGATCGGCGTGCCGTGGGTGTCGTCGGCGCCGACGAAGTGCACCACGCGCGGCTGCCCATTATCATTCTGCATGCGCTGGAAGCGGACCCAGATGTCGGCCTGGATGTACTCCATCATGTGGCCGATGTGGAAGGCGGCGTTGGCATAGGGCAGGGCAGTGGTGACGAACAGCTTGCGTGTCATGGTCGGAAGGGGTGGTGAAAATATGAAAAAAGGCATTTTACCAGCGGATGTCCCTGAACGCGCAGGGGGCATTGGCGCTATTCTCGCCCCTGACCTCAGTCAATACACGGTTTTGCGCTAAACTTGCGTATCACATCCGGAGATTTACATGAGCATCACTGCAGAAGACGTCAAGGCAACCCTGTCCGCCGTCGTCGATCCTAATACCAATAAAGATTTCGTTTCGTCCAAGTCGGTCAAGAACATCCAGGTCGATGGCGGCAATGTCGCCCTCGACGTCGAACTCGGCTACCCGGCCAAGAGCCAGATTGCCGGCATCCGCAGCGCCGTCATCGCCGCGCTGCGCCAGCTGCCCGGCATCGAGAACGTCAGCGTCAACGTCACCCAGAAGATCATCTCGCACACGGTGCAGCGTGGCTTGAAGGTGATGCCGAATGTGAAGAACATCATCGCCGTCGCCTCCGGCAAGGGCGGCGTCGGCAAGTCGACCACCGCGGTCAACCTGGCCCTGGCCCTGGCCGCCGAAGGCGCCAGCGTCGGCCTGCTGGACGCCGACATCTACGGCCCGTCGCAGCCGATGATGCTGGGCGTGAGCGGCCGTCCGCAAACGCTGGACGGCAAGAGCATGGAGCCGCTGGAAAACCACGGCGTGCAGGTGTCGTCGATCGGTTTCCTGATCGATCCGGACGAGCCGATGGTGTGGCGCGGCCCGATGGTCACCCAGGCCCTGCAGCAGCTACTGGAACAGACCAACTGGCGCAACCTCGATTACCTGATCGTCGACATGCCGCCGGGCACCGGCGACATCCAGCTGACCCTGGCCCAGAAAGTGCCGGTCACCGGCGCCGTGATCGTCACCACTCCGCAGGACATCGCGCTGCTCGACGCGCGCAAGGGCGTCAAGATGTTCGAGAAGGTCGGCATCCCGATCCTGGGCGTGGTGGAAAACATGAGCACCCACATCTGCTCGAACTGCGGCCACGTCGAAGCGATCTTCGGCAGCGGCGGCGGCGAGAAGATGAGTACCGATTTCAACATCGAGTTCCTGGGCAAGCTGCCGCTGCAGCTGTCGATCCGCGAGCAGACCGATTCCGGTGCACCGACCGTGGTGGCCGAGCCGGATGGCGCCGTGGCCGGCATCTATAAAGAGATCGCGCGCAAGGTGGCGATCAAGGTGGCGGAGCAGGCGAAGGACATGAGCGCCAAGTTCCCGACGATCGTCGTGAAAAACGACTGATCGAAGGGGGCAGAGCCCGGTTTTTCTTGGGGCTCTGACCCCGGTTTTGTGAGTTAGCTTCCGCACGTCGTCCCTTCGCAGGCGGGGGCGACGTTTATAAGTACCTATCCGTTCTCACGCTTTAGCCCTGCTCATCGTGCGCATCGAAGCCATCCGCACCCGCCTGCGCGCCCTCGGCGCCCGCCCGCTGCACGAAGACCGCATCCTGCGCGACTGGATCCGCGACAGCGGCCACCACCACGGCCGCCGCCGCCCCGACGATTTCCTGCCCAAGCCCGTGCGCGAAGCGCTGCCGCAGATCGACGCCGAACTCGACGGCCTGGCGCGCATCCTGAGCACCCACCCCGCAGAAGACGGCTCGGCGCGTCTGCTGGTCGGCCTGCACGATGGGCAGACGGTGGAGTCGGTGCTGCTGCCGCGCGACGGCGTGTGCGTATCGAGCCAGGTCGGCTGCGCGGTCGGTTGCCGCTTCTGCATGACCGGGCAGGGCGGCCTGGTGCGCCAGGTGACCAGCGGCGAGATCGTCGCCCAGGTGGTGCTGGCGCGGCGCCGGCGGCCGGTGAAAAAGGTCGTGTTCATGGGGATGGGCGAGCCTGCCCATAACCTGGACAACGTGCTGGAAGCGATCGAGCTGCTCGGCATCGAGGGCGACATCGCGCACAAGAACCTGGTGTTCTCGACCGTCGGCGACCCGCGCGTGTTCGAGCGCCTGCCGCAAGGGCGGGTGAAGCCGGCGCTGGCCCTGTCCCTGCACACGACCAAGCCGGCATTGCGCGAATACCTGCTGCCGCGCGCGCCGCGCTTCGATCCGGCCGAACTGGTGGCCGAGGGCGAGCGCTATGCGCGCCTGACCGGGTATCCGATCCAGTACCAGTGGACGCTGCTGGACGGCGTCAACGACGGCCAGGACGAGCTGGATGCGATCGTCGGCCTGTTGCGCGGGAAGTACGCGGTGCTGAACATGATCCCGTACAACACCAACCCCGGCCTGCCGTACGCAAGGCCGGGCTGGGATAAGGCCCAGGCCATCGCGGCCCACCTGTTCGAGCGCGGCATCCTGACCAAGCTGCGCGATTCGGCCGGGCAGGATGTCGACGGCGGCTGCGGCCAGCTGCGGGCGCGGGCGGCGCAGGACCAGCCGGTGCGCCTGCACCGGCGGCAGCCGGCGGAAACGTCGCCGGCCGAAGTCACGGGCAATTACACGGGCAATTACACGGGCAACTAAGCAGAGGCCTCAGGAGGCCAGGCCGAGGTGCGGCGTCAGCTGGTGCGAGTGCACCTGGTTGCGCCCGCCGCGCTTGGCGTCGTACATCAATTCGTCCGCGGCCGCGATCAGCGCTTGCGGCGTGACCGACCTGGCGGCGGCGAAGTCGGCACTGACCACGCCAAAGCTGGCGGTGGTCGACAGGGTCGCCGCACCGAGCTGCAGCTGCTGGCCGGCGAAGGTGGCGCGTATGCGTTCGGCCAGTTCGGTCGCGCCGTCCAGTGGCGTCTCCGGCAGGATGATCAGGAATTCCTCGCCGCCGTAGCGCACCACGGTATCGACCGCGTCGCGCGTCATCGCCAGCACCAGGGTGGCGAAGCTGCACAGCAATTCGTCGCCGCCATGGTGGCCATGGGTGTCGTTAATGGCCTTGAAGCCGTCGAGGTCGCACATGATCAGCGACAGGTGCAGGCGGTAGCGGCGCGCGCGCACGATCTCGCCGTCGAGCAGGGCGGCGTTCAGGTGGCGCCGGTTGTAGCAGCCTGTCAGCGGGTCGCGCACCGACAGGTTGGTCAGTACCTGCTGGGCCCAGTACTGCTCGCGCCACAGGCGCGCGTGGCGATAGCAGGCGGCGACCCCGAAGACGTTGGCAAACACGATCATCATCGTCATCGCACCGAGGCTTTGCGCGTCTGTCGCATCCAGGTGCCAGGCCAGCAGGACGAACACGAGGCTCACGCCGGGCGCGATCAGCACGGCGGTGAGGACGCGGCCAGGCATGAAGATCAGCACCGCCACCGCCATCAGGCTCATCGCCATGCCGTGCAGCAGGATGTCGTGGGGCCGGTAGCAGACGACGACCAGGTAGCTGCTCATGGCCAGCAGCGACGTGATGGCGGACGACCGGTAGGCAGCCCTGATCGGCGCGGCCGCGCGGCTCACGTGGCGCAGGCCTGCGATCGCCACCAGCGGTGGGAACAGGCGCGACAGCAAGGGAACCAGCGCGCCGGGCAGGCCCAGCGCCAGCACGTCGGCGATGCCGAACAAGGCGTAGCACAGGGAACACAGCAGGACCGAACGGCGCAAGTCGCGCAGGATGGTGGCGGTATTCTGGTGCAGGAAGCCGATTTCCGTGGCGGCACAGGTAAATTCTCCGCGCAGTCGCGCGATTGAGGCGGTGCCCGGATCGTTCGGCATGGATGGCGAAGAGGATAATTTGATGAAAAAGGAGAGGGACTGTAGCGAAACTTGAAATTTCTGTAAAGTAATTATTGAAATTATCGGTGTTCGGCAGCAATGGGGTTGGAGCGTCGTTACGCCCAGCCGGGGAGGTAGGCTGTAAAATAACTGCCTGACCAATAACACGACGCCGCGCCCGCAGGCTCTACCTGTGCCGAGCCGCCGTCACTTATCCGTTTCGACCATGACCGTCCGTACCCCCGTCCGTACCCGTTTCGCTCCCAGCCCGACCGGCTATCTCCATCTCGGCGGCGCCCGCACCGCACTGTATTCGTGGGCCTACGCGCGCCACTTCGGCGGCACCTTCATCCTGCGTATCGAAGACACCGACCTGGAGCGCTCGACCCCGGAAGCAGTGCAGGCCATCCTGGACGGCATGCAGTGGCTGGGCCTGAGCCACGACGAAGGCCCGTTCTACCAGATGCAGCGCATGGACCGCTACCGTGAGGTGGTGAAGGGCATGCTGGAAGCCGGCACCGCCTATCTGTGCTACTGCTCGCCGGAAGAAGTCGAAGCCATGCGCGAACGCATGCGCGCCGCTGGCGAAAAGCCGCGCTACGACGGCACATGGCGTCCGGAACCGGGCAAGGTGCTCCCGGAAGTCCCGGCGGGCGTGAAGCCGGTGGTGCGTTTCAAGAACCCGCTGGATGGCGAAGTCACCTGGCACGACGTGGTCAAGGGCCCGATCACGATCGCCAACAAGGAACTGGACGACCTGATCATCGCGCGTCCCGACGGCACCCCGACCTATAACTTCTGCGTGTCGGTCGACGACTGGGACATGAAGATCACCCACGTGCTGCGCGGCGACGACCACGTGAACAATACGCCGCGCCAGATCAATATCCTGCGCGCGCTCGGCGCCGAACTGCCGCAGTACGGCCACCTGCCGATGATCCTGGGCCCGGACGGCCAGAAGCTGTCGAAGCGCCACGGCGCCGTCAGCGTGATGCAGTATCCGGAGCAGGGCTTCCTGCCGGAAGCGATGCTCAACTATCTGGCGCGCCTGGGCTGGAGCCACGGCGACGACGAGATCTTCTCGATGGAGCAATTTACCGAGTGGTTCAACCTGGAACACCTGACCGCGTCGGCGGCCCAGTTCAACCCGGAAAAGCTGGCCTGGCTTAACAATCACTATATCAAGCAGGCCGACAACGAACGCCTGGCCGAACTGGCGCGTCCGAAGATGGCAGGCGCGGTCTTCGAAGGTGCGCCGCCGCTGGCCAGCGTGCTGGCGCTGATGAAGGAGCGCACCAACACCATCAATGAACTGGCCGATGCGGCGATGCTGTTCTACCGCACGCCGAATCCCGCGAACGCGGAATACCAGGCGCTGCTGGCGCAGCACCTGACCGATGCCGTGCGTCCGGCCCTGGCCCAGTTCGCGGAAAAGCTGCAGTCCGTGGAATGGACCAAGTCAGCTCTGTCGGCCATGATGAAGGAAGTGCTGGCGGCGAACGGCTTGAAGATGCCGCAACTGGCCATGCCGCTGCGCCTGCTCGTCACCGGCCAGTTGCAGACGCCGGCGATCGACGCCGTGCTGGAACTGTTCGGCCGCGACGTGGTGGTGGCACGCGTGCAAAAAGGGCTGTAAGACACCATGCCAAACCTGCTGCGCGTTGCACTGTCGTCCTGCGATGCTCGCTGTACTTTCGTACAGCTGCGCTTCTCGGACGACATTGCTGCCGCTCGCGACGGTTTTGCATAGTGTCTTTAAAGAGCTTTCAAGCTATTTGCGTAATGCAAGTCTATCCCCTATAATGCTCGCACTTCAGCGCTGCGGGGGTATAGCTCAGCTGGGAGAGCGCTTGCATGGCATGCAAGAGGTCAGCGGTTCGATCCCGCTTACCTCCACCACGTTCTGAAGTGTGCAGTAAATGGCAGGTAACAGGTAGTATCGGTAGTTCAAGGTCCCCATCGTCTAGAGGCCTAGGACATCACCCTTTCACGGTGAGTACCGGGGTTCGAATCCCCGTGGGGACGCCAGTGTTGTGAAAACGGCGCTGCATGAAGTAAAAACAGTATGTTATGATACTGTCTCTCTGAAACGGGGGTATAGCTCAGCTGGGAGAGCGCTTGCATGGCATGCAAGAGGTCAGCGGTTCGATCCCGCTTACCTCCACCAAGTTTCAGAAGGTAGTCGTAGCAGTCCAGGGTCCCCATCGTCTAGAGGCCTAGGACATCACCCTTTCACGGTGAGTACCGGGGTTCGAATCCCCGTGGGGACGCCAAGATTTTGGTAATCAGTCGTTGTCGATGCCGCCACCCAGCGAGCGGCGCCGATGCAGTAAATAGTTTTAGGTCCCCATCGTCTAGAGGCCTAGGACATCACCCTTTCACGGTGAGTACCGGGGTTCGAATCCCCGTGGGGACGCCAGACACGCATCGCAAGGAGCCGCCTTGAAGCGGCTTTTTTATTGATGCAGTTGTCGAGGCATGAGAAGTGTTGGGGGGTATAGCTCAGCTGGGAGAGCGCTTGCATGGCATGCAAGAGGTCAGCGGTTCGATCCCGCTTACCTCCACCAAATAAAGTGTCAGAGCCCGATGTTATCGGTTGGGCTCTGGCCCGCAAGTTGACGTTATCGGTAGTTCAGGGTCCCCATCGTCTAGAGGCCTAGGACATCACCCTTTCACGGTGAGTACCGGGGTTCGAATCCCCGTGGGGACGCCAGGAATGTGGCAGTAGTACAGTGCATGCGCTGTACGCAGTAAAACAGTTTTAGGTCCCCATCGTCTAGAGGCCTAGGACATCACCCTTTCACGGTGAGTACCGGGGTTCGAATCCCCGTGGGGACGCCAGTTAAAGCCGGAGCAGACCAACGCGCATGCGCGTCGAGGTGCTCCGGTTTTTCATTTTCTACCAGCCAAAACCAAAGGGCGTGATCGGCCCTGTTCTCTGCTGCGCGCCCATCGCCATCGGCGGCACGGCGGCCGGCGCCATCGGCATCGTTCCCATCAGCGAACCCAGCATCGACTCGAAGGCTTGCTGGTTCACGCCCGGCGCCAGGCCGAGTGCGACCAGTGCATCCGGCAAACCGTAGCCGATCCGCGCCGGTGCCGCCTGGCTGACACGGCGCGCGCTCATGCGGATCAGGCGGAACAGCTGTTCCACCCGCTCGGCCGAGCGCATCCGTCCCTGGCCTTGGAATTCCGGCCGGTGCGCCAGCATCAGGGCCGCCAGGCCGGTCACGTGCGGCGCCGCCATCGAGGTGCCGTCCCAGGCGGCGAAATTATTCGGCGGTACCGACGACACCACGGCAACGCCCGGTGCGCAGACATCGACCTCGGGGCCGTAGCAGCTGAACCGGGCTGTGAAAAAGCCCTGGGCGTCGACGTCCGGGTGGATGGTCTCGACGTGGTAGCTGTCGCGCGGGAACTCGTCGATCTTGCCGACCGCCGCCACCGCCAGCACATAGGGCGAGGCCGCCGGATACTGCACCGGCCCGCCGGAATTGCCGGCAGCGGCGATGCAGGCGACGCCGGCCCGCCGCGCGCGCAGGATCTGCTGCTCCAGCGCCGGCGAAGGGCCGGTACCGCCGAGGCTGAGGTTGACCACGTCGATCTGGTGTTCGATGCAGTATTCGAGCGCTTCGATCAGCTGGCTGATCTGGCCGCCGGGGAACAGCTTGCAGACGTGGATTTCGGCGTCGGGCACGAAGCCGCGGATGCCGAACGCCGGATCGTAGCCGGCGATCACGCCCGCACAGTGCGAACCGTGGCCCAGCTGGTCCTGGTTCCAGGTCTCGTCATTGTCCTTGATGACGTCGAAGCCGGCGCGGATGCGGCTCAGGTCGGCGTGTGTGGTGGCGACGCCGGAGTCGATCACGGCGACCCGCACGCCCTGGCCGCGGAACGAGGGCGGCACCTGGTCCAGGCGCATTGCGCGCGCGCCCCAGCAGACCGTGCTGCGGCCCGGGAAGCCCGGCATCTGCGGCCAGTCGGACAGCGCCTGCAGGCCGACCACGTTCGGCTCGCCGGGTGCCAGGTCGGGATCGCGCTGGTAAAAGCTCCAGTAGTCGGCGCGCGGCTTCACGTACAGCCCGGTGACCGTGTGCGGCGAGTCGCCGTGCACAGTGAGCGTCAGCCTGCCCTGGTCGTCGGTCAGACCGGCGGCCGGCAGCAGGCCGCCGAACAGCGAGACTTCGGCGCCGCCCAGCGGCACGCCGTCCTTGCCCAGCACCACCAGGTCGATATCGAAGTGCGGGCCGTCGTAGGCGGCGAAGGAATTCACCAGGGTAGGGTGGCGCGGCACCGGATCGAGCAGGTGCAGGTGCTGGTCGCGTTCGACCACCAGCCGGCCCTGGGCTTGCTGGAGCAGGGCGCGCGCCTTGTCGTCGGTCATGCGCGCGACCAGGGTGCCGCCCGGGTTGCCGCTGCCCATGCCGGATTCCATCAGGCCGATGCTGCGGGTGGCGGCCGTGCCCACCGTGCCTACCACCTCGATGTCAGGGGCGGCACGCAGGACCTGCTCGACTGATTGCAGCGTAAGGGGCTGGACGCCGGGCGACCCCAGCGCGAAGGGGCTGAGGCCAAACGGACTCAGGCCTTCCGGCGCCGGCTGCGGCGTGACCAGGAAGCGTTTCTTGCGCTCGCCCACGCGCCGGCCCGGTGGATCGCCGGCGACCGGGATGGGCGCCCCTTCCGCGCCATTGGGCCCGTCCGGCTGCCCGCCGTTTGGTATTTTGGCCATGTCTGTTCCTTTCGGATCGATGCGGCGCCGCTAGTCGAACAGCGACAGCGGACGGTCCGGTTCGATCATCAATTGGTTGGAAGTGCGGAACGTTTGTTCGAGCCGCTCCGCCGTCGCGGCATCGGTTTCCACCACCGCGGTATGCGGTTGCGCCTTCGGCCCGATGGTGTCGACCAGCCGTACGGCGGCGTCGGCACGCAGGCTGGCGATGAAGGCGGCGAGCGCCGGTCCGTCGTCGACGGCGCGGATGATGTAGCGGCTGGTTTCAGCTGCGTTTGGCATGCGGAGCTCCTCCTCGATCGGGTCGTTGCGCATCGGCGTTGCCGATGCGCCTCCAATGCGACGCCGATGCCGCAAGATCAACGCGGCGGCGTCAATATGCCGTCAATGCACGGTATTGCCCTGTGCCGGCGGCGTGGTGTAGACCGGATACTGCCCCGGCTGCAATTGCTGGCCCTGCTGCTGTTGGGCGAGTTGCTGCAGCTGGTAAGGGTCGGCCGAGAACGGCAGCATGCCGCCCAGTTGCGAGGCGATGCCGCCGATGGTGCTGCCCAGTTGCTGGTTGCCGGCGATGCCGCCGATCAAGCCGCCCAAGGGCCGGCCGAACTGGCTGATGGCATTGCCGAACCAGCCTTGCGGTGTGAGCTGGCCCGGCTGGCCCGGCTGCCCCTGCAGTGCCTGCTGCTGGGCTTGTTGTTGGGCCTGCTGTTGGGCCAGCTGCTGCATCTGGTAGGGATCGACCGAGAACGGCAGCATGCCGCCCAGTTGCGAAGCGATGCCGCCGATGGTGTTGCCCAGTTGCTGGTTGCCGGCCAGGCCGCCGATGAAGCTGCCCACCGGTTGGCCGAATTGCGACAGTGCATTGCCGAACCAGCCCTGCGGCGCCATCTGGCCCTGGCCTGCCTGCTGCACGGTTTGCGGCTGCTGTTGTGAAGGCTGCGGCTGCTGTTGCTGTTGCAGGACTAGCTGCTGCAGCTGTTGCTGGATCTGCTGCTGGATCTGGTGCAGCTGCTGCAGTTGCTGGACCAGCGCCTGCACATGCGGATGCTGCTGGAACTGTTGCTGCGGGCCCGCCGAGAACGGCAGCATGCCGCCCAGTTGCGAAGCGATGCCGCCGATGGTGCTGCCCAGTTGCTGGTTGCCGGCCAGGCCGCCGATCAGGCCGCCCAGGGGCTTGCCGAGCTGGCTGATGGCGCTGCCGAACCAGCCTTGCGGTGCCAGCTGGCCCTGCTGGGCCTGTTGTTGCGCCAGTTGCTGCATCTGGTAAGGGTCGACGGAGAAGGGCAGCATGCCGCCCAGTTGCGAGGCGATGCCGCCGATGGTGCTGCCAAGTTGCTGGTTGCCGGCGATACCGCCGATCAGGCCGCCGAGCGGCCCGCCGAACTGGCTGATGGCATTGCCGAACCAGCCTTGCGGGCTGAGCTGGCCTTGCCCCTGCTGCAGTGGCTGCAGCTGTTGCTGCTGCTGCAGTTGCTGGTAGGGGTCGGCCGACAGCGGCAGGAAGCCGCCGCCGATGCCGCCGGCCGCCTGGCCGATCTGGCTGCCCAGCTGGGCATTGCCGAACAGGCCGCCGATGCCGCGACCGATCAGGCCGCCGAGCGGCGCGCCCAATACGCTGCCGAAGAACCCCTGCGGCGCGAGTTCCGGTTGAAATTGTTGTCCTGCCTGCTGTCCAACGCCGAGCTGCTGAAATTCATTCATGACCAACTCCTTGTCTGGATGCGGCCGCCGCACATCGACTCCGATGTCGGCGGACGCGTACGATGGAAAAGACCGTCGCGTTGGAGTTCTCCGGACGCGGCGACACCGGCGGAGACCACCTGAGCGGTCCGCTTTTCTACAGGTGGCTGTTGGACAGGAGGCCCCTGATGAAGTTTGTGCACGGGTGCGCAATTCACTCCGGATATTTCGTGCCTTGCGATGGCGCAGAGTGCACCGTGATTGCACCGCCTGCTGGCATGGATTCACCAGGACGGTGCATCTGTCAGGCTTGGGGATATGGCAAGCAGTCTTTTGACCTCATGAAAGCCGCTACAATGGCGCCCTCCCTTTCTATATTAGCGGCCCCGTTCCGAGCATGTCCCAACTCCCCATCCCACCGATTTCGCTGGCCATTTTCTGCAAAGTCGTCGACAACTATGGCGACATCGGCATCTGCTGGCGCCTGGCGCGCCAGCTCCAGGCCGAACATGGCATCGCTGTGACACTGTGGGTCGACGATCTGCGCAGTTTCCGGCGCATCTGGCCGGCGGTGGCCCCGGAAGCCGCCGAGCAGGTGGTCGAGGGCGTGCAGGTACGCCACTGGCAGGGCCAGGAAGGCAGCTTCACGGCGGCCGACGTGCCCGACATCGTGATCGAATTCTTCGGCGTCGAGATTCCGCCCGGCTACGTGGCCGCGATGGCGCAGCGCGAACCGCGCCCGGTGTGGATCAATTACGAAGGCCTGAGCGCGGAAGCCTGGGTCGAGGGCTGCCACCGGCTTCCCTCGATGCATCCGCGCCTGAAGCTGACCAAGCATTTCTTTTTCCCGGGGTTTACCTCCAGCACCGGCGGCCTGCTGCGCGAGGGGAGCCTGCTCGACGCCCGCGACCGCTTCCAGGCCGACCCGGCGGCGCAAGCGGCCTTCCTTGCCGGGCTGGGCGTGGCCGCAGGCGAAACGGCCGCGTTCAGGGCCAGCCTGTTCTGCTATCCGCACGCACCGGTGGCACAGTTGTTCGAGGCCTGGCGCCAGAGCGAGCGCGACGTGCTGTGCCTGGTGCCGGACGGCGTCGCGCGCGACCAGGTCGCTGCCTTCCTGGGCACCGAGCCGCACCCGGGCAGCGTTGCCACCCGCGGCCGGCTCACGGTGCGCGTGGTGCCCTTCATGTCACAGCACGACTACGACCGCCTGTTATGGGCATGCGACCTGAACCTCGTGCGCGGCGAAGACTCCTGGGTACGCGCGCAATGGGCCGGTAGGCCGTTCATATGGCACATTTATCCGCAAGATGAAAACTTGCATCATGTTAAACTCCGTGCTTTCCTGGAAAAATACACCGGAGACGCTGGACCTCTCGACAGCCTGGCCGAATTTTCGTTGCACTGGAATGGTGTCGTCGAAGACCGACAGGCGGGGCGCGCGGCCGATTGGCCGGCGCTCTGGAGGTCACTGCAAGCCGAACTGCCGACGCTGTCGGCCCGCGCCAGCACCTGGCAGGGCCTGATGTTGGCGAACGGCGACTTGGTGAGCAATCTGCTGAATTTCACCCGGTCGCTTCGGTAGGCGGCGGGTAAGGATCATGGTATGATGCTCGATTACTGCAACTCATTTTTTATCCAAAACTTCCTATGAAACCCGCAAAAGAAATCCGTGTTGGCAACATCATCATGGTCGATGAAAAGCCGTTTATCGTGCTGCGCTCCGACGTCAACGGCTCGAGCCGCACGGGCTTCACCTACAAGTGGAAGATGAAGAATCTTCTGACCAACGCCCCGCTGGAAAACGTGTTCCGCGGCGACGACAAGTTCGACGTCGTCGTGCTGGACAAGAAGCCGGTGACCTACTCGTACTTCGCCGACCCGCTGTACGTCTTCATGGATGAAGAGTACAACCAGTACGAGATCGAAGAAGAAAACATGGGCGAAGCCATCAACTACCTGAAAGACGGTATGGAATGCGAAGCCGTGTTCTACGACGGCAAGGCAATCTCGGTCGAACTGCCGATCACCATCGCTCGCCAGATCGTCTACACCGAGCCGGCCGTCAAGGGCAACACTTCGGGCAACGTGCTGAAGGAAGCCAAGATCGAAAACGCGATCGAAGGCAAGCAATTCACCATTTCGGTGCCGCTGTTCGTCAACCAGGACGACACCATCGAGATCGACACCCGTACCGCCGAGTACAAGCGCGTGGTTCGCAACTAAGTCGAATCCCTGCTTTACGAAAAAACGCTGCCCGAGGGCAGCGTTTTTTTTGCATTCAAGCCCGCATGAGCATGCCGTTCATGCCAAGGGCTTCGACGCCAGGGTCGGCGCAGCCGCCTTGCCCATGTAGCGCCGCGTCAGCCACCGGCGGACCGGGATGTCGTAGTACTTCAGGCAAACATGGGCCAGCAGTACGCACAGCAGCAGGGTCGCCAGCGCGACCGGGGCGCCGTCGCGCAGCGTCACCTTGTTGGTGACGACCCAGGCCGTGTAGGCGTACACGAAAGGGTAGTGGGTGATATACAGCGGGTATGAAATGCCGCCCAGGAAATTACATGCGCGCGCCGCCGGACCCTCGTGCACGTCGCCGCTCGCGCCCAGGTACACGACCAGCGGGAACACGGCGATGATGCAGACCGATTCGTACAGGCCATTCATCCATACCGCCTGTTCGCCGCCGAAGCGCGGCATGGCCAGCGTTGCCACGACGATCGCGCTGCTCAGCAGGAAAGCGTGACGGACCCGACCGATCTTGACGACGCGCGACAACAGCAGGCCGGCGAAAAAGGGATACAGCAGGCGGGTCAGGCCGAGGCGCACCTGGGCCGGATCGAGCGACCAGCCGCCGATCACGTCACCCTGCGGGCCGGCCACGCAGTGATGCACCAGCGCGCAGCCGGCCAGGAACACGCACAGGCCCAGCGCCACCCTGGAAAACCTGCGCACGAACAGGGCGTACAGCAGGTTGCCCACATACTCATAGAACAGCGACCATGCCGGGCCGTTCAGCGGGTGCATCTCGCCCCAGCCGCGCACGTCCAGCGCCGCGCCCACCGGCAGCAGCGTCATGCCGATGAACATCAGCGCCAGCATCAGCCACAGCGGCGTGTCCTGAATTTTCGGAAACGGCACGCCCTGCTGGAAGTAGAACAGCGCGGCGCCGACCAGCATCGCCACCACGATCATCGGGTGCAGGCGGATCAGGCGCCGCTTGCAGAATTCGCCGACTGTCATGCTGCGCCAGCGGTCGTCGTAGGCATAGCCGATGACGAAGCCGGACAGCAGGAAAAAGAAATCGACCGCCAGGTAGCCGTGGTTGATGATCTGGACGAAGCGGCTGGCGGCATGCGCCTCGAACAGGTGGAAAGCCACGACCATCAGGGCGGCGACGCCGCGCAGGCCGTCGAGGATCGGATAGTGGCGCTTGGTGTCGGCAAAACCGGTGGACGCAGTCTGGGTGGCCATGGGGTAAGGAAGTGTGGGAACGTTTCCACATTCTGCATGACAAAATATTCATATGCAACAAAATGCCAGCGCATTAATTCGTGTTGCATAGGCAACTTTACTGCTATTCTTGATTTTATTTGACGGAGAATTGCATGGATCGCAGGGATTTCGTTCGACTCGGCGTGGCTGCCGGCGCCGCTGCCGGTGTGGCCCAACTGGCTTCGGCTGCCGCCAACGGCAGCGCGGCAGGCAGTGCCATCCTCGAGGCGGGCGTGCAGGAACAACAGGCGCAGATGGCGGCCGGCAAGCTGAGTTCGAAAGCCCTGGTGCAGCAATATCTGGCGCGCATCGCGGCCATCGACAAGGCCGGCCCGGCGCTGCGCGCCGTGATCGAGCTGAATCCGGATGCGCTGGCAATTGCCGAATCGCTGGACCGCGAGCGCAAGGCCGGTAAAGTGCGCGGACCGCTGCACGGCATCCCGGTGCTGATCAAGGACAATATCGCGACCGCGGACAAGATGAGCATCAGCGCCGGTTCGCTGGCGCTGGACGGCGTCCGCGCCAGCAAGGATGCCTACGTCGCGCAAAAGCTGCGCGAGGCCGGCGCCGTCATCCTCGGCAAGACCAACCTGTCCGAATGGGCCAATATGCGCTCGACCCATTCGGTCAGCGGCTGGAGCGGACGCGGCGGCCAGACCCGCAATCCGTATGCGCTCGACCGCAACACCAGCGGTTCCAGCTCCGGCTCGGGCGCGGCGATGGCGGCCAGCCTGGCAACGCTGGCGATCGGCACCGAAACCGACGGCTCGATCGTGTCGCCGGCCTCGACCTGCGGCATCGTCGGCATCAAGCCGACCCTGGGCCTGGTCAGCCGCAGCGGCATCATCCCGATCGCGCATTCGCAGGACACGGCCGGCCCGATGACCCGCAGCGTGGCCGACGCCGCGCTGCTGTTGACCGCCCTGTGCGGCGTCGACACGGCGGACGATGCCACCGGTGCCAGCCGCGGCAAGTCCGCCGACTACGCCCGCGCCCTGCGCAAGGATGGCCTGCAGGGCAAGCGCATCGGCGTGGCGCGCAATTTCTTCGGCAGCGCCACGGCCATCGACGCCCTGATCGAGAAGGAACTGGCGGTGCTGAAGGCGCAGGGTGCGATCCTGGTCGACGTGCAGGTGCCGAACACCGACAAGTACAACGACAGCGAACTCGAGGTGCTGCTGGGCGAGTTCCGCCCCGACCTGGAAGCCTGGCTGGCCGGCTATGCCGCCCATGCGCCGGTCAAGACCATGGCCGACATCATCGCCTTCAACGAAAAGAACGCGGCGCGCGAGCTGCAGCACTTCGGCCAGGAACACCTGGTCGCGGCCCAGGCCAAGCCGGGCCTGCAGGACAAGGCTTACCGCGAAGCGCTGGCCAACAACCACCGCTATGCGCGCGAAGAGGGGATCGACAAGATCATGCGCGAGGAAAAGCTGGATGCGCTGGTGGCGCCGACCGGCGGCGTGGCCTGGCTGACCGACTACATCAACGGCGATCACTACGGCGGCAGCTTTTCGTCGCCGGCGGCGGTGGCCGGCTACCCGCACGTGACGGTGCCGGCCGGCTACGTGCATGGCTTGCCGGTCGGCCTGTCCTTTGTCGGCGGCGCCTGGAGCGAGGCGACGCTGATCGGGATGGCGTATGCCTACGAGCAGGCGACGCTGCACCGCCGGGCGCCGGCCTTCCCGGCGTCGGTCAACGTCAAGGCTTAGTTACGTCAAAGCTAATCGGCCGCCTGCTTGGCTTTCGTGAACACCGGCCCCCACAACGGGTGGCCATGTTCGCCGGGTGCCAGGTCGAACGAGGGATCGAGGCGCAATGCCTTGTCGAAGGCCTGGCGGCACTGGGCCGGCCGCGCCGTCACGCAATAGCTGAAGGCCGTGTACTTGAGTGCGGTCAGGCGCGTCGCCAGCGGGCCGTTGTTCAGGTCGCGCGCGCCCAGGCGCTTGATGGCGCCGTTGTAATCGCCTTCGTCGTACAGGCGGATGCCTTCGCGCAGGCCGTCGCTTTCCTTCGGCCCGTCATCGCGCTCGCGCTCGCGGCTGCGTTCCTTGGGCCGGGCCGGCGGACTGGGCGAGCGCTCGGTCACCGTGACGGCTTTCGGATGGCTGCCATTGCGGGCCGGCTTGCTGTCGAAGATCGGATACTCGGCGCAGCCGCTCGCCAGGATGGCGAGCAGGGCGGCGGTCGGCAGTGTGCGTGTGAGTGTGGTCATGGGCATCATGCGCGCTTTCATTCTGCGGCGCTGAAGTCGACGACGATGCGGCCGTCGCCGGCCGACGTGTCGACGTCGAGCACGCGTTCCTGGAAATTCGGATTGGTCACGCGGACCGTGTGGCGTCCCGCGGGCAGCTGCAGGCGCTTGATCGGCGGGCTGACGCCGCGGTCGACGCCATCCACGTAGACGGTACCCCAGGGCTGGATGTGCAGCTGGTAGGTGGCGCCGGCGTTGGGGGCGGCTGCGCCGGGTGCGACGCTTGCCGTGGCGCCGGCGCCGGCAGGCATCGCCGGGACGATGCCCGGCGTTGCAGCAGGGGCGACACCTGCCGCTGCCGGCGGCTGTGCGGGCAGGGCGCCCGGGTTCTGTACTGAAGTGGATGGGACAGGCTGGAGGGCCGGGCCGGCCGCCGGTGCCGCGGGTGCAGTCGTGGCGTCCGGCGAGGCTGCGGGGATGTTGACACTTGCGGGGGCCTGGGGGCCGGCCTGGTCCTGCAGTACAGCCGGCGCAGGCTGGTCATGCGGGGCATTGCTGGGCAGCAGAGCGTATCCAACGAGGACCATGGCCGCCAGGATCGCGACGATGGGCCAGCGCGGCCGGCGGTGCGGGGCCGCGGTGTGGGTGCCGGCGTGGGGCTGGGCCGGCGGCGCGGTGGGCGCTGCTGCTGTAGGTGCCGCGGTCGTCGCCGCAGGCGCTGCAGCCGCGGCAGGCGTGCTGCTGGTGCTCGTTGCAGGCCTTTCGCTGCCTTTGCCGTCCGCGCGGGCGCGCAGGGCGTGGGCGGGGATGGCGGCCTCTAGTGGCTTTTGCGGCTGCGGCTGGATATGCGGCTCCGGCACCATGGCCGGCTTGGCAACCGGGGCGGGTTCGGTCACTGCGACCGGCTCAGCCACTGGGGCCGGTTCAGCCATCGGGACTGGCTCTGCCACCGGTGTTGCCACAGGTACCGCGGCCGGCTCAGCCACCACCCGGGCCGGCTCCATCACCGGAACCGGTCGGATCATTGGGACTGGTTCAGCCACCGGAGTCGGTTCGATTACTGGGACTGGTTCAGCCGTCGGGATCGGTTCTGGCAGCGGGGGTGGCTCAGGCAGCGGGAGCGGCTCAGTCACCGAGGCCGGCTCAGCTTCCACCGGGGTCGGTTCTGTCACTGGGGCAGGTTCAGCCGCCGGGGCTGCCTCATCCACTAGGACCGGTTCAGCCAGCGGGTCCGCCAGCTCCGACAAGGCCGGCGGTGGCGGCAGTGGCGCCGACCCCGGCGGCACGATGCCGAGGATGTCGCGCAGTTCCGCGACCGTCTGCGGGCGCTGGGCCGGGTCGGGGTCCATGCAGCGGTCGACCGCCGTGAGCAGGGCCTCGCTGTAGCCATCGAGACCGCGGCCGTGCAGCGGGCCGCTCGGCAGCAGTTCCTGCGTGATCGCATAATGGACCAGCTTGGCGAGTGCGGTGAGGTCGTCGGCTTCGGTGGGGACGGGATCGCTGGCGATCGACGGCAGCAACAGCGGCTGGCCGTTCTGGTGGAACACGACGGTGTCGGCGGTGATGACGCGGTGCGGCATCTCCATCGCGTACTGGCGTTCGAGGGCCTGCAGCAGCTGGCGGAAGAGTTTGCGGCACCAGGCTTCGGTCACTTCGCCGTGCGCATGCTCGACGATGTCCCTGACGCTGCGGCCTTCCGCCCTCTCTTGCCCGGTTGTTGTTGAGCTGGTCATTTTACTAATGCTCCTTTAGCAAAATGATGCCAGAACTGCAGAGCTGCCGCCCGGAAATCATTCCAACCGTGCGCGGCTTTTACTTTTGTTACAAAATTCGGGGTCAGAGCACAATGTTTGGAAAATTCTTAGCATCAAAAAATTGTTAAGTGGACCTGCCAAAATTGGGCTCTGACCCCGGTTTGAGGATGATTAAACGTCGATGAAACGCATCTTGAAGTTGCGGCCTTTGACGCTGCCGTAATCGGTGCCGAGCGGGTTGTTGGCGTTCAGGCCCTGGTAGGCCTGGCGGGCTGCGCTACGCTGGATCGCAACGTAGCTCATGAATTCCAGGATGTGGATCTTGCCGACCTGTTCCTTGGTCAGGCCGGCATCCTTGGCCAGTGCGCCCATCAAATCGCCCGGACGCAGCTTGTCCTTCTTGCCGCCGGCGAAGCATAGCGTGACCATCGGGGCCAGTGCGGCCAGTTCGTCGGCGGGGACGTCGACGTCGTCGAGTTCGGCCAGCGGATGCCACTCGGCGGCCTGGCCCTGCAGGTCTTCGATCAGGCGCACGAAGCGTTTTTCGTTGGGCGCGGACAGGGTCACCGCCAGGCCGGTCTCGCCGGCACGGCCGGTGCGGCCGACGCGGTGCACGTGCACTTCCGGGTCCTTCGAGACGTCGACGTTCAGCACCAGTTCCAGTCCGGCGACGTCGATGCCGCGCGCGGCCACGTCGGTGGCCACCAGCACCGAGCAGCTGCGGTTGGCGAACAGCACCAGGGTCTCGTCGCGCTCGCGTTGTTCCAGTTCGCCGTACAGCGCCAGCGCCGCAAAGCCTTTATCACGCAGGTAATCGACCACTTCGCGGCAGCGCGCCTTGGTGTTGCAGAAGGCGATCGCCGAGGCTGGGCGGATGTGGCGCAGCACGCGCGCCGCCGCCTCTTCGCGGCCTTCGAAACCGATCTCGTAGAAGCGCTGCTCGATCTGGGCCGGCACGTGGCGCGTCTCGACCGCGACTTCTTCCGGATTGTTGAGGAACAGCGCGGTGGCTTCGCGGATATCGTCGGGGTAGGTGGCCGAGAACAGCAGGGTCTGGCGGCGCGCCGGGCATTCGCGCACGATGGCCGCGATCTCGTCGTAGAAACCCATGTCGGTCATGCGGTCGGCCTCGTCCAGCACCAGGGTGCGCAGGCGCGCCAGGTCGAGGGTCTTGCGCTGCAGGTGGTCGCGGATGCGGCCCGGCGTGCCGACCACGATGTGGGCGCCGAATTCGAGCGTGGCGATCTGCGGGCGCATCGGGATGCCGCCGGTGAGCGTCACGATCTTGACGTTGCCGATGCCGCGCGCCAGCCGCCGCAGCTCGTTGGCGACCTGGTCGGCCAGCTCGCGCGTCGGGCACATCACCATGCCCTGCACCGCGAACAGCGTCGGATTCAGGCCCAGCAGCATGCCGATGCCGAAGGCGGCGGTCTTGCCGCTGCCGGTCTTGGCCTGGGCGATCAGGTCGCGGCCGGCCAGCGCGAGGGGCAGGGTGGATGCCTGCACCGGCGTCATCTGGGTATAGCCGAGCTGGGTCAGGTTGGCCAGGAAGCGCGGATCGAGCTGGAGGGAGGAGAATGCGGTATCGGTCATGGTGTCAACCGCAGGCGCGGCAGGTTAAGAGCGCCTGACAAAGCCGTAAAGGCCTTGTCGTTGCTCAGTCCGGTTGCCAGATCGGCAGGCCGGTCAGGTCAAGATTCGGGTCGCGCTGCCATACGGGCAGGCCGCTGGCGTCGGTTTCTTCGAGCAGCGAAATCTGCTCCTGCTTGAGCGCAATCCGGCGCGGGCGCGGACCGCCGCGCTTCGGCTCGGGAGGAGGGACAACGGCATCGTCCTGGCCCGCCGGTTCGAAACCCGGCAAATCGAAGGTCGCGTTGTCTTTCTTGTCTCTCATGCGCTCTGTACTACTAAAACGACTGCTCAAAAAACAAAGCCCAACTACAAGAGTCGGGCTCGGTTTTAAAGAATTCTGGTTGCGGGGACAGGATTTGAACCTGTGACCTTCGGGTTATGAGCCCGACGAGCTGCCAGACTGCTCCACCCCGCGTCTGAGAACGCTATTGTATAACAATCGACCTGCCGGTGCAAATCGAGTTTCCGCACTGATCATCGTCACGCCACACGCAGGCGCCACAAGGACGTCACTTCGCGCGTGCGCGCCGCCGCCAGCGGGTCGTCGGCATCGCTGGCCTTCGGATGGGTCGGGCGCACGTCGTGGCGGCCGGCAACTTCCAGGCCCGCGTCGGCGATCCACGCCAGCAATTGCTCGCGCGAACGCAGGCCCAGATGTTCGGCCAGGTCGGACAGGATCAGCCAGCCTTCGCCGTGCGCCAGCAAATGGTCTTTCAAGCCGGCCAGGAAACCCTTCAGCATGCGGCTGTCCGGATCGTAGATCGCATATTCGATCGCCGAACTCGGCTTGCCCGGCAGCCAGGGCGGATTGCAGACCACCAGGCCGGCGCGGCCTTCCGGATACAAATCGGCCTGCACCACCTCGACCTGCTCGCCCAGGCCCAGCCGGTCGATGTTGGCGCGGGCGCAGCCGAGCGCGCGCTCGTCCATGTCGGTGGCGATCACGCCCTGCAGGCCGCGGTGGGCCAGCACCGCCGACAGCACGCCGGTGCCGGCGCCGATGTCGAAGGCGAGCGTCTCCTGCGCGGGCAGGGGCGCCTGCGCGACCAGTTCCACGTATTCGCCGCGCACAGGCGAGAACACGCCGTACCAGGGGTGGATGCGCTCGTCCAGCGCCGGGATGAACACGCCCTTGCGCCGCCATTCATGTGCGCCGATCAGGCCCAGCAGCTCGCGCAGCGAGGCCACGAAGGGTTCCGTGCCCGCGCCGTAGGCTTCGTTGCAGGCCTGCTTGACGTCGGCCGCGCGCCGCAGCGGGATCGTGTAATCGGCCTCGAACGGGATCAGGAGCATGGCCAGCAGGCGCGCGCGTTGCAGCTGGGCCAGGCGATGGCGGTGGAACTGTTCGGTCAGGGTGGCGGCCGGCTTGGCCGGCTTTCGCTTGTTGCGCTCGCTCTTCTGGTCGAGCCGGCGCACCAGCGCCTGTAACAGCTGGCGCGCATTCTGGAAGTCGCCGCGCCACAGCAGGCCGGTGCCGTCCAGCGCCAGCCGGTAGGCGGTGTCGGCGTTCATGGTGTCGTCGGCCAGCACGATGTTCTTCGGCGCCGGCCAGCCGCTTTCCGAGCGCCAGTTTGCCGTGCGCTCCTCGCCGTTTTCAATCCACTGGATCATCTGCGCACTCAATTCGGCGCTCAATGGTGATGGTGCCAGTGCAGGTCGTTCGACTCGACGAAGGATTTGACCGCCTCCGGATTGCCGGTGGCGTGGCGCTTGATTTCGCCGCAGTCGCAGATGCCCTGGTAGGGCTGGATGTGCGAGCAGGCCGAGACTTTCTGCAGCTGGACCTTGACCGGCTTGGCGCACTTGGCGCACTTGAAGGTCAGGAAGCGGGCGGGTTTGGACATGATGGATCCGAAAAAAGAAGATGCTGGAAAGGCGCGCATTTTAGCACCGGCACGCGCGGTGCCGGCGCAGCCGCGGCCGGATTTCCGTCAGGCTGCCGCCAGGCTGCGCAGCGCCGGCACCACGTCGTGCAGCGTGTGCACTTCGCAGGTCGGCACCGCTGCCGACACGTTGGCCAGCCGGTCCGGATTGAACCAGCAGCTCTCGATGCCGAAGCGGTTGGCGCCGAGGATGTCGGCATCCAGGCGGTCGCCGACGATGATGGTCTCGTGCGACGCAAAGGCGCGTGCCATCGCCGTCGTGTACTGGAAGAAGCGGCTGTCCGGCTTGGCATGGCCGCAGGCTTCGGAGGTCGCGACGAAGGAAATGTGGTCGCCCAGGCCGGAGCTGGCGATGCGCCGCTTCTGGATCTGCTCGACCCCGTTGGTGATGATGCCGACCTCGCCGATGGCGGCCAGCGTGGCGCACAGGCGCACCGCGCCGTCGATCAGCACCACGGTGTTCGACAGCGATTCCAGGTACAGCCGGCTGGCCGCTTCCGGATCGAGCTCGAGGCGGTGCTGGGCAAAGGCCTTGCGGAAGCGTTCCACTTTGAGGAAATCCTTCGACACCGCGCCGGTCTCGAAGCTTTTCCAGAGAGCCAGGTTGATCGCCTGGTAGTCGGCGAACAGGGCGTCGATGTCGCCTTGCATGCCGAGTTCTCCCAGCGTGAGGGCGAAGGAGCGCTGCTCGGACGCCTTGAAGTCGAGCAGGGTGTCGTCGAGGTCGAACAGGAATAGTGTGTGTTTCATGATGACTGTATTGTTACTTATTGAACTGTGATGGCGCTGCTGCCGCCGCCGCCCGGCCGCACCATGACCTTGGTCGCGATCCGCTCCGTCATCTCCTGCACGTGCGAAATCACGCCCACCTTGCGTCCCATCGATTGCAGCGCGTCCAGCGCATCCATGGCCACGCCCAGCGTGTCGCTGTCCAGGCTGCCGAAGCCTTCGTCGATGAACAGCGACTCGACCTTGACCCGGTTCGACGACAGCGAGGCCAGGCCCAGCGCCAGCGCCAGCGATACCAGGAAGGATTCGCCGCCGGACAGCGAGTTGACCGAGCGCACCTCGCCGCCCATGTCCTGGTCGCGCACCATCAGTGCCAGCGACGGGCCGCTGGCGTTGGCGACGCGCTCCAGGCGGTAGCGCCGCGCCAGCTGGGCCAGGTGCTGGTTGGCGTAGCCGAGCAGCACGTCGAGCGTGAATTGCTGGGCGTAGTTGCGGAATTTCTTGCCGTCGGCGGATCCGATCAGGTCGGCCAGCCTGGCCCAGCGTTCCTCGATGGCGCGCTGGCGCTCGATCTCGGCCATCATCGACCGGGCGCGCTCGCGGCGGGCATCGTCTTCGCGGATGCGCAGCGCCAGCGCGGCCGCGGTCTCGTGGACCGTGCGCCGTTCCTGCTCGGCCGCGGCCAGGTCCTGGGCCACACTGGCGGCATCGCGGCCGGCCGCATCCGGCGGCGCCGCTTCCTGGTGCTGCTGGCGTTGCATGCGCCGTTCGGCCAGCACGGCGGCGGCCTGGCGCGCCTGGGAATCCAGCTCGCCGAGTGCAGCGCGCTCCTGCGCGATCCAGGCATTGCCGACCGCCAGCAGCGCCGCCAGCGCCTGTTCGCTGTCGACCGGCTCCAGGTCGGGATCGTTGCCGTCGAAGTCTTCGATCCAGGCGTTCAGGCGCGCAGCGGTGTCGCCCGAGGCATCCTGCAGTGCGGCGATGCGTTCCTGGGTTTTCGCCTGGGCTTCGCGCACCCGTGCTTCGGATTGCGCCGCCTGCAGGCTCGCGGCCTGGCTGGCGTTGACGCCTTCGCGCGCCGCCGCCACGCCGGCGGCCAGCGCCTGTTCGACCTCGCGCGCGGCACGGCCATCGAACAGTTGCGCGCGCTCGCGGCGCAGCGTCGACGATTCCAGCTCGATGCGCTCGAACTCCGCCTGGGCCTCGGCCAGCCGGCTCCCGTTCTGCTGCGCGCGCGCGCTGAGGGCCGCATGTTCGGCTTCGAAGGTGCGGATCGCGGATTCCAGCCGCGTCACGCGGGCGGCGCGCTCGGCCCATTCGCGGGCGGCGCCGGCGCGTTGCTGGCGCCAGCCGGCCGGGTCTTGGCGCCATCCTGCCTGCCAGCCGGCGCCGCAGGCTTCCACCAGCACCGGATCGAGTTCGGCCAGCAGGCCGGCCAGGGCTTCCGCCGCGGCGTCGCGCTTTGCCGCCAGCGTGGCGATGTCGGTTTCCAGGCTGTTCAACTGGGCTTGCGCTGCCTGCGCCGCGTCCAGCAGGCGTGCCTGTTCGCGGTGGGTGCTGTCCCATGCTTGCTGGGCGGCGTCGCGCGCCAGCTCGGCGCGGCGCAGCGCTTGTTCGCGGGCGTCGAGGTCGGCGGCGCCGTCGCGCAGCAGGCCTTGCTGGGCCGTGAGCCAGGCGCCGCGGCTTGCTGCCTCCGGGGCTTCACCGGCCAGCGGGCTGGCCGCCAGCTCTTCCTCGAGCTGGGCGACGGCATCCAGCATGCCGCTGCGTTCCTCGGCCAGCGCGCGCAGGCGCTCGGCGGCGCTGTCCAGCGCCGCCTGCTGCTGCGCCTGTTCGTTGAGCTTGTCGCGCTGTTCGCGGCGGCGCGCCGCCACTTCCTGCGCCATCTTGTCGAGCAGGGTGTGCAGGCGCGCATCCTGGTGGCGGTAGGGGTGTTCCTCGCTGCCGCACACCGGGCAGGGCGTGCCGTGGCCGAGGCGGTCGCGCAGGCTTTCGACGCCATCGGCGCAGGCCAGCTGGGCGGCCTCGAACATGCGCTCGGCCTGGTCCAGGGCGGCATCGATGGCGCCGCCCGCGGTGCGCGCCGCGTCCAGCGCGGCGGCGGCGGCCGTGTGCGCGGCCTGCTGGCGTTCGGCCTGGGACTCGAGCTTGGCGGACTGCTTGTGCGCCGCGTCCAGGGCATTGTGGACGGCGCCGAAGGCGGCCAGGCGCTCGCGCCGGGTGTCGAGCGCGCGCCGTTCGCCGCGCAAGGCGTCGGCGTCGATGGCGTCCAGCGTTTGAATCGCCTGCGCGCGCGTGGCGTCGCGTTCCCCCAGCAGCGTGGTTGCGGCGCCGAGGGCGGCGGCGGTGCGCTGGGCCGCCGCTTCGGCCTGTTCGAGGCCGGTACGGGCCCGCGCCAATGCGTTGGCAGCGGCCGCATCCTGGGCCGCGGCCTGCTCGGCCTGCAGCAGGCGCTGTTCCCAGCGTTCCCACTGGGCCGCCAGGCCGTCGAGGTCGCGCCGTGCATCGAGCCAGGCGCGCGTGTCTGCCAGCGTGCGCCTGGCGTCGTCCAGCTCGGCCGTCTTGGCCGCCAGCACCTGGCCGGCTTGCCGGGCTTCGGCGGCAGCCGCGTCGAGGGTGCTGCGCGCCTTGGCATGGGCCGGCGCCAGCGTGGCGAGCGTGGCGTCGAGCGCCTTGGCGCGGTCGAGCAGGGGCGCCTGCGCGCGCTGGACCTGTTCGGCTGCTTCCAGCTTGCGCTCGGCGTCGATCTGGGCTTGGGCCGCGGCCTTTTGCGCGTCGAGCGCGCGCGCCAGGTCCTTCTCCCCATTCTCCAGGGCGAGCTGGGCCTGGCGCTGTTCACCGGCCAGGCGCTGCAGCTCGGCCACCAGCGCGCGCGCCGGCTGCACCGCATCCAGCGTGGCCAGATGGCGGCGTCGCTGGGCGGCGGCGTCGAGCGCCACCGTGGCCGCGGCCAGCGCCGTCTCGGCCTGGGCTTCGCCCTGCGCCAGTTTATCGAGCGCCTGGTGCCAGCGCAGCTGCTGTTCGAGTGCGCCGCGGCGGGCGTCGACGGCAGTCAGCGCGGCTTGCGCCACCGTGTGTTCCTCGTCGAGCACCGTGCGCTGCTCCGGTGCCAGCGGCGCCTGGTCCTGCAGGCGTCCGGTCAGGCGCCGCATCGCTTCCTGTTCCAGCCGCCAGCGCTCGAAGGCGCGGCGCGAGATCTCGCTGTAGACCGCGCTGCCGGTCAGGGTTTCGAGCAGTTCGCCGCGCTCGTTGTCGTCGGTGCGCAGGAAGGCCGAGAACTCGTTCTGGGCCAGCAGCACCGAGCGCGTAAATTGTTCGAACGACAGGCCGATGCGCTTTTCGATCTCGGCGAGGGTTTCGGTCTTGGTATTGCCGAGCGGGGCCAGTTCCGGCAGCTTGTGCAGGCTCATGTTCACGCCCTGGAGCGCGCCGGTCGCCTTGTTGTACGAGCGCCGCACGCTCCAGCGCGCGCGGTAGGCGATGCCGTCGTTGCCGATGAAGTCGACTTCGGCATAGCCCTCGGCCGCGCCGCGCCGCAGCAGGGTGCGGCGGTCGTGCGCCTGTACCGTGTCGGCACCGACGTCCGGCACCTGGTTGCCGGCACGCGCCTTCAACAGGCGCGGGGTGGCGTCGTACAGGGCCAGGCACAGGGCGTCGAGCAGGGTGCTTTTTCCGGCCCCGGTGGGGCCGCTGATCGCGAACAGGCCGCTCGAGGCCAGCGGTTCGCTCTCGAAGTCGACCTCGAATTCGCCGGCCAGCGAGGCCAGGTTCTTGCCGCCGATGCGCAGGATTTTCATCGTCGCACCTCGCCCGCTTCCCCTGGCATCATCAGCTCGGCAAAGGCGGCCAATTGATCGTCCGGGGCATCGTCGCCGAAGCGCTGCTGCCACAGGCGGCGGAAGATCTCGTCCGGCTGCAGCGCCGCCAGCTGGTCCAGGGTCAGGGCCGCTTCGATGCCGGGCGCGGTCCCCACGCGCCGGGTCGGTTCGATCTTGGCCAGGCGCACCGGCTTGCCCTGCAGCGCGGCTTCGACCTGGGCGCGCAGGCCCGGTTCCGGGCCGTCCAGCAGCACCCGCACTTCCAGGTAGGGCTGTTCGTGCGCGGGACGCTCGGGCAGGTCGAGTTCGACCAGCGCCGCGATCGCTTCCTTCAGCGGCGCCGGCGCGGCCGGGATCCGCAGCAGCTCGACCGCGCGCGGCACGGGCAAGGGCGTGATGGCGCGCGCCGCCGCGCCGTCGAGATCGATGCGCAGCACCTGGTGCTGGTAATGTACTTCCGAGAACGACAGCGGCAGCGGACTGCCGCTGTAGCGCAAGTGTTCCTGCTTGCCGACGCGCTGGGCCAGGTGCAGGTGGCCCAGCGCGGCATAGGCCAGGCCGGGATCGAACATCGAGGCCGGCAGCGCCTCGGTGCCGCCGATGACGATGCGGCGCTCGGAATCCGGCGAGGAGTCGCCGCCGACCATGTGGCAGTGGCCCATCGCCAGAATCGCCTGGCCTGGCGTGCGGCGCGCCTCGGCCAGCGCATAGGCTTGCCGGTAGAGCAGGGCGATGCCCTGCATATAGGCGGCGTAGGGGTCGACCGCTTCGCCTTCCGGCGCGGCAACGCGCGGCACGTCGCCGGGCCGCAGGAAGGGAATCGCCACACACCAGGCTTCGACTTCTCCATCGCGCCCGGTCAGCGGCACCAGCAGGCGCTCCAGGTCGAGTTCGCCGTCGGCGTTCTTCGCCATGTGGCCGACCACGCGTGTGCCGTGCGCGCTCAGCAGCGGTCCCGGCGCTTCCAGGCGGCCCGGCGAATCGTGGTTGCCGGCAATGACGACGATGTCGAGCCGCGGCAGGCGGGCACGCGCCTGCTGCAGGAAATGATACAGCTGGCGCTGCGAGGCCGCCGACGGATTCGCGTTGTCGAAGATGTCGCCCGCGATCAGGAGTGCATCGATGTCCTCGGCCACGAGGGTGTCGAGCAGCCAGTCGAGGAAGCGCTGGTGTTCCCAGGTCCGGTCGAAATTGTGCAGGGTCTGGCCGAGGTGCCAGTCGGAGGTGTGCAGCAGCCGCATGGGGTGGAAGGAACGAGTCTGGAGCGTGGATGAGCCGCTTACTATAGCGCAGACCGGAAGCGGCTGTAAAAAGTTCTCGGGCGAATACGGGATGGTGTCAAAATGCTCATTACAATCGTGCATTGAGTGTTGATGAATGAGTGAACCCGTCCTGACGATCGGCGCCGCGCGCGCCCTGCACCTGGCTGCCCAGGGGATGTTACAAACCAGCCGCGCCCGCGCCAGCAAGGACGACGTGCTGGCCGCGATCCGGCGCATGGGCGTGCTGCAGATCGACACCATCAGCGTGGTCGCGCGCAGCCCCTACCTGGTGCTGTGGAGCCGCCTGGGCGACTACGATCCGTGCTGGCTTGATGCCCTGCTTGAAGAAGGAAAACTGTTCGAGTACTGGGCGCACGAGGCCTGCTTCATTCCGATCGAGGATTACGGCCTGTACCGGCATCGCATGATCGATCCCGGTTCGCTCGGCTGGAAGTATGCGGCAGGCTTCCTGCGCGATCATCCGGACGTGGTCGAGCGGGTGCTGAACCACATCCGCGAGCACGGCCCGGTGCGCTCGGCCGATTTCGAACGCACCGATGGGCAAGCCGGCGGGTGGTGGGCCTGGAAGCCGGAAAAGCGCTCGCTCGAAGTGCTGTTCACGGCCGGCGTGCTGATGATCGCGCGGCGCCGGAATTTTCATCGCATCTACGACCTGGCCGAGCGCGTGCTGCCGGGCTGGGACGACAGCCGCATGCCGCCGATGGAGACGGTGCGGCGCGAGTTCGCCCTGCGCGCGGTCAAGGCGCTCGGGCTGGCCAAGGCGGGCTGGATCGCCGACTATCACCGCACCAGGCCGCCGCACGTCGACCTGGATGCATTGCACGAGGCCGGCGAACTGCTGCGCGCGAAGGTGGAAAATTGGCGCGAACCGGTGTATGTGCACCCCGACCACGCGCCGCTGCTGGAGCAGGCCGCGGCCCGCACCCTGGCGGCGAGCGCGACCAGCTTGCTGTCGCCCTTCGACCCGATCGTCTGGGACCGCAAGCGCGCTCTCGAACTGTTCGATTTCGATTATCGCCTGGAATGCTACATGCCGGCGGACAAGCGCCGCTACGGCTATTTCACGCTACCGATCCTGCGCCGCGGCGCGCTGGTCGGCCGCGTCGACGCCAAGGCGCACCGCAAGGCCGGCGTGTTCGAACTGAAGGCGCTGGCGCTGGAGCCGGGCATACGCATCAGCGCCCGCCTGGCCGACGATATCGCGGCGGCGGTCGCCCGCTGCGCCTGCTGGCATGCTTGTGCGCAAGTGACGCTCGTACACGCCGAACCTGTCGCTTTTGCGCCGTTGTTGCGCGCCGCGCTGGACCGGGCCGCGCCGGCTGGGCAACAGCCCGTACGGATGAGTGTGCAGGCGACGTCGGCAGCAGCCTGACGCGACGCTGACGTGCGGCCGGCAGGGGCATGGGTTTGATATAGATCAAACGCCGCCCTGGCGCCCCTCCTTAAACTTGGTACTTCTTCAGGCCGATGACAAGAAATCAACGACAAAGTCCGGCCTGGCCAAAATCAACGCTTCCCATTCAGTTCCCCGTGCCGGCCCACCGTGCGGCGGCGCTGCGTTTGGAGAGACGACTGAGCGGAGACAGAATGCTGACGTCGACTTATACCCTCGTTGCCTTGTCGGTCGAACAGACCAAAGTGCGCGCTGCCTTGCAATCGCTGGTCGAGGACTTGCATGCGCTGCCGGGCGATACCAACACCCTGGCCCTGGGCCGGGCCGCACAGCTGTGCGCGAGCATGCGCCAGATCTACGACAGCTGCCATTGGCGCAAGCTGGACAAATTCCTGGTGCCGGCGCTGCGCCGCCATACCGGCGCCGCCGACGGCCTGCTGCACGAGCTCGACCAGCTCAGCCGCAACGCCGCGGAAGCGATCTACGTGGCCGAAGCCTGCGTCGCCCAGCCCGACCGCCCGGTCCTGCGCGAACGCTTCTGCGATGCCGTCGAGCGCTGCGTGGCCGCGCTGCGCCACCGTCTCGAGCGCGAAGAGCACGAACTGTTTCCGCTGGCGCGCAGCGTGGTCGGCGACACCGCCTGGTTCGCGATCGCCAACCAGATGCTGGCCCACGACGCCTACGCGCGCGAACGGCGCAATGTGCCGGAGCGGCAATACGCCACGCCCGGGCTGCTCGGCCACGACACCCATGGCTCGGGACGCCACGTCACGTCCTTGTCGGTTGTCCACTAATCCGTACGCAGGTCGCCGACGTGTTGTTCGCACACGCCAGCCGAGTGGCGCGAAGCCATCAGGTTTCTTGCTATGATGGCGATTTTGGAAGTGCGATTTCATCATGTTCGAGTTCCTATTCAAGCGGCCGGGCGATAACAAGTCCGGCGACAAGCCGGCCGGACAGGGGTCGCAGCCGTCCGCTTCGGGCGCCGCTGCGCCGTCGGGTGCGGCTGCTTCCTCTGCCGCTTCGGCTTCCGCCACCGCCGCGCGCGCGCAGCAGGCCGAGAAACTGGGCCAGGTCGGGGGCGACGAGGCTGCCGCGGTGGAATTCATACTGCAATGCGAATTCTCCGAACTGCGGCTCACCGCCGCCGAGTTCGTCCACAGCCCGGCCGCCCTCGAGCGCGTGCATACGGCGATGCGCAATACCGACCGCCGCGTCGCCAAGCTGATGCAGTCGCGCCTGGATGCCCACCGTCACCACGAAGCCGAGCACCGGCGCGCCGAGGCTGCCCTCGAGAGCGCCCGGTCCCTGCTGAACGACGCGTTGCTGACGCCTAACCACGTTGCCGATCTCGACCGCAAATGGGCGGTCATCGCCGCACCCGAGCTGCAGGAAGCGTTCCAGGGCGTGCGCGCCGCTCTCGGCCAGCGTCTCGAAGCCCAGGTGCAGCTGCAGCGTGCCATGATCGACCGCCTGGCGGCGTTGCGCCAGCTGTCGGCCGGCGTCGCCGCGGGCAGCTTGCCGGCGGCCGAACTGGCCGCGCGCCTCGAGGTGCTGGCCCAGGAACAGGCCGCGGCCCTGCAGGCGCCCGAACACGCCTCGCTGCCGCGCGGGCTGGGCGCCGAATTCGGCGTCGAGCACCAGAAACTGCTGGCCAGCCTGCACGCGATCGAAGCCGGGCAAAGCGCGCTGGCGGCGCGCAGCGCCTTCCTCGAACTACAGGGAGGCAAACCGGTGGCCGAACTGAACGCCGACACCTTGCGCAAGGAATGGAAAGCCTTGCCGGCCCTGGCACAGGAGCGCGAGGATACCCGCGCGCAGGCGGCCGAATTGCAGCGCCGCTTCGACGCTTTGCTGGCCAGCCTGCCGCAGCCCGAGCCGCGCAAGCCGAAGGAAGCCAAACCGGCGCCCGAGGCCGGCGCGCCCGGGGAAGCACGCAGTGAAGCCCGTGCGGAGCCGCGCAAGCCGAAAGGCGCGGACCAGCATTTCCTCGACACCATGGATGCGATGGAAGCCGCCCTGCAGCAGGGCTCGCTTGGCACCGCGGCCGAACTCGACAAGTCACTGAAGGAGGCCCGCGAAAAAGGCATGCGCCTGACGCCGGCCCAGTCCGACCGCCTGGCCCATGTGCGGGCCGAGCTGAAGCGCCTGTCCGACTGGGCGCGCTGGGGCGGCAACGTGTCGCGCGAAGAACTCATCAAGAACGTGGAAACGCTGGCCACCCAGAACCTGGCGATGAGCGAGCTGGCCAAGAAGGTCGGCAGCATGCGCGAGCGCTGGAAAGCCCTTGACAGCCTGTCCGGCGCCGCCCCGAAAAGCCTGTGGGAGCGTTTCGACGCCGCCTGCAGCGCCGCCTACGCGCCGGCCGCGGCCCACTTCCGCCAGCTGGCCGACGAGCGCCACGTCAATGCCGCGCGCGCCGAAAAGCTGGTCGAGGAAGCGCGCGCCGAGATCGCCCGCCTGCAGTCCGGCGAAGCCGACTGGAAACACGTGGCCGGCACGGTGCAGCGCCTGCGTCTCGGCTGGAGCCACCTGGGCGCGATCGACCGCAAGGAAAAGAAGCGCCTCGATGGCCTGTTCACCGACGCCCTGAACGTGATGCAGGCGCCGCTCGAAGAGCAGCGCAAGGGCGAGATGGCCGAGCGCGAAGCGATCATCGAGGAAGCCGCCGCCATCGATCCGCACGACCGCCACGCGATCGACACCATGCGCGCGCTGCAGCAGCGCTGGCAGGAACACGCGCGCGCACTGCCGCTCGAGCGCAAGAGCGAACAGGCGCTGTGGCAGCGCTTCCGCGCCGTCTGCGACGAAGTGTTCCAGCGCCGCAAGGAAAGCATGCACGAGGCCGACATCGAGCGCCGCGCCCACGAAGCCGCCAAGGAAGCCATCAGCGCGCGCCTGGAAGCGGCCGCGCCGGAGGCGACGCCGGCCACGATGGGCAAGCTGCTGCGCGAGGCGCAAGCCGAGTGGCAGGCCATCGGCCCGGTACCGCGCGCCCACGAAGCCCGCGTCGAAAAGCGCTACCACGCCGCCGTGGCACTGGTCCAGCAGCACGCCGACCAGGTGCGCCGCGCCGCGGGCGTGGCCCAGGCCAACCAGCTGCGCGACAAGCTGCGCCTGGTGCAGGAACTCGAGCAGGCGGTTGCCGGCGCGGGCGAGGGCGGTGCTGCCGACTGGGAAGCGCGCTGGAGCGCCTTGCCAGCCCTCGATGCCGAACTCGAGCGCACACTGCGCGGCCGCTTCGATGCCGCCCTGCAGGCATTGCATGGCGACCGCGCTGCCTACGCCCAGCTGCTGGAACGCAACCGCGACATCCTGCTGCACGACCTGCTGCGCATGGAAATCGGTGCCGGCATCGACAGCGGCCCGGAATTCGCGCGCGAGCGCCTCAAACTGCAGGTCGAGGTGCTGCAATCCTCGCTCAAGTCGGGACAGAAGAACGGCAGCAGCGCTGGCGGTGGCAACAGCGCCGCGGCCCAGCTGCGCGCCCTGCTGGCGCTGCCGGCGCTGGCCGATGCCCGCACCGCTACCCGTATCGAGCAGTTGTCGATGCGCCTGGCAAAGGAGGGCAAATGAAGGGTGTGTTCACTGAGGTACGAGTACAGGCCGAGGACTTCGACCTCGGCGCCGAAGTCGCGCGCCTGCGCGCGGGCGACCCGCGCATCGGCGCGGTGGTCAGCTTCGTCGGGACGGTGCGCGACATGAACGACGGCGACCAGGTCGCCGAACTCGAACTCGAACACTATCCCGGCATGACCGAACGCTCGCTCGAAGACATCGTCGAGCAGGCGCGCGCGCGCTGGCCGCTGTACGGCGCCCTGGTGGTGCACCGCATCGGTCCGATGAAGCCGCAGGAGCAGATCGTGCTGGTGGCGGCAAGCGCGGCGCACCGCGGCGAGGCCTTCGCCGCCTGCGAGTTCATCATGGACTACCTGAAGACCGATGCGCCGTTCTGGAAGAAGGAACAGACGCCGAACGGCGCGCGCTGGGTCGATGCGCGCAGCAGCGACGACACGGCCAAGGGCAAGTGGGCGGTGGGCTAATCAACCGCCGGCCCGCTTCGCTTCATGCCCGTGCTTCTTGAGCGCGGCCAGCACCACGTCGCAGTGATCCCCCTGGATTTCGATCACGCCATCCTTCACGGTACCACCGGCGCCGCAGGCCGTGCGCAGCTGCTTGCCCAGCGCCGCCAGCGCGGCGGCATCCAGCGCCAGGCCCTTGACCAGCGTGACGGCCTTGCCGCCGCGTCCCTTCGTCTGGCGCGATACGCGCACGATGCCGTCGCCCGGCGGCGCGGCCCTGGCCTGGGCCTTGCACCCGCATGCCGCGACCGGCTGGCGGCAATCGGGACACATGCGTCCGCTTTCAGTGGAATATACAAGGCCGCCGCTGGATCGACTCGTCATGGTGTGCTCGAATGCATCGTGAAACCCGCGAGTGTAGCTCAGAACAGGATGATACCCCCCAGCGAAATCCCGTTCATATGGCTCGACGCCCCGGGAAATCCCTTGGAGCGCGTGCGCCCTAGCTCGCCCACCAGCGTGATCGCGGTGTTCAGCGAATAATAGGCGCCGAGGGTCACGTTGGAATTCGATTTCAGGCCGCCGGTGGTGACGGCGTCGTCGTTGTTGCGGCTCTGGCCGTAGTTGATGCCGAGTTTCAGCTTGTCGTCGGTCTTATAGGTGGCCTGCAGCAGGTAATGGGTGGCGCGGACGTTGCCCTGGTCGGCGTCCGACAGGATGCCCAGGCCTCGGCCGCGCTGGACGTTGGCGAGGAAGTTGGCGGGGCCGTAGTCGAGCTGCGCGCCCAGTTCGAAGGCATTCATGCGGAGGTTGCCGGCGGTGCTGCCGACCGCTTCGAAATGCTGGGTCTTGGCGCCCAGCCAGCCCTTCAGCGGGCCATAGGTGCCGCTGAGCTGGGCCTGCAACTGCGGCGTCGACCGCGACGTGTAGCGCGCCGGGGCGACGATCGGCGTGTCGTCCACCGGGCTCATCAGGCCGAAGTCGAGCACAAGGCCGTAGGGCAGCACCTTCGGCGTGGTGTACACGACTTGCCCGTACTGGCCGGCATAGGCGTAGCCGGCGCCGATGTGGCCGAGGGCGACGCGGCCGCGCTGGGTTGCCTGGGACGGGGCGCCGGTGCCGAGCAGGGTCATGTCGGCGAGGATGATGTTGTCGCCGAAGATGCCGTAGTCGCGGCCGAGCTTGACCGTGCCGATCTGGGCATTGCCGAAGCTGAAGAAGGCCTGGCGTACGTCGACCGTGCTGTTCTGGGTGATGGCGCTGTCTGTGGCGGCGGCCACCATGATGCCGATCTGCGCCTTGACGTCGTAGCCACCCTGGCTGGTGTTGGCGGTAGTGACCAGGCCGCTCGGCAGCAGGCCGTTGCCGACCGTGGTGCGGCGGTCTTCGCCGCCGCAGCCGATGGTGGGGCCGGCCAGCGCCAGGCCGCCGTCGAAGCTGCCCTTGCAGCGCACCAGCGTGTAGTAGGCGTTGACGTTGCCGCCGACGTTGACGGTCCAGTCGCCGGCCTTGATGTCGACCGCCCATGCAGGCTGGGCAGCGGCAGCGGCAAGCAAGCTCATCGCAAGCACTTTCTTCATCGCTATCTCCTCGTTATGGTGGCGTGGCATCAGCACAGCGGGCCGATGCATCCAACGAGCGCAATAAGCGTGCCCGGGCATGCAGAGCGGGTAATGCCGGGCGACGTGAAGTAAAGGGTACGGAAAATGAACACCATGCGCCGCGGGTAGTGTTCAGTTTATGAACAGCTGGGGTAGCGCGGCAGGACAGTGTTGCGGACTCAGCCGCGATCCGCTTCCTGGCGGCGGGCCTGGCGCCGCCAGGCGTCGAGTTCGCCCAGGCGCAGGTGTTCCGGCGCCCGCTGGCCCCGGCCGAATTTGCCGCGCCCCAGGCGCTGCGCGCGATAGATGCCGGTGTGCCCGGAAAACAGATAGCTGAGCACACAGGCGATGGCCGCGTACACGCCGATTTCGCCGCCGAACAGTTCGATCGCCATCAGGGTCGAGGCCAGCGGCGTGTTGGCGGCGCCGGCGAACACGGCGACGAAGCCGAGGCCGGCCAGCAGGCCGAGCGGCAGGTGTAACAGCGGCGCCAGCGCATTGCCTAGCGTGGCGCCGATGTAGAACAGCGGCGTCACTTCGCCACCCTTGAAGCCGCTGCCGAGCGAGGCCACGGTGAGCACCAGCTTGCCGGCAAAGTCCCAGGGCGCCAGCTGCTGCAGGAAGGCGGCCTGGATGGTCGGGATGCCCAGGCCCAGGTAAGGGTCGATCGGCAGCGCCGCGGCGGCCAGCGCGATCGCGATCCCGCCCAGCAGCGGGCGCAGCGGCGCGTAAGCCACCTTGCGCTTGATCCAGCCGCCCAGCGCGTGGGTGCAGTCGGCGAACAATCGTCCCGCCAGGCCGAAGGCGATGCCGGCCAGGCCGGCCGCCAGCAGCGGCCACGGCGCCAGCGGCGGAATTGCCCCGACCGCATAATGCGTGTGATGCACGCCCCACAGCAGGCAGGTGCGGTCGCCGGCGATGGCGGCCACCAGGCAGGCGAACAGGGCGTTCGAACGCAGGCGCCCGATCGCCAGCACCTCGAGGGCAAACACGGCGCCCGCCAGCGGCGTGCCGAACACCGAGGCAAAGCCGGCGCTGATGCCGGCCATCAGCAGGGTGCGCCGGTCCTCGTGCCGCAGCCTGAACACATGGGTCAGCTGGTCGGCCAGCGTGCCGCCCATCTGCACCGCGGTGCCTTCGCGCCCGACCGAGGCGCCGCACAGGTGCGACAGCACGGTCCCGCCCAGCACCAGCGGCGCCATGCGCAGCGGAATGACTTTATCCGGATCGTGGATCTGGTCGATCAGCAGGTTGTTGCCGGCCTCGACGGCGCGGCCGAATCGGAGGTAGAGCCAGCCGACCGCGAAGCCGGCCAGCGGCAACAGCCAGAGCAGCCAGCGGTGGGCGAGGCGGGTGCTGGTCGCCCAGTCGAGCGCGACCAGGAAAAAGGCGGAGGCGGAACCGGCCAGCAGCCCCACCAGCAGCGCCAGCGGCAGCCATTTGGCGAGGTAGCGCAGCAGCTGGCTGGACGAGAAGCGCGGTTCCAAAGGTCGATCTAATAAAGTCATGCATGTCCTCGGTCGGGCATCCCGGACATGCGGCAGGCTGGACGGGCGAACGCCTGCACGTCCCATGGCCGGGAACGGTGCAGGCATCATCGGCCCTGGGGGCGGTTTGTCGGTGGAAGAATGCCATTTCCACAGCATTATTCTAGCGCAGCACCACAGCGGCCGACAGTAGAATGATCCGATGCGACCCCATTTCACACTACGCGCCGCCACGCTGGCCGACATCCCCGTGCTGCAAGAGCTGATCGAACGTTCCGGTATCGGATTGTCGGCCGGCTTTTACACCCTTGAACAGGCGCACGCGGTCACGCGCGAGGTGTTCGGCGTCGACACCCAGCTCATCCGGGACGGCACCTATTTCGCCATCGAGGACGAAGCGCGCATCGTCGCCTGCGGCGGCTGGAGCAAGCGCTCCACGCCCTATGGCGGCGACCAGCACAAGTCGGCGCCGGACCGTTTTCTGGACCCGGCCAGCGAGGCGGCGAAGATCCGCGCCTTCTTCGTCGATCCGGGCATGGAACGCCAGGGTTTCGGCTCGATGCTCATGCAGCACTGCACCGCGCAGGCGCTGGCGGCGGGTTTCACGGCGCTCGAGCTGACCGCGACCATGCCGGGCGTACCCCTGTACCGGGCCCATGGCTTCGTGCCCGTGCGCGACCTGAGCCTGTCGCTCGGCGGCGGCCAGGTAGCGGTGCCGCTGACGCTGATGCGCAAGGCGATCGGTTGACAGGTGGTCTAAGCCAGGGTTAAGCAAAGCCCATGTTTCACATCTTGAAAAAGCGTCGCCTGCCCCTAAATCTAGTTCCATCCTGAAAACTAACTTTTTCACTAGGGGCACACAACATGCGGCAAGATAAATTGACGACCAAGCTCCAGGAAGTACTGGCGGACGCCCAGAGCCTGGCGGTCGGCAACGATAACCAATATATAGAACCGGCGCACCTGCTGAGTGCGCTGCTGAACCAGGACGATGGCGGCGCGCGCTCGCTGCTGCAACGCGCCGGCGTGAACGTGGGCGGTCTCGCCAACGCGCTGCGCAATGCGCTCGAGCGCCTGCCGAAAGTCTCGGGCACCGGCGGTGACGTGCAGGTCGGACGCGACCTCGTCAACCTGCTGAACCTCGCCGACAAGGAATCCCAGCGCCGCGGCGACCAGTTCCTGTCGAGCGAAATGGTGCTGCTGGCACTGCTTGATGACAAGTCCGACGCCGGCCGCCTGGCGCGCGAACACGGCCTGACCAAGAAGTCGCTGGAATCGGCGATCCAGGCCGTGCGCGGCGGCGAAGCCGTGAATTCGCAGGATGCCGAGGGCAACCGCGAAGCGCTGAAGAAATACACGCTCGACCTGACCGAGCGCGCCCGCCTGGGCAAGCTGGATCCGGTGATCGGCCGCGACGACGAGATCCGCCGCGCGATCCAGGTGCTGCAGCGCCGTTCCAAGAACAATCCGGTGCTGATCGGCGAACCGGGCGTGGGCAAGACCGCCATCGTCGAAGGCCTGGCCCAGCGCATCGTCAACGGCGAAGTGCCGGATTCGCTCAAGGGCAAGCGCGTGCTGTCGCTCGACATGGCGGCCCTGCTGGCGGGCGCCAAGTTCCGCGGCGAATTCGAAGAGCGCCTGAAGACGGTGCTGAAGGAACTGGCGCAGGATGAAGGCCAGACCATCGTCTTCATCGACGAGATCCACACCATGGTCGGCGCCGGCAAGGCCGAAGGCGCGATGGACGCCGGCAACATGCTCAAGCCGGCGCTGGCGCGCGGCGAGCTGCATTGCGTCGGCGCGACCACGCTCGACGAGTACCGCAAGTACGTCGAGAAGGATGCCGCGCTCGAGCGCCGTTTCCAGAAGATCCTGGTCGACGAGCCGAGCGTGGAGGCGACGATTGCCATCCTGCGTGGCTTGCAGGAAAAGTATGAGCTGCACCACAAGGTCGAAATCACCGACCCGGCCATCATTGCCGCGGCCGAGCTGTCGCATCGCTACATCACCGACCGCTTCCTGCCGGACAAGGCGATCGACCTGATCGACGAGGCTGCCTCGAAGATCAAGATCGAGATCGACTCCAAGCCGGAAGTGATGGACAAGCTGGACCGCCGCATCATCCAGCTGAAGATCGAGCGCGAGGCGGTCAAGAAGGAAACCGACGAAGCGTCGCAGCGCCGGCTCGAGCTGATCAACGACGAGATCGCCCGCCTGGAGCGCGAATACAACGACTTCGAAGAGATCCTGAAGGCCGAAAAGGCGGCGGTGCAGGGTACCACCCACATCAAGGAAGAGATCGAGCGCATCCGCCTGCAGATGGATGAAGCCAAGCGCCAGAGCAACTGGCAGAAGGTGTCCGAGCTGCAGTACGGGCGCCTGCCGGAACTCGAAAAGCAGCTCAAGGATGCGGAAGCCGCCGGCGAGCAGGCCGAGGGCGAAGGCGACAGCGGCAAGCCGCGCCTGCTGCGTACCCAGGTCGGCGCCGAAGAGATCGCCGAAGTGGTGTCGCGCGCAACCGGCATCCCGGTGGCGCGCATGATGCAGGGCGAGCGCGACAAGCTGCTGCACATCGAAGAGAAGCTGCACGAGCGCGTGGTGGGGCAGGACGAGGCGATCGAGGCGGTGTCGGATGCGATCCGCCGCTCGCGCGCCGGCCTGGCCGACCCGAACCGTCCCTACGGTTCCTTCATGTTCCTGGGCCCGACCGGCGTCGGCAAGACCGAGCTGTGCAAGGCATTGGCCGGCTTCCTGTTCGATACCGAGGACTCCCTGATCCGCATCGACATGAGCGAGTTCATGGAGAAGCATTCGGTGGCCCGCCTGATCGGCGCGCCGCCGGGCTACGTCGGTTATGAAGAGGGCGGCTACCTGACCGAGGCGGTGCGGCGCAAGCCCTACAGCGTGATCCTGCTGGACGAGATCGAGAAGGCGCACCCGGACGTGTTCAACGTCCTGCTGCAGGCGCTCGACGACGGCCGCATGACCGATGGCCAGGGCCGCACGGTGGACTTCAAGAACACGGTGATCGTGATGACCTCGAACCTGGGTTCGCACAAGATCCAGTCGATGGACAACACCGACCCGGCGGTGGTGAAGATGGCCGTGATGGCCGAGGTGCGCGGACATTTCCGTCCCGAGTTCATCAACCGGATCGACGAGATCGTGGTGTTCCACGCGCTCGACGAGAAGAACATCGGCGCCATCGCCCGTATCCAGCTGCATGGGCTGGAGCAGCGCCTGGCCAAGATGGAGATGGCGCTCGACCTCAGCGAGGCGGCCCTGCAGCTCATTGCCGAGGCCGGTTTCGATCCGGTGTATGGCGCGCGTCCGCTCAAGCGCGCGATCCAGCAGCAGATCGAGAATCCGCTGTCGAAGGCGATCCTGTCCGGACGCTTCGGGCCGAAGGATACGATCCGGGTCGATGCCCGCAATGGGCAATTGACCTTTGGCGAGGAGCCGGCGGTCGAGCTGGCCAAGTAAGCCTCCCTTTTCTGCAATAGGAAACCCTGTCGGCATGGCCGCCAGGGTTTTTTTTCGTCCATTTGATTCCCTTGCGGAACTAAAAGGTGGATGAATCAAGCGGCGCGCGCGGGAAAGACGCGATCATCGACGCGATGCCGGGCAGGCCACACCCCGGTTCCCGCATTATGAAATTCGGTTCGCCAACATGAAACGGTGCATGCGGACGCCAACCCTGCCATTCCCATTTTGAGAAATATGTTTTCGCATCATGGAATTTATGATTTAAGTCATTGAATTTGAATGGAATTAAAATGCTCCTATGTCTTATATAAGACTGTGGTGCACTGCACGAACCGGCCTATCATTGATCCAACAGCGCTTCCTTCCAACCCAGCTTTTTATGCATCTTCATCAGGAGAACAACATGGCAACTCGTGAACAGCAAATCGCCGCCCTGCAGCAGGAATGGGACAGCAACCCGCGCTGGCAAGGCGTGGTCCGCAATTACACGGCAGAAGACGTGGTGCGCCTGCGCGGCTCGCTGCAGATCGAGCACACGCTGGCGCGCCGCGGTGCCGAGAAACTGTGGAACCTGGTCAATACCGAAGACTACGTCAACGCCCTGGGCGCACTGACCGGCAACCAGGCCATGCAACAGGTGAAGGCCGGGCTGAAGGCGATCTACCTGTCCGGCTGGCAGGTGGCGGGCGACGCCAACGTCGCCGGCGAAATGTATCCGGACCAGTCGCTGTACCCGGCCAACTCGGTGCCGCTGGTGGTGCGCCGCATCAACAACACCTTCCAGCGCGCCGACCAGATCCAATGGTCGGAGGGCAAGGGCGACATCGATTACTTCGCGCCCATCGTGGCCGATGCCGAGGCCGGTTTCGGCGGCGTGCTGAATGCCTACGAGCTGATGAAGTCCATGATCGAAGCGGGCGCCGCCGGCGTGCACTTCGAAGACCAGCTGGCCTCGGTCAAGAAATGCGGCCACATGGGTGGCAAGGTGCTGGTGCCGACCCGCGAGGCGGTCGAGAAACTGACGGCGGCGCGCCTGGCGGCCGACGTGATGGGGACGCCGACCCTGGTGATCGCCCGCACCGACGCCGAAGCGGCCGACTTGCTGACCTCGGACGTCGACGCCAACGACAAGGAGTTCTGCACCGGCGAGCGCACCGTCGAGGGTTTCTTCCGCGTGCGCCCGGGCATCGAGCAGGCGATCTCGCGCGCGCTGGCCTATGCCCCGGTCGCCGACCTGGTGTGGTGCGAGACCGGCAAGCCGGACCTGGCCTTCGCCAGGCGCTTCGCCGAAGCCGTCCACGCCAAGTTCCCGGGCAAGATGCTGGCCTACAACTGCTCGCCCTCGTTCAACTGGAAGAAGAACCTGGACGACGCCATCATCGCCAAGTTCCAGAAGGAATTGGGCGCCATGGGCTACAAGTTCCAGTTCATCACGCTGGCCGGCTTCCATGCGCTGAACTACAGCATGTTCAACCTGGCACACGGCTATGCGCGGACCGGCATGTCGGCTTTCGTCGAGATGCAGGAAGCCGAGTTCGCCGCCGCCGACAAGGGCTTCACGGCGGTCAAGCACCAGCGCGAAGTCGGTACCGGTTATTTCGATGCGGTGACGCAGGCGATCCAGCAGGGCCAGAGCTCGACGACGGCGCTGCACGGCTCCACCGAAGACGAGCAGTTCTTCGACGAGAAAAAGGTTGCCTAAGTAATTTCAAGATGTAGCCACAAGCCGCAGCGCGCCCCAGGCCGCTGCGGCTTTTTCTTGCCCAAAGTTGAGGCAGGCCGCCCAACTAGTGGATAATGCGCGCAATCAGGCACGATCGGACGCAATAGCGCGCCGCCGCCGCACTCATTTTTTTGGAAGTCCACTATGTTTAGCTACCGCCACGCCTACCACGCGGGGAACCATGCTGATGTCCTGAAGCACTTTATCCAGGTTCAGTTGCATCAATATATGAACCAGAAGGACGTCGCCTACACCTATATCGACACCCATTCCGGTGCCGGCGTGTACGCGCTCGACAGCGCACAGGCGCTCAAGAGCGGCGAATACGTGGACGGTATCGCGCGCCTGTGGGAGCGCGACGACTTGCCGGCGGCGCTGGCCGATTACGTGAACCTGGTCAAGGCGATGAATCCGAGCGGCCGGCTGCGCTATTACCCGGGTTCACCTTATGTGGCGGAACAGGTGGCGCGTCCGGAAGACCGGCTGCGCCTGTTCGAACTGCACCCGGCCGATACCAAGCTGCTGGTCGATAATTTCCGCAAGCTCGACGCGCACAAGGCCGAGCAGGGCGAACGGTCGCGCGGACGGCGCGTGCTGATCGACTACGCGGATGGCTTCCAGGCCATGAAGTCGCTGTTGCCGCCCCCATCGCGCCGCGCGCTGGTGCTGATCGACCCGCCCTACGAAGTCAAGCTGGACTACAAGCACGTGCGCGATGCGCTCGAAGATGCGCTGGAGCGTTTCCCGACCGGCGTCTACGCGATCTGGTATCCGGTACTCCAGCGCATGGAGTCGCGCCAGTTCGCGGACCGCCTGAAGCGCCTGCCGGCCAAGGAATGGCTGCACGTCACGCTGACCGTGGCCACCCCCGGCCCCGACGGTACCGGCATGCACAGCAGCGGCATGTTCATCCTGAATCCGCCGTACACGCTGGAACCGATGCTGCGCGAGACCATGCCTTACCTGGTGCAGGTGCTGGGCCAGGACAGCGGCGCTACCTTCCGCATCGAGCGCGGTACCCAGGTGACCGGTGCCGGTGCCGGTGCCGGCGCCGGTGCGGTCGGCAGCGCCGGCGCCGGGCGCACCGCGGGCAACGGTCCGCGCGTGCCGGTCGGCAATGCGCGGCGCGCCAGCCCGCTGTCCGGCGGCGGCAGCCTGCGCCTGCCGGGCCAGCCTTTCGTCGACGCATCGGGTGCCCGCCTGAGCAAGGGCGACAAGGGCGAGGCCAAGGGTGAAAACAAGGAAGGCAGCCGTCCGGCCCGTCCGCGCGCCGGCGAATACCGTCCGCCGCAGGGCCAGCCGGGCAGCCGCAGCGCCGCCAAGACGGCGGAAGGACGCCCGGCGGAGCGCGCCGGTGCGCCGGCCAAGCGTGCCGGCGGTGCCGACAAGGGCGGCGTCCGTTCGGATGCGACGGGCCCGCGCGGCCCGCGCGGCCCCAAGCGCGGCGGCGGCCGTCCCTGAGTGGCATCCGCCGGTCATCGGCAAATCTCGGTCAATCGTTTGCGTAGTAGGCGGCGAGGGCGCGGCAACGTGCTCGCGTCTTGGTAACGATTTGATACGATGTCGAAATGTAAAGACTATCAGTCTGTAGTATAGTCGGTCCCGAGTTCCGGCCGGCCCGGAACCTGCACGCGTTTTTGCGTGCTGAAAATTGATTCACAGGAGTGTTACATGCATGCGGTTGCAACGGCAGCGACGTCCGCGCCGTCCGATGAATTCTTCCTGGCACGCCAGCCCATCTTGGGGCGCGACCAGAAGCTGGTGGCGTTCGAGCTGCTGTTTCGCGCCGCCCCGGAGCATGAGGACGCGCAGCTGACCGATTATGCCGCAGCCACCGCTGCCGTGATTTCCCATGCTTCGCAGCTGGGGATGCATCAGGTGGTGGGTGAACAGGTGGCCTTCGTCAATGTCGATGAGGTCGTGTTGATGAGCGACTTCGTTCGCTTTTTGCCACCTGACAAGGTCATCCTTGAAATCCTGGAAACCGTGCAAGCGACGCCGCAAGTGCTGGCGCGCGTGCGCGAGTTGAAGGAACTCGGCTTCAAGTTCGCCCTCGACGATGTTATAGACCATTCCGAGCAGGTAAGCAAGCTCATGCCATTGGTCGATGTCATCAAGGTCGACCTGCAGGGCGTCAGCCGCGACGAGCTGGTCGAACTGTCGCGAACGCTGCGCGGTCCGCATCAAAAATTGTTGGCGGAAAAGGTCGAGACGGTCGAGGAATTCCAGTTGTGCCTGGAGCTCGGCTTTGAATATTTCCAGGGCTATTACTTTGCGCGGCCGGCGATCCTGTCGGGCAAACGGATCTCGCCGTCCGAAATGGTGGTGCTGCGCCTGCTCGACCTGATCGCCTCGAATGCCGGCAACGAGGCGATCGAGGAAGCGGTCAAGCGCGACACCCTGCTCAGCCTCAACCTGCTGCGCCTGGTGAACAGCCACCTGACCGGCACCCATGGCGGCGGCCATATCGAGTCGGTGTCGGAAGCGCTGGCGCGCCTGGGGCGCAGCCAGCTGCAGCGCTGGCTGCAGATCCTGCTGTACAGCGGTCCCGACGGCCACGTCGAACTGAATTCGCCGCTGCTGCAGATGGCCACCACGCGCGGCCGCCTGCTCGAACTGATGACGCTGACGCTGCACCCGGGCGACATCGAAGGCGCCAACAACGCCTTCACCATCGGCATCATGTCGCTGATGGATGCGCTGTTCTCGGTGCCGATGCACGAGATCCTGGAGCGGGTCGAGGTGTCGCAGGAAGTGCGTGCGGCGCTGCTGGAGCGCGCCGGCGACTATGGGGCGATGCTGGTGGTGGCCGAGGAACTCGAGAAGACCGAATGCACGCGGGCGCTGACGCAGGCGCTGGGGCGGCTGGAACTGTCGGCCAAGCAGTTGCGGGAGATCGAGCTGGCGGCTTTCGATTGGGTGCGGGAGTTGAGTGAGGCTGAGGTGCGCTGAGGCGTGCCGAAATGCGCAACGGATAATCCGCTGCAGATGCACGTCGCCCCTGCGAAGGCAGGGGGCCAAGTTATACGCGCTGTCGACATGCGTGCAAATTGGACCCCTGCCTTCGCAGGGGCGACGTTTTTGGGCTAACGTAATCCTCCCGCGCCAGCATCGGCTTTCGATCTTCTTACTGCCCCAAAAACAGAAACACAGTCGGCTTCTTGTGAAAATCCGGCGCTTTATTCGCCGCCAATAAACCCTTCCACTTCGCCGCCGTCATCGTCCTCACCGACTCGCTCGGCAGCGACAAATCCGTCGCCACGCAGACCAAGGTGCCCGGCTGGCAGCTCGCCACCAGCGCTTCCAGCATCGCGCCGTTGCGGTACGGCGTTTCGATCAGCAATTGCGTCTGTTTTTCGCTGCGCGAGCGCGCTTCCAGTTGCTGGATGCGTTTGGCGCGCTGGCCGGCATCGGTCGGCAGGTAGCCGTTGAAGGCGAAGCTCTGACCGTTGAGGCCGCTTGCCATCACGGCCAGCAGCAGCGAGGACGGCCCGACCAGCGGGCGCACCGTGATGCCGTGCTGGTGCGCCAGGCGGACCAGGTCGGCGCCCGGGTCGGCCACGGCGGGTACGCCGGCTTCCGACACCAAGCCGGCGTCGCGGCCCGCCAGCAGCGGCGCCAGCAGGGCGCCGAGCGCCTCGGCCGGCGTGTTGACGTTGAGTTCGGCGATCTGGATTTCCTGCAGCGGCTTCGCCAGCGGATGGTCGATCGCGACCAGTTTCAGGAAGGCGCGCGCCGTCTTGGCGTTCTCGGCCACGAAGTAATCGAGCTTGGACGTAATGTCCTGCACCTGCTCGGGCAGGACATGGCACAGGGCGTGCGCCGTGGCTTCGGTGGCGCCGAGGGTGTTCGGGATCAGGTAGAGGGTACCGGGCATAATCAAATAAACCAAATCAGACGCCGAAGAAAGGCACGCCGGCACGGCGCAGCATGCCACTGAGGGCGATCAGGGGCAGGCCGGTAAGGGCGGTCGGGTCGCTGCTGTCGATGCGCTCGAGCAGGGCGATGCCGAGGCCTTCGTTCTTGGCGCTGCCGGCGCAATCGTAGGGTTGCTCGATGCGCAGGTAGGCGTCGAGTTCAGGATCGGACAGGTCGCGGAAAGTGACGAAGGTCTGCACGTTGTCGAGCTGGACCGCATCGGGCGCCGCCGGGTCCAGGCGGCTGTCCCACAGGCACAAGGCAGTGTGGAAGGTCACGCGCCGGCCGCGCATCAGTTGGAGCTGCGCCAGGGCGCGCGCGTGGTCGCCCGGCTTGCCGATCTGGAGGCCGTCCAGCGTGGCGACCTGGTCCGAGCCGATCACCAGCGCTCCCGGACGCAGGCGCGCCACCGCGGCGGCTTTCTCGCGCGCCAGGCGCAGGGCGGTCTGTTCAGGGGCTTCGCCGGGGAGCGGGGTTTCGTCGATGTCGGGCGCGATCGACTCGAAGGGAAGCTGCAGGCGCGACAATAATTCGCGGCGGTAGGCGGAACTCGACGCCAGGATGATGCCTGGAAGGGCGGAACTTGGTATCATGTCGTCCTGTCCAATATTCGTAAGCAAAACAAAGGGATGCGTCCTCGCGACGTTCGAAGCGCAATGCCCTGAAAAATGCAGCAAGTCTTTGACTACGCGGGGATAAGCCTGCTATTATCGCAGGTTTTCCGGGGAAGTTTTTCCAAATGAGCGCTTTTGTCATCGACGCCTTCGAATTTTGCCGGAACAACGGCTATCGTGAAGGTGTCACGCCGGTGGCGGAAATGACCCGGCTGGCGGCCGATTGCGCCGACCCGTCCGGCGAGATTACCTGGTCGATCCAGGGTGGACAGACCAAGCAGGGTTACCCGTCGATGACGCTGTCGGTGGAAGGCATGGTCAACCTGGTATGCCAGCGTTGCCTCGGGCCGTTCGCGTACCATATCGATTCGTCGACCATGCTGGTGCTCGGCAAGGACGACGCCGACGCGGACGAGATCGAGGAAATCCTCGACGACGAGAGCATCGACGTGATCGTCGGCAGCCACGAAGCCGATATCCGTCAGTTGCTGGAAGATGAAGCCCTGCTGGCCCTGCCGCAGGCACCGAAACACGAGGTGTGCCCCGATACCAAGTTGATCGACTCGCTGAAGTCGGATAAGGTATCGCCGTTCGCGGCACTGAAGAGCCTCAAGCCAGAATAAACAGGTATTACAAAAGAATTACGCATCTCGGAGTTCGCCACCTCGGCAGGCTTCGTGATGCTTCAAGAACGTGTCAAACGCGTGCAGCAATCGAGTATGGCAGTGTAGTGAGTTGTACAGCAGCGTTAAACATGTCGGCGGTCGTTCATCCTGAATGATTGCCGCTGGGATACTCGATACGCATCGTTTTGCGAGTCGAATGTGTTAGAATTTTAGAACTTATGTTTAGGAGTCATCATGGCAGTTCAGCAGAATAAGAAGTCCCCGTCCAAGCGCGGCATGCACCGTTCGCACGATTTCCTGGTTGCACCGAACCTGGCCGTCGAGCCGACCACCGGCGAGACCCACCTGCGCCACCACATCAGCCCGAACGGTTTCTACCGTGGCCGTAAAGTGCTCAAGACCAAGAACGACGAGTAATCGACGTCTTGCTGTTTTGTTCGAGAAAGCGGTGTTACGTATGTTAAGTGCGTGGCACCGCTTTTTCTTTCGTATTCCATGTGACACCGGCTGCAAAACTCTCTTGCACACCGTCATTTTCAATTTCGCTGACCCGGACGTGCAAGCTGCAGCGTGCCGAGGCCAGGCCGCCGCCGGCAAGCCCTGACGCCGCGGTTCATCCCGACAAATGACAATTAAAATCTCCATTGACTGCATGGGCGGCGACCACGGCCCCTCGGTTACCATTCCGGCAGCGCTCGCATTCCTCAAGCAAGAACCCGAAGCCGAACTGATCCTCGTCGGTCTCGAAGACCAGGTGCGCGCCGAACTCAAGAAACACCACGCGGCCGATAATCCGCGCCTGTCGATCCAGCACGCCGCCGAAGTCGTGGCGATGGACGATCCGGTCGAAGTCGCGCTGCGCCGCAAGAAAGACTCGTCGATGCGGGTCGCCATCGAGCAGGTCAAGGCCGGCAATGCCGCCGTCTGCGTATCCGCCGGCAATACCGGCGCCCTGATGGCGATCTCGCGCTACGTGCTCAAGACCATGGCCGACGTCGACCGTCCCGCCATCTGCTCGATCCTGCCGAACGTCAAGGGCCGCCCGACCTACATGCTGGACCTGGGCGCCAACGTCGACTGCGAACCGCATCACCTGCACCAGTTCGCCATCATGGGTGCGGTGCTGTTCGAGGCGATGGAACACCGCCGCCCCAGCATCGGCCTGCTCAACGTCGGCACCGAGGAAATCAAGGGCAATGAAGTGGTCAAGGCCACCGCGGCCCTGCTGCGCGCCGACCACCAGCGCGGCAAGCTGGATTTCCACGGCAACGTCGAAGGCAACGACATTTTCAAGGGCACCGTCGACGTCGTCGTCTGCGACGGTTTCGTCGGCAACGTGACCCTGAAGGCCATCGAGGGCCTGTCGCGCTTCGTCAAGGCGACCCTGATGGAAACCACGCTCTCCAAGCTGGGCGCGCTGATCGCCCGTAAATCGCTGAAGAAGCTGAATCCCGAAAGCTACAATGGCGCCGGCCTGCTGGGCCTGAAAGGCCTGGTCTTCAAGAGCCATGGCGGCGCCAATGCGTACGCCTACGAATGGGCTATCCGCCGCGCTTTTGACGCCGCAAAATATAATGTGCAAGATCAACTCTCGACCATGATCCACGAGTTGATGCCGCAAAGCCCTGACCCGGAAGCGCCAGGCTCAACCCTTCAGCAGGCCAAGCAATGACTGTGTACAGCAAAATCATCGGCACCGGCAGCTATCTGCCTGCCCAGCGTGTCACCAACGACGAACTGGCGGCCCGGCTCGCAGCCAGGGGCATCGAGACCTCGGACGAGTGGATCCTCAGCCGCAGCGGCATCTCCGCGCGCCACTTCGCCGCGGCCGACGAGAATGCCTCCGACCTGGCGGTGAAAGCCGGCCGGCAAGCGCTCGACGCGGCCGGCCTGGTGCCCGACGACATCGACCTGATCATCGTCGCGACTTCGACGCCTGACTTCTACGGCAATTTCCCGAGCACTGCCTGCATCGTGCAGAACAAGCTCGGCATCCGCAACAATGGCGCCGCCTTCGATGTCGCCGCCGTCTGCAGCGGCTTCGTCTACGCGATGTCGACCGCCGACGCCTTCATCAAGGCCGGCAACGCGAAAAAAGTGCTGGTGATCGGCACCGAAGTGTTTTCGCGCATCCTCGACTTCAACGACCGCACCACCTGCGTGCTGTTCGGCGACGGCGCCGGCGCGGTGGTGATGGCGGCATCCGAAGAGCCGGGCGTGCTGGCGGTCAAGCTGCACGCCGACGGCAGCCATGGCCACATCCTGTGCGGCCCGACCAACCCGAGCAATGCCGCCATCGAAGGCGAGAAATTCCTGTACATGGATGGCCCGGCGGTGTTCAAGCTGGCCGTGACGGTGCTGGAAAAGGTTGCCAACGAGGCGCTCGACCAGGCCCAGTTGCCGTCGAGCGCGATCGACTGGCTGATCCCGCACCAGGCCAATTTGCGAATCATGAACGGCACCGCCAAGAAGCTGGGGCTGCCGCTCGAGAAGATGGTCGTCACCGTCAACGAACACGGCAATACCTCGGCCGCCTCGATCCCGCTGGCACTCGACCAGGCGGTGCGCGACGGCCGCATCCAGCCGGGCCATACCATCATGATGGAAGGCGTGGGCGGCGGCTTTACCTGGGGCGCGGTCCTCGCGCGCATGTAGTCAAGAAAGAAGAATAGATATGAGCAAATTCGCATTCCTGTTCACGGGCCAGGGCGCCCAGGCCGTCGGCATGCTGAACGGTTTCGCCGGCAACCCGACCGTCGAGCAGACCGTCGCCGAAGCGTCCGACGCGCTGGGGCTGGACCTCGGCAAACTGATCGCCGAAGGCCCGAAGGAGGAGCTGGACCTGACCACCAACACCCAGCCGGTGATGCTGACCGCGGCCGTGGCCGTGTATCGCGCCTGGATCGCCGCCGGCGGGCCGGTGCCGAGCCTGGTCGCCGGCCACAGCCTGGGCGAATACTCGGCGCTGGTCGCTGCCGGCGTGATCCAGTTCAAGGATGCGGTGCCGCTGGTGCGCTTCCGCGCGCAATCGATGCAGGATGCGGTGCCGGTCGGGCAGGGCGGCATGGCCGTCATCCTCGGCCTGCCGGCCGATGACGTCAAAGCCGTGTGCGCAGAGGCGGCCCAGGGTGAAGTCGTGGAAGCCGTCAACTTCAACGAACCAACCCAGACCGTCATCGCCGGCCACACCGCCGCGATCGACCGCGCCTGCGAGATCGCCAAGGCCAAAGGCGCCAAGCGCGCCATGAAGCTGTCGGTGTCGGCGCCGTTCCACTCGTCGCTGCTGAAACCTGCGTCGGACCGTTTGCGCGAGTACATGGACAAGCTGAATTTCGCCGCACCGCAGATCGACTTGATCAACAACGTCGACGTGGCTATCCTGAGCGATCCGGCCGCGATCAAGGATGCGCTGGTGCGCCAGGCCGCCGGTCCGGTGCGCTGGGTCGAGACCATGCAGAAGATGGCTGCCGAGGGCGTGACCCAAGTCATCGAATGCGCACCGAGTAAGACGCTGATCGGCATGGCCAAGCGCATCGATCCGGTGCTGGCCGGCGAGGCGCTGATCGACCAGGCATCGCTCGAACGCGTGCTGGCGGCGCTCAAGGGCTAATATAAAGACAAATAAAAAAAGGAACGGAATGAACCTGCAAAACCAAGTCGCCCTCGTCACCGGCGCATCGCGCGGCATCGGCAAGGCCATCGCCCTCGAGCTGGCACGCCAAGGCGCGAAAGTGGTCGGCACCGCCACCACCGAATCCGGCGCCGAAGCCATCACCGCCTACCTGGCCGAGTTCGGCGGCAAGGGCGTGATGCTGAACGTCACCGACGCCGCCCAGTGCAGCGCCGTCATCGATGACGTCACCAAGAGCGTCGGCAGTATCGGCATCCTGGTCAACAATGCCGGCATCACCCAGGATCAACTGGCGATGCGCATGAAAGACGAAGAGTGGGACAGCGTGATCGCCACCAACCTGACCGCCGTCGGCCGCCTGTCGCGCGCCGTGCTGCGCGGCATGATGAAGGCCAAGCAGGGCCGCATCATCAACATCACCTCGGTGGTCGGCTCGTCCGGCAACCCGGGCCAGATGAACTACGCCGCCGCCAAGGCCGGCGTGGCCGGCATGAGCCGCGCGCTGGCGCGCGAGATCGGCAGCCGCAACATCACCGTCAACTGCGTGGCGCCGGGCTTCATCGATACCGACATGACCAAGGGCCTGGGCGAAGGCCAGCACGAAGCGCTGCTGACCCAGATCCCGCTGGGCCGCCTCGGCCAGCCGGAAGACATCGCCCATGCGGTGGCCTTCCTGGCCGGCCCGCAAGCCGCTTACATCACGGGTACCACGCTGCATGTCAACGGCGGCATGTACATGAATTGAAAATCTCAGCAGTTAGCAGTAGTTTCAGCCGAATTAGCGTCAGACGCTGAAAATAGTTTTTCAACGCGCAAACCCTGATAAAATGCGCGCACTTTCCGCAACACATACCTAATGGAGCCATAACATGTCGGATATCGAACAACGCGTTAAAAAAATCGTCGCTGAGCAACTGGGTGTTGCAGAAGCCGACATCAAAATCGATTCCTCGTTCGTTGACGACCTGGGCGCAGATTCCCTGGATACCGTTGAACTGGTGATGGCACTGGAAGACGAATTCGAAATGGAAATCCCGGACGAACAGGCTGAAAAGATCACCACCGTTCGCCAGGCTATCGAATACGCCCAGGCGCACGTCAAGGCCTAATTGGCCTGAGTATTAAGGATTTCAGGAGAAACGCTTGAGTTCACGCAACCGTCGTGTCGTTGTTACCGGCCTGGGTTGCATCTCCCCGATCGGCAATACCATTGCCGAGGCGTGGGAGGCAGCACTGGCGGGCAAGTCGGGCATTGCCAATATCACCAGGTTTGACGCTACGCCCTTTTCGACCCGTTTCGCGGGCGAAGTGAAGAACTTCAACGTCGAGGATTACCTGCCGGGCAAGGAAGGCCGCCACATGGATACCTTCATCCATTTCGGCATGGCCGCAGGCATCCAGGCGCTGCAGGATTCGGGGATCGAGGTCACCGAGGAAAATGCTGACCGTATCGGCGTGGTCGTGGGCTCGGGCATCGGCGGTCTGCCGATGATCGAAGAGACCAAGGCGGAATACGACAGCCGCGGCCCGCGCCGCATTTCGCCGTTCTTCGTGCCGGCCTCGATCATCAACATGATCTCGGGCGACCTGTCGATCAAGTTCGGCCTGCGCGGCCCGAACCTGGCGATCGTGACCGCCTGCACCACCGGCCTGCACTGCATCGGCCAGGCCGCGCGCCTGATCGAGTATGGCGATGCCGACGTGATGATCGCCGGCGGTGCGGAATCGACCGTGTCGCCGCTGGGCCTGGGCGGCTTCGCCTCGGCACGTGCGCTGTCGTCGCGCAACGATGATCCGTCCACCGCGTCGCGTCCTTGGGACCGCGACCGCGACGGCTTCGTGCTGGGCGAGGGCGCCGGTGTCATGGTGCTCGAAGAGTACGAACATGCCAAGGCGCGCGGCGCCAAGATCTATGCGGAAGTCGTCGGCTTCGGCATGAGCGCGGATGCGAATCACATCACCGCGCCGCTCGAAGACGGCAGTGGCGCGTCGCGCTGCATGGTGTCGGCAATGCAGTATGCCGGCATCAACCCGGACCAGGTGCAGTACGTGAATGCGCACGGCACCTCGACCCCGGTCGGCGACGTCGCGGAAGTCAAGGGCATCAAGCGCACCTTCGGCGATTATGCGAACAAGCTGATCGTCAACTCCACCAAGTCGATGACCGGCCACCTGCTGGGCGGCGCCGGCGGTCTGGAGTCGGTGTTCACGGTGCTCGCGATCCACAACCAGGTGTCGCCGCCGACGATCAATATCTTCAACCAGGATCCGGAATGCGACCTGGACTTCTGCGCCAACACGGCGCGGGACCTGAAGATTGATTATGCGGTGAAAAATTCGTTCGGCTTCGGCGGCACTAATGGGTCGCTGGTCTTTGCCAAGATCTAAGTAAAGACTGAAAGTCCGAACTATGGGCGCCCGTTCCTGTCAAAGGAGCGGGCGTTTGTCTTTTTTGGCCACCCTTTCCATCTACCCATGTCGATCGCGCTTTCCGTCATCGTCAGGCCGTCGCGCGTACACAGGTTGTTGCTGCTGGGCTGTGGCCTTGGGCAGTGCGCAGCGGCGCTTGCCGTCGGCATCGGTGCGCCTGCACGTTTCCCTGGCGCGTACTGGCTGGCGCCCGTGCTGGCGGGCAGCGCGCTCACGCTGATGCTGGGTGCGGCGCGCCGTCCAAAGACGCACCGGATTGATATTTCTGGAACCGGCGAACTACGCGTGACGGTACAACAGGATGTGGGTGTCACCGGGCCTGCGACCGGCGTGCCGATGGCCGCAGAGCAGGTCGCTCTGCTACCGGGTTCCGTGCGCTGGCCGATGCTGGCGCTGCTGCGTTACCGGGCTGCGGACAGGCCCGGCGCGGCGGCCGGCGTGCTGCCGGTCTGGCGCGACAGCGTCGACCCGGCGGCATGGCGCACCCTGGCAGTGGCGCTCGCCGTGATCGGGCGGCGTTGCGGTGGCGAAGGATTCGACAAAATTCGATGAACTTATTGCAGCGGGCCAACTCAGAAGGGTGAGGGCGGCGCTGCGGCAAACCAAGCATGCAAAACGAGGCCTGCTCAGTGACGACCGAACGCGAGTGTGATCAACTGCTGGTTGAGCGCGTCCAGGCTGGCGATCGCCGTGCGTTCGACCTGCTCGTGTCGAAATACCAGCGCCGCCTGATGCGGTTGGTGTCGCGCCTCGTGCACGACCCGGCCGAGGCGGAAGACGTGGTGCAGGAAACCTTCATCAAGGCGTTTCGCGCGCTGCGCCATTTCCGCGGCGACTCGGCTTTTTATACGTGGTTGTACCGGATCGGCATCAATACGGCAAAGAATTTTCTGGTTACGCAAGGCAGGCGGGCACCGACCTCGACCGAGACCGATGCCGAGCGTGCCGAAGGATTTGACGACGCGGACAGCTTGCGCGACATCAACACGCCGGAATCGGTGTTGGCAAGCAAGCAGATCGCGTACACGGTGAACTCCGCGATGGAAGCGCTGCCGCTCGAATTGAGGACAGCGATCGTCCTGCGCGAAATCGAAGGTTTGAGTTACGAAGAAATCTCCGAAGTGATGGCGTGTCCAATCGGTACGGTGCGCAGCCGGATTTTCCGGGCGCGCGAAGTCATCGCCGAGAAGTTGAGGCCTCTGCTCGACATGCCCGCCGACAAGCGCCGTTAAATCACACATTTAGCGAGCGCGGCTGTACACTGGCTTGAAGGCCTACGGCAGGCAGCGAAGGCAACAGGTTTTTGGAAGTTCCCGGTAGCGATGATCGACAGTGATGACCCGGACCTGATGGAACCACGATGGACACCAACAAAAAAAACCGCGAGCATATCTCAGCCCTGAGCGACGGCGAGATCCGCGATGCCGACCAGGAACTGGCGCTGGTCGCCCTGGACACGCCCGATGGCCGCGAGGCCTGGGGCCTTTACCACCGCATCGGTGACATCCTGCGCGCCGAGGCCACCGCCGACCTGTCGCCCGGCTTCAGCGAGCGCCTGGTGGCGCGCCTGGCGGCCGAGCCCGCACCGGGCAAGCGCGTAGCCACTGTGCCCGAGCCGGCCGATGCCGCGACTGGCAGGGTGGATGGCTCAACCGCCAGCATCTGAATCACCTCCCGAAATTGCGCCGTCCACGCGGCGATACGCGCCGGCCGCGCTGACGCGCACGCTAGCGACGGGCGGCGTTCCCGCAAGGCTGCGCCTGCCCGGTTCGTGCCTGCGCGACAACTGTGCCTTTTTGTCATACCATTACGATCATTCCCATCTACCCACGTCGAATGACAATATGACAAGCAAAACTGCCAGCACGCTCCTGTCGGCCCTCCTGATCGCGGGCGCGGGATTCACGTCGCACCCGGCCCTGGCCGCCGCGCCCGTCACTGCCGCCGTCACCGGCCTCCCTGATTTCGCCGACCTGGTCGACAAGGTCGGTCCGGCCGTGGTCAACATCCGCACCACCGAACGCGTGCGCCAGGGCCAGGGTACCGGCGGCGACGAGGAAATGCAGGAATTCCTGCGCCGCTTCTTCGGCGGCCAGATGGTGCCGCGTGGCGGCGGCAACAATCGCCGTGGCATGCCGCAGCAGCAGGAAGAAGAGCAGGTGCAGCGCGGCGTCGGCTCCGGCTTCATCATTTCCGACGACGGCTATGTGCTGACCAATGCCCACGTGGTCGAGGGTGCCGACGAAGTCACGGTCACGCTGACCGACCGCCGCGAATTCAAGGCCAAGGTGCTGGGCGCCGACCGCCGCAGCGACGTCGCCGTGCTGAAGGTCGACGCGCGCAACCTGCCGAGCCTGCGCATGGGCGATTCCGAGAAAATCCGCGTTGGCGAATGGGTGATCGCGATCGGCTCGCCGTTCAACCTGGAAAACACGGTCACGGCCGGCATCATCTCGGCCAAGCAGCGCGATACCGGCGAGTACCTGCCGCTGATCCAGAGCGATGTGGCAGTCAACCCGGGCAACTCGGGCGGCCCGCTGATCAACATGCGCGGCGAAGTGATCGGCATCAATTCGCAGATCGCGACCCTGTCCGGCGCCTACAACGGCATCTCGTTCGCGGTGCCGATCGACGAAGTGCTGCGTGTTACCGACCAGATCAAGAAGAGCGGCAAGGTCACGCGCGGGCGCCTGGGCGTGCAGATCAGCGAAGTCACGCGCGACGTCGCCGAGTCGCTGGGCCTGGGCCGCGCGCGCGGAGCCGAGGTGGCGATGGTCGAGCCGGGCGGCCCGGCGGAGAAAGCCGGCGTCAAGGTCGGCGACATCATCCTGAAATTCAACGGCAAGGATATCGAGAAGAGTTCCGACCTGCCGCGCCAGGTCGGCGGCACCGCCGTCGGCAGCCGCGCCACCGTTACCGTGTGGCGCCGGGGCAGCCAGCTCGAACTGCCGGTAAGCATCGTCGAACTGCAGGAAGAAAAGACCCCGGGCGCACGCTCGACGCCGAAGAAGCCGACGCCGGCGCAGGCGCCGAACGCGCTCGGCCTGCACGTATCCGACCTGTCGGCTGCCCAAAAGCGCGAGCTCAAGATCGACGCCGGCGTGATGGTCGAGTCTGCCGAAGGACGCGCGGCCTCGGCCGGCATCCAGCAGGGCGACCTGATCCTGCAGATCAATAACGCCGAAGTCACCAGTGCCGCCCAGTTCAACGGCCTGGTCGGCAAGCTCGATCCGAAGAAGCCGGTGGCGATCCTGGTGCGGCGCGACAATGCCTCGCAATACCTCGTGATCAAGCCGCGCGCGCAGTAACAGAGGATCGATCCACGGTGACGCAGCAGGGGCCGCATCGCACCTCGCATTTCACTTTGTACTCGCGCAGTTATTGCCACCTGTGCGAGGACATGCTTGCGGCCCTGCGCGCCTTCATGGCGCGCACCGGCCTGCAGTGGCCCATCGACGTGGTCGATGTTGACGCCGATCCGCAACTAACCGACATGTTTGACGAACTCGTGCCGGTGCTGTTTGCCGGCGCGGCCAGGCTCGATGGCGCTGAACAGTCGACGGGTTCGGCAGGGGAAGCAGGGGAGGCAGGGGAGGCAGGACCGGCCGGGCAGGAAATCTGCCACTACTTCCTCGATGAATCCGCGCTGCAGCGCTACCTGGCGCAGCATCACGGTTGACGGCGAGCCGCTATCGGCTTACGCCGCCATCCTGTAGTCGCTGCCGGCCTCACGCAGCATGGCTTCCATGAACGCCCGCTTACCGGCACTGCGCCCGCTCGCCCAGAAACTGTCCAGCCAGGCCTGCGGGGTGCCGTCGAGATCCACGCGCAATTCATAAGGCCGCCCCAGCATTTCGCTGTGCACATAGCTGGCGAAACATTCCGCAAAATCATCGTAGGGATTGGTGGCGCCGTACAGGCTGGGGAAATCGCTGCATTCCAGGCCGCTGTAGGCGGTGACGATGGCGTCGGCGAACAGTTGGTTGTTGCCATAAAAATCGACCACGCCGCGCAATTCGAAATCGGCGCGCGGCACGAAGCGGCCGGACGGCGACACCACCCAGCTCAGGTCCAGGTAAGCGTAGCGCCTGTCGCTGGGCACCGGCTCCCACCAGCGTGGCAGGAAATCGCCGTCCGCGCTCAAGACGTGGCCGAATTCGTGGAGCAGCAGGAATTGCAGCGCGTTGGCGCGCGTATCCTGGCCGGGCGCGGCAATGGTCGCGGCCAGCGAGTAGCCGGCGCCAGTGGCGAAGGGCAAGTTTTCCTTCCACGTCGCCCAGCTATTGGCGCTGTGCACTTCGAGCAGGTCGAGGTCCAGCAGCACCACGCAGCCGAGAGGGCGGCCCTGGGCGTCGGCGACGACGTCGGTAATGCCGGAGGATCCCAGTCCGCGGCCGAGGCAGATGCCGAGCAGCAGCGGATCGACCAGCGCGCGCACCGCATCCGGCATGCCCAGCAGCGCCTCGCGCAGGTCGGCGCGCATGCGCTCGTCCGGCAGCACCGCCGCCGGCACCGCCGTCACGCCGGTGGCAAGGTTCACCTGGTGCACGAAGTCGCGCACCTCGGCCGGCAGCGGCAGGATGCGCTCGTGGAATGGCTGGGCCTGGCGGGCGGTCCATTGCTGCGGGTGGGCGGTGACGATCATGATGCGTACGGGAGGGGTGGCGATGCTCCTTTAACGACGCGACCGATAAATACTTGACGGCTGGCAAGTAATTTCATGAACGCCTCAGTCGAGTGCACATATGCCGGGAAAGATCGTCCGCCGGGAAACCGGGCTTTCTGACCCGAAATCCGGTAAAATGGGCAGCTTCGTAATATGTCCCCGTGATGTCAGTGTGGTATCTGCAGTGCCGTTCGCAGATATTCGGGATCAAGCGCCATGCTAAAGCGCTCGTCCGGGATGGCCGCAAGGCCTCCGGTGCGGCGCTTTTTTCGCTTTTTCCGACCATGCGCCGGGGACGCCGGCAGCTTGCCGCTCTTATTGGTTTTGAGTTCTGTTAATGAAAAACATACGTAATTTTTCCATCATCGCCCACATCGACCACGGTAAATCGACCCTGGCGGACCGCATCATCCAGCTCTGCGGCGGCCTGTCGGAACGTGAGATGGACGCGCAGGTGCTCGACTCGATGGACCTGGAGCGCGAGCGCGGCATCACCATCAAGGCGCAGACCGCGGCGCTGCAATACAAGGCGCGCGACGGCCAGGTCTATAACCTGAACCTGATCGACACCCCCGGCCACGTCGACTTCTCGTATGAGGTGTCGCGCTCGCTGTCCGCCTGCGAAGGCGCGCTGCTGGTGGTCGACGCCTCGCAGGGCGTGGAAGCGCAGACGGTCGCGAACTGCTACACCGCGCTCGACCTGGGCGTGGAAGTGGTGCCCATCCTGAACAAGATCGACCTGCCGCACGCCGACCCCGACAATGCCAAGAAAGAAATCGAGGACGTCATCGGCATCGACGCCAGCGACGCCACCGTGTGCTCGGCCAAGACTGGCCTGGGCGTCGAAGACGTGCTGGAAACCCTGATCGCCAAGGTCCCGCCGCCGGAAGGCGACCCGGACGCGCCGCTGCAGGCGCTGATCGTCGACTCCTGGTACGACCCCTACGTGGGCGTCGTGATGCTGGTGCGCGTGGTCAACGGCACCCTGCGTCCGAAGGACAAGATCCTGCTGATGGCGACCGAGTCGGTGAACCTGGTGGAAAACATCGGTGTCTTCACGCCGCGCTCGGTCTCGCTGCCGGAACTGAAGGCCGGGCAGGTGGGTTTCATCATCGCCGGCATCAAGGAACTGACGGCCGCCAAGGTCGGCGACACCGTCACCCTGGCCAACAAGCCGGCCCCGGCGCCGCTGCCGGGCTTCAAGGAAGTCCAGCCGCAGGTGTTTGCCGGCCTGTTCCCGGTGGAAGCCAACCAGTACGACGCGCTGCGCGACTCGCTCGAAAAGCTGAAGCTGAACGACGCCGCCCTGATGTACGAGCCGGAAGTGTCGCAGGCGCTGGGCTTCGGCTTCCGCTGCGGCTTCCTCGGCCTGCTGCACATGGAAATCGTGCAGGAGCGCCTCGAGCGCGAATTTGACATGGACCTGATCACCACGGCGCCGACCGTGGTCTACGAGGTAGAGATGCGCGACGGTTCCATCGTGCGCGTCGACAACCCATCGAAGATGCCGGAACCCTCGAAGATCAACGAAGTGCGCGAGCCGATCGTCGACGTCAACCTGTACATGCCGCAGGAATATGTCGGCGCGGTGATGACGCTGTGTAACGGCAAGCGCGGCGTGCAAATGGACATGGCCTACCACGGCCGCCAGGTCAAGCTGCACTACGAGATCCCGATGGCGGAAATCGTGCTCGACTTCTTCGACCGCCTGAAGTCGACCTCGCGCGGCTATGCCTCGATGGACTACGAGTTCAAGGAAAACCGTGCCGCCGACGTGGTCAAGGTCGACATGCTGATCAACAGCGAGAAGGTCGATGCGCTGGCGATCATCGTGCACCGTGCCAACGCACCGTACCGTGGACGCCAGGTGGCGGCCAAGATGCGCGAACTGATCCCGCGCCAGATGTTCGACGTGGCGATCCAGGCGGCGATCGGCGCCACCATCATCTCGCGTGAAAACGTCAAGGCGCTGCGCAAGAACGTGCTGGCCAAATGCTACGGTGGCGACGTCTCGCGTAAAAAGAAACTGCTTGAAAAGCAGAAAGCCGGTAAGAAGCGCATGAAGCAGGTGGGCTCGGTGGAGATCCCGCAAGAAGCCTTCCTGGCCATCCTCCAAGTGGAAGAAAAATAATACACATGAACATGCAATTGATTCTCGGGAATTTTGCGCTGATCCTGTTCGTCCTGATGGTCGTCACGGGCGTCATCTGGTGCCTCGACGTTTTCGTGCTGTCGAAGCAGCGCCGCGCCCGCGCCGATGCTGCGCTGGCCGAATACGATGCGCGCAACGCCAAGCTGACCGCGGACGGCATCAAGGTCGATAACGGCAACCGCGCGGCGCTGGAAGCCACGATCCTGCGCCAGCCGACCTGGGTCGAGTACTCGGGCAGCTTCTTCCCGGTGATCGCACTGGTGTTCTTCCTGCGCTCTTTCCTGTTCGAGCCGTTCAAGATCCCGTCGTCGTCGATGGTGCCGACCTTGCTGGTCGGCGACCTGATCCTGGTGAACAAGTTCGACTACGGCATCCGCCTGCCGGTGCTGAACAAGAAGGTTGTCGAGGTCGGCAACCCGCAGCGCGGCGACGTCATGGTCTTCAAGTATCCGAAGGACATGAGCCAGGATTACATCAAGCGCGTCATCGGCCTGCCCGGTGATAAAATCACTTACGAGAACAAGCGCCTGACCGTCAACGGCGTGCCGGTCCAGTACGAGCCGATGGACGACTACCTCGAAGACGAGACCGTGGTCTACCAGAAGCAGTTCCGGGAAAAGCTGCCGAACACGACGCACCGCATCCTGAACACGGAAGCGGCGCGCACGTTCAATGCCGGCGCCGTGGAGGAGTTCCCCCATCGCGAGAATTGCACCTATACCTACGATAAATTTACCTGTATCGTACCTGAGGGCAATTATTTCATGATGGGCGATAACCGCGACAACAGCTCGGACAGCCGCTACTGGGGCTTCGTGCCGGACAAGAACATCGTCGGCAAGGCTGTGTTTATCTGGATGAACTTCGGTAACCTGAAGCGCATCGGCGGTATCCATTAATTCTGGGGAACGTGGATGCGCAGGCAAGCTAAACATTACCGGATCAACGCCGAGCGCGGCGTGTCGCTGTCCGGCCTGATCGTGGTCCTGGTCGTGCTCGGCGCCGTGGCGCTGGTGGCGATCAAGACGGCGCCGGCCGTGATCGAGTACCGCGCCGTGAAGCAGTCGGTCGCCAGGGCCAAGGCCAGCGGCGGCAGCAACCGCGAGATCCAGCAGGCGTTCGACAAGAATGCGGACGTCAACAGCGTCGACGCGATCCGGGGCCGTGACCTGGTGATCAGCCGCGACAGCGGGACGCCGGAAGTCAGCTTCCGCTACGAGAAGCGGGTACCGCTGGCGGGCAACGTCAGCCTGCTGTTCGATTTTTCCGGCACGACCGACCCGAGTGGCGTGGTTGCCGAGACGGCAACGGCTGCCAAGTAATATAGGCACAGGCAGGTGCGGTGGATGGGCGCCGTGCGGCCCAACCGAAACGATATGACAATGAATCTTCAGTTATTGCAAACGCGCCTGGCCTACACGTTCCGGGATCCGAGCCTGCTACAGCAGGCGCTGACCCACCGTAGCCACAGCAGTCTGCATAACGAGCGTCTGGAATTCCTCGGCGACTCCGTGCTCAACTGCGTGGTCGCCTCGATCCTGTACGAGCGCTTCAACGGCCTGCCCGAGGGCGACCTGTCGCGCCTGCGCGCCAACTTGGTCAAGCAGCAGTCGCTGTTCGAGATCGCCCAGAAGCTGGAGCTGTCGAATTTCCTGCGCCTGGGCGAGGGCGAACTCAAGTCGGGCGGTTTCCGCCGCCCCTCGATCCTGGCCGACACCCTGGAAGCGCTGCTGGGCGCGATCTTCCTCGACAGCGGCTTCGACGCCGCGCGCGACGTGATCCGCGCCTTTTATATTCCGCTGCTGGACTCAGTCGATCCGCGCACCCTGGGCAAGGATGCCAAGACCCTGCTGCAGGAATTTTTGCAGAGCAAGAAGATTTCGCTGCCGACCTATAACGTGGTGGCCACCCACGGCGCCGCCCACAGCCAGGAATTCGAGATCGAGTGCCTGGTGCCCAAGCTCGGCATCCAGGTCTACGGCCGTGGCGGCAGCCGCCGCGCCGGCGAACAGGCGGCGGCGCGGCTGGCGCTGGAAGTGGCCGAGCAGGCCGTGCAGAAAGGGCCGGGCGGCATGCGCAAGGCCCGCCAGCGCTCGGCGCAGCTGAAGCTGGCCGGCATCGGCACCGAACAGAGCGCCGACCAGGCCGAAATGTCGATGCAGTCGGACGACAGCCAGTCGCGCCAATAAGCATCGCATCGGACCGCCCGAACCCGAACCCGGGCGTATCGCAAGAACAACGCAGCAACAGGACGCAAGCCTAATAGATATGGATATCACCCCCGTCGACACCAACGCCCCGGATCAAGCCGTGCCAGAGCACTTCAAGTGCGGCTACATCGCCATCGTCGGCCGCCCCAACGTCGGCAAGTCGACGCTGATGAACGTGCTGATCGGCGCCAAGGTCTCGATCACCTCGCGCAAGGCGCAGACCACGCGCCACCGCATCACCGGCATCCAGACCAAGGACGACGCCCAGTTCATCTACGTCGATACCCCGGGCTTCCAGACGCGCCACGCGAACGCGCTGAACAAGACGCTGAACAAGACCGTCTCGAACACGCTGACCGCCAGCGACGCGATCCTGTTCCTGGTCGAAGCGGGCACCTTCGGCCCGGCCGACCAGCAGGTGCTGGACCTGCTGCCGAAGAACGTGCCGGTGATCCTGGTCATCAACAAATCGGACCGCGTGAAGGACAAGGCGGCGCTGATGCCGTTCGCCCAGAAAGTGGCGGCGCTGCGCGACTTCACTGCCGTCGTGCCGGTGTCGGCCAAGCTGCGCTTCCAGGTCGACGCGCTGGAAGGCGAGATCAAGCGCCACCTGCCGGAAAACCCGCCGATCTTCGGGCCGGACGACATCACCGACCGCAGCGAGAAATTCCTGGCGGCCGAGATCGTGCGCGAAAAAGTCTTCCGCCTGGTGGGCGACGAGCTGCCCTACACCAGTACCGTGCTGATCGAGCAATTCCTGCAGGAAGGCAACCTGCGCCGCGTGTTCGCCGCCATCCTGGTCGAGCGCGACACTCACAAGGCGATGCTCATCGGTAACAAGGGGGCGCGCCTGAAAGAGATTTCGACGCAATCGCGCCTGGACATGGAAAAACTGTTCGGCGGCCCGGTCTACCTGGAGATCTGGGTCAAGGTCAAATCCGGCTGGGCCGACAACGAAGCCGGCCTGCGCGCCTATGGCTACGAATAAAGGGTATCCTGTCGCGCATGCCCGCCCAGGACGATGATCTCCCCAGCAGCGCACTCAGCGTACAGGACACGCGCACCCCATACCAGGTGACGCCCCTGCAGGCGGGCGCGCTCGCGCCTGCCTCTCCGGCCGTTCCGAAACCGGCGCCGGCGCCCAAGCTCGCCCGCCGCACGCCCGGCCGCGACGGCAAGGTGCTCGGGCAACCGTGCTTCGTGCTGCACAGCTATCCGTACAAAGAAACCAGCCTGATCGTCGACATGTTCACGCGCGACTTCGGGCGCATCGGCGTGGTGGCGAAGGGCGCCAAGCGGCCGCTGTCCAAGCTGCGCGGGGTGCTGCAGACCTTCCAGCCGCTGTCCATTTCGTTTTCCGGCAAGTCCGAACTGCGCACCCTGATCGACGCCGAATGGGTCGGCGGCATGCTGCCGCTGGAAAAGACCGCGCTGCTGTGCGGCTTTTATCTGAACGAATTGCTGGTGAAACTGCTGGCGCGCGACGACCCCCATCCGGCACTGTTCGACCATTACGTGGCCACGCTTAACGAGCTGGCGCACGGCGAACCCGCACAAATCGCCTTGCGAAAATTCGAACGGGCCTTACTTAAGGAGACTGGCGTCGCTGCCGACCTCACGCGCTGCACCAGCACGCGCGCGCGGGTGGAGGCGGGCGGCCAGTACGTGGTCGATCCGGAACGCGGCGCGCGCACGGCGCTGGCCTCGGACACCTGGCCGGCGGTGTCGGGCAAGACCCTGATCGACATGGAGCGCGAAGATTACGGGGACCCGCAGACGCAGGCGCAGAGCAAGCAGTTGATGCGCTTCCTGCTGGCCTACCACCTGGGTGGCGCGCCGCTGAATACGCGCCAGATACTAATCGATCTAATGCAGCTTTAAAAAAGAATACCAACCATGAGCTTCCTGCACCCAACCGGCTCGGTCATCGACCTGGGCGTCAACATCGACCATATCGCCACCGTGCGCAACGCGCGCGGCACACCGTATCCGGACCCACTGCGCGCCGCGCTGCTGGCCGAGCAGGCCGGCGCCGACCTGATCACGCTGCACCTGCGCGAAGACCGCCGCCACATCAAGGATGCCGACGTGATCGCGATCCGCCCCGAGCTGACCACGCGCATGAACCTGGAAGCCGCGGTCACGCCGGAAATGATCGACTTCGCCTGTCGCGTGCGTCCGCAGGACGTGTGCCTGGTGCCGGAGCGGCGCGAGGAAGTCACCACCGAGGGCGGCCTCGACGTGATCCGCTTCTATAAAGAGATCGAATCGGCGATCGCCCAGCTGAAAGGCGAGGGCATCCGCGTGTCGCTGTTCATCGACGCCGACGCCGAACAGATCGCCGCCGCCGCCGCGGTGGGTGCGCCGGTGATCGAGCTGCACACCGGCCGCTATGCCGAAGCCGAGGACCAGGACGAGCTGGCGCTCGAGCTCGAGCGCATCAAGGGCGGCGTGCGCGCCGGCGTCCAGCACGGCCTGCGCGTCAACGCCGGCCATGGCCTGCACTACACCAATGTGCAACCGATCGCCGCGATCTCGGAAATCCACGAGCTCAACATCGGCCACGCGATCGTCGCCCACGCGCTGTTCGCCGGCTGGGAGCACGCGGTGCGCGAGATGAAGGCGATCATGGTCGATGCGCGCCTGGGCCTGGCGATCGGCAAGCGCCAGCCGCAGAACTGAGCGGGAACGATGCGATGATCTACGGCATCGGTACCGACATCGTCCAGATATCGCGCGTCGAAGCGGCGCTCGCGCGCAGCGGCCCGCGCTTCGCCGAAAAGATCCTCGGACCGCAGGAACTCGACAAATACCATGCCCGCCGCGCCAAGAACGAGGTGCGCGGGCTGCGCTTCCTGGCCACCCGCTTCTCGGCCAAGGAAGCGTTCTCGAAAGCGATCGGGCTGGGCATGCGCATGCCCATGACCTGGCGCTCGGCCCAGATGCTCAACGCCCCGAGCGGCAAGCCGGTCATCGTCTGCAGCGGCGTGCTCGAGGAATTCATGCGCACCCACCGGCTCACGGCCCAGGTGACGATCAGCGACGAAGCCGATTACGGCGTCGCCTTCGTCATCGTGACGCAGGCGCCGCCCGAACTTATCAAGTGAAACACAAGTGATCCAGGACGACCAAGTTCCCGTTCAGCCCGACCCGCAGCAACCCGACACGCCAGCGGCGGCCACGCCGGCCGCCTCGCCCGAGGCTGCGCCCGCGACCGAGGTGCGCGACAGCGCCGCGGCCGCCCAATCCCCCGCCGACGCCTACGCGCAAGCCGTGCAGGACAAGGTCGCGACCCTGGCCGCGGCCTCCAAGCGCAAGCACACCAAGCGCCAGCCGAAAAGCGCCCAGCCGGAACCGGGCGAACTGCCGGCGCCGAACCCAGGCCGTACCCGCCCCGACACCTGGCAGGTGATGAAGGAAGAGCTGAACGCGACCCTCACGCGCGATGCCAACGCGCCGGTGAAACCGAGCGAAGCGGCGCGCGAGCAGGTGCTGGCCACCGTCGCCAAGCTGCCGGGCCTGCCCGGCGTGTACCGCTATTTCGACGTCGAGGACAAGGTGCTGTACGTCGGCAAGGCGCGCAACCTTAAAAACCGCGTGTCGAGCTACTTCCAGAAGAACCTGTCGAGCCCGCGTATCGCGATGATGGTGTCGCAGATCGCGCGCCTGGAGACCACGGTCACCAGCAGCGAAGCCGAAGCGCTGATCCTGGAAAACAACCTGATCAAGACGCTCAAGCCGCGTTACAACATCCTGTTCCGCGACGATAAAAGCTATCCCTACCTGAAGCTGACCGGCGGCGATTACCCGCGCATGGCCTATTACCGCGGCGCGCTGGACAAGAAAAACCAATACTTCGGGCCTTTCCCGAGCGCCTGGGCGGTCAAGGAATCGATGCAGTTGCTGCAGAAGGTGTTCATGCTGCGCACCTGCGAGGACAGCGTCTTCAGCAACCGTACGCGTCCCTGCCTGCTGCACCAGATCGGCCGCTGCAGCGGTCCGTGCGTCGACCTGGTCTCGCAGGAAGACTACAAGCGCGACGTCGACAATGCCGCCAAGTTCCTGCGCGGACGCCAGACCGAGGTGCTGGACGAACTGCAGGCCAAGATGATCGGCTATGCCGAGAACCTGAAGTTCGAGCAGGCCGCCAGCGTGCGCAACCAGATCCAGGCGCTGTCGCGCGTGCTGCACGCGCAAAGCATGGAAACGGTGGGCGACGCCGACGTCGACATCATCGCCGTGGTGGTGCAAGGCGGCCGCGCCTGCGTCAACCTGGCCATGGTGCGCGGCGGTCGCCACCTCGGCGACCGCGCCTACTTCCCGACCCACGTCGGCGATTCGATCGAGGTCGACGACGCCATCGGCGAGACCTCGATCGAGGTCGAGGTGCTGGCCGCTTTCCTGGCCCAGCACTATGCCGACAAGTTCATTCCCGGCATCCTGATCCTGAATATCGACTTCGAGATGCCGGAGCTGATCGTCGCGCTGACCGAGCAGTGCGGCCACCGCATCAGCCTGGTGTTCCAGCCGCAGGGCCAGCGCCGCCAGTGGCTGGAAATGGCCTGCAAGGGCGCCGAGATCTCGCTGGCGCGCCTGCTGTCCGAGCAGGGCTCGCAACAGGCACGCACGAGTGCGCTGGCCGACGCGCTGGGCCTCGACAGCGAGGACCTGGACAGCCTGCGCATCGAATGCTTCGACATCAGCCACACCGCCGGCGAAGCGACCCAGGCGTCGTGCGTGGTGTTCCACCATCATCAGATGCAGAACGGCGAATACCGCCGCTACAACATCAACGACATCACCCCGGGCGACGACTACGCGGCGATGCGCCAGGTGCTGATGCGGCGCTACGAGAAGGTCGCCGGCGGCGAGGGCGTGATGCCGGATATCGCGCTGATCGACGGCGGCAAGGGCCAGGTCGAGATGGCGCGCCAGGTCTTCACCGAACTGGGACTGGACGTCAGCAACATCGTCGGCGTGGCCAAAGGGGAGGGTCGCCGCGTCGGCCTGGAAACCCTGATCTTCGCCGACGGCCGCGATCCGCAGGAACTGGGCAAGGAATCGGCCGCCCTGATGCTGGTCGCCATGATCCGCGACGAAGCGCACCGCTTCGCCATCACCGGCATGCGCGCCAAGCGTGCCAAGGCACGCCAGGCCTCGCGCCTGGAAGAGATCGAGGGTATCGGCGCCAAGCGCCGCCAGAAGCTGCTGGCGCGCTTCGGCGGCTTGCGCGGCGTGATCGACGCCAGTATCGAAGACCTGATGTCGGTGGAAGGAATTTCGAGCACGCTGGCGGAAGAGATCTACCGCCAACTGCACTGAGCTCAACTGGTTTAAAAGGCAAGAGCCATGTAGACTAGCGGGCGCCTTCCAATGCAGATTGGAAAGCGCCCGCGTATTGACGCAACCAGCTCCAGCACACGATCCGACTCTCACATGCCTTTTAACATCCCGATTCTCCTGACCTGGTTACGCGTCGCACTCATTCCCCTGGTCGTCGGCGTCTACTTCCTGCCCGACCACTGGCTGCCGGTCGCCGACCGCAACCTGGCCGCCACCCTGGTGTTCATCGTGGCCGCCATCACCGACTGGTTCGACGGCTACCTGGCGCGGCGCTGGCACCAGACCTCGGCCTTCGGCGCCTTCCTGGACCCAGTCGCGGATAAATTGATGGTGGCCGGCGCGCTGCTGGTGCTGGTGCAGCTGGCCCGCGTCGACGCCATCATTGCCTTCGTCATCATCGGCCGCGAGATCACCATCTCGGCGCTGCGCGAATGGATGGCCGAGATCGGCGCGCGCAAGTCGGTGGCGGTGAACTCGCTGGGCAAGATCAAGACCGCGGCGCAGATGGTCGCGATCCCGATGCTGCTGTTCCACGACACCCTGTTCGGCATCGACATGCACATCGCGGGCCTGATTTTGCTGTGGATCGCCGGCGTACTGACGGTGTGGTCGATGTTCTATTACCTGCGCCGGGCCTGGCCGCTGATCCGCGAAAAGTCTGGGATGCAGGAAAGTTGAATGAGCTTTCTACTAAGTCATCCTTGACACATAGCTCAGCATCTCTATAATGCCTGCCTGTTGCGACGACATCGACGCAGCAAACGAAACGAAGCGGGAGTAGCTCAGTTGGTAGAGCGCAACCTTGCCAAGGTTGAGGTCGAGAGTTCGAGACTCTTCTCCCGCTCCAGAGTTTGCCAGTCGGATGTAACAGCAGTATGAAGCACAGATGTAAAACGCGTTATCTTGGAAGTTAGTCAAATATCTGAGATAATTGCAAACTCGGTTGTAAACGAGACGATGCGGGAGTAGCTCAGTTGGTAGAGCGCAACCTTGCCAAGGTTGAGGTCGAGAGTTCGAGACTCTTCTCCCGCTCCAGTTCAAGCTGGAGCACGTCGTAGCGGTAGCGGTAGCGGTAGTAGCAGTAAGGCAGTAAAACTCCATGCGGGAGTAGCTCAGTTGGTAGAGCGCAACCTTGCCAAGGTTGAGGTCGAGAGTTCGAGACTCTTCTCCCGCTCCAGTTCAAGCTGGAGCACGTCGTAGCGGTAGCGGTAGTAGCAGTAAGGCAGTAAAACTCCATGCGGGAGTAGCTCAGTTGGTAGAGCGCAACCTTGCCAAGGTTGAGGTCGAGAGTTCGAGACTCTTCTCCCGCTCCAAAGTTTTGTAATCATGTAGTGTGTGTTGGACTCCTAAGCGGGAGTAGCTCAGTTGGTAGAGCGCAACCTTGCCAAGGTTGAGGTCGAGAGTTAGAGACTCTTCTCCCGCTCCAAATGGTTCTTCGCAGTTGGTTGTATCGGTAGTAACTCCACGCGGGAGTAGCTCAGTTGGTAGAGCGCAACCTTGCCAAGGTTGAGGTCGAGAGTTCGAGACTCTTCTCCCGCTCCAGATTTCAGAGAAGGTTTCCCTTCTCGTGTTGATGTGGTCGATAACCCGCCATGTCAGCATCGTCGGCAGTTCACCTCGGGCGAGGTAGCAAAGCGGTTATGCAGCGGCCTGCAAAGCCGTCTAGACGGGTTCGACTCCCGTCCTCGCCTCCATCCTGTTTTCTGTCTTGTAATAGGCTCTTGATGTGGGTCAGGTATTAATTCTCATTGACAGAAGTCCTTCAATGTTAGCTCGTCGCGGTCTCTAGACTGCATGCTGTAAGTTTAGGCGTGGATCCGTTACCCACTTTAACGCATCGCAAGTACCCACGTAGAATTCTAGCGGCGCGTAGTGGTTAGCCGTGACACTTGGTGAGCTTTTCAGTTTGACAACCTGCGTTGACGAGCTTCGGGGCGGCCACCTTGGGTGCGCGACCCTTTACGCTGCCGCAGAGTTCGGCTACGAACTTCCGAATCACTTACTTCCGACGCTCATCGTCAGCACTGCTCTTAGCTCATTGGACTGCCAGACGCCCCTCCTTGTCGTACAGGGTCGAAACTCCGCGGACCTCGAACGCATCCGGCACGATGCGGGTCATGTCGTGTTCTGGCGAATACCCCTTGAGCGCTGCGGCGAACTTCAGGTGCGCCAAGCACTGCTGGATGGTGGTCTTGCCGACCTTCAGCACAGGTCGCCAACCACTCGCCACCGTGCTCAATCACGTCGTCCAAGTAGATTGCATGCTGCGGGGTTGCATACTCGCGCAGCTTGGGGTCAATGATTGTCTTGCTCATTAATTCTCCAGTTTTATGTAGGGGCGAATATCGATCCTTTGATCTAAATCAAAAGTGTATGTTGTTTTTCTGACTAACCTATGAGGATGGACAGAAGAACCGATTGGCGCACCGCCTGGTTGGTAGAGGCCGTACTTCAGGCCACGACAGGCTATAAAAGCCGGCATTCCCAAGAGACACTCGAAGAAATCGGAGTGCCGGCCAATGTCATAAAAAGGTTGCTCGATAGTTCCTATCGGGATAGGCGCAAAGGATTTCGGTAATGAAAATTAATCGCAGGGGCGACCACTTGACTGCGCTGCTTATTGACGCAGCCGTATCTGTTCAAGCAGTGCATGGCGATGTTGCAGCGGCTCGAGCGCTTGTAAATCATGGCGTTGACATACCAGTCATCTTGCGAGTGCTCGCCAAAAACGCGACGCTGCGACACATTGCGTACCGCTGCATTCAGGGCTGAACGAACGCTGTTTTCGGCCAGGCTTGCATGGTCTTGGCATGCCGCGTTGCGCACTCGGCGTACTCTCGCAGCAGGTTGAGCGCCCAGGCCTCCTACACGTCATAGTCGGGCAACTCAATTTCTCTACGGCCGGGCACGGCGCCGCTGGGGCACTATCGAGTCCCGCCCCAGGACAAGTTCCAGGAAAATCGATAGGTTGCCTTAAAGACAACGTTGACATACACTGCACTTAGCAAAAGGCTGCTATCGGCCACGCTGTGTAAAAACGCGAGATCTGTGTGTTTTCAAGGGTCTCTTTACCATTCCAGACCTCGTGGAAATCGAACCAAGCGCCACAGCCATCTGGGCGGTGTCAGCTCCTAGGCCTTCGAACGCGCCTCAGCGTGAGGTCGGGATTTGTCTACTGAACCGGGGGAAGTCCAACATCGGTCAGAAATGTCTACCGGGGTGGGGGAAGCCCATTCAGTTAGGCCTTGATACTGCGCGAGCAGTTGCTGTAAATAACGTCCCTAATTTTCGTCAAACGCTGTAAGCCAGTAATTCCTCACGGTGCCCGTTCCACATTGTGGGATGCGGCGCAACGTCCGATACCGTTACATTTTGAGAGTTTTTGTCGATATATTTCAGGTATTATTCATATTGCCTAATCGCAAGCACATTAATAATTGTGATTCACGATAGATAAGCATACTTAATGTTGGACGCATCCATTATAGAGGTAGCGCAGCAAAGTAAAAATATGTTTTTAATATAAATCGACGGACAATGGCAAATGTTAAAGCTGTGGTTTCGACCACAGTCAGCCAGCAGGGACGCGTACAATATGCGTAGACGAATCATTAAAATCAGCGAGTAAAAACTTTCTAAAACGTTCCACCGCATGTCCTGGATTCTTGTCACTCATTTGTTTTAGCTCAGTTTGTATCCCATAAAGTACAAGTTGAGAAGGGCCGGTATTGTTTATGCATCTTTTGCGTACTACGGCGTCCTCCAGCAACAGCTTTCTTCATGGGGAATGGATTTGCACTAACGCTCTGTGCACGACATCATATGCTCAATAACTTAAATAAAAAATCAATTGTTCGACAATCATTTTCAAATTGTGTGGTGCAAGTGATTGTATCTTTATTGTTGACGTGCAATGCCTCCGCGCAAGTAAGCGAGAGCTACACGGCTTACACAGCTGATGTCAACGGCGATGGCGTGCCGGATTTCTTTGTGAAGGCAGTCCCAAAGATCATAATGATTCCGCTCGACGACGATTTAGATATTCCAATTCCAATCACACCATCGAATTCATCATTCATCCTGCTTTCGAGTCGTCCAGAGCCAAGTCAGGTCTTTATCCTTTACCAAATCTATACTAGTCTCGGGGACATGCCTAAAAACCCTTTGTGGACCCAAGCCGGGGTCAATGTCGCAGTTAATGCGGGATCACGTGGGGAGGAAATGTCTTTCACGATTAATTATTTCGGCAGTAACTACCAAGCATTTACCAGTGGAATGACGTACGCCGCTGAAAGTAATTCATGCAGCAACAACACTTGCTCAACCTCCGGCTTCACGGTAAGCGTGGTGACGCCTTCGGTACAGCCGAGTGCGAAAGTGGTGGAGAAATACCAATATAACGCTTTGGGCCGACTTATCAGGGTCAGTCGAGACGGTGTGTCGAAGGCGCAATACGACTACGACAACGCAGGTAATCGCAAGCAAGTCAACGAATAAATGAACAAGTTTTACTATAAGAACGAGGATAAAAGGACCGGTTCCATGGTATTTCGCACACTACATCGATATGAGAGAACAATGTCATATCTTTTCATCCTGTCAGCTTATGTAGCTCTCACGCTGGGAAGGGCACAAGCACAAACAACGATGAACTTAGATCCGCCCGATTTAAAGCTTGTAGACAGCGCCGGCATCAACGTGGTTTCTGGAAAGCCTCAGTTAAATTCGGCACCAGTGTCTATCGGTCCAAAAGATTCTGCCTTGACCTTCAAGCTCGATTTCAACGGTGATGCGATCAGGCTCAACAATGCTGATGGGTTTTGGGGGGAAATTTCCACGACCAAGGTTTGGGAAGGGTATCAATCGGAAAGTGTTAACTTTGAAGTTAGATTGTTTAATAATTCCGACTTTTTCAGAACTAATGAAACAATGAGCAGACGCCGTACTGGCTCTACGCTTCTTCGTAAGGACGACGGTTCCTACGAATATATAAGTCGTGACGGGGTTCGTTACATCACTGATCCGTCAATCAAAGGCCGTGCTTTTGATTCCGCCGTAAACATGGCCATCACTAAAGTAATTTATCCAAATGGACGTGAAATCTATATCAAGCGGTCTACCGGAACCTTAACTCCTGTCCAATTAGTGACAACGAATGACGGATATCAGCTGCGGTACAGCTACGACGCCACAGGAAACCTGACATCCGTGACTGCAGTGAACATGGCGGTCGACTATTGCGACCCTGCAGCCGGAAGTTGTTCATATTCTCGCAGTTGGCCTACCGCCAAAATTTTTCTCGATAGTAGAGTAGTCAACTCCGTAGGGCCGACAACGTTGACGATCACAGATTCAGCGAACCAAGTCACAAAATACTTCAGCGATTCAGGATATCAGGGGGCCGGATACTACGAACGTCTCAATTCAGTCAAATGGGCGTCGAGTGCTGCGGCGACAACCGTCAAATTCGCTTATGGATCCATGTTTGTTTGTTCGTATGACGGATCGCTGAGCGTGCCAATCATTGGATGTGCCAAATTGCGAGATATCGTCAATTCCGTTGATATCGGAGATAGTCATTGGAGCTATTCCTACAGACAGGCATATCAGAATCCGCCTTATCAAGCCGGCCTAGATGGTGTCTGGATAACTACCGCAACTGCACCTACAGGCATGGTTACTTCGGCCCAATATGACCTACGAAGAAGTGTAACCACCTGGGTAACTGCAACTGCTCCCAATAGTTATGGTGGATCCCAGAGTTATGGTTTATATAATAGAATCACATCTGCAATCGATAGTGAGGGGCGAAACTTTTCTTTCACCTATGACGACCGCGGCAACCTCTTAAGTAAAACCCAGACCGACACAGGTGGCGCAGGGACACTCGTGTTGCAGGCCAACTATGACGAAGCATGTAAAAATCCTGTGACTTGCAACAAGCCCAACTGGATCAAAGATGCAAATGGCAATCAGACTGACTATACTTATGATCCGGTTCACGGCGGTATTCTGAGTGAAACCTCCACGCCTGATTCGAACGGCATACGGCCGCAGAAACGGTACACGTACACATCGCGTACTGCCATGATTAAAAACATCGTTGGCGGATACAGCGCGGCAGGCGCACCGATATGGCTGCTAGATACATTAAGCTATTGTCGTACCAGTAACTTCAAAAGTACTGGGACAGGATGCCAAGCGCCGGACGACGAAGTTATAACGCAATATGATTATGGGCCAATTTCGGGACCCAATAACCTTTTGTTACGCGGTAAGGTCACAACGGCAGGTGGAATCAGCCGTCGATCCTGTTATGCCTACGATGTATTGGGTAATATGATCAGCGAAACGACCCCGAATGCGGGCCTCGCACGCTGTTATTGAATTTAGAGGTTGCCATTATCATGAAAAAAACTGCTACCTCATCATTCAAGTTTATAAAGACGCTGATAGCGGTTTGTGTTGGGTTGATAAGCTCATGGACATACAGTTCGCTCGCGCAGAGCGTGCCAAGCGCTAATACTACTGGTTACCGTTATGACGTTGCAGCACGTCTGGTCGGCACTATTGCAGCAGACCCGGATGGCTCCGGCCCGTTGCACTATGCTGCCACACGCAATACGTATGACCAATTCGGAATGTTGACGAAGGTGGAAACGGGAGAGCTTGCCTCTTGGCAGTCGGAACTGGTGCTACCTACGGCATGGCCCGGCTTCACGGTGAACCAAACATTGGACATGACTTACGACATCTGGGGCAGAAAACTTACAGAGCAAGTGTCGTCGGCAGGAAACCCTATCAGCTTGATACAGTTTACCTATGACGCCGCAGGGCGTGTACGTTGTACGGCCGTGCGGATGAACCCAGTCGATTATGCCAGCCTACCGGCAGACGCATGTACTTTAGGCAGGGAAGGCAGCAATGGACCCGATCGCATTACCTTACAAGAATACGACGAACTTTCTCGTCCAACTGTTACGCAAAAGGGCTACGGTTCACCGGACACTATCGATTACGTCCGCACTGCTTACTATCCGAATGGACCCAAGCAAAGCGACACAGATGCCAACGGCAACGTCTCTTATTATACCTATGATGGGTTCTCGCGCTTGCAGCGCCAATATTTCCCATCCAAGATCACGACTGGCCAATATAGCACTACGGATTACCAGGAATACGGTTACGACAAGAACGGTAACCTCACATCGCTCCGAAAACGTGATGGGAACATCATCACTTACACGTATGACAACCTCAATCGGTTGACGCAGAAACACTATCCGGTCAATACGAACCAGAACGTGTTTTATGGGTACGATTTGAGAAACTTGCAGTTATATAGCCGATTCGACACAGTTGTGGGTGCCGGGATCACGACAGTATATGACGGCTTTGGAAACGTCAGCAGTTCAACGATTAATCTGGACGGCGTCTCACGCAAGCTGTCCTATCTATACGATGCCGAGAATCATCGTACCCGGCTGACTTTCCCCGACAATCAGTATTTCACCTATACCTACGATGGTGTAGGTCGGCTGTCGCAGATCCTAGAATCTGGGCAATCCGCGATTGTTGAGATCGCCTACGACACTCAAGGCCACCGCAAGACACTGTCACGCGGCGGAACGGTTTCTGCTTCGGTCACCAAAACTAGTTACCAGTACGACCCGGTACGACTGCAGAGTATGAGCCATGATCTAGACGGCGTTGCTACGGCGAGTGACCAAACTTGGACATTTAGTTATAACCCGGCTGGCCAGGTGATCAGTAGAGAGATATCGAATCTGGCATATGCGTTCATGCAACGCACGGCTGGCACTACCGTATATGCAGTCAATGGTCTGAATCAATATACGGCTGTTTCCAGCATGGGCGGCAGCGTGCCGCTCTACGATAACAACGGCAACATGACCTCGGACGGTGCGAACTTTTATGGCTACGACATGGAAAATCGCATGGTCAGCGCCTCGAATGGACGTGTCTTGCGCTACGATCCTAATGGACGTCTGTATCAGACCGCAGGCGGTGCATCGGGCGCTACCACCTTCCTGTACGATGGCGATGCTTTGGTAGGTGAATACAATGCCAGTGGTTCCATGGTACGGCGCTATGTACATGGCTCGGATATGGATGAACCCCTGGTTCAGTACAACGGCGGTACACTGGACTCAGACCGGAATTATCTACACGCGGATCAGCAAGGATCAATTGTTGCGGTGACGAATGGAAAAGGTCTTACCCAAGAAGTTGACACCTATAACGAATATGGTGTGCCGGCAACAAGCAATCGTTCGCGCTTTCAATACACGGGACAGATCGCCCTGCCGGATGTAGGGATGTATTATTACAAAGCTCGAATTTATAATCCGGTACTTGGTCGGTTTATGCAGACCGATCCAATTGGGTATCAGGATGATATCAATCTGTATGCATACGTAGGTGGCAATCCGCTGAGCGCACGAGACCCCTCAGGTAAGGTCGCCATTGCTGCGCCGCTAGTGCTGGCAACCGCTGTTGTCGGTACAGCTTGCGTGTTTTCAGAAGGATGTAAGAAATGGCTGAGTAATATGCTTGCCGGGGGCCTGAAAAATGCAGAAGATAACATCCGTTTCGTAAGTAACTTGATCCTTAATGCAAATGAAGATACAAAGAGTGGAGAGAAGACGGGAGACCGCGCTGGAAGCGGATTCCCTGACCGCAAATTGCCTCGAGATCCGAATGGCAATCCGGTCCGAGATCCTGAGGCTGAGGGGGCGCATACCCAGCTTGGCCAGAAGGATGGGCGTCGCGGAAAATATGATCAAGGCCGTGAATGGGATGCGGATGGAAATCCTGTAAAAGATATTGACTTTACTGATCATGGACGTCCCCAGCAGAATCATCCGAATCCGCATGAGCATCGGTACAAGCCGAATCCAACTGGTGGCACGCCACAGCACGGTCCTGCACAGCCATTGCAAGGCTGGAAGTACTGAGGTGAGGAAATGAGTAATCTAGAAGTGCCGATGTATCGAAAAAATGGGACTCGCGTTCAACTGGTGGATTTGCTGGCGAAGGTGCCCGCGAATGCCTGGGACTGGAGCATTCTTGAATTTGATGGCGTTGGCCATATGCCAGCCAATGACTCGGTCCTCGAGTTTCAGACGAGAGTGCGCCAGCAGCCACTCGGCTTAGTGCTGACATGGAGCGAAATTTCAAGATTTGCAGAAGCAGTTGAATATACGATCGATTGTTTGGTCATAGCTGCATCGGATATCGATCGGTTGGAGGTCGATAAGCTTTTGGCCGACGACTTTCAGGAATGCGAAATCGCTATTCGTGCCATCGACAGCACGGAGTGGATTCTCTTTGCTTCAAACCCGACAATTTTAGAAGGGTTGGAAGGCGCAGCTCGATCCTCCTAAGAGGCGCCATCTGCGGCGCCAGGGAATGGATCTGTCCCTGCGCTCGCGGGCACCGTCAACGCGCCGAGCTGGACGGACTTCGTTAGCTGCTGGTGACAAACCTGTATCGGACCATACGGGCGCAGTCGATGCGGCATCGCCTTGCTGCACGAAGGGCGTTAACGCCTGAGCAGCGTGGTCGACGTGACTAAATTACTTGGCATCGGAACGGTGATCGACCGCAGCTTTCCAGTCTTCGATCAGCCCTCACGCTTCGAAGCAATTTGCTACTATAAATTTATATAAGCAGTTATCAATATGAAAAAGTATCTGATCTTTTTTATGGCAATGTTTCTGTCAGCATTTGCTGCTAACGCTTGGGCCTCTGATTTTTATGGGTACGTTGCAGGTATTTTTGTTATAAACGGGAAGGTGTTTGTTTCTGTTAACAATGGAAACTTCAACGGAGCGATTAGTCCATGTTCGTCTTCAAGCGATAGCGGTTATTACATAATAGACATCAACTCAACGTTTGGGAAACTCGAGTATTCAAACGTTTTAGCTGCGAAGGCAACCGGTCATCGTGTGTACGTACGCGGTGACGGAAGTTGTAATGGTAATGCATATGGCGCGGTAGGCGCTGAGATAATGTTGGGTGTCGATTTACGAGCAGATTAAGAGTAAAAGCTAAATTGTCATACCGGCACAGATAGCTCAAGCGAACCTTCGCATAGACATGGTTATTCTCAATATTGGCCATGTAAGTGATATGACGCTGACACAAATCGTCAGGCTGCTAGTACACGCAGTTTTCAACGTGAATCAGCCTTCTAAATGACGTTAGGTGTTGATCTTCGCATTCCATTTGCCGATAAGAAGTAGCCTATTTACTAGTCCAATCGAATCGCAAATTTTTCGATTGGCATTTACTTAGCGTTCTATTTAAGCCAGCAATGAGGCGCTCGTAGCCGCGGACTAACTAGAGGTTAGGACACGGTAGAGCACAAGGACCTTTGTCGCGGTCTCGTAGGCAAACCAATATGTCTATGAATAGTTAGATAAGTAGGGAATTTTATCACAAGCTGTATATAGCAGAGAACATATGAATATTTTCGACCTATTTGCTAAACGAAGCGCATTATTATTTGTACCTATTGTTGCATTGCTGGCTGCTGGAACAGTCGCAGCGCAAAGCAAACATGCGATCGAGTACAATAAGACCATTTCAAAGCTAGGGGCACAAGGAGACTATTTTTATGTCTCCTTTGCCGAGCCATTCACGCTTAATTGCGCGTATGGAAACCTGTACGTTGCGGCTAATCGTAAAGGTCTATATACGCAATTACTTGCGGCCAAACTCACTGGCAAACGTGTGAGCCGGATAGATTACGTTCAGCCAGATGGTGATGGCACGGTTTGTAACGTTGATATTGTTGAAATATCCGAATAGTCGCTTAGCGTAGAGTAATCATTCGAACACTTCAATAGTTCGGTGTCGAGCCAGTTGAAGATACGTCTTCAAGCTTAACTCAGTGTTCGTAGTCGCGGCAGCAATCACCGTGCTGGTGGTCGAGAAGTGATTTTATTGATTGCATAGTAAAAAAGACTCCGCAAGACTGCTGATCTAAATGGGCAGTCGAAATGCAAATCTGTAAATTATCAGGTCGGACAAATTTTAATACCATACCTCTTTTGATAGTGTGATGCATAATTAGCAATGATTTATATCCAAAAACTTGCTATTGGCTACAATTTGATGGTTTCGCAAGTCTGCATTTCTAGAGTGTTGATAGCTGTAACCTGGCGACTAATGGTCTTGGGTCGAGCCTGCATTTGAATGTATTTACTGATGTTAAATTTGCTAGAAATAATAGGTGCTAAATGAGTATTCTTGCGAAATTTTTGAAGACCTGTGCCGCTGTTGTTTTGCTAAGTTTGGGCGTGGCTAAAATGGGGATCGCCGGGGGAGTTCAAACAGGAAAAATCAAATTTCTCACGCTACGCGGCAGCGATGGACTCATCCTAGTTGACCTCGATGGGCCTTTGTCAGGCAAGCCAAGTTGCGCATCTTATTCGTATTGGATTATTAAGAGTGAGACCTCTCTGGTAGGTAAGCAGCAACTAGCTTTTTTGCTGGCGGCTAAGACCATGAACCAAACGGTATCAATTTCTGGCACTGGTAGTTGCACTCGATGGCACGATGGCGAGGACATCGATGCAATACAATTACAGTAAATTCTTTAAATTTTTTACCCCCGGATTCAACTTGTTCTGAAACGGAGATTTACAGGCATAAACATTAATATTCTAGCCTTAGATAAAAAAGTTATACTCGAGGTGGCGAGCTAATGGTGCCACAAAGACATCGGGGTTTTTACTACTAAAGACGACTACTAATTCAGTTTTAAAATTAAACAAAAATGAAAATAAATATATTGAGACGAGTTATGGCTACAGCAATTTTTTTGTTTGCTAATACAGCGTACGCAGGTGCAGATATCTGGGGCACTGTCCAGCGTATGCAACTTGGTGCCGATGGCAAAATATGGTTTGTTTTAGATTCGACCGATACGGCGACATATTGCAAATCTGAGTGGTTTGAATTTAACATGTACGTTCCTCCGGATAATCCACAATATGCCTACTATTACGGTATTTTGATGACCTCTCTGCTCAAAGGTAAGGGAGTAGTGGTTGCAAATATAAGTGTTTTCAATGCAACCGCCGCATGTGATATTACCAAGACCGGCTACGGGATTGCTATACTCAAATGAGATGAATGGACAGATCAATTGCTTCCGCATAAATGGTGTTTTCTTCTTGCTTTGTTAGTTTGATACGGTTTGTTGTTCGCTCACCGTGCAACAGTAAAACTAGAACATCATATGGTTTATGTGCACATTCAGATCATAATTCTGAAATATCAATACATGAGTATATTTAAATTCTCATGACCCTAACTATAGGGCAACTTTTGTGAAATTGGTGATGGCTTATGCGTTCGGAAAGCATGTTCAGATATTCACCATGGATGACTCTGGCGTCGGTTGTCATCTGCATTATGTTTCGGTAAGTGGCTGACAGGTCAAATGAGCTTAGTGTGTCAGAATGCACCCTTACCACTTAACCGCTTTTGCCTGCATGATTCCGTAACAAGCGACTAATTTGGTACTGAAGTGTGGTTCTAAGAGAACTCATTTATTCATAAGGTAGGAAGCCGTCTGCAAATCCTTTAGAGGGCTATCTAATTCGTTAAAGCAAGAAATGAAAAAAATCTTTCTAAAAACTGTTTTAGTGCCAATACTAATATTGGCGTTCCATGGTGCGGCGTTTTGCGCCGATTTTCAAATTGATGGACTGAAAATAAAATTCATTCGTTACGTCGGGGCTTATTCCGACCCACAGTTTAATGATACCATTGAGTTATGGTTTACTACACCGCTAACGTTTCCAGCATCTTCATCATGTACGGCGACTTACCGTGTCTACATAGACGCAAAACATCGCCATCTTGTTGCCGGCGCTCAACTGGCATTGGCGCTAGATAGACCTGTAAACATCGTAGTCGATAATAATTTGCCTATTCGTTCTGGTTCGTGCGAAGTGGTCTATTTTGATGTACCTGCTGTACAGTAGTATCTGATATATAGCGCATCGTCGATCGCGATGGAGCCAATAGGCCGCTGCTTCTAAGCGTTTCGCTGCCAAGATCGCGGACGAGGTACAGTTATTGGTTGGTGGCACCGACGAAACGCGCGTATTCGCTCGGGTTCAGTTGCCGGAGATCCTGAAGAACAAGACTATTATCTTAGTTGATGGGTTAACCATGATTGAGCCGAAGAGTATGGGATCAGCCGAGGATTTGTTTGAGGCGCGCCGAGCCGATGCATAGCACAAGTATCCGCGCCGAGTGAGTAGATCACTTTCAAGAATTGGTACCTGAGCATAAGCAATTGCAGCGTAGCAATTGGCATGTCGTGATCGAGGGCGGCAGCGACAATGATGGGGCCTAGACCAACAAGTCACGGAACAAGAAGGTGGAGTAGTTCAACTTCGATGGCCGTGTTGGCGCATTTGACTAGGCCCCGGCGGCTAGTCCGCCAGTTGGAGACTGGGCCTTATCCTCCTCGCTGCTCAGCTTCCAACTGAGCGGCAGCGACACGAACGCGCTTGGAGCTGACTTGGGATATCAGTATGCGCGTAATGTCGATCTAGCGAACATCTCGATGGCGCCGGCGCAGAAGCTCCTGGCTGGTTCTACCATTGGTACGGCCGCACAAAACCTGCAAGCTGATTCGGTGCTCCAGGACCTGTCGCCATGGCTGTAATTGACCTGCTGCAATGGTGGCGTTGGGATAGCGGTCTAATGCCAGTTCGCGGCCGCCGCCAGCCCACACCGCTTACCGCTAGCAATCGGAAAAATGCTTTCGTTCCGATTGTGCTTGACGGCCTGTATATGCGGTTGCACGAAAAGGCATTCGCTGCACGCGCCGGCGTCGACGTGGTGGTCTCAGACAGCCAAGCACGGATTCTCTATTTACCTTGGCAAAATAAACTGCACAGTGAAGCGCAGCGCGAAGTATATGCCCATGGCTGTTTCGAGCAAGCGGGGCAGCCACTCGATGGCGACTGGTTGGTGCCTGAACCGCTTTCACGCTGCATCTGCCTGGATATGCCGTATAAGCAGGATCATAGAAATCAGTAAAATTACAGGACGGTGCTTTAGTTGGGCGGTTGTCAAAAGAGCAAACATCTTTAAGTCAGCATCTGTCGACCTTAAGGTCGTGATGTGTTCAGTCTGGCAGCCCACTCCTGAAGGTAAATTGAAGTCACCTTCTACTTTGATTTCCAAATTTCCAGCTTGATGGCCGCCGCTAGCGGTAGCAATAGTATTGACGCTAGCAATATAAATTGGCCCAATAGCTCGGTCCGCTGCAATTGCAAATTGGGAGAGCACCACTAAGATGCAGCTGCAAAAAAATCGCCTTAATATTGTATTTATATAAATTCCGTAGTTTATAAAGCGAACCTTTAAAAATCTATTTTGAGCCATGGGGCGTTGGGTTTATGTGCTGAAGCTGAAATGCGCTGTCAAGCAAATCTATTATAATGTATTTAATCGTACTAGCGTATTATCTTTGACAATGCGTCGGTAAGCCGCATTTCTTGCCCTGAAGGTTCTGTTAGACGCTGTCGGTGCGCTGATTTCTCAATTTTCGGATAGATGAGTTGATGTACATACTTATTGCTGAGGGTGGTATCGAAACTCATGGCGACTTAGGGCGTCCAGCGTGGGCGGTCACCAGCCAGTCTGGAGCGATTATTTCGTATGGATATCGCGCAGCAATGCTTTGGTCAGTCCAAAGAAAGCATTGAGTACGCAACCCGCGACATTCTGGCCATTCGCGAATTTTTTGGCATTGACCTCGCGCACAAGTCGGCGTCAGAAAATACGGCTCTGCTCAAGGTCCGCCGCCGGCTCGAGACACACAACCCAATACGCAGCATTTTCGATGAAATCAACGGGCACTTGATCAGCGAAGGCTTGATGATAAAGGAGCCGTCGTCGCCCCGACTTTAATCGCGGCCGCGCTGTCGAACAAAAATTGCAATTCGGAAATGTATCATCCGAAGAGAAGGAAGAAAAGATTCTCCGGTATGAACGCTCATATTGCTGTCGACGCCAAATTGGCTTGGCGAAAACATTGGTGACCACTCCCGGCGACGCGTTCGACGTAGCGCGAACCCCTAAGGTATTGCTTTGTCGTGCCGAAGCGGCGGACGAATCTAATTGTTCAGATCTTCCGCAACGAGTAAACGGTTACGAGTCAGTCGCAATAAGCTTCGATTCGTGACAATTTGAGAGAATTTTCAGCTTTTTTTCAGGCAAAATCGACGCTTCGATCTTATATTTATTCTATTATCAATATTCGATATTGATCATCTATAGCGAGTCTTAGATAAACTGGCCGCTTAACTCGAAGCATAAATTTATAATCAATGAAAAGTCATCTTGTTTACCCAACTTATACCTCCTTGCTCATCGCTAACAGTTACTTCAGTTTTTTTAACATCGACCCAGCATGACAGTGATTATTCCAGAAAAGATGAACCTATCTAATAATAGAAATGTTTACGCATCTCATAAAACATTTAATAAATTTATTTTTGGCTTGATATTGCTTTTTCTTTCCCAGTCAGCGTTTGCATATTTTGAGTGCAACGTTAAGATTATGCATGTTCTCGTCTATTCAAATGGATTGTTAAATGTTATGCATGATGGTAGAAAAGATTTTACTGTTTTGTGCAACCTAAATGCAGATCGTCAAGGGGTAACTCCCACGACCTGCGCGGTTTGGTTTGCGCTTGTAGAATCCGCAAAAAAAAGAAATGGCATAGTTAATTTCTATTATGGCGGTGATGGGTCATGTGCAACTTTGCGCACGTATGATGAGTCTCCTCCTCCTAGTTATGTAGGCGATATGGGATATTAATCATAAAACCTTAAAATTAAATGAACTCATATGTTGCAACGTGCAGTGTTGAGCCGACCTGTTAAATGAGAAGGTCTACGGGGCAAGCTTCGCCTTCGAAGCACAGGTCCTCCTTCAAGCAACCTCCGTGTCAGAGTCTAGCCTTAACACATAACCGCTGTTGCCTGTATGATTTCGTAACAGGCGACTAATTTGGTGCTAGAGTGTGGTTCTAAGATAAGTCATTCATTCAGAAAGCTAGAAACCGCATGCAAATCAGTTAAACGCTTATCTATTTCATTAAAAGAAGAAAGGAACAGAATCTTTCTAAAAACTGTTTTGCGGCCATACTAATGATGGCGTGACAAGAGCCGGCGATTTGCGCCGATTTTCAAATTGATGAACTGAAAATAAAATCTATTCCTATTCCGACACACAGTTTAATGACACCATTGAGTTATGGTTCACAACACCGCTAACGTTTCCAGCATCTTCATTATATACGGCGACTCACCGTGTCTACATAGACGCAAAACATCGCCATCTTGTTGCTGGCGCTCAACTGGCATTGGCGTTAAATAGACTTGTAAACATTGTTGTCGATAATAATTTGCCTATTCGTTCTGGTTCGTGCGAAGTGGTTTATTTTGATGTATCTGCTGCACAGTAGTATCTAATATGCAACGCGTTTTCGATCGAGACGGAGCCATGGCCCGCCACTTCTCAGTGTTTCGCTGTCGAGACCGCGGACGAGGTGCGGTTATAGGTTGCGCGCGCCGACGAAACCAGCGTATTCGCTCAGATTCAATTGCCGGAAATCATGAAAGCAAGACTATTACCTCGGTTGATGGGTTAATCATGACTTAGCTGGAGAGTATGGGTTCAGCCGGTGATTCGTCTGAGGCACTCCGAGCCAATGTCTAGTACAAGCATCTGCGTTGAGTGAGTAGATCACTTTCAAGAATTGGTACCTGAGCATGAACAATCGCAACGTCGCCAATCGGCAGGTCGTGATCCAAGGCGGCAGCGACTACGATGCGGCCTAGACCAACAAATCACAAAACAAGAAGGTGGAGGTTTTCAACTTCGATCGCCTAGTCGGCGCATTCGATTAGGCCCGGGCGGGCTATCCAGCGCTGGCAAGCTGGGACTTATCCTCGTCTCTGCTCAGCTTCCACCTGAGCGGCCCCGACACGAGTCCGCTTGGAGGTGACTTGGCATATCAGTATGTGCGTAACAGCAATCTGGCGAACGTCTCGATGACGCCCGCGCAGGCGCTTCTGGCTGGCTCCACGTTTGGTACGGCGGCACAAAACCTGCAAGCCGATTCGGTGCTCCAAAACCTGTCGCCAACTGATCTTAAGGTTATGCCGTCCCGAACAGTTTACCGGGTAGGGACTGCGCTTGAACATCCGCCTGGAACGCATATTCGACCGAACTCACGTGGTGTAAAGTGTGGTGCTGATCTAACTCGTTGATTCGTAAGGGCCAAAACGGCCTGCAAAGCCGTGTAGACGGGTCCGACTCCCGTCCTCGCCTCCATCCTATCTTCGTTTCATCTCTATCTCTTGAGCTAAGTCAGGGAATACTCCTCTTGGTTTGCAGCAGCCAGCTGTTCAATGCGAAGCTTCGTAATGTTCTTATGCTGTTGGGATTGTGTTCTACTGCGCGACGCCTGATTTGTGATTTCTCAGGTTTCGGACGGTGAGCTCCCGCGCGTCCTTAGGGCTTAAAGGTGTCCACGGAACTCGTGGCTATTCAGGTGCTCAGGTCGCCGATGTCGCGAGAGAAAGACGTGCTGGTCTCGAGCGCCTGTTCATCGCCAAGGATGCCGATATCATGGCGTCGGGCAATGGCTGGCTCGAATCGCGCATGGAAGTGATCACAATGGCTTTGGAGATCAGCGCGCTTGCCAACAAGGTCCGGACATCGGCCGATGCTGGTCCCGCGCCTGCTCGTCTCGCTGTCCGATGGGCACGCCGACAGTGCCCTTGCTGGCCTGAGCCGCCGTTCGGGAAGTGAATCGGGCGGTGAGCCTGCAGGGGTTAGTCGGGCAGGCAACTGTCACGCATCGCTGCCAAGGACAGCTTCGATCGCAACTGGCTTTGTCAGGTCCACCTCGAAACCCGCCGCGATGCTGGCCGCTTGCATGTGCGTACTCGATTAAACAGTCGCCCTATGGCCGCGCAAGCCGTAGGACGACGCGCTTACCTCCCAGGCTCCTACGCGGCAGGATGCATCGTCCGACGACAATACTGCACGAACAACGATATGGAGATGCGATGACGACGGACCGGAACACGGCGTCCGGGACCGGTTGGCCGGTTGCCTGCGAATGGGCGATCGACCAGGTGGCTTGCCCGGCATTTTGTTGTACCCGGGACGGCGGCGTCATGCACAGCAACCGTTCGGCGCAGCGATTGTGGGGCGGGCGTCCGCACGCGGACGACGTGGGCCGATGGGACGGCTTTGCCGCGCTGTACGACGCCGAAGGCATGCCGCTGCCGAAGTCGATCTCCCCGGCCGCCCGTGCCGTGGAGACCGGACGTGCACAGGCGCCTTATGAATGCATCGCCGAATCCGACAACGGCCAGCGGCGGCGCCTGGTGATGCATGCGCGTCCGGTTGCTGGGACCGGCGGCGAGGTCGTCGGCGTGTTCTGTTCGCTGACCGACATCAGCGAGCGGCACCGCCTCGAGGGCGAACTAGACCAGGTCGGGGCGAACCGCGACGTATTCCTGCGCATTCTCGCCCATGAATTGCGCAATCCCCTCGCGCCGATCATGACCGTGGCGCAGACCATGGGGCGGGTGGCAACCGACCCGCGGATCGCGCACATGGCCGGCATCGTCGAGCGGCAGGCGCGCCAGCTTGCACGCTTCGTCACGGACCTGCTCGACGCGTCGCGCATCGAGCGTGCCTGCGACATCCCCGTCACTATGCGCGCTGCAACGGTGGGCGAGGTCGTCGGCCTGGCACGCGACGTGGCCGCGCCCATCCGCGCACGCGGGCAGGCGCTGTGCATCGACGTCGATGCAGGCGACGAACACGCGCCGCTGCTATGCGATCCGGAGCGGCTCGCGCAGGCGCTCGGCAACGCCCTCATCAACGCAAGCGACTATTCGGACGACGGTGCTCCCATCATTCTGTCGGCGCGCATCGATGGCGCGCTATTGGAAATCGGGATACAGGATCGGGGAATCGGTGTGGCCCGGCACCAGCTGCGCGACTTGTTCGCACCGTTCCGCAAATTCGCCCACCACCCGGCCCGCATGCCGTCCGGCGCCGGCGTCGGGCTGGCCATCGCGAAGAGCATCTGCGATGCGCACGGCGGCATGGTGTCCGCGCACAGCGCCGGACCGGGCAGGGGAATGCGCCTGAAATTCGTGTTGCCGGTCGTCGACGTCGCCGCAAGCGCATAGGGCAAACGGCGCCCATCGCTGGACCGTTTCGACACGGTGCACATGGGTGGTATGATGATAGATCGTTACCAAACTTGAGATGTCTGTCAGCCATGAACACTGGTGTAATGACCTACGTGCGAGAAATCGAAGCCATCGGCACGGTGCCGAAGATCCTGGAAACGGTCGCTTCGCTCACCGGTCTGGGTTTCGTCGCAATCGCCCATGTCGCCGAGGACGCCTGGACAGCCTGCGCCGTGTGGGACAAGGTGGATTTCGGCCTCAAGGTCGGCGACGGCCTCGACGTGACCACGACCTTGTGCGAGGAGGTCCGCAGCACCCGGCACAGCATCGTCATCGATCATGTGGAAGTCAGCGAGCAATATCGCAACCACCATACGCCGCGCATCTATGGGTTCCAGAGTTATTTCTCGATTCCGATCCTGCGGCGCGACGGCAGCTATTTCGGTACCCTGTGCGGCATCGATCCGAAACCGATGAAGCTGTCGGCACCGGCCATGGTATCGACGCTCGAGTTGTTTGCGGAACTGATCTCCGCGCAGCTGGAAGCCGAGCGCATCCATGAGACCACCCAGACCGACCTGATGTCCGAGCGCGAGACCGCCGAGTTGCGCGAGCAATTCATTGCCGTACTCGGCCATGACTTGCGCACGCCGCTCGGCGCGGTCCAGAACGGCGTCGAATTGCTGGCGCTGAAGGTAGGCGATCCTGCTGTCGCACCGATCCTGCAACGCATGCGGCGCAGCGTAGGACGGATGTCGGCACTGGTCGACGATCTGGTTGACTTCACGCGTGGGCGCATGGGCGGCGGCATTTCCCTGCATCTACGCCAGGAGCGCGGGCTCGACGTGCAATTCGGCCAGGTCATCGCGGAGCTGCGTCAGGTTCATCCCGAAGCCGATATCGTGGCGATCATCCAGCCGGATATCAGTGCCCGCTGCGATGCGGGCCGGCTGTGCCAGATGTTGTCGAACCTTGTCAAGAACGCCATCGTGCATGGTGCCGCGCATACGCCTGTGCACGTCCTGATCACTTGCTCCGGTAAGAAGTTCATCATGGCCGTGACCAACAATGGCGATCCATTGCCGCCGGTCGTGGTCCAGCAGTTGTTCAAGCCTTTCTGGCGCGCGTCTTCCAGTGCCGCCCACCAGGGCCTGGGACTGGGCCTCTACATCGTCGCCGAAATCGCCCGCTCCCACGGCGGCACGATCGAAGTGACCTCGCTGGAAGGCAAGGTCTGCTTTACGTTTTCCATGCTCGACATGGATGGCGTGCATATTGCCGGTCATTGACGGTTCGGCAGGTGCCTGATTCGCGCGCCGGCATTGATTCATTGGGAAATGATGAACTAAGGTATTCTAGTTGTCCCATCAGGCAGCGCGCGTGCATCGCACACGCATGCCGCGGCTTACGAAAGACGCGATCATGAACGACAGGACATTCCCGGACAAGGCCGACAGCGGCCGGATTGTGCCGCGAATGGCGCCTTTCCAGCGCACCGCGCTCATGACGGCGCTTGCGATCGCCGCATTCACGATGGGCCTCATGCCGGTCGCGGCCAGTCAATGGCCGGGCATCGCCTCGTTCCTGCCGGTCTACCAGGCCACCACGATCGTCAGCTACGCCATCGTCGCCTACCTGATCTTCGGCTATTTCATGCAGACCCGACTGCATGCCCTGCTGTACCTGTGGGGCGGCTGCGTGTATACCTCGGCCATCCTGCTGGTGCAGTTCTTTTCGTTCCCTTCCGCCTTCGTCCACGACGTGAGGCTGCTGGGCGGTACGCAGACACCGAGCTGGCTCTGGTTTTTCTGGCACCTCGGCTCGACCGGCATGTTGTTCGGCTATGCCTGGTCCGAATGGCGCCGGCGCGGGCGCCTGGTCGCGGTCCCGATGGCGGCCTTTCGTACCTGCGCGGCATTGACCGCCTGCGTGCTGGCGCTCAGCGTGCTTGCGGTGACGCTGTTCCACGACAGGTTGCCCGTGGTCGACATAGCGGGCGACTTCAGCCGTATCACGCGTTCCGGCTATGCGCCCCTGATCCAGGTCATCATCGTGATGGCGCTGTTCATGCTGTGGCGCGCGACCCGCTTCGCCACGTCGATGAGCGCATGGCTCGGCGTGGCGATCGTCGCGCTGGCCTTCGACAATGCGATCACGATGGCTGGCGGCGCGCGCCTGACGGCCGGCTGGTATGTCGGCCGGATCAATGCGCTCCTGTCGGCGCTCGTCATGCTGGGCCTGTACCTGAAGGAGATCAATCGGGTCTACCTGCGTACCACCGCCATGGCGGACGAGCTGGCCCGGGCGAACCAGCGCCTGGCGGGCGAGCATGCACGCATGCTCAGTCTGTTCGAACAGGCGCCCGGATTCATGGCGGTGCTGGCCGGCGGCGAGCTACGTGTCCAGATCGTCAATGCGGCGTTCAAGCGCCTGGTCGGCGACCGTGCCGTCGTCGGCTTGCCGATCGGCCAGGCCCTGCCGGAACTGGCGGAACAGGGCTACCTCGGCTTGATCGAGGACGTACGCCGCGGGGGCAGGGCCCATGTCGCCGCCGGCATGAAGCTATCGCTGCGGCGCGGCGTGGATGCCTCCCTGGATGAGCTGCATATCGACGTGCTGTTCCAGCCCAACGCCGGCATGGATGGCGAGACCGGCACGATCTTCATCCAGGGAAATGACGTCACCGAACAATGGCGCGCACGCCGCGAAGTTGACCGCCAGCAACAGCATCTCGAAGACCTGGTGTGCGAGCGCACGCGGAAACTCGAAGACACGCAAACCGCTCTGATGCACTCACAGAAGCTGGAAGCGATCGGCAAGCTGACCGGCGGCGTGGCGCATGACTTCAACAATGTCCTGCATATCATCAATGGGAACCTCGACCTCATCAGGATGTTCACGCCGGCCAACGAGAAAGTGCACCAGCGTTGCGAATCGGCGCAAACCGCCATACGGCGCGGCGCCAAGCTGTCGTCGCAATTGCTGGCGTTCGCCCGCAAGCAGCCGCTGCAACCAGATGCCGTCAGCCTGCCGGACGTGTTCGCGTCCATCGACCTGCTGCTGAAACGGGCGGTCGGAGAACAGGTCGACGTGCGCTTCGTCGCCTGTCCGGAAGTATGGAACGTGCTGGTCGACCCGCAGCAACTGGAAAACGTCATCCTCAACCTGTCGCTGAATGCCAGCGATGCGATGCCCTCGGGCGGCACGTTGTTGATTCATGTGGACAATGTTTGCAAAGAAGAGGGCGAATTCGTGCACCTGGCATTCACGGATACCGGCCACGGCATGACCGCCGACGTGAAGGCGCGCGCGTTCGAGCCCTTCTTCTCGACCAAGGGCATCGGCAAGGGAACCGGACTGGGCTTGAGCATGGCCTATGGTTTCGTCAAGCAGAGCGACGGCCATATCGATATCGACAGCGAAGCCGGGAGAGGGACCACGATCCATATCCTGTTGCCCCGTACCGACGGACGGGCGGCAGAAAAGAAGACGGCGCCGGGCCTCGCCATCCAGGGCGGCACCGAGACGGTACTCGCCGTCGACGACGAGCAGGACATTCTCGACAATGTCGCCACGATGCTGCGCGACCTGGGCTACAAGGTGCTGACAGCCGGCAGTGCGGATGCCGCACTCCGGATGCTCGAGCGCCAGGATCGCATCGACCTGCTGTTCACCGACGTGATCATGCCGGGTAGTGTCGGCGCCACCGACCTGGCCGCACGCGCGCGACTGCGGCACCCGGGTATCCGCGTACTGTTCACGTCCGGCTATACGGAAAACGCGGTCATGCATAACGACCGGCTGGACAAGGGCGTGAACCTGCTGAGCAAACCCTATGGCCGTGCGGAACTGGCGAGTGCCTTGCGCGCGGTCCTGGCAGGGGCAGCAGAGGAGCGCGAAACCGGCATCGCGTGACCCGGTGCCATTTGGCGTGCGCCCGCCGCCGTGAAATGCGCGCAGGGTCGACCTGCTTCACACCATTTCCAGAGAGGCATCACGATGGAAGCCGGACCCGCGCATATCTACAGCCGCCTGCCTTTGAGCGTCGAGCAGGACAGCGAAATCAGGCACTACATCCATGGCAGGCAGCGTAACGGCCTGCCATGGGATACCGCCGAGCTGCGCGCGATGGTCGCGGACATGCTCGAACCGCCGGAAATCGTCGACGAAAACCGGCAGGCGCTTTCCGGCAGCATGGACAAGGAGCGTGCGGTGGCGCTCCTCGACGGTGAAAGCGAACGCGACGAGGCGCATTTGGGTTCCACCTCCTGACGCTGTGTGGAGAGGTAAACAGGACGAGCTCGACGCCCCCGAAGCTTTCGAATAGGCGCTACCGTGCGGCCCATGCCACGCGGTCGACATTGCCTGCTTTCTGCAGCGCGGCGCGATACCAGCCATGGATGCGACCGGCCATGCGTGGCAGGCGCCATGATTGCCTGAACCTTGGCGACCGACTGTATCGATCGCCGCTGTTTGGTGGAAAGGCTTACAATCATGTATTGACAGTGCTTCAGGCGGCCATATGAGTTCCGAGTTGTCCGATGGACCCGGCTTCCCGCCGACCGCATGGAGCCCCCGCGATTTCGAGGTGCTGCTCGACACCATCCCTGCCGGCGTCGTGATCCACGGCGCCGACTCGCGCGCTGTCTACGCCAACCGCTGCGCCCATCGCCTGCTCGGCAATGCCATCGGCCTGATGCGCCAGTACCTTGCGGATTCCGGCAAGGTGCCGCTGCTGCACCCGGACGGCAGTGCCCTGCCGATCGACGCCAACCCGGTGTCATGTGTCCTGCGTACCGGGCGTCCCGTGCATGACATGGTGATCGGCCTGCCCGGCGCCTGCCTGCGCTGGCTGATCTGCAACGCGTATCCCCTGCTCGACGCGGACGGCGCCGTCCGGCAAGTGGCGGTCTGTTTCACCGAGTGCACCGACCTCATGCGCATCGAGATATCCCTGCTGAGGTCGGAAGAGCGCCTGCGGCTGGCGATGCAGGGCAGTACCGACGCGCCTTGGGACTGGGACGTCGAAAGCGGCCTGGTGCATTATTCCGAGCGCTGGTGGAATATGCTGGGTTTTCCGCCTTTCCATGGCGAGCGAGATCCGGTGGCGTGGCGCACCCAGATGCATCCCGACGACATGCCGCGCGTGGACGCCTTCGTCGATGCGCTGGTCGCGTCGGACGACAGCACCTACAGCCTGGAATTCCGCCTGCGGCACCGGGACGGCCACTACGTGCCGGTGCTGTCCCGCGGGTTCGTTCAGCGGGACGGGGGCGGCAAGGGCGTGCGCATCGCCGGCACGAACACCGACCTGACCGCGGCCAAGGAAGCCGAGCGCCGCATCCACGAATTGGCGTATTTCGATTACCTGACCGGCCTGCCGAACCGGCGGCTGCTCATCGACGAGCTCTCCAAAATCCTGCCGCGCTGCGCACGCAACGGCCAGTCGGGCGCCTTGCTGTTCATCGACCTCGACAATTTCAAGCTGCTGAACGATACCCTGGGCCACGATGCCGGCGATGCCCTGCTGCGCGAGGTGGCCGGGCGCCTGCGTGCCACGGTGCGGGCGAGCGACCACCTCGCGCGTTTGGGCGGCGATGAATTCGTCGTGGTACTCGAAGATCTTGGCGCCTCCGAGACCGGGGCGATCCAGGAGGCGCGCATGGTCGGCGCCAAGCTGCTGGAGGCGCTGGCACGTCCCCATGCGCTTGACGTCCGGCCCACCGTCAGTACACCCAGCATCGGCGTGGCCATGTTCGGCGCCGGTGCGCTCAGCGTCGACCAGTTGCTGCGCCAGGCCGACCTCGCCATGTACCGTGCGAAGGCCGAGGGCCGCAACACGCTGCGCTTCTTCGACCCCGGCATGCAGGCTGCCGTCGAGCGCCAGGTCGAGCTCGAGAACGACCTGCACGATGCCATTGCCGGACGCCGCTTCCAGGTGTATTGCCAGCCACAGCTCGGGATAGACGGCCGGCTCGCCGGCGCCGAGGTACTCCTGCGCTGGTGCCATGCCACACGTGGCGTCGTCGCGCCCGACGAATTCATCGGCATGGCCGAATCCAGCGGCATGATTGTCCAGTTGGGTGCCATGGTGCTGGCTGAAAGCTGCCGTGCGCTCGCCCGATGGGCGGACGATCCCAGGCTTCGCGAAGTGACCCTCGCGGTGAATGTCAGCGCCCACCAGCTGCGCGACCCGGGATTCGTCGGACAGGTACTCGCGATCCTCGCGGCAACCGGGGCCCCGCCCCAGCAACTCTTCCTCGAGCTGACCGAAAGCGTGTTCGCGCACAATCTCGACGACGCCTGCGCCAAGATGAACGAGTTGCGCGCGCATGGTGTCTGCTTTTCGCTCGATGACTTCGGTACCGGCTATTCATCGCTGGCCTACCTGAAGCGCTTCCCGCTCACGGAACTGAAGATCGACCGCAGCTTCGTGAAGGACTTGCCGGGCGAAGCCCACGCCGGCGCCATCGTCGACGCTATCCTGGCGCTGGCCCGCACGCTCGAGCTGGACGTGGTCGCCGAAGGTATCGAGACCAGCGAGCAGCGCGACTTCCTGGTGGCGCGTGGCTGCCGCCTGCTGCAAGGCTACCTGCTCGGCAAGCCGAGGCCCATTGCCGAGTTCGAAGCTGGCTATGGTGCGGCCGGCGTCCTGCTTCGCCAGGACTGATCTCCGGGTAATGCGCGGAGGAAGCCGCGCATCTCGACGCGCCACGGCTGAGAATGGGATGCAGCCAGCCCGATGCCACCCAGGGGTTTCTGTTCGGTGGCGGCAATCGCAGGCCTTCAACCGAACTGATATGGTGCTAAAGTGTGGTTCCAAGCTAAGTGACTGATTTTTCAGGGTCAAAAACAACCTGCGAAGCCGTCTAGACGGGTTCGACTCCCGTCCTCGCCTCTATCAAATCTTCATTTCACTTATATCTCTTGAGCTAAGTAAGGGAATACTCCTTTTGCTTCGCAGGTGTCGACCGCTTCGTTGTGAGCTTCGTAATGCTCTTATGCTGTTGGGATTCGGATGGTCAGTTGCTGCACGTGCTTACGGCGCGAAGGGGCTGGCCAATTTGTTCTTCGCGCAGACGTGCGCGGTAAACCACGGGAGCCACCGGAAATCGGCGAGATGTTGATGTTTACGATCATAACCGGCAGGAGTGGTTACATGCTTGCCCAGCCGTTTTCGCTGGGGATGCACTGTTCAACAATGACATGTCGCCGGCAGAGTATGAAAGCAGTATTTTCAGCGGCTCTCAAATGTTTCGAAAAACTGTGGCGATTCAAACCTTCAGCCAGACCTTCGACACGATGCGCCCATCCGTGGGCGATGGCTTCCGCGCAGCGCCGGATACCGTGAATCCGCCAGCCGTTCCGGGCGCGTAGTTCACGACCGCGCCATGCGGCGAAAATTTCACGGGCCGGCCAGTACGATTCATGTGCGCATAGTACGGCACGGCGAGCATCGGCGTGCCGTTGTCCCAGCGCCCGGCCAGGGTCATGACGCCCCCGAGTAGGTCGGGCCGCCAACGCGGTGTGATCGGACCGCGTCCCAGGCGCCGGTCGATGTCCTGGCCGTCGGCGGTCTCGACACTGTAGACAATCGGCCCGTAGGCCAGGGCCACCTGGTCGCGCGTTGCTTCGACGCGGCGGTCGGCACTGATCCTCTGCGGCACCATGGGCAGTTCCAGCTCGATCTGGTCGCCCGCCTTCCATTCGCGCACGATGACGGCGTAGCCCTTCACAATCTCCGGTGCAATCCTTTCCCCGTTCACCTTCACGTGCTTGTAGCCGGCGACGCGCGGCGTGGCCGTGTAGAGCGCGCTGGTGGCACGGTCGGGAATGCGGATCCGCATGGCAAAGCGCGTTGGCTGGCCGGGATTGACCGTCATGGCGATCCGTCCGCTCCACGGATAGTCCGTCTTTTGCACCATCTCGACCTTCGTGCCCGCGACGTTGTCGATGTGCATCCGGCTGCCGATGAACAGGTTGACATACAGCCCCTGCGCGTCCTTCACGTAAGTCCATGTCGGCAGCATCAGCAGGGTGCGCGGAATGTTCGCCACGCAGCAGGGGCAGCCATGCCAGAGCGTGCGCTCGGTGTTCACCAAAGGATTGGTGTAGCAATAGGTCTGGCCTGACGCATCGATGCTTCCCATCAGAGCGTTGTACATGGTCTGTTCGTACAGGTCGGCGTAGCGGGCGTCGTGATACGCCAGGTTCATCTTGTACTGGAAGAAGATGAGGCCGCAGCTCGAGCATGACTCGCAGTAGGCGTCGTGGGGAAGCGAATAGTTCGCGCCGAAACCCTCGGCCGTTTCGCCGCTGCCGACGCCGCCGGTGACGTAGTACTTGCGGTTGACCATGTTATCCCACAGCGACATCACGGCACTCTGGTAGTCGACGTTGCCGGTTTCGGCGGCGATGTCGGCCATGCCCGAGTAGAAGTAGACCGCGCGCACGGCGTGGCCCACGGCCTCGTATTGGCGAACCGGCGGCAGGTGGCTCTGGTCGTACTGCGAGCCGCCCTGGCGTGACTCGAGCAGGAACCGCGCAAGCTTGATGTAGTCGTCACCGCGGCCAGCGCCTTCCATGTCGTTGACAAAGCGGCCGAAGCGAACCAGGGCTTGCTCCATTTCCTGGTGGCCGTCGAACCAGGCCTTGCGACCTGGGCCAATGTGCGCGACCCAGCAGTCGGCCAGCTTCTTGGCGGCGTCATACAGCCGTAAGTCCTTGCCTTCCGTCAGCGTGTAATGGTTGATCGCCGACTCGATGAAATAACCGGCGACGTAGCCTTCGTGATCGCTTCGGTGCGCGGCCGACCAGCGCTCCGGCCAGGCGCCTGGTTTGGCCAGTGTCTTGGCCGTTTGCAGGTAGCCGTCCGGCTCCTGGGCCGCCAGGACGATCGGAATCCAGCGTTCCAGCGTATCGCGCATACGCTCTTGCGCGGCTGCGATCTCGCGATCGCCCTGCGGATCCACCATCAAGGCGATGCAGATCGCTTCGATGGTCTGCAGCACATACGCGTTGGAGAAAACGTAACCCTTGTGCGCGCCGTGCGGCTCACCGCGGTTGGCTTTGCCGGCCTCGATGAAGTTGTCGATGCCGCCGGTGCCGGTCGGGAGGTCGGTCCGCTCGCAAAAGTCGACGACATGCGGAATCCAGCGGGTGATCAGCACCTTGGCGCGTTCGTTCCAGAGCGGGTTGTCGATGCTGTAGCGCTTGGTGTAGACGACGTCGAGCCGGTGTTTCGGCGGCGGCGCCACCGCGTTGACCCGCAGCAGCGAGGTGGTCGCGAACGCGCCGTTGCGGGATTCGAAGGCCAGTTCGTAGGTGCCTGGCGCGGTGAAGCTTGCCGTCGTGCTTGTCACGGCCGTCGAACCAAAGATGACCTGGCCGGGACCGGATACCTTGCGCCACCGGGTCCGCATCGCGCTTGGTCCTGCCGAGCGCGCCACCGCGTCGAGATACGTGGCGCCGCCGACGATCACCGAACGGTCGATGCCGGCTTGCGCGACCGGGGGCAGGGCGGGGACGGCGCCGGCACTCCATACCTGCCAGTCCAGCAGGCCGGCGCCATGCTTGTCCTGCGTGACCAGGTCCAGCCGCAACCGGGTGGCTGTGACAGGTTCGAATCCCACCTCGGTCAGGCGGTCCGGTTCGACCTTGTAAGCCGAGCTCTCGTGCACGGACACGAACGCCGTGCCGTTCCAGTAGGACAGACGATACGTGGCGGGCAGGCGCACGGACCCGTCGTCGGTATACCAATAGACGGCAACGCGGTCGGTCGTCACGGGCACGTGCCATTCGTACTGCACCCAGTGCTGGCCGGGCTCTTCGCCGGTGCTGTAATAGCCCGCCGACTGATCGCGCGAGTCGGCCGGATTGACGCCGTCGCGAAGCGCGTCGAGCGTGCTGTCAGGCGCGTGGAACGAGGTGGAAACCTGGGCGACTCCTGCCAGATTGACGCGCCCATCGGCGGCGGCGAATGCCGGATGCGCCGTGTATGCGGCCGCAAGCGCGCTGGCGGCGCCGGTCAGGAAGCGGCGCCGCCCCGAGCGTACAGTGTGGCCGCGGACCTGTCCGTCGAGCGCGTGGTCGCAAGGGTGGGCGCCGGTCTTTGTCATGGTCATCAATTGTCTCAAGTGTTGTAGCCGTGAGTGCCCTTGCGAACGCGCAAGCCGTATTCAGTGGGGCTCATGCCGGTGTACGCCTTGAACTGGCGGCTGAACGCACTGTGGTCGGTGTAGCCACATTCGTTGATCAGCTCAGCGATTTTCATGTGGGGATGCTGTTCGATCAATGCCTGGGCGGCGGACAGCCGGCATTGCAGCAGCAACTGGCGCGGCGATTGATGAAAGACCTTCTGGAACAAGCGTTCCACCCGCGACAGGGACAGGCCCGCGTCTTCCGCCAACCCTTTGAGCGAAATATTTTCCTGGTACTTTTCGCTGATGATGCGTGCGATCTGCGCGATCTTGCCATAGGCGGGATTCAGCTCGTCGAGCGCGCCCAAATCCTGCGATGTGCCGATCAGGCCGACCACCTCGCCGTCCTTCCCGTAGAGCGGCGTCTTTTTCGTCAAGCACCAGCCACGGCTGCGCCAAGGGTAGATGTGCAACTCGAGTTGCTTGTCGATCGACAAGCCCTTGTCGATCACCATCCGGTCCTGGGCTAGGTAGGCTTCGGCCAGCGCGCGCGGGAACAGGTCGAGCGCGGTCTTCCCGATGACGTCGCGCTTGTGCTGGACGCCACAGCGCCATACCATCGTCCGATTGATGCTGAGGTAGCGGCCCTCGCGGTCCTTGACGAAAAAGGCGATGTCGTTCAGGGCGTCGAACAAGGACTCGACCGCTTCCACACCGATAGTCTCCAAGGCCCTGGCCACGTTTCGCTCGATCATCATTCCCTCCGGACGCACAACTATAGGCGTCCTGCCGCGGCGTGGCAATTCTTGGAGACATGCTGAAGCCGGCTGTGCCGATTTCGGCGTGATTTTCAAATGAGCAGGCAAAATCACGGCGGTGCCAGGTTCTAGCATGGAGCCCTTTACGGTTTTACACCCAACAGCATCTCAGCAGGAGCACACATGAATATTGGCGGAACATCCCGGCAGGCGGCACTTGACACCCTGAAGAACATGGCAGGCAGTGCGGTGCCAATCACACTGGAAGAATACCGGGCGCGGATCCGGCGCGCGCAGGACCGCATGCAGTCACTGGGGATAGCGGCCCTCTACCTGAACGCAGGCAGCAACCTGACCTACTTCTCGGGCATGAAATGGCATCCCAGCGAGCGCATGGTCGGGGCGATCCTGCCTGCGCAGGGCGAACTGGCCTATATCGCGCCGGCCTTCGAGGAGGGCACGATCCGGAATTTCATGGTGGTGCCGGGTGATGTACATTGCTGGGACGAGCATGAGGATCCGGCCGCGCGGCTGCGCCAGGCGCTCGACACCTTGGGCGTGTCGGGCGGCACGCTTGGCATCGACGACAGCACGCCGCTCTTCCTGGTCGATAAAATCCGCGCCGCGACGGACGGTTATCAGCTACAGTCCGCGGCGTCGGTCACCTCGACCTGCCGCATGCACAAGTCGGATGCGGAACTTGCGCTGATCCAGTGCGCGATGGACATGACGATGGCGGTACACGTGGCGACGGCATCCATCCTGCACGAAGGCATCACCACCGCCGAGGTCGAGGAGTTCATCCAGCTGGCGCACAGGAAGGTCGGCGCCAGCGGTTCCTACTTCTGCATCGTGCTGTTCGGCACAGCGACTTCCTACCCGCATGGCGTCAACTACGTCCAGACCCTCAAGCGCGGCGACACGGTGCTGATCGACACGGGCTGCAAGGTCCACAACTACATCTCCGACATCACCCGCACCTACGTGTGGGGCGAACCGTCCGAACGGCAACGCTTCGTCTGGAATGCCGAAAAAGCCGCGCAGGCCGCAGCGTTCGAAGCAGCCCGCTTGGGCATCCCATGCGAGGAGGTCGACAAGGCCGCACGGCGCTCGCTCGAAACCAATGGATTCGGGCCCGGGTACAAGCTGCCGGGACTGCCGCACCGGACCGGGCACGGCATTGGCCTCGACATCCACGAAGGGCCGTACCTTGTCGGCGGCGAAACCACACCGCTTGCGCCCGGCATGTGCTTTTCGAACGAACCGATGATCTGCGTGCCGGACGAATTTGGCGTCCGGCTCGAGGATCACTTCTACATGACCCCGGCCGGACCGAAGTGGTTTACCCAGCCCGCGACCAGCATCGACCAGCCTTTCGGTTGACGCGCTGACGCGGCTGCACGCACCAGACTCAGTGATTTGCCTGGCGATGCGGACATCGATCGCCAGGCAAATCCGGTCCATCAGAACTTGACGTTGCTGACGACGTAGATCTGGCGGCCGAGCGGGTCGGCATAGCGGCCGTCGTAACCCAGCTGGTTGCCGCCGCCGTCGATGCGCTGCGTGAACGGCGGATCCTGGTTCAGCAAGTTCTTGATGCCGAGCGTCACGGACAGGTTGGCATTCCACTTGTACTTGGTTTGCCAGTCGAACGTGGAATAGGATTTCACATCGCGTACGGAATCGACGGCGGCGCCCAAGGTCCCATCGGCATTCACAAGACGCGCGTTGCCGAGGTCCGCCGACAAGGCCTGGTCGTGGTAGCCGGAGCGGTAGCTGAAGGTCAGCGCGTGGGTGAAATTCGCGTTCTGTTTCCAGGTCGCCGTCAGTCGCTGGATCAGGCGGAAGGTCACCTCGTTGTACGAGTCAAAGCGGCCTACGCTCGATTCGACACCGGCGCCGGGTACATCCTGTTGCGCCTTCAGCATGTAGGTACCAGTCCAGTTCAGGTTCACCTTGCCAAAACGGGTGTTCGTGCTGTACGTGTGGTCCCAATCGATCCCGCGGTAATGGGAACTGGCGATATTGAAGTTGGGCAGGAAGGCAGCCAGCACATTCGCCTTCTGGATCGGATCATAGTAGGACTGGAACAAGCCGCCATAGCTCTCCGGTTTGGTGAACACCAGGTCCTGCGGCAGCGACTGGATCTGGTCCTTCAGCTTGATGTCCCAGAAGTCCACGCCGAGCGACAGGTTCGACATTGGCTCGAGGCGGATGCCTGCCGTGAACTGTTTCGACTTCTCGGGACGCAGACCATCCGGTCCGCTCAAGGGATTGCCACCGACCAGCAAGCTGTACTCGGCGGGACCCGTGCAAAGCGGAAGCAGCGGGCCGGATTTGACCGGGCAGGCGTAGAAGTTGGACGAGCCGCCGTTGGTGACCGGCGTGGTGATCGCATCCAGCGTGGGCGCCTTGAAGCCGGTGCCGTAGGAAGCGCGCACCAGCAAGGACTCGATCGGACGCCATGCCGCCCCCAGTTTGTAAGTCGCCGAACTGGCTTTGTTACCCTGGGTCGCGGGGGCGATCGGGTTGCCTTCCGTGTCGTAGTTCTTGCTGTTCTTGGCTGCCCCGTAGCTGTCGTAGCGGACGGACGTGGAGATGTCGAGGGTCTTCGTGACGGGCAGGGCCAGTTCGACGAAGCTACCCCAGCTGTTACGTTTGGTGTCGAACGGCAGTGCGCCTGCGCCGCCACCAATCACTGTATCGGTCCAGTTTGGCTGGAGCTTGTTCGGACCCTGCTGAATGGGGCTGGGGTTGGCGGCATATTCCTGCTGCATGAAGTCGATGCCTGCGCCCAAGCCGGCGTTGCCGCCGGCAAGCTGGAACAGATCCGGGCAGCCCAGGCGCGCGCTGGCCACCTGGATCTTGGACAGCGATTCGGTGATGTCCTGGTGCAGCACGGCGGGCGCCAGGGCCGCCCTCGTAGTGCTGTCCGGCGCCACGAACGGGTTGTAGGTCCCCGCCTTGATCAAGGCGTCGAGCTTGTCGGAGGATGTGTAGCCGGCGATGGCGCGTTCGGTCGAAACATTCTCCGAATTGGTGTAGGACAGCTTGTAATCCCAGCCGGAGACAACGCCTTCGACGCCAACGACGCCGTGCTTGGCGAGCGTTTCCCAGGCATCCATGCGTCCGCCGGCGTCAACCAGGCGCAAACTCATCGTGGCGCCGGTGACCTGGGCGGGATCGATACCCAGTTTGACGAGCGCAGGCACGACCGAGGTCTTGTAGGGCAGGGAGTTCCGGTCCACCGTCAACGGCTGCGCCGGCGCGGCGTAGCGCGCGGTGCTGGTGAACTTGGAATACAGGCCTTCATAGAAGAAGTTGTGCGATTCGCCCAGCTTCACGCTGCCCGAGGAGAAGACACCATTGCGCTCCAGCTTCGGCAAGTCTTCGACGGTCGCGGCGTAGTTGAAGCGGCAGGTGTTCCCGGTATTGAAGGTGTACGGCGCCGGAACTGGGCACTTGCCGGACAAGACGTAGGCCGGGTTGAAGCTCACACTGTCCTTGCCGGCCTGGGTCACCCTGACGTTGGCCGGGATCGAGTTGGCCGAAGTCTGGTAAAGCGAGTACAGCTTGCCGTTGTTGGTGAACTGGTGGACACCGCCCGGCGCGGAGAACGAGCGGTCGGCGGCATCCAGTTCTCTCTGGCCGTCGTGGTTGAACGCGACCAGGACATTGTAGCCGTCGGTATCCAGGTCGCCGAAGCCTTTGGAGACAGAGACGTTGGCAGTGCGGCCCTTGCTGGACGCAGTCGGGGTGTTGTATGTCGCTTCCGCCTGCAAGTCTTGCTGGTTCTTCTTGAGGATGAAGTTGACCACGCCGGCGATCGCGTCCGAACCGTACAGGGCGGACGCACCGTCGGTCAAGATCTCGACCCGTTCCACCGCCGACAGCGGAATCGAGGCCAGGTTGACTGCCGAGCCTGCTCCGAAAGGCGCCACGCGGCGGCCGTTCAGCAGCACCAGCGTGTAGTCCGATCCGATCGCGTGCACGGACGCCGTCTGGACGCCGCCGCCGCCGCCATTGATCGACGCCGACGAGGTGACCATGCCTTGCATGCTCGGCAAAGTGCCGACCAGGTCGGCGACAGTCGTGGCGCCGGTTTGCTCGATCTGCTGCTTGCTCAGCGTTTGTACGGGCAGCGCCCCTTCGACGTTGATGCGCTTGATCGACGAGCCGGTGATTTCGACGCGTTGCATGTTGCCGTCCCGTGTCGCTTCCTGCCCCAATGCCGGACCGCTCAGCCCCGCAACGAGGCCGCCGGCGAACAACACGCGGACCGACCGCGCCATGACTTTTTCTTTGAACATATCCCAGCTCCCGGAGAACTCTCGTTGTTGATGAGTTATCGATGGGATCATGCGTGGAATAGTAGAGTCAATATGCGAAAAACGTATAGCGCGGCGCACCACAAAGCTGTGCGTGACTCGATTGTGTTTGCAGCGAAACCGGTACAAGCGGGCCACATGAAGGCATCCTTCCGTCATCATGCAATCATGAAGATGCTAAGTACAACGCGTTTTATGCACGCCCACCTCAAGACGCGCCATATACTGCTGCTGGTCGAGCTGGGGCGGCGCAAATCCATCATGCAGGCCGCGGAAGCCGCCTGCATGAACCAGCCGGCCGCCTCGCGTCTGTTGAGCGATCTGGAATACGCTCTGGGTTTGCAGCTATTCGACCGCAGTGCTCGCGGCATCATGCCGAATATGTTCGGCGAAGTGATGATCCGTCGCGCCAGCGCTGCGCTGGCTGAAATGGAAGCGGGGCTTCAGGAAATCATGGAATTGTCGGCCGGCGTCACCGGCCGCGTGGTGCTCGGCAGCGTGCGTACGCCGGCGGCGAGTGTGGTGCCGGACGCGGTGCGCTTGCTCAAGGCGCGCTTTCCCCGCCTGGAGGTGGCAATCCACGTGGACGCCAGCAAGCCCCTGCTGCGTCTCCTGCGCAGCGGCAAACTGGATTTGATGATCGGTCGCGTTGCCGACAATGACATGCCCGAGGAGCTGGCATTCGATCCGCTGCACCACGAACCCCATTGCGTGGTGGTGCGTCCGGGTCACCCTCTGGCCGGGCATGCCCAGCTCACGCTGGCGGATTTGGCGGGCCAGTGCTGGATCATGCCACCGGCCGGCAGCGTCTTGCGCGACCGCCTGATCGCCCTGTTCCGGCGAGAAGGCCAGGTTCGCCCTTGCGAAACCGTGGAGACCCAGGACCTGCCCGTGCTGACCAGCCTGCTGACCAACAGTGACATGGTGGCGCCACTGCCGGTCGAGCTGGTGCGCACGTGGCTGGACAGCGGCATGCTCGCCGTTCTGCCGATCGAACTTGACTTGCGCATGGACATGTACGGCATTGTCACGCGACGCGATCACCAGCCATCACCGGCGACGCAGGCCACGCTGGAAGCCTTGCGTCAGGTGATGGTGCGCTGATCTCCAGGACTGACCACCAGGCGAACGCCGAACACCGGACCGGCCGTGAAGCCCGGTTCCGGATCGAAGCGCACCGTGATGCTGTACTTGCCGCGAGTAAGTTCCTGGGGAAGTGGATAAAGTTCGTCCACGAAGGTCCGTGGCTGGCGTCCGTTCAATTCCACATGGGCGACGCGCTTGCCGTCGACACTGATGTAGAAATTACGCCGCGTCTCTTCGCCCCAGTAAGTCGCTTGCAGCGCCAGTTGGCCAGGTCCGCTTTTCATCTTGAAGCTGAAGAATCCGCCGGTGCGCGCATCACGGCCATTGCGGCCTCGATAGGTCACGGGGTAGGAAATGTCGGATTCGAGACCATGATCGCGTTCGGGCTGCATTTCGCCGAGGTGCATCACATCGAGCGAACGCGCAGCCAAGTCTTTTTGCCGCGCTTCCTCCTTGCGGAATGCGGCTTCGGCGGTGACCCACTCCGCTTCACTGTATGTGTGAAAGTAGACGGCCGCACGGCGCTCGTACTGGGCGTAGAAGGGCTTGAATTTCATGTCGCCCGGCCGACCCGTTCCTACGCTGCGATAGACAGCGGCGCTACGATCCACTTCCACGAAGCTGCCCTTGATGTCGGCGCCCACCAGGGCCGGCGCGAGGCCGTCATACGGCTTGTCGGCCGCGCCGAGGTCGGCGGCGAGCACCATGGGACCACGCAGCAAGGCGACGACGTGCGCGTCACCCGGTGTCGACTCAAGCCGCAGCGCGAGCGGCAGCGACAGGCGCACCTGATCGCCCGCGCGCCACTGGCGGCGCACCAGCGCATAGCCCTTGTGGCGCTCCACCGTCACCGGCTTGCCGTTGACCAGCAAGGCATGGCTTGTCGCCCAAGCGGGGATGCGCAGCGCGAGTGTGAACGTCCGGCGCCCGGCAAGCCGCTTGACTTTCACATCGATATCGCCTTCGAACGGGTATTGCGTATTCAGTTCCAGTGACGCGGCGCCGGATTGCCATTGGACAGTCGAGGGAATGAACAGGTTGAGGTAAAGCGTATCGCCTTGTTCCCACCAGATCGAGTCACCATGCTTGGCGTGGCTCTCCATGCCGGACAGGACGCAGCACCAGAAATCGTTTTCTTCGCTCGAGTATTCCCTTGGCACGCCGGACATCAGCGGTGTCATGTAGGTGAACATGCCGGTGCGCGGGTTCTGATGCGCGAGGATGTGGTTCAGGTGGGTGCGCTCGTAGTAATCGAAATAGCTCGCATCCGGCGACCAGGCATACAGGTGGCGCGTCAGCTTCAGCATGTTGTAGCTGGCGCATGCCTCGCAGGTTTGCTCGGTCAGGTGCGCGGCGATGCTGTCCGGTTCAAAGAAATACTCGCGGTCGCCGTTACCGCCAATGACGTAACTATGGTGCTCGGTCACGGTGCGCCAGAAGAAGTCGGCGGTGTCGGCGTCGCTGCGCTGCCCGGCCACTTCATACAGGCGCGCCAATCCAATAATCTTCGGAATCTGCGTGTTCGAATGCACACTGGGCAGAATGTCATGGCCTTCGGCCAGCGGCGTCAGGATCTTGCGATGGTACAGGCGACGTGCCAGGGCCAACCAGCGCGGGTCATGCGTGCGCGCGTACAGTTCGGCGAAGCTTTCGTTGATGCCGCCGTGCTCGCACGCGAGCACGAGTTGCACCTGGTCGTCGTTGAGCGCCCCGAACACCTTGTCGATGTAAGCGGCCAGGCCGACGGCGACCTTCAATGCCTGCTGATTGCCTGCGAGCTCTTGTGCGTCGAACAGTCCGGCAAAAACCTTGTGCCAGTTGTAAAGCGGCACCCAGCAACCGTTGAGGTCGAACCCGGCGGAGCGGATGTCGCCCGCCATGATTTCGGGGAAGATTTCCTTGCCATCGACGATTTTGCCATCGCGACGCTTGCGCATGAAGCCGCCGACGTAGCCGTCGCCCTGCGCTGCCTGCACGCCCGCGAGCTCGTTGACGATGTAGTCCACACGTTCACGGAAGACCGCTTGCCCGGTCTGGGCGTACATCAGCGACAAGGCGGACAAGTAGTGCCCAAGGCCTTCGCCGGCGATGGTATCGGCTTCCCAGCCGCCATACAGTGCGCCCTTCACCGGCAGGCCGGCAAACAGGTGATAGTTGTGCAGGAAGCGGTCGGCGCTGAGGCGCAGCAGGTATGCCCCGTTGGCACGCACGGCGTCGGCGTAGGCCGAGGGCAGCAGGCGAACCGCGGAGAGCGGCACAGGCGTCACGGGCGCCGGTTTCCTGGCGATGGCCGCGGCGCCGCCGGGGCCCCAACCGGACAGCAGTCCAAGGCCCATGGCGCCTTGTTTGAGCGCCCGGCGGCGGGAAAACGAATATGAAGCCACACCTACTCCTCGGCGATTTCGACTCCATAGTTTATGCAGCGCCGGCGCGCTCGTCTTGCGGCCTGCGGGTGCCGGCCCTGCCGAAATCGGCACAAGTCAGGATTCAATGCACTGGGTGCGATATTCGATAGGGCTCATGCCGGTGTGGGCCTTGAACTGACGCGAAAAGGCGCTGTGATCGGAGTAGCCGCATTTGTCCGCAATGCACCCGATGCTGGTGCTGGGACGCGTTTCAATCAGGGTCATCGCCGCGTTCAGTCGCGCGGAAAGCAGGAATTGGCGCGGTGAGCAGTGGAAGACGCGCCGGAACATACGTTCGACGCGTGACAGCGACAGGCCGGCGTCCTCGACCAGGTCGGTGACGCTGATATCCTCGAAACAGTGTTCGCGAATGTGCGTGGCGATCTCGGCGACCTTGCGGTACACCGGGTGCTGATCGTCCGGCAAGCCAAGGTCTTGGGAGGTTCCCATCAGGCCGATGATTCTGCCGCCGATATCACGCAAGGGCGTTTTATTGGTCAAGCACCATCCACGATCGCGTGTTGGATATACGTGCAATTCCAGGTGCGTCTTGATGGGCAGGCCACTGCGAATGACCTGTTGATCTTGTGCGGTGTAGGTCTGTGCCAGCAGTCGGGGCAAGACATCCAGGGCGCGCTTGCCGATCAGATCTTCCTTTTTGCGCAAACCGCAACGACGCACCATGGTGTGGTTGACGGCGACGTAGCAGCCTTCGTTGTCTTTGACGAAAAAAGCAACGTCGTTGAGCGGATCAAACAGCGCCTCTACTGTAGGCAAGTCAACGATGGATGCTGCGGGGCCGACGTATGCAGTTTTCATGTGTGCAATCCTCCTGTCATGATTCTAGAAGAGGATTCGTTGATTGTGGTCAAAATTAAGTGAGCGACAAGTCGACTCGGTCGGCGCCCAATGCACAACGTTGTGCGTGACTCGATCATGTTTCCAGCGAATACGGTACAAGCGCGCCACACGGCGGCATCCTTCCGCCATGATGTCGATTCCCGCCGTCTGCATCATCGTCGCCGTGACACCGTTCCAGCCGGATTGGGCAAGCAATGTAGCGTTGGAGTTTTCCAACACCACGGCGCTGTGGGCCAAGACCGCTGATCGCACAACCAGGAAGAGCCGGCACGGCTTTTTCACCCTATTGGGATTTTCATGAAATTCATGCTCGCGGCCGTGGCCGCCGCCGTCACCTTGTCGGGCAATGCCGCCGCCGCCAGCGCGGACGCGCACTTCAAGTCCATCTACACCCGGGAATGGCAGTGGCGCCTGGCACAGCACATCGAGGACAACGACGACGATAGCGAAGGCATCAGCCCCGACCTGCCGCACGTCGATGCGAAGACCCAGGCCGAGCGTCTCGCGTACTGGCAAAAGGTGATGAAACAGCTCGACGGTATCCGGCCCGCCGACCTGTCCGCGCCCGAACGCGTGAATTTCGCGGTGTACCGGGCGCAGATCGCGGCACTGGCGGAAGCCCAGCGCTTCCGCCAGTACGAACAGCCGGTCGCCGCGGACAACGCGTTCTGGAACAGCTTCACCGACGACGCACGCAGGACGTTCAGCACGGTGGCCGACTACCGCAACTACATCAAGCGAATGAAGGCCATGCCGGTGTTCTTCAGCGAGGAAGTCGCGAACATGCGCGCAGGCCTGGCACGCGGCTTCACGCCGCCGAAAGTGGCCCTGGCCGGACGCGACGTGCCGCTGGCATCGATCGCGGACGCGAAGACGCCGGAGGAGACGGTGTTCTATCTGCCGTTCAAGAACATGCCGGCGACGATCCCGGCCGCCGAGCAGGAGGCGCTGCGGCGGGAGGCGATGGAGGTGATCGGCGAGTCGGTGCAGCCGGCACATGCCAGCGTCCTGCGCTTCATGCGCGACGAGTACCTCCCGCACACGCGCGAGACACTGGCCGCCGAAAGCCTGCCTGACGGGAAGGCCTACTATCAATCGAAAATCGTGGAATTTACGACGACGACGATGACGGCGGCCCAGATCCACCAGGTGGGCTTGAACGAGATGGCCAAGATACGCGCCGAAATGCAGGCCGCGATCGCGCAGTCGCAATTCAAAGGCGATTTCGCGGCCTTCCTGCAGTTCCTGCGCACCGATCCGCGCTTTTATGCGCGCACGCCGGAAGAGCTGCTGATGCGTGCGTCCTACATCGCCAAGAAGTTCGATGGCAAGGCGGACCAGTATTTTGGCTACCTGCCGCGCCGCCGCTTTGCCATCAAGCCGGTGCCGGACGACCAGGCGCCGTTCTACACCGGGGCCAGCGGCGGGCCCGGCATCTACATGCTCAACACCTATATGCTGCCGGCCCGCCCGCTGTACAGCCTTCCCGCGCTGACCTTGCACGAGTCGGCGCCGGGCCATGCGTTCCAGATGCCGATCGCGCTCGAGCAGAAAGGCGCGCCGCCGTTCAGGCGCGCTTACATCTCGGCCTATGGCGAAGGCTGGGCCCTGTATTGCGAGCGGCTGGGCAGCGAAATGGGGATCTACGAGACGCCGTACGAAACGTTCGGCATGTTGAGCTATCAGGCATGGCGGGCGGCGCGCCTGGTCGTCGACACCGGCATCCACGCGCAGGGCTGGACGCGGGCGCAGGCGCAGGCCTACCTGCACGACAATACGGCGCTGGCCGACCATGAAATCGAAACCGAGGTGGACCGCTACATCGCATGGCCAGGCCAGGCACTCTCGTATTACATCGGCGAGATGGCGATCTTCGAGGCGCGCCGGAAAAGCGAAGCGGCGCTGGGGCCCAGATTCGATATCCGGGCCTTCCACGATACCGTGCTGCAAATGGGGGCGGTGCCGCTACCGGTGCTCGCCGAACGCATCGACGCCTTTATTGCCGGCGGCGGCAAGGGGCCGTATCCGGACGTGAAGTGACTTCATTTGGAACCGTCATGGATCACAGGTTCGACGCCGTCACAGGGGGTTGAAACTATGCTGATTTCGTCATGCCGGACATCGAAAAGCATCCATCGATTTCGATGTTTTGCCCGCATCCTATCGCCTTCATGACGCGTTGCAAAAAACGATACAAAACCACCGCGGTGGGCACGCCGCTCGCTCTTGCCTGCATGTGCGCGATCAATCGAACGAGGGAGACACCATGCCAAGTCAAGGCAAGTTCAAGCAGCATCTCTCGCTGCTGGATGTAACATTCATCGGCCTCGGGGCGATCTTCGGATCCGGCTGGCTCTTTGCAGCGAGTCACGTTTCCGCGATCGCCGGTCCAGCCGGTATCCTGTCCTGGGTGCTTGGCGGCGTCGCGGTTCTCTTGCTAGGCATCGTCTACTGTGAACTGGGCGCGGCGCTGCCCCGTGCAGGTGGCGTGATCCGCTATCCGACTTATTCCCATGGCCCTCTGTTCGGCTACCTGATGGGATTCATCACGCTGATTGCATTCTCCAGCCTGGTCGCGATTGAAGTCGTGGCGTCACGGCAGTACGCCGCAGCCTGGATCCCCGGACTGACAAAGACGGGTTCGAGTGATCCGACCTTGCTAGGGTGGGGCTTTCAATTCGCATTGCTGTGCATGTTCTTTGTGCTGAACTATCGCAGTGTCAAGACGTTTGCGGTAGCGAACAACCTGATCAGCATTTTCAAATTCATCGTGCCGCTGCTCGTCATCGGCGTGCTGCTTTCGTTTTTTAAGGCTGAGAATCTCATGGCAGGCGGCTTTGCGCCGTTTGGCCTGTCGGGTGTCGAAATGGCGGTGTCTGGCGGCGGCGTCATCTTTGCCTACCTGGGACTGACGCCCATTATTTCGGTCGCGAGCGAGGTGAAAAACCCCCAGCGCACCATTCCCGTTGCCCTGATCCTGTCGGTGCTGCTCTCGACGGTGCTCTACGTTCTGCTGCAGCTGGCCTTCCTGGGCGGCATTCCCGCAACGATGCTGGCCGGAGGCTGGAGTGCGGTTGCGAAGCAATTGTCGCTGCCGTATCACGATATCGCGCTTGCGCTGGGCGTTGGCTGGCTGGCGTATCTGGTGGTCGCCGACGCGGTCATTTCTCCCAGCGGTTGCGGCAACATCTATATGAATGCGACGCCGCGCATCATCTACGGCTGGGCGAAAACCGGCACGTTCTTCCAGATCTTCACCCGGGTTGACGAAACCTCCGGCATTCCCCGTCCAGCCCTGTGGCTGACCTTCGGTCTGTCCGTCTTCTGGACCCTCCCGTTTCCGTCATGGGAAGCGCTGATCAACGTAGTGTCCGCCGCACTTGTCCTGAGCTATGCGGTGGCGCCCATCTCCGTCGCGGCGCTACGCCGCAATGCGCCGGATCTGGACCGTCCATTCCGGGTCGCATGGATGGCCGTACTGGGACCCGTCTCGTTCATCGTCGCCGCGCTCATCGTCTATTGGTCCGGCTGGAGCACGGTCTCCTGGCTGCTGGGGCTGCAAATCGCCATGTTCGTGGCTTACATCCTGTGCGGCCGTTTTGTGCCTACCTTTCACCTTTCGCTGAAAGAACAGGTCCGGTCTTCCGCATGGTTCATCGGCTTTTATGCGATCACGATGGTTTTGTCCAAGCTGGGCAGCTTCGGCGGCGTCGGCATGTTAGCCCACCCATTCGACACCGTGGTCGTGGCGGTCTGCGCTCTCGGTATCTATTACTGGGGCGTGTACGCCGGCACGCCGGCGCACAAGCTGCGCCTTGAAGATGACGAAGGCGAGGGCGTCCGCACCAATCCGGATGAGACCCCCGTCGTCGCCAGCGCGCGCGCCTGGTCTTGACCCCTTCGTCAGCAATCCTTGAACGGACTATTTGGAGAATTGATTCATGAAGCATCTGCACGTCATCGACTCCCACACCGGCGGTGAACCGACCCGCCTCGTCATGAAGGGCTTCCCGGCGCTCGCCGGGGCGACCATGGCTGAACAGCGCGACGACCTCAGGAAACACCACGACAAGTGGAGAAAAGCGTGCTTGCTGGAGCCGCGTGGTAACGATGTGATCGTCGGCGCCTTGTACTGCGAACCAGTTTCGGAAAATGCAACCTGCGGCGTCATTTTCTTTAATAATGCCGGCTACCTCGGCATGTGTGGTCACGGTACGATCGGCCTGATCGCATCGCTGCACTACCAAGGGCTGATTTCTCCGGGCGAACACCGCATCGATACGCCGGTAGGGCAGGTGGGTACGTTCCTGCACGACGACGGTTCGGTCACCGTGCGCAACGTGCCGGCCTACCGTTATCGCAAGCAGGTCGCAGTGGATGTCCCGGGTCATGGTGTCGTTGTCGGTGACGTCGCATGGGGTGGCAACTGGTTTTTCCTGGTGAGTGAGCACGGCAAGACACTCGAGATGCGCCACGTCGAAGCGTTGACAAGCTTCACATGGACGATATTGCGCGCTCTGGCAGCGCAAGGCATCACCGGCGAAGGCGGCGCACTCATCGACCACGTCGAGTTGTTCGCCGACGACGAGGTCGCCGACAGCCGCAATTTCGTCCTGTGTCCCGGGAAGGCGTATGACCGTTCTCCCTGCGGTACCGGGACCAGCGCCAAGCTGGCCTGCCTGGCCGCCGACGACAAGCTGGCGCCGGGTCAGATCTGGGTCCAGGCCAGCATCACCGGAAGCCAGTTCGTCTGTTGTTATGAGTGGGAAGGAAGCCGTGTCACACCGTTCATCACCGGCAGCGCCTACATGACTGCCGACAGCACCTTCCTGATCGATGATCGGGATCCGTTCGCCTGGGGTATCTGACCTGTCCTCGATGCCGCGGCAGGCGCAGTCGGTTGCAGCGCGGGTAGAAACCACTTGCCCGTTTCAATGCTGCGCCAGATCGCATCGCAGGCGCCGGGGTTTTTTTCAATCACCAAACAGATCTGGATAGCGGCATGCCCGCTGCTCCAGGCGGGAAATAGAAACTTGCAAAAATCTTTTGCCTCCAACGCCGCCGCACATGTCGTTGTCGTCGGTGCCGGGATCATCGGCGTGGCCTGCGCACTGCAGCTTGCGCGCACGGGCCGCAGCGTAACGGTTCTGGACCGGCAGGCGCCGGGATCGGGCGCCTCGTATGGTAATGCGGGGCATCTGGCCACGGAACAGGTCTTCCCCATTGCGGATATGTCGATTCTGAAGCGCATCCCGGCAATGCTGCGCGATCCAATGGGGCCGCTACGGCTGGACTGGCGCTACCTTCCTCGCGCAATGCCATGGTTCGGCCGCTTGCTGCTGAACCTGCAGCCGTCGCAGTATCAACGCACCGTCGCCGGCATCCGTGCCCTGAACGAAGCCAGTTTCGACGCCTGGATGCGGTTGTTGAGAGATATCGACGGCGAGGCGCTGCTGAAGAAAGACGGTTCGCTACTGGTTTACGAGCGTGGTGAATCGTTCGAAGCGCTTGGCGCACTCCAGGCGCGCATGGCGCGACAGGGTATCGATGTCGCGTTCTGGCAGGCGAATACTGTTCGCAACGAGGTCCCGCAACTGAACCATGACATCCGCGGCGGGCTGTTCTTCCCAAAGACAGGGCACTTCATCGACCCGCACCAGGTCGTGTTGAAACTGGTCGATGCCGCCAAGGCATGCGGTGTCCGCTTTGAACAGCGCGACGTGCTCGATGCGAAAGTAACCGGGCATGGCGTGCGCATCTTCACGTCGGACGGTGAACTGGCGGCTGACCGCATACTGGTTGCGTGCGGCGCACATTCCGCTCGGCTCACCACCGCATTGACGAGCAAACGCGTACCGCTGGATACGGAACGAGGGTATCACCTCATGTTGCCGATGGAAGGGGGACGTCTTCCTTTTGCGGTGACATCTTTCGAACGCAAATTCATCATGACGCCCATGAGCGGCGGGCTGCGGCTGGCTGGTACGGTCGAATTCGCGGGCCTGAAGCGCCCGCCGAACATGGAGCGCGCATGGCAACTTCACAGGTTGAGTGAGGGTCTCTTCCACGATTCGCTGAATACGGCGGGGGCGACGCCCTGGATGGGATTCCGGCCGTCCATCGCGGATTCGCTGCCGGTCATCGATTCGGTTTGCGATGGCAAGGTCATGCTGGCGTTCGGGCATCACCATCTCGGGTTGACGCAAGCGGCGGTGACGGCTGAAATGGTTGCCCGGTTTGACGCGCAGGCCTCCCCCGGGAATGGCCTGCCGGAGGCAGCCGCATACAAGCTGTCGCGCTTTTGACGGGCCGATGACGCTTGGCCCGACAAGATGCAGTTTTCGGGCCGGGCATGCGGCGTCGCTATGCCGCCTCGATGACGCCGCCGTCCGGCGGCAACCGTATCAGTCGAGGCGGTCCGGCTTGTCTCCGGTCTGCCTCGAGGATACGGCGTAGGTGCTTCAGCCCCAGTGAGCCACTTCTTTCGACCAGTTGGCGTACCACTTGCGGAATTGCTCATACTGCGTCTCTGCATAACGCCGTTGGCTTGCGCTGAGGACGTCGGTTTCGTTGAAGTGCAAGGTATATTCCTGGTCGCCGTTAAGGACCATCAGGTATTTGTAGTAAAGGACGAGATCAGTGCCTTCGTCGAACGAAGACAGGACCGCGAGTGCCGATTCCAGCTCGAGCGCCTGACGCCGCGCCACCACGTCCCCTTTGACAGCCTTGCGGCACAATTCAACCAGGTGCAGCACTTCGCGCGGCAGTGCGTTACCGATACCGGTGATCGCGCCGGTTGCGCCGCAGTTGACGAACCCATGGAAGACTTGGGTATCCACACCCGCCATCAGGGTGACGTTCTCGTCCTGGCTGGTGATGTGCTCGGCAGCGTAACGCATGTCGGCGGCACCGCCGAATTCCTTGAACCCGATCAGGTTCGGGTACTTGGCGCGCAGTTCGAAGAACAGGTCCGCACGTGTCGCGAAGCCGTAGTACGGGCTGTTGTAGATGACGCTAGGCAGTTCGGGGGCGGCTTCAAGGATGGCGGAGAAGTGCGCCTTTTGTGCGGCTGGCGACGCGCCACGTGACAGGACGCGCGGAATGACCATCAGACCGCTTGCCCCCACCTTGCCTGCGTGAGCAGCGTGTGAAACCGCTTCTTTGGAATTCACCGCACCGGTGCCGACAATCGTTGGAACACCGGCGGCAACCAGCCGCGCCACGCCTTCCTGGCGTTGGGCTTCGCTGAGCAGGGGCCAGTCGCCCATCGAGCCGCAATAGACCACCGCGGACATGCCCACGTCGATCAGCGCGCGGCCTTTGGCGACCAGCGCATCGTAGTCAGGCGCGCGCTCGGCGGTACACGGGGTCATCAAGGCCGGGATAGTACCGGTGAAGATATTGTTGGTCATCGTATTTTCTTTAGATGTACAGTGGGTGGTTGGGGACGTCCAGCATGGGCCCGGTTCCAGCATGGAGGTCACAGGCGTAGCTTCGGTTTACGCAATACGTAACAGGGTAGCTATCTTGTCAGTAAAAGATCGAATGGGATTGATGTTTTTCGATGTTCGGAACGACGAAACTGGCATAGCGCAACGCCGCCAAGGCGGCCTCGATAGCAGCTCCATGTGAGGCGTGCTGTAAGCGGCTGCAGTGCGAATTCAGCATAATGGCCAGGCTGACTTGGGTGCCATGCTACGAGCTCGGCCAGTCGGTAGCTGCGCCGTCGGTGCGCACCAAAGCGCGTTCGGGTTGTTCGTATCAATCGCGGCATCATCAACGCACCAGGTGTCGGCGTGCGGCCGAAATCGGCGTGTTTCCTAGCGTTTCGAGACAAGCCGCGCGGGGCGCGCCGCAGCAAAATGGCGAGGGGAGTCTTCCCCTGCAACTACGCCAGAAACCACACAAAAAATGCCACGCCACTGCCGCTTCTTTCTCTTGTTCTCCGCCGCCGTGCTGGTCATGGCCGGCGCGCAGGCCGCCGACAAGTTCGCCAATCCAGTCCGTGAGCGCCTGCTGTTCGACGCCGACTGGCGCTTCAACAAGGGGGACCCGGTCGGCACCGCCGCCCCGGCGGCGGCCGCGATGGCAAGCTGGAACACGCCAGCCGCAAGCCCGGATTTCGCTGACGCCCGCTGGCGCAAACTGGATCTGCCGCACGACTGGGGCATCGAAGGGCCGTTCAAGCAGGAATATCCCGGCGAGACCGGCAAGCTGCCCTGGTGGGGCGTGGGCTGGTACCGCAAGCATTTCACGCTGCCGGCCGCCGACGCCGGGCGCCGCATCTTCCTCGACGTCGACGGCGCCATGTCGCACGCGGCGGTCTGGATCAATGGCCATTATGTGGGCGGCTGGCCCTACGGCTATGCGTCCTGGCGCGTCGACCTGACGCCGTACGTCAAGGCGGGCGCGCCCAACGTGGTGGCGATCCGCCTCGACAACCCGCCCGATTCCTCGCGCTGGTATCCGGGCGGCGGCATCTACCGCAACGTCTGGCTGGTCAAGACGGCGCCGCTGCACGTGGCGCAGTACGGCACGTTCGTCACCACCCCGCGCGTGAGCGCCGACGCCGCCCTGGTGAACGTGCAGGCGACGCTGCAGAACGACGCCGCCAACGTGGCCGGCGCGCAGGTGGCGACCGCGATCTATGCGCTGGACGGCAACGGCCGCCGCAGCGGCGAGGCGCTGGCGCGCCAGGAAGCATCCAAGGCGGCGAAGGTCGGCGCCGGGCACCAGGCCGAGATCAGCCAGACCTTGCGCCTGCCGCACCCGCGCCTGTGGAGCGTGGACAGTCCGCAGCGCTACGTCGCGGTGACAACCGTCAGCGTCGACGGGCGCACGGTCGACGAAGTCGAGACGCCGTTCGGCATCCGCACCATCGTCTTCGACCCCGAACGTGGCCTGCTGCTCAACGGCCAGCGCGTGACCATCCAGGGCGTCTGCATGCACCACGACCTGGGCGCGCTCGGTGCGGCAATCAACCTGCGCGCACTCGAACGCCAGCTCGAGATCCTGCGCGAGATGGGCGTGAACGCGATCCGCACCAGCCACAATCCGCCGGCGCCGGAACTGCTCGACCTGGCCGACAGCATGGGCTTCCTGGTGCTGGACGAAGCCTTCGACGCCTGGGCCGAGGAAAAGACGCCGAACGACTACCACACGCTGTTCGTGGCCTGGCACGAGAAGGACCTGCGCGCGATGATCCGGCGCGACCGCAACCATCCGAGCGTATTCGCCTGGAGCATCGGCAACGAGATCCCCGAGCAGGACAGTCCGGAAGGCTGGAAGCTGGCCGCCCGCTTGGCCGAGATCGCGCGCGGCGAAGACCGCACCCGCCCCGTCACCTCGGCCAACAACCGTATCGACTCCGGCTACAACGGCTTCCAGGAAGCGGTCGACCTGTTCGGCTACAACTACAAGCCGCAGGAATACGCAAAGCTCCATGCGCACGCGCCGCACATCCCGATGTTCGGCAGCGAGACCGCCTCCACCGTCAGCTCGCGCGGCGAATACATGTTCCCGGTCAGCGACGACAAGTCCAAGGGCCTGGCCGATTTCCAGGTCAGCAGCTATGATTTGTCGGCGCCGCCATGGGCAATGCCGCCCGACGCCGAATTCCGCGGCCAGGACGACAACCCCAACGTGGCAGGCGAATTCGTCTGGACCGGCTTTGACTACCTGGGCGAGCCGACGCCGTACAACAGCGATACCACCAACATCCTGAATTTCACCAACCCGGCCCAGCAGCAGCGCGCCGCCAAGGAACTGGCGGCGCTGAAGCAGATCGCCATCCCGTCGCGTAGCTCTTACTTCGGCATCGTCGACCTGGCCGGCTTCAAGAAGGACCGCTTCTACATCTACCAGGCGCGCTGGCGTCCCGAGCTGCCGATGGCCCACCTGCTGCCGCACTGGAATTGGCCGGAACGCGTGGGCCAGGTCACGCCGGTGCACCTGTACACCTCGGGCGACGAGGCCGAGCTGTTCCTGAACGGGCATTCGCTCGGCCGCAAGAAGCGTGGCCCGCGCGACTATCGCTTGCGCTGGGACGACGTGGTCTATGCGCCGGGTGCCCTGCATGCCGTGGTCTACAAGAACGGCAAGCCATGGACCGAGGATACGGTGCGCACCACCGGCAAGCCGGCGGCATTGCAGCTGGTGGCCGACCGGTCGACCCTCCACGCGGATGGCACCGACCTGGCGTTCGTGACGGTGACGGTGGCCGACAAGGATGGCCGCACCGTGCCGCGCGCCAGTGACCGCGTCACCTTCAGCCTGAACGGTCCGGGCGACATCGTCGCCACCGACAACGGCGATGCGACCAGCCTGGAATCGTTCCAGTCCCCTTCGCGCAATGCCTTCAACGGCATGGCACTGGCGATCGTACGCACGCGCGTGGGACAAGCCGGCAAGTTGATACTGACGGCAAGCGCGCCGGGATTAGGCAGTACCGAGATAACGCTGAATGCCAATTGAGCGTTGGTGCGCGTGTACGCAGTGCGCTGGCAGGGCAGCCGTTGAAGCGCACCGTGACATGGCCGCCGATCGACAGTGGATGGATTGCCTGTGCCGGTAAATGTAGAGATTGCCTTTGCCTGCATCCGTGATTTATGTCATGTTGCGATAAACCCCAAAAAGGAGACTTGCGAATGACCTTCACCTATCGCGCGCGCACAGCCGGCCTGTTGGCCATGTTGCTCTGTTCCGTCAGCGCTCAAGCACAAACCAAACCAGAGGAGACCGAAGTCTGGAGCCCGGAACCGGCGCGTGTGACCCCGGCCACGGCCACGCACGCGCCGTCGGATGCGGTGCTACTGTTCGACGGCGCCAACCTGAACGAGTGGGTGTCGACCGCCGCGCCCGACAAACCCGCCCCCTGGACCGTCGCCAACGGCGTCTTCACCGTTCGCCCCGGCAGCGGCAACATCCAGACCCGCCGCCAGTTCGGCGATTACCAGTTGCACCTGGAGTGGCGCATCCCGGCCGACATCAAAGGCACGGGCCAGGACCGCGGCAACAGCGGTTTGTTCCTTGCCTCCACCGGAGCGAACGACCGCGGCTACGAACTCCAGATCCTCGACTGCGTGAACAACAAGACCTACGTGAACGGACAGGCGGCCAGCATCTACAAGCAGTCGATCCCGCTGGTGAACGCGTGCGCGGGCGCCGGGGAATGGCAGACGTATGACGTGATCTGGACGGCGCCGCGCTTTGCCGAAGACGGTTCGCTGGCGTCACCCGCGTATGTGACGGCGCTGCACAACGGCGTGCTGGTACAGAATCATGTGGCGCTGCGCGGGGAGACCGTGTACATCGGCAAGCCGTCGTACACCAAGCACGGGCGTGCGCCTATCAAGCTGCAGGACCACCGGCATCTGGTCAGCTTCAGGAATGTGTGGGTGCGGGAGCTGGAAACGGCCAACTAGCAGCGCATCCGGGCAGTGTAGCGCCCACCAGGCGTGGTGGGCGTGCAGGATTCGACGCCGCGGTTCCGACGCTGTGGTGTCGTCAACCCGCCAGCTTCATGTTCACCGGATCCCATAACACGATCTTCTGCTCGAACAGGCTCTTGTTCGACGCCAGCCCCGCGGCGGCCGCGCGGAAACCGAAGGCTGCATCCTCCTTCACCTTGCCGCCGGTGCGGATCGCATTGTAGAAATTGGCGTGGTGGTCGAAATGGTCGCTGTAGCCGGCCGGCGCCTTCCATTCCGAACGGCTGGTCTCGTTCTTCGATGTCTGGCCGGCGTAGTGCTGCTCGTACCAGGCCTTGAAGTCTTCCTGGTTCTGCTTGTCGAAGGTGGCGTAGCTGTCCCAGCTGCCAAAGCCCGGCGCCTGCGCCATCTTGCTGCGCATGACCTCCACCGAATTGCCGCGCACGATCATCTTTCCCTCGGTGCCGACGAGCGCAATCTGCTCGCCGCCACCGCCGCCATCGATGAAGTTCACCCGCACCTGCAGGTTGAACGGGCCGGATTTATCGGTCGCCGGATAGTCGTACACGCCGGCCATCACGTCCGGCACGTCGCGTCCATCCTTCCAGTAGCGCGTGCCGCCGGACGTGTAGATGCGCGTCGGTCCGAGCGAGCTGGTAATCAGGTGCAGGCCCGAGAACAGGTGCACGAAGAGGTCGCCGGCGATGCCGGTGCCGTAATCCTGGTAATTCCGCCAGTGGAAAAAGCGTTCGGCGTCGAAAGCGCGGCGCGGCGCGTCGCCGAGGAAGCGATTCCAATCGACCGTCTGCGGTGAGGCGTCGCGCGGAATCGAGTATTGCCAGGCGCCGTTTGCCGATTGGCGGTCCCAGAATGCTTCCGCCATGACCAGCTGGCCGATCGCACCCGCCTCGTACAATTCCTTGGCTTTCAAATAGGTGGCCGAGCTGACGCGCTGGCTACCGACCTGGCAGATGGCGCCCGTCTGCTGTTGGGCAGCGACCATCGGCAGGCCTTCTTCCAGCCGGTGCACCATGGGCTTCTCGCAATACACGGCCTTGCCCTTCTTCATGGCGGCGATGGCGATCTTGTCGTGCCAATGGTCGGTCGTCGAAATGATGACCGCATCGATCGATTTGTTGTCGAGGATGTCTTCGAAGTGCGGGGTCGTCACCAGGTCGTTGCCGTAGACTTCCTTCGCGCGTTTCAGGTGCCCCGTGTAGAGGTCGCAGGCGGCGACCAGTTTCACGCCGGGCACCTTGACCGTGGTGGCGCAATTATTGAAACCCATGATGCCCATGCCGATCGCGGCGACCTGGATCCGGTCGTTCGCGGCGCGAGTTTGCGCGAGCGCGGCATAGGGCAGGGCGGACGCCAGCAGGGCGCCGCCTGCCTGTCCGAGGAATCGTCTGCGGGAATAGGTCCTGGTGTCGCTGCTCATGTGTCTCCTCGCGTTGTGGTTGTTGTGGCAGGCTCGGCACATTCTAGCGCCGGCCGAGGCGCCAAAGTGTCAGGAAATCGGATGAGTTTGTAATGAAATCGGCAAGCGGCATCCACATTGCCGAATTCGTTCTACGATTGCCTCCTCACCCCAGGCCACGGAGACCCGATGCCAATATCCCTTTCCGCGCTCGCCGCGACCGGCGCGCTGCTGGTCGCCGGCATGGCCTCGGCCGAATCCATCGGCCAGTTCGCCGCCCACCAGGACATCGGCGCCGTCAAGCGCACCGGCGCCGCAGGCTACGACGACAAGCGCCAGCAATACCGCATCAGCGCGTCCGGCAAGAACACCTGGTTCGCCGACGACCAGATGCATTACGCGTACAACCAGATGCAGGGCGACTTCATCGTGACCGCGCGCGTCGCGTTCGAGGGCAAGGGCGCGGACCCGCACCGCAAGATCGGCTGGGACGTGCGCGCCACCCTGTCGGACAGCGCGGCGCACGTGGTGGCGGCCGTCCACGGCGACGGCCTCGCGTCGCTGCAGTTCCGGGAAAAGGACGGCGCCGACACGGAGGAATACCGCATGGGCGTCAATGCCCCGGACGTCATCCAGCTGGAGCGCCGCGGCGACGTGTTCATCATGAGCGCCGCGCGTTTCGGCGAACCGTTCCAGGTGACCAGCGTGTCGCACGTGAAGCTCGGCGACAAGGTCTACGTGGGCCTGGCCGTCACCGCGCACAATCCCGATGCCTACGAGACCGTCACCGCTTCGAACGTGCGCATCGTCGTGCCGGCCTGGAGGGGCCTGGTGCCATACCGCGACTATCTCGGCAGCGACATCGAAATCATGGATATGGACACGCACAATCGCCGCATCGTGCTGCGCTCGCCGGATTCGCTGCAGGCGCCGAACTGGACGCGCGACGGCAGTGCCCTCGTCTACAATGCGAAGGGACGCATGCACCGCTTCGATATCGCGAGCGGCAAGACGTCCGTCATCAACACCGGCATCGCGACCAACAACAACAACGACCACGTGCTGTCCTGGAACGGCAAGCTGCTCGGCCTGTCCAGCCACGTGAAGCGCCCGGACGGCAGCAATTATTCGACGATCTACACGGTGCCCGTCGAAGGCAGCGACAAGGCGACGCTGATCACCGACACCGACCAGGGCCACTCCTACCTGCACGGCTTCACGCCCGACGACACCCGCATGATCTTCACCGGCCAGCGCGACCCGGCCATGCGCGCGCAGCAGCCGAAGGTGCTGAACCTGTACACGATCGACATCGCGACGCACAAGGAAACCCAGCTCACGAAGACGCAGGCGCTGGATGACGGCGCTGAATATAGCCCGGACGGCAAGAGCATCTACTTCAATTCGAACCGCACCGGGCTGATGCAGCTATGGCGCATGTCCGCGGATGGCAAGAACCCCGTCCAGCTGACCTTCGATCGTTACAACAACTGGTTCCCGCACGTGTCGCCGGACGGGAAAAAGATCGTGTTCATCACCTTCATGGACGATGTCGACCCCTATGACCACCCGTTCTACCACCACGTCTACCTACGCGAGATGCCGGTCGAAGGCGGTGCGCCGAGGGTGATCGCCTACTTGTATGGGGGGCAGGGGAGTTTCAACGTGCCGAGCTGGTCGCCGGATGGGAAGCGGATCGCGTTTGTGAGCAATACGAAGGGGTGAGCGGGTGACAGCAGTGCGTGCCCGGAGCGAAGGAAAACGGGGTGCTGCTGTTTAACCGTCCAGATGCATCCTGAACCAGCCATTTAGACCGGTTAAATACCGTGATTGCCAGACGTAGTTTTGCTAATCTTTCCCCGTAAACAAATATGTTTCCAATATTAAATATAAATGGGCAAGCTGTCGAGATTCCTTGCGCATACATATCGATACAATATTGAAACACTTATCAATAAAAGATATTTATGTATTAATTCAAAATCGGAGGCTTGAATGAAGATTGCAATTTATGGCTAATCTTTAATATTCAATTGATGAAGCGTACATCACCGTCCGCATATGGTTTGTTAATAGTCGCCATTTTACGAAGAAAGTAACTATGATCCGAAAAGTAATGATCGCCATTGCAGCCGCCTTGTCAACAAATGCCGCGGTGGCGGCCACGATTGACTTTGAATCTCAGTACGGTGGCTACGGTTATTCCGACTATAGCTTTATCGAGGATGGGTTCAGGGTAAGTTATTCGCCGATCAGTCCCTTCGGATTTTATATTGTCGATGATCCTGCCGACCATCTAGGCATGTGCAGTCCCGCATGCGCTTCCAACGGCACGACCGCGTTTTATTCTTTCAATGAAAGCAGCGTCACGATCGATCTCGAGAACAAAGGCTTGTTCTCCTTGACGTCATTGGATGCTGCCAAGACCTTTCTTGGGGACGGTCGGCCCTTGACCATGACGCTGACTGCGATGGGCGTGAATGGCGTCATAACGAACACGATTTTCTTGGAAGAAAATCTGGCTGAAACATTTTCGAATTTTAATTTCAAAGACTTCGTCAACATTTCGTCCTTGACCATCACGGGCGGACAAGACTTTCCTGAATTTGCAATTGATAACGTGGTCCTCGCGACAGCCGAGGTTCCAGAACCTGCATCCTGGGCAACGCTGATTGCCGGCCTCGGCATAATTTGCGGCGTTCGCCGCCGGCGCTTATCCAACGGCCTCGCCCGATAGCGGCGTGGGTAAGTACCCAAATGAGCTATGGGTAGCGGCGTTGTTGAGGCACCGGTCATCCGGCATGGATTCGCCCCTTTCGCCTACCGCGATGGCCGTCGATGCCCGCTTCAGCCAGCGACGCATACCTGATCAGTAGTCATACACATGCTCGACCTTGACGTCTGCCGCATCCGCGCGCAGCAGGAAGGAAGACAGGGCGGCCACCGGCAGCACGATCGCCACGCGCTTCTTGCCGGGCATGGTCAGCAAGGGCTGCTCGAACAGGATCCGTCCGCCGGTCCCGGGCAGTGGCTGATCGGCGTTCACCCAGACGGTCACCAGGATCACGCCCGCGTTTCCGGCAATATCCTGCAAAGTAGCGCCAGCCCGTGCCAGCTGCAATGCGGCGATACGGAACCCGTAGTAGCGCGGCAGGTCCAGCAGCGCGCGCCCGTCCGGCAGGGGGCGTACCAGCTTGACGCCGCCCGGCAGCTGCGCAGGCGCGTGGTCGACCACGGCCTGGGTAGTCATCAGGGCCGGATCGTAGGCGGCGCGCGTGGCAAGTTCGATCAGCTTGCCGTAGACCGCCTTGATCGCGTACTCGGTCGTCAAGGCATACCGGCGCTCCCATTTACGGATCACGTTGGGACCCGACGCCGGCATCGTCGTCCACAGTCCCTTGAGACGGACCGTGAAATCGAACAGGTACCACGGCTCGCGCCGGATGAAGTCGACATAGTCCTGCGCGGCCTTGGCGCCGTACCTGTCCTCCGGCGTGAGCGCGCCGTTCGACATGGCCCAGCTGAGCCGCCCGATCGTGTTTTCGTAGGCCCAGCGCAGGCCATATTCCACGGAGGTGCTGCCGGCGATCACCATGATCATGACGTGGTAGCCGACGTTGGATGGGTAGTGCCGGCGTACCTGTTCTCCGGTGACCGCCGCATAACTCGACCAGATCTGGCGCGTGTGCCCGATGAACGGGAACGCGTGCGCCGGCTGGGTGGCGACCAGGGCGGCATACTCGGCCGGACTGTGGACCAGGAACCATTCCGGGTAGGTCAGGAAGGTCTGTTCGACACCGCGCCGCTGGTCCGGGGCCACGGGGCTGTCGGCCGCCTGCGCGCTTCCCGTGCACAGCAGCAGGAGCAGGGCCACACGCAGCATGAAGATACGGGGGCTCATGCCGGGGCCGCGTTGCGCGTGAATGCCATCAGCAGGTTGTCCGACGGATCGCCCGGCTGCAGCAAGCGCGCCCCGGTATGCGTGAAGCCGGCGGCCTCGATCTTGCCGATCCAGTGATCGGCGCTGTCGAAGTACCGCAGTTCGGCCGCATTGGTCTCCCAGCGCTCGCCGAGTCCGGCGTTGAACACGCAATGGGCGAGCGACACGAAGTCGTGCATATGGGTGCTGGTGACGTCGTGGTCGCGCACCACGAAATAGCCGCCGGGCCGCAGCACCCGCGCGATGGAACGCAGGAAGGGATCGAGCCGTTCGGGCCGCATGTGGTGCAGGCCGATGAAGCAGGAGACCAGGTCGACGCTGTGCGGCGGCAGTGCGAGCGGCGCGTAGTCGTCCAGCGGCACGAAGGTGCCGACATTGCCGAGCTGGCCGCGCTCGGCAATGTCGGCCGGCGAATTGGTCGGCGCCTTGTCGTGCACCAGGGTGACCGCCCCCGACAGGTCCAGGCGCCGCCTGAGCGCGCGGACATAACGGCCGGTGGAGCCGATTTCGACATACCCGCGCAGCGGCCGCGGGCCGATCAGCTGCGCCGTCTGGCTCCCGATTTCCTTCTTTTGCAGCGCCAGCGCCGGCAAGGCATAGCGCAGCAGCGACAAGGGCGGCGTGATGGAGGGCAGGCGCGCCTGGATATCGCGATAGATGGCTTCGTCGTCCGCACCGTGTGCGGCCGCGTCCTTGATCAGCGCGTGAAAACGGTCTTCCGGGTAGAGGTGGAAGATGTTCTGCAGGAAGGCGTAGAAGCGGTCGGCCCAGGCGGCATCGCGGTACACGGCGTGGAACAGCGATGGCCGCGCGGCCGGGGCCACGGGTTCGGCGATGGTCGGCATATAGTATTTGTCCCACAGTGCGCCACGCAAGCGGTATCCAGGGTCGAGCGCCCCCTTCAGCGCGAAGAGCTGCGCAGCGCGCGGGTAGGCGCGCCGGAACTGCTCCTGCGTGGCGTGAAGTTGATAGGGCAGGTAATAGGTGCCGCCGCAAGCGATGACGGCATCGATCAATTCGCGCGTCCAGACCGCGACGCGTTCCCGGGCGTTATTGCGCGTCCTCTGTTTGTAATACAGGACGAAGGCGAAGGTCTCGCCGCGCGCCCATGCCATCAGCGTGCCCGGATCGGCGAGTGCATGCCTGATCGAGATGTTGATGATGTTGGCTTTGTGGCGGTTGAGGATCGCGGCCATGCGTGGCACGAACTCCATCAGCCGCTCGCAGGGCACGAAATACTCCTGCAGTACATAGGTGCGCAGGCGGCGGCCCATCGGCTCCAGTTCGGCCACGTCGTAACCTGCCTCGAAATTGCGCCAATGGACCTTCTTGCGCAGGAAGAGCAAGGGATCGATCAGGTATTCGCGCCGCAGTTTGCCGAACGGCGTTTCCGAAATCGCCCACAGGAAGTACTTCTCGACCGCGTACAGGCTGTGCAAGGGTTGCAGGCGCGCGCTGCTGGTAGCGGGGCGCTCGGTACGCCGCCAGGTGACGGCCCGGGCGCGCGCGTAGTGCGGCGGGTAAAGGTCGGCGTTATGGAAAATCGCGTCGCGGTCGTCGCGCACCTGCGTCTTGAACCAGGCGGCGTAGTCCTTCGTTGCCATCTTCCGGTTAGTGCGTTCGACGCGCACGTTGTCGGCCAGGTCGAGGTCGACCTCCGCGATGATGCCGATCGCCCCGTAGCCGCCGATCGCGGCGTAAAAAAGCGCTACGTTCTCGCTTGGGCTGGCATGCTTCGCAGTCCCGTCGGCCAGCACCAGCAGGATGGCGCGCACGGACAGCACGACCGGGCCCAGTCCCATGTAACGTCCGTGTGCATTCACCGACAGCGCGCCGCCGACCGTGAAGTTGGCGTAGGTCTGCATGATCTTCACGGCCAGGCCGTGCGGATCGACCAGTCGCTGGATGTCGCACCAGCGGATGCCGGCCTGCACCCTGATCGTCCTGGCTTGCGGGTCAAAGGCGAGCACCGCGTTCATTTGCCGCAGGTCCAGATGCAGGCTTCCGGGCGAAGCGGTGTGGCCGCCCATGCTGAAGTGGCCGCCGCCGATCGACACGGGTAGCCGGGTGTTGCGCAACACGTCCTGCAGTTCGCCCGTGGAGCGCGGCGTGGCGATCCCCAGCACGTCGATGGGATTGATCTGGGTGACGTCGTTTACCGTCGGCATGGGCCCTTACCTCGCGATGTCAACTTGCAGGTAGTCGCCGCGCACGGCCGGATTGTCGCCAAAGGCATTTGTGCCGGCGTCGCCCCGCCGCACGAGCTGCCAGGCTAGCCAGAGCGGCCCGATCACGGGGACCAAAAACAGCAACAGGCACCAGCCGGAGCGGTCGCGATCGTGCAACCTCTGGGCCGATAGCGCCGCGGCGGACCACACGAACGCGAAGGCGCAGGCGGCAGCGCCGGCGCTGCCGAAGGCCCATTCAGCCAGCATGCCGAACGCGGTGCAGGACAGCGCCAGCACGAACATGCGGCCGAGCCAAATCCTGCGCGAAATCCTGCCGAAGCGGACGGTATAGGAAGTGAGTAATTGCATAAGCTTTCAAGGGTTGCAGCGATGCTAGCACCCGTTCATGCCTATAAGCAACTGTCAGCTTCGATAGTCGATGCTCGACAACACCGATTCAAGCGAGCGCATTCGCCACAGCGTTGTCATTCGTACCGACGGCAAGGACATCGTCGAGCCGCGTTGACCGTTGTGTCTGCTCCAGGTGCGCAAGTACCTGCTCCAGGGGCAGCGGCCGGGCAAACAGGTAGCCCTGCATGGCAGGCGCGCCGTTGGCGGCGAGGAAGCGCGCCTGTGCCGCCGTTTCGACGCCTTCGGCGACCACTTGCAGTCCCAGGTGACCGGCCATGGCGATGATCGACTGCACGATGGCGCGCCCATTGGCATTGCCGTGGTGCTTGCTCCCGTCATCGGTGGCGGTGTCGGCGATGAAACTGCGGTCGATTTTCAGTTCGAACAGGGGCATGCGCTTGAGGTAGGCCAGGCTCGAGTAACCGGTGCCGAAATCGTCGATCGACATGCGAATGCCGAGCGCGGCAAGCTCGTGCATGCGGCCGATGACGCTGTCGTGCGAGTCGACAAACAGGCCTTCGGTGACCTCGAAGATGAGTTGGTCGGCCGGCGTCGCCGTGTCGTGCAACAGCGTTTTCACCTGGTCGATGAAATCGGGATGGCGGAACTGGGTCGGACTGACATTCACCGACAAGGGCAAGCGATGCCCGGCATCGTTCAGGCAGTGCCAGGCGGCGCAGGCGTGGCGCAGGGCGAACTGGCCGAGCGTGACAATCAAGCCGTTTTCCTCCGCGACCGGAATGAACAGGTCGGGCGGCACGCTGCTGCCGTCGGCGCGGCGCCAGCGCATCAGCAGTTCGGCGCCGACCGGCTTGCCTTCGGCATTCACCTGCAACTGCAAGTGCATGCCGAGCTCGCCATTATGGAGGGCTGCGGCGAGGTCTTCCTGCAAGGTCAGGCGGCACGCCATCTCGGCCCGCATCGTGGTTTCGAACAGGGCTACCCGGTTGCGCCCGCCGGCTTTGGCATGGTACATGGCCGTGTCCGCTTCGCTCAGCAGGTCCTGTACCGTGTTGGTGCGCACACCCATCAAGGTGATACCGATACTGGCGGACGACTGATAGCCATGTCCGTCGATGGCGAATCCCTCGGCCACCGCATGGCGGATCGTTTCAGCGAGCGCAAGCGCGGTGGCGGTGGCTTGCTGCTCATCATGGCCTAACGTGGCCAGCAAGACCACGAATTCATCGCCGCCCAGGCGCGCGACGGTGTCGTGCGGCCCGACCAGGCGGCACAAGCGTGCGGCGGCGTCGGTCAGCAGATCGTCACCGGTAGCATGGCCGCGCACGTCGTTGACCACCTTGAAGTTGTCCAGGTCGATGAACATCAGCGCACCGATGCCGGCGTTCGCCTTGGCCAGCCGCGCTTCCAGCCGTTCCATCAGCAGGCGGCGGTTCGGCAGTCCTGTCAGGACGTCGTAAAATGCCAGATTATGGATGTGCGTCTCGGATTTCTTGCGCTCGGTGATGTCATGCGCAATGCCCACCCAATGCGTCTGTATGCCACCCGCATCGGCAAAGGGTTTCAGCTCGAATTCGATCCAGTAGGCGGCGCCGCTCTTGGTGTAATACTCCAGCTCGCTGGACACCGCGACGCCTCGGTTGATGGCGGCGCCGATCCGTGCCAGTTCAACGGAATCGGAATTGGGGCCAAGCAGCATGCGCCAGCTGCCGCCCATGACCTCCGCGCGGCTGTAACCGGTGCGCCGCTCGAAAGCATCGTTGACGTAGATGATCGGCTGGTCGGCGTCAGGACGGTCGACGATCCGCGCGATCACGACCATGTCGCTTAGGCCTGACAGCGCCGCGGCGGCCAGACTCAGCTCGGCGTTGACTTCATAGAGCTCGAGCTTGCCCTGCTGCAGTGAATTGGCAGTCGCATGCAGTTCTACAAAGGCATCGGCAAGCCGTTTCAGCAAAAATGAACACGATAAAGTCATACCCGTGGCAAGCAAGCCGTAGGTAATGGTAATCAGCACGGCGTAGCCCATGCCGCCTTGTGCAATGCCTTGCAACTTTACGGCGCCGATCCCGCTATAGCAGATGATAAACACTGCTGCACTGCCAATTGCGGTCGTCAACAAGGCCATGCGGGTACTGAGCAGCAAGGTCGCCATGATTGGTCCGGCGAGCAAGTACACCTGGCTGCTCGCGCCGACCGTTATCATCAAGCCACAGCCGAATGCAATGTTCATGGCCAGAAACTGTATGACGCGCACGCGGAACGAGATGCGCTTCGCCAAGAGCAGAGCGGCTACCCAGCTCAGTGAAATGCCATCGAGGGCGAGAACTTCCTGGAAGTTATCGCCTAATAAATACAGGCTTGGCGCCGCTGCCAGCAGGCCTAGCGCCAGCGTAATCGCCAGAATCTTGTCAAATAACTGCGCACGCCATCGCGCAAGATTTTCAAACGAGTTCATGTGGAAGCCTGCTGCTTGTGGCCGCTATGTCGACAGGCTTGATCAATCGCGCCAACTTGCTGATTTCATCGGCATTGACCGGCGGGCTGTATAGATAACCCTGCCCACTGTTGCAGCCGTCGGCGGATAACACGACCTCCTGCCGGTCGGTTTCGATGCCCTCGGCGATGACACGCATCTGCAGGCTATGGGCCATCGAAATGATTGCCTTGGTAATCGCTTTATCCTGGGCGCTGTCCGGCAAGTCACGCACGAAGCTGCGGTCGACCTTGATGGTATTGATCGGGAAGCGCTTCAAGTAAGACATCGAGGAATAGCCGGTGCCAAAGTCGTCGATGGCCAGCATGATGCCGGCCTGGCGCAATGTATCGAGCTTGGCGATGAATGCTTCGCCGGCATCCATCAGCATGCTTTCCGTCAGTTCCAGCTCGAGCATCCTGGGATTGACCCCGGTGGTGCGGACGATGTCCAGCACCGATTCGACAAACGTATCTTCCGCCAATTGACGTGCAGACAAGTTGACTGCCATGTGCAATTGGGTATAGCCCTCGTCGTGCCACGCTTTCAATTGGAGGCAGGCACTCTTCAATACCCAGGCCCCGATCGGTACGATCAAGCCGGTTTCCTCGGCAAGCGGAATGAATTCCATCGGACTGATCAGGCCCAGGTCGGGGTGGGCCCAGCGGATCAGCGCCTCGACGCCGAAAATCTGACCCGTGACCAGGTCGATTTGCGGCTGGTATTGCAGTACGAACTGGTCACGCTCGAGCGCGCGCCGCAAATTGCCGTTCATGGCGAAGCGCTTCTGTGCTTCCCCTTGCATGCTGCTATTGAAGACGCGATAGGTATTCTTGCCGGCGTTTTTCGCGTAATACATGGCGGTATCCGCAAACTTCAACAGCGCATTGATATCGACCGCATCGTCAGGGCAGCTGCTGAGGCCGATGCTGCCTGATATGTAGATTTCATTGCCGTTGATGCGCACCATGCGCGACAGGGCATCGATGCAGCGTTTCGCAACCGTCTCCCCGGTGACGCCGTCCGCGACGTTTTCCAGGATGATGGCGAATTCATCGCCGCCGAGGCGGGCAACGGTATCACCGGCGGGCACGGCGTCCCGCAAGCGCTGCGCCACCACGCGCAGCAGTTCGTCGCCGACGTCGTGGCCGAGCGTGTCGTTGACCGCCTTGAAATTGTCCAGGTCGAGAAACATGACGAAGGTGCGCTGGTTGAGCGCTTGCGCTTGCGCGATGGCGCTACCCAGACGGTCGTGGAAAAAATAGCGGTTGTGCAGTCCGGTCACGCTGTCGAAGTGCGCCAGGCGGTCGAGCTTGACCTCGACACGCTTGCGCTCCTCGATCTCGCACTCCAGCTCGATTTCGCGTTTTTCGATCCGGTCAAGCATGGCATTGAAGGCTTTTGCCAGCATGCCCAGGTCTTCCGAGGCATCGACGGTGGCGCGCAGCGACACATCGCCCTTTTCGGAAATCGCTGTCGACGTCTTCGCCAATGCGAGCAGGGGCGCCGTCACGAATTGTTGAAGGCGACGCAGGACCATGTGGGCAATGGTGAGGCAAGCCAGCATGATGAGCGATATCGACAGGGCGTACCAGCCGATGCGGCGGTAAGTCGATGCCAGGTCGGTGTCGATGTGCACCGTGCCGATGGCCTTGCCTTCATAGTCGATGGGATGCGACACCCGGAGCCGATGCAGCGAAAAATCGTAAGCATTGCCGCGCAGATCGCCCTGCGTGTCGGCGCGCATATCGTGATGGGCGGCTTTCGCATAGTCGCTGAAGATTTTTTGTTCAGCATCGAATACGCTGGCATGCGCAACGTCGTCGAATGCTTTCAAGGTGCCGAGGATTTCCTTGGCCGAAGCGTGGTCCTTGAAAATGATCGCCGCCGATATATTGTTGCCTACTACTGCCGCCTCGGTCCGGGCCTGCTCGAGAAGCGCCATGCCGGACAGGTAAGCCTGTAAAGCCAGGAGCAGCACGCCGGCCAGGAAAATCACGATACCGCTAGTGAAGAGATTTGCCAGCTTGAGCTTGGTGCCAACCGTTTGCCGGTCGATCCACTGGAATCGGCGTTTGGAGTTCATCAATATACCTTTCTTGCCAGTCGCAGCAGCTTCGAACTGACTTCGATCCTGGCGCGGCCCGCGCTCTGCTGGTTGAACGCAAAGCCGACTCGCTGGTTTTCGGTCGTCAGCTCGACGATGACGCCCTGACGCGCGGCGCCTTCCTTGTCGGCGATCGTCATCACGCCATTCGCAAGGCGGACTTGCTCCGGTTGCAGCAAAAAGTTATCCATCTCCGCATCGGCGATGAAGATGATTTGACAGATGCTGAACGCTTTATCGGCCTCGCGAACACGTTTCACGACAATATGGAGCGGCCCGACTTCCTTGTTGTCGATCGTGTCGAGTGCGCTCCCGAACGGGTCCCTGCCGAGGACGCACAGATTCAGCGCTTTATCCGGGCGGTCGCCCCAGTTCGTGAATCGCGCGAAGTTATAGATGAAGGCTGCCTTCAGTGCGTACTCGGGCGTCGCGGCGGTCTGTGCTGGCGCCGAGGCCGACACCAGCGCGAACAGTGCGCCCGCAGCGGCGGCACGGCCCGTCACGCGCCACCACAAGGCATGCAGGAACAAGTGCCGCGCCATCAGAATCGATAAGTGAGATTGACACGGACGACGCGTCCATTCTGGCGGATCGACTGCAATTCCCGCGGCGGGGTACTGTTGTCGACGTGTTCGTCGCCGGGCGGATCCGCATAATTTTTGTTGAGCACATTGAAGATACTCGCGCCCAGTTCCAGGTTCGGCGTCAGCTTGGCGTTGGACAGCGTCAGATTGAGCACGGAAAAACCACCCACGTGGCCGCCGGTGACGGTGCTTCTCTTTCCGGTAAATTGCCCTTCCAGTCCGATCCGGGCGGATTGGTGCATGAGCGGGCGGCTGTAGTTCAGCTTGGCGATCTGCGTCGGCGAGTTGGTCAGGCGCGCGCCGGTTGCGCCATCCCTGGTGAACTGGAATGAAGCGCTGCCTTTCAAGCGGCCGCCATCCGCGCCCAGGAATTCCGCTTCTACCTCGACACCGTGCGCCGACGCTTCGTTCACGTTTTTGTAAAAAAGCAGTCCGTCACTGGGATCGGTGGCAAGTGAAATCAGGTTGTCCATGCGGTAGGCGAATACCGAGGCACTGCTACGGAAGTCCTGGCGCGGAAAATACTCGGCCACGAATTCGTAGGTCTTGATGCGTTCGGGCTTCAACCCGGGCCCGGTTTTGAAACGGCCCGCGTCGGTCACATAGTAGTTTTCGAGTGCATTGGCTGCACGGAACGCGGTACCGTACAAGAGCTTGGTCGTCAGGTCCGGCGTCAGCCGGTAAATGAGGCCAAGACGTGGGCTGTTCGTGTTGCCGCTTTCCTTGCCGTGGTCGTGGCGCAGGCCCACGTTGAAAATCAGTTTATTGCCGAGCTCGATCTCGTCCTGCAGGTAGACCGCGTAGCCATGGGTTGGATTATCGGTATCCAACATCGATTCATAGGGACCGACGTTGAAATTTTCCTGCCGCCGCCTGGTGGCGTCGGTGACTTCGATTCCATAGATTAGCTTCTGCTTACTGAAACCCCGATGCAGGAATCGCACATCGCCGGTGACGACGTCGCTGTAGCCGACGTCTCGATTCAGGCCATCGGCATCGGGGCTGTAAGCGTAGTCGCCCATGTACCGGTAGCGTTGGAAATTCAGGCTGGCGTACAGTTCCAGGGTCGTCGACACGGCATGCTGGAACACCGCGCTCGCACCCAGGTAGCGATCCTGGGTGGCGCTGCGCGGGTCGTTGAACTGCTGGCCGAACGACGCCGTCGGCACGCCTTTTTTCCGGTCGCCGAAGAAGGCGGTCAGTGTCAGGTCTTCGAACGCATATTTCATGAACAGGCGCTTGTAGCGATCCGTGTCCAGGCCCGTCGCGAGGCCATGATTGCTGGCGGCGTCGTCATACTCCGGAAAATAGCGATCGGTACCTGCGGTACGGCTGCCCGAGATGCTCAGCATGCCCTGGCCGCCATTGGCGAAGCGCTTGCCGGTGACCAGGGACGCTGTGCGTTCATGGTAGCTCGCCGCTGCCGCGCTGACGCTGGTGCCGTCGAACGCCTGCGCTTTCCTCGTGATGATGTTGATGACCCCGAAAAATGCATTGCTGCCGTACACGGCGGAGCCAGGCCCCGGCACGTATTCGACCCGCTCGATCAGTTCGACGTCGATCGGGAATTCGGTGCCGACAGAACCTTGGCCAAATATGCTGTCGTTCAAGCGCTGCCCATCGATCAGGACGAGCAGCCTCGAGTTGTAATCGCCCGGCCTGCCGGCGCCGCGCGTCCCGACATAACTGTAGTTACGGTCGTAGGAGACGTAGACGCCGCGCATGCCGCGCAAGATGTCGGCGAGGGTACGGTAGCCAAAGGCCTTGATGTCGTCCGCCGTCACCACGGAGACGGAGGAAGGCGCCTCACTGACTTTCTGGGGAAACTTCGATGCAGTGACGATTTCGACCGTCAGTAACTGGTCGAGCGGCAGTGCGGTGAGGTCATCCGCGCGCGCGGCGCCGCCAATGATGCACACGATGCCTGTCGCGAGCGATGTAAGAACGGTACGGCCTGTCGGCATGCGTGTTTTCTATATCTGCGTTGAGAAAGCGCCCCGCAGACAGGCCATCGAGCCTGAGTTCAATTGGGTGACTTGGACGAGGAATCGGGCGTCCAGCGGCGTGCGCGAGGTTCTCGCCGCCTTCCTCTTTGAGTAAATTGACGAGAGATAAGCAATATTACAGCATGGAAATTTTATTGATGTGAAATCATGTACAAATGTTGTTTTTGGAGCCGTAAAACAAAAGAATTTGTTCTGAATATCCACTATGCATAATCGCCAGTGCCAAGCAGGGTCAGCCACTGTGTCCGAAAACGAGACACCGCCTGTCTCAAGAGCGGACTGATCCTTGGCTTCATGCGTGGCGGATAAGCGGTTTTTCCCGGCAAAAGCGGTGGCCCGCTTTTTGCTGTTACCTCATTAGAAACTTTTTAAGGAGGTTAATCATGTCATTAAAACAATCTTTCATCGCCGCAATGGGTCTCGCCGCTGCACATGCGGCCATCGCGCAATCCACCATGGCGCCACCGCCACCACCGGCGGACGCGCCGCCGCCGGTAACGGCGCCGGCATCGCCGCCACCACCCATGGGTCCGGGAAAGGATGCCGGCCACGCCATGCCGCCCGCGCCCGAAGCCGGTCCGGCCAAGCGGCCGGCACACATGCGGCCGGCTCCCGAGGCGGCGGGCAAGCGCGCGCCTGCAGCCCGTCGTCCAGCCGGTCCGGACGCGCGCCCGCCAGTACCGCGCGCGCCCGCCGACGGCCGTCCACCGGCACCGCCAGCTCCCGCACCAGACGCGCCCGATGCGGCGATGAAGTAACCGGCTGACGGGGAAGGGCAGCGCGACCACCGCCGCCAGACGGCGCCGCATGCGTGTCCGTCCCTGTCGACACGCCCTGGCACGACGGGTGTCGATCCAGGGCGCATCCATCCACCAATCAAGCATTGAGAATCCGATATGAAACACGATCCAGCCAAAGGCAAGCACCACGACAAGGACCACGATGGCGACGTCTGGTCGATCGAAGGCGTGTTCAAGCACGTCATCTACAGCCCCAAGGGCGGCATCGAGGGCGTCATGATCGAGGCCGATGGGATACCGGCGCAATTCGTGTTCGGCCACGGCAATGACGATGCATCGCACTTCCAGCATCTGTCGCCGGGCCAGCGCGTCACGCTGGAAGGCACCGAAGCCAGGCCCTGGCCCGAAGGCGACGACGCGCACGCCGTCTACCAGTTCAAGCGCCTGGTCGGCATCGACGGCGAGGCCGCGCAGGACGCCGCCAAGCCCGGCCGCGTCGAGGGCAAGGTGGTGCGCATGAACTACGCCCGTCACGGCGAGGCCAACGGCGTGGTGCTGGATTCGGGCGACTTCGTCCATATCCGTCCGGACCGCTTCGCACCGCTTGCCCTTGTCCTGGGTGGCCAGGTGCAGGCCAGCGGCCCAGGCCGTCCCCTGGCCGACGGCAGTGGCCGCGTCATCGAGGCGGTCGAGCTGAACGGCCAACGCCTGGACCCGAAACCGGACTGAACAGCACGCCGAGGAGCACGCCTTGACGATTCCCATCCAATCCGACAGCGCCGCCGGCGCACGGTCCGGCGCGGCCGGCGGCGCGCAGGCGCGCGGCAGCGGCAGTATTACCTGGCTGCGGGCATTGAATTTCACCCTGGCCGACGTCCAGAACGGCATGGGGCCCTACATGGCGCTGTTCCTGCAATCGGCCGTGCACTGGAATCCGGCGCGCATCGGGATCGCCCTGGCCATCGGTAACATCGCCCAGGTGGTGACGCAGACGCCGGTCGGAGCACTGGTCGATTACCTGCGCGCCAAGCGCGCCTTGCTGGCGGTCGGCATCGTCATGATCGCCGCCGCCTGCATCGTGACGCCCCTGCATCCGAGTTTCCCGGTGGTCGGCGCGGCGCAGGCGCTGATCGGCGCCGCCGGCGCCATTTTCCCGCCCACGCTGGCGGCGCTCGCGCTGGGGATCGTCGGGCGCAAGCGGCTGGATGCCGTCCTTGGCGGTAACCAGGCGTGGAACGCCGCCGGCAATGTCGCCACCGCTATCGGCCTGGGCGTGGTCGGCGTGATGATCGGCCTGCCGTGGATGTTCGCGACGGTGGTCGGCCTGGCCGCCGTCTCGCTCCTGATCCTGACCCGCATCAACCCCGACGACATCGACCACGACATGGCCCGTGGCGGCGACAGTGCGAAGGATACAGGAGACGGCAAGGCCCCGGACCAGGACGGCACGCCGATGCAGGCTTTCCATGGCCTGTTGCCGGCGTTCCGCGACCTGATCCGCCAGCGGCCGGTCGCCGTGTTCCTGGCATGCGCCGTGATCTTCCACTTCGCCAACGCCGCGATGGTGCCGCTCGTGACCCAGATGCTGGCGCGTGGCCAGGGCGTGCGCAAGGCCATCATGCTGACTTCGGGCTACATGGTGGCGTCGCAGCTGGTGTTCGTCGTCGTCGCGGCACTCGCAGGGAAGCTGGCCGGCCGCGTGGGCAGGAAGCCGCTGTTCCTGTTCGCCTTCGCCGCGCTGTGCCTGCGCGGACTGCTGTACAGCGTCTGCACGTCGCCCCTGGCCCTGATCGCGGTCCAGTGCATGGACGGCCTGGGCGCGGGCGTGTTCGGCGTGGTCGCCACGCTGATCATCGCCGACCTGACCCGCGGGACCGGCCGTTTCAACGCGGCGCAGGGGGCGGTCGCCACCGCGGTCGGCGTGGGGGCCCTGCTGAGCAACAGCGTGGCCGGTTTCCTGGCCCACCACGCCGGGACCACGGTCGCCTTCCTGGCGCTGGCGGCCATCGCCGCCGCCGGCTTCGTGCTGTTCGCGTTCGCCATGCCGGAAACCCTGGACGCCGGCGAAGGCAAGTGCGGCTGATGGGGATGGCAACGCATGCAAACTGGGCCATATGGACGATCGTCGCGCTGTCGACGGCGCTGGTGCTGATCCGTCCGCGCGACTGGCCCGAGGCGATCTGGGCCGTCGGCGGCGCGGCGCTGCTCCTGGTGCTGGGCCTGCTGCCGGCCGGTGCGGCCTGGCACGCGGTCGGGCAGGGCAACGATGTCTACCTGTTCCTGACCGGCATGATGCTGCTGTCCGAGATCGGCCTCGAAGCCGGCCTGTTCGACTGGGCCGCCGCGTTCGCCGTCGTGCATGCGCGCGGCTCGGGCTGGCGGTTGTTCAGCGTCGTCTACGGCGTCGGCGTCATCGTCACCACCTTCATGTCGAACGATGCCGCTGCCGTGGTCCTCACACCCGCCGTGGTGGCCGCCGCCAGGAAGGCCCGGGTCGATCCCTTGCCCAGCCTGTTCGCCTGCGCCCTGGTCGCGAATGCCGCCAGTTTCGTGCTGCCGATCTCGAATCCCGCCAACATCGTGCTATACGGTAACCACACGCCCGCACTGGGGGCCTGGCTGCGCAGCTTCGCGCTGCCATCGCTGGCCGCGGTCGTGGCCACCTACCTGGCGCTGGGGTGGACCCAGCGCCATGCGCTCGCCGCCCGCTGCAGCACGGACGTGCAGCCGCCGGCGCTCGACGCGCGCGGCCGCCTCGCCCTGGCCGGCATCGTCGCCACCGCCATCGTGCTGATGGTGGTGTCGAGCCGGGACATGCCACTGGGCCTGCCGACTGCGCTGATGGGCGGGCTGACCGCCGCCGCGGTCTGGCTCAAAGGGCGCACCTCGCCGGCGGCCACCATCAAGTCGGTGAACTGGACCGTGCTGCCGCTGGTGGCCGGCTTGTTCGTCCTGGTCGCGGCCTTGCGCGCCACCGGCATCGTCGACACCCTGGCGGCGGCGCTCGCCGCACTGGCCCGCGGCAGCGTGCAGGAAGCGGCGGCCATCGCCGGCGCCGCCCTCGCCGTCGGCAGCAACCTCACCAACAACCTACCGGCCGGCCTGGTCGCCAGTGCCGTGATCGAGCGCCTCCACCCCGACAAACGCATCGTGGATGCCTTGCTGATCGGCGTCGACCTCGGTCCGAACCTGTCGGTCACCGGTTCGCTGGCCACGATCCTCTGGCTCGCCAATTTGCGCCGCGCCGGGCTGGAGGTGTCGTTCTGGCAGTTCCTGAAGGTCGGCATGGTGGCGATGCCGGCCGCGCTGGCTGTCGCCATCGCCACCCGCGCCCTGATGTGAGCCGGTTCGGCCACGGCCGGCGCCGCGATCGACCGCCTAGCCGTGCGGGGTACTCATCCATAAAACGGCTAGACTGTCGTGATGACACGCCATTCGAGGTACCCACACGGCAAGGCCGGCCGATGAAATCGCTACGCGGACAGCTGGGGCTGTTCTGGACCTTGCTGTTCGCCATGTGCGTGTCGCTCGCTGTCGTGATGTTCACCCTTTACCGCAACAGCGCCGGCGCGCACATCTCGACCGCACGCGCGGCGACCGAGCGCACCTGCCAGTCGATCGCGACCCGCTATGCCCACTCGCTGCTGCCGGGCGCCCCCGCCGTCCCCGACGTCGACTTGTTGCGCACGGTATTGAACCTGGTGCTGGTCGACGCACCGCAGGTCGAAGGCGGCATCTGGCAGGCGGGCGCCGGCCAGCTGGCGTACGCCTACCCGACCTACGAGGGCAGCGGCGTGAAGCGCGACGTGCCGCTGGCGGAGCAGCCGCTGATCGTCGACATGGCGGCGCGCGCGGCGCACACGCGCTGGCTGCAGACCGACGTGGTGCGCGGCAGCCGCGAAGCCCTGGTCGTGACCGCCTGCCCGATGCGCGTGGCGGGCCAGGATCTCGCGGTCTGGACAATGACCCGGGCCAGCGGCGGCGTGCTCGACGCGCAGGGCAGCCTGCGCGCGGGGCTCGGCGTGCTGCTGGCGCTGGTACTGGTGTCCGGGCTCTGGTTCGTGTCGATACTGCAACGCGGCCTGCGCCATGTGCGCGCGCTCGAAGCGCAGCTGGCCGGCGCGCAGTCGGATGCCGATACCATGCCGGTACTGTCGCCCACCGGCGTGCGCGAACTGGACCGCATCGTCGACGGCTTCAATCGCTACCGCGTCCGCTTCGACGAGGCGCATGCGCGCCTGCACCTGGCGGCGCAGCAGCGCAGCCGCGACCAGCGCCTGGCGGCCCTGGGGCGGATGAGCGGCAGCATCGCCCACGAAATCCGCAACCCGATCGCCACCATGCGCCTGAAGGCCGAGAATGCGCTGGCGGCCACGCCGGAGCGCCAGCGCGCCGCGCTGCAGGTCATCGTCGGCCAGATCGACCGGCTGGACGGCCTGGTCGAAAGCCTGCTGGGCCTGGTGCAGCCGATCACGCTGGCGCCGCGGCCGGTGCCGCTCGCGCCCTGGATCGACGAGCGCCTGGGCGCGGTCGCCCACCGGGCCGAGGCCGCCGGCGTCGCCGTGGTGCCGCTCCATGCCGGGGCCGATGCCGCCGTGTTCGACCCGGTCCATCTCGGACGCGCACTCGACAACCTGCTCGACAACGCGGTGCGCCATGCGCCGCGCGGCGGCAAGGTGGTGCTGAGCGTGCAGCTTGCCGACGGACGCCTCGTGCTGCGGGTCGACGACGACGGCCCCGGGGTGCCGCCATCCCTGCTGGCCAACCTGTTCGAGCCGTTCAACACCGGCCGTGCCGAAGGTACCGGACTGGGCCTGGCGCTGGCACGCGAGGTCGCGCTGGCGCACGGCGGCGACCTTCACCATGCCGCCCTGGCCCCGGGCGCGCGCTTCACATTGGAACTGCCATGGCGCACCTGCTGATCGTCGACGACGACGACGCCTTCCGCGACACCCTGGCCGAGACGCTGCAGGGATTCGGGCATGAGGTCGCCGCCGCGGCCGGCGGGGCGCAAGCGCTGGTCCTGCTGGCATCGGCGCCGCCTTTCGACGCGATCTTCCTCGACCACCGCATGCCCGGCATGGACGGCCTCGAGACGCTGGCCGCGCTGCGCGAGGGTCCGTTCCCGGCCCCGCCCGTGATCGTGCTGACCGCGTTCACCGGCGCCGCCAATACGATCGAGGCGATGCGCCTTGGCGCCTTCGACCACCTGGCCAAGCCGGTGCGCCGCGAGACGCTGCGCGCTGTGCTGGACAACGCACTGCAGTGCCGCGCGGCGCCGGCCAGCGAGACGGCGGCGCCGCCGCAGGCCGGCGACGGCGACCTGGTCGGGCACAGCGAGGCGATGCGCGAGGTGCACAAGCGGATCGGACTCGCGGCCGCGAGCGCGCTGCCGGTGCTGGTACTGGGCGAGACCGGTACCGGCAAGGAAGTCGTGGCGCGTGCGCTGCATCGGTATTCCGGACGCGCGCGCCGGCCGTTTATTGCCGTAAATTGCGCAGCGATCCCGGGCGAGTTGCTCGAAAGCGAATTGTTCGGTCACGTGCGCGGCGCGTTCACCGGGGCCGCCGCCGAGCGCGAAGGGTGCTTCCGCGCGGCCGACGGCGGCGTCCTGCTGCTCGACGAAATCGGCGACATGCCACTGGATGTGCAAGCCAAGATCCTGCGCGTGCTGCAGGAGGGCGAGGTCGTGCCCTTGGGCAGCAACAGGGCGGTGCGGGTGGATGTCCGGATCGTCGCCGCCACCCATCGCGATCTCGGTGCCGCCGTGCGCGACGGAAAATTCCGCGCTGACTTGCTGTATCGCCTCGACGTGCTGTCGATCCGCCTGCCGCCGCTGCGCGAGCGGCCGGACGACATCATCCCGCTGGCCGAACTGTTCCTGCGCCGGGCAGCCGCGGGCGGCCCGTCCAAGCTGCTCGGGGCCGACGCGGCAGCCTGCCTGTCGCGCCGCCCCTGGCCGGGCAACGCGCGCGAACTGCGCAACGCCATGGAGCGTTGCCACGCGCTGGTCCGGCACGACGTGATCGGCGCCGCCGACCTGGATGCCATCCTCGACGCGCCGTCGTTCGGTGCCGGCCAGGAGCCGGCAGCCGGCTTGCCGGACGACTGGCTCGCGCAGCCCTTGCCGCTCGCCGTCGAACGCCTGGAGCGGCTGATGCTCGAGCACGCCCTGGCGCAGGCGCAGGGAAACCGCGCCGAAGCGGCGCGCCGCCTGGGGATCCATCGGCAACTCCTGTACCGCAAGCTCGCGCAATACGGCATCGACGGATGAACGCCGGCGGACCGCAAAAAATTATCTGAACTGAAACGAATCGGGGGTAGGGCACTTTATACTGGGGGCATGAAAGAATCTGTCTTCACCATGGCGCCCGACCTGGTCACCGGGGTCCTCGATCCGCGCGGGCCGGTCGCCGCCGACGAATACCAGCTCCTGCAAAACGCCACCGTGGTCATGCTGGCACTGATCGTGCCGATCATCGTATTGACCCTGGCGTTCGCGTGGTGGTTCAGGGCCGGCAACCGGCGCGCCAAGCGCAGGCCCGACTGGAGTTATTCCGGCGCGCTCGAAGTGGTGAACTGGATGGTGCCGCTGATGATCATCCTGTTCCTCGGCGGGATGGGGTGGGTGGCGTCGCATGCGCTGGACCCCGCCAAGCCGCTGCCATCGCAAGCGCCGCCCTTGAAGATCCAGGTCGTGTCGCTCGACTGGAAATGGCTGTTCATCTACCCGGATGGCGGGGTCGCCGCGGTCAATCACCTGGTCGTGCCGGCCGGGCGCGTGCTGCAGCTGCAACTGACCTCGGGGTCCGTCATGAACAGCTTCTTCGTGCCGCAGCTGGGCAGCCAGATCTACACGATGGCCGGGATGACGACCACGCTCCACCTCCAGGCCGACCGGCCCGGCACCTTCCCCGGCCGCTCGGTGCAGTTCAGCGGCGACGGCTTTTCCGACATGCGCTTCGAGGTCGACGCCGTCACGCCGGCCGAATACGAGGCCTGGCTGGCGCGCACGCGCGCGGGCGGCACCGGGCTGGACGCCGGCGCCTACGCCGCGCTGTCCCGCCCCGGCACCAGTGCCCCGCGCGCCTACCGGCTGGACGAGCCGCGGCTGTTCCAGCACATCCTGGCGGCGTCGATGGCACCGTCTTCATCTTCTTCTCATTGAAAGCGTCTTCCATGCTGGGCAAACTAGACTGGTCCGCGATTCCCACGGACCAACCCATTCCCTTGATCGCCGCCGGCATCGTCGCGCTCGGCATGCTGGGCGTCGCCGCCTGGATCACCAAGCGCGGCTGGTGGACCTACCTGTGGAAAGAGTGGATCACCAGCGTCGACCATAAAAGGATCGGCGTGATGTACGTGCTGCTGGCGCTCGTGATGCTGGTGCGCGGTTTCGTCGATGCCCTCATGATGCGCTCGCAGCAGGCGATCGCGGTCGGCGCCAACCAGGGCTTCCTGCCGCCCGAGCACTACAACCAGATCTTTTCCGCGCACGGCACCATCATGATCTTCTTCGTCGGCATGACCTTCATGGTCGGCCTGATGAACTTCGTGGTGCCGCTGCAGATCGGCGCACGCGACGTGGCGTTCCCGACCCTGAACTCGGTCAGCTTCTGGCTCACCGCCTCGGGGGTGCTGCTGCTGAACCTGTCGCTGGTCATCGGCGAGTTCGCGCGCACCGGCTGGCTGGCGTATCCCCCCTTGTCCGAGCTGGCCTACTCGCCCGGCGTCGGGGTCGACTACTACTTGTGGGCGATCCAGATCGCCGGCGTCGGCACGCTGCTGTCGGGCATCAACCTGACCGCGACCATCCTCAAGATGCGCACGATCGGCATGGGCTACATGCGCATGCCGATCTTCTGCTGGACCGCGCTGACGGCCAACCTGCTCATCATCGCGGCGTTTCCGATCCTGACCGCGACGCTGGCCATGCTGACCCTCGACCGCTACCTCGGTTTCCACTTCTTCACCAACGATTTCGGCGGCAACGCCATGATGTACATAAACCTGATCTGGGCCTGGGGCCATCCGGAGGTGTACATCCTGATCCTGCCGGCCTTCGGCGTGTTCAGCGAAGTGATCTCCACCTTTTCCGGCAAGCCGATTTTCGCCTACCGCTCGATGGCCGCGGCGGCGCTGGCGATCTGCGTGCTGTCCTTCATGGTCTGGCTGCACCACTTCTTCACGATGGGCGCCAGCGCCGACGTCAACGGCTTCTTCGGCGTCATGACGATGATCATCGCCGTGCCGACCGGCGTCAAGGTCTTCAACTGGCTGTTCACGATGTACGGCGGGAGCGTGCGCTTTTCGGTGCCGATGATGTGGGCGCTCGGCTTCATGGTCACCTTCATCATCGGCGGCATGACCGGCGTGCTGCTGGCGCTGCCGCCGGTCGACTTCGTCACCCACAACAGCCTGTTCCTGGTGGCGCACTTCCACAACGTGATCATCGGCGGCGTCATTTTCGGCGCCTATGCCGGCTACAACTACTGGTTCCCCAAGGCCTTCGGCTTCACGCTCCACGAAGGCTGGGGCCGCGCCACCTTCTGGTGCTGGCTGGTCGGTTTCTACCTCGCCTTCATGCCTCTGTACCTGCTCGGCTTGATGGGGGCGACACGGCGCATGCAGCATTATTCGGAGCTGGAGTGGCAACCCTTGATGATCGTCGCCCTGTGCGGCGCGCTGTCGATCTGCGCCGGCATCGGCTGCACGATCGTCCAGCTGGTCGTCAGCATCCGCAGCCGGGCGCAACGGCGCGACCTGAGCGGCGACCCATGGGACGGACGCTCGCTGGAGTGGGCCACGCCGTCGCCGGCGCCGGCCTTCAACTTCGCGACGCCGGTGCAGGTGAACGGCCTCGACGCCTTCTGGACCGCCAAGCGCGCCGGCTTGCCAGCGCCGGGCTGGCCCGAGATGCCGGCGCCGTCCGTCGTCGAGGTGCCGGTACGCACCGGCACCGGCTTCTTCATCGCCTTCTTCGCGGTCGGATTCGGATTCGGCATGGTATGGCACATCTGGTGGATGGCGATCGCCAGCCTGCTGGGTATCCTCGGCGTGGCATTGGCGTTTGCCTGGCGCCGGGTCGACGAGCACGATATCGACGGCGATGCCGTGGCGGCCATTTACGCGGCGCCGGCCAGGGAGGCCGCATGAGTGCCGTGATGGACGAACCGATGCAAACGGTCGAGCGGCCGATACCGCGTTCGCAGCGCGGACCGGTGCCGACGCACGTCACCACCAGCTATGGCATGTGGCTGTTCCTGCTCAGCGATATCGTCATGTTCGCCGCCTTCTTCGCCGCCTTCGTGGTCTTGCGCGACCACACCGCGGGTGGGCCGGCGGGCCGCGACCTGTTCCATCGCCAGACCGTGCTGATCGAGACGGGATGCCTGCTGTTGTCGAGTTTCTCGTGCGCGCTGCAAGGCATCGGCGTCGAGTACCGCAACAAGACGGTGACCTATATCGCCGCGGCGGTGACGCTGGCGCTGGGCGCCGCCTTCATGTTCCTGGAACTGTCCGAGTTCACGCAGATGATCGCCGATGGGGCCGGCCCCGGCCGCAGCGCCTTCCTGTCCGGCTTCTTTGCCCTGGTGAGCTTGCATGGCCTGCACGTGGCATGCGGCATGCTGTGGCTGGTCGTCATGCTGGCGCAGGTCGCCACGCTCGGCTTTTCGCCCAAGGTCGTGCGGCGCCTGCAGTGCTTCAACCTGTTCTGGCACGCCCTCGACATCGTATGGGTGGGTGTGTTTACCGTCGTGTATCTGGGAGCTTTCACATGAAAACGGAAACGGCGGCAAGCCGCGACGACGAACGCCCCGGCGCCGAGGGCGAGCTGCGCACCAAGCTGCTGAAATACACCGGCGGCCTGCTGCTGTCGATCCTGCTGACCGGGGTGTCGTTCTGGGTCTCGGCGACGGACGCCGTCTGGCCGCGCGGGGTGCCGGTGCTGCTGGCGGCGCTGGCGATCGCGCAGATGGGCGTGCACCTGCTGATGTTCCTGCACGTCTCCAGCGGACCGGAGAGCACCAACAACATCATGTCGCTCGCCTTTGGGGTGTTCGTGGTCGCGCTGGTGATCTTCGGATCGATGGTCATCATGCACAGCCTGGATACGCGCATGAACGACATGCCCGTCGATGCGCACCGCATGATGATGACGGCGCCGTAAACGGCGCGGCTACGGAACCATGTGCCTTGGGCTGGCTGTCCAGCCCAGCCCTGAGCCGCAAGATTGGGCTTGGACAGCGAACGTCCTGGTTACATTTATACGACATATAATTGAATATGGGCAATAAAAATTGCGCCATTGGACTTTATTTGTTACTTTAGGTAGCCGCCAAGCTTCCTCGCCAGCGCATCTTCGACCTTTCGCGTGCCCCGCCCCGCACGCACCGCGCCCTGCCCACGATGCTTGCCATGCCGAGCATCGCCTCCCAGGGCGCGCGATCCATTCTTCTTCCCATTGTCCCAACGCTCACGCAGGCCCATGCCCGTCAACGCCATGTCCCACAACACCTCCTTGCTCACGAATGCCGTATGGTCTTCCCATGCTGACGGCACGCTCGACTTCCTGCTGGAAGATCATCCGGGTCTGCTGGGCATCGGTGTGGGGCATCGCCTGCAGGACTGGCTTGCCGACGCCGGTGCCGGGCAAGGCGGCTTATCACCGTTCGCCGCGACCGGGTGCCGGCCGTTTCGTATCGATGCCGACATCAAGGATAGCGCCGGGCTCGGCCGCCGGGTGCTCGTCACCGGCATACCGAAAGCCGCCGGGACCGGCAGCGGTTACAGCGGCGCCATTGTCGACCTGAGCGGTCAATGCCAGGCGCAGGAGGAGGCATTGCGCAAGGCGCGGGAACACAGCCTGATCATCGACTACAGCGACGACCTGATCGCGCACAGCGGACCGGATGGGTGCTACCTGCACGTGTCGCCTTCGTACACGCGTCTGATGGGCTGGCAGCCGGAGGAGATGCTGGGCCGTCCCGTGATCGAGTTCCTGCATCCCGACGACCAAGCCTCCGCGCAGGCGGCGCTCGCTTACCTGGTCACGTCGGATGCGCAGCCGCTGGTGACCGAAGTCCGCAAACGTAACGCGTCGGGTGCCTATGCCGCCCTGGCAACCAAGGCCTGTCCAGTCATCGATCCGGCGACCGGACGCAGCCGCGGCGTGGTGATGGTGTCGCGCGACATCACGTCGGAGCAGGCCATGCGGCACCAACTGCGCGACCTGGCGAACGAAAAGCTGGCGCTGGTCGACAGTATCGAAGACGGCTTTTTTTCGGTGAATGCGGAATGGCAGATCACCTATGTCAACCAGCGTGCCGCGGCCTTCGTCGGCGCGACCCGCGACGCCGTCCTCGACAAACCGGTCTGGGACGTGGCGCCGGGCCTGGCGGAATCCATGGTCGGCGCGCACCTGCGCGAGGCCATGACGACGCGCGAGAGCGTCAGTTTCGAAGCATTCTACGAACCGATGGGCGTATGGTTGAGCGAACGCATCTACGCATACGCGGACGGCTTGTCCGTATTTTTCCATGACATCAGCGAACGTAAGGCAGCGGAAGCGAAACTCGAGGAACTCGCGACGCGCGACAGCCTGACCGGCTTGCCGAACCGTGCCTGGATCAACAGCCGCGTCGACGAGATGCTCGGGCGCGCGGCGCCGGGCGGCGTGGCCACCATCTTCTTCATCGACCTGAACCGTTTTAAGGAAATCAACGATTCGATGGGACACGCGACGGGCGACCTCTTGCTGCAGCAAGTCAGCGAACGTTTGTGCCAGTGCATGCGGCCTGGGGACGTGGTGGCCCGCCTCGGTGGGGACGAATTCGTGGTGGCCGCGACCTGCACCGGCCCCGAAGCAGCGAGCGCCATCGCGCAGCGCTTGCTGGCCCAATTGAAGACGCCGTTCTATGCCGACGGCCTGGAAATGTGCGTGGGCGCCTCCATCGGCATCTCGCTCGCTGCGCCGGGCGTAACGACGCAACAATTGTTCCAGAGCGCAGACACCGCGATGTACAAGGCGAAGGCGTCGGGCGCGGGCGGCTTCGCTTTCTTCGACCCATCGATGTGCGTCGAGGCGAAGCGCACGCTGAAGCTGGAAATGGCCTTGAACAAGGCGCTCGAACTGGCGCAATTCGAGGTGTACTACCAGCCGCGCATCGACCTGCGCAGCAAGCGGATCCTGGGACTCGAGGCGCTGCTGCGCTGGAATCACCCGGAGTTGGGCCAGATATCGCCGCTCGAATTCATTCCGCTGGCCGAGGAACGCGGACATATCCAGGCGATCGGCGCGTGGGTGCTGGGCGAAGCCTGCCGCACGATCAAGATGCTCAACGCCCGCTACCGGCTCGACCTGCGCGTGTCGGTCAACGTGTCGGCACGCCAGTTGCGATCGCAGTCGTTCGTGGACCATGTGCTGCATGCCCTGGCCGAATCGCAGGTGGACCCGGCATCGATCGAGCTGGAAGTCACGGAAAGCGCGCTGATCGTCGACCTCGGGCAATCCGCCGATATGCTGCGGCGCTTGAAGGAGGAAGGTGTGCGGCTGTCGCTGGACGATTTCGGCACAGGATATTCGAGCATGTCCTACTTGCGGCAGCTACCGGTCGACATACTCAAACTCGATCGTTCCTTCGTCAACCAGGACGCCAGCGGATTCGGATTCGTCGCGGCACTGGTCGATATGGCGCACGCGCTGGGACTGTCGGTGGTTGCGGAAGGCATCGAGACCCCCGAGCTGATGGGCAAGCTCGAGGGGATGGGCTGTGACGAAGGGCAGGGCTACCTGTTCGCACAGCCGATGCCGCTGCATGCGCTCGAGGATTACCTGGTACGCGCGTGAGCGTGTTCGGACAGCGTGCGATAAAGGACTTGCAGCTTTGCCGGCAAGGCAATTCCGCCACATGCGCGGCCATATTGCGTAACTATTTGTTGCTTTATATAAATAACATATGCGAACATGCAACATCCGAAGACTTGATAAAGCTTCTGCGCTTCAGGTCGAGCTAGCTTAACCGGCAACGGATATTGCAACCCGCACTTGGTAGCCTTAACGGCAGTAAACAGATCGGCCTCGCGCCTGTATTGACATGGTTTCCTACTTCCCGACATGTACTGTGGCGCCCGCGGCGCACACGGGCGCTGCCGATGAGCCGGCGCGGCTGGCCGCGTTGCACGCCACCAGGCTGCTCGACACAGGGCCGGAGGACACCTTCGACCATCTCACGCGGATGGCTTGCGATGCGCTGGCGATGCCGATGGCGCTGGTATCCCTGGTCGACCAGGAGCGGCAATGGTTCAAGTCGCGCCAGGGGCTCGACGCCGCGCAAACCCCGCGCTCCTCGTCGTTTTGCGCTCACGCGATCCAGCGCGAAGGCATGATGGTGGTGGAGGACGCCTGGCGCGATCCGCACTTTGCCCGCAATCCGCTGGTGACCGGGGAGCCTCATATCCGTTTCTATGCCGGCGTGCCGATAATCGGTGCGGAGGGGCACAAGATCGGCACGCTGTGCGTGCTGGACCGGGTCCCGCGCAAGCTGACCGACGGCGAGACGCGCATCCTGTACGGCCTGGCGCACATGGCGCAGGAACTGATCCGGTTGCGGCAAGTGGCGCTCGCGGCCACCGCGCTCCTGTATGCGGACGACGAGCAGCGGATGTCGACGTTTACTGGCGAACTGGCCGGCCTGTTGACGCGTGACGCCCTGACCGGACTCCCCAACCGTATCCAGCTCGAGGAACGGATGCGGCACGCCATGCCTGTCTGGCAGCGCGAGGAGGCGCTGGCGACGGTGGTCCTGATCGATGTCGACAACTTCAGTGGAATCAACAGCGCACTGACCCACCGTGCCGGCGACGCGCTGCTGGTGGAGTTGAGCCGGCGCCTGCGCGGCGCGGTGGGCGACGGCGACCTGGTGGCACGCTTCGGCGGCGATACCTTCGTGGCCCTGCTGCACCACGGCCACGCCGGGGACGACCTGGCGGTCCGTCTCGACCGTCTATGGCAGGTCGCGCAATTCAGCCTGCAACTCGGCGAGCGGACAATCCATGTCACCAGCGGCATCGGCTTTTCCCGCTTTCCGGCGGACGGCAGCGACATGGACACCTTGCTGGACGCCGCCGGCATGGCGGTGCGCCAGGCCAAGCGGGCCGGGCAGGGCGGGCTCCAGCCTTTTTCCGCCAGTGCGACGGGACGCGCCAGGGATTACCTGCTGGAGCACGACCTCGCCCGCGCCGTCGAGAACGGCGAGCTCGAGTTGCATTATCAACCCAAGCTCGACTTGGCGACCGAACGGGTGACCGGCGTCGAGGCGCTGGTGCGCTGGCGTCATCCCACGCGCGGTCTGATCGGACCGGACCAATTCATTCCACTGGCCGAACGCAATGGCCTGATCGTCCCGATGAGTTTCTGGATCATCGATCGCGCTTGCGCCGAGCTGGCGCGCTGGCGGACGCTCGGCATCGAGTCGGTGACCATGGCCGTCAACTTGTCGAGCCGGCTGTTCACGACGGTCGGGCTGGTACAGACGATCGCCGACACCCTGCGGCGCCACGCGATGCCGGGCGGGCTGCTCGATCTCGAAGTGACCGAGAGCGGGTCGATGGCGGATCCGCTGCTGGCGGTGCGGCTGATGAACCAGCTCAAACTGCTGGAGGTCACCATCAGCATGGACGATTTCGGCACCGGCTATTCGAGCCTGAGCCATTTGAAGGACTTTCCGATCGATACCATCAAGATCGACCGTTCCTTCGTGGCCGGCATGCTGGACAGCGACGGGACCCTTGCGATTCTGCAGGGCATGTTCGACACCGCGCGCCGCCTGGGGCTCAAGACCGTGGCCGAAGGTGTCGAAACGGCTGCCCAGCGCGATCTGCTGCGGCGCGAGCGATGCGACGTCGTTCAGGGTTTCCTGTACAGCCGGCCGCTGCCGGCGAATGCCTGCCTGGCCTTCCTGGCCGACAACCTGGGCTTATCGGACGTGCACGAGCTGCCTTGAGGGCGCAGGGGCAGAAATCGGCTGATGACCGGGGCTGTGGGCCTGCGGATTTGACTTTCCCTTATGGGCAATTGCCGATGACATAGTAGCCAGCTGCCGTCTGCGCCAGCGTCGCCGTATAAAAGGTGTTGTCGAGGCCCATGTTCTGGTTCGAGCCGTTCGCCAGTGCATAGCCGCCGCTGTCGTGGGCACGTCCTGCCTGCACGTGGGCGTAATTGCTCGACGTGGTCGCGGTGCACGTGAAACCGGACGCCGTGCTGCCCGTCACCGTCGCCGAGCGTGCGCTTTCGACGCCGCCGTTGCCGACGGCCGCGACCTGGTAACCGTAGCTGGTGGCTGCCGCCAGCCCGGCATCCGTATAGCCCGTCGAAGTAATTGCCGCCGCGTTCACCTTCGCCCCGTTACGATAGACGTTGTAACCGGTGGCGCCGTTCGACGCGTCCCAGCGCAGGGTGATGCTGGCGGCGCTCGACCCGGCGACCTCCAGGGCTGCCGGGGCTTGCAGCGCCGGGGCGGTGCCGACCAGGAATTGCGCGATCGCGCAGGCGTTAGAGGTCAGGCCGGTCGTGTTGTCGGTGGCGCTGACGCTGCCGCTGTAATAGCCATCGGCGCGCGCCGCATAAGCCTTGCTGAAGCCGGCGCCGCTGCCGGCCGCGGCGTCGTCCACCGGTGTCGGTCCGTTCAGCGCCACGCGATAGCTGCCGATGACGGCGCCGCTGGCCGCGCCGCTGACCGTCACCGTCGACCCCGCGACGCTGGCGCTGCACGAGGCCATCACCGGCGCCGCCACGCGCGCCACACGCAGGTTGTTGGTGAACCAGAAATCGGTCACGAAGGCCGGGTAGTTCACCTTGGTGGCGTCGACGTAGTTGCCGTTCTGGCCGCCGCTGCCGGCCGGCCAGGCGTGGCCCATGCCCGTCACCGTCATTTCCGAGGTGCGCACCTTGCCGTTGGCATCCTTGTAGGGGATGTTACTGCCGCCGGTCGGCACGCTGGCGGCCGCGCCTTTCGTGAAGCTGCCGCCGTAGGCGACCCGCATCGCTGCCGCATCGAGCGGGCCGTATCCCTGGGCCACCGTATAGTCGCCCGTGCCCCAGACGACGCCGGCGACCTGGGTGGCGAAGGCCGTCGCATTGGTGCCGGCCAGGTTCTTGCAGTTTTTGCCGGCGCTGGTGGCGCTGGTCCCGGACGGCACGCTGCCGATCTGCGCCGTCGTCACGCCCAGGGCCGGGCCGGCGTTGATACCGATGCCGGCAAAGATGTCGGGTGCCAGGCAACCCATCACCATGGTCTCGGCGCCGCCCGAGGACAGGCCGGCCACGTACACCTGATTCGGATCGATCGCGTACTGCGGGTTGCTGACGAAACGGTTGACCAGGTCGAGCAGTACCGCCGAGTGGCCGGTCGTGCGGCTGTGGGTGGATCTGGCCCAGTCCCAGCAGTGGCTACCGTACAGGTTGCCCGTGGCGTTCGGCGCCAGGATCACGGCGCCGTACTGGTCGGCCACGGCTTTCCAGTTGTAGCCCTTGTCGCCGGTGCCGTCGATGACGTCGCCGGCGGCGGTCTGTGCGCAGCCGTGCAGCACCAGTACCAGTGCGCGCTTGCCGGCGAGCGCGGGCGCCGTCGATGGCCAGTAGTAGTAGCCGGTCAGGGCACCGCCGTTGACGCTGTCGCTTGCCCAGGTCTGGTTGCCGATCCAGGTGCCGGGGCCGGCCTGCACCTGGGCCTGGGCGCTGGCCCAGGGGACGAGCGCGAACAGCAGGATTGCCCGGCGGGCTGCCTGTGAGAAGGATGATGCCATCGTGGCCTCCGTTGCGGGCGGAATGATGGCCATGGCTTGTCTCCTGTTGTGGTTATGATCGCGACGGGAAATCGCCAGCGTATTTTAGGCCTGGAACCGCTGGGCACAAGCCGCTTCCGAGCACGGTGCTTGTGCAGGTTTGCACACCTGTGGCATTTGCGCACACGGGGCGGGGGAGGGGCACGGACACCACAGCCCCATGCTGCCGGTCGGACCGGCGACGGGCAGACGTGCGCCGCCGCCACATCGACTGACAAACATGACAGTGTTTCCAAAAACAATAAAAACGTCTAATGCTCCCATCTACAAACCCTAGTGCACATCGGAGCGGAGCAGAAATGAACGTTATCGCAGGTAATAGCAGGGCTTTTTCTGAATCCAAGTTTTCCCAAGTCGCCAGCTACCGCTACAAGGTCTTTATCGAGACTCTCGGCTGGGAGCTGCAGACCAAGTACGGCGAAGAGCTCGACCAGTTCGATCGCCCGGACACGGTCTACGTTGTATCGCAAGACGATCAAGATCAGGTCAATGGCTGCGCCCGCCTGCTGCCCACCAGCCGTCCCTACCTGCTCGGCGACATCTTCCCGCAACTGCTGAACGGTATGCCCCTGCCGTGCAGCGACGAGGTGTGGGAGCTGTCGCGCTTTGCCGCAGTCGATTTCAACAGCCCCACCGCTACCTCCGCACTGTCGCAGTTCTCGTCCGAAATCGCGGTCACCCTGCTGCGCGAATCGATCGCCTGCGCCGCGGCGCATGGCGCCAAGCGCCTGATCACGGTGTCGCCGGTCGGTATCGAGCGCCTGCTGCGCCGTGCCGGCTTCCACTGCCACCGCGCCGGGCCGCCGATGATCATCGACGGGCACCCGATCTTCGCCTGCTGGATCGAAGTCGAACCGCAGCAACGCTAATCCGCAGCCTGCGCCGGTATGCCGCCGGCCGCCGGACCGCATCCCGACCTCACCGCACGCCGCGCCGCCGCCTCACCGCGGCGTGCCCGGCCCGCCCCACATGAACGAGGATTGAACGTGTTTCGTGCCTATCCATTGTTGTTTCGATTTCTCGCGTGGGTGCTCTTGCCCCTACTTGTGCTGGCTGCCGCCGCGGCGTGGTATTTCCAGTCCAGCAAGCCCCAGGTCAACGGCACCGTGTGGACCAAGGGACTGGGCGCGCCGGTCACCATGACGCGCGACGTTCATGGCGTGGTGCACATCAAGGCAGCTTCGGAGCGCGATGTGTACTTCGCGATGGGCTACGCGCACGCGCAAGACCGCTTGTGGCAGCTGGAATTCCAGCGTCGCATCGCACAGGGACGCTTGAGCGAACTGTTCGGACGTAAGGCGGTGCGCCAGGACATCTGGCTACGCACGCTCGGCCTCTACCGCTCCGCCGAAAGCGCCTGGCCCGCCCTCAGCGAAGAGGCGCGCGCCTCGCTGACCGCCTACGCCGACGGTATCAACGCCGTGCTGGAGGCCGGGGCGCCGTTGCCGCCCGAGTTCGCCCTGCTCGGTACGCGTCCCGAAAGATGGCGGCCGATCGATTCGCTAGCCTGGATCAAGGTGTTTGCACTGAACCTCGGCGGCAACCTGAACCAGGAAATCGAACGCTACCTGGCCGGCCAGACGCTCGACGCCAGCCGGATGCAGGCGCTGTTCGGCCCGTATCCCGCAGGGGCGCCGACCACCGTGCCCGACCCCTTCGGCGGGGCGGACAAGGCGCGCACCGGCAAGGCGCTGGCCGGGCTGCTCGACCTGCGCCAGCGCATGGAGCAGGATATCCAGATCGGCGGTCGCTTTGTCGGCAGCAACGCCTGGGTCACCGCCGGTCGGCTGTCCGAGGGCGGCAAGCCGATCCTCGCCAACGATCCCCACCTCGGGCTGCAGATGCCGTCGCTATGGTATGCCGTCAGCCAGCAAGGTGGGCGCCTGCAGGCGAGCGGCATGTCGCTGGTCGGCCTTCCGATCGTTCTGTTCGGCAAGAATCAGCACATCGCATGGGGTGGCACCAACATGATGGCCGACGTCCAGGACCTGTTCGTCGAACAGGTCGACGTGGGCGACCCGGGCCGGTACCGCAGCGCCGGCGGCTGGAAGCGCTTCGCCGCCCGCGAAGAGATCGTGAAGGTCAAGGCCGCCTTCCCGGCGAGCCTGCACGAGCCGCTGGCGCCCCTTAGGATCCAGGTGCGCGAGTCCGAGCACGGGCCGATCGTCAGCGACATGCTGAATGTGTTCGACCAGCCGGTAGCGCTGCGCTGGACCGCGCTCGACGCCGGCGACACCACCTATGAATCCTTCTTCCGCCTGAACTACGCCGGCGATTGGGCCGCGTTCAAGGCCGCCCTCGCACTGCACGTGGCGCCGACGCTGAACATGCTGTACGCCGACCAGGCGGGCAACATCGGCTACCTCGGAGTCGGGCACGTCCCGCTGCGCGCCAGCGGCAATGGGTCGCTGCCGGTGGCCGACGCCGGCGCGCACGGCTGGACCGGCTTCATTCCCGCGGCCGCCATGCCGCAGAGCTTCAATCCGGCGCGCGGCTACATCGTCTCGGCCAACAACAAGGTGGTCGGTCCGGATTACCCGTATTTTATCTCGAACGACTGGGCGCCACCGGCGCGCGCCGAGCGCATCGAGCAGCTCCTGGGCCAGGAGATCGCCGCCGGCCGCCCGATCAGCCTGGCCTACATGGAAAAGATGCAGTCGGACCTGCAGAACCGCGAGGCGCAGCAGTTGCTGCCGATCCTGAACGCCTACCCGCCGCGCAGCCAGCGTCAGCGCGACGCGCTGCGCTACCTGGCCGGATGGGACGGCAACATGGGGCTGGACAGCCAGGCCGCGTCGATCTACATGTCGTGGACGCGCCACCTGCGGCGCCAGCTGTTCGGCGCGCACCTGGCCGGCTACTGGAACCAGGAGGGCAGGGAGAGCTACCTCGATTCGGTGGTCGCCAACACCAGCGCCGACACGCTGCGCACCGCCTTGACCAGCGGGCGCGGTGCATGGTGCGGGCAGGCCGGGGCGGCGCCATCCTGTGGCGTCGCGCTCTCGGCCTCGCTCGACACGGCGCTCGACGAGCTCACCCGCCTGAAAGGCAGTGACATGGACGGCTGGCGCTGGGGTGCGCTGCACACCACTTTGTTCAAGCACACGCCGTTCAGCGACGTGAAGCTGCTCGACATGGTGTTCACGCGCAAGCTGGCCAGCGGCGGCGCCCCGGCGACGGTCAACGCGGCCAACGCCAGCTTCGTGGAATCGAAGGGCTACGTGCAGGGCTTCGGCGCTGCCTTCCGCCAGATCATCCAGCCCGGCGCCGGCCGCCACCTGTACATCAATTCGACCGGCCAGTCCGGCCATCCGCTGAGCGCGCATTACGACGACATGGTGGAACCGTTTGGGCAAGGCCGCTATTTCAACATGGCCAGCAGTGCGCCGGCGGGCGTGGAAGCCGTGCTGACGCTGGCGCCGCTGCGCTGAACAAGGAACCCATATGAAGCTGTTCGATGCCTTCAGCCAGAAAGCGCCCAACAAGGTGTTCTTCTCGATAGTGCTGGGCGCCCTTGCCGGTGTCTGCTACGCCTTCCTGATACCTACCGTCCTCGACAGCCTGGCGCCCGACCCCGGGCGCTTCGCCACGGTCGACAGCGGCATCGAGACCGTGTTCGCGGTCGAGGTGGCCCACTACCGGCTGGCCGCGGTATTCCTGCTGACCTGCGCGTTCATCCTGTTCGCCCGGTCGTTCTCGCAGATCATGCTGCTGCGCGTGTCGATGGACGTCGCCACCAGCCTGCGCATCCGGATCTACCACCGGATCGCGAACGCGCCCATCGTCGACCTCGAACGCATGGGATCGCCGAAGCTGATCGCCGCGCTGACCACCGATGTCGCTCGCATCGTCATGGGGGCGCGCATGCTGCCCGACCTGTTGATCAGCATCGTCACCCTGGTCGGCATGCTCGGCTTCCTGCTGTACATGAACGCGGCGGTATTCTGGTTCGTGATGGGGGCGATCGTGTTCGGCGTCGTGAGCTACCAGATTCCGATGTACTTCGGTAACCGCTACTTCGTGCGCTCGCGCCACATCGCCGACGACCTGCAGGAGTCGATCCGGGCGCTGATCTACGGCGCCAAGGAACTGAAGCTGAACCAGAACAAGTGCGCCAGCTTCTTCGACGAGCTGCTGATCGAGCACGAACGCAAGATCCTGCAGTACGACAAGCGCGGCTTCACCATCGTGCGCGCCGCGATGAACTATGGCGACCTGATCAGCTTTTTCGTGATCGGTGCCGTGACCTTCGTGTTCGTCAATTATCACAGCGTCAGCAGCACCGAGCTGCTGGGCGTGATCATGGCCCTGCTGTACGTGACCGGTCCGGTCAGCAGCATCCTGAACTTCATTCCGCAGGTGATCGTGGCCCGCGTCTCGCTCAACAAGGTGACCCAGATCCTCGACGAGCTGCCCGAGGAAGAGGCCGAGCGGCGGCAGCCGCCGCTGGACTTCGACTGGCAATCGATCGTCTTCAAGGACGTGTGTTACCGGCACCCGCATGCGGGCGACGGCGGCGGCTTCCAGGTCGGGCCCGTCAGCCTGGAGCTGGAACGCGGGCAGGTCACCTTCATTGTCGGCGGCAACGGCTCCGGCAAGTCCACCCTGAGCAAGCTGATGACGCTGCATTACCTGCCGCAGTCGGGCAGCATCCGCTTCGGCGACGTCGAGGTCGATCCGCGTACCCTGGTCAGCTGCCGCGAGCAGATCGGCGCGATCTTCACCGACTACTACCTGTTCGACCGCCTGCTGGGGCTGGGCGACGCGCAGGTGGAAGAGCGCATCGCCGGCTACCTGGTGGCGCTCAAGCTGGACCACAAGGTGACGATCAAAGACGGCCGCTTCTCCACGCTGGCGCTGTCGGACGGGCAAAAGAAGCGGCTGGCGCTGCTGGTCGCCCTGCTCGAGGACAAGAACCTATACCTGTTCGACGAATGGGCCGCCGACCAGGACCCCGTGTTCAAGCAGGTGTTCTACCAGACGCTGCTGCCCGAACTGCGGGCGCGCAACAAGGCGGTGGTGGTCATCAGCCACGACGACCGCTACTTCGACGTTGCCGACAAGGTGTTGGTCATGGAAGAGGGCAGGCTGGCGCGGGTCGAACTGGTTTCCGGCGCCACCCGCGCTGTCCATCCATCGCACCAACATCACCAGACTTCGAGGTTTGCATGAGCACCATCCACGCCCGTTTTCCACTGACGCTGAGCCAGGCCGACATCTATTTCGACCAATTACATCATCCAGCCAGCCCGCTGTACAATGTCGGCGGCTACATCCGCTTCGGCCGGATCGACGCGGCGCGGCTGGCCGACGCCCATCGCCGCCTGGTCCTGGGACACGACGGCTTCGGCATCCGCATCCTTAGCGATGGTCCCCAGCCGGCCCAGGCCATCAGCGTCGATCGCAGCACCGGCCTGCCGTTGACGGATTTCAGTCGCGCCGCGGAGCCGGCCGCAGCGGCAAGGCAATGGCTGGCCGAGCTGTTCGAAACCCCGGTGCCGTTCGAGAACGCGGAGTTGTTCCGCGCCGCGCTTTTGAAGATCGGCGAGGCGGAATACTGGTACGTCGGCTTCGCCCACCACCTGGCGATGGATGGCTGGGGCTTTGCCAACTGGGCGCGCCAGCTCGGCAAGTATTACAGCGACAGCGCCCTGGAGGCGGACGATCCGCTGCCGTGGTCCGCAGTGGCCGCGGCCGACCAGGACTACGCCGGCGGCGAGCGTTTCGCCGCCGACCGCGCGCACTGGCAGGCTTGCCTGGCCGGCGTGCCCGAACGCCTGCTGTCGCCCTTGCCGGGCGGCGCCGCCGTCGCCAGCGCGCGTCATGCGATGGCATTGACTGCGGCCCAGTCGGACGCCGTCGACGCGCTGGCGCGCCGGCTCGGTGTCGGGCGCGCGCCGGTATTCGCGGGGCTGCTGTGCGCCTACCTGTACGGATGCTGCGACCGTACCGACTTCGTGCTCGGCATGCCGGTGCATAACCGCCCGGCGCATGCGCACAAGCAGATGATCGGCGTGTTCACCAGTATCACCCCGGTACGCGTGCAGGCCCACCCGCAGGCGGATTTCTGCGCACTGGTGTGCGCTCTGTCCGAGCGCATGCGGCGCGACCTGCGTCACCAGCGCTATCCGCTTGGACACATCGTGCGCGACCTCGGGCTGCAGGGGGGCAGCCGTGCGCTATACGACGTCGGCTTCAACTATCTCAAGCTCGACAGCAAGCTGGCGATCGACGGTGTCCCGGCCACGCTGGTCTACCTCAGCCACAACCACGAGCCGACGCCGCTGATGGCGACCATCTGGGAATACGGCGGCCAGGCCGAATCGGAAATCCAGCTCGACTACAATCTCGGGTACTTCAGCGCCGCCGATATCGCGCTGGCCGCGGAGCGCCTGTCGCACATGCTCGACACGCTGCCGGCCATGGCCGGCGTGCCACTCGCCACGATCGAGGTCATGCCACCGGAAGAGCGCGCCTGCCTGCTCGACCGCTTTAACCCGGCGTCCGCGGCGCCGCCGGCCCGCTGCATCCACCATTTGTTCGAAGAACAGGCCAGGCGCACACCGGCGACGGTGGCGGTGGTGTGCGAGGGCAGGGCGCTGAGCTACGCCGCGCTGAATGCAAAAGCCAACCGCATCGCCCACCGCCTGCGCGCCGAAGGGGTGGGACCGGACACCCTGGTCGGCCTGTGCGTCGAGCGCTCGGCCGACATGGTGGTCGGCATGCTCGGCATCCTGAAGGCAGGCGGCGCCTACGTGCCGCTGGACCCGGCCTACCCGCGCACGCGCCTCGACTTCATGGTGCGCGACAGCGGGGCCCGCATCGTGCTGACCCAGGCGCGGCTGCTGGACACGCTGGTCCCGGGGGCGGCACTCGCGCTGTGCCTGGACCGCGACGGCGACTTCGCCGGCTACAGTGAGTCCGATCCGGACGCGGCGGCGGTGGGCGTCACGCCGGCGCACCTGGCCTACCTGATCTATACATCGGGCTCGACCGGGGTGCCGAAGGGCGTCATGATCGAGCACCGCAACACGGCGGCGCTGCTGGAATGGGCCCATGCGCACTTCAGCGCGGTCGAACTGCGCGCGGTACTGGCGAGCACCTCGCTCAACTTCGACCTGTCGGTATTTGAGATCTTCGTGCCGCTCAGCGCCGGCCACCGCTGCGTGGTGGTGCGCGACGCGCTGGCCCTGCTCGAGGAGGATTGCGACGTCAGCCTGGTCAACACCGTGCCTTCGGCGATGAAGATGCTGCTGGAGCGGGGCCGGGTGCCGCATTCGGCCGAGGTGATCAACCTGGCTGGCGAGCCGCTGCCGCAAAAGCTGCTCAACGGCCTGTTCGCGGGCACCGGTTGCAGGAAAGTGTGGAATTTGTACGGTCCGTCGGAAGACACGACCTATTCGACCGGTGCCATGTTCACCGGGCCGGTGGCGGGCATTCCCGGCATCGGGCGGGCGGTGTCGCATACCCGACTGCACGTACTGTCGGCGAGCGGCAGGCTGCTGCCGGTGGGGGCGGTGGGCGAGCTGTACATCGGCGGCGCCGGGCTGGCGCGCGGTTACCTGAACCGCGCCGAACTGACCGCCCAGAAATTCGTCGACGATCCTTTCATGCCGGGCGAACGCCTGTACCGCACCGGCGACATGGTGCGCTGGCTGGACGACGGCACCCTGGCCTTCCTCGGCCGCGCCGACGACCAGGTCAAGATCCGCGGCTTCCGCATCGAACTGGGCGAGATCGAAACCCGGCTGTCGGCCCAGCCCGGGGTTGCCGAAGCGGTGGTGGTGGCACATGGCGAGGAGGGCGAGCGCAGGCTGGTGGCCTACGTGGCCACGCGCGAAGCCGGCGCCGACGGCGAGGCGCTGGGGGCGTGCCTGCGCGCGGCCCTGTCCGAGACCCTGGCCGACTACATGGTGCCGGGCGTGTTCGTCGTGATGGATGCGCTGCCGCTGTCGCCGAACGGGAAGATCGACAAGCGCGCGCTGCCGAAGCCGGACCCGCAGGAGAGCGGCGCCTTTGTCGCTCCCACGACGCCGACCGAGCTGGCGCTGGCCGCGATCTGGCGGGAGCTGCTCGAGTGCGAACGCGTCAGCGCCGACGCGAACTTCTTCCACATCGGCGGCCATTCCCTGCTGGCCACCCGCATGACCGCGGCCATCGCCGCCGCGGTGCATGTGCGGCTGGCGCTGCGCGCCGTCTTCGAGCACCCGCGGCTGGACCAGCTGGCCGCCTGCATCGACGGCCACCGCAAGGAGGCGCACGAGAATATTCCGCTTGCGGCACGCGGACTCCCGCTGGCCCTGTCGCCCATGCAGCAGCGCATGCACTTCCTGCATGGGCTGGCGCCGGACGCGGGCCACTACAACATGCCCGCCGCGCTGCGCCTGGACGGCGCGCTCGACGTGGCGGCGCTGCAACGGGCGCTGGATGGCGTCGTCGGCCGGCACGAGGTGCTGCGCACCGTCTACGACGATACCGAAACGGGGCCGGTGCAGCGCATCCTGGCGCCGCATCCGGTCGCACTCGACATGCGCGACCTCTCGGCCGGTACCGTTCCCGCCGCCGAAGCGGCGCGGCTGGCACGCTGCGAGGCGGCGCGCCCGTTCGACCTGGCCAGCGGCCCGATGCTGCGGGCCAGCCTGCTGCGGCTGGGGCCCGGCGCGCACGTACTGCTGGTGACCCTGCATCACATCGCGGCCGACGGCTGGTCGGTCGGCGTCATCGTGCGCGAACTGGGCGCACTGTACGCCGCGTACTGTGCGGACGGCGCGAACGGCTCGGATCCGCTGCCGCCGCTGCCGGTCCAGTATGCCGACTATGCCAAGTGGCAGCGTGGCCAGGCCGAGGGCGCGCGCATGGCGTCGCAGCTGGCCTACTGGCGCGCGCGCCTGGACGGGCTGCCGCGGGTGCACAACCTTCCGCTCGACAAGCCGCGCCCGGCGCAGCAGGACTTCCGCGGCCTGCAGCATGTCGAGCATGTCGGTCCCTCCCTGTTGGCAAGCCTGAAAGCGCTCGCCAGCGCGCACGACGCCACGCTGTTCATGCTCCTCCAGGGCGCCTTCGCCCTGCTGCTCGGCAGGTGGAGCAACGAATCCGATATCGTCATGGGCAGCCCGGTCGCCGGGCGTGCGCACAAGGAGACCGAGGGCCTGGTCGGGCTGTTCGTGAATACGCTGGTGCTGCGCACCGCGATTGCCCCGGGCGAGGATGTCGCTGCGCTGCTGCGGCAGGCGCGCGCGACCCTGCTGGACGCCCATGTCAACCAGGACCTGCCGTTCGAGCAGCTGGTCGATGCGCTCCAGCCCGAGCGCAGCCCTTCGCACGCGCCGCTGTTCCAGGTCATGTTCTCGATGCGCGACGACGATGCCGCGGCACTGCGCATGCCGGGGCTGGAGGTCGGCGCGCTGCCGGTGGAGCACGTGCCGGCCAAGTTCGACCTGGAGCTGACCGCGGCCGCATCCGCGGACGGCCTGACGCTGGCCTGGAACGCGGCCGCCAGCCTGTTCGAGCCCGCCACCATTGCCCGCATGGCCGCCAGCTTCAAGGTCCTGCTCCAGGCCATCGCCGATACGCCGGCCACGCCGGTCGGCGAACTTGCGATGCTGACCGCCGACGACCGCGACCACCTGCGCGGCTGGAACGCCGCTACCGGCGCGGCGCCGCCGGCCCGCTGCATCCACCATTTGTTCGAAGAACAGGCCAGGCGCACACCGGCGACGGTGGCGGTGGCGGTGGTGTGCGAGGGCAGGGCGCTGAGCTACGCCGCGCTGAATGCAAAAGCCAACCGCATCGCCCACCGCCTGCGCGCCGAAGGGGTGGGACCGGACACCCTGGTCGGCCTGTGCGTCGAGCGCTCGGCCGACATGGTGGTCGGCATGCTCGGCATCCTGAAGGCAGGCGGCGCCTACGTGCCGCTGGACCCGGCCTACCCGCGCACGCGCCTCGACTTCATGGTGCGCGACAGCGGGGCCCGCATCGTGCTGACCCAGGCGCGGCTGCTGGACACGCTGGTCCCGGGGGCGGCACTCGCGCTGTGCCTGGACCGCGACGGCGACTTCGCCGGCTACAGTGAGTCCGATCCGGACGCGGCGGCGGTGGGCGTCACGCCGGCGCACCTGGCCTACCTGATCTATACATCGGGCTCGACCGGGGTGCCGAAGGGCGTCATGATCGAGCACCGCAACACGGCGGCGCTGCTGGAATGGGCCCATGCGCACTTCAGCGCGGTCGAACTGCGCGCGGTACTGGCGAGCACCTCGCTCAACTTCGACCTGTCGGTATTTGAGATCTTCGTGCCGCTCAGCGCCGGCCACCGCTGCGTGGTGGTGCGCGACGCGCTGGCCCTGCTCGAGGAGGATTGCGACGTCAGCCTGGTCAACACCGTGCCTTCGGCGATGAAGATGCTGCTGGAGCGGGGCCGGGTGCCGCATTCGGCCGAGGTGATCAACCTGGCTGGCGAGCCGCTGCCGCAAAAGCTGCTCAACGGCCTGTTCGCGGGCACCGGTTGCAGGAAAGTGTGGAATTTGTACGGTCCGTCGGAAGACACGACCTATTCGACCGGTGCCATGTTCACCGGGCCGGTGGCGGGCATTCCCGGCATCGGGCGGGCGGTGTCGCATACCCGACTGCACGTACTGTCGGCGAGCGGCAGGCTGCTGCCGGTGGGGGCGGTGGGCGAGCTGTACATCGGCGGCGCCGGGCTGGCGCGCGGTTACCTGAACCGCGCCGAACTGACCGCCCAGAAATTCGTCGACGATCCTTTCATGCCGGGCGAACGCCTGTACCGCACCGGCGACATGGTGCGCTGGCTGGACGACGGCACCCTGGCCTTCCTCGGCCGCGCCGACGACCAGGTCAAGATCCGCGGCTTCCGCATCGAACTGGGCGAGATCGAAACCCGGCTGTCGGCCCAGCCCGGGGTTGCCGAAGCGGTGGTGGTGGCACATGGCGAGGAGGGCGAGCGCAGGCTGGTGGCCTACGTGGCCACGCGCGAAGCCGGCGCCGACGGCGAGGCGCTGGGGGCGTGCCTGCGCGCGGCCCTGTCCGAGACCCTGGCCGACTACATGGTGCCGGGCGTGTTCGTCGTGATGGATGCGCTGCCGCTGTCGCCGAACGGGAAGATCGACAAGCGCGCGCTGCCGAAGCCGGACCCGCAGGAGAGCGGCGCCTTTGTCGCTCCCACGACGCCGACCGAGCTGGCGCTGGCCGCGATCTGGCGGGAGCTGCTCGAGTGCGAACGCGTCAGCGCCGACGCGAACTTCTTCCACATCGGCGGCCATTCCCTGCTG